>NZ_CP080507.1:1801732-3060965 GCF_019464535.1 Horticoccus luteus | reverse complement strand
ACGGGAGAACGGTCGGCTCGGTGGTCGACTCCTTGTAGTTCGGAACGAAATCGACGGTGTCCTCCTCAATGTCTTTGAGCAGGTCCTCGGCGATGGCGTTGAGGCGGGCCTCCGTGTAACGATAAGCGGCGGGCGGATCACCGTCGACGGAGCCGAAGTTGCCTTGGGGATCGATGAGCGGGTAACGCATGACCCATGTCTGCGCGAGGCGCACGAGCGTGTCGTAAACGGAGGAGTCGCCGTGCGGGTGATAGTTTTTCAGCACTTCACCGACGACGCCGGCGCACTTATCGAAGGGGCGATTGTGGACGAGCCCTTCGCGCAACATGGCGTAAAGGATGCGGCGCTGGACGGGCTTGAGGCCGTCGCGCGCATCCGGCAGCGCACGCGAGATGATGACCGACATCGAGTAATCGATGTAGGCCGTCTGCATGATGTCGGTGATGTTGGCCGAGGAGAGTTTTTCGCTCGCTGTATACATTCAGGGAAAGAGGTCGGGTGAAGCGCGAAGACGGGTGGGTCGGAGCAAGGAAACGCTGAGGCGCTGACGAAGGCTCAGACGTCGAGGTATTGCACGTTGAGGGCGTTGTCTTCGATGAATTGGCGGCGGGGCGGGACTTCGTCGCCCATCAGCAGCGTGAAGAGCTGGTCGGCTTTCGCGGCGTCGTTGACCGACACTTTGAGGAGCCGGCGCTTTTCCGGATCCATCGTCGTTTCGAAGAGCTGTTTCGGGTTCATTTCCCCGAGACCTTTGTAACGTTGAATGGAGAGGCCCTTGCGGCCGTTGGCGCGGATGTGCGCGACGATGTCGAGGGGGGAGAAAAGCTCCGACTTGGCCTCGGACTTCTGGCCGGGATTTTCCGTGAGGAGATAGCGCGGCTCTTCCGTCGCGTTGAAGCGAGTGATATCAAGGCCGATGCGGGCGACGGCTTTCAGGAGTTTCGCCATCTCGGTGCTTTCGAAGATCTCGTGGATGGTGATGCGCTTCGCGGGCGCGGAGGATTTCTTTTCGCCGGCGACGGCGTTATCGGGCTGCTCGAAGAGATCGGCATCGAGGCCGTGCTCCTGCACGAAAGCGGCGCGCGCATGCTCGTCGCGGAGGAATTCGAAGGACTCCTTGTTACCCTCGCGGATGCGCGCGATGTAGCGCGGGAGTTCCTGCGTCTCGGGCTCGTGGCGGTTGAGATATTCGGGGAGCGAGGCGCCGTAACGCGTGACGCCGGCGCCAAGTTTTTCGAGGGCGGCGAGGTTTTCGACGATCTGATCGATCTGGCCGGGCGCGAACACGTGCTGGTCGCGCAGGCGCGTCAACACGAGGTCCTCCGAGCCGAGCTCGAGGAGGATGCGGTTGAGCTGTTCATCGTTGTCGATGTATTGCTCGCGCTTCTTGCGCTTGATTTTGTAGAGCGGCGGCTGGGCGATGTAGACGAAGCCGCGGTCGAAGAGGCCGCGCATCTGGCGATAAAGGAACGTGAGGAGCAGCGTGCGGATGTGGGAGCCGTCCACATCGGCGTCGGTCATGATGATGATCTTGTGGTAACGCGCTTTGTTTTCGTTGAACGCGTGATCGTCTTCGCCGGTGCCGATGCCGGTGCCGATGGCCGTGATGAGAGTGCGGATTTCCTCATTGTTGAGGACCTTGTCGAGCTGCGCCTTCTCGGAATTGATCAACTTGCCGCGGAGCGGAAGAATGGCTTGGAAGCGGCGGTCGCGGCCTTGCTTGGCGGAGCCACCGGCGGAGTCGCCCTCGACGATGTAGAGTTCGGTGAGCGCGGGATCGCGTTCGGAACAGTCGGCGAGTTTGCCGGGGAGGCCGCCGCCGGAGAGGGCGCCCTTGCGGATCGTCTCGCGGGCTTTGCGCGCGGCTTCGCGGGCGCGGGCGGCCATGAGGGTCTTGTCGATGATGCGTTTGGCGAGACCGGGCGTGGTTTCGAGCGCGAAGCGCAGCTTTTCGCCGACGATCTTTTGCACGATGCCGTCGACCTCGCCGTTGGAGAGCTTGGTCTTGGTCTGGCCCTCGAAACGCGGTTCGGGGACTTTGACGGAGATGACGGCGACGAGACCTTCGCGGACGTCCTCACCCGTGATGGGCGGATCCTTTTCCTTGAGGAGATTATTGGCCTTGGCGTAGCTGTTGATCACGCGGGTGAGGGCGGTGCGAAAGCCGCTCAGATGCGTGCCGCCCTCGATGTTGTAGATCGAGTTGGCGTAGGCGAAGACTTGGTCGTTGTAGGAATCGTTATATTGCAACGAGACATCGACGACGATGTTGGGGAGGGCGGGATTGGTCTCGTTGGGCGCGGAGTCGCTGAAGGTGATCGGCTTGTCGTGCAGAACGTTTTTGTTCTGGTTGAGAAAGCGGACGAACTCCGTGATGCCGTCCTTGAAGTAAAAGGAGTCGTTCTTTTGGGAGCGTTCGTCGCGCAGCTCGATGCGGATGCCGGGATTGAGAAACGCCAGCTCGCGCAGGCGTTTGGCGAGAATATCGTATTGGAATTCGCGCGTGGTTTTGAAGATCTCCGGATCGGGTTTGAACGTGATCTTGGTGCCGGTTTTCTTGGTGTCGCCGATGACCGCGATTTTTTGCGTGGTCTTGCCTTGGGCGAAGCGCATCTGGTGCACCTTGCCGTTGCGGCGGACTTCGGCCTCGAACCATTCGGAGACGGCATTGACGCATTTCGCGCCGACGCCGTGGAGGCCGCCGGACACCTGATACGCGCCTTTGCCGAATTTGCCGCCGGCGTGGAGATTGGTGAGGACGAGTTCGAGCGCCGGAATATGGTAAACCGGGTGGATGTCCACCGGGATGCCGCGGCCGTTGTCTTCGACGGAGCAGGAACCGTCGAGATGGATGGTGACGTTGACGGCGGAGGCGAAGCCGGCGAGCGCTTCGTCGATGGAGTTGTCGACCACCTCGAAAACGCAGTGGTGCAGGCCGCGCTCGTTCGTGTCGCCGATATACATGTCGGGGCGTTTGCGGACGCCCTCGAGGCCCTCGAGTTTTTGGATTTTGGAGGCGTCGTAAGCGTCGGCGCCGGCCTGTAATTTAGCGGAATTTTGCGGCTCGGGAGTGTCGGACATGAGCGATGAGTTAAGGGCGAAAATTAAAGGGGAAATTCGACCCGAAACGGCTCGGTGACGCGAGGAGTATTTTGGGGTTTTTTCGCGTCGGAAAAGGCCGGAAAATTGCGTCGGAAAACAGTTAAAAGGATTGCCGGCGGACGAGGGGGCGGCACGCTGCGGCCAACATGCTGACGCCCGTGCTGGAGAAGTTGTTAATCTTGCAGGATCGCGATGGCCGCTGCCGATCGTTGGAGGCGCAAATTACTGGTATGCCGAGAGAAGTGGCGACGGTGGAGGCCAAGATTGCGGCGGAAAAGGCGGCGATGGAGGCGGGGCGGGTGGAGTTACGCGATTTGGAGGTGAAGAAAAAGGGGATCGAAACGGAGATCGGTCAGGCCGAGGGGCGCCTGGCCAAATACAAAACGCACCAATCGCAGGTGCGGAAAAACGACGAATATCAGGCGCTCGGGAACGAGATCGCGACGACGCAGGCGGCGATCGGCGGCCTGGAAGAGCAGGAACTCGCGGTGATGTTTGAGATCGACGCGGCAAAGGCGCGGCTTGCGGCCGCGGATAAGGTGTCGAAGGAGAACGTGGCGGCGCACGAGAGCCGCATCCGGATGTTGAACGAGCGGGTGGCGACCTTGCGCGAGGAGCTCAAGGGGGCGGAGGCGGAGCGGACGACGGCGCGGGCGCCGGTGGAGGAGCCGGTGTTACGGATTTACGATCGCATCGCGACGCGGACGTTTCCGGTATGCGCGCCGATGCGCGAAAACAAATGCGGGGGATGTCACTTGAAGGTCTCGGGCGAAGTCGAGTCGCAGGCGCGCAACCGACACAGCGATGGCAAGCTGGCCACCTGCGATCAGTGCGGGCGGATCCTGTATTGGGAAGGCTGAGGCGGGGCGGCGCGGCCGGTTTTTTTTCCGGCGCGCGAGACGACACGCGCCGGATCGTGGAAAGCACCGCACGGCCGCTGATTTTATGCGGCGGCGCCGATGGCTTCGTCGAGCACGGCGAGGATGAAGTCGGCGTCGGCTTTCGTGATGTTCATCGGCGGAGCCATGCGAATGGTCTGGCCCCACAAGCCGCCTTTGCCAACGAGGAGGCCGAGTTCGCGGCAGTTCTCGACGACTTGCTGGCACGCCTCTTTGGCGGGCTCTTTGGTCTGTCGATCTTTCACGAACTCGAGGCCGACCATCAGGCCTTGGCCGCGCACGTCGCCAATGAGCGCGTGTTTCTCTTTGAGCTTGTTCAGTCCCGCGAGGAGGTGGCGGCCGAGTTCGAGGCAGTTTTGCTGCGTCTTTTCACGGGCGATGACGTCGAGGACGGCGGTGCCAATGGCGCAGACGACGGGGTTGCCGCCAAAGGTGTTGAAATGCGTCTTTTGCGTGAGCATCGCGGCGATTTTCGGGGTGGTGACGACGGCGGCGAGGGGCGCGCCATTGCCGATGCCTTTTGCCATGGTGACGATGTCGGGCACGACGCCGTGATTTTGGAAGCCCCAGAAATTCGTGCCAGTGCGGCCGAAACCGGTTTGCACTTCGTCGGCGATGCACACGCCGCCCGCCGCGCGGGCGTGGCCGTAGGCGTGCTGGAGATAGCCGGCGGGAAACTCGACGAAGCCGCCGACGCCTTGCATCGATTCGGCGATGAATGCGGCGATTTTGCCGGACGTGGCGTAGTCGATCACCTGTTTGACGTCGTCGGCGTATTTGCGGCCGGCGTCGGGATCGTCGTAGCCGAAGACGCCGCGATAGGAATAGGGCGTCTGGGCGTGATGCACGCCGAAGCTATGCGGGACATTGAATTTCCAATTGGAGTTTGCGGTCAGACCCATGCCCGCGGCGTTGCCGCCGTGGTAGGCGTTGCGCAGGGCGATCACGTCGTAGTTGCCGGTGTAGAGCCGCGCCATGAGGAGGGCGAGGTCGTTGGCTTCGGAGCCGGAGTTGACGAAGTAGCAGACCTTGAGATCGCCGGGGAGCGTGGACGCGAGCTTCTCGGCGAACTCGCCGATGTTCGGATGCAGGTAAAGCGTGGTGGCGTGTTGCAGCAGTTCGTTCTGCTGGTGCGCGGCGGCGACGACATGGGGGTGGCAGTGGCCGACGCTGACGGTGACGATGCCGCCGAGAGCATCGAGGTAGCGTTTGCCGGCGTCGTCCCAGAGCCACTGCATTTTCCCCTGCACGATCATGATGGGGTGCTTGTAGTAAGTGATGATGCCGGGGTTGAGGAATTCGCGGCGTTGCGCGAGGACCTGGCCGGCGGAAGGGCCGGTGTAAGGCGCAGGGGTGTGGGCGCAAGGCGGCAGCGGGATGTTTTTCATGGGAGAATGGAAGCGACTCTAAGGACGGGCGGAAAAGGTGGAAATGGGTGGAGCAGACGCCATCAGGCGCGGCGCGCGAGGGGGCGGAGGACGAGGTAAACGGCGAACGCGAGCGCGAAGCCGACGAACCAGGCGATGTTATAGAGGTTGAGGAATATCGGCGCGACGCTCGTTGGCGCGACCGCGCCGACGGCGACGAGAAAGCCCGGCAGTGACGGCAGCACGGCGAGGAGAAACGCGAGCAGCGCGACGAGGCTGAAGCCGTGGGTGAAGCGATAGGCGCCGTGCGGATCGTAGAGCGCGGCGACGTCGAGCTGCTTGCGGCGGACGACGAAGTAGTCGGCGATCATGATGCCGGCGATGGGGCCGAGGAGCGCGCTATAGCCGATCAGCCAGGTGAAGATGTAGCCGGTCGGATCCGCCATGAGTTTCCACGGCATCATGACCAGGCCGATGATGGCGGTGAGGAGGCCGCCGAGTTTGAAACTGATGCGCCGCGGAGCGAGGTTGGAGAAATCGTTGGCGGAGGAGACGACGTTGGCCGCGATGTTGGTCGAGAGCGTGGCGACGGCGAGCGTGAGGAGCGCGAGGGCGGAGAGAGATTTGCTGCCGAACTTCGCAATGACGACCACGGGATCCCAGATCGCGTTGCCAAAGATGACGAGCGTGGCGCTCGTGACCACGATGCCGATGAACGAGTAGAATGTCATCGTCGTCGGCAGGCCGAGCGCCTGGCCGACGATTTGGTCGCGTTGCGAGCGGGCGAAGCGGGAGAAGTCGGGAATGTTGAGCGAGAGCGTCGCCCAGAAGCCCACCATCGCGGTGAGGCCGCCGCCGAAGATGGGCCAGAATTTTCCGGCGGCGAAGAGCGTGTCGGGTTGGGCAAAGATCGGGCCGAAACCGTGCGCGGCGTGATAGGCCCAAAGCATCAACGCGCCGCCAACAAGGAGGAGAAACGGCGCGCTGAACGTTTCCAGCCATTTGATGGACTCCATGCCGCGGACAATGAAGTAAACGTTGATGGCCCAAAACAGCAGGAAGCAGGAGAACTCGCCGGGCGAGAGGCCGAGGACCGGAAGGGCGATTTTGGTCGCGGGATCGAAGCCGAAAATAATCGCGGCGGTGCTATAAATCGCCGCGCCGCCGACCCAGGTTTGAATGCCAAACCAGCCGCAGGCCACGATCGCGCGCATGAGGGCGGGAAGGTTGGCGCCGAGGGTGCCGAAACTCGCGCGCAACAACACCGGAAACGGGATGCCGTAGGCGGTGCCGGGGTGGGCGTTGAGCGTCATCGGAATCAGCACGATGAGATTGCCGAGCAGCACGCAGAGGAGCGCCTGCCACCAATTCAGGCCGCTCGCGATGAGTCCCGAGGCGATGGTGTAGGTGGGGATGCAAACGGCCATGCCGACCCAGAGGGCGGCGATGTGCCAGCGCGTCCATGTGCGACGCTCGGCGGGCACGGGCGCGAGATCGGCATTGTAGAGCGGCGAGGTGGTTAAGACGGATGATCCGGCGGACGGATCGGTAAGCGTGCCGCTGGTTCTGGATTCAGTGGACATAAAAGCGGCGTCCGGAAATCACGGGACGGACTGCATAAGCACGGAGCGAAGGCAGAGGCGGCGTGGCTTGCACCCAAGCATGTGATTCGGGAAAGGGTTAAAAATGGCTGGGCTTCCGTTGCAGGAAGCGCCCGCGGCCGAGGGTGCCGGTGAATTGTCCGTCGCGCGCGGCGACCTGGCCACGGACGGTGACGACGCTGGCGCGACCTTCGATCGGCCAGCCCTCGAAGGCGCTGTAATCGACGGCCATGTGCTGCGTCGCGACGGAAATATTGCCGCGATAATTCGGGTCGAAGACGACGAGGTCGGCGTCGGCGCCGGGCTGGATGGCGCCTTTGCGGGGAAAGAGGTCGAACTGTTTCGCGACGGCGGTGCTGGCGACGTTGACGAAGGTGTGCAGATCGATCCGTCCGCGTTTCACGCCGTACGTGTAGAGCAGGTTGATGCGCTCCTCGAGCGATGGAATGCCGTTGGGGATCTTGGTGAAGTCGTCGCGGCCGAGCGGTTTTTGGCCGGCGAAATCGAAGGGCGCGTGGTCGGTGGCGACGGTGTTGATGAGGCCGTCGCGGAGGCCGTGCCAGAGGACCTCCTGGTTGCGCACGTCGCGCAAGGGCGGCGACATGACGTATTTCGCGCCTTCGAAGCCCGGGCGTTCGGCGTAGGATTTGTCGAGCGTGAGATATTGGATGAGCGTTTCGATGCCGACGCGCACGCCGCGCTGGCGGGCGGCGATAGCCTCGTCGAGCGCTTCGCGGCAGGAGAGGTGGACAATGTAAACGGCGGCGCCGGTGAGTTCGGCGAACGTCATCAAATGGTGCACGCCCTCGGCCTCGACGGCGGGCGGGCGGCTTTCGTGATGCTGGCCGGGGTCGGTCTTGCCGGCGGCGAGCAGTTCCTTGCAGCGTTCGGCGACGAGGGTCTCGTTTTCGCAGTGCGCGGTGACAACGACGCCGAGTTCTCTGGCGAGCTTGAGCGCGCGGTAGAGTTCGGTGTCGTCGATGCCGAAGGCGCCTTTGTAGGCGAGGAAGATTTTGAACGACGAGATGCCGCGGCGCACGATTTCGCGAAGCTGCGCGGCGGTGGCGTCGTCAAATTTCGTGACGCCCATGTGGAACGAGAAATCGCAGGCGGATTTACCGACGGCGTTGTTCATCCATTGTTCGAAGGATTGCAGAGCGTCGTCCTGGCGTGCGGGACAGCACATTTCGATGAGCGTGGTGGTGCCGCCGACCAAGGCCGCGCGCGAGCCGGATTCATACGTATCTTTGGCGAGGGTGCCCATGAAGGGCAGATGGATGTGGACGTGCGGGTCGATGAAGCCGGGGAAGACGTATTTACCCTGCGCGTCGATCACCTCGGTGCCGGCGGGAGCGGAAAGGTGGCGGTCGATGTGCGTGATCGTTTCGCCCTCGCAGTAGATATCGGCCACGTAGCGGGAGTCGGCGGTGATGATTTCGCCGTTCTTAATCAGCAGGCTCATGAGGAAAAAGCTCGAAGGTCCAACATCCCGGTTCCGGAGATGCTCCAGGGTTCAATTCTCGAAGTTGGCATGGATGGGTTTGGAGGTCTCAGGGTTGAGGTTTCTCTGGAGCTTGGAGGGTGGAGGTTGGAGTTTCTATTTTTTCCACACGTCGCCGACGTCGCCGCCGAACCAGCGACTCGTGACGACTTTTTGCTGCGTGTAGAATTGCACGGCTTCCTTCCCTTGAATGTGGAGATCGCCGAAGAAGGAGTCGTCCCAGCCGGTGAAGGGGAACATGGCCATCGTCGCCGGGACGCCCACGTTGATGCCGACCATGCCAGCTTTCACGCGATGCTTGAACTCGCGGGCGGCGCGGCCGCTGTTCGTGAAGATGGCGGCGCCGTTGCCGAAGGCGGAGGCGTTGGCTTGCGCGATGGCGGCGTCGAGGTCGTCCATGCGCATGACATTGAGGACGGGACCGAAGACTTCCTCGCGGGCGAGGGTCATGTCAGGGTGCACGCCGTCGACCACCGTGGCGCCGAGATAGAACCCGCCGGGGGCGTCGGCGATTTTGGCGCGGCGGCCGTCGGCGATGATTTTGGCGCCTTCGGATTCGCTGGCGGCGACGAGGCTGAGGACGCGGTCGCGGTGGGCGGCGGTGATGACGGGGCCCATGTCGGGTTGGGCGGCGGGGGCGGGCCGATCGGTGCGGCCGACTTTGATCGCGTTGGCGGCGGCGATGAGATCGGGCAGGAGCCGCTCGGCGGCGGCGCCGACGGGGAGGGCGGTCGAGCCGGCCATGCAACGCTCGCCGGCGCAACCGAAGGCGGCGGTGGAGAGCGCTTCGACGGTCTTCGCGATGTCGGCATCGGGCATGACGACGATGTAGTTTTTCGCGCCGCCGTTGGCCTGGACGCGTTTGCCGTGGCGCGTGCCGGTTTCGTAAATGTATTTCGCGATCGGGGTGGAGCCGACGAAGGAAATGGCTTTCACCTGCGGATGCGTGAGCAGGGCGTCGACGCATGGGCGCCCGCCGTGGACGATGTTCAACACGCCTTTGGGCAGGCCGGCTTGTTCGAGCAACTGCGCGAGAAGGATGACGGTGAGCGGGACTTTTTCGCTGGGCTTGAGGACGAACGTATTGCCGCACGCGATGGCGAGCGGATACATCCAGAGCGGCACCATGGCGGGGAAGTTGAAGGGGGTGATGCCGGCGCAAACGCCGAGGGGCTGGACGATGGTCTCGCAGTCGACGTTGCGCGCGAGGTTTTCGAGGGTGTCGCCGAAGAGGAGCGAGGGAATGCCGCAGGCGTATTCGACGTTTTCCATCCCGCGGTGAACATCGCCGCGCGCTTCGGAAAGTGTTTTGCCGTGCTCACGGGAAACGCTGAGGCAGAGGCGGTCGTGGTTTTGCTCGATGAGGTGGCGGAAGCGGAAAAAGATGCGCGCGCGATCGACGGCGGGGGTTTCGCGCCACGCGGGAAATGCTGCAGCGGCGGCGGCGACGGCGGCGTTGATTTCGGCGGCGCCGCCGACGGGGCACTCGGCGATGACTTCGCCGGTGGAGGGATTATAAACGGGCGTGGTGGCGCCGGAGGGCGTCGACCATTCGCCGCCGATGAGGTGCGGGCAGGGGGTGAGCGGGGTGGTCATGAAAGGTTGTGAGGGAGGAAAGCTCCAGGCACCAACATCCAAGCTCCAGAGAAGCTCCACGCTGCGAGGCTCGGAAGATGCCGTAGTATTCGGCCCATGAAGCTCATGGCTTGGTATTGCGATAGATGCTGGCGAAGATGAGGTGCAGTTCTTGCGCCTCGCGGTAGAGCGTGCGCGCTTGATCGGCGAGCGCGGGTTCAGAGGTGGCAATCATACGAAGAAAAAACTTCGTTTCCTTCGCTTCTTTCACGCAGCGGCCAATGATGTTGCGGAAGTCTTTTTTGGAAACGCCTTCGTTGGCCTCACAATAGTTGGCGCCTATGCTCGTGCCGCAGCCTACGAGTTGGTCGATCAACCGGTTGTTGTTGGGTCCGTGAGGAACTTTTTTGAGGAAGCGAATAATGGCTGCGCCGAAACAAGCCGTCCGTTCTTCCAAATCAAAGGGATGTCTTCCGGTCGCAGGTGAATCCTCGCCCACGGACCAATCCGTGCCGTTCGCCTCAGCGTAGTTGGGTGGGCGCTTCGTTTCCAGTTGAAGCTTGGCGCTTCTATGGAGCTTGGATGTTGGATTTTGGAGCTTCACCACGTGATCACGGATGCGGCGGGAGGGGGGATATTTCGCCGGCGGCGAGGCGGGTTTGATAGTCACTCCAGCTTAGCGGCGGGCGGCCGGTGGGGATTTCCGTCATCGTGATGCAGTCGTCCACCGGGCACACGAGGCTGCAGAGGTTGCAGCCGACGCAGTCTTCTTCGCGGACTTTGGGGACGGGTTTGTGCGGGACGCGTCCAGGGCCGAGGCCGATGTTGAGTTCGTCGGGCGAGAGGAGATCGATGCATTGGTGCGCGCCGTCTTCGCAGGCGATGTAGCACAGGTTGCAGCCGATACATTTCTCGTAGTCGATGCGCGCGACGCGCTGCCAGTTGAGGTCGAGGGTTTCCCATTTTTGCACGGTGGGAACGGCGCGGCCGATGAGTTCGTTGATCGACTTCATGCCTTTGCTGTCGAGGTAGGCGCTGAGGCCTTCGTTCATGTCTTCGACGATGCGGAAACCGTAGTGCATGATCGCGGTGCAGACTTGCAGGCTGGTCGAGCCGAGGGCGAGGAACTCGGCGGCGTCGCGCCAGTTGGCGATGCCGCCGATGCCGGAGATCGGGAGGCCGACGGCGGGGTCGGCGGCGCAAGACTGAACCATATTGAGCGCGATGGGCTTCACGGCGGGGCCGCAATAACCGGCGTGCGAACTGAGGCCGGCGACGGTGGGTTCGGGCACGAACGTGTCGAGGTTCACGTTGGTGATCGAGTTGATCGTGTTGATGAGCGAGATCGCGTTGGCGCCGGCGCGTTTGGCGGCGCGGGCGGCGGCGGTGATGTCGGTGATGTTGGGCGTGAGTTTGACGATGACGGGGATCGTCGCGACCTCCATGACCCAGCTCGTGATTTTTTCGGCGACGGCGGGTTGCTGGCCGACGGCGGAACCCATGCCGCGTTCGCACATGCCGTGCGGGCAGCCGTAATTCAGCTCGATGCCGTCGGCGCCGGCGTCGGTGGAGCGGCGGACGAATTCGTGCCAGCGTTCGCGCGTGTCGACCATGAGGGACGCGATGACGGCGTGGTGCGGCCAGCGTTTTTTGACCTCGGCGATTTCGCGGAAATTCGTCTCAGGCGAGCGGTCGCTGATGAGCTCGATGTTGTTAAGGCCGATCATGCGGTCGCGGCCGTAGTTCAACGCGGAGTAGCGCGAGGCGACGTTGACGATCGGATCGCCGATGGTTTTCCAGACCACGCCGCCCCAGCCGGCTTCGAAGGCGCGGTGGGCCTGGTAAGCGGTGTTGGCGGGCGGACCGCTCGCGACCCAGAAGGGATTGGGAGACTTGATGCCGGCGAGGTTGGTGGAGAGATCGGCCATGGAGCGGAAAGTCGGACGAAAGAAGCGTGGAGAGGAAAATTGAGAGGGACGGGCGCAGCGGCGGGTCGGGTGAGAGCGGGCTGGCGAGCGACGGTGCAGACGAGCGCTCAGCCGCGGGCGGGGGACGGGAGCGCGGCTTCCAGTTCGTGCGCGCGGATGGGATGAACCAGACCGGAGCCGCTGGCGCCGGCTTTTGCGCCGAGGCGGGAGGGTTGCACGGGAAGCGACGCCAGGGCCCGCGTAAGGAAAGCGTGGATGCCGAGAGCGGCCTTCTTGCCTTCGCCAACGGCGTTGACGACCTCGCGTCCACCGTTGGCGCAATCGCCGCCGGTGAAAACGTGGGGGAGATTGGTCGCGCCGGTGAGGGGATCGCGTTGCACGACGCCGCGGTCGTCGAGGGCGAGCGTGGGGAAGAGCGAGCGCAGGAGGGCGGCTTGCTTTTGCTGGCCGACGGCTTTGAGCACGAGGTCGCAGGGCTCGATCCATTCGGTGCCGGGAATCGCCTCGGCGCGGTCGCCGACGAGGCGCGTGCGGACGAGACGGAGGCCGGAGACGTGGCCATCAGTCGCAAGGATTTCGAGGGGTGCGGCGTGAAAAAGAAAATGCGCGCCGTCGTGTTTGGCGTGTGCGTATTCGAAATCGTAGGCGGACATTTCGGGTTCGCCGCGGCGGTAAACGATGAAGGAGCGGTCGGCGCCGAGGCGCTTCGACTGGGTGACGGCGTCGATGGCGGTGTTGCCGGCGCCGATGACGGCGACGCGACGGCCGGTGGGGATTTTGTCGAGCCGTTGCGTGTGAATCTGCGCGATGTAGTCTAGGGCATCGAGGACTTCGGGCAGGTCTTCGCCGGGAATGCGGAGGCGCGTCGCGGCGCCGAGGCCGACGCCGAGGAAGAGTGCGGCGAACTCTTTTTCGAGTTGGGCGACGGTGATATCGCGCCCGACGGTGACACCGCAGCGGATTTCGACGCCGAGCGATCGCACGAGGTCGACTTCGGCGAGGCTGACGTCGGGCGTCATTTTGTAATAGGCGATGCCGTAGGTGTTGAGGCCGCCGGGCAGTTGTTTCTGCTCGAAAATGGTCACGCGATGGCCGAGGCGGGCAAGTTCGGCGGCGCAGCCGAGGCCGGCGGGACCGGCGCCGATGACGGCGATGGCGTGGCCGGATTTTTGCGCGGGGGCGGAGAGGACGGAGATGTTTCGTTCGGTGACGAAGTCGGTCACGTAGCGCTGGAGGCGTCCGATTTGGATGGGTTGTTCATCGCGGTCGTCGAGGACGCAGGCGCCTTCACAGAGGACTTCGGTGGGGCAGACGCGGGCGCAGGAGGCGCCGAGAATGTTGGCGGAGAGGATGGTGCGCGCGGCGTCGGCGGGGCGGCCGGCGGCGATTTTTTTGATGAACGCCGGCACGTCGATGCCGGTGGGGCAGGCCATGATGCACGGGGCGTCGAAGCAGAAGAGGCAGCGGTGAGCCTCGACGAGGGCCTCGCTGGGGCGGAAGGGCGGTTTGAGCTCCGCCATGTTGGCGGCGAGGGCGTCGGAGGAGAGCAGCGGTTGAAGAGCCATGGAAAGAGGGCGGCGGGACGCGGGCGCGGAATCGGGCGCGGGCAAAAATGAGGGCGGACGGCGAGGGGTGCGCCGGATTGCCAGTTGAATGTGGCGGTGCGGGCGCTAGTTTCCAAGCCGCAAAGTGCCCTGCCTTCCGTTGTTGCGATCGGTGTGACGGAGAAGACAGGGGAAATTTTCAACCCCACGTCTCTGTGATGAATGCTGTCGATCCCCGCCGCACGATTGAGGAATTGAAAGAGTTGCGCCGACTGACGGGCGACGAAAATGGCGCGCAGCGCGTGGCGTTCACGCCGGTGTGGGTGGCGACGCGAGCGTGGTTGCGCGCGAAACTGGACGCGATCCCGCAACTGCAGACGCACGTGGACGCGGCAGGAAATATGTGGAGCACGCTCCCGGGCGAATCGCCGCGGGCGTTGTTGATCGGGGGGCACATGGATTCGGTGCCGAATGGCGGCTGGCTCGATGGTTGCCTCAACGTGCTGGCGGGGCTGGAGATTTTGCGGCGCATCGTGGCGCAGTATGCCGGGCGTCCGCCGGTGACGGTGCGGCTGGTGGACTGGGCGGATGAGGAAGGGGCGCGTTTCGGGAAGAGTTTGTTCGGCTCGTCGGCGTGTGCGGGGACGTTGAACATGGAAGAGGCGCGGGGACTGAAGGATCGTGACGGCGTGGCGCTGCCGGAGGCGTTGCGCGCGGTGGGGATTGACTTGGAAAACGCAAAGGCGAGCGGCGCGGAATTGAAAGACGCGGCGGCGTATCTCGAGTTGCACGTGGAGCAGGGGCCGGTGCTGCTCGATCTCGATCTGCCGCTGGGCGCGGTGCTGGGGACGTTTGGTGTGGAGCGGCACGCGATCACGTTTCGCGGGCAGGCGGCGCACTCGGGATCGACGCCGATGAACCGGAGGAAGGATGCGTTACTCGCGGCGGCGCGGATGAGCCCGGAGATATATCGCATCGCGGAGCGCAGCGGCGTGGGCGTGTGCACGATCGGATCGTGCTCCACCAAGCCGGGCATCGTGACGAGTGTGGTGGAGGAGTGTCGCCTCACGCTCGATCAACGGCATCTCGACGCGGCGGCGCTGGCGCGGATGTTACGCGAGGCGCAGGAGGCGAGCGAACGGTTTGCGCAGGAGGGCAACGTGACGGTGACGTGGGAGAGGTTGTGGCAGATCGAGCCGCGGCCGTTTCATCCGGAGCTGATTGAGTTTTGCGACGAGGCGATCCGGGAGACGTGCGGGCAGTCGCACCGGTTGCCGTCGGGGCCGTTGCACGATGCGGCGGAGGTGGCGGGGGCGGGGGTGCCGACGGTGATGATGTTTGTGCAGAGTCTGCACGGCATCAGTCACAACAAGATCGAGGACACGAAGGAAGAGCATCTCGAGGCGTGCGTGCAGGCGTTTGACCGGCTGGCCGAGCGGACGCTGCGCTGGGTGGCGGCAAAAGGTCTCGTTCATTGACGGCGGGAAAAATCTCTGAGAGGTAAACCGCTTCATGCCGCTCTCAGCGTTGAATATGCCTTTTCGTTTCGAGATTCTCGGCGTGTTGGGAATGGTGACGACGCTCGCGGGAATCTGGCTACAGTGGAATCAGCACTGGAAACGCTCGGATGCAGAGGAGGCGTTGAAGGATGGCAAGTTGTCGCCCGCCGGCGCGGCGCGGCGGATCCGGACGTGGCGCGTGCTCGCGCCGACGTTGACGATCGCGGGAACGCTCATTCTCGGCGTGGCGGGCGCGGGTTTGTTTTTGACGTGAACGGCGCGAGCCGCAGACCGGCCGCGGCGAATGCCCACGCGCGCAATGCGCCGAAAAGAAGCGTGGTCGCAGGAAGCCCGGTGCGATGAGAAACGTGCCTCCGGGCATCCATCCGATTCGCGGCGTGATGGGGCTGTGTCATCTGCTGGTCGATGAGCGCGGCCAGGCGGTGCTGCTCGATACCGGACTGGTCGGAGAACCGTGGCTTATTCGTTGGAAACTGCACCGGCTGGGGCTTGGTCCGAGGGATTTGAAGGCGATTTTGCTGACGCACGGGCATCTTGATCACGCGGGCAACCTGGCGTGGGCGAAGCGGTGGAGCGGAGCGCGGATTTATGCGCATCCCGCGGAGCAGGCGCACATCGACGGCACGTTTCCGTATACGGGTGCGGCGGTGCGTTGTGGAAAACTGGAACGGGCGGGGCGGCGGATATTGCGCGTGGGGCAGCCGGCGCGGATCGATGTCGGATTGGCGGACGGCGACGAGTTGCCGTGGTGGGGCGGATTGCGCGTGGTGCATTTGCCGGGGCACACGCTGGGGCACTGCGGGTTTTACAGCGCGCGCCATGATCTGCTGTTCAGCGGGGATTTGTTCGCGAGTTACTTTTTCAACGTGCACCTGCCGCCGCGTATTTTGAATGCCGCGCCGGCGATGATTCCGGCGTCGTTGGAGAAAGCGCAGCGGCTCAATCCGCGACTGATCGTGCCCCAGCACTACGATGTGCTCGATGGCGCGTTGCACCGGACGCGGTTGGACGGGTTGTGTGAAAAACTCGCGCGGCGAGGCGGGAAAGCGGGCGCGTATCCGCTCTGAGCTGCAACCGCACGCGACCGGGGCGGACGCTGACGGTTTACGCAGCGAAGGGGGAGAGCGCGAGCGAGGGGAATTTGGCGGTCGCGGGGACGGCGAGGGGAAACGCGATTTCGCCGCGGTTTTCCTGGAGCCAGGCCCACGCGTCGCCGAGTTCGTCGGCGGGAAAGGCGCGCACTTCGGCGCTCGTGAAAAGGCGGCTGAGTTGCGCGCTCCAGCGTTGATGCCATGTGCCGACGAGCGCGAAGCGTTCCACCGATTGGGAGTGGCGCGAGGTGAAGAGCAGGTCGTGCCAGCGCGCCGCGAGATCCCAGCCGCCAAAGGCTTCGAACCAAAGTAAAATGCGCACGGGGCCGTGGGCCGCGATGGCGGATTCCACGGCGGTCATGAACGCGCGATAGTCATCGGCGCTGAGGCGGCCGGTGACGTGAAAGCCGAGCACCGGGGCGTGACTTTGAGCTAGAACGCGGATCATGGGCTGATCTTAGCAAATGCGATGCGGGCGGGGCATCGGGTGAAGGCCGGTCGTTTTGTCAGGGGGAGATTCCCAACGGGATAAATGGTCGGGGGCAATCAGTGATCGGGGTGCGGACCCATGCCAGGGAGATGGTCACTGCGGCGGCGCTTCGAGGGCTGGGAAAGCGAAGGGGGCGGGTGGCGTGGCTTGGGCAACGTAGAGCGGGTGCTTGGGTTGGGTGCTGGCGTTGCGTTGGAGGCAGAAGGTGTTGGCGGGATTCAGCAACCGCAGCACAGCGCGATCGCGACCGAGGTGCGCGCCGTGCTCGCCCCAGCCGAGCATGACGCGATCGACGCGCGCGGCCCAATGCGCGATCCACCGGTCGTTGTCGGGACCGACGGGATCGGCGACGCGTTTCATGTCGGCGGGCAACGTGGCGCGCCAGGCGAAGGCGTTGAGCATCACGAAATATCCATAGCCCCAGGCAGCAGAAAAAGCGCGGATGCGGCGCAGGGTGGGATCGAGTTGGTTTTCGTCGGCGGTGCTGGGGTTGAGGCAGATCCACGCGATGCCGCGCTCGGGGTTGAGCAATTCATCCCACCGGTGGATGAGGGTGTAGCGGTAACGGCGATCGCGGGAAAACACGCAGTCGTTGCGCATCATAGGGGAGGATCCGCGGGGCTTCATGCGCGGTGGACGAGGCGGGCGAGGGTTTCGCGGAGGGCGCCGGGGTTGAGTGGCTTCGAGAGGTATTCGTCCATCCCGGCCGCGAGGCAGTGCTCGCGGTCTTCGACCAGCGCATCGGCGGTGACGGCGATGATGGGGGTGCGAGCCCGTGCGTGCTGGCGTTCAAATTCGCGGATGGCGCGGGTGGCGCTGAGGCCGTCGAGCTGAGGCATTTGCACATCCATCAGGATGACGTCGAAGCGCGCAGCGCAAAACCGATCGAGGGCGGCCTGGCCGTCGAGGGCAAACTCTGGTTCGTGGCCGAGGCGTTCGAGGAGAAGGCCGGCAAACCGGCGGTTCAGGGGATTATCCTCAGCGACCAGCACGCGAAGCGAAGGGCCCGTGGCTTCGAGGGCGAACGGCGCCGGGGTGCCGTTGCGGTCGACGGTGGGTGCGGCGGCCGCGGGCGCGCAGAGGGTGGCGGTGAAAGTTGAGCCTTCGCCCGGCGTGCTCGCGACGGTGAGGGTGCCGCCCATGTGTTCGCAAAGGCGGCGGGAGATCACGAGGCCGAGGCCGGAACCGCCGAAGCGTCGCGTGATCGAGGAGTCCGCTTGGGAAAACGAGCGAAAGAGTCGTCCGATATCCGCAGAGGAAATGCCGATGCCGGTGTCGGTCACTGCGACAGTGAGGAGGTGTTGCGCGGTGCCGTCAGCGGTTGCGCCGGGGGCGAGCGGCGCAGTGACGTGGACGGTGACGGAGCCTTGCGGGGTAAACTTGACGGCGTTGGCGACGAGATTGGTCGCGATCTGCGTGACGCGCGTGGCATCGGCGAGGAGGAAGGGCGGCACGTCTTCCGCGATATGCAGGCGGAGGGCGACGTGCTTGCGGGCGGCGTCGGCAGCGAAGAGTTGCAGGACGTTGTGGAGCGAGGCGCGGACATTCCAGGGCGTTTTCTCCAACTCGATGGCGCCGGCCTCGATCTTGGAAACGTCGAGGATGTCGTTGAGCAACGCGAGCAGCGTGCCGCCGCTGGTGAGGATGGAGTCGACGAATTCGCGCTGTTTCGGGGCGAGCGGGGAATCGGCGAGGAGGCGGGTGAAGCCGAGCACGCCGTTCATGGGCGTGCGGATCTCGTGGCTCATCGCGGCGAGAAATTCGGATTTGGCGCGGTCGGCGGCTTCGGCGGCTTCCTTGGCGTGGGCGAGGGCCTGCGTGCGAACCGCGACGGTGACCTCAAGTTCGGCGCGGTGCCGGCGCAGTTGATCAAGGGTGATGCCGGCGAACTGACCGGGGATCCCGAGGCAGAATGCAAATACGCCCATCGCGAAAATCGGGGCAAACGCGACGGCATGAGGAGTGACAAAGGGTCCGTGGCCGCGCGCGGTGGCGAACAAACCGTAAGCGGAAACGACGAGCACCATGGCCGCCACGCCGCGGGGTCCGCAGAAGATGGCGACGGCGAGAGCCAGCGGGATGGTGAGGTAAATCGCGAGTGGCGTGAGATGAAAACTCAGGAGGCAAACGAGCGCGGTGAGGACGAGATTCGCCGCGTGAAGCGCGAGGCTGGCGCGCGTTGAGCGGGCGATCACGGTGCGCCGGCGGGGGCTCAATAACAGCGGAGCCACGAGGAAGATGCCGAGCGCATCGCTGAGGGTGATGATCCCGGAACGCAGCCAAAATTCGGCGGCCGTGAGACCGGGCAGATGTCCCGTGAAACCGATGATGCCGATCACCATCCACGACGTGAGGACGGCAGGAAAGAGGGCGACGCCGAAGGTAAATTTCAGGAACTGCGCGCCGTCGGCGAAAGGATCGTTTTTGAGCCACCGCCGCCAGACAACGGCGCTGAGCGCGGGTCCGAGCGTGTTAACCAAGCACAGGAGGTAACTGTAAGGGCGAGGCGTGAGAAACGGGTAGTTGTTGGCCACCGCGACAATCGCCCAGTTGGCGAGCCAGATGGTCGGCAGCGCAGACCAACCGGGACGGCGCAAGAGGGCGACGAGGGCAAAGCCGCCGGGAAGCCAAATCGCGCTGACGTGAGTGGGCGGGAGCGAAATCCAACGCATGGCCACGAACGCCGTCGCCAACAGCAGCAGGAAAAGGGCGGCGTGCCAACCGAGCCCCCGCGTCAGCGCGAGCCAGTCGAGGCGGACGGAAAACCGCGAAGCGGAGGCGGAGGGGGAACTGTGCAGCACGCGCGCGATGGGCGGCACTGAAAAGTGCGCCATGCGGGCTGTCAGTTTTTTTCCGCGAAAAATCAGGCGGCCGGAGCGCAGGCGGAAATCGCGGCCTGAATCTCTTCGGCGGACGCGGGTTTAGGCAGGAAGGAGTCCACGCCCAGCGCACAATAAGAGCTCAAAAGCGCGGGGTCAGGATCAGCGGTGGTGGCAATGATCCGCCCGGGAAAGTGCAGCTCGTGGAGGCGCGCAACGAGTTCCAGCCCGGTCATCAACGGCATGTGGTGGTCGGTCATGATGATGTCGAAGTGCGGATCGGCAGCGAGGCAGGCCAGAGCTTCGGAGCCGCTCTGCACACAGACGGGGTGGTGGCCGGCACGAGTGAGCGTGCGGGCGGCGAGCTCACATAGCTCGGGCAAGTCGTCGACAACGAGAATGTGGTAGAACCGCGAAGCGGCGACGGACGCCTGCGGGGGGGAGGCAGCGAGACTCATGGCAAACAGGTGAACCCAATCAGACTCAGCGTTGGTCGGTCGGTTCTGCAAAAATGATGCGAAAATGCGCAGGGCGAAATCATTCATAGCCGCGGCTGTGGCATTCGCGACAGGTGCGAAACACAGCGCTGGGCAGGAGCGCCCGGCCACAGTGCACGCATTCGCGGCGGGTGAGGCCTTGTTTGCCCCAGTTGCGACGGAGGATGGCCTGCGTCTGCTCGGTGACATCGCGGCGGATTTGCTCGACGTGCGCGCCGTCGGTGAACGCGTGCGGGAATTTTAGCGCGAGCCAGCGGTAGATGGTGACGAGTTTCAGTGTTTCCTCCAGCGCTTCGAGGCCGCCGGCGTTGTCGAGGCGGCGGGGGAAATTCACGGTGCGGCCCGCCGCGAGGAGTTCCAGCCATTCGGCGAAGAGGCTGCGGAAGAGGTGGTCGTCGAGATCAATGGGCGTGCAGGCGAGGGCGTAGCGTTCCTCGACGGGGAGCGTGGGGGCGTAGGTATCAACGAGTTCGGCGGCAGCGAAAACGTCGTCCTGCACATCGGGGAAAAACGTGCCGCCGGGGAACGTGAGCCGCGTGCGAAAGAATTCGAGGATGGGGCCGAGGCGGGCGAGCCCGAGGTGGTCAGCGATCGCGCGAACGTGCATTTGCGTGGGCGCGGCGGGGAGCAGGTCGGGCGCCGGGGTGCGTTGGGGTTCGGCGAGGGCGGCTTCGACGCGGCGCGCGTCGCGGGCGGAGAAGGCGGCGACCCAGCCTTCCGAGCCGGGTCCGCGACCGGCGCGGCCGGCGATTTGGAGGAGCTCGGCGGGGTCGAGGCGGCGGTTGATTTCGCCGTCGAATTTATCGGTCTCGTAGAAAATCACGCGGTCGAGCGGGAGGTTGAGGCCGAGGCCGATGGCGTCGGTGGCGCAGACGATGTCGGACTCGCGGTCGCGAAAGCGGCGGGCTTCGTTGCGGCGCACTTCGGGCGAGAGGCCGCCGTAGATGACGGAGACGCGCAGGCCGCGAGATTCGAACATGGCCTTGAGTTCGAGCACCATGGCGCGCGAAAAGCCGATCACGGCGGAGCGAGGCGGCACATGCCGCCAGTCCAGCACGCCCTCGCTCTGGAGCGTGCCTTGGCGGGCCAGATGGTTCACTTCGACGGCGTCGCCGCATAATTCAGCGAGGCGGCGGATGACGGGTTCGGCGGAGTCGGGGCCGGTGACGATGAGCGTCTCGGCGGCGACGCCACAATACGCGGCGACCCAGGCCCAGCCGCGGTCGCGATCGAAGGCGAGTTGCATTTCATCGAGGACGCAGACGGCGAACGGGCGGGAGAAATCCGTCATCTCGACGGTGCGCGCGGAGTGGGTGGGGGAGGCGAAGTCGCGTTCCTCGCCGGTGATGAGCGAACACGCTGTGCCGAGTTCGACGAGGCGGTCGCGTTGTTCGAGGGCGAGGAGGCGGAGCGGGCCGAGATACATGCCGCTCTCCGCGGCCGCGAGGGCGAGGACGGCGCGGTGCGTTTTGCCTGAATTGGTCGGGCCGAGCCAGGCGACGACGTTGCGGCGCAGGCCGCGCGCGACGGGGAAGCATTGCAGGTAATCGAGGAAGCCCGGATTGCGTTGCGCGAGGCCGGCGAGGAGCGTGCGGTCGAGGGCGTGGGCGCAGGCGAGGCGGAGGCGGTGGTAGATTTCCTTGCGGTCGGCGAGAGGCGGAGGGGTGGTCGCGAAGGCGCGGTCGACGTCGGGCTGCTGGAGCTGCGCCCAGCCTTCGTAGGTGGGCGGGGAGGCGCGGAGGCGGTGGGCGAGTTCGCGCGTGTCGGGATGGCGGCGTTGAGCGAGGTCGGCGGCGACAGCGGCCGGGCCGCGCGTGGCGACGTCGGTAAGAAAGGGGATGAGTTTCAATACGACGCTGGCGAGCACGGGCAGGGCGAGATCTTCGCGGATTTCGGCGCGGGCCGGCAGGAGGAGGGTGAGTTCGTCGCTGACGTCGAGGAACTGGCCGAAACGCATGCCGGGGCCGGCGGCGGCGACTTGGTCGGCGGCGAGGCGGGCGAGGCTGGCGCGCACGCCGGCCGCGCGGACACGGGGGCCGACGGGAGCGGCGAGAAACGCGGCGCCGAGCGCCGATGCGCGGAGGTCGAGTTCGTCGAGCAGCGCCGCGCGGGCACCGAGGACGACCTCCTCATGCGTCCATTGTTCTTCTGACTCAGGCGGCATCGGCATGCGCCAGTGTTGAACGGACGCGGGAGATGTCAAAGCGCGGTGTTGCTGCACGTCGGGCGCAGCGGTCGACTGGCGTTTTTCGGCGCACGCATTAGGCTGTGGTTCGTTTAACCGCAGTCGTCAGCAATTCACGAAAACATCATGCGTATCCTCGTCATCGGTGCCACGGGCACCATCGGTCGGGCAGTGGTCAAGAGTCTTGGCATGCGCCACGAAGTGATCGGGGCGAGCCGGCAGAGGGCGGAGCGGCGGTTCGATCTGGCAGAGCCGGACTCGATTCGCGCGCTGTTTCGAGACGTCGGCCCAGTGGATGCGGTCGTCAGCGCGGCGGGCGCGGCGAAGTTTGCGCCGCTGGCGGAGTTGAGTGATGCGGATGTGCAGTTTTCGCTGGCGAACAAATTGATGGGGCAGGTGAACCTGGTGCGCTACGGGGCGGAGCACGTGAACGACGGCGGGTCGTTTACGCTGACGAGTGGCGTGCTGTCGCACTCGCCGATGCCGGGCAGCGCGGCGATCAGTCTGGTGAACGCGGGGCTCGAGGGCTTCGCGCGCGCGGCGGCGTTGGAACTGCCGCGGGGAATCCGGGTGAACGTGGTGAGTCCGCCGTGGGTGACGGAGACGTTGATCGCGTATAAAATGGATCCGGCGCCGGGGCGTTCGGCGCGGGACGTGGCGGAACTTTACGAGCAAAGCGTGGAAGGTTACGAGACGGGGCAGGTGATTGAGTTTCCGTCAACGTAGCGGGCGGCGTGCGGACGATTGAGGCGCACCGCGTGAGGCGGGTGGCGGGAGGCAGGGCGGGCGGGCCGGCGAGAAGGGGGCAAGCGAGAATGTGTTCGAATCGGCGGCGGGCGGCGGATTGGGTGGGCGAATGGCAATTCGTCTTCGCAGCACGTTGTTGAGCGCGGCGTTCATGGTGATGAGCGCAGGGTTGGCGCGCGCGGAAATCGCGGCAGTCGCAGTGGAGACGAAGACGGCGCCGCGTTACGAAATCGAGGCGATGACCGGCGTGTTGTGGAGTGTGGGCGGCGGGGCGACGCCGTTGAGTTACACGGTGCTGCCGCAGATTTTTTCGCTGAAGATTCCGCCGGTGGGGGAACGGCCGTTGTGGGGCGGGACGTTGATGATGCGGTCGCATTTCAGCCTGCTGATCGAGCCGATCGTGCGGGGGCCGGAGCACTCTTTTCTCGGGGTGGCGGCGGCAGGAGAACTGGAATGGCGCAACGCGTCGGAGCGTGGCGCGGCGTTTTTCGCGGCGGGCGGCGGGGTCGGCTGGCTGGACAGCAAGGGCTACGAGGTGCCGGGCGGGCAGGGGCAGGATTTTAATCTGAACTGGTTGATGCACGCGGGGGCGCGCTACCGGCTGAAGGAAGCGTGGGTGGTCTCGCTGGGGCTGTATTTCCAACACGTGTCGAACCGCGGGATGGACAAGGTAAACCCTGGGTTGAATGCGCTGGGGCCGATGGTCGGGTTGGCGAAGCGGTTTTAGCGGGTGATGGGAAGAGTTTGCGTGCGCCGCGCACAGTGGTTCTAACGGAGGGCAGTCGCCGGCAGGTTTGCCGCGCGCAGCTTTCCCTCCCCATGAAAATACTCCGTTGGATTGGCTTTGGAATTGGGTTCATTGGTGCCGGCGCGGTGATGACCGCGGCGACGAAACTGGAGGACCTGCAGGCGCAGGCGACGCGCGATGGCATGGCGCTCGTGCTGCCGACGTGGGCGCGAAACGCGGCGGAGGTGCAAAGCATGACGAAGGCGGCCATCGCGCGCGCCGATGCGGCGCTGGCGAAACTGGCACAGCAACCGGCGGACGCGGCGACGTTCGCGAGCACGTTCGCGGCGTATGATGCGATCACGGGCGACGTGGCGGCGTATGCGGGGCAGAACGATTTCGTTTCGGAGACAAGCGTGGACGTGGCGACGCGCGACGCGGCGCGGGCGGCGTCGGTGACGTTGCAGCAATGGGCGATCGCGCTGGATTATCGCGCGGATGTTTACCGGGTGTTGAAAGCGTTCGCCGATCGCGGGACGAAGCTCGATGCGCAGGAGCAGCGGCTGGTGGATTTCACGTTGCGCGATTACCGGCGCGCGGGTCTGGCGTTGCCGGCGGAGGAGCAGAAAGCGGTCGAAGGTTTGCGCAAGGAACTGTCGGCGACGGAGGAGCAGTTTTCGACGAACATCAACCAGGCGCGGGCGCCGATCGATTTCACGGCGGAGGAGCTGGCGGGCGTGCCGGAAAGTTTTCTGGCGAGCCCGGGCGTGAAGCAGGCGGACGGAAAATTCCGCGCGATGTTGAACATCACCTTTCACGCGCTGGCGTTGGAAGAAAATGCGACGAATCCGGAAACACGGCGGCGGGCGCTGGTGGCGCGCGAGACGCTGGCGAAGGAGTCGAACACGCCGGTGTTGACGAAGCTGGTGCAGTTGCGCGCGGAGATCGCGCACCGGCTCGGCTACGGGTCATGGGCGGACTATCGCACGGAGACGCGCATGGCGAAGACGGGAGCGGCGGCGTTGAAGTTCGAGGAGGATCTGGTGACGGCGCTGCAACCGAAGTGGTCGGCGGAGCTGGAGACGTTGCGCCAGTTGAAAGTGAGCGAGACGAAGGATCCGGCGGCGAAACTGGAGGCGTGGGACATCCGCTATTATCTCAATCAGCTCAAGAAGGAGCGCTACGCGGTCGATGCGGAGCAGTTGCGCGTTTACTTCCCGTATCAGGCGACGCTCGAGGGGATGTTTCGCATTTATCAACGGATCTTCGGGCTGACGTTTACCCGGGTGGAGGCGCCGTATCTGTGGACGCCGGGCGTGCAGTTTTTCGTGGTGAGCGACGCGAAGACCGGCGTGGCGATGGGGTCATTTTATTTGGACATGTTTCCGCGCGAGGGAAAATTCAACCACTTCGCGTGTTTCCCGCAGACGCCGGGCCGGGTGGGGGCGGAGGGGAAGTATGAACTGCCGGTGGAAGTGCTGGTGTGCAACTTCCCGCCGCCGGCGGGCGACAAGCCTTCGCTGCTGGCGCACGACGAAGTGGTCACGTTGTTTCACGAGTTCGGACACGTGATGCATGGCATTCTCAGTCGCGCGCGGTTCCAGGCGCAGACCTCGTTTGGCGTGCCGCAGGATTTTGTGGAAGGGCCGTCGCAGATGCTGGAGAACTGGCCGTGGGACAAGGCGGTGCTCGACACGTTCGCCGCCGATTACCGCGACCCGAGCAAGAAGATCCCTGCGGAGACGATCGCGGCGCTGACGAAGGCGCGCGTGGCGACGGAAGGGTATTACAACCGCCGCCAGCTTTCGTTTGGGCTGATCGATCTGCGGCTGCATCTGTTGACGCCGGCGCAGGCGGCGAAGGTGGACGTGGTGGGATTGAGCAACGACGTGCTGGCGCGGGTGTTTGTGGCGCAGCCGGAAGGGACGTCGTTTGTGACGTATTTCGGTCACCTCGTGGGCTATGATGCGGGTTACTATGGTTACCTGTGGTCGCGGGTGATGGCGATCGACATGGCGAGCGTGTTCAAGCAGGCGGCGGATGGGTTTCTCGATGTGGACACAGGCCTGCGCCTGCGGAAGGAAGTGTATGGCGTGGGCGATACACGCGACGTGGGCGAATCGGTGGAGAAATTCCTCGGGCGGCCGCGTTCGATGGACGCGTTTCTGAACTACGTGGGGTTGCCGAAAAAGTCCGCTGACGCACCGGGCGCGAAAAAGTGAGCGCCGCATAGGACAGGACGGAACCGGGCGTCGGACGTGACGCCCGGTAGCGCGACGCGGAAGCCCGGCGCGCTGGAAAAAACCGGCGGACTACGCACGTTACGGCATGGTGCCTTTTTCTGTGCTGGATTTATCGCCGATACCGCAGGGTGGGACGGCAGGAGATGCGTTGCGCCGCAGCCGGGAGCTCGCGCAACACGCGGAGCGACTGGGCTACCGGCGGTTTTGGATGGCGGAGCATCACAACATGCCAGGGATCGCGAGTGCCGCGACGGCGGTGGCGATCGGGCACGTGGCGGAGGGCACGAAGCGGATTCGCGTGGGGTCGGGCGGCATCATGCTGCCGAACCACGCCCCGCTCGTAATCGCGGAGCAGTTCGGCACTCTCGCGGCGTTGTTTCCCGGCCGGATCGATCTGGGATTGGGGCGCGCGCCGGGCACGGATCAGGTGACGGCGCGGGCGCTGCGACGCACGCGGGGCGGGGCGGATACATTTCCGGACGATGTCGTGGAGCTCATGCATTATTTCCAACCGGCGTCGCCGGGGCAGGCCGTGCGCGCGGTGCCGGGGGCGGGCGAGGACGTGCCGGTATGGCTGCTGGGCTCGAGTCTGTTCAGTGCGCAACTGGCGGCGGCGCTCGGGCGGCCGTTCGCGTTTGCATCGCACTTCGCGCCGGATGCGTTGATGGACGCGCTGGCGATCTACCGGCGCGACTACCGGCCGTCGCGGGAATGGCCGACGCCGTATGCGATGGCGTGCATCGGGGTAATCGCGGCGGATACCGACGAGGAGGCGGGGCGGTTGTTCACGTCGCAGAAATTGAGTTTCGTGAAACTGCGGCGCGGGGAGCCAGGGCCTTTGCCGCCGCCGGTGGCGAGCATGGACGGGCATTGGTCGGCGGTGGAAAAGGCCGGCGTAGAGCATGCGTTCAGCGAGGCGGTGGTGGGCGCGCCGGCGACGGTGCGGCGGGGATTGGCGGCGTTTCTTGCGCGGACGAAAGTGGATGAGTTGATGGTGACGGCGGCGATTTACGAACAGGCGGCGCGGCTGCATTCCTATGCGCTCGTGGCGCAGGTGCGGGACGCGTTGGGTGAAGGTGCGCCCGCGGCAAAAGCTTGGCAAAAGGAAGAACCTTCGGGAGCCTGAACGCGCGCGCGTCCTTCGGACGGTGCCGTATGGCTCACCGACTTTCCCAGTTCCTTTTCCATTCGTTACGCGGCCGGTTGGCACTGCTGGTGGTCGCGGTCATTCTGCCGGTGTTGCTGCTAGCGGCGACGCTGCTGGCAGAATCCTATCGCCGCGAACGGGATGCCCTCACGCGACAGACGGAGCTGCTCACGCGGATGCGGCGACTCGTGGTCGATGGCGTGCTGCGGGAAAAGGAAGCGTTGCTCAAGGGACTGGCGACTTCCGCGAAGTTGGAGAGTGGGGACTTTCGCGGATTCTACGAGCAGGCGCGTCAGGTGACGACGAGCCGCGACGAGTGGGTGGTGCTGATCGGCGCGGATCGGCAGCAGATCATCAACACGGCGCTGCCGTTTGGGGCGCCGTTGCCGATGATCCATTTTCGCGATTCCTTTCGGCAGGCGGCGCTCGCGGGCCAGACGTATGTTTCGAATTTGATCCAGGGTCCGGCGACGGGCGAGTGGCTGGTGTTTGTCGCGATTCCGATCCAGCGGGAGGGAGAATTGCGTTACACCTTGAATCTCGCGATGCGACCGGCGGTGCTGTCGAAATTACTTTTGGGGCCGAATATCGGGCCCGGTTGGACGGTCTCAATCGTCGATGGCGACGCGCGGGTGGTGGCGCGAAATCGCGGTGGCGAGCAGTATATCGGACGCCAGGCGTCCGCCGACATGATGGCGGCCATGCACGCGAGCGAAGAGGGTTCGATCGAGACGGTGACGCTCGACGGAATCCCCACGATCTCGGCGTTTAGTCGTTCGCGCGACACGCCGTGGAGCGTGATCATCGGAGCGCCGCGGGCGGATTTATATGCGTCGGCGCATGAGTGGGTGGTTTGGGTGCTGGGGGCTGCGGCGGTGCTCGGCGCGCTCACGGTCGCGATGGCGTGGTGGGTGAGCCGGGGCGTGTGGCGCGGCGTGCAGTCGCTGGTGGCGGACGCCGGGGCGCTGGTGCGGACGGAGCCGCTCGGCGCGGCGAAAACGGGCATGCGGGAGACGGATGTGGTGGCGACCGTGTTGCGGCAGAGCGCCGACAAGCTGAGGGCGCGCGAACTGGAGCTGCGGTTGCTCAACGAATCACTGGAAGCGCGGGTGCAGAAGCGCACCAAGGCCCTCGCGGAGGCGAATCGGGACCTGGATGATTTCGCGCGTATTGCGTCGCACGATTTGAACGAGCCGTTGCGGTTGATCAGCTCGTTCGCGTCGTTGTTGCGGGCGGAGCACAGTGAACAACTGGATCCGGCGGGGCGGACGTTTGTGGAGCGGATCGAGGCATCGGTGGAGCGGCTGCGTTCGCTGGTGCGGGATATTTTCACGTATTCGCGAACCTCGGCCCTCGCGCCGAAGCGCGCCCGGGTGGACCTGAACGCGACGCTGGGCACCGTGCTGGAGGAGCTCGCCGTGCGGATGGAGGAGACGGGCGGGCGAGTCGAGGCGGAGGCGTTGCCCGTTGTGATGGGCGATCCGACGCAGTTGCATCAGCTGCTGGCCAATTTGGTGGGCAACGCGCTGAAGTTTCGGCGGCCGGACGTGCCGTCGGTGGTCAAGGTGCGGGCTGAATGCGCGCCGGGGAAGGTCGTCCTCATCGTCGAGGACAACGGCATCGGCTTCGATGAGCGTTATGCCGAGCGGATCTTTGCGCCGTTCGAGCGGTTGCATGGTTACAATCGCTATGACGGGACCGGGATCGGGCTCGCGATCGTGCGGCGCATCGCGGAACGCCACGGCGGCAGCGTGCGGGCGACGAGCACGCCTGGGCAAGGCAGTCGCTTTGCCGTGACGCTGCCAGTGCGCGATGAGCCCGAGGCGCCGCGCAAATAGCGAGGTGGAGACGGGGCGCAAAAGACGCGCGCGGGCAAAGCGATGCTCTGTATCCGCTGGCGATAGGGCCGAGCGCGCGGCCATCCGGCGTTGCGAAAGGGGCGCGTGTTTAACTGGAACGAGCGCAAAAAAAACGCCCACCAAACCGGCGGGCGTTGAGGTGAAGTTACTGCGTCGGCAGCGCAGAGGAGCCGGCGCGGAGGCGCGCAGGGCGGCGGTCAGGGTGCAGCGGTCGCGCCGGGGATCGTGCCAGCCTTGATGATATAGACTTCATCGGGCCGCACGTATTTCTTGATGGCGCCGTTGACCTGCGCGGTCGTGAGCGAATCGATTTTCTTCGGATATTCGTCGAGCCAGTTCAGGTCGTAGCCGCGATGAATCGTGTTGAGAAGGCTCGCCGCCATGCCGTCGGTGGTGGCGAGGCCGACCTTGAACGAACCGATGAGGTCGGTCTTGCGGTGGGCGAGTTCCTGATCCGTGACGCCGTTCTCATACCAAAGGTCGAGCTGGCGTTTCGTGGAAGCGAGGCCTTGGTCGAGGAGCGCCGGAGCGAAGGTCGCGCTGATCTTCCAGTCGCCATCGCTAAACGTGTCGTGCGCCAGATTGGAGCCGATGCCGTAGGTGAGACCTTCCTTGTCGCGAACGGTGGACATCAAGCGACCGGTGAAACCGCTGCCGAGGATCGCGGTGCCCACGCGCAATGCCTGATAGTCGGGATCGCTGTAACGCAAGCCGCTCGATTCGCCCATGATCACGGTGACGCTGGTCTTGTCGGCCATGAATACGTTTTGGTCGCGCGCGGCATCGGTCATCTTCGCCTTCGCGGGGTGGATGACGTCGACGCCGCCCGTCCAGCCGGCGAAGGATTTCGTGATGTCCTGCTGGAGTTGCGGGATGTCGAGGTCGCCCACGATGACGAGCGTCATGTGCGCGGGGCCGTAGTATTTCGCGTGAAACGCCTTCACGTCATCGAGTTTGGCGCTCGCGGCGGCGGCGAGGAGTTCGTCTGGCGCGGGCTGGCGGTTGGGGTGCCCGAGGGGATAGACGGCGCGGGTGAATGCGTCGGCGGCGCGAAACTCGGTGCTTTCGAGCTGGCGCTTCAAACCGCCGGCGAACTGCTTCTTCACTTTGTCGAACTCTTCAGGGGAAAACGCCGGGGAGCGCAGTTGCTCGGCGATGAGCCCGATGACGAGCGCAGCGTCTTTCTTGAGGCACTTGGCGTTGACCTCGGCCATCTGGGTGCCGACGTCGAACGAGATCGTGGCGCCCACGCTTTCGAGTTTTTGCGCGATGGCGAATTTGTCGGCGGAGGTCGTGCCCTTGTCCAGCATCATGCCGGTGAGCGTGGCGACGGCGACGTTGTCATCGGCGAACGCATCGCCGGCGGGGAGGGCGCCGCGGATGGTGACGACGTCTTTGACGCCGGTGGGATATGCGATGACGTCGATGCCATCGATCGTGGTGCGCACGGCGCGGCTGGCGATGCTGTCGGCGGCGACGGCCGCGGGCACGGAGACAAGCGCGGCGGAGAGGCAGAGAAGAAGGAGTGTTTTCATGGTCGGCTGAGGTTTACTTCTTCGCGACGGCGGCCGGGGTGGAACTGGTCGGGATGAACCAGCCGGTCGTGCTTTGATCGACGTTGAGATATTTGTCGGCGACGCGTTTCACATCGGCGGCGGTGACTTTGCGCGTGGCGTCTTCGAGGGAATAATAGAGCGTCCAATCGCCGGCGGCGATGCACTCGTTGAGGTTGCCGGCGATGGCGAAGGAGCCGTCGCGTTGGAAGGCGGCGTCGGCGAGAATTTTCGCCGCGGCGGTCTTCACCTCTTCATCGGTGACGCCGTCGGTGCGGAGGCGGGCGATCTCCTCGAGGGCGATTTTTTCGGCCTGCTCGTGGGTGGCGCCGGGCGCGAGCGGGATGAAGGTGAACATCAGCGAGGGGTCGTGATTCGCGAAGGGAAACACGCTGACGCCAGTGGAGATGTTTTTGTCGGTGAGCGCGCGGTAGAGCCGGCTGTTTTTGCCGTCGCCGAGGATGGTGCCGAGCACCTGAATGGCGGCGAAATCGGGGTGCGTGGCGGCGGGGATTTTATCGGCGATGCAGACGACGCCGAGCTGGCCGGCGCGTTTGACGATCACGCGGCGTGCGCCGGTTTGCTCCGGCTCCGTCGTGTAGATCTGCGGAATCGGATGCGGCGAACGCGGGTAGACGCCGTAATATTTTTTCACGAGCGCGAGCGCGGCAGCGGGCTCGAAGTCGCCGATGACGGACACGGTGGAATTGTTGGGCCAATAGAACGTGTCGTAGAACGCGCGCAGTTTTTCGATCGGCACATTCTCGATGTCGCTGCGCCAGCCGATGGTGGAATGGTGATAAGGATGCGCGACGTAGGCGGCTTGAAAAATTTCCTTGATGAGCGCCTGGAAGGGGGAGTTTTCGCCGCGTTCGAATTCGTTGCGCACGACAGTCATCTCGGGCTTCCGGTCGGAATCGCGAAGCCAGAGGTTGCGCATGCGATCGGCCTCAATGGCCATGTAGCCTTCGAGGTGTTCGCTGCCGATGTTGGCGTAGTAGTTGGTGCGGTCGAGCCAGGTGGAGGCGTTGTAGTTGCCGCCGACGCTTTCGAGAAACTGTTTCACGCTGTTGCCCTTGGCGTCGTTGTAGTTGGGGCTGCCTTTGAACATGAGATGTTCGAGCAAGTGCGTGGCGCCGGTGGTGCCGGTGACCTCGTTGCGCGAGCCCACGTGGTAGGTGACCATGAAGGTGAGCGTGGGGCTCGAATGGTCGGGCATGAGCAGGACGTCGAGGCCGTTCGAATCGAGCGTATATTCCGAGATGTCGCCGACGGTTTTCACGAAGGAATAACCTTCGGGGGTGGCGGGCGCGGCCGGAGAATCCGCGGCGCCCGCGAATGCCGGGGCGAGAGCCGCCAGCAAGAGCAAGGACAGACGTTTCATGATGGGTAGGCGCGAAAGCATGCGCCGCGGGCGGGTGGCGGCAACGCTATAGGATGGGCGGCGCCGCGACGGGAAGACTGGTCGCGCGGATCGGCTGGCGGCGGCCAGGCGCGAGGCGCAGTCGCGGCGAGGCACGCGCGCCGGCGAGGCGAGGACGCGGCGAGGCGAGGGAAAGCGTTACGCTTTCGCGAGGCAGCAGTGCTTGTATTTTTTCCCGCTGCCGCACGGGCAGGGATCGTTGCGGCCGATTTTGGGCGCGGACGATTTGATCGGGGCGGGACCGCTGCGGACTGGGCGGGCGAAGAGCCACTGGCCGTTGATGCGGTTAAACTCCGCACGCTCCTGATGCGCCTGCTCGATTCCCTCGTCGACGAAGTAAGCGGAAAAATCCACGAAGGCGTGATCAGGATTGCGGCCGGGTTCGTGGGAGTGGACGACGAGGCGCGTCCAGCCCAGGGGCGCGAGGCGTTCATCGTCCTTAAACGGCAGATGGGCGGTGGGCTGGTAGGTGCGGTGAAGATAGGCGTCGTCGCGCGCGACGTGAGCGGTGAAGCGCGAGCGCATCAACTCCTCGGCGGTGGCGGGTTGACGCGTGCCCGCGAGCAGCGGCCCGCAGCAATCGTCGAAGAGGCGTCCGCTGCCGCAGGAGCAGGGCTGGCCAGGTTGAGGTGCGGGGAGTGCGGTCGGAGAGGGAGACACGACGCGAAACTACTCGAGCATGGAGGGCCGACGCGAGCTGAGTTTCGGGCGCGGACGGTGGAGGACGGCAGGTCCCACCGGAGTGGCGGCGAATGTCCGATCGGAGTGATCGGCCCCGATGGCGCGAATGCGGGGTGCGGTGGTCAGCTTTGTTTGAGACGTCGGCGATGCAGGAGAGCGCCGAGAAGGGCAAAGGCGCCGAAGCCGAGCGCGTAGGTTGCAGGCTCGGGAATGGCGCCGGTCGTTACGACATACGTGCCGATCACCGTCGTATAATCGAAGCCGTAAACATTGCCGGTGGCGCCGGCCGAAGGGAGCGCGTAGCCGGACAAATTGAAGGTGGAATAACCCAGCAGGGCGGCGGTCGTCGTGGTGTAGCTGACGGCGGTGCTGCCGAAGCCATGGCTGAGCTCCAAATCCACGACGTTGGGCCAGTTGGAAATCTGGTAGGACGGGTGCGCCATGGTCACCGTCGAGCTGGAGCCGGCGGGAATGAGTGTGGAGGTGTCGGTGTTGCTCAGGAACTGGCCGGTGGGCGCACTGGAGGTGAAGAAGCCCTTCAGGGCGACGATCACCATGTCGTTGGAACTATAGTTGGTGCTGGCGAACGCGCCGGTGCCGGTGAAGACGACCGCGTCGGGCTGGCTGACGTTGATGGTGAGAATTTGAGCCGACGCGCTGGCGGTGAAGGCCACGATGGCAAGCGGGAGCAACGCCCGACGGAGGGCGGTGAGGGCAATGGAACGGAGCAGGTTCATGGGTGCGGTAAAAACCGGTCTGCACGCGGGAGCGATCGGTCGCGGGCGGGGAGTAGAGGGAGCTGGAATGGTCTTTAATCGGAGGAAGGGCGGCGACCTTGAGGAATTTCTGCGAGACCTCAAAGCCGAAATCTGCGGACGGGATCCGGCTCGCAGGCGAGAAGCGCGTCAGCGCACTTAATCGATTTCAATTTCGACCGGGCTTCCGTCCGTTAAATTGAAGGCGTCGCGGAGTTTGATGTCGGTCGCGATCTCGATGATGGAACGGGGATGGTCGCCCGCGCCCGCCTCGTTGCCGTCGGTGCGCAGGATGAACGCGCGGCGACCGAAGATATTGCAAGGGACGAGATTGATGTTCACGGATCCGCCGTATTCGCGGCCTTCGAGGCGGAGGCAGTTAGCGGGCAGGCGATCGTCGTGAGCAAAGTGGATATTCAGCGTGCCGGGAAAGAGCCGCAGACCGGTTTTGCACTCGTAGTAATCACCGAGCTTCGCGATCCACTGCGCGAAGTCGCCTTGGCCGCTGCCGATGGTGCCATGGAGTTTCATCGTCGCTCAATCGACGAGATGCTCGTTCATGAGGACTTCTACACGGCCCCGAGCATTCGATGCGCTGGTTTGGAGGGTGTTCAAATTTGAGGATACGATGGCGTGCTAACATTTCTCCTCTGAAGCGATCCTTCCAAAGACCGTTATAAAAATGTTCACCGACCTTAATAAATCCATTCTTCTCCAAGACCCGGAGAGACGCAGGGTTTCGAATCAAAGCACTGCTGAACAACGTCTGCAGACCAATGCTCTGAAACGCATAGCCAATCGCCAAGGAAGCGGCGCAGGTCGCAATCCCTCTATTCCAAAACGGAAATCCGATCCAGTAATCCAACTCCGCAGTTCTCTCTTCCAGATGGACGTCGTTGAGTCCAATAAGCCCGACAAACTCACCAGAATTCAGGACAGCGAAGGTGAATTGTTTTCCCGCATCGTTGGCCTTGAGAGTTAAATCGATGAAAGAGGCCGCACCTCCCTCCGGGTATGGAGACGGCAAATTGCATGTAGCATGAAGTCGGACGTCTGCGGCGTATCGCTGCACACAATCCGCGTCGGACATTTCGACTGGGCGAATGGAAACAGAGATAGTCATTCTTCAAGCGCGCCTGGTGTCATTAGAATTCGTCGAACGCGATCTGAGTCTGCGGCACGGCAAGGGCGGCCAGCATTTTGGTGCAGGCGCGGATCATTTGCGGCGGGCCGCAGAGGTAATACTCGACGGCCTGCGGATGCGGGTGAGAACGCAGATATTGCTCGTAGACGACGTCATGGATGAAGCCGGTGTGCGTCGTCCAGTTGTCTTCGGGAAGCGGAGACGAGAGCGCGAGGTGGAAGGTGAAGTTGGGATGCGCGGCGGCGAGCTGCTCGAAATAGTCGGCGTAGAAAATCTCCTGCCGCGAGCGCGCGCCATACCAGTAGCTCACGCGGCGGGCGGTGGACTCGGTTTCGAAAAGATGCGAGAGCTGCGCGCGGAGCGGAGCCATGCCGGCGCCGCCGCCGATGCAGACGATTTCTTTTTGCGTGGGCTTGAGATGGAAATCGCCGAACGGGCCGACGGCGGTGACGGTGTCGCCGGGTTTGAGGTTGAACACATACGCGGAGCCGACGCCGGGCGGGCAATCCTGGCCGGGCGGGGGCGTGGCGATGCGGACGTTGAAGCGGAGCGTGCGTTCGGTCTGCTGATTGCTCGCGAGCGAGTAGTTGTTGCGGCGGCCGGCCTGGGGGTTGCGCGCGACGAGATCGAAGACGTGCTGAGCTTCCCACACGGCGGCGTAGGGCGCGGGGATGTCGAATTCGCGGAAGCGGATCAATTCGTAGGCGGGAATATCGAGCTGGAGATAATCGCCGGGCGTGAACGCGATTTTCTCGGCGGCGTCGATGGGTTCGAGGACGAGTTCCTTGATGAAGGTGGCGACGGAGCGGTTGGAGACGACGCGGAGGCGGTAGGTTTTGGGCGCGCGGGCGCCGGCGCCGCCGGGATGGGCGACGTTGAGCCAGAGGCGGCCGGCGCGTTCCTCGATCGGATACGTGGCGAGGCCGCGGCAGATGGGCGGGCGCGCGGGCGAGCCGTCGTGGAGATGGAAACGGCCGTTGTGTTTGGGACACTCGATTTGCGTGCCGATGACCAGTCCGCCGGCGAGATGGGTGTTGCCGTGGGTGCAGACGCCGTCGGTCGCGAAGAGGGCGCCGTCGGCGGTGCGGTAGAGCGCGTAGGTGCGGCGACCGTGATCGAAGCGCAGGGCGTTGGCGGCGGTGAGGTCGGCGGCGGGGCAGATGTCGAGCCAGCCGGCGGAATCGGGTTGCGCGGTGGAAACCGGATACGCGGCGGCGGCGTGGGTCTTCGGCGCGGGGAGGGGACGGCGGACGTAGTAACCGGGATCGCGGAGCTGGCGCCGGACGGTGGGGATGATTTCGCGCCACGCGGAGAGGATGTTGGGGTAGGGCGGCGGCATGTCGTCCTTCACGAGCGCGTGCAACTGCGGCAGGCGGTGATAGGGGACGAGGGGGAACATGTGATGCTCCACGTGATAGTTCATATTCCAATACATGAAGCGGTTCACGGGATTCATGTAGACGGTCCGGCAGTTGAGGCGGTGATCGAGGACGTTTTCGGCGAGGCCGCCGTGTTGGGTGAGGTTGTAAACGTAAAGCAGCCAGGTGCCGAAGACGTTAGGGAAAATGATGAGGAGCGCCGGCAGGGGCGTGCGCCAGTAGAACGAAAGGGCGAGCGAGCCGACGTAGATCGCCAGATAGAGACGCGCGCGCCAGTAGACTTTGCCGAACTCGGTGGGCGGGACGAAAACTTTCTCGTCCGCTCGCATGCGGCCGGTGGCGTGGAGCCAGAGGCGTTGCCAGTAATCGGGATGGAGGGAAAAGAGGCCGAGGAAGAGTCCCTTGAGGTCAGGCGGGCGGGGGAAATTGATCTCGGGATCGCGGCCGACGATGATCGTATCGCTGTGGTGGCGGGTGTGGCTCCAGCGCCAGAGGGTGGCTTCGCGTTTCACCATGAACGAGGCGATTTCGTAGAGCGCGTTGTTCATCCAATCGGTTTTGAACGCGGTGCCGTGGCTCGTCTCGTGCCAGCGAGAATCGGAGGTCTGCGAGTAGAGGACGCAGTAGGCGAGGTAAGGCAGGACCGCCCACCACGAGCCCCAGAGCAGATAGGTCGCGGCGGCGGTGATGAAGAGCAGCGAGAACCAGATGAGCGTGTCGCGAAGGGCGGGGCCGTTGCGACGTTCGAGGAGCGCACGCATCGTGTCGCGCGGCACGGGGCTTTGATACCACTCGGCTTCCGCGAGGCCGAGCTCGATCGCGCGGGTGGCGTTGACGCCGGTGAGGCTGTAGTCGAGCGCGGGCGGCGAAGTGGCGGCGGACGGGGAGGCGGCGGAGGTTTCGACAGACATGGGAAACGGAAAGCTAGCGGGCGGGGCGGGCTGACACCAAACGTGGAGGGGAGGCAAATGCAGCGAAAGCGCGCACTTGAAAAGCGCCAGTGGAAAACGTGTCAGGTTGGGGTCGCAGCGCGCATTTCCGGTCGAAGGGCGGCGAGCGCCGGAACGTGGGAGAGACCTGCGGACCCGCGGAAAAGGGTTGCGTGGGGCGTGAAAAACGCGGCGACGGAGGCGCGCGGAGATTTTTACGATGTTTTGCAGGGCGGCAAAACGAGCGGAGAAAACCCTCGGCGATTTGCGGTCCGGAGCGAGAGGCGGGGCAAAAAAATGGTGCGGCTGCGGGGAATCGAACCCCGGACACCTGCTTGGAAGGCAGGGGTTTTACCCCTAAACTACAGCCGCCCGCACGGCCGCTAGTGTTCTGCGCGGCGCGGCGCGGTCAAGTGCAGAGGCGTGAGATGGGGACGGTGGAAAACATCGTCGGGGGCGGTCGGCCCGCCGGTCCGCGGCAGGAAACAGATTGCGGGGCCGGTGGGGTGAGCTAATGGTCTCCCTCATGGCTTTGATCTCTTCTTCCCCCACGGCGACGGCGTTGGGCGGTCGTGCCGCCCCAGCGAAAAAGGCGGTCAACGTCAAAGCGGCGCAGCAACTGGCGAAGCAGAAGTCGCTGGAGAAGCGGGCGAAGAAATACAAGCTGCCGCTCGGTGAGCTGGCGATTTTCACGCAGCAGCTCGCGTCGTTGCTCACGGCGGGGCTGCCGTTGGTGCAATGCTTGGAGGCGTTGCAGGATCAGACGGAAGATCCCTGTTTCCGGATCGTGATCCGCGATGTGCGGGCGGACATTTCGTCGGGCAACTCGTTTTCCGCGGCGGTGAAACGTTTTCCGAAGACGTTTAATTCGTTGTTCATCTCCATGGTCGAGGCCGGTGAGGCGAGCGGCGGTCTGGCAGAGATTCTCGGCAAGGTGGCGGGTTACTTTGAATCGACGGTCAAGCTGACGAAAAAGGTGAAATCGGCGATGACGTATCCGATCGCGGTCATCGGTCTGGCGATCGCGTTGGTCAACGTGTTGCTGATCTTCGTGATTCCGGTGTTTGCCGCCATGTTCGACGATTTCGGGGCCAAGCTGCCGGCGCCGACGCAGATGCTGATCGATCTGAGCAATTTCATGAAGCACTACTGGTGGGCGATCGCGCTCGCGGCTTACGGGGTGTTTTTCGTGTTCAGCAAATTTGTCGCGACTCCGGGCGGACGGCGGGCGAAGGACAAGTTTTTGGTGCGGGCGCCGATCTTCGGCAATCTGGTGCACAAAATCGCGTTGTCCCGATTCTGCCGGACGTATGCAACGCTCATCCGTTCGGGGGTGCCGATTTTGCGGACGCTGGAGATTGTCGCCGCGGCGAGCAACAAAGTGCAGGTGGAGGATGCGTGCGCCGAGATCACGCGCCACGTGAGCCAGGGCGGACAGGTGTCGGAGGTGCTGGCGTCCGATCCGTTTTTCCCGCCGATGATGAAGCACATGGTGAAGGCGGGTGAATCCACGGGCAACGTGGACGGGATGATGAACAAGATTGCGGATTTCTACGACACGGAGTGTGAAGCGACGGTCTCGGCGCTGACGTCTCTGATCGAACCGTTGCTGATCGTCTTTCTCGGGGTGGTGGTCGGCGGCATCGTCATGGCGATGTTCTTGCCGATCTTCCAACTCGGTGCGGTCGCAGGCGGATTGCAGTGAGTTTGGCGGCGGTTGACATCCGCGAAGCAGCGCGGAACCTCGCTCCCTCCATGCCTTCGGTCCTCATCGTCGACGACCTTCTCTCCATCCACGAGATGTTGGATGCGGTCATCCAGCCCTCCGGTTTTGTCACGTCGTTTGCGACCGATGGCGAAAAGGCGCTCGCGCGTTACAAGACGGAGAAGTTCGACCTGGTGCTGGCGGACATCGACATGAAGCCGATGGATGGGATCACGCTGTTGAAGCAGTTGAAGCTCTACGATCCGAGCGCGGTGATCATCATCATGACGGCCTACGCGAGCACGGACAGCGCGATTCAGGCGTTGAAGTTCGGGGCTTTCGATTACCTGCAAAAGCCTTTTCGCGTCGACGAGTTGATTGCCACGTTGAAGCGCGGGCTGGAGTTCCGGCGTTTTCAAACGGAGCGGCTCAACAATCCCATCGCGCCGGGTGCGCAGGCGGTGGATGTCGAAGGGCGCTTGATCGGCCAGAGCCCGAAAATCAAAAAGCTGGTGCAGCAGGTGAAGAAGCTGGCGACGGTGCGCACGCCGGTGCTGTTGCAAGGCGAGCCGGGCACCGGAAAAATCGATGTGGCGGAACTGCTGCATCAAGCGGGGAGCGAGCCCAACGCGCAACTGGTGCGCATCGATTGCTCGCTCAGTTCGGAGACCAACGTGCGCAGCGGATTGCTCGGCCAAAACGGCGCGGGCGGCACGTGGGTCGAGCAGGCGCGGGGCGGGACGCTTTTTCTGCAACACCTGCAGTGCCTCACCCTCGAGGTGCAGAAGGAATTGGTGAGCGTGCTGCGGAACAACGCGCACACGTTTCGGTTGATCTGCACGTCGACCGTCGACCTCGAGGGGCTGACGGACGAGGGCAAGTTTCACGACGAGTTATTCTACCGCGTGGCGTCGCTGCCGGTGCAGATGCCGGCTTTGCGCGAACGGCGCGAAGACGTGCCGCTGCTCGTGAAACACTACGCCGCGCAGGCGTTGAATCCGCAGGTCGACGCGAAGTTGATCAACTTCACGGAGGACGCGCTGGCCGTGATGCAGGCCTATCACTGGGCCGGCAATCTCACGGAGCTGCATCAGGTGGTGACGCGAATCGCATCGACGGCGGAGTCGCGCGTCGTGACCTCGGAGCAACTGCCGCTGCGGCTGCGCGAATTAAAAAGCTGGCCGACCCTTGCGGATTATCTGGCGGGACAAGAGCGGCGCTACACCGACATGGTGTTGCACGTCTGCCATGGCGACAAAGTGGCGGCGGCGAAAGCGCTGGGCGTGGACGTGGCGAAGCTGGGCTGACGCGGCTGTAGGTTCGGTTGGCGCGGCGGTCCGATTGGCAGGCGGCCGAATAACGGCGCGCGCGAGACGTGGTGGCGCGAGCGTGCGGATGGGCGAAGGCGGCGATCAGCTCTTCGCGGGCAAGCAGGCGCCGCAGCCGCTGGCGAAGAAATCGTTGCCCTTGTCGTCGACGAGGATGAACGCGGGGAAGTTTTCCACCTCGATTTTCCACACGGCTTCCATGCCGAGTTCGGGATATTCGAGCACCTCGACGCGGCGGATGTTTTCCTTGGCGAGAATCGCAGCGGGACCGCCGATCGAGCCGAGGTAAAAGCCGCCGTGTTTTTTGCACGCGTTGGTCACCTGCGCGCTGCGGTTGCCTTTCGCGAGCATGACCATCGAGCCGCCGAGGGATTGAAAGAGATCGACGTAACTATCCATGCGGCCGGCGGTCGTGGGCCCAAACGAGCCGGACGCGTAACCCTGCGGAGTTTTCGCCGGCCCGGCGTAGTAGACGGGATGATCCTTGAAATAGGACGGCAGGCCTTGGCCGGCATCGACGCGCTCCTTGAGTTTCGCGTGCGCGATGTCGCGGGCGACAATCATCGGACCAGTGAGCGAGAGGCGCGTGGTTACAGGATAACGCGAGAGTTCCGCGCGGATCTCCGCCATCGGACGGCGGAGGTCGACGTGAACGATGTTGTCTTCCTTCAGCGTGCGCTGGTCCGCGGAGATGAAGCGACCGGGATTCGTTTCCATCTGTTCGAGGAAGATGCCGTCGCGGGTGATCTTCGCCTTGATGTTGCGATCGGCGCTGCAGGAGACACCGACGCCGACGGGGCAACTGGCGCCGTGGCGCGGCAGGCGGACGACGCGCACATCGAGCGCGAAATACTTGCCGCCGAACTGGGCGCCGATGCCGGTGCTTTGGGCGAGCTGGAGAATTTGGGCCTCGCTCTCGAGATCGCGAAACGCGCGGCCGTGCTCGTTGCCGGTCGTGGGGAGGGCGTCGAGGTATTTGGTCGAAGCCATCTTCACCGTCTTCAGGCAGGCTTCGGCGCTCGTGCCGCCGATGACGAACACGAGATGATACGGCGGGCACGCGGCGGTGCCGAGATAGCTGAGTTTTTCGGTGACGAATTTTTCGAAGCTCTTCGGATTGAGGAGCGCTTTCGTCTCTTGAAACAGGAACGTCTTGTTGGCGGAGCCGCCGCCTTTCGCGACGAAGAGAAATTCGTATTTCGCGCCCTCGGTGGCGTAGAGATCGATCTGCGCGGGGAGGTTGGTGCCGGTGTTGGTCTCGCGCCACATGTCGAGTGGCGCCGTCTGCGAATAGCGGAGATTCTCCTTCGTGTAGCACTCGTAAACACCGCGGCTGAGCCATTCGGCGTCGTTGGCGTCGGTCCAGACCTGCTGGCCTTTTTTTCCGATGATGGTGGCGGTGCCGGTATCCTGGCAAAACGGCAGGATGCCCTGCGCGGCGATCTCGGCGTTTTTGAGCAGGGTGAGGGCGACGTAGCGGTCGTTGGTCGAAGCGGCGGGGTCGTCGAGGATCGCCGCCACTTGCGCCAGATGCTTCGGACGCAGCATGAACGAGCAGTCGTGCAACGCCTGTTGCGCGAGAAACGCGAGGGCTTCGGGGGCGACTTTCAGGATCTCGCGGCCTTCGAATGTCGTCGTCGCAACACCTTCCTTGGACAGCAAACGGTAGACAGTTTCATCCGGCCCGAGGGGGAACGGTTCTTGGTAGGTGAACGGCGGCGTAGGCATGGAAAAGGAGGGCGCGACCGTGCCATGTTTCGCGGCGCGAGTAAAGCGGTGGCGCGAGCGGCGGCGGCGGGCGGCGATCGCGGCGCGCGGGAAATTCTGACACGGAACGAAGTGGACCGTGCGCTTCGCGCGCGGGAGTCGGCGAGACGTGTTTACGCCGAGGGCTCGCGCGAGAACGTCGTGGCGCTCGTCAGTGGCTTTCCCACACGGCGTCGTTGTCGGAGGCGATTTTTTCCATCGTGCGCTGCGTGAGAACGGATTGGTTTTCGCGTCGCGCGCTGAGCGGCTTCATGGCGGGTTTGGCTTTCACGATCAGCCACACGGGTTTGTCGTCTTCACTCTTGATCCGAAAGATGTGCCATTCGCCTTTCAGTTTCTGGCCGTGGAGCATGAGTTTGAGATCACCGCGGCGGTGGTCGCCGGAGAGGAGTTCGTAGGTGCCGGTGTCCCACACCATCACGGTGCCGCCGCCGTATTGGCCCGGCGGAATCGTGCCTTCGAAGTCGATGTAATCGAGCGGATGGTCTTCCACTTCGAAGGCGGCGCGTTTGATGCCGGGCTCGTAGGGAAGGCCTTTGGGCACGGCCCAGGATTTGAGGGTGCCGTCGAGCTCGAGGCGGAAATCGTAGTGGAGGCGCGAGGCGGCGTGTTTCTGGATGACGAAGCGGAGCTGCTGCGCGCCGCGCGCCCGCGAACGCGATGGCGTCTTGCCCGAGGGCTCGGCGGTGCGGGTGAAATCGCGTTTCGCGCGGTAGCGGGCGAGGCCCGTGGATGCAGAATCCGGCGCGCGCCCGGCGGATTTCGGGCGGGAGGAGGCGGCCGGAGCGGAGCGGGCGGCGGTGGTGAAATCGCGTGGAAGCCGTTGCTTCAACGTGAGGACGGGCGCGAATAGGTCGCCTTGCCGTGCAATGCGTTTCAACGCGTCGGCGGGAGAGAAGAAAAGGGCGTCGGCGGAGTCTTTTTTGGCGGCGCGGCGAAGTTCATCCCACGTGACGGGGAGCGAAACGAAGGGCTCATCGCGTTTGGCGCGGAGCGAATAGACGCCGGCGGTGGTTTTCTTTTCGTCGTTCTGGCTCCAGTCGATGAGGACCTTTTTGCGGCGGAGGGCCTTCGACATGTCGCTGACGATGAGGTCGGGGTGCTGCGTGCGGAGGAGTTCGGCGAGGGCCTTGGCGAAAGGTTTCGCGGTGGCGTAAGTGACGGGGGTGTTGAGCGGGACGTAGAGCTGGAGGCCTTTCGAGCCGGAGACTTTGGGAAAGACTTTGAACTGGAGCTGGCCGAGCGCTTCGCGGACGTGGAACGCCACCTCGATGCAGGTGAGCAAGTCGGCGCCTTCGCCGGGATCGAGATCGAAGACGAGGTGCGTGGGGCGTTGGACGGCGCGGGCGTGATGGAGAAACGGATGCAGCTCCAAGGCGGCGAGATTGGCGCACCAGGCGAGCGTGCGGGCATCGTTGATGACGATGTAATTGATCGCACCGCCGTCGCTGCGCGGGACCGGGGCGGTCTTGATCCACGCCGGAGCGAAGCGCGGGGCGTTTTTCTCGTAGAATTTTTCGCCGGTGACGCCGTCGGGAAAACGGATGAGCGTGACGGGGCGGGCGCGGAAATGCGGGATGAGCACGGGGGCGACATCGAGGTAGTATTTGATGACGTCGCCTTTCGTGGTGCCACTCGCGGGGAAGAGGACTTTGTCGAGATTGGTGAAGGGCACCGCGGCGGCGTTCGCGGGTGCTCGGGTGGAACGGGAGCGGGTGCCGGCGCGCGGTTGGGCGGCGGCCGAAGATTTGGGCGCCGCGGCGCGCTGGCGCGAATTGCCGGACTGGGCGGAAGAGCGTTTCCGGCGGGTGGCAGAAGAGCGAGACGAGGTGGAAGAACGCGGTGGCATGAAAGCCTTGGACTCGGGAAAACGCGACCGGTGCGCGCCGGGCCGGCGCGTCAACGCGCGATCCAGGCGTCGTCGTGAAGATCGTAGTGGGTGACGGCGGTGGGGGCAAAGGCGGTGCCGTTCCACGTGCGAATTTCGATCACAATGTGGGTGCGCTCAAGGGTGAGGAAATTATAGGCGTTGGGTTCCGTGCGGATGCGGCGGGAGATGGCCGTGCCGGCTTGCGCAGAGATGATTGAGCGGCGCGAATGAGGGTAGTGCGTGCGCGTGTCGCCGGCGTAGCCGTGATGGAGATGGCCGGCGAGGAGGAGGTCGACTCCGCACTCGTCGAGCACGGTGAGGGCGGCGTTAGCCCCACCGACGAGATCGATCCGACCATCGGCTTCGCTGCCGGGCGGCGGGATGAACGGGTGATGCGTGACAACGACTTTGAAACGTTCATCGGCGGGACCGAAGGTGGCGCGCAGGCGGGCGAGTTGCGCGGGGGAGATCCGGCCGCTTTTCCAAGTGCGGGAGCGGGCGGTGTTGAGGCCGGCAACGATGATTTCGGTGTCGCGGTAAACCGGGTCGAGGTCGCGACTGATGTAGCGACGGAAGCGGTTGAGGGGCGCAGCGAAACGGCGGATCACGTCGTAGAGCGGCACGTCGTGATTGCCGGGGATGACGAGTTGCGGCGATGGAAGTTGGGTGAGGTAAGCGCGCGCGGCGGCGAACTGGCGGCGCCGGGCGCGTTGGGTGAAATCACCGCTGACGACGAGCAGCGAAGGCGGGGATGCTTGCAAGTCGCGCGCGACGGCGGCGGCGAGCACGGGGTCTTCGGTGCCGAAGTGCAGATCAGAAAGATGGACGATCGTTCTCACGTGCCGACAGGGCGGGTGGGTGCCGATGGAGTGTGCGACGTTGGCGTGGCCGGAGAGAGCGGCGCGGCGGAGAGGCGTGGCGACGCCGGCGAGTTGGCCGCGAGCGCCGGGCAGCGGGGCGGTGAAGCGAAGATCGGAGCGGTCATGATGCCGGCGGAGCGAGCACGCGCAGTGCGTGGGGGCGGATGCGAAAGCGGAGCGGCGCAGCGAAGGTGACGAGTTCGCCATCGAGGCCGGTGGTGATTTTGGGCAGGCCGACGTCGATGGTGACCTGTTGAGCGGAGTGGGTGTCGAGAGCGTCGGCGGCGTCGAGTCCGCGGACGAGCGCCTGCCACGCCGAACGGAGGAGCGGGAAAAAGCGATGCGTGCGCGCGACGTAAAGCCAGAGGCGGCCTTCGTCGAGATGTTCGCGAAGGGAGGAGGCGAAGAGCCGCCCGTCGTAGTGGTTGTTCGATACAAAGAGCAGGGGCGTGCGGCAGGAATGGGGCGCGCCGTCGATTTCGATTTGGGCGCGCAGGCGACGCACGCGTCGAAACACGTCGAGCGAGGCGACGACCATGGCGCGCCATTTGCCGAAGCCGCGGGTGCGGCGCAGGGAATCGCGGCGTTGGACGGCGGCGGGATAGGCACCAAGAGAGCAGTTGTTGAGGAAAACGCGGCCATTGACTTCGCCGACGTCGATGGCGCGGACGCGACCTCGGGCGATCACGCGAATGGCGTCATCGATTTCCAGCGGAAGACCCAGGTCGTGAGCGAAGTGATTGAGCGTGCCGAGCGGGAGCACGCCGAGGGGAGTGGCGCCGCCGGCGAGCACGCCTGCGGCGGTATTGAGAGTGCCATCGCCACCACCGACGACGACAGCATCGGGTTGGAGCGCGGCGGCGTGGGCGACTTCGTCGCGCATGGCCTGCGGTGCGACGAGGCGCACATCGGCATCGACGGCGGCGGCGCGGAAGGCAGCGGTCAGCGCAGCGGGGGAAAGCGGGTCGGAATGAGGGTTACCGGTGAGCGTCCCCGCGGAGCGATTCAAAAGGGCGATGACGCGCATGGGAGGATGCAGACCCATGTGAGGTGCGGGGGTGCCGCACGTGGCGCGCAACCCGAGAGCGGTTTTGCGATTCTTCGTCCGCGTCGTAACCAACCGGCGCACGTTCAGACGAGAACCAGGGCGCAAAAAAGCCCGCGGAATCAAGCCGCGGGCGAAGGTGGGTTTGAATGCGAGCGGTTCAGGCGCGGCCGAGGTAAGAACCGTCGGCGGTGGAGACGCGGATGAGTTCGCCTTCTTTCACGAAGAGCGGCACCTGCACGATCAGGCCGGTCTCGAGCTTGGCGGGTTTCTGGACGTTGCTCGCGGTATCGCCTTTGATGCCATCGGCGCTCTCGACGACTTTGAGGGAAACGGCGCTGGGCAATTCGACGGTGAGCGGCTTTTCGTCCACAAAGAGAATGTCAACGCGGCCGCCGGCGGTGAGGTAGTTCTTCACGTCGCCGAGCGTCTGCTCGGAGATTTCGATTTGGTCGAACGTGTTGGGATCGATGAACGCGTAGCTGTCGCGGTCGGCGTAGCTGAACTCGAGCGTGCGTTTGTCGGTGGGCAAAACCTCGATGGTGTCGGTGGACGCGAAGCGTTGATCGAGCGCCTTGCCGTAGCGGAGGTTGCGCATTTTCACCTGCACGAAAGCCCGCAGATTGCCCGGCGTGCGATGCTGCGTTTCCATGACGAGGTGGGGCTCGCCGTTGAATTTAATGACCTGACCTTTGCGAATATCGTTAGCTGCGGGCATGACGGGAAGGGTTGCGGAGGGACGGTTTCGAGTTGTGTAAAAGGGTCATGGAGTAACGAGCGGGGCTCGGCGCTGTCAAGCATCGCGGCACGATAGAGCGCGGGCGGCAACACCGGGCGAAAAAGGGTGGCGCGAGTCCGCCGGCTGCGGCAAATGCGAGGCGCACATGCGAAACCTTTTCCGATGACGCTGCCGTATCTTGAGACCGACCACGCGGAGTTGAACCGCGCCTTCCGCCTCGCACTGGGGGACATCGCGGGCAATATTTTCCCCGATCACGCGGGCTTGATGGAGACCAGCGGCCCTTGTTTTCGGGCGGGGTTGGACTATCCGCAGCAGTGGACGCGCGACAACGCGATCAACACGTGGAATGGCGGCGGGTTGCTTTACCCGGACGTCGCGCGGAACTCGCTGCTGGCGGTCTTGGACGAGGTGGACGGCGAGCCGCGGATCACGGGGGAATATTGGGACAGCATCGTGTGGGCGCAGGGAGCGTGGGCGTATTATTTGTTCACGGGCGACCGGGAGTTTCTGCGCGTCGCGATGGCGGCGGTGGCGCACACGCTGCGTTGCCTGGAAGCGACGGAGTTCGACGCGATGCGCGGGTTGTTTCGCGGCTCGGCGGCGATCCAGGATGGCGTGGCGGCGTTTCCCGATCGTTACGCCGACATGCCGAGCAGCGGGATCAAATTTTGGGCCCGGCATCATCCGGCGGAGCGGGCGGCGCAGGGCGAAGGACTGCCGATGATGGCGCTTTCGACGAACTGTCTCTACGTGGCGGCGTATCGCGTGCTCGGGCGGATGGCGCGGGAGCTCGGGGTGGCGGCCGATCCGGCGTGGACAATCCGCGCGGACGCGATCGCAGCGGCGGTGCGGGCGGAATTGTGGGACGAGGCACGGGGCGTGTTTCGCTTTTTCGTGGATCCGTGGGGCGGGAGCGACCGGCTGGAGGGCGTGGGGCACGCGTTCGCGATCCTGTTCGACGTGGCCACGCCGGCGCAACGCGCGGCGATTTTTCAAAATCAACCCGTGACACCGGCCGGTCTGCCGGGGGTGTGGCCGAGCTACGAGCGTTACACGCGCTACGCGCCGGCGGAGGAACGGGAGTTACCCGTGCTCGGCTGGCCGGATTACGCGCACTACCCGACTTACGCGGAAGGCGCGTTCGGCCGGCACAGCGGGGTGGTGTGGCCGCCGTTGCAGGCGTTTTGGGCGGAGGCGGCGGCGCGGCATGGGCGGGCGGATTTGCTGGGGCGCGAGTTGTTCAGCCTGGCGCGACATGCCTGCCGCGACGGGCATTTTTCGGAGATTTATCATCCGGTGACGGGCGGGGAATACGGGGGAGTGCAGGAGCACCCGACGGGCGAGGGCGGGATGCAGCGCTGGGCTTCGTGCGCGCGGCAGACGTGGAGCGCGACGGCGTTGGTGAGGATGGTTTTGAAGGGCGTGTGCGGCGCGCGGTTCGCGGAGGATGGCGTGACTTTTTCGCCTGTGCTGCCGGCGGGTTTGACGCGAGTGCGGTTGGGCGGGCTGGGTTATCGAGGCGCGGAGCTGGAGATCGATCTACAGGCGGAAGGGGCGGGCGCCGCGGCGACGCGCGGGACCGGCGAGCGGCCAGCGGGATTTGTGTCCGCAACCGCCGTCGGGCGGGTGCGGGTGGCGATGAGCGCGGCGGGGAATTGATGGGGGCCCTATCGCGGTCTTGTCATTTCCAACGCCTTTCCGACACTCCGACGCCAAGCTCAATGAAACAACGCACTCTCGCGCGCGAAGTCTCCATCCAAGGCAGCGCCTTGCACACCGGTGAAGCGGTCACGCTCACGCTCAAACCGGCGCCGGTTGACCAAGGCGTGGTCTTCCGCCGAATCGATCTGAACGGGGCCCCGGAGATTCGTCCGCGGGTCGATCAAGTGACGGATGTGGTGCGCGCGACGACGATTCAAAACGGGCACGCCAAAATCCACACGGTGGAGCATGTGTTGAGCGCGTTGCACGGTTGCGGCGTGGACAACGTGACGATCGAGATGAACGCCTCGGAGCCGCCGATCATGGACGGCTCGGCCCGGCCGTTTGTGAACATGATCCTCCAAGGCGAGCCGGTGGAGCAGGAGAAGGAGCGGGAGTATTTCGTCCTCGACGAGGCGGTGTCGGTCACCGACGGCAATCGCTCGGTCATCGCGCTGCCGTCGAACGAATTCAAGATCACGTGCACGTCGGCGGACGATCGCGGCATCCACACGCAGCATCTTTCGCTGACGATCGATCCCGATGTTTACATGACGCAGATCGCGGCGGCGCGGACGTTCACGATTTACGAGGATATCGAGGAGCTGTTGAAACTCGGCAAGATCAAGGGCGGGTCGCTGGATTCCGCCGTGGTCATCCGCGGCGACAAAATCATTTCGAAGGAGCCGTTGCGGTTCAAAGACGAGTTCGTGCGGCACAAGATGCTCGATATCATCGGCGATGTGCTGCTGCTGGGCATGCCGTTGAAGGCGCACATCGTCGCGACGAGACCGGGCCACGCGATCAACGCGGAGCTGACGAAAGTGTTATTCGCCAAGCTGGAAGCCCGGAAGAAGACGCCGGCGAAAAAGAAGGCGGAGCGGCCGAAGCAGGTGCAGCCAGGCGAGACGTCGCTCGATATCAAACGCATCCTCGACACTTTGCCGCATCGTTATCCGTTTCTGATGATCGATCGCGTGCTGGAATTCATTGCGGACACGGAGCTGATCGCGATCAAGAACGTGTCGGTCAACGAGCCGTATTTCCAAGGGCATTATCCGGGCGAGCCGGTGATGCCGGGCGTGTTGCAGGTCGAGTCGATGGCGCAGGCGGCGGGGATCCTGATGTTGCGCAACATCTCGGCCGAAGGAAAAACGCCGTTTTTCATGAGTGCGGACAAAGTGAAGTTCCGGCGGCCGGTGATTCCGGGCGACCAGTTGGTGATCAACGCGAAGCTCACGAAGACGCGCGGCACCAAGATTGGGGTGGCGGAGTGCACCTGCACGGTGGGTGGCACCGTGGTGTCCTCGGCCGAGTTGATGTTCGCGCTCGTGTCGCAGAACGAGCAGCCCTGAGCGCGCGATGGCTGTCACGATTCATCCCACCGCGATCATCGAGCCCGGCGCGCAACTCGGCGCGGACGTGAGCGTGGGGGCTTACGCGTTTGTCGGGGCCGGGGTGAGGCTGGGCGACGGCACGCGGTTGCATCATCACGCATGCGTCGAGGGCAACACGGTGCTGGGGCGGGCGGGCGAGGTGTTTCCTTTCGCCTGCGTGGGCGGCAAGACGCAGGACTTGAAGTTCACGGGCGGCAATCCCGGCCTGCGCATCGGCGATCGTTGCGTGCTGCGCGAATACGTGAGCGTGCATGCCGCGACGAACGACGGGGAGTTCACGGTGATCGGCGACGACAATCTGATCCTCGCCTACAGTCATGTGGCGCACGACTGCCAGCTCGGCAGCCACATCATCATGAGCAACTACGCGGGGCTGGCGGGACATGTGATCGTGGGCGATCACGTGGTCATCGGCGCGTTTGGCGGCGTGCATCAGTTTTGCCGCTTGGGCGAGTATTCCCTGCTGTCGGCGAAGGCGAAGCTCGTGCAGGATTTGCCGCCGTATTTCATCGCTGACGGGTTGCCGGCGGAAATTCGGGCGATCAACAAAGTCGGCCTGGAACGCAACGGCTTCACGGCCGAACAAGTGGAGCGGGTGAAATCGATTCACCGCATCCTCTATCGGGACGGGCTCAACCGCACGCAGGCGCTCGAAAAGTTGACCGCGCATCCGCAGGCGGCCACGGCGGAGTTTCAGCGGATGGTGGCGTTTGCCCAAACGAGCGAGCGCGGGTTGGCGTCGGCCAGTTGAGTTCAGGCCGGCGCGCGGCGACAGCTTGGCGCACCGGTCGGTTGAAGCCGGTTGATATCGCCGGACAAGCGCGCATCGTCGACGGATGCCCCCGCAAAATCGCCGCGCGTTTCTCGCCACGTTACTCGCTGGGTCGGCCGGAATGATGGTGACGCGTCGGTTGCGCGCGGAGGCCGGGACGGACACCGCGGCAGCGGCGGCGAGGCGATCTTTTTTGTTGTCGAAGCTGGGGTCAGGCCGAGCGACGGCTTACGATCCGGCGAGCAAGATCATCACGTCGGGCGACCGCACGCACGTTGCGTGGCTGGACTCGACGCCGGAGGGGTTTCGCGTGCGCGTGCGCTCGTTGAATCGCGCGACAAACGAGTGGTCAGCGACGGTGACGGTCGGCGAGGCGATGGACAATCATGGCGGGCCGGCGATGACGATCGATCCGAGCGGGCATCTGCATGTTCTATATTATCCGCATCACGCGCCGATGCGCTATCGGCGGTCGGTGCGGCCGAACGATGCGTCGGAATGGGAGCCGGAGATCGAGTTCGGCGCGCTGCTGTCTTATCCGGTCGTGGTCTGCGCGAAAGACGGCACGTTGTTGATGACGGCGCGGCGTTACACGGAAGGAAAGCGCACGACGGAGGCGCAACTTTGGGAAAAACCTGCCGGCGGGGAGTGGCGGCTGCGCTCGACGTTGATGCGTTCGCGTTTTCCCGACTATGCGCAGTTCGGCGAATCGTTGGCGTGGGGGCCGGATCATCAGACCTTGCACCTGAGTTGCCGCATTTATGAAACGGCCGAGGAGAAGAAATTAGAGGCATGGCAAACGGTGGGCTACTTGCGCAGCACGGATGCGGGGCACACGTGGACGAAGGCGGATGGGACGGCGGTCACATTGCCGGTGACGGCGGAGACGATCGACGTCATCGCCCAAGGCGGCGGAGCGTCGGGTCGCACGATCGCGGCTGGCGGGATTGCGGTGTCGCCCGAGGGTGAACCGTATGTCGTGCACAATCTGATCGAGCACGAGCACGGCCGGGCGTTCGTGTCGACGCCGGCAGCGGGGCGATGGGCGGCGTGCGAGTTGAACGCGTTTCTGCCGGCGACGTGGAGGGAGGAAGGCGGGTTGTATCTGCCGGGTGCGCTGACGTTTGGTGGGAGCGGGCAGCTCGTCGGGGTTTTGGCCGTGGCGCGCCCGCCCGCGGGCGTGAAAAATGGCTATTGGGGAGCTGCGAGCAGCGAGATTGCGTGCTTTCGCGCGAACGCTGCGCGCGAGCGTTTTTCGTTTTCACTCCTGAGTGAAGCGAATGCTCACGAGCCGCACTGGCTGCCGAATATCGAGCGACCCACGGGCTTTAATCGTGTGCCGGATGCGCCGGGCGTAATTTATACAGCGGGCGCGGCGGGCGGGGGCCTGAAGGATATTCTGACGAACAAAGTGTGGTGGTGCACGGTGGCGTGACGTCGTGGTCAGTGCCCGAATGGTGGCAACGCCCAGGCCAGGGCGCGCGGGAGAGATTGCCGCCAGCCGTCGAAATCGTGACCGCCGGGATATTCGGAATATGCGCTGGCGTAGCCGGCCGTGCGGAGCGCGGCGTGAAAACGCTGCACGCCCTCGATTTGGGAAATGCGTTGGATGACGTCGGGGCGATGCTCGACCCGGTCGGCCGTCTCCTTGCGGCCGACCTCAAGATAAAACGCCGGCGGCCGCGCCGCCGGGGCCGGCGGAACGTGGTCGGAGAGCCAGCCGTCGTGCCACCAGAACGAGCCGGATTGCGCGACGACCCGCGTGAACTCATTCTCCGGTTGCAGCGCGGCAAACGCGGCGGCGAGACCGGTGTAACTCAGGCCGATGAGCGCGCGTTGCCGGTTGGCATGGACGGCGTGATAGCGGGCGGCAAGGGCAGGCAGGAGTTCGGCGTGGAGGAACGCGGCGAAGGGTGGATGGCACGGGCACTCGCGCCAGCGAGCAGCTTCGCTGTGGTGCGAAACGAACGCGAAGAGCGTGGGCCCGATGCGCTGGGTGCGATCCAGCCGATCGATCGTCGCCAACGCTTCTACGCCGCCGCGATAGAGTTCACCATCGAGCACGACCGCGAGATGACAGGGCGCGTGCAGGTCGCGAGGAAGCCGCACCCAGATGGGGCGCTCGTTTTGCAAATGAGCGCTCGCGAGTGAGAAAGTATCCTCGGGCATGGCGGCGGAGGCGAAACGACCGAGGCGGCGGGCGCGGCGGTTATTTCTTTTTGTAAACCGTGGCGGGATCGAAGACGCGCCGGGCGGCAAACTCGAGCGTGAGCGAAGCGGCCTGATCGACGTCCGCGCCGGGAGTGAGTTTGCGGTAGAAACAGGACTTGTAGCCGTTGTGGCACGCGGCTCCGCCGACGTTTTCGACCTTGAGCAGAACCACGTCCTGATCGCAGTCGACGAGAAGATCTTTCACGAGTTGCGCGTGGCCGGACTCTTCGCCTTTCACCCAGAGTTTGTTGCGCGAACGGCTCCAATACGTGGCTTTTTTCGTGCGGATGGTGTGAGCGAGCGCTTCGGCATTCATGAACGCGAACATGAGCACTTCATTCGTGAGATGGTCGGTGGTGATGCAGGGGATCAGGCCATCGGGCCCGAACTTCGGCTGCAGGGTGGTGCCGAGTTCGATTTCGGCGGTTTGGGTGCGGCTCGGGAAGACAGATGCGCTCATAGGAAAAGTAGCGAGTAGCGAGTAGCGGGGAGTGAGTAGAGGAAAAAAGTACGCAGGTGGCGGCGGCAGCGGCGACCCGCGCGGACGGAGCTCGCGAAGCCGTTACGCGGAAGGGGCGGCGGTGACGTGGCGAAGATAATCGTAACTGTAGAGACCGGTGCGATGGCCGTCGCTGAAATCGAAACGAATCGCGTAGTTTCCCACGCGTTCCCAGGCGAGCACTTGCACGCCGGGGAAGTGGCGGCTGCCGCCGCCGCCGTGCAACTGGCCGAGCACGTCGCGTTCGCCTTGCGTCTCGGCGCTGGGCGAAGCGGCGCGCAGGCGTTCGAAGGTGCAGTAGGTTTCGGCGCCGTCGCTCCAGGCGATGGCGACCTCCTGGCCGATGAGTTGGATGTTCGTCGGAGCGTGCATGGGAAAGCGTTAAGGGTTTCGCCGGAGAGGCGGAACAGCAAATTTGTCGCCGCGGATGTTTGCCATCGTGCAGGTGCGCATCACGCTACGCACCAATGAAGACTACACCCGGCGGACGGAAATTGCCGCATATCGTCGTCGTGGGCGCAGGCTTTGGCGGACTGAATTTCGTGCAGCAAATGCCGCCAAACCTGGCGCGAATCACGATCATCGACCGGCAGAACCACCATGTTTTTCAACCGCTGCTTTATCAAGTGGCGGCGGCGGGACTGTCGGCGGTGGATATCGCGCAGCCGGTGCGCGCGATCTTTGGTTCGCGGCCGAATCTGGAGGTGTTGATGGCGGAAGTGACGGAACTCGACTTGGCGAACCGTCGGGTGGTGCACGCTCGCGGCGAGTTGATTTACGACTATCTCGTGATCGCCGCCGGCGGGCATACGAGTTATTTCGGGCACGATGAATGGGCGGAGTTTGCGCCGGGACTCAAATCGCTCGATGACGCGCTCACGATTCGGCGCAAGATTCTGACGTCGTTTGAGTGTGCGGAGACAGAGCCGGATGAAACGCGGCGCCGCGAGATGATGACGATCGTGGTGATCGGCGGCGGACCGACGGGCGTGGAGTTGGCGGGGACGTTCGCCGAGCTCACCCACCGGGCGTTGCGCAAGGACTTCGATCACATTGATCCGCGCAAGACGCGCATTTTGCTGATCGAGGGCAGTCCCCGGCTCCTGGCGGCATTTCCGCCGGATTTGTCGGCGAGCGCGGAGCGTCAGCTCAAAACGTTGGGCGTCGAGATCCGCACGGGCACGCGCGTCGAGGCGATTCGCGACGGCGAAGTGGTGGCCGGGGGCGAGACGATTCGGGCCCGCAACATCGTGTGGGGCGCGGGCGTCGCGGCGTCGCCGCTCACGAAACAACTGGGAGTGGAATTGGACCGGGGAGGGCGGGCGAAGGTGTTGCCGGACTGCAGCGTGCCGGGGCATCCGGAAGTGTTCGCGATTGGTGACGCGATGTCGCTCGTGGATGCAAAGGGCGTGACGGTGCCGGGGGTGGCGCAGGGGGCGATCCAGACGGGCCGCCATGTGGCGAAGTTGATCGTGCGGGAGTTGCGCGGAGAAAAGTTTTCGCCGGCGGGGCGGCAGGCGTTCGCGTATTTCGACAAAGGGTCGATTGCGACGATCGGCCGGTCGCGAGCGGTGGGCCAGTTTGGCAAGGTGCACATCAGCGGATTCGCCGCGTGGGTGGCTTGGCTCGCGGTGCACATCACGTTCCTCATCGGTTTTCGCAACAAGCTGTCGGTGCTGCTCCAGTGGACGTTTTCGTATTTCACATTCAAGCGCGGGGCGCGGGTGATCACGGGCGTGGCCGGCGGACCGCCGGCGAACGCGGCGTAGGGCGCAGAAAAGCGCGGTGGGGCACGCGCGGGATTTACAACGGGCGGCGGCCCGTCCACGGTCGCCGCGCGGAGTCGGCGAGTTCGCCGGCCACGCTCTTTCTTCATGCTCTCCAAAGTGAAAATCGGCCTCATCGGCTGCGGCAATATCAGCGACGCGTATTTCAAAGGCGCGGCGGCCTACGACATCCTCGAGATTGTGGCGTGTGCGGATCTCGATCTGGCGCGCGCGCAGGCGAAGGCGCGACAGCACGGCATCGCGAAAGCGTGCACGCCGGCGGAGTTGCTCGCGGATCCGGCCGTCGAGATCGTCGTCAATCTCACCGTGCCGCAGGCGCACGCGCCGGTGAACGAGCAGGTATTGCGCGCGGGCAAACACGCGTATGTGGAAAAGCCGTTCGCGCTCGACACCACATCCAGCCGGCGAGTCCTCGAGGTGGCGGCGGCGCAAGGCCGGCGCGTCGGTTGTGCGCCCGATACGTTTCTGGGCGGTGGGATCCAGACCTGCCGCCAGTTGCTGGACGAAGGCGCGATCGGCGATCCGGTGGCGGCGGTGGCGTTCATGATGTGTCCGGGGCACGAGTCGTGGCACCCGGCACCGGAATTTTATTATCAGCAGGGCGGCGGACCGATGTTCGACATGGGGCCATATTATATTACGGCGCTGGTAAATTTGCTCGGTCCCGCCAAGCGGGTCAGCGGCTCGGCGAAGATCACGTTTCCCGAACGCACGATCACGGAAGCAAAGCGGGCGGGGCAGAAAATCGCGGTGCAAACGCCGACGCATATCACGGGTGCGATCGATTTCGCCAACGGTGCCACGGCGACGATGGTGATGAGTTTTGATGTAACGCCTTATCCGCTCCCGTGCCTCGTGGTTTACGGCACGAAAGGCACGATGGAGGTGCCGGATCCAAACACGTTTGGCGGGCCGGTTCGCGTGCGGAAGGCGGGGGAAAAAGAGTTCGTTGAGATGCCATTGACGCACTCGGTGGAACGAGCGCGCGGGACGGGCGTCGCCGACATGGCCTACGCGATTCGCGCGGGCCGCCCGCATCGCGCAAGCGGCGAGCTGGCGCATCATGTCGTGGAGGTGATGGCGGCGTTTGAAAAATCCTCGAACGCCAATCAACACGTGATGATCACGAGCACGTGCGAGCGTCCGGCCATGCTTCCGCCGGGCGTGGCGCCGAATGTGCTCGATGCCTGACGCGCACCGCACGCGGTGCCCGCGCCTCAGCCGAGGGACGCGAGCTGGGGCGTCTGGCACGGACGGAGTGGTTGAAGCGTCGCCCGCTCTCGACGGCGCGCGTGCCGTCGCGGACTGGTGGCATTATGCCGGGCGAGAGGCTTTGGCTGGCGGCGGCTGGCCGATTTTACCGCGGCGCGCCTGCTCGGCGAGTTTGGCGTAACGCTGGCGCAATTCCTCGACTTCCTCCTCGGAGCATTCCTCGAGATTCAGCAGCGTATTTTTGGCGCCTTTGACCGCGCGAATGAGCTCGTCGAGCTTCATTTGGATGGCCTGACCGTCGCGGTTTTGCGTGTGTTGAATGAGAAACACCATGAGGAAGGTCACGATGGTGGTGCCGGTGTTTATAACCAATTGCCAAGTATCGCTGTAGTGAAAAATGGGGCCGGTGACCGCCCAGGCCGCGATGACGAAAACGGCGACGAGGAAAGCTGCGGGTCGGCCGGAGGCGCGCGCGGTCCAGCGCGCAAAACGGCCGAACCAAGTATCAGACACGACCGGCTGAGGTTTTTTCTTCACGCGGCACCATGGACCGCACGTCAGAGCGGTGGTGCCACCGCGGGAGAAACAGGTTGCTCCAGTCGGAATTAAAAGAATATAAGCGCGTTATGAAGAGCATACCCCGGCTCGCGCTTTGGTTATTATGTGGCGGCATGAGTCTGGCCGGGGTGACGAGAGAAGCGGCGGATCCGACGATGATCGCCCACGCGACCGCCACAGAGGCGCGGCAGAGAATCGAAGGTCTGCGTGCGGAGATCGCGCACCACGATCAGCTTTATTTTGGACAAGCGGCCCCGGAGATCAGCGACTATGAATATGATCAATTAAAGCTGACACTCGCCGCCTGGGAGCGGGCGTTTCCGCAGTGGGCGGAGGCGAAGGGCGACATCGGCGACGATCGCGCGACGGGATTTAAAACATATCGCCATCGCGTGCGTATGCTGAGCCTGGATAAAACGTATTCTGCGGCGGACGTGCGGGCGTTTCACGCCCGGGTGAGCGCGGCGCTGGGACGCGATGATTTGGGATTCGTGATTGAGCCGAAATTCGACGGTCTCGCGGTGAGTGCGACGTATGAACACGGGCGGCTGGTCCGCGCCGTGACGCGCGGGAATGGCCGCGAAGGCGACGATATCACGGCCAACGCGCTCGCGTTGCGGCATCTGCCGCGGGAATTGCGTCGGGCGACCGCGGATGGCACGCGGAATCCGATTCCCGATCTGATCGAATTGCGGGGAGAAATCTATCTGCCGCGTGCGGAGTTTGAGCGCATCAATCGCGAGCGCGAAGCGGCGGGCGAAACGCCGTTCGCCCATCCTCGCAACGTGGCGGCCGGCACGATCAAGCAGCAGGATCCGGCGGAGGTAAAGGCGCGGGGGCTGGCGGTGGTGTTTTACGGTTGGGGCGCGGTCGAACCGGCGTCGGCGGCACCTGCCTCGCAACAGGAATTGCATGCCTTGATCCGGAGTTGGGCGTTGCCCGGAGTCGAACAGGTGAGCGTGGGCCGGAGCGCCGATGAAATCTGGGCGGCGATCGCAGCCATGGGACGTGTCCGCGGCGCGTATGCTTTTCCGACGGACGGGGCCGTGGTGAAACTGGATGACGTAAAGGGCCAGCGTGAGCTCGGAGAGACCGACCGCGCGCCGCGCTGGGCGATTGCTTACAAATACGCGCCGGAGCGGGTGGAAACGACTCTGCGCGGCATCACGATCCAAGTGGGACGCAGCGGCGTGCTGACGCCTGTCGCGGAACTTGCACCGGTGGAGATTGCGGGTTCGCGGGTCGCGCGCGCCACGTTGCACAATCGCGACGAGATCGCGCGCCGGGATTTGCGAATCGGCGACACGGTGTATCTGGAAAAGGCGGGCGAGATCATTCCGGCGATTGTGGGCATAAATCTTGGGCGTCGGCCAGCGACGAGCACGACGTTTGTTTTTCCGCAGACGTGTCCGGCGTGCGGGACGAAGGTGGTGGAGGACGGAGCCGCCGTGCGTTGCCCGAACGGCGATTGTCCGGTGCAAGTGCGGCGGCGCGTGGAGCATTTCGTGTCGAAAGCGGCGATGAATATCGACGGGCTGGGGCCGGCGATGGTGGAGACTTTGGTGGCGCACCGCTGGGTGCGGCGGTTTCCTGATCTGTATCGGTTGCAACGAGCGGACTTGCTCACGTTGGGAGGAAATGTGGAGCGGTCGACCGATCGACTGCTGGCCGCGATCGAGGCGAGCAAGCGCGCGGAGTTGTGGCGGCTGGTGCATGGCCTCGGCATCCCGCAGGTCGGGCAGGCCACGGCGCAACGGCTCGGGGCGGCCTATGAGACGCTGGGCGCGTTGACGGCGGCCAGCGCCGAGGATTTGGAGGCGCGCGGATTTGCGCCGGCGACGGCGCAAGCGGTGGCGGATTACTTTGCCGCGCCGCAGACCCGGGCGATGCTGGCGGATTTCCGGGCGGCCGGGGTAATGCCGGTGCAGCGGGCGATAGCGACGCCCGCAGAGAGGGCGGGGGTGCTCGCGGGAAAGACCTTTGTGTTAACCGGCACGCTGCCGACGCTGACGCGCGAGGAAGCGGCGGCGCGGATAACGGCGGCGGGCGGACGCGTCGCGAGCTCGGTGAGCCAGAAAACGGATTTCGTGGTGGCCGGCGAAGGAGCAGGGGCGAAGTTGGAGCGAGCCCGAACCCTGCAAATTCGCGTGATCGACGAAGCCGAGCTGCGGCGTTTGCTCGACACGACCGCGCCCTAAATGGGGGAAGGCGCGCCGATTTCGTAGGTTGGCCGGAGCGCCCACGACACGTTGTTGGGCGCTGGCGCCGGAACCGCGGACCGCGGGCGATGGAGTCTTGGGCGGGCCTGGCAAGCCGGCCTGGCGCATGCTCGGAGACAGGACGTTCCGGGGTCGATGGTCGTCCCTCGCGCTCACGCTGGGGGCCGCGGCCGGACTCTCGTGAAACTCTGAACGGGTTATTCACAACATTTTGTGAACAAGAAAGGGGATTCTCCCATGCGCTTTACCTTGACGGACGTGGGTAAAATTGGGACGAAATGGGGCACTTTGGGGCAGTTACCGCTCCAACGCCCATGTCGCAATCCGTCTCACCGCTCTATACCGGGCTTTTCCGGCACACGCTGGACGACAAGAATCGGCTCACGATTCCGTCGGCGTGGCGGTTTGCGCACGGTGCAGACGACGCGTTTCTGGCGACGCCACATCCGGACGGTTACATAGCGGTGTTGCCGCCAGCGGAGGTGGAGAAGCTGCGCGCCAAGATCGCGGCGTTGGCCTTGAGCGACGGGGCGGGGCAGGACTTCGTGGCGCGGTTTTTCGCGCAGACGCTGTCGCTGTGGTTCGACAAGCAAGGGCGGATGAGCGTCAGCGCGGAGCTGTTGCAGCACGCGGGAATTTCGAAGGATGCGGTGCTCGTCGGTTCACTGACGAAGTTCAACATCTACGAGCCGTCGCGTTGGCAGAAGGTCGAGGCGCGGACTTCGGGCGAAAACTTCGGCGACATCATGCGCCGGTTGGGGATTTGATCCGATGCAACGCGCGAACGTCAAAACGACTCTCCGGTTGCTGCCGAAAGAGACGCGGGCCGATGCCGCGGGATTTCCCGCGTGGATCGAGGGCGAGGACCGCCTCATGCCGGTGCCTTTGGCGGTGGCGACGCCACGAGTGAGGGATGGACTGGTGTTGCGCTCCGTCGCGAAACGGCGCGGCGAAAAACGGCGGGCCGACGATGCAGGCGCGCGTTGAAACCCATTCGGCGACCATGACGCCCGGCCATCAACCTGTGCTGCTCAACGAGGTGCTGCAGTTGCTCGCGCCGCGCGCGGGCGGGCGGTACCTCGACTGCACGTTTGGCGGCGGCGGGCACACGCGGGCGTTGCTCGATGCGGCGGCGGAGGTGCAGGTGATCGCGCTCGACCGCGATCCGGCGGCGCAGCCGCGGGCCGCGGCGCTGAGCGAAGAATTTGGCGCCCGGTTTCAGCTGGTGGACCGGGACTTTGGACGACTGGCCGACATCGAGACGGGCGCGCTGGATGGCGTGTTGTTCGACCTCGGCGTGTCGTCATTTCAACTCGATGAAGCGGCGCGAGGCTTCGCGTTTCGTCATGACGCGCCGGCGGACATGCGCATGGATCCGCGCAGCGGCGTGCCGGCGAGCCAGTGGCTGGAGACGGCGACGAACGAGATGCTCGTGCGCGCGGTGCGCGATTTCGGCGAAGAGAAGCATTGGCGGCGGGTGGTGCAGGCGATCGTGGCGGCGCGGAGCACAGGTGCTTTGGCGCGCACGGCGGCGTTGGCGGAGGTGATCAGCCAGGCGATTCCGGCGCGCGATCGCTTCGGCGCGAAGATTCATCCGGCGACGCGCGCCTTCCAAGGCATCCGCATCGCCGTGAACGATGAGCTGGGCGCGCTCGAGCGCGCGTTGCCGGTGGCATTTGCGCGCCTCGCGCCGGGCGGCGTGCTGTGCGTGATCAGTTTTCATTCGCTCGAGGATCGCATCGTGAAGCAGGCGTTTCGCCGCTGGTGCGGCCAGCCCGAGAGCGAGAATGACGCCACGCCGCAGGATTTGCGGGTGAAGCGCGCGGAACCTCTGACTCGCCGGCCGTGGACCGCGAGCGACGACGAACTTTCTGCGAACCCCCGGAGCCGCTCCGCGAAACTGCGCGCGCTCCGCAAGCTGTAACCCCATCCGACCATGTTCACCCAAGACACCCGTGCGTTCGTCAACCAGATGCTGGTCTATACGCTCGTGATGATTTGTTTCTCCGGCTCGGTCGGTCTCGGCACCGTCTGGCTGCGTCATCAGATTTCCGTGACGGCCAACGCGGCGCGCGACATCGAAGGTCGCATCGCCGAGGTGCGCCGCCACATCGACGAGACCAACGCCACGATCCAAGCCGAGAAGTCGCCCGACGTGCTGGCGCGGCGCAACGTGGAGATGCGTCTCGGACTGGTGCAACCGCGGGAAGAAAACGTTGTGCGCGTGAACGAAGATCCCGTCTTCCGCCTCGCGGCCAAGCGCAACCGCACGCTGTTCTCCGACACGGGGGGCGCCTCCGTCGTTTTCCGCCTCCCGGGCACGCCCTGACAACCGACCATGTCGCGAGGCTTCGCATCCAATTACCGCTTAGGTTTGCTCGCGCTGGGGCTGGTCGCGTGTTTCGGGGGTCTGGGTGCGCGCCTGGTTTATCTGCACGTCATCGATCGCGACGAGCTGGTGCGGTATGTGGACAAGGCCCGGCGGCAGATCATCGTGGAGCATGCGCGGCGGGGCGACATTCTCGACGCGCGGGGCAACAAGCTGGCGACGAGCGTCTCGCTCATCATTCTGGGCGTCGATCCGCAGTCCTTGCGGCCGGAGGATGAGTCGAAGTGGCCGGAGCTCGCGCGGTTGCTGAACCGTCCGCTGGGCGAATTGGAAACCATTTTTCGGACCAAGACCCGGGCGGCGAGCACGATCCCGGCGAGCGCCAAGACCGACCCAAAAACGGGCGCGGTGGTGTTCAATATCATGCCGCGTCCCGCAGGCGCGGCGGCGGCGGACGAGGACGACAGCGATACGGCGGACACGAAAGTGGACGCGGTCGACGACGAGAACGGCGATCGGCCGGTACGCTGGGCGAAGCTGACCGAAGGAGTGGACGAGACGACTTACGACAAGATCACCGCGCTGGGCATCAAGGGTGTTTACGGCAATCGCGTTTACCGTCGGGCCTATCCGCAAAACGCGCTCGCCGCGCACGTGATCGGCTTCGTGAGCAAGGCGGGTGAACCGGTGACGGGCATCGAGCGCTACGCGGACTTTTATCTGCGGGGTCAGGATGGCTGGCGCGAAACGGAGAAGGACGGGCTGCGTCGCGAGCTGGCGCAGTTCAGCACGCGCGATGTGCCGCCGGCCGATGGATTCAGCGTCACGCTTTCGATCGATTCGGTCGTGCAGCATATCGCGGAGGAGGAGATCAACCACATCGTGGCGGCGTTTCGCCCGAAGAAGGCGACGATCATCGTGAGCGATCCGCAGACGGGGTTCATCCTCGCGATGGCGAATTACCCGACGTTCAACCTCAATGAATACAACGAACTCTCGAAAGATGAGCAGGGGGCGATGCGCAACATCGCGGTGGCCGACATTCTGGAGCCGGGCTCAACGTTCAAGATCGTGGCGATGTCGGGTGTGCTGAACGAAAACCTGGTGCGGATGACGGACCACTTCGACTGCTCGATCGACCAGATCGAATACAAAGGCAAGATGCGCCGCCTGCCGCGCGAAGCGCATCACTTCGATCACCCGCTGGCGTTGCCCGAAATCATCTGGCGGTCGTCCAATCGCGGGGCCGCGCAGCTGGCCATGAAACTCGGCGACGAGCGCTTTTATGATTACGCGCGGGCGTTTGGGTTTGGCGAAGACACGGGTTTCCCGGTGGGCGGCGAAGTGCCCGGCATCATCGCGCCGCCGTCGAAGTGGGACGGACTCACCATCACGCGCATGCCGATGGGCCAGTCGGTGGCGGCGACGCCGTTGCAGATTCACATGGCGATGGGGGTCATCGCGAGCGGCGGACTGTTGATGAAGCCGCAGGTGATCCAGAAGATCGCGGATGCGCACGGGCAGGTGGTTTACGATTACGGGGCGTTTTCCCGGCGGCGCGTGATCAGTCAGAACACCGCGCGGACCGTGGCGCGCATGCTGGAGGGCGTGACGATGAAGGAGGGCACGGCGCCCGAGGCGGCGATCGCGCATTTCGAAGTCGCGGGCAAGACGGGCACGGCACAGCGGATCATCGATGGGCGCTACTCCAATACTTACTACGATGGATCGTTCGTCGGTTTTTTCCCGGCGAGCCATCCGCAAATCGAGATTTCGGTGATCGTGTATGACGGCCGCCCGCCGAATGGCCTCAAGGCCTACGGCACGGTGGTGGCAGCGCCTTCGTTCAAGCACATCGGCGAACAACTTATCCAATACCGCAACATCCGCCCGCCGGTCGAACCGGCGCGGAACGCACTTGTCATGCAAGGAGACCGTCCGTGATCGGCTATCTCACCCAGAACTATCCGCTTATCCATACGTTCGCGCCCCGGTCACCGGTGCGCCGGACGCGCCAGGAAAGCCTCACCCGCAATCGCGTTATTAAAATGGCTCCCAAGCTCTCCGATTTTATCCAGCCGGAAGAGATCATCGCCGCGAAGGGCAGCCTTGATCGGCCGATCTCCGGACTCGTGATGGACAGCCGGCGCGTCGCGCCGGGCAATCTGTTCTTCGCCCTGCCTGGTCTCCGCGCCGATGGCGGTTACTATATAGATGAAGCGATCAACCGTGGCGCCGTGGCCATCGTGACGCAAAAACTGCCGCTCACCGCGCCGGCGAAGGTGACGTTCATCCAAGTCGCGGATCCGCGGGCGATGCTCGCGCGGGTGGCGCAGCGCTACTACAAGTTTCCCGATCGCGAGATGAACGTCATCGGCGTGACCGGCACGAACGGCAAGACGACCGTCACGCACTTGTTGCAGCATTTGCTCAATGGCGAACAGCGCGTGGGCCTGCTCGGCACCATCAGCTACGACCTCGGCGCGCGCACGGTGCCGTCATTCCGCACGACGCCGGAATCCCTCGATATTTACGGTTTGCTCGCGCAGATGCGGGACCACGGCTGCCGGCAGGCGGTGATGGAGGTGAGCTCGCATGGCATCGACCAGCAGCGCGTGCTCGGCCTGCAGTTTGGAGCGGCGGTTTTCACCAACCTCACGCGCGACCACCTCGATTACCACAAGGATCTCGAAACCTATTTCGCGGTGAAGATGCGACTCTTCACCGGCGCCACGGGATCGCGCCCCAAGCTGGCGGTCGTGAATATCGACGACCCCTACGGCGAACGCCTGACGGCCGCGATTCCCGACGGCGTCATGACCGTGACCTATGGTGAAAACCCGCGCGCGCTCGTGCGGGCGGAAGCGGTGACGCTGGGCTTCAAGGACACGACGTTCCGCCTCGTCTGGCCACAAGGCGAGATGCTGGTGAATTCACCGCTGATTGGTCGCTACAATGTGAGCAACCTGCTCGCAGCGGTGGCGACGGCGTGGGGCCTCGGACGTGATCCCGCAGCGTTTCTGGCGCGGCTGCGTTCCTTCAAAGGCGTGCCTGGACGCATGGAGCGCATCGAAGCCGGGCAAGCGTTCAACGTGCTTGTGGACTACGCGCACACGGACGACGCGCTGCGCAACGCACTCGGAATGCTCCGGGCGATCACGCCCGGCCGGTTGCTCGTGGTGTTTGGCTGCGGCGGCAATCGCGACCGGTCGAAACGCCCGCTCATGACGAAGGCGGTGCAAGAGTTTGCCGACTTCACCTTCGCGACTGCGGACAATCCGCGAAGCGAGTCGCTCGCGCAGATTTTCGCCGACATGCAAACGGGCGTGACGGCGCCGGAAAAGATCACGTGGATCGAGGATCGGCGCCGGGCGATCAGTCTCGCGCTCGACGTGGCGAAACCGGGCGACTGCCTGCTCATCGCCGGCAAGGGCCACGAAACCTACCAGGAATTTGTGGACACGGTGGTGCCGTTCGATGACCGCCACGTCGTGCGGGAGTTGATCGGCATCAAGGCCCTGAAAAGCGAATGACCCTGAGCGGCAAAAAACCTTTGCTCCGTGGCTGAATTCACTTCCAGGCAATTGGCGGAATGGACCGGTGGACGCTGGACAGCGTCGCCGGTTTTGCCGCTTTCTGCCTTTACGATCGACACCCGCCAACTGCGGCCGGGGCAGATGTTCGTGGCGCTGAAGACGGCCCAGCGCGATGGCCACGATTTTCTCACCGCTGCCGAAACCGCGGGGGCAAGTGCGGCTCTCGTCGCGCGGCCGAATTCCGCCCTCGCATTGCCCCAACTTGTGGTGGCCGATCCGCTCGCGGCGTTTCAAACGATCGCGCGTGAGCACCGGCGTGCTTTTCCCGGACCGGTGGTGGGCATTTCGGGCAGCGCCGGCAAGACCTCGACCAAAAATCTTCTGGCGCTGCTGCTCGGTGGCGCGGCGGGCGGCGTGCTCGCGACCGAAGGCAATCTCAACAATCACCTGGGTGTGCCGCTCACGCTGACGCGGCTCGACGCGGCACGCCATCGGGCGGCGGTGGTCGAGGCCGGGATCAGTGCGCCGGGCGACATGGCCACCTTGGCGCGCATGATCGAGCCGGATGTGGCGATCATCACGCTGGTCGCGGCGGCGCACACGGCAGAACTCGGCGGCCTGGAAGGCGTGGCGCGCGAAAAGGCGGGGCTGGTGCAAGCGGTGCGACCGGCGGGGATGGCTATTTTTCCGCGGCCGTGCGCGGCGTTTGCGCCGTTTGCAGAGACAGGTGTGCGGCACCTCGTGGTGGAACGCGCGGAGGTGATCCGGCCGACGGCGCCGCCGAAAGACACCGTTTATTTTGCGGTGACACAGCGCGGCGATTCGACGGCCATCGCGCTCGCTTATGGCGAACCGCCGCCGCTGGCGTTCACGCTGCGCCGGGTGACGGAGGGGATGGCGCAAAACGCGGCGCTCGCGATTTGTGCGGCGCTGTGGCTGGGCGTGCCGCGCGAGACGATTCAGGACCGGCTCGCCGAGTGGGTGCCGGCGAAGTTGCGCGGCGAAGTGCGCCGCGAGGGCGGGCGTTTGCTTTATCTCGATTGCTACAATGCGAATCCGGCCTCGATGGCCGATGCGCTGGAGGCGTTTTACGCGATTGCGCCGGCGGACGAACCGCGGCTGCTCGTGCTCGGAGGGATGGAGGAACTGGGCGCAGAGGCGGAGATGCATCACCGCGCGCTCGGCCGGGCGCTGCGGCTGCGGTCGGGCGATCGCGCGTTGGTGATCGGCGATCACGCGGGCGCCGTGCAGACGGGCGCGCGCGAGGGCGGTGGCGCGGCGGGGCAGGTGGAGATATTCGAGTCCGTGGCCGAGGCGGCCGCCCGGGTGGCGGAGTTCCGCGGGAGCGTGTTCGTGAAAGGAAGTCGGCGTTATCAACTGGAGCGGGTGGTGCAACCGGGGGCGGAGGCACCGCTCGCGCACTAATTTTCCGATGCTGAGCTATCTGGCAGACTGGGCAGACTATCTGGGGCCGTTGCGGCTCCTGCGTTACATCACGGTGCGGACGTTGCTGGCGGCGGGCACGTCGCTGGTGATCGGTTTCATCATTGGCCCGTGGCTGATCCGGCGGTTTCGCGAGTTGAAATTTGGACACGGCTACATCGACGATCGCACGGGCGCGCTCGGCGCGACCTACTTTGACAAGAAGCACACGCCGACGATGGGCGGGCTGATCATCTTCATCGCGGTGTTTGTGAGTTCCGCGCTTTGGGCGGCGCCGAACGTGTGGGTGTTTGTGAGTTTGTTCGTTTACGCCGCGCTGACGGTGCCCGGGTTTCGCGACGACTACCTGAAGGTGGTGCACAAAAACCGCGCGGGGATTTCGTCGTGGGAGAAGCTCGGGTGGCAATCGTTGGCGACACTGGTGGCGCTGGCCGTGCTGGTGCTGCACCCGGCGAGTGCGGAGCGGGTGCGGGAGTTGTGGGCGCCATTTTTCAAATATCCAGTTATCGCCGTGATGCCCATCTGGCTGCTGTTGGTATTGATCTATCTGTGGATCGTGGGGTTCAGCAACGCAATCAACCTCACCGACGGCCTCGATGGACTCGCGGTCGGTTGCACGATCACGGTGGCCTTGGTATTTGGCCTCATGGCTTATGCAGCGGGCAATGTGAGAATCGCAGACTACCTGCTGATCAGCTACGTGCCGGGCGTGGGCGAGCTGACGGTGATCTGCGGCGCGCTGATCGGCGCGTGCATGGCATTTCTTTGGTATAACTCGCACCCGGCGGAAGTCTTCATGGGCGACACTGGTTCGCTCGCGTTGGGCGGATTGATCGGCGTGATGGCGTTCATGATTCATCAGCCGTTCACGTTGGTGATCGTCGGCGGCGTGTTCGTGATGGAGCTGCTTTCGGTGGTGCTGCAGGTCGGGTGGTTCAAATACACGCGGCGCCGATTTGGTGTCGGGCGACGGATTTTCCTGATGGCGCCGTTGCATCATCACTTCCAAAAGCGCGGCTGGCCGGAGACGAAGGTGGTGCTTCGTTTCTGGGTGCTGTCACTGGGCTTCGCGCTCGCGGGGCTCGCGACGTTGAAACTTCGCTGAACGATGCCGTCCGCCATCCCATCCTTTCTCGCCGATGCGCTCCGCCGTCCCGTGGCGGTGCTGGGCGGCGGTGTGAGCGGGACAGGCGCGGTGGCGCTGGTGCGCGCCTTGGGCGGCCAGGCGGAAATCTACGATGTGAAGGGCGCGGCGTTGACCGCGGAGGCGGCGGCGCGGCACGGCCTGGTGGTGTTTTCACCGGGCTTTGCGCCAGCGCATCCGTGGCTGGCACTGGCGCGTGCGGCCGGCGCGATTTGTCTCGGGGAACTGGATTTCGCGTCTCTTTTCTGGCGGGGCGAAATCATCGCGATCACGGGCACGAATGGAAAGACGACGTTGACGGAATTCCTGGCGCAGGCGTTGCGCGACACGGGCACGGAGGCGCAGGCGACGGGCAATATCGGTTACCCATTCACGCAACTGGTGGTGGATACCGACGGGGGCAGCGAAACCGCGGTGGCGGTTTGCGAAGTGAGCTCGTTTCAAGCGGAGTCGATGCAGCACTTCCGGGCGGCGGCGGTGCTGTGGACAAATTTTGCGGAGGACCACTTGGAGCGGCACGGAAGCTTGGAAGGGTATTTTGCTGCGAAGGCGGTGCTGCTGCAGCGGTTGCGCGAAGGAGGGCGCGGGTTTGTCGGCGAGTCGGTAGCGCGGTATGCCGCGAACACGCGTCGCCGGTTGCCGGTAGGGACGCAGGTGGTGGTGTCGGAGCACTGCGTTTTTGACCCGGAGCTCGGCGACACGATTTTTTCCGACTACCCGCAACGGGAGAACTTCGAACTCGCGCGGGCGTGGTGGCGTGCGGAGGGAAGGCCGGAAGAGGCGTTGCGGCGGACAGCGCGGGCGTTTCGTCTCGGGCGGCATCGGCTGGCGCGCGTCGCGGAGGTGGACGGCGTGACGTATTGGAACGACTCGAAGGCGACGAACTTTCACGCGGTGGAAGCGGCGTTGCACCACTTCGCGGCGCCGGTGCGATTGATCGCGGGCGGGCGGGGGAAGGGCGGCGACATCGCCGCATTCGTGGCGCGGGCGGCGCCGCAGGTGGAACAGTGGTTTTTGATCGGCGAAACCCGGACGGAGCTGGCGGCGGCGGTCAGTGCGCTGGGCCGGCCGCCGACGGTCTGCGAATCGTTGGCCGACGCGGTGCGGCAGGCGGCGGCCGGGGCGCGGCCAGGCACGCAGATTTTACTCAGTCCGGGCTTTGCGAGTTTCGATATGTTTCGCAGCTACGAAGATCGCGGCGACCAGTTTGAGCGCGTGGTGCAAGAACTGCGCGCCGCACCCAGTTTTTGATAGCATTCCCTCCGTAACGCACCATCCCATCTAGTCATGAAAATCCTCAAAGTTTTCGGCATCGTCGTGGGCATCCACGTCTTTGCTTTGATCCTGATTTTTGCCAATCCCGGCTGCAGTTCCACGGCCAAACCGGCGCCGGCCGATACCGCCGCGAAGGACGCTGCAGCCGACAGTTCGCCGATGGTCTCGGTGCCGATGTCGGACGCGGCGCCGTCGAACAATTCGGCGGACGCCGCGACGGCCATGTCCACGCCCTCGCCGGTGGTTTCCGCGCCGCTTGATTATGGCTCCAGCGCGGGTGTGCGTTACACGCCGACGCGGCCGGGCTCGGATGCGGCGCAGGCGGTGCGCGGGCCGGCGCCCGTGGAAGGCGTTACGCCGGTGACGACTTACACTGTGGCCAAAGGCGACAGTCTCTGGACGGTGGCGAAGAAGCATCACTTGAGTGTGACGCAGCTGGCTGCGGCCAATCACATCAAGCCGGCGACGCCGCTGCGTCTCGGCCAGAAGTTGATCATTCCAACGACCGCGGTGGCGGCGGCGCCGACCGACAATCTTGCGCTCGGGAAACCGGCGGCGGTGGCGGATGAGGGCAAGGCGAGCAGCGCCAGCCCGGTGAAGCACGTGGTGAAGCCCGGCGAAACGCTGGGCGGAATCGCGCACAAATACGGCGTCCCCTACGGCGAGATCGCGCTCGTGAACAACATTTCGGACCCGACCAAAATCCGGCCGGGCATGGAGTTGATTATCCCGGCGCCGAAGAACCGGCCAGGGAAGTCGACGTCGACTCCGGCGGCGAAGCCTACGTCCAAGGCCGCGGCCAACGCTCCGGCGCCGACGCCCCAGACGACGACGCCGGTCGTGCCGACGCCGGACCAGAGCAAACCGTTTTTCACGCCGCCTCCGGCGGACCGCGATCTGGACAGTGGCATCAAGCCGGGCGCGACTGATGCGCCGGTGATTCAGATCGAAGATCCGAATCGCAAGTAAGCGACCGACGCGCTCCCCCGCATGGCCACTCTCGAACTACCGGCGAATACCGCCCGGGCGCGTTTCAGCGTCAACCCGGTGGCGATCATCGTGGTTTGCGCCGCGGGGCTGACCATCCTCGGGCTGACGATTTTGTTCAGCGCGAGCGCGTCGTTCAAGATGGGCCCGTATTACTACCTCAACAAGCAGTTGATGGGCGTGGGGATCGCGGCGGTGCTGTGTTTCGTGACGAGCCGGTTGAATCTGGACTACGCGCGGCGCTACGTGTGGGTGATCGCCGGCGTGCTGGTGTTGATGTTGTTGCTGGTATTGATCCCGCATATCGGCATTTCGGTAAAAGGGAGCCGGCGCTGGCTGGGCATCGGGCCGCTGCGACTGCAGGTATCGGAGTTCGCGAAGTTGGGGCTGGTCTTCTGCCTCGCGCATTATCTGGCGATCAACCAGACGCACATCGGCGACCTGAAGCGCGGGTTTTTGATTCCGTTGGGTATCATCGGCGTATGCGCGGGCTTGATCGTGCGGGAGCCGGACTTCGGCACGGCCGCGCTCGCGCTGGTCGTGGGGCTCGTGTTGCTGTTTCTCGCGGGTGCGAAGTGGCGCTACACGATGGCGACGGTGGCGGTCGCCGGATTGGGATTTGCGTTGCTGGTGATGCACAACCCGAACCGGTTGCGGCGGTTCACGGCGTTTCTGGACGTGGAAGGCAACAAGAGCGCGGGCACGTATCAGCTGTATCAATCGCTGGCGGCGTTTGCGGTGGGTGGCACCGATGGCGCGGGGCTGGGGCAGGGGCGGCAGCAGATGAATTTCCTGCCGGAGGCGCACACGGATTTCATTTTCGCGGTCGTCGGCGAAGAGCTCGGGATGTGGGCGACGCTGGGCGTGGTGACGGTTTTCCTGGTGATGTTTCTGGCGGGCCTGCTGCATCTGCGGCGGGCGCCGAATCTGTTTCAATTCCTTTTGGCAACGGGCTGCCTGCTGCTCATGTGCCTGCAGGCGATCATCAATCTCGGCGTGGTGACGGGACTTTTTCCGACGAAGGGCATGTCGCTGCCGTTTATCAGCGCGGGGCTGTCGAACCTGCTGTTGATGGGCGTGCTGCTCGGCGTCCTGCTGAACACGCAGCGGACGTGGGGCCGCGCGAATCTGGCCGGCGGCGGGCGGTCGATGCGGGAGGTGCTGTCGTGAACCGCGGCGGGCGCAACGCAAACAACCAAGGAGGGGACGAAGCATGAGCAAGTTTCTGATTTCCTGCGGCGGCACGGGCGGACATTTGTCGCCCGGCATTTCCCTCGCGGAAGGGTTAACGGATCGCGGCCACGAGGTGGTGCTGCTGATCAGCACGAAGAAGGTGGATGCGCGCCTGGCGGAGAAATATCCGCAGTTTAAATTTCTTCGCGTGCCGGGATCGGCGTTCGGGTGGAGCCCGTGGAAGATGGCGCGCTGCGTGTTTTCGCAGGCGCACGGTTTTCTGTTTTCGCTCCGCCTGGTGCGGCGTTCGCACGCGGACGCCGTGGTCGGATTCGGTGGTTTTACGTCGGCCGCGATCGTGCTGGCGGGGCGACTGGCGGGCGTGCGTGTGGCGGTGCACGAGTCGAACCGGGTGCCGGGACGCGCCGTGCGGTTGTTCGGGCGGTTCGCGGACCGCGTTTATCTGCCGCTGGGGATCCGGCTGGCGAGCGTGCGCACCAAGGCGACCCGGCATGTGGGCATGCCGGTGCGGCGGGAGATCAAGCGTTTGCCGCGGGCGACGGCGTGCGAGGCATTTGGCCTCGATCCGGGGCTGCCGGTGCTCGCGGTGTTTGGCGGCAGTCAGGGCGCGGCGCCGCTGAATCAATGGGTGACGGACAACGTGGAGGCGCTCGCGCTGGAGGGCGTGCAGATTTGTTGCGTGACGGGGATGGGCAAGGGGCAGCCGGAGAGTCGCGAATTGCGTTCGAAGCATGGCCGGCCGGTGCGCGTGGTGTTCATGCCGTTTTGCGATCGCGTGGCGGATCTTTTGTCGGCGGCGGATTTGGTGTTGTCGCGGGCGGGCGCGGGCACGCTGGCGGAACTCATCCGCTGCGAAACGCCGGCGATTCTCGTGCCCTATCCGCAGGCGGCGGACGATCATCAACGGGCCAACGCGGCGTTTTTCGAGCGGCAGGGCGGCGGGGTGGTGGTCGATCAAATGTTCATTGCGAGCCTGCGCGCCGAGGTGCTCGACACGATTTTCAACGACTGGCTGCTGCGCCGCTTCCGCACGAACCTGCAGCGGATGGACCGGGCAAATTCGCTCGATCTGATGCTACGGGATCTCGAGGAACTCACTGCGCCGCCCGCGCGCCGGCCGGCGCTGGCCGTGGCCGCCACTTGATTCTCCGCGCTGTGCCTGCCTCACTCGCAAACCCGGAGCTTTCGCGATGACGCGCGACGTATTGCCGCCTTTGTTTGGGCGCACCGTGCAGCGCGTCCACTGCATCGGCGTGGGCGGAATGGGGCTGGGGCCGCTCGCGATTTTTCTCGCCCGCTCGGGATGGACAGTGACGGGAGAAGACGATGCGTTGAGCATGGAAATGCGGCGGCAATTGCAGCGCGGAGGCGTCGTCATCGCACCGCTGCCCGAGGCGTGCGATCTGGTCGTTTATTCGTCGGCGATCGCCCCGGCGCACGCCGCCAGTGCGGCCGCCGGTGCGCGGGGAATTCCGCGGGTGCGGCGCGGCGAGATGCTGGCCGCCGTGACGGCTGGTCGGCGGCTGGTGGCCGTCTGCGGCTCGCACGGGAAGACTACGACGACCGCGATGCTGATCACGGTGTTGCGGCGCGCAGGCGTGGACGCGGGTTATGTGTTGGGCGGACTTTTCAACGGTGGCGCGGCGCCGGCGCAGGCGGGCGCGGCGGATTGGGTCGTGGCGGAAATCGATGAGAGCGACGGCACGATCGGCCAGTTTGCGCCCGAGCTCACGGTCGCGGTGAATCTCGATTGGGATCACCCGGATTTCTATCGGAGCGCGGGGGCGTTGGAGACGGCGTTTGCGGACTTGTTTCAACGCACGCGAGGGGAGGTGCTGGTGGGTGGGCCGACTCGCAACGGCGCGCAGGAGATCGACGTGGGACCGCAAAAACGTGCGTGGACGTTCGGGTTGGAGCAGGGCGCCGATTTCGAAGCGACGTTGGTCGCGGATGAAGGCGGCCGGATGACGCTCCGGCTCAGCGGCAAATTTCAGGCGGGCGAGGCGACGGTGCGGGCGCGGGGCGAATTCAACGCGCGCAACGCGACGGCGGCGCTGGCGGCGGCGCAGCTGATGGGCGTGGCGCTCACGGGCGACGAGCTCGCCGACTTTCCGGGCGTGCGGCGGCGGCAAACGGTGCTCTCCACCGTGGGCGGCGTGACGGTGATGGAGGACTATGCGCATCACCCGGCGGAGATCCGGGCGTTGCTGGCGAGTTTGCGGCGGCCAGGCGGCGTGTTGCGGGTGGTGTTTCAGCCGCACCGGTTCAGCCGCACAGCGCAGTTCAAGGCCGAATTTGCGGACGCCCTCGCGCAGGCGGATGCGGTTTACCTGCTGGATGTTTACTCCGCGGGAGAAATGCCGGTCGCGGGCGGGACCTCGGCGGAAGTCGCGGATGCGTTGCACCGGGCGGCGCCGGCGTTGGCGGTGCATTATGCGGCGGGCGACGGCGGGTGGAGTCAGCGACTGACGGCGGAAGTGCGGAGCGGTGATGTCGTGGTGTTTGTGGGCGCGGGCGACATCGAGCGCCGCGCGCGGGAGTGGCTCGCCGCGCGCTGGGATGGGCTGGCAGCGGAAATTTCGCAGGGCGTGAGCGCAGCGACGAAGGTGCGGCGCGAGGAATCGCTCGCACCGAAGACGACGATGCGCGTGGGCGGAGCGGCCCGGATTTATGTGGAGCCGGCGACAGCGGAGGATTTGCGGGCAACGGTGGCAGCGGCCCGCGCGCGCGGGGTGCGGTGGTTGATGCTCGGGCGCGGATCGAATCTGGTGGTGCCGGATGAAGGCGTGGACGGCGTGGTGATCTCGCTCGCCGCGGCGGCGTGGGCGACATTCGAGGCGCGCGGCGACGGGCGCGTGTGGGCGGGCGCGGGGTTGCGTTTGAAGAATTTGTGCGGGCTCGCGGCGAAGGCGGGTTTAACGGGTTTCGAATTTCTGGAAGGCGTGCCGGGAAATCTGGGCGGCGCGTTGCGGATGAACGCGGGTGCGATGGGCGGATGGACGTTCGATGTGGTGGAGGCAGTGACGTTGATGGACGCCGACGGCACGGTGCGGACGCTGCCGAAGGCGGAGATGGAGGTGGGTTACCGGCATTGCGCGGAATTGAAGAACGCGGTGGCGCTGGGGGCATTGTTGCGGCCCGCGGCGCAGGTGGAAGCGGATGCGGTCAACCGGCAGCTCGATGTTTACCGCCGCAAGCGGCAGGAGAGTCAGCCGCGCGAGCCGAGTGCGGGATGCATTTTTAAGAATCCACCGGGGACGTCGGCGGGGCGGTTGATCGACGAGAGCGGCTTGAAGGGCGCGCGGGTCGGCGAGGCGGAGGTGTCGGCGGTGCACGCAAATTTCATCGTGAATCGCGGGGGCGCGACGGCCGGCGACGTGCTGGAATTGGTGCGGCACGTGCGCGCACGGGTGCGGCGCGCGACGGGAGTGGAACTCGAGCCGGAAGTGATATTGTTCGGCCAGACGTGGGAGGAAACCTTGTGACGACTCCAATCATTGCGGTCCTGTGCGGAGGCACTTCGTCGGAACGCGAAGTGTCGATCGGCTCGGGCAGGGCGTGTGCGATCGCGCTCGCCCGCTCGTTTCCCACCTGCCTCATCGACGTGACGGCGGAAGCGTTGCCGGCGGCGCTGGATCGGGAGCGCCACGTGGTGTTTTCGACATTGCACGGCACGTTTGGCGAAGACGGCGGCATGCAGCGGTTGCTGGATGCGGCGGGCATCGCGTATGCCGGGTGTGACGCCACGGCGAGCGCACTGACGATGGACAAGACGCGCACGAAGCAGGCGGTCGCGGCGTGCGGGGTGCGTTCGCCGCGCGGGTTGACGTTCAGCGCGGCCAACAAGCCGACGGCGGAGCAAGTGATGGCGGAGTTGGGCGCGCGCGTCGTGCTGAAGCCCAACAACGAAGGCAGCAGCGTGGGTCTGTTTCTGGCGGATGATCGCGCGGCGTTGACGGCGGCGTTGGCGAGCGCGACGAGTGGAACCTGGCTGGCGGAGGAGCGGATCGTGGGCCGCGAGTTGTCGGTGGGCGTGCTCGCCGGTCGCGCGATGGGGGTGGTGGAGATCCGGCCGAAATCGGGCGTCTACGATTACGCGAGCAAATACACGAAAGGCCTGACGGAGTATCTGGCACCGGCGCCGTTGGCGGATGAGGTGACGCGGGCGGTGCAGCAGGCGGCGGCGGCGGCGGTTGCGGCGTGCGGCGGGCGCGACTACGCGCGCGTCGACTTCCTGTTAAAAGAAAACAACGAGGCGTTTTTTCTCGAAATCAACACGCTGCCCGGCATGAAAGAAACGAGTCTGCTGCCGATGAGCGCGCGCGTCGCGGGGATGGATTTTACGGCGTTGGTTCGGGCGATGGTCCTACCCGCGGTGGAGCGTTTTCAGGTGGCGAAGCGCGCATGAGTTCACCTTCCAACAATTCTCCGGCCACCCGCCACTGGCGCGATATCCCGCAGCAGGTGAAGCCGCGCGCGATGTCGAAGGGCGGGCGGCGGCGTTTGTTCTGGAGCAGTTTGCGGACGATGGTGGGCGTGGTGGCGCTTGGTTTGATCGGTTGGGCCACTTGGGCGGCGGTGCATTCGTGGCAGAACAGTTCCGGGCGGGTATCGCACGCGGTGCCGGCGACGCCGATCTCCGAAATCGTGCTTGTAACGGATGGTGTGCTCGAGCGCACGTGGCTGGTCGATACGCTGGCGCTGCCGCGCGGGGCGACGTTGATGGAGCTCGATTTGATGCGGTTGCGCGAACGTCTGCTCGCGAGCGGGCAGGTGCGCACGGCGGTGTTGACGCGCAATTTCCCCTCGACGCTGGTGGCCACGCTGTCCGAGCGCGCGCCGGTGGTGCGGGTGAATGCGCAGGCGCCCGGCGACGCGGCGCCGAAGACGTTGCTGGTGGCGCGCGATGGCGTGGTGTTTTCTGGCGCGGGTTTCGATCCGGCGATGATCGCCACATTGCCGTGGCTCGACGGCGTGCGACTCGTGCGCAGCGGCAGCGGGTTCGCGTCGATCGATGGAATGGGGGCGGTGGCCGAACTGCTCAGCAAGGCGAAGTTCGAGGCGGAGCATCTCTACCGGAAGTGGCGCGTGGTTTCGCTCGAACGTTATGCGTCGGACGGCGAATTGGTCGTGACCGCCGACGACGGCTTGAAGATGCGGTTCAGCGTCAACGACGACTATTTTCGCCAGCTCGCGCGGCTGGATCTGGTGTTGGACTATACCAACAATCCTGCGCGTCCGCAGGCGGCCATCGATCTGGCGCTGGGCGGCCAGGTGCCGGTGACGCTGACGCCGGAAGTCGTCGCCGTGCGTGGGTCGAAATCACTTTCCCGTCCGTCAAAGAATCCTTCGTCCAAATCATCCCGTGAGTTCTAAAAGCCGCATCATCGGAGCCGTTGAAATCGGCACGTCCAAAGTCACCGTCCTCGTGGGCGAGCTCAACGGTCGCGAGTTGTCGCTGATCGGCCACGGCGAGTGTCCGTCGCGCGGTATCATCAAGGGCGCGGTGGTGGACTATAAAGCCGCCAGCGATTGCACGCACGCGGCGCTGGAATTCGCGGAGCGCGACGCACACGAGCGCATCGACCAAGTGTTCCTGGCGTTGACCGGGGGGCATCTCGAAGGGTTTTACAATGAAGCGACCGTGAGTGTGAAGGCGGCGGACAACATGATCAGCGCGGGCGACATCGCGACGGTCAGCCAGTTGGCGCAATCGAAAGAGCTGCCGGCGGGACGCATGGTGGTGCATCACATCCGCCGGCCGTTTCGGGTCGATGGCCGGTTGGTGCCGACCTCCCCCGAACATCTCGTGGGCCAGCGTCTCGGGGTCGGTTACTGGAGCGTGCACGGCGCCGAAAACAAAATCGCCGACGCGATCCACGTGATCGGGGGCTTCAATCTTGAGGTTTCGGAGCTCGTGCTCGCGAGCCTCGCCTCGGGCTACATGATCACGTCGGCGGAAGACCGGCAGCACGGTTCGCTGGCGATCGACATCGGCGCGGGCACGACGGACTACGTGCTCTATCGCGACGGTGTGCCGCACACGACCGGCGTCGTCGCGGTGGGCGGCAGTCATTTGACGAACGACCTGAGCATCGGGCTGCGTCTGACCGAGAACCAGGCGGAGAAGTTGAAACTGCGCTTCGGGCGGGCGTTGGTGCAGGCGCGCGATCGCGGGGAGAAGGTGTGGCTGGAAGGCAATTTCGCGATCGGCGATCGCCAGTTTCCCCGTCACACGATCGAACAGATCACCGCGGCGCGTGTGTGGGAATTGCTGGAAGTGGTGAAGAAGCAACTCGGCGCGGCGTTCGAACCGGAAGCGTGCGGCGGAGGCGTGGTGCTCACGGGCGGCACGGCCAAGCTGCCGGGCATGGCCGAGGCAGCGGCGAAAGTTTTCGGCGTGACAGCGCGTCTGGGGGAGGCGCCGCCGCGGTTGAAGGAGAGTTTGCGTGATCCTGGCTACAGCGCCGCGCTGGGCCTGCTCTATTACGGACTGGCGGCGCGCGCCGAGCGGGCGGCGATGCCGACCCGGCGCGGCGGCAGTTTCCTCCGCTCGATGTCGCGCTTGTTCGCCAACACCTGATTCGCGCCGCCATGAACATTAACGAACTTCCGCTGGAGAACGAAATTCTGACCGATCGCAATGTGGCGATCAAACTGGTGGGCGTGGGTGGCGCGGGCGCGAATGCCGTGGACCGCCTCAAGATGGAAAACCTGGAGCGGTTGCAGCTCTCCGTGATCAACACGGATTACCAGGCGCTTTCGTCGTCGCCGGTGCAGGACAAAGTCTTGATCGGCATGGGCGTGACGCGCGGCCTCGGGGCGGGCGGCGATCCGGATCTGGGGCGCGAGGCGGCCGAGGCGGATCGCGAAAAGCTCAACAACGTCGTCAAGGACTGCGATCTGGTGTTTCTACTCGCCGGCATGGGCGGCGGCACGGGCAGCGGCGCCGCGCCGGTGATTGCGGAAGCGGCGGCGGAGGCGGGCGCGCTCGTGATCGCGTTCGTAACGATGCCGTTCAGCTTCGAAGGCGGGCGACGGATCAAGCAGGCGGAGGAAGGTTTGCAGGCGTTGCGCCGCGTGTGCGACGCAGTGATTCCGCTGCCGAATGACATTCTGCTGCAGGAAGCGGCGCCGAATGAAACGGTGCTGGATTCGTTTGGCCGCGCGGACGAGTGGATCGGGCGCGGCGTCAAATCGATCTGGGCGATGTTATCGCGCACGGGGTTGATCAACCTGGATTTCGCGACGCTGCGCCAGGCGTTTCAGACGCGGGGCGGCAAGACGTTGTTCGGCCTCGGCGAAGGCGTGGGTGAAAACGCGGTGGCGGATGCGCTGGAGAGTTTGAAGCTCTGCCCGCTGCTCGCGACGCCGGAGTTCTCGCGCAAAGCGGACCGGCTGCTGGTCAACATCGTCGGCGGCACGGACCTGACGTTGCCCAAGGTGAACGAGCTGATGACGGCGGTTGCGGAGCAATTTGGGCGCGAGCCGCACATCATCATGGGCGCGGTGATCGATGAGAGCCTCCAAAACCGCGTAGAAGTCTGCGTGCTCGGCACGAGCGATCTGGGCGGGCGCGTGAGCGCGCCGCGGCGGACACCACCCAACCGGACGCCGGCGCGCACCCCGGCCGAGGCTCCGCAGGGAGGAGCGCAGCCTGCCGCAAAGACCGCCGCGCCCGTAGCGGAGCCGGTGGCGGCGTCGACCGCGGCGCACGCGGAGTCCGAAGGTGAGGCGGGCGCCAAGGCGCCCGTGGCGCAAAACGAATTTGGGTTCGGCGAACTCGAAACGCGCGGTCAGTTCGACAAGACCGATCGCACGATGTTTGAGGGGCACGATCTCGACGTGCCGACGTATCTGCGCAAGGGCATCCGACTGGTGTTGTGACGCCGGGGAGCCGCGGTTGCGTGGCCGCCGGCGGGGAAACGCCGATCGGGACCGCTGCTCCCGAGCACCAAAGATTGCGCGAGTGAAGCGCGCCCGCCGGCCGCGTGTCTGCCGGCGTGGCGGCGCACGTTCTGCCCGTTTGGAGAGAGCCTCGTGCTCCACGGAGTCCACGTCGGGCCCATCTCGCGATACGGGGCGAGCGGACCGCCGGTTGCGCCGTCTCAGCGGCGCGTTCGCGGCCCGAAGCGGGTCGCCCTTGGCAAAGGCGGGGGCTTCTGCATCGTGACGACATGTTTGTTGATGAATGCGTGATCAAGGTGCAGGCCGGCGACGGCGGACGCGGCTGCGTGAGCTTTCGCCGCGAAAAATATGAGCCTTGGGGCGGACCCAACGGCGGCGATGGTGGCGACGGCGGCGATGTGGTGCTCGTGGGCGACGACGACACGAACAACTTGATCAACTACAAATACAAGCCGCACTGGCGCGCCGAGAAAGGCGAGCACGGTTTGGGCAAGGATTGCCACGGTCGCACGGGCAAACCCGCGTTGTTGAAAATGCCGCTTGGCACGGTCGTGACGAACGAGGCAACGGGCGAGGTGGTGGCGGAAATCGTCGAGGATGGTCAGCAGATTGTGCTCTGCAAAGGCGGTAACGGCGGGTTCGGAAACACGCGGTTCAAGTCATCCGTCAACCGCGCACCGCGCGAAGCGAAACCGGGGCTGCCCGGCGAACGCGGGGAGTTTCGGCTGGTGCTCAAGAGTATCGCGGATGTCGGCCTCGTCGGTTATCCGAATGCGGGCAAATCGTCGCTCACGACGGCGATCACCAAGGCACGGCCGAAGACGGCGCCGTATCCGTTCACGACGCTGCATCCGCAGATCGGCGTGATCGAGTTTCCGGACGAAGTGAAAGGCGACCGGCGTCTGCTGCTGGCGGATGTGCCGGGTTTGATCGAAGGAGCGAGCGACAATCGCGGGCTCGGGCATCGGTTTTTGCGCCACATCGAACGGTGTGCGCTGCTGCTGTTTCTGGTGGACATGGCGGGGGTCGACGATCGCGATCCGCGCGAGGACTACGCCGTCTTGTTGCACGAACTGGGACTCTACGACGAGGCGCTGTTGAAGAAGCCGCGGCTCGTGGCGGCGAACAAAATGGATCTGCCGGCGGCGAAGGCGAATCTGACGAAGTTCAAACGCCGGCACAAAGTAGACGTCGTGAGCATCTCGTGTCTCGAGGGCAGCGGTTTGGATGAGTTGAAGAAGGAATTGTTAAAACGCGTGGGAAGGTTACGCGCGCGGGAAAAGAAATCGCCAGTTGCAGCAGGTTAAATCAGGGTCGCGCGTCCATGGCTTCGGAGCATCTGCCTCTTCTTCGGCGCGCGAATCGTCTGCTCGGCGCAAACCTCGTCGAGCACAACCTCGTCAAGCTGGAGGATCTGGAGACCGCGAACGAGCGGTTGCTGGAAATCGTCGCGGCGGATCAACCGCGGCAAAGCACGTTGCTGGGCATTCTTGCGTATGAAATGAAGGTGCTGCGCGAGGAAGACGTGTTGCAGTTCTGCATCGACGAAGAGCGGCTCGGGCTCGCGGATATCCGCGATTACGACATTACGGACGAGGTGAAACGCGCTTTGGACCCGGACGTGTGCTGGGCGACGTGGTCGGTGCCGTTCGACCGCGAAGAGGATTTTCATTTTGTCGCCACGGCGTATTACCTGAGCCCGGCGGTGCGAACGTTTTGGGAGAAGCGGCTGGAAGGGCGCATTCTGTGGTATGGCACGACGTTGGAAGTGATCGCGGATTTTCTCGAACGTCTTGAGACGGAGCGCGCGGCGACCGCACCCAAACCGGTGACCTGACATGCCGCTCGGAAAACATCAGTCCCAAATCGTGGCGCGGCTGGTCGCGCAGGAGCGGCTCTTGCAGGAGCAGGCGGATGCGATCGACGCACGGCCCGACGAGCTCAACGGCGATGCGTTGGAGCGCGTGCTGCAGGAGGAGATGCACATCACGCCCTGGCAGTTGCTGGAGGCGAAGGCGCACGTGCTGCGGCTGGCGCCCTACAACGTGGCGCGCCACCGCGTGACGCAGGCGACCTTCGAGCGGTTGACGACGGCGTTTTGTGAGGAGCACGCGGTGCTGCCACTGGGGATGGCGGGGGATATTTTCCTGCTGGCAGTGGTGAACGGCTTCGATGAAGGAGTCGCCACCAAGGTGACGGAAATCACCGGCCGGCGCGTGGTGCGGCTGCTCGTGCGCGAAAAGGATTTGCGCGACAAATTCAGCAAGACCCAGGAGCGCGTGAGCGCCGGGTTCAGCGATGTGGTGCAGCAGATCGGGGCGGAGTTCGGACACGTGGCCGATGCGACGGAGGACGAACTCACCAACGAGGAGTCCGGACCCATCATCGAGCTCGCGAATCGCATCATCGAGGAGGCGTATTATTGCGGCACGAGCGACATCCACATCGAGCCGCAGGAGAAGGATATGGTGGTGCGGTATCGCGTGGACGGCGTGTGTCACGAGCGTCTGCGGCTGCCGGCGAAAGTGGGGCCGGCGCTCGTCGCCCGGCTCAAGATCATGTGCAACCTGGACATCGCCGAGCGCCGGCTGCCGCAGGACGGGCGCATCGTGTTCAAGCAATTCACGAAGCAGAATCTCGATCTCGATCTACGCGTGTCGACCGCGCCGTTGAACTACGGCGAAGGCGTGGTGATGCGTATTCTCGACAAGCAAAAGACGACGCTGCCGCTGCCGGCACTCGGGTTCACGGAGGAGAATCTCGTGAAATACCGGGACTGCATCCGCCAGCCTTACGGCATGATTCTGCATTGCGGGCCGACGGGTTCAGGCAAGTCGATGACGCTTTATTCCGCGCTGAATGAAGTGAACACGCCCGACATCGTGGTGCGCACGGCGGAGGATCCGATCGAATACACGCTGCCGGGGTTGAACCAAATGCAGATGCACCGGCAGATTGGTCTGACGTTTGCCTCGGCGTTGCGCGCGTTTTTGCGGCAGGATCCGGACATCATCCTGGTGGGAGAAATCCGCGATCGCGAAACGGCGAACATCGCCGTGGAGGCGGCGTTGACGGGGCATTTGCTGATCTCGACGCTGCACACGAACGACGCGCCGTCGACCGTCGCCCGGTTGACCGACATGGGCGTGGAGCCGTTTATGATTTCATCGTCGTTGTTGTGCGTCTGCGCGCAGCGGCTGATGCGGCGGGTGTGCAAGACGTGTCGCGTGCCATACGAGCCGGAAGGGCGGGAGCAGGCGATTTTGGAGAAGGCGATCGGCTGGAGCGGGCAGATTTTTCGCGCGAATCCGAAAGGCTGCGCGAAGTGTGGCGGCAGCGGTTACAAGGGCCGCGTGGGCATCCACGAATTAATGATCACCAATGAGGAACTGGTGGAGGCGATCAACAAGGAGATGGAGTCAGCCGAGTTGAAGAAGATCGCGATGCGCGGCGGCATGAAGACGCTGCACCAGGACAGCATGTTGAAAGTGAAGGACGGGGTGACGACGCTCGCCGAGGCGATCTCGACGGTGCCGCCGGACATGTGATTGGCTGAATCTATGAAACGCCTGTTGTTCGTCGTCCTCGCCCTTGCGCTGCTGGGGGAAACCGGTTGCAAACCGAAACGCGAGCCCACGTCGCTGGAGCGCAAAAAGGCGGAGAGCCTGCTGACGGAGGCGAATTTTGCGGAGACGATGCGCGACTGGCCGCGGGCGGAGAAACTTTACGCGGAAGCGGGAAAGTTGACGCCGGGCGATGGCGATCTGTGGTTGCAGCTCGGCACGATCCGCCGACGGCAGGACGATCGCAACGGGGCGAAAAAGGCGTATGCGAACGGCCTCGATGCGTATCGCGCCGCCTACAAAAAGGACGGAAAGAATCCCACGCCATTGATTCAGCAGGTTTACGCGCTGGCGTTGCTCGGGCGGGTGGACGAAGCGAGGAAGACCCTGGCGCAAGCGCGGCTGAAGCACGCGGACAATGCGGCCGTGCGCAATTTCACGGACGCGAAATTCGACCAGTGGCTGGCGTCGGCGGATTTCAAAGCGGCGGCGTTGTGAGTGACGCGGGATGCGCGCGTATGAGCTCGAGTTTCTGACCGTCGCGGGCGCCCACCTGCTGGCGGTGATGAGCCCGGGACCGGACTTCGCGATCGTCGTCAAGCAGAGCCTGCGGCACGGCCGGCGTCTTGCGGTGTGGACGAGTATCGGCATCGCGTGCGGGATTTTGCTGCACGTCAGCTACTCGCTGCTGGGGATTGGGCTGTTGATCAAAAGCTCGCCGTGGGCGTTTACGGTTTTGAAGTTCGCCGGCGCGGCCTACCTCGCGTGGATCGGCGTCAACGCATTGCGGGCGCGCGCGTCGCAAAATGCGCTGCAACCAGGGGGAGAGGCGGTCGCGCCGTTGGCGGCGGGACTGTCGGCGCGGGCGGCTTGGAACATCGGGTTTTTCACGAATGCGCTGAATCCCAAGGCGACGTTGTTTTTTCTCGCGCTGTTTTCGGTGGTCATCGATCCGCACACGCCGCGTTGGGTGCAGGCGGGCTATGGCGCGTGGATGGCGGTGGCGACGGGGGCGTGGTTCACGCTGGTGTCATTTTTCTTCACCCGGGAAAAGATGCGGCGCGTTTTTCTGCAGCACGGGCACTGGGTCGATCGCGTGATGGGCGTGGTGCTGCTGGGCTTCGCCGTGCGGCTGGCGCTGGCCACGGTCGGTTGAACGCAAGGCGCGGGCTCAGGCGAGTTGGCTGGCGGCGAGGAGGAGCGCGGTCGTCTCGGTGTTGACGCGGGCGAGTTGGGCGGAGATCCAGCGGTGGCGCTCGTCTTCGCCGGTGGGGATGGTCGCCTTTTCCAAGTCGGCAAGGAGGGTGCGGCAGGCTTCGTCACGCTCGGGGGAGGCGCCGGATGCGAGGCGCGTGGAGATGCCATCCAGCGCGCGTGCGGTGAGGTCGCCGAAGTGGGCGAGCGGGGGCGAAGCCAGAGGGGTGTCGGTGCTGAGATGCAGTGCGAGGCCGGTGAAGGCGCGGGTCAGGCGCTGGTTGCCGTTGGCGAGGGCGGCGAAAAGCTCCACGCGGGCCTGGTGGTTCTTGGGATCGCCGAACAGGCGTTGCAGCGAGGCGAAGACGTTGCTGTTGGCGACTTCAGCGGCGCGCTTGGCGGCGACGACCGGGGCATCATACGTGCCGCCCTGCGCGAGACGCTGCTGCAGGATCCGCCAGTAGTCGCGATTGGCGACCAAGGCCCGGGCGAGGATGGGGGGCAGCCGGTCGTTTTCCCACACGGGCCAGAAGAGCAGCGCCGCCAGCATCGCGAGCGCACCGCCGGCGGCGGTGGCGAGGAGGCGTTCGAGGGCGACGGCGTAACCGCCACCGGCGGCGCCGGCCGCACCGAGGAGGCACACGACCATGATCGTGACGAAGAAAACCGCGCGGCCGTAGTGGTTGCGGACGTAGTAAGCGAAACCGAACATCGTGAGTCCGATGATGGCGGTAAGGAGGCCGGCGGGGAGCGGCAGGGAGACAATGAGACTGGCGAGCGCGACGCCGGTGAGAGTGCCGAGGAGGCGTTGCGCAGCGCGCCGGCGGGTCGAGCCGTAGTCGGGCTGCAGCACGACGACGATCGTGAGTGGCAACCAATAGCCGTGGGCGAGGCCGAAGCCTTTGAACGCGGCGACGCCGGCCACGAGCAACACTGTGAGGCGGGCGGTGAAACGCAGAAGCGTGCGCGTGACGTGGGGGCGAAGATTCAAGGTCGCGGTGACCGGGCGCAGCGACCACGTGTTGACGTCGAAAAGCTCCAGCGAAAAGGCCCCGCGCTCGTCGGCGCGATCGATGGTGGCGCGGAGGCGGGCGCGCAACGTGGGGAGTTCGGCGGCGAGTTGGCGCAGCAACTCGGCGACCTGGCCGGCATCGGTGGAGGCGGGCGCTTGCGCGGCGAGCCGGGCCTGCAAGACGCGGAGGAGATTGCCGAGGCGCTGGAGGCGGACTTCGCAGGAGGCGAGTTGCGAGGGCTGACGGGAAATGACCGCGGTGGCGATGGAGCGCGCGAGGTTGGAGAGCGAAACGAGTGCGGGTTGCGCGGCGGCGGCGAGCGGGGCGAGAGCGGCATCGGCGCGCAGGCTGTCGAGGGCCGTGTGCAGCACGACGACGCGGGTGGCGAGGCGCGCGCCGGTGAGATGGAGTTCTTCCAAATGGGTTTGAAACGCGTGTGCCCGGCCGATGCGGGCGGCGGCGAGAGTCGCGTAGGTTTGATCGAGCGCGGTGCGGAGATCGCTTTCGAGTTGTGCGAGGTTGGCGGAGCGCGCGTCGGCGGTGCGCGGCTCATCGTTGGCGAGCGCGGCGAACAGATTGCCCAAGGCGAGCCAGCTTTCCGCGACGGCGCGACGGAGCGGATGTTGCGCGCGCCAAGGCCAGAGGAACGCCTGCAGCGCCACGCCGCCGAGTGCGCCACCGAGGGTGTAGATGGCCGCGCCAGCGTGGCCGGCGGGAATCGCGGGCGTCGCAAGTGCGATCAGAAACAGCAGGGCGGACGAAGCGGCGAGCGACGGGCCGTAGTCGGAGCTCAGGTGTCGCCAGGCTCCCATCAACACGCCCACGAGCGCGGTGAGCAGCACGGCGGCGAGGAGTGAGGCCGCGCCGCACACGCCCAGTTGAGTGGCGCCGGCGAGAATCGCGGCCATGGCGAGGAGCAGGCCGACCCGCAGGCGATAAGGGCCACGCACGTCGACCATGGCGACGCTTTGCGCGGCGATGGCGGAGAAGACGGCCAGGTGCGAGACGAGGCCGGCGTTCATCAACAAGACGGGCGGCATGAACGCGACCGTGGAGCGAACCGCGCGGGCGAGGTCCGGACGCAGCGCCTGCTGCGCGAAAGAGGCGCGGAGGCGGGCCGGGATGACGTTCATGGCGCCGTAATCGTGGCGGAGCGCTGCAAGGCGTCACGCGTTTTACGCGAAAAACGAGGGAGCGCGCGCACCTAAGCGGTTTACAGATAAACGCCGCCGCCGAGCAGTTGCTCGCCGCGATACAGCGCAAGGACCTGGCCCGCCGCGAGAGCGCGTTGCGGCGTGGCGAAGCGCACGAGGGCGCCGCCGTCGGCTGCGGGTAAATACTCAAGAGGGACGCGGGGGTCGCGGTAGCGGACACGGCCTTCGAGTGCCGCGGGCGTGCTGACGGGTGCACCGATCCAGCTCAGGTGGTGAACGCGAATTTCGCGACAGAAGAGGCCGGGGGCATCGGGACCATCGAACGCGACGAGCAGAGCGCGATCGGCGGCGCGTTTGCCGACGACCACGTAGTTTTGAAAATCGGTGTTCGAGGGGATGCCGATTCCGCGTCGTTGGCCGAGGGTGTAGAGATGCAAGCCGCGGTGAGTGCCGAGCACGGCGCCGTCGGTCGCGCGAACGATGGGGCCGGGTTGGTCGGGGACGAACGTGCGGAGGAAATCCTGCATCTTCACCTCGCCGATGAAGCAGATGCCCTGGCTGTCTTTTTTCGCGGCGGTGGCGAGGCCGGCTTCGTGGGCGAGGCGGCGGAGTTCGGGTTTGGGCAAATCGCCGATGGGAAAACGCGCATCACGCAACTGCTCCTGGTTAAGGAGCGCGAGAAAGTAGGACTGGTCTTTGTTTTTGTCCGCGCCCTCGAGGAGGGAATAGGTGGCGGGAGCATCGGTGAGGGCCGGCTTCGCGAGGACTCGCCGGGCGTAGTGGCCGGTGGCGATGGCGGTGAAGCCGTGATCGCGGCCCCATTGGCGGAAGACGCCGAACTTGATCTCGCGATTGCACATCACGTCGGGATTGGGCGTGAGTCCGCGCGCGTAACCGTCGAGCAGGTAATCAACAATGCGGGCGCGGTAATCGCGCATGAGGTTGACGACGTGAAACTCGATGCCGAGCTGGTCGGCGACGGCCCGCGCGTCGACGATGTCCTGCTCCCACGGGCAGTGGCCGATGACGTTTTCCTCGTTGATCCAGTTTTTCATGTAAGCGCCGACCACGTCGCAGCCCTGGCGCTGGAGCAGCAGGGCGGCGACGGAGCTGTCAACGCCACCGGACATGGCGACGAGGATTTTTTCACGCGCGGACACGCGAGGAGCGACGAAGGTCGGCGGCGGATTGTCAAATCTGCGCGGGGACCGGAGAAGGATTTACCGTCACGCTTGCGGCGACGCGGGGCGGTCGCAAAGTGGCGCGGTGCATCGGATTTTTACCCGGCCAAGGTTTGGCGAAGTGGCAGCATCGACCTGTGCGGCCGAACGAACGATCGCGAGGTGGCGGGCGACTGCCCAGACGCGAAGCGGGTCGAGTTTGACGAGCGAGGGGACGCAGTGAGCGGCCGGGCGAATACGATGGTGCGGGCGTGGCTCGAATCCGCGACGCGGGGCTATGTGGAATTTACGCGCGATTGGTCGGGCGACGCCGCCCCCGTGCTCGCGTTGCAGGGATTCGAGAACACGCGGCCGCACGTGACGTTTGCGGCGGCTCCGCGGGAAGCGGCCGCGACGCGTTACGGTTATTACGTGGATGACGGCGGCCGGGTGAATTTTGTGCTGCCGCGCGCGCCGGGGCGGAGTGAACGCATTTACGTGGCCGGCGATTTCAATGGCTGGCAGCAGGCCGTCGGGCAGGACAACTGGCTGCTCGAAGCAGGGGAACTGCTGGGTGAGCCGGTCTGGCGGCGCGCGGTCGAAGGAGCGGGGCTGCTGACGGAGCCGTGGCGGCGTTTTAAATTCGTGACCGCCGAGCATCAATGGGTGGGCGTGCCGGACAACGCTCCCAACCGCGTGACGGACGACGCGGGGCACGCGAATCGCGGCCTGGATCCGGCGCGGACTGGCGCGCAGTTGCATGCGTTCACCACGGCGGCCGCGTTGGATTTGGCGGAGACGTGGACGGTGCTGGCCATCGGCGCGGACGGGGTGGAGGCCGTGGCGGTGGAACCGGGCGATTTTTTCTTCGCGTTGAAAACGGAGCTGCCGCTGGGCGCGCTCGTGCGCCGCGGAGCGACGACGTTCCGGTTGTTTGCGCCGCGGGCGCGGCGGGTGCAGGTGCGTGCGGCGGCGATGGTGGCGGAGGTGGCGCGCGCGACGGCGTTTGACCTGGTGCGGCGCGCGGATGAACCGGCGGTGTGGGAGGTGACGGTGAACCAGAATCTGCACGGCTGGTTCTATAGCTATGCGATCGAGGGTCCGCGCGACGGGCGGGGTGTGAGCGAGCGGCATGAAGGCGTGCTCGATCCATACGCTTTCGCGGCGGTGGGACGGAAAGGGCCGGGCATGGTGCTGGACCAGGCGTGGATCGGACGCGGCGACCGCCGGGCGACGCCAAGATGGCAGGATCTGGTGATCGTCGAAGGGCACGTGCGCGATCTCGCGGCCAATGCGCCGATCAAGCTGAGTCCGGCGGAGCGGATGGGATTCACGGGCCTGCGCAAATGGGTGGAGAGTCCGGAATTCTACGTGCATGCGCTGGGCGCGAATTGTCTCGAGCTGCAGCCGGTGCAGGAATTCGACAGCCAGACACCCGCTGAATACCACTGGGGCTACATGACGGTGAACTGGTTCGCGCCGGCGAGTGCGTATGCGTTGAACGCGGAACGCGCCTCGGGCGTGCGCGAGCTGCAGGCGCTCGTGGCGGCGTGTCACCGGCGCGGGATCGCCGTGCTGCTGGATGTCGTGTTCAACCATGTGGGTGTGCCGCCGCATCTGATGGCGATCGACCGGCGCTACTATTTCGAGCAGGACGAGGCTGGCCGACTGACGAACTGGAGCGGGTGCGGAAACGACCTGCGGGCGTCAGCGGCGATGGCGCAGCGGCTGATCATCGACAGTTGCCGGCATCTGATCGAGGCGTATGGCGTGGACGGTTTTCGCTTCGATCTGGCAGAGTTGCTGGGCGTGGAGGTGTTGCGGGCCATTGAGACGGCGTTGAAGGAAACGAAGCCCGATGTGGTGTTGATTGCGGAGCCGTGGAGTTTTCGCGGGCACATCGCCGGCGCGTTGCGGGACACGGGCTGGAGTTCGTGGAACGATGGCTTTCGCGATTTCGTGCGCTCGTATGTGCGCGGGGGCGGATCGGCGGAGCGGTGCGCCTATTTCCTCAAAGGCTCGCCGTGGTATTGGTCGAAATGGCCGGCGCAGACGGTGAACTATACCGAGTCGCACGACGATCGCACATGGATCGACGTGATCACCGAGAACGGGGATTTCGACGGCTCGCGTCCGACCGATGCGGACCGCGTGCGCACGCATTTGATGGCGGCATGTCTGCTGGCGGCCGTGGGCATTCCGATGCTGGCGGCCGGGCAGGACTTCCTGCGCTCGAAGCACGGGGTGAACAACACGTATCAGCGGGGCGACCTGAACGCGCTGGATTACAAACGGGCCGAGGCGTTTGCGGCGACGCACGCGTATTTCGCGAATTGGATCCAGTTTCGCGCGGGCCGGCTTGGCCGACTGCTGCGGCTGTATTCTCCGCCGACGGAAACTTATTTTCGCGTGTTTGCGCCCGGCGATTCGACGGCGTGTGCGTTGCTCTACAATGCGGACGAATCGCAAGGGCGCGAGCGGCTGCTTTTCGCGATCAACCCGAACACGCATGCGGCGCGGCTGGTTTTCAACGACGAGAGCGTGCTGAACCGTGATTGGCGGCTGGTCGCGGATCAGGCGGCGTTTCGTTCGCCGGACGAAGCGTCAGAGCGGCTGCCGCATGAACTCGCCCTGCCGGCGTTGAGTTGCCGGTTGTGGGTGGACGAGTAGGCGGACGCCCGCGGGGCACGAGTTCGCGAGTGGCCCGCAGGGCGAGAGCTGGGCAGTTATTTGGACGATGTGAGTGCGACCGCGGGCGTCAGCGGGTCGGGGCGGAATCGTTGCGTCCAGCGGCGACGAGTGTCGGCGAGCGTGCGGAAGTGCGGAAGCAGGCGGGCAAAGGTGAGGCCGAAGGGCGAGAGGGCGAGCAACTCCAGTTCGGAGGCGACTTCGGGGGCGAGGCGATCGATGTGCGAAGCGAGGCGTTCGCCGGCGTGCCCGTCGGCCGTTGAACCAAACAAACGTTCACGGTAACGCGCGCGGTCGGCTTCGCCGTGGTGAGGATTAGCGAGCGCGCGATCGATGATGGTGGGCAGTGTTTCGATGTCGTCGACGGCGTCACCCATATCGCGCCACGCCCATTCGTAGCCGGACGGATCGTAATGCGGCGAGACGAGCCGCGCAGGATTGTTGATCAGCACGATGGGGCGGTTGAGTGCGAGAAACTCGAGCTGCACGCTGGAGGCATCACTGACGAGCACGTCCGCGGCGTTGAGCCATGGCATGACGTCGAGGCCGCGTTGTTCAAGGAGGATGACGTCATCGCGACCGCGGCACGCGTGGCGGAGCGTTTCCATCCACGGGGCGATCGAGGGCCGGGCGCCTTGCTGCACGAGTGGGTGCGGCTTGATGACGAGCATCGTGTCGGAGTGGCGGCCGCGGAGCAGATCGACGATGCGGTCGCCCAAGACCGGGAGCGAGGAAAGGCCTTCGTGCCAGGTCGGCGCATACAGCACCACGCGACGCCCGGGCGGGAGCGCGGCCGGGCGTTCGGCGACGAAGAGATTGTCCATCTGCACATAACCCAAAACCCAGTAGCCGCGTCGGGGGCGGACGCCACGGCGCAGAAAGTCGTAGCGCACGAACTCGCTCGTCACGCACACGTAATCGGCGGCGCGGAAGGAGCGTTCCGGCACGCCCTTGCTCGCGAGACCATGGCGGGTGTGGATAAAAATCGACCGTGGCAGATGCGCACGCAGGTGAAGGTAGGTGATGTCTTCGGCGGCCACGACGACATGGGGACGGAAGCGCGTGAGCGCGCGCGGATCGCCAGTGACCAGACACTCATGGCGAGTGCGCACCGCCGCGAGCGTGGTCCGGAAAATACTTTCGTGAAAAGGATAGCGAAGGAAGAAACCGATGCGCATGAGAAGAGGGGTGCCGCGAGAGCGAGGGTGAACACTTCGTAACGCATCTGCACGACAGGTGAGGGCGACAGCTTCCTGAACGTCGCATCAGGGTATGCCCGAAAATCACGTGAGAGGCGGGGGCTGGCTTGAAGCTGGTGGCCCGGGCGTGATCGTTCGTGCATGTCCTCCCGGCATGTCGACATCGCATTTTGTTGCGACGAAGGATACCTCCAACCGCTGACTGTCGCGGTGGAATCGTTGGTGGCGACGGCATCGCAGCCGTCGGCGCTGCGCGTATGGGTGGCGAGCCGGTCGTTGCAGCCGGAGATGCTGGGGCACCTCGCCAACCGGGTTGAATCGCTCGGCGGGGAATTTCACGTGGTGCCCATCGCGACGGATGACGCGCGATTGCGCGGCGCGAAGGTGGACAAGCACTTGAGCGTGGCGACGTATGATCGCTTGCTGCTGCCAGACGTGCTCCCCGCGGAGGTGACACGGGTGCTTTATCTGGATTGCGACATCGTGGTGTGCCGCGCGGTCGAGGAATTGTGGGCGGAGGACTTGGGCGCGCACAGTCTCGCGGCCGTGCAAAAGCCGCGCGCGGAGAATTTCGCGCGGGTCGGTCTTGCGTGCGAGGAAGACTACTTCAACGCGGGCGTATTATTGATGGACCTCGCACGATGGCGGGCGGAGCGGACGCATCTAACGGCGCTCGCCTATATCCAGCAGGAGGAAGGTCGGCTGGAATTCCACGATCAGGATGCGCTCAACCACGCCATTGCCGGCCGATGGACGCACCTCGATCGGCGGTGGAATCAGCAGTTCAAGTTTTTCGTACACACGGCCGGCTTTCTGCACATGACGGCGGCCGATTTGCGGCGGGTGCGCACGGATCCGTTTCTCGTGCATTTCACCACGGGGTCGAAGCCGTGGCACTACGACAACGCGCACCCGTTCCGGCATTATTTTTATGCGGCGTTGGACCGCACAATTTACGCGGGTTGGCGGCCTCAGCCGCGCGACTGGCGCGAGCGGGTGCACCGGTGGCGGTGCGCATGCGTGCCGCCCCATCTCGATCCGGCGGTCCTCCGGAATGTGTTTCGGCCCGGTTACAAGGCGTTAAAGGCGCGCCTGCGGCTGCGGGTGGCGCTGGCAGGAACACGGGGTTAACGCGTGGCGGGTGCGGCGCTCGCGAGGCGTGCAGTGCAGGCAGAAAAAAGCCGCCGCGGAAGGCGCGACGGCTGAGGTGAGGCAAGGCCTGCGGCGCTGGCGCGGGCGACTACTTGGTGCCGGGGACGTTTAATTTGACGGCGGGCGCGGCGGCTTCCGGAGCCGCGGCGGCAGGCGCGGAGGGGGCGGCGGGCTGTGTGGCGCGCAGCATCATGGCGCGCTGGGCCCACGGGCTGGTCGGGTCGAGGGCGATCAGTTGATCAGAGTATTTTCTCACGTCGTCCGCGGAGCCGTTGGCGCTGGCCAGGGTGGCGAGATGATAGATCGCTTCGGCGCGGATGCCCTTGAGCTGTTTGGCATCGTTGGCGAGCTGCTGCAGCGCAGCGGTGCCATCGGCGGTGCGGCCGGCCTGCAATTTCGCCATGGCGGCGCCGAGTTGGGCGCGGGCGCCGAGAATGGTGCCTTCGAGCTGGGGCGCGGCCTTTTCGTAACCAGTGAGAGCGTCGGCGGATTTGCCGGCGGCATACGCCTCGTCCGCGAGTCGGAGTTGGGCGACGCCGGCGAGGAGGTGGCCGTTATGCGCGGACGCGAAGGCGCGAAGCTGTTCCGGGGTGGAGGCCGCGGCGTAGTCCTGCTGGAGCGACTGTTCCTGCTTCGCCTGCCAGATTTCCCAAGCGCCCTTGCCCACCAAGACGAGGGCGACGAGCACGAAGAGGCCCAGAAGGGTGCCGCGATGGCGCTGCCAGAAGGCGTGCAATTTCTCCTCGGAGCTGGGAGCCGCGGGAGTAACGAGTTGGGGGTCGGCACCAGCAGGCGAGACGCTGGAGGATTTGGCAGGCTTGGTCATATCGAGAAAATCGGGATTGGAACGTGCGACCAAAACAGATGGGACCGACTCCGTAAAGGCGAGTTTTCCGCCGTGGCGCGAGGGAGGATTTCAGTCGCAAGCAACCGTTTTTCGTCTGCAAAAAAGGCCCCGGTTTTCGCGGTGAGGCCCGGAGGTGCGAGCGAACACAACTTCGCCGAGCCACGGGGTTTACGGGCGTAGACTTCGACGTCTTGGCGTTCATGACCAACACGCCGCGAGCGCTGGCTTCAGCGCGGTGTCGCCGCCGAGGAATCGGGCACGCGTGTCAGCGGGCGATACCGGCGACGCTCTTCGTCACCGGTGTCTGACGGCGAGAAACGCGAGGCGCGCTTGCCGGGCAGGTGGGGCGTCAAACAACGACGACGTTGCCGCGATACTGCTGGATAGGCTTCACGCCGACGTGTTTCTCCCGGAGCGCGCGGATGCCTTCCACGGCGGCGGCAGCGCCGGTGATGGTGGTCATGATGCACACGTTGTGGGCATAGGCGGCGGAGCGGATGGCGTTTTCGTCGCGGCGCGGGATCATGCCGTTGGGCGTGTTGATCACCATCTGGATCTGGCCGTTCTTGATCAAGTCGACGGTGTTCGGGCGGCCCTCGGAGAGCTTGGCCACGCGTTTCACGGCGAGGCCGGCATCGAGGAGCGTCTGAGCGGTGCCGCTGGTGGAGAAGATGGTGAAGCCGAATTGTTCGAGGGTGCGCGCGATTTCAATGGCCCGCGGCTTGTCGGCGTCTTTGACCGAAAGAAACACGTTGCCCTTGGTCGGCAGGCCGGGTTTGGCCGCGGCCTGGGCTTTGGCGAACGCCACGCCGAGATCGGCGTCGAGGCCCATGACTTCGCCGGTGGAGCGCATTTCGGGGCCGAGCGCGATCGTCGCACCAGGGAAGCGGACGAAGGGAAACACGGCCTCCTTCACACACCAGTGCCTGGGCGTTTGTTCGCGCGTGAAACCGAGGTCCTTGAGCTTTGCGCCGGTCATGACTTTGGCGGCGAGTTTCGCGAGCGGAATGCCAATGGCTTTCGCCACGAAGGGGACGGTGCGGGACGCGCGGGGATTGACCTCGAGGACGTAGAGTTGGGCGCCCTTGATGGCGAACTGGATGTTCATCAGGCCGACGACGTTGAGCTCTTTCGCGAGCGCGTAAGTGGCACGGCGGACGGTCGCCAGCATGTCGGCGTTGAGCGTATGCGGAGGCATGACCATCGCCGCATCACCCGAGTGCACGCCGGCATACTCGATGTGTTCCAACATGCCGCCGATGACGGAAGTCTCGCCATCGCTGATGCAATCGACGTCAAGCTCGATGGCATCTTCGAGGAACTTGTCGATGAGCACGGGTTTCCCGGGCATGACGTCGAAGACCTGACGGACGACCGCCTTGAGTTCGTCTTCGCTGTAAAGGATGAACATGCCGCGGCCGCCGAGCACGAACGAGGGGCGCACGAGCACCGGATAGCCGATTTCGGCGGCACTGGTGAGCGCTTCATTTTCGCTCAACGCGGTGCGGTTGTCCGGCTGCTTGAGCCCGAGTTTGTTGAGGATGTTGACGAACAGCTTCCGATCCTCGGCGATCTCGATGCTCTCCGGTGAGGTGCCGATGATGTTGACGCCATTCGCCTTCAAGGCGCTCGCGAGATTCAGCGGGGTCTGGCCGCCGAACTGCACGATGGCGCCGTCGCATTTCTCCTGCTGATAAATTTCGAGCACGTCTTCGAGCGTGAGCGGCTCGAAATAGAGGCGGTCGCTCGTATCGTAGTCGGTCGAAACGGTCTCCGGGTTGGAGTTGACCATGACGCTTTCGTAGCCGAGTTCGCGCAGGGCGAAGCTGGCATGAACGCAGCAGTAGTCGAATTCGATGCCCTGGCCGATGCGGTTGGGACCGCCGCCGAGGATCATGATCTTCTTTTTGCCCGTCGGCGGCAGGATCTCGTTTTCGTCGCCGTAGCTCGAATAATAATACGGCGTGAATGCCTCAAATTCGGCGGCGCAGGTGTCGACGAGACGATACGTGGTCTCGATGCCGCGCTGGCGGCGCGCGGCGCGGACGGCGGCGAAATCACTGCCGAGGAGGTGCGCGAGTTGCACATCGGAGAAACCAAATTGTTTCGCGCGGCGCAGGAGCACCGGGTCGATGTTTTCGATGGTTTGTCCGCGGACGGCTTCCTCCATCTCCCAGATCTCGCGCAGTTGCACGAGGAACCAAGGATCGATCTTCGTGAGATCAAAAATCCGCTCGACGGAGTAACCGGCGCGAAAGGCGTGGCGGATGTAGAAGATCCGTTCGGCGTTGGGCGTGCCGAGCTTGGCGTTGATCACCTTTTCTTCGACGGGTTCGTCGCCGCCGTGCTTGCCACCGCCGCCGAAGCCGCGGGCGCCGATTTCCAGCGAGCGAAGGCACTTTTGCATCGATTCCTTAAACGTGCGGCCGATGGCCATCGCCTCGCCGACGGACTTCATGGCGGAGGTGAGGGTGGTGTCAGCGCCCGGGAATTTCTCGAACGTGAAGCGCGGGATTTTCGTGACGATGTAGTCGATCGTCGGTTCGAAACTGGCCGGGGTGAGGCGGGTGATATCGTTGCGCAGTTCGTCGAGGGCGTAGCCGACGGCGAGCTTGGCGGCGATTTTCGCGATGGGAAAGCCTGTGGCTTTCGACGCGAGGGCGGACGAGCGCGACACCCGCGGATTCATCTCGATGACGACCATGCGGCCGGTCACAGGATCGACGGAAAACTGGATGTTGGAGCCGCCGGTCTCGACGCCGATCTCGCGGATGACCGCGAAGGAGGCATCGCGCATGACCTGATATTCCTTGTCGGTGAGCGTCATCGCCGGCGCGACGGTGATCGAGTCGCCGGTGTGGACGCCCATCGGATCGAAATTCTCGATGGAGCAGATGACGACGCACTGATCCTTGTGATCGCGCATCACCTCCATCTCGTATTCCTTCCAGCCGAGGAGGCATTCCTCGACGAGGACTTCGTGCACGGGGGAGAGGTCCAGGCCGTTGGCGACGATGAGTTCGAACTCTTCGCGGTTGTAGGCGATGCCGCCGCCGGAGCCGCCGAGCGTAAAGGAAGGGCGGATGATGAGCGGATACATCGCCAACATTTCCGCGGCCGCGCGGGCTTCTTCCATCGACTTGACGGTGCGCGAGCGGGCGACGTCGAGGCCGATTTTGACCATGGCCTGCTTGAACAACTCGCGGTCTTCGCCCTTGGCGATCGCGTCGGGTTTCGCGCCGATCATCTCCACGCCGTATTTCGCGAGGATGCCGGCTTTATCGAGGTCCATCGACAGGTTGAGGGCCGTCTGTCCACCCAGGGTCGGGAGGAGGGCGGACGGGCGCTCGGCGGCGATGATTTTCTCGAGAAAGGGAACGGTGAGCGGCTCGATGTAGGTGACATCGGCGAACTCCGGGTCGGTCATGATCGTGGCCGGATTGGAGTTCACCAGGATGACGCGGTAGCCTTCTTCACGGAGGGCCTTGCAGGCTTGGGTGCCGGAATAATCAAACTCGCACGCCTGACCGATGACGATGGGGCCAGCGCCGATAATAAGAATGGACTTCAGATCAGTTCGTTTGGGCATGAGCGTGGATTTCGCTGAGGTTTGGCCCCGCCGAAACATGCGGCAAGCGGGAAAGCATGGCGCGGGCCGGCGAACCAAAATCCAGCGCACGCAACCGCGGAAAAAGCGCAACCAAATCGCACTAAACGTGACTATTTTAGCGGGCGACCACAGACGCCTTGTAAATCCATTCTAAAACGTGAATTTCGGCGGGACTAAGCCTCGCCGGCGTCCACAAAGGCACTAATCTGTCCGTCGGCCCTTCGTGCTTCCGTGCGATGGCTGTCGCTTTCCTTACTCCTGCTTCGCTATGCGTGCGGCCTCTGCACATGCTCCAATCTTGGTGGTCGAAGACGACCCCGATGCGGTATTTTTTATCCGTCGCCTCCTGCAAAAGGCCGGCACGAACCATCCGGTGGAAGTGATGGCGGACGGGGAGGAAGCGATCGCCTTTCTCGAAAAGAGCGACGCTGGCCGGCCGTTGCTGGTCTTTCTCGATTTACGCCTGCCGCGCATCGACGGTTTCGGCGTGCTAAAGTGGATCCGTCAGCGCCCGGAATTCACGGACATGTTGACGGTCATTCTTTCGACCTCCGACGAAAATAGCGACGTGAAGCGCGCCTACGAGCTGGGCGCCGACGGCTATTTGCCGAAATTTCCGACCAGTGCGGAAGTGCGAGCCGTGGTCGATGCCGCCCACGAGGCGGCGGAAGAGCGGCCGACGTTGCCCGGTTTGACGCGACCGCGGCGCGAATGACGCACCGCCGCCGCGCGGGGCCTTATTTCGCCGGCTCGGGCAACCACCGCACCACGCCCATGTGGTAGCGGTAATGCGCGGGGACGCCGCGGCTGTAATACGCGGTAATGAGCGTGCCGCTCGGAGCGACCGCCGTGCACGGATACCCACCATCGCGCCCGGGCTTCGCGGCCGTCGGGTCGTCCGTGGAGCCTTCAAGGTCAACGAGGAGGCGCGGGGATGACCATTCGGTCGCGGTGGGATCGCCGTAGCGCTCGCAGATCGCCCACAGACCTTCGTTGCGCACGCCGTAGCTGAGGAGAACGCGGCCATCGGGCAATGTAATCAAATCCGCGGGATGCTGGCCGCCCAACGTGAGCGGCCCTTCGAACTGCCACGTCGCCCCGCCGTCGTGCGAGCGGTAGGCATCGACGTGAGCATCTCCCGCCGTGCGCGAGGCAGCGTAGAGATCGCCGTTGGCGAGACGCAGCCAGGCGGTCTCGTTGTGCGCGGCGTTTTCGCTGAAATGACCGCGCTCCTGCCAGGTTTCCCCGCCATCACGGCTGGTGTAAAAATGAACCGCATCGCCGTAGAGCATCACGCCGAGCCGGCCGTCCGCGAGTGGCGCGATCGGACCGTAGGGAACGAGGGCGTGGCCGGTGGTTTGCCGCGGCGCGACGAGCGCGGAAAACTGTTTCCACGTGCGTCCGCGGTCGTGCGAAATTGCGGGCACGGCGTCGAGCGTATGCGCATCGCGAAACATCGTGCGGCCGACGCGATCGGATTCGGCGGAGGAGGCGGCCGTCCAAGTCGCGGGCAGACGTTTATCCCAGCCTACCACGAGGGCGACGTAAGTGCCGTCCGCGGCGACTCCGGCGGCGAGGTTCATGCGATTTTCTCCCGGCGCATACGGCACGGGGATGCCGGTGCGGTGCCACGTGCGGCCCTCATCGGTGCTGTTCCAGCACTCGACGGCGCCCTCGATGTAGCCGTGGTAGGGATTGGGCCAGACCATGGCGGAGATCTCGCCGCCGGGCAGCACGGTGAGCCGCGGCCACGCACAGGCGCCGTCGATCGCAAGGTAGCGTTCGTAGAGTGGGAATGCCGGCAGCGTGCTTCCGCGCGACACCGGCACAGCGAAAGCCGCGGCCAGCGCAGCGACGGCGCAGGCGAGGCCGAAGCGCGTGCGCACGGACATGGCGGGGCGGTTCACGCCGAGGGGAATTTAGTCCAACGCGCGCCGGCCTTGGAGCTCTTCACGACGGTGTCGATGAACAGCATGCCGTCGACGCCATCGTCGATCGTGGGGAAATCGCAGTCGGCAGGAATCGGTTGGCCGGAAACTTCGGCGGCAATCGCGCGAAACGCCTCCAGATAGAGGTTGGCGAATGCTTCGAGGTAGCCTTCCGGATGCCCCGCGGGGATGCGCGTGAAGGGCGCCAGCTTGGGGTCGAGGTAGCCGTTGCCGCGCCGCCAGATTTGCCGGGGCTGGTCGGGAAACTTGAGCACGAGCTCGTTCGGGTATTCTTGATGCCACTCGAGCGCCGCCTTCTCGCCGTAGACGCGGATGTTGAGATTGTTTTCGTCGCCCACGCAGATTTGCGACGAGTGGAGAATGCCCTTCGCGCCGCCCTTGAAGCGCAGCAGGATGTTGCCGTCGTCGTCGAGTTTGCGGCCTTTGACGAAGGTCGAGAGATCGGCGCAAAGCGTGTCGATGCGCAGGCCGGTGATGTAGCGGGCGAGGTTCTCGGCGTGCGTGCCGATATCGCCCATGCAACCGGCGGCGCCGCTGCGTTTGGGGTCGGTGCGCCACGCGGCCTGCTTCTGGCCGCTGGCTTCGAGATGCGTGCTGAGCCAGCCTTGCGGATACTCCACGATGACTTTGCGCACGTGCCCGAGCGCGCCGGATTGCACAAGGAGGCGCGCCTGTTTCACCATCACATTGCCGGTGTAATTGTGCGTGAGGACGAAGACCTTTTTCGTCTTCTTCACGATCGCGCGGAGGCGCTTGGCTTCGGCGAGATTGAAGGTGACCGGCTTGTCGCAGACGACGTTGAAACCTTGCTCGAGAAACAGCTTCGCGGGCGGGAAGTGCTGGTGATTGGGCGTGACGATGACGACGAAATCGAGGCGGTCAGCGGCGGGGCGTCGCGCTTCCGCCACGGCCATTTCCTGATAACTGCCGTAGGCGCGGGCGGGGTCGACGAAGAGATCGGCGCCCGAGGCCTTGGAGCGTTCGGCGTCGCTTGAAAACGCGCCGGCCACGAGCTCGGCCTTGCCGTCCATCAACGCTGCGATGCGATGCACCGCGCCAATAAATGCGCCGCGCCCGCCGCCGATCATGCCGAAACGAAGTTTTCTGTTCATGGAGTTTTGAGTGGTTGCCACGGAGGCGCGGAGAAGCGGAGTGGGGTATAAAAACCTCCGGACCTCAGCGTCTCCGTGGCAAAAGGTTGATCAGCCCTTTTTGTCGAAGGCGGCGTCGAAGGCGACGGCGCTGGGCGGGAAATCGATTTTGCGGACGAACGCGGCCGCTTCGGTGCCGCCGTGCACGCGATCCATGCGGATGTCCTCCCACTCGACGGAGAGCGGTCCGCGGTAGCCGACGTCGTTGAGGGCGACGATGATTTCTTCGAAATTGATATCGCCGTGGCCGAGCGAACGGAAATCCCACGCGCGCCGCGCGTCGCCGAAACTCACATGGCCGCCGAAAACGCCGACGGTGCCGTCGCCATGGCCCCACCACACGTCTTTCATGTGGGCGTGGTAAAGCCGGTCGCCGAAGGTGCGGATGAACTTCACGTAGTCGACGCCTTGGTAGCCGAGATGGGACGGGTCGTAATTGAACCCGAAACGGCGGTGACCTTTCACGGCGGCGACGGCGCGCTGGGCACTGGCGATATCGAACGCGATTTCGGTCGGGTGAACTTCGAGGGCGAAGTTGACGTTGACCTTGTCGAAGGCCTCGAGGATCGGGCCGAAGCGTTTCGCGAAGTCGGCGTAACCGGCGTCCCAAAACGCCTGCGAGGTGGGCGGAAACGCGTAGAGGGAATGCCAGATGCTGGAGCCGGTGAAGCCGTTGACGACGGCGGGAAAATCATCCGTGGCGCCGCGGCCGGGCTTCGCGTTGAAGAACGCGCGGGCGGCTTTGGCGGTGAGCGCGAGTTTCTTGGCGGCGCGTTTGCGCACTCCCTCCGGATTGCCGTCGCCCCAGACGTCCGGCGGCAGGATTGCCTGGTGGCGTTCGTCGATCAGGTCGCAGACGGCCTGGCCGACGAGATGGCTGGAAACGGCGAAACACGTGAGGCCGTGATCGGCGAGGAGCGCCCATTTTTCCGCGCAATATTTTTTCGACGCGGCGGCTTGATCGGGGTCGAAGTGGTCGCCCCAACAGGCGAGTTCGACGCCGTCGTAGCCCATTTTTTTGACGAGCGGAGCGAGTTCGGTGAGCGGAAGATCGGCCCATTGGCCGGTGAAGAGCGTGACGGGTCTAGGCATGACGGGATTGTAGGGGGAAAGGGTCCGGCGTGACGCCGCGAGTGCAGCCGAGTGTTTCTCCGCCGGGCGGAGCGGCAAGCGGAAAGCGGCGGAAAAGTCGGCGGCAGACAATCATGGCAGCCGTTGAGGAAATACGCGCGCGACCGCCGAGCGGCGGGTGGGCAGCGACGCGCCCAACGATTCGTGATTCGCGCGCGGCGAGGGAGATGAGTTTCACCAATCGACGCAGGCCGGACGCGACTTGGCGAGGGGGACGACCGCGGCTTCAGCGATACAACCAGTAGCGCTTGCTCTGCTCCTGGTAGATTTTGGATTTGGCGCGCCAGTCGGCCAACCAGGCGTTGAGATTGATCTGCGCACCGTCGCGACGGAGGGCGTTGAAAAACTCCGTCGAGCCCATGTGACGCAGGAAGCCGCTGGGATCGCCGGTGCGAAACGGGTTGCGGGCATCGAGCTTACAGGCGAGGCGCATGAGGTAGAAGCTGAGCTCGGTGGGATTCCAGTCGTCCCAATCATTGACGATCACATAAACGCCGGTCGCGGGCTTGCCAGTGCGGCCGGTGACGCTGACGCGTTGGAACGCGAGGCCGGGGATCTTGAGCGCGCGCAATTCCCGTTCCAGGTCGTCGGTCTTGACCGATTTGTGCGAGAGGCCGAGAAACGCGTAATAATCGCCGACGCCGTGGCGGAAGCCGATGTCGAACTTCGACGCGGGATCAAAATACGTGCCGAGGCCGACCATCGCGTAGCCGACACAGGCGCCGAAGTCCTGGATCATGGGCGAGGTGGGCACCCATTTGAGGCCGGTCTCGGGCCAGCGCATGCGGCGCGTCCAGCCGCGCATCGGCACGACGGTGAGTTTACCGCGGGCGCGGACGGCGTCGGGGATGTTCATCACTTTGGGGATGTCCATCACGCCGGGCGCTTCCTTGGCCATGCGCGCGAGTTCGCCGATCGTGAGGCCGTGCACGTAGGGAACGCGAAACGCGCCGACGTAGCTCTTCCACTGCGGGTCGAGCGGAGGACCGTCGGCCTTCAGGCCGCCGAGAGGATTGGGCCGGTCGAGCACGATGACTTCGACGTTGTTTTCGAAACACGCGGCCATCGTGTAGAGCATGCAGCTGGAAAACGTGTAGCTGCGGGTGCCGATGTCCTGCAGGTCGATGACCATCGCATCGAGGCCTTTGAGCATCGCTTTGGTCGGCATGCGGTATTTGCCGTAAAGCGAAAACACGGGGAGGCCGGTGCGCTTGTCGATGGTGTTGGCAATGGGTTTTTCCGCCGGGGCATCGCCATAGACGCCATGTTCGGGGCCGTAGAGTGCGACGAGTTTCACGCCGGGCGCGTGGCGCAGGACGTCGATCGTGCTCACGCCGCGGCGGTTGACGCCGGCGGGATGCGTGAGGAGGCCGATGCGTTTGCCTTTGACGAGGTCGAAGCCGCGCTCCTCGAGCACGTCGATGCCGAGCATGACGGGAAAGGGTGCGGGGGTGCGCGTCGCCGGGGCGTTGGCAATCGAGGGCGGGTTAAACGCGACGGGCCGGACGGCGGCGGGGCGGGTAGGCGCGGGGTTCGCGCTGCAACCGAAAAGTCCGAGGGCGAGAACGAAGCAAGTGAGCAGCGGCTCGAGAAAGAGGGAGCGCGAAAAACCAACCATGGGCGCGGTCACTGTGGTGGCGCATTGGAACGCGTCGAGCGGGAACGGGGCGGCCGGTGGATTTTGTGGCGGGCATGGCTCGCGGCGCCGAGCCGCCAGGCCAGGTCGAGCACGAGCCCAAGAGCCAGGCCGCTCAACGTGCCGCCGAGCACGAGGGCGTTGAACGCGGTGCCGATGCGATGTCGCCAAGGATGGGGATGAGGCGAGGGGTGGCGGACGGAGGCGGAGTCCGCGCTCAGTTCGTCGCGCGGCGGCGCCTCGACGGCGCCATCGCTGATGGGCGCGGAGATCGCGTGTTCGTCGGGGCTGCGGCCGATGCCGGTCGAGTGGATGATGGCCGCGCCCAGTTGATGCGTGGCGTAGTAGATCGGGGCGGCGGTGAAGGGATTGGTGATGAACTGCAGTCCGCCCAGAATCATGAAATTGCTGCGCAGGAGCAGCGACAAGAGGAGGGCGAGCGGGAGTTGCACGCCCATCACGGGCAGCAGCGAGAGCACGGAGCCGGCGTAGAGGGCGGGGCGGACGTGGGCGGATTTGAACGACCACAAATAAGCGCGGCGGCGAGCGGCGGCGGCGAAGCGGCCCACGAACGGATAGCGATGGAACACGGCGCGCCGCGGCATGAAGCGCAGGAATCGCTTCGCGCGGCGCACGTTCGCGCGGTGCCTCGCTGGGTCGTCGTGAGGTTCAAACATCCGTCGTCACCAAAGAGATTGGGCGGGCGGGCGCAAGCGAGGTTCGCTTTTCGCCGCGCAACGTGGCAAAGCGGGCGCATGAAACTCGAGCGGCACTTGGGCCAGCGTTGCTGGCGTTTACAAAACGGGACCGTGGATGCGTGGCTCACCGAGCGGGGCGGTCAACTGGCGCCCGTCACTTTTCAACTGGGCAACGGGAAGGCGGTGCAGCCCTTCGCCATCGCCCCCTGGGCCGAGGAAAAGGTGGCGGCGGACACGCCGCAGATGTTGCGCGTGTTGCGCGGCGATTTTTTCTGCGCGCCGTTTGGCGGCAACGAAACGCCGTGGCGGGGCGAAAAATTCCCGCCGCACGGCGAGCCGGCGAATGACGTGTGGAAGCTCGTGGACGGCGAGGCGCGCGGCGAGGTCGCCCGGTTGCATACGCGGATGGACCTGACGGTGCGGGCGGGACGTGTGGATAAATACATCACGGTGCGCGAGGGCCACTCGGCGGTGTATTGTGAAAATATCCTCAGCGGCATGCGCGGGCCGATGGCGATCGGCACGCATCCATGTCTTCAGTTTCCGGATGAGCCGGGCGTGGCGCGGGTTTCGACCAGCGCATTTGCGTTTGGGGTGACGCCGCCGGGATTGTTCGAACAGCCCGAGTCGGGCGGCTACGCCTCATTGAAGGTCAACGCACGCTTCCGCTCGCTGCAGCGCGTGCCGCGCGCGGATGGCGAGGTGGCGGATTTGTCGCGTTATCCGGCGCGGCGGGGCTACGAGGATTTGGTGATGTTGGTGGGGCCGGCGAAGCCGCGCGGCCTGGGCTGGAGTGCGGTGACGTTTCCGGGCGAAGGCTATGTCTTTTTCGCACTCAAGGACCCGACGGTGCTGCGGCACACCGTGCTCTGGCACTCGAACGGCGGGCGCTACTACGCACCGTGGAGCGGGCGGCATCGCAACGTGCTCGGGGTCGAGGAGGTGACGGCGTATTTTCACTACGGTCTGGCGGCGTCAGCGAAACCCAACGCGCTGAATCGCGCGGGCGTGCCGACGACGGTGCAACTCGATCCGAAGCAGCCGCTGCGCGTGGCGCATATCCTCGCGATGGCGGCGGTGCCGCGGGGCTTCGACGAAGTGAAGTCAATCGTGCCGGTGGAGAGCGGCGTGTGGTTGATCGCGCGCAGCGGAAAGCGGGTTTTCGCGCCGCTGGATGTCGATTTTCTCGGGGCGGGAGAATGACGGCGCGAGGGGCGGATGCGCGAGACGCGCCGGTTGGTCCGCGGGCCTGAGGTGGTGGGCCGGGCGCTCCGCGCGCGGCTGATTGAACGTCGTAGTTAACGCCGCCGCGCGGCGGAGCGCACGGCCACCGGCAAAGTCGCGAGCGCGGGTCAACTGAAGGCGCGTTGCACGCTGGCGGCGAGGTTCTGCGGCGCGGTGCGCAACGCTTCGGGTAACGGGGTGCCGGGCGGCGTGATCGCGTGCAGCGAAAGGCCCGGGCGCGAGGCGGCGAGGACCGCGCCGGCGAAGACGAGGACGGGCTTCGTGAGCGCGAGGGCGCGTGCGGCGATGGCGCCGGGGCCTTTGCCTTCGAGCGAACTGGCGTCGAATCGGCCTTCGCCGGTGATCACGATATCCGCGGCGGCGAGGCGTTTTTCCAAATCCAGCCAGGAGCTTACGAGATCGAAGCCGGGGAGGAGTCGGGCGCCGGTTGCCGCCATCAAGCCGAATGCGATCCCACCGGCAGCTCCGGCACCGGAAACGTCGAGCAAGGAAATGGATTGGCGCGTGTGAGCGCACAGCAGATGCGCGAGGCGAGCGCTTTCGGCTTCAAGGCGGGCGTGGTCGGTGGCGCGCAGACCTTTTTGCGGGCCGTAAACCGCGGCCGCGCCCCGCGGGCCGAGCAGCGGATTAGTGACATCGCACGCGATGCGGATCGGGGGCAGAGGAAGAGCGGAGCCGCGGATGGCGGCGATGCGCGGCCACGTCGCGGGGAGCGGAGGATGAATCGGAACGCCGGCGCCGTCGTGAAAGGAGAAACCGAGTTCCGCGAGCGCGGTGAGGCCAAGGTCGTTGGTCGCGCTGCCACCGACGCCGAGCAGAATCGCGGCGGCGCCGAGATCGGCGGCGGCGCGGATGAGCTGGCCGGTGCCCTGCGCTGAAGCGTGCCACGGATCGCGGGCGTCGGTGGAGAGGAGCGCGAGTCCGCTGGCGGACGCCATTTCGATGATCGCGATTCGCGCATCGGCCGGGGCGGCCGGAAGGTCGAGCAAGGTGCGGGCTGCGGCGGGAATGTGGTTGAGCGGCACGAGGCCGAAATGTGCCGTCGTCGGTGCGCCGCGAGGTCCCGTGACGGTGCGGACAATGAGTTGCCCGTCCGCGGCGCGCGTGAGGATTTCCGCGAAACCTTCGCCACCATCGGCGAGAGGACAAAGGTCGAGCTCCCAAGTGGGCTGCCGCGTGCGCAAACAGTCCGCCGCGATCGCACACGCGGCGGGCGCGGTGAGGGAGTCTTTGAATTTGTCGAAAGCGAGGAGGACGCGCATGGGGAAGAGTAGCGCCCCAGGTTACAAAGGATCGTCGGCGACGAAGGTGAAGCGGGGCACGGCGGCGCCGGCGTGGGTGATGGTTTCGGAGAACATGGCCGCGGGGCGCACCCAGAGGCCGCGCTCGCCGTAGAGGGCTTGATAGACGACGAGCGGTTCAAGCGTTTCCGAGTGCCGCGCGAGGCCGAGGACGCGGTAGTCGCGGCCTTTGTAGTGGCGATAGCGGCCGGGCCGGGGTTCGGCGGGAAGCGGAGGGAGCGATGAACTCATGGGAAACGAGCGCGGAGGAGAATGGGGTTTGGTGGAAGAATCAAATGCTGCCTGCGCTGTCGCGACCGAGGTGGCTGGAACAAAACGGTGGCAGGTCCGTCGCAAGCGGCTACGCTTTTTCCTGTGCACGCGGTGACTCAACGTTGGGTGCGCTTCTTCCCCTGGCTGGCATTGACCGGTGCGGTGGCGTTCGCGGGGCCGGACGCGCGGCGAGAGAGCGCAGTGAACGAGAAGGCGGCGTCGGCGCCGAGCGATGCGACGGGAGTCAAACACCCGCGGGCGGTGTCGCCTCATCTGGCCGCGGCGCTCGCGGAGAAGATGCCGAAATTTGCTCCGGAAGCGGCGGCGCACGCCGCACCTAAAGCGCCCGGGCAGGCTGAGGCCGAGGCGGAGGTGCCCGGTGATCAGCCGGCGAACGGCATCGTGCGGTTGCCGCGCTATGTGGTCCGCGAAGAGAAGCCGCCGAGTGACCGCGATGTGCGTTCGCCGCGGGGGCTGGAGGCGCACGCGATGGACAAATACATGGGCGCGCCCGGCGGGTTTTCGCGCGGAGTGCTCAATCGATTCACGTTCGGGCAGGCGTGGGACCGATGGATCAAGGGGCGCGTGCCGATCCTGGGACGATTCGATTGGGAGGTGACCCAGGAAAACGAGGCGATGAAACGCTACTACGACGACGAATTCCGGAAAGAATTGCGCGGGCTCGTCGACTTCGACGTGGGCGCGCAAACGTTGTCGTCGCGGAAGGGCCGCGCGCGGGACGACAAAAGCGAACCGTCAACGGATAAGTCGACGGAGGGGAAGAAGGCGGACGGCACGCACTGACCCTTTTGCGCGGAGCGCCGCGCTGGATGCCTCCCGCGAATGACGCGAATCTGCGCGAAATTCGGAGGAATCGAGGACGCGGTGCACGCACGCGCGGCGTGTGAGCCGCGCGACGGAGCGCACGGCCCACCTGTTGACCGCACTTCGCGGAGCGTTTTACGAGCGGCGCGCGGAGGCGACGCTCGTGCCGCGAGAGTTAAAACTTTCCGCCGTCGGCTTTGGTGCCGCAGAGGCTGACTTCGAGGCCGAGGTCGGCGGCGAGGGCAGCTTTGGTGTAGAGCGCGAGGTCGGCGTCTTTTGCCGATTTCGCGTAGGCGACGTGGATGTGGTTGGCTTTGTGGCGGGCCATCATCTGGTCGCGAGAGACGCCGTAAGTGACCGCGTGCATGATCGGCCATTGCACGGTGGTTTCCTGCCAGCGGCGCTCGGTTTCCTCCTGAGGCAACGCGATGACCTTCGCGCGGCCGAGGTCCATTTTCAGTTTGCCGCCTTCGACGAACACGCGGCTCCAGACGATTTCGCCGGGCTTGGCGATGCCGCGCACGGTGCCACCGCCGAGACGGAAATACATCGGTGGCTGGCGCAGGGAATCAGTGCCGGCGTAACCGTTGATGTGATGCGCGGGCGGCGCGCTGCCCGAAATGAGAAACACCCACACGTATTCCTTGGTGGTGCCGGACGCGTCGTAATCGCCCCAGCGGAGATCGTGCAGGGTATTTTCGACGGGCTGGCCGAGGGCTTGATGGACGCGCTGGGTGAGCAGGCCGTCGAGCCCGGCGCATTCGTCGACCTCGTTGAAATGCGTGAGCGGCGCGCCGTCGCGGATGATCTCGCCTTGCGCGTTGGCGACGGGCGGGCGATCGGCGTTGTTCAAGATGCCTTCGGCGAGATCGGAGGCGGGCAGCAGATCCTTGAGGCCCTGCTGATATTGGATGCCGATGGTCTCACAGCCGAATTCGTCGGCGATGCGCAGGGCGGCGATGTAGATTTTGCACTGCGCGAGCACCTGCGCCTCGGTGAGATCCGTGGCGGGGTTGGTGCCGAAGTGGAATTTCATCCCGCGGGCCTTGAGCCAGTCGAACACGCCGCGGGCTTCGGCATCGGTGACCTGCGTGGTGGCGTAGTAGAGGGCCGATTGCGAGAGACGCTCCTTGTAAACGCCGCAGGGAAACAAGAGTTCATCGGGCACGATGGCGTTATACATGCCCATGCAGCCTTCGTCGAAAATGCCCATGATGGACTTCCGGCGGCGGAGGTCGTCGGCGATTTTTTTCGCGACGGTGCGGGCCTTGGGCGGCACGGCGGTGCGGGCGAGGGGGCGGACGTGCGTGGTCTTGTGCTTGAGCGAACCGGTCTTGAGCCAGGTTTGCAGACCGGCGGTGAAAAATTCGTCGGTGAAATCCGCGCTCCACAGCGTGGAATATTTGACGCCGGCCTTCGTGAGCGAGCCGTTGAGGTTGAGCATGCCGACGAGGCCCGGCCACGTGCCGCTCCAATTGGCGACGGTGAGGATGGGTCCGCGATGCGAGATGAGGCCGTGCAACACGTGGTGCGAATATTGCCAGACGGCTTCGGCGACGATGAGCGGGGCGTCGGGGTTGAGGCCGGCGAAAACGGCCATGCCTTCTTTTTGGGAGCCGATGAAGCCGTGTTTGGCAGCGGGCTTGTAGGGGTGCGCGCGGACGAGCTTGTAGCCGAGTTTCTTCAAGGCGGCGGCGAGCTGCTGTTCCATGGCGTGCTGGGCGGCCCAGCAGGCTTCGTTGGCGGAGGCGCGCAAGTCGCCATTGGCGACGAGCAAGACGGTTTTGGCGGGGAGCTTGGGCATGGCGGGGAAGGTCGTTGCTAGATAAAATTGGCTGGCAGCAGCGGTGAAGGAACGAGTATGCCCGTGAGCAAACCGGAGCGGAATGGATACTTTGCGAAAAAAGCTGGATAAAATTGGCGCCCGCCGGCGCCGAGAACTGCTGTCGGAACAGGTGAGCGGGGCGCGTTATTTTTTTCTCCAGCTCGCGCCCGGCCGGGGAGTGGGCTGCCGGCCCGCGCTGGGCGGGCGAGAGCGGTGCAATTCAGATTACCGGATCGAACGAGCGAGCTACGGTTACCATGGCTTGGAATACGTGGCGGAGGGGCGGGGCAGCGTCACGCTGGACGGCGCGACGCACGAGATCGCGGCGGGCACGGTGTTTGCCTACGGATTAAAGACGCGGTGCGGCATCGCGACGGACGCCGCCGCGCCCATGGTGAAGTATTTCGTTTGCCTCGCGGGCCAGGGAAGCGCGGCGCGGCTGGCGCGGGCGGGCGTGGCGCCGGGCGGGGTGCGACGATTGGCCGCGCATGCGGAAATGCGCGATTTGTTTGAGGAGCTGATTCACGACGCGCAGCGGGCGACACCGGTGGCCCGGGAGCTTGCGAGTGCGCGGCTGGAGGTGTTGCTGCTGAAGTTGGAGGAGCAAATGGACGTGCAGGCGCGGGGCGGTGATCCGGCGCGGGAACGTTTTCTCCGCTGCAAGATGTTGATCGACGAAAACGCGGCGACACTCTCGACGTTGGAAGAAATCGCCGGGATCGCGGGCTTGGACGGGTCGAGCGTCTGCCGGTTGTTTCGCCGGCATCACGGCGGCAGTCCGTATCAATATCTGCTACGCCGGAAGATGACGCTCGCGGCCGAGCAACTCGTGGAGAACGGCGGCTTGGTGAAGGAGGCGGCGGCGCGCGTGGGGTTCGCCGATGCGTATCACTTTTCGCGCTGCTTCAAGGCCGTGCATGGCGTGGCCCCGCGGGAGTTGCTGAGGCACCGCCGCGGGGGATGAGGGCGGGCGGAACCGGGAACGTTTGAACGGCTCTCGGCGGGCGCCGAGAGCCGCACGCGAGACCCGACGTTTACTTCGCGCGCGGCGAGAGGTCGGCTTTCACGTTGGTGACGCCGTCGGTGTCGAGGGCGAGCGCCACGGCTTTGCCGGCGAGGTCGGGGGAGGCGACGGAGCCGCGCAGGGAAACGTGCCCATCGCGGCAATCGATGTTGATGTCGAAGGCGGAAAGTTCGCGATCGAGCATGTATTTCGCTTTGATCACGGTGACGATGCGCGCATCGGTCATGCGTTCGCCGACGACCGCGGCTTTGGAGCGAACGATTTCGCCGGTTTTGGCGAGGTCGGCTTTGATGTCGTCGCCGGTGAGATGCCAGTCGTGAAGCTTTTCAGAAAGGGTGTCCCGCGCGTTGGCGGCGGCGTCGCGAGATTCGCTCGCGGCGCGCCCCGCCGTCTCGCGGGTTTTGTCACCGAGGCTGGCGCCGGTTCCCGGGCTTGATCGACCGGGAGCGGACTCGCTGCGTTCGTAGACGTGGACGGCGTAGCCGCCGACCACAAGTCCGATGAGAAAGAAGAAGAGTTTGCCCATGCTGGAATGAGGGCTGAAACCCGCCGGAAGCTCAACCGTTGTTCTTCACGACGAGCTTCGAAACGACTTGGCGAACGCCATCGGTGTTCAAGGCGATCGCGATGGCGCGACCGATTTGCTCGGGTGAATCGACGCTGCCGGTGAGGGTGACGACGTCCTTGTTGGTATCGACGTCGATTTTCCACATCGAGAGGCCGGAGTCGGTGGCGTATTTGGCGTTGATCGTGGAGGTGATGCGGGCGGTGTCGAAGGCGGAGGACGTGCTGGCGGCGGCGGCACTGGACTTGGAACGCACGACTTCACCCGACTTGCGGAGGTCGGCTTTGATGTCGTCGCCCGTCAGGTGCCAGTCTTGCAGCTTGTCCTGAATGGCGTCGCCCGCCTTGTGCGCGGCATCGCCGACTTTATCGGCGGCGTCGCGGCTGGCGTCAGCGACTTTGTCACCGGCCGTGCGCATGTCATGGTCGGCCGCGGCGGTCGTGTCTGACATGGTGTTATTGGTCGTGGTGGTGGTGTAGCCGTCGTTCTTTTTGGAACAACCGAGAACGAGCAGGCTGCTGACAGCCGTGAGAAGGAGAGTGAATTTTTTCATCGTGAACAAAGAGTTATGAGGCGATGGACCCAGCATCGGGACGTTGGTTCGCGGATGGCGGCAAATTGTCTGGCGGGGCGGTGGGAGGTCATGCTTGCTCGCGCGCATGGCTTCGAAAACAGCTCTCGTCACGGGTGCCTCGCGCGGGATCGGCCGCGGCATCGCGATCGAACTGGCCCGCGCGGGTTGCCGCGTGGCCATCAATTATGCGGGCAACGCGCAGGCCGCCGGAGAGGCGTTGGCGTTGGTGAAGGCGGCGGGCGGGGATGGGTTCACCGTGCAGGGCGATGTGGCTTCGGCGGAGGATCGCGCGCGGGTGATCGCCGAGGTCGTCGAGAAATTCGGGCGGCTCGATCTTTTGGTGAACAACGCGGGCGTGGCGCCGAACGTGCGGGCGGATTTGCTCGAGGCGGGCGAGGAGAGTTTCGACCGCTTGTATGCGATCAACCTGAAGGGACCGTATTTCCTGACGCAGCTCGCGGCGAAGCAGATGTTGCAACAGGAGCCGGACGCGGAGGGGTTTCGCGGGCGGATCGTGAACATCACATCGATCTCGGTTTATACGGCGTCGATCAACCGCGGCGATTACTGCATGGTGAAGGCGGGGCTGGCGATGATGACGAAGCTCTTCGCCGAGCGCCTCGCGAACGATGGGATCAATGTTTACGAGCTGCGGCCGGGCGTGATCGCGACGGACATGACCGGCGGGGTGAAGGAAAAATACGACAAGCTGATTTTGCACGACGAGCGCGGGATCACGCCGATCCGGCGGTGGGGGAAGCCGGAGGATGTGGGTCGCGCGGTGCGCGCGATCGCGGAGGACCGGTTCCCGTTTTCGACGGGCGCGGTGTTCGACATCGACGGCGGGTTTCATCTGCAGCGGTTGTGAGCTGATCGAGATCACCGGGTGCGTGTTGCAGCGAAGGGCGCGAGTCACGCCGGGCTCGCGCGCACGCTGTTGGGGAAACCATGGTGGCCGGTGCGCATGAGCGCCGCGAACGATTCGGCTCGCGGCGCAAACGAGGACGGGCACGTTCGGCGCGATGTTGCTCACCTGCCAGGCTGGTTTCGAAGCGTTGCTCGCGCGCGAGTTGACGGAGCTGCATGGCGCGACGGTGGCCGAGAGCGGGGCGGGCTGGGTGCGGTTGGAAACGGCGCTCGACGAGCGAGGGGTCGAGCGGATGGCGATGGCGCATTTCACGTTGCGCGAACCGGTGGAGGTTCGCGGGGAATCGGTGAACGCGCTGGCGGGGCAGATTGCGAAATTTTTTCTCACGCGGCTCAAAGGTGAACGCATCGAAGGCACGTGGCCGAGCGTGTGGCTCGGGCCGGCGGAAATGGTGGGGCTGGGACGGCGCATCGGCGCGGTGGAAAACGCGTGCGGCGAGGCGCTCAAAAAGCGTTTGTCGCGGGTGGCGAAGCTGGCAACGCCGGAGCTGCCGCGGGGCGCGGGCGCGGTGCGGGGGTTGTTTGTTTTCTTTACGGATTTCGGCCGCGCGTGGGTGTCGCGGGACGCGTTCGTGCACGGCGCGAGGCGGATGGCGGACGATCCGCTGGCGCCCTCGCGTTCCTATCTGAAAGTCGAGGAAGCGTATGGAGTGCTCGGGCGCGAGCCGCAGGCGGGCGAGCTCGTGGTCGATTTGGGCGCGGCGCCGGGCGGTTGGAGTTACAGCGCGGCGAAGCGCGGAGCGCGGGTCCTCGCGGTCGACAATGGTCCGCTGAAAGGCGGCGCGCTCGATCATCCGCAGATCGAACACCGGCGGGAGGACGCGTTTCGCTACGCGCCGGCGGAGGGCGGTGTGGACTGGTTGTTCTGCGATTTGGTCGAGGAGCCGCACCATGTGTTGCAACATATCGTGGGACCGTGGCTCGCGCGGGGCTGGTGCCGTCGCTTTGTGGTGAATCTTAAATTCGGGCGGGTGGACGCGATCGGCCTCCTGCGCGAACTCGCGGCGGCGGAGTCGCCGCTGGCGCGAGCCCAGGCGGTGCGCGTGCGGCATTTGTTTCACGACCGCGAGGAATTCACGGTGGTCGGTGAAATGGTCTAAGTTCCGCGGGCGAAGGAAATTTTCAGCATCTTTCGCCTAGTCTTTCCGCGAGCGGCGGAGTTGGGTGGCGGGATGAAACGCGCAATCTTGGCTTTAGTTTTTGGCGCGCTGGTGCTGGGGCGCCTCGGCGCCGCCGATTCGGCCTTCAATGGCCGTTGGCGGCTCGATGTGCCGCGCAGCACGGCGCTGGATGGCTGGACGACGTGGGATCTCGTCGTCGCGGTCGACGGCTCGAAGGTGTCGCTCCAGCATGACATGACCTGGGGCAAGACGCAGGAGAGCTCCACCGACGTGGTGGACACGGCGGCGCCGGCCGACGTGAAGGATTTCTTCCGCGTGGAACAGCGGCACATGGCGGTCTATCCGCGGCGCGGAGAGAAGACGCACGTGACGGCCAAGTGGCTCGACGACGGGCGCACGTTGCGCGTGGAAGCGGTGGCGCCGATCGAGATTTCGCAGGGCGACCGCACGATGCGTCTTTATCAGGAATACCGGCTCGTCGAGGGCGATCAGGATCTCGTGCTGATCGAGCTGCACAATACGCGGAATCGTCCGCTGGTTTATCGATTCAAGAAAGTGCCGGCGAAGGCGGCGAAGCAGTAACATGAAAAAATATCTCTCTTTTGTTTTGATCGCGGCCGTGGCGGCGCTGGGCGCGTCCCACGCTGGCGCGGCGGAAAACACGTCCTCCGCGCCGGCGGTGCAGACGCCGGAGGCGCACCACGCGTGGGTGATGCACTTCGATGGAAACTGGCTGGTGAAGGAAGGGCTGCCGGAGAAGGCGATGTTGATCAGCCTGCAGGGGCTGGCGAATCGCACGGCGCCGCGGCTCTACATCATCCACCCGAAGGATTATCAGTGGGAGATCACGGAGCCCCTGTATGAGTTTTACGAGCGCAAGCACGGCGTGGAGTTCACGCCGATCGCCAACGCCAACGACGCGCTCACGCAGTTCGCGCGTTATGCGAAGGGCTACGTCGTCTGGGACACGCAAGTGGAGCCGTCGCTGAACGTGGCGTTTACGATCGCGGGGTTGGAGGATGCGGTCGTGGTGAGCGAAGCGTTGATCCCGCTCGCCGAGCAGCACGGGTTGAAGAAAATCGATGACTTGCGCGGGCGTTATGCAGGCCAGACCGACGCCCAGATCTATCAAGATGCTTATAATCATTACTGGGCGCGATGCACGAAGGACGCCGTGATGTTGATGGGCGGACACCGGGGCGGCATTCGCATGCCGGGCATGGCGGACTGGGGCGTGCGGCAGAAGATGTTTTTCGAGGATTTGTCGGCGGATCCGAAGGATGCGGCGGAGCTCGCGCTGGAACGCAAAATCCTCTCCGAACTGAAGCCAGGCTCGACGGTGTTTGGCTGGCATCCGTATGGCAAAGACACCGAGGAGCAGCACACGACGTTGCTCTCGAGTTACGGGTTGAAGATGGAAGGACTGCACAACCTGCCGAACCTGAGTTTCAATTGTCAGTTCACGTTCACGCCGGGTTTCAAGTTCACGAACAACAACAACGTGCCGCTCGACGCGAAGCTCACGGCAAAGCCGAAGGTTTATCTCGCGTTTGTGCAGTCCGACTCGATCGGGATCGGCGTCTGGACGAAGCCGGGGCGCGGCAAACTGCCGTTTGCGTGGCAGGTGACGATGAACTGGACGAAGTTTTCGCCGGCGGCGCTGGAGTATTTCCACGAGAGCGCCACGCCGAACGACTACTTTATCGGCGGTCTTTCGGGGCCGGGCTACATGTATCCGAACCATATTCCGGCGGATCGCTTTCCGGGATTGATGGCCGAGGCGCGCAAACTGATGGCGCAGCTCGACGAGCATGTGATGGAGATCATGGACAACTCGGCGGCCGATGGAAACCTGGGCAACGCGGATCTCACGAAGGCGACCGTCGATGCATATTATAAAGCGTTTCCGGATGTGATCGGATTCATCAACGGCTACGGTCCGGCGCGGACGCGCGATCTGCGCGACACGCGGCCGATGATTTCCTACGAATACTACATCAATCCGAAGCGGCCCCGCGAGGAGGTGGCGGCGGACTTGAACGAGATGATCGCGCTGAACACGAAGCGGCCGTATTTCTTGCTCGTGCACGTGCGCGAGTCGAACGACGTGAACAGCCTGATCGAAGTCACGAAGCAACTCGACGGCCCGACGGAGATCGTGCCGCTGGACGTCTTCCTGAAACTCGCCGCGAGCAACAAGACGTATACGACGCGTTATCAGGACCCGAACGAGCCGAAGCACTTCAAGGGATTCTGACGCGCGGCAACGCCTTCCTTAGAGTAACAAACGCCCGCTGCGAGCGGGCGTTTTTGTTTTCTCAGACGGCATTCGAACTGGGGCGATAATTATTGTTGGCGTCGCGCCGTCGGCGGCGTGGACTCGCCTGCCCCTATGCGACGTGTTTTCCCCATCTGGCTGGTGGTCGTGCTTGGAATAGCGTCTGTCAACGTCGGGTATGCGGCGGGACTCCAATTGGCATGCCGCGTGGATGGCGAGTTGGCGCCCATCGCAGCCGTCGACGGGAAGCAGATTTTTGTGACGGTGGGTGGCAAGACCGTGGCGGCGCCGGCCGGCGCGGAATGGACGTTGACCGGGGAGGTGCGGGAGAACGCGCGTTTGCTGTGCTGGTCGCCCAGCTATTCGATTTCCCGGCGTCCGGAGCAACCACCGGGGGCGAGCCTGCGGGCGGGGGAGCTCGTGGCGGCGGTAGGCGTGGCCCGAGGAATGAGGGGGATTCGGTCGGCCGGGTGGCAGGAATATTGGGAAGGACATGAAGCGGAGCCCGCGGTGGTGGTCTTTGCGTGGCTGATCGACGGGAAGCTTACACATATCGCCGCGCAAGCGGTGCCGGTCGTCACGTCGACGACCATATTCAAACGAACGGTGACGATTCCGTTGACGGAAGATGAGGCACGAGGGCAGCCGGTGTTACTGCGATGGGATGCGCAGGGCTGGGTGCCGGCGCGGCCGTTTTTACCGAGTCCGCGGGTGCAGGCGGCGCTGGTGGACATGATGTTGAACGGCCGGACCGATTTCACGGCGTTATCGAAGAAGGAAGTCAACGAGGCGGGACGCGGAGGACCGACGCTGCTGCATTTGGCCGCAGAAGCCGGACTGGCGTCGGCGGTTAGCGGTCTCGTGCAGGCCAAGGCGAAAGTTGACATCGGCCGCGACGGAGGGAGGTCTACGCCGCTGCATTGGGCGGCGGAGAAGGGACGGGAGGCGGCGGTGGGAGCACTGTTGGCGGCGGGAGCGGCGCAGGACAGCGAGGACGAAAGAGGTGCCACGCCACTCTTGTTCGCGAGCGGCGGAGGCCATGCGGGTGTCGTGCGCGAATTGTTACGGGCGCATGCGGATGCGGATAAGAGGGATGACAGCGGACGGACTCCGATGGCGGCCGCGATCAATGAAAACCAACTGGCCGTGGCCGAGATCCTCGCGGAGCAGGACGGGGACAGAGGTCGGCAATCGCACCAGCTCGATCGCGTGCTGATTTCGAAGATTTATTCCGGCCGAAAAGGCATGGCGAAATTTCTCCTGGCGCGGGGCGCGCAAACGAAAGCGGAAAGCCGTGGACGAACGGCGTTGATCGCCGCGACAGCGTGGGACGATCCGGAGTTCGTGGATCTGCTGTTGCGAGCGGGTGCGCCGGTTTCGGCCGCGACGAAGAATGGGATCACCGCATTGATGTCGGCCGCCTTGCAGGGATACGTCGTGGTCGTGCAACACCTGCTCATCGCGCACGCTCCGGCCGATGCCGTGTCGGCGGATGGTCGCACGGCTTTGCACTACGCGGCCGTGGGAGGTGATGGGGAAACAGTGAAAGCGTTGTTGCAAGCGGGCGCTTCGGTGGCGGCCGCCGACCGGGCGGGACTGCAGCCGCTGGACCTGGCGCTTCTTTACGGACATGCCGAAGCCGCGCGGTTGCTGGCGAATCACGGCGCCCGCGTGGACGTGAAAGGGAAAAATGCGGAGAGTAACATCGAAGCGGCGGTGGGGCTCGATCTCGAGAACGTGTTAAAGCGGGCAATCGAGGATGGATGGGACATCCGCGTGAAATTGCACGGAAACTGGCCGATCTTGCAGGTGGCGAAACTTTGTCATGCGAAACGGTGTGCCGCCGTGCTGGAGGCGGCCGGGGCGGATGACGTCAATGGGCCGACGGTCGTGACCGCGCGGAAGCTCGATGCGCAACCGAAGTTGAAGACTATGGTGATGCCATCGGATCCACGCAATTACTGGTCCGGAGCTTTACCGCGCGCGACGGTCACGGTGGAGGTCGTGATCGACGGTGAAGGAAGGGTGCTGTTTCCGCGGGTGCAGGCGGGAGAGCGGGCGTTGGCGACGGAGGCCCTGGCGGCAATTCGGGAATGGCGCTTTCAGCCGTTGCGGGCCGAAGGGAAACCAGCCGCGGCACGATTCCTTCTGCCGGTCGTGTTCAATGACGTGGCGGCGATTTCAGAGAACGCCGACGTGGATGTGGCGCCCAAGCCGCTCAAGCGGGTGGCTCCTTTCTATCCCCGCGCGGCGTTGGCGGCGGGAGTTACGGGCATCGTCACGGTCGATTTCATCGTCGACGAGAGCGGGAGGGTTCTGGATGCCGCGATTGTTTTGTCGTCGGAGCCGCTTTTCGAAGAACCGGCGCTTGAGGCCTTGCGGCAATGGAAGTTCTCGCCGGCCGAACGCAATGGCCAGCCGGTGAGGTTTCATTTGCAGGTGCCGATCGAATTCCAACTGGATTAAGGCCGGCCAATTCCGGAGTGGTGTTGCGTCGCTGACCGGCATCGACTGCTCGGATGAAAGGCGGGGAACTCACGATTTGCGGGCTGGCGGCGGTGCGGGCGCGGTTTGCGCGGGATGCGGCGTCGATCAAGCGGTTGTTCTTCGATCGCGAGACGAGCCGGAAGGTCGGCGCAATGTGCAAGGCGCTCGCGGAATCGAAACGCGTTTACCGCTGCGTGGAAACCGCGGAGCTCGCGAAGATCGCGGGCTCGATCCATCACGGCGGCATTGTGGCGATCGTAGCAGCGCCGGCGTTGCGAGCGCCGACGGCGGCGGAGTTGAAGGCGTGGGCGGCGCGCGGTGAGGCGGTGCTCCTGCTCGATCGCATCGGCAACGCGCACAATCTGGGCGCGCTGGCACGGACGGCGGGATTTTTCGGCGTGAACAAGATCGTGCTGCCCGACGATCCGGCGGCGGCGCGGCCGGGCGAGGCGGCATTTCGCGTGGCGGAGGGCGGGCTCGAAGCGGTGGATGTTTTTTGCGTGCCGGGGCTGGCGGCGTTGGTGCGCGCGTTGATCGCGGCCGGTTATGATGTCGCGGGCGCGGCGGCGCGGGGCGGGCGGCCGGAGGCGAAAGGGAGAGAGGGCAGGCCGGTCGCGCTCGTGCTCGGCAACGAGGAACATGGCCTGGCGGCGGACGTGGCGGCGGCGTGTTCGCGGCTGGTGACGATTCCGGGCAGTGGGCGCGTGGAGTCGCTTAACGTGTCGGTGGCAGGAGCGGTGTTGATGTGGGAGTTGTTTGGCCGCAGGTAGCGTGCCGGCACGGCGGACGTGGGGGATCTGCTCGCGAATGGCACGCATGGTCGGGAAGGGGCAACGGCGCCGAGAGCGACGCGCGCGAGATGGGCGCGGCGACGAGCGCCGGTCCTACGGGGTGCGGGCGCGGCTACCGCGTTTGGCGTAAAGGGGCGCGGGGGTTGGGTTTCGCGTGGACCCGTCGGGGAACTGAGGCACGGTCCGCGGACACCCATTACCCCATGGTTTCTCCTGCGGCATCGGAAACGAAAGGAGCGTCGGCGCCGGCCACGTTTGACTGGCCGCTGGCGCACGAGGCGGAGGCGCTGGTTACGCGGTGGATTGAGGCGTTTCTCCGCGGCAACGCGGTGGCCCGGCGGCTCGCAGAACGGATGCGCGATGAAACGGGCACGGAGTTTTATGAGTGGGTCGACCATGTAACGGTGGCGCCGGAGCACGTGGCGGAGTTGAGCGCGGCGGGCTTCGCGGAGGAGCGCGTGGAGGCGCCCACGGATGTGGCGGTGTGGTGGCATCCGCGCGCGATGATGCCGCGGGTCGTGGTGCGGGCGGGCGGCAGTCGTGACGGCGGGCCGGTGGAGCTGGCGGTGCGGCCGGAACGCCTGGTGGATTTTGTGGCGAAGCATGCGGCAGGCGCGGCGATCGAAGGCGCGTGGGGCGCACGGCTTCGACGCGCGGTGATCGCAGACGAGGCGGGGACGCGCTTGAGCGCGGTGGAGCGGCTGGGCTATCGCGGTTTTGTCGTCCGTGAACCGACGGCGGATTTTGTCGCGGGGGCGTTGCGGGCGGGCGAACTCTGGCGGACGCGGCCGCGGGATTTCGCCGAGGATGCAGGGGGCGTGGCGCAGGCTTTCGCGCGGTTGGATGAGGTGTTGCGCCACGTGGATCGCGACGCGGCGTGCGAGTTATTTTTCGCGGAAGAGCGGCGGTTTTGGGAGGAGCGCAACCGGGCGGCGCGCGTGCAGAAGCGGCGGCAGGATGCGTTGGGACTCGGCTGGGGAAATCACGATCACCACACCTTCCGGTGCTCGCGCGCGCACTTCGCGGATCTCATCGCGTTTCTGCTGCGGCTGGGGTTTGAAAAGCGGGAACGCTATTACGCCGGGGCGGAGGCGGGCTGGGGCGCGCAGATTTTGGAGCAGCGGGTGACGGGTATCGTGGTGTTTGCTGATGTGGACCTGATGCCGGAGGAAACAGCGGTGGATTTCTCCACGCACCGGCTGCCGCCGGCGTCGCGGTTGGGCACGGTGGGTCTGTGGTGCGGATTGCATGGCGACAGTTTCCTGGCGGCGGGCATGCACCATCTGGAAGCGCGTTTCGATTTCGCGCGCCTGCGCGAGCAACTCGCGACGGAAGGCGTGGGCACGATGAAACCGTTTTCCGATTTCGACTTTTTGAAACAGGCGTTTACCGAGGGCGAGCGGTGGCGCGTGGCACCGGAGCGCATCGAGCGGCTGCGGCGCGACGGCTTGATCAGCGCGGAGCAGGCGGCGACGTTTCGGCGCGACGGCGCGATCGGAAGTCATCTGGAGAACCTGCAGCGCAAGGGCGGATTCAAAGGCTTTAATCAGAAGTCGGTGAGCGTGATCATCGAGGCGACGGACCCGCGGAGGACGGCGGCGCATTCGACTTAGCGGCCGGATGGGCGGCGTCTGGCGGAGGGCGGCGCACGAGAAAAATATTTACCCCAAGGACCCCATGAAAATCGGAATCATCGGCGCCGGCAAAGTCGGCGCAACCATTGCGACGTTGCTGGAGAGCTGCCGGTTCTGCCGCGCGGTCGTGCTGGGTGATGCGCGGTCGGACGTTGAGGTGAGCGGGTTGAAGAAGGCGCGCACGGTGACGTTGAACGTGAAAGAGGCGGCGGAGTTGGCGGCGTTGGTGAAGAAGTGCGACGCAGTCGTGAGCGCGGCGCCGTATTTTTTGAACAAGACGATTGCGCAGGCGTGCGCGGAGCGGGGCGTTTCGTATTTCGACCTGACGGAGGATGTGCACACGACGAACTTCGTGCGCGCGCTGGCGAAAGACGCGAAGGCGACATTCATGCCGCAGTGCGGATTGGCGCCGGGCGCGATCAATATCGTGGGCGGAGATCTGGCGTCATCCCTCGACAACGTGCGGCAATGCGAGATGCGCGTGGGGGCGCTGCCGTTGTTCGCGAGCAACCAGATGAAATATTACCTGAGCTGGAGCACGGCGGGGTTGATCAACGAATACTGCCAGCTGGGCGAGGCGCTGCATGGCGGAAAACGCATCACGACGCTGCCGCTGGACGGCGTGGAGCGGCTGACGGTCGATGGGGTGGAATACGAGGCGTTCAACACGTCGGGCGGCGTGGCGACGATGTGCGAAACGTTTGAGGGGAAAGTGGGCGAGTTGAACTACAAGACGATGCGCTATCCGGGGCACCGCGACTTGATGCGTTTCATGCTGCAGGATCTGAATCTTGCGGACCGGCAGGAGTTGTTGACACAGATTTTCGACCAGGAAGTGCCGCTGACGGATCACGACGTGGTCGTGTTTTACGTCAGCGTCGTCGGGACGGTGAAAGGCCGGCTCGTGCAACGGAGCTTCGTGAAGAAAATGCGCGGCGCGGTGGTGCAGCGCCGCACGTTGTCGGCGATCCAGCTCACGACGGCGGCGGGCGTGGTGGCGATTTTGGAATTGTTCGCGGGCGGGAAACTGGGCGCGGGTTTCGTGAAACAGGAGTCGGTGCCGCTCAAAGCGTTTCTCGCGACGAAGTGGGGCGGGCGCGTGTATGGCGCGTGACGCGGGCTCGCCCGCGCACCCGGGAAGTGACACGAGAACGGGACAAAATTTATGAAAAAGAAAAGTGGCATGACGTCGGTGGCGGGCGTGGCGCGGGCGATTTTTCCGGAGCTGGGGTTGTCGGCGAAAAGCAACGCGGGCGTCTTTGACGGCGCGTGGCGGGCGAGCGGAGAGACAGTGGAGAAATGCTCGCCGATCGACGGGAAACCGCTGGCCCGCGTGCGACACGCGACGGGCGAGGATTATGAACGCGTGGCCGCGGCGGCGCAGCGGGCGGGGCTGGCGTGGCGGGAGGTGCCCGCGCCGAAGCGGGGCGAGGTGGTGCGACAGCTCGGCAATGCGTTACGCGAACGGAAGGCGGCGCTCGGGCGGCTGGTGTCGCTCGAGGCGGGCAAGATCATCGCCGAGGGCGAGGGGGAGGTGCAGGAGATGATCGACATCTGCGATTTTGCGGTGGGACTTTCGCGGCAGTTGCATGGGTTGACGATCGCCTCGGAACGGCCGGGGCACCGGATGATGGAGCAGTGGCACCCGTTGGGCGTGGTGGGGATTATTTCGGCGTTTAACTTTCCGGTCGCGGTGTGGTCGTGGAACAGCGCCGTCGCGGCGGTGGCGGGGAATGCGACGTTGTGGAAGCCGTCGGAAAAAACGCCGCTGACGGCGATCGCCTGCGTGAAGATCGCGGAGAAAGTTTGCCGCGCGAATGGCGTGGATCCGGCGATTTTCGGCCTTGTGATCGGCGACGGTGCGACGGTGGGCGAACGACTGGCGGCGGACCGCCGGGTGGCGTTGGTGTCGGCGACGGGTTCGACGCGGATGGGGAAACGCGTGGGCGAAGTGGTGGCGCAGCGGCTGGGGCGGACGTTGCTCGAACTCGGCGGCAACAACGCGATCATCGTGGCGCCGTCGGCGGATCTGGAGCTGGCCGTGCGCGGAATTCTATTTGGTGCCGTCGGCACGGCGGGACAGCGCTGCACCTCGACGCGGCGGTTGATCGTGCACGAGTCGGTGAAGGACAAACTGGTCGCGCGCCTCGTGGCGGCTTACGGGCAACTGTCGATCGGCAATCCGCTGCAGCGCAGGACGCTGGTGGGGCCGTTGATCGACGAGGCGGCGGTGGCGGGAATGATGAACGCGTTGGCGGAAGCGAAGCGGAGTGGCGGAACGATTTTGTGCGGCGGCGAGCGGCGGCGTGGACTGTATGTGTCGCCCTGCCTCGTGGAGGCGCGCAACGAGTGGCCGGTCGTGCAGGCGGAGACGTTTGCGCCGATCCTGTATGTGATGAGCTACCGGACACTCGAGGAGGCGATCGCATGGCAGAACGCGGTGCCGCAAGGGTTGAGCTCCGCGATTTTCACGCGCGACCTTCGCGAGGCGGAAACATTTCTCTCCGCGCGGGGGAGCGATTGCGGCATCGCGAATGTGAACATCGGCACGAGCGGCGCGGAGATCGGCGGGGCGTTTGGGGGCGAGAAGGAGACGGGCGGCGGGCGGGAGAGCGGCAGCGATGCGTGGAAGGCGTATATGCGCCGGCAGACGGCGACGGTAAATTATTCGGACGCGTTGCCGCTGGCGCAGGGAATCACGTTTGGAGCGGAGGGATGACGGAGCGGCGGGGGCCAAAGTGGAGCGGCGAATGAGGTTTTCGCCGTTGCGCCGGGCAAGGCGCGGCCCCTTCTTTTCCCCCGCGTATGAACGACGGCTTCCTTGTCACTTATCCCGCCCATGTGGCCCGCTTGCGGGCGAAACTGGATCGCGACGCGGCGTTGCGGGAGGCGGTGGGCGGAAATTTTCTGGCGATGGGCAAGCTGGAGTGTGCGTTGCTGGTGCAGCTCGGCCTGACGGCGGATTCGCGGGTGATCGATGTGGGCTGTGGCAGCGGGCGGCTGGCGTGCCAGCTCGCGGCAGTGCCAGGCGTGCGGTATCTCGGCACGGATGTGGTGGAGGAGTTGCTGGCGTATGCGCGCGAACTGGCGCAGCGGTCGGACTGGGTCTTTGCGGTGGCCAACGGCGTGAAGATCGAGGCGCCGGACAACACGGCGGACTTCGTGTGTTTCTTCTCGGTGCTCACGCATTTGAAGCATGAGGACAGTTATCGCTACCTGCAGGAGGCGAAGCGGGTGTTGAAACCGGGCGGCGCGATCGTGTTTTCGTTTCTCGAGTTCTTCATTCCGTCGCACTGGGAAGTGTTTCGCCACATGCTCGAGCACGGGCAGCCGGGCGATCACTTGAACCAGTTCATGGACCGGGAAGCGATCAAGCGGTGGGCGTATTATTTGGAGATGGACGTGGAGGCGGTGTGGGACGGCGACAAACCGCACATCCCGTTTGAGGGCGAAGTGGTGCTCGACGACGGGAGGAAGCTCACCGGCGTGGGCGCGCTCGGGCAATCGGTGGCGGTGCTGCGCAAGCGGCGTTGAGCGCCGGCGATGGACGGAATGGCGAACGCGCGGGGGCGCGCGGAAACGCGAGCGGCGTCAGATCATCCAATCGCCGCCGTTGTCGCCGAGGAGATCGTCTTTTTTGCGCCGGGCGCGGACGATGGAAGCCTGGTCGCCTTGGTAATAGGCGATGCTGTTGGGCGGCATCGATTGCATGAGCCAGACGTTGGAGCCGACGACGGAGTTTTCGCCGATGACGGTATCGCCGCCGAGAATCGTGGCGCCGGGATAAACCACGACGTGGTCCTCGAGTTTCGGGTGGCGCTTCACGCCTTTCACGGGCGCGCCAGAATCGTCGACTTGGAAGGACTTCGCGCCGAGCGTGACGCCTTGGTAGATTTTGACGTGGTGGCCGATCCGGGCGGTTTCGCCGATGACGACGCCGGTGCCGTGATCGACAAAGAAGTGGGAGCCGATTTCGGCGCCCGGATGGATGTCGCAGCCGGTGCGTTCGTGGGCGTATTCGGTGAGCATGCGCGGAAGCAGCGGCACGTTGAGCGAATAGAGGACGTGGGCGACGCGTTGGAGCGAGATCACGAGCACGCACGGATACGCGAGAATGATTTCCTCGACGCTGCGGGCGGCGGGATCGCCGCGGTAGGCGGCGGCGACATCGGTCTGCACGATGCGGCGGACTTCGGGGAGGCGGCTGAGCGTGGCGGTGGTGAGTTCGCGGGCGAGGCGGGCGGGCTCATCGCGACGGGCGAAGCGGAGACTCTTTTCGATCTCGGCGGCCAGGCGCGCATCGACGCTGGCGAGGAGGCGGTCGACCCACGCGGGGACTTCGTTTTTGCTCAGACCAGTCTCCTCGAAATAACCGGGAAACAGCAGGTGCATGAACTGCGCAGCGAGGAGGTTGACGGATTCCTGGCCGGGCAGGTTGATGCCGTCGAGATGGTTGATGCCGCCATCCGCATCGTAGGATTGGAGGAGCGCTTGTTTGATGGACTCGAGACTCATGCAGGGCGGTCGGGAAAACGGAGGGCAGGGCGGGAGCGCAGGCGAGTCAAAATCGCGGCATAGCGGCGCGGGCGGCGACCCGGCGAGGCGGGTGCGCTCAGATGTAATACATTTCCGCGGCGTTTTGCGCGAGCAGCCGGTCGACGGTGTAGCTTTTCATTTTCTCGGCGAGGTCGGTGCGGATGTCCTGCCAGACCGCGCGCAGGCGGCGGCCGGTGCGGCCGGCGTGGTTGCCACTGAGTTCGAGGACATCGCCATCGATGACGGTGACGATGTCGTAGAGGGAAATCTGGTCGGCCGGGCGGGCGAGCGCGTAACCGCCTTGGGCGCCGCGGCGGCTGGTGATGAGCCCGCCGTTGCGCAATTCGCTGAGAATTTGCGCGAGAAACGTAGGGGGGACGGCCTCGGTTTTCGCCAGGTGCTCGATTTGCGCGAGGGTGCCGGTGCCGTGCAGTCGGGCGATTTCAGTCAGCACGCGGCACGCATAGTCGACTTTGACGGAAATCTTCACGGGCAGAGAGGTAACAGGCGTGCGCGGAAGAGTAAACCGATTTGCGGGCGAAGAACGCGGCGCAGCGCGCGGTGGAGACGAGCAGCGCGGGAGCGGCCGTGCGGCGGAGCGCACGGCGCGCGTTTCCGGGGAGCGGGCGTCAGATGACGAAGTCGATTTCGTCGGCGCGCACGACTTGCTTGGGTGGGAGGAGCATGCCGGCGGCGACGGTGGCGTTGGTGCCTTGCTCGATGAGGATGAACGAGCCCGTGAGACGATTGGTCGCGTAGCCGTCGTAGAAGAGCGGCTTGGCGGTGCGCAGGCGAATTTCGCCAATGTCGTTGAGTGCGAGTTCGGCCGGCGCGGAACGGGGTTCGAGCGTCGTGATGTCGATGCGGTTTTCGATTTCGGAGACGACCGCCTGGACAGTGTTGGTCGTGTGCTTGAGGAGGTATTTTTTGCCGCGTTGAAGCGGGCGCGGGTGCATCCAGCAGATCTTCGCGTGGAGATTGCTGCCGGCGCCGGGCATGAAGTCGTCGAGGCCGACGATCATGTTGCCGCGGCTGACGTCGAGGTCGTGCTCCAGCACGAGCGTGACGGATTGCGGGCAGAAGGCTTCGTCCACGGGTCCGTCGTAGGTCCAGATTTGTTTGATGGAGGTGGTGATGCCGGCGGGGAGCACGAGCACTTTCTGACCGCGGCGGACGACGCCGCCGGCGATCTGGCCGCTGAGGCCGCGGAAGTCGTGCAAGCGCGGGTTGCTCGGGGAATGCGGACGGTTGACCCATTGCACGGGGAAGCGGAAGCCGGAGAGGTTCCAATCGCTGGCGATGTGGACGGTCTCGAGGTGGCCGAGCAGCGGGGGACCGACGTGCCAGGGGGTGTGAGGGGAAGGCGAGACGACGTTGTCGCCATTGAGCGCGCTGATCGGGATGAACTTGACGTCCTTGATATCGAGGCGCGGGAGGAATTTTTCGAAGTCGTCGCGAATCTCGCGGAAGCGTTCTTCGCTCCAGCCGACGAGGTCCATTTTGTTGACCGCGACGACGAGGTGGGGAATGCGCAGGAGCGAGGCGAGGCAGGAGTGGCGGCGGCTTTGCTCGATGACGCCGGTGCGGGCGTCGACCAGCACGATGGAGAGGTTCGCCGTGGAGGCGCCCGTGACCATGTTGCGCGTGTATTGGACGTGGCCGGGCGTATCCGCGATGATGAACTTGCGGCGGGGCGTGGCAAAGTAGCGGTAGGCGACGTCGATCGTGATGCCTTGCTCGCGCTCGGCGCGGAGGCCGTCGGTGAGGTTGGCGAGATTGATCTGGCCGCCGCCGGTGATGTCGGCGGAGCGTTCGAGCGCCTCGATCTGATCTTCCATCAGCGATTTTGAATCGTAGAGGAGCCGGCCGATGAGGGTGGACTTGCCGTCGTCGACGCTGCCGCAGGTGTTGAAGCGGAGGATGTCGATCGGGTGCGTGGCGAGCGCCGTCGAGGCAATGGACGACGGCGAGAGCGGCTCGGGGGCGAGGGTGGCGTTCAATTCGGGAGCGGGAGAAATGGACATGTGTTCAGGCGCGGGAAACGGGGATCAGAAGTAGCCGGCTTTTTTGCGGTCTTCCATGGCGGCTTCGGAGGCTTTGTCGTCGGCGCGCGAGCCGCGTTCGGTGACGCGGGCGGCGGCGATTTCGGCGATGATGTCGTCGAAGGTGTCGGCCGGCGACTCGACGAGGCCGGTGCTGATGATATCGCCGATGGTGCGCACGCGGACGACGAGTTCGCGCACGGTCTCGCCGGGTTTCGGCGGGAGAATATCGGTGACGGGCAGCCATTGGCCGTGGCGGCGGACGCAGGAGCGGCGGTGGCTGAAATAGATGCTGGGCACCTCAAGCTGCTCGCGGCGGATGTATTCCCACACGTCCATCTCCGTCCAATTGGAGAGGGGAAAAATGCGCATGTTTTCGCCGGCGTTGAGGCGGCCGTTGTAGAGATTCCAGATTTCGGGGCGCTGGTTTTTTGGGTCCCACTGGCCGAAGCTGTCGCGGAAACTGAAGAAGCGTTCTTTGGCGCGGGCCTTTTCTTCGTCGCGCCGGGCGCCGCCGATGCAGGCGTCGAAACGGAATTCCTCGATGGCGGCGAGGAGGGTGGGGATCTGGAGTTTGTTGCGGCTGATTTCGCCGGGCGCGGGCGTGGCGATGCCTTGGGCGATGGCGTCTTCGACGCGGCGGATGATCAGCTTGGCGCCGAGCTCGGCGGCGCGGCGATCGCGAAACGCGTTGAGCTCGGGGAAGTGGTGGCCGGTGTCGACGTTGAGCAGCGGCATCGGAATATCCGACGGGCGGAACGCTTTTTCGGCGAGGCGCAGGAGGCAGATGGAATCCTTGCCGCCGGAAAACAGGAGCGCGGGGCGTTCGAATTCGCCGGCGACCTCGCGCATGAGGTGGATCGCCTCGGATTCGAGGTGCTGGAGATGGTCGAGGTGGTAGTTGTGCACGCGGACCGGAGAGTCGAGGGAAGGCGTCACGGGATTATTGAGCGGAGGCGACGGCGCGACCGCCCCAGGCGGCGTGGAGGCCGCATTCGCGTTTTTCGTCGGCTTTCGCGGGATCGAAATAGTCCCACTCGTTGGGGAGTTGGTGCTCCGCGAGGTAGGCTTCCATCTCGGCGTCGCTGAAATAGAAAACGGGGCTGACCTTGAGGGAGTTGAAGTTGGCGTCGTGGGAGACGAGGTCGAGGCCGGCGCGATGGGGATTTTGCACCTGGCGAAGTGCGGTGATCCAGACGGTGGGCGCGAGTTCGCGCATGCCGCGTTGGAACGGTTCGAGTTTCATCTGCGCGCTGAATTTCTTCAGGCCCTCCTCGTCATCGAGCGTGGGAATCCCGCCGTAGATGGCATCGCGGTGCGCGGGCGTGAGGCGCGGGAGATAGGGTTGCAGGTTCAACTTGAGGCGCGCGCGCAGGGCTTCGGCGTGTTGGTAGGTGGCGGCGCGATTGTAGCCGTGATCGACCCAGAGGACGGGAATGTCGGGCTGCACCTGCGTGGCGAGATGGAGGACGACGGCTTCGTAAGGGCGAAAGTTGGTGGAGACGATGGCGCGGCCGTGGGCTTGCGCGATCGCCCAACGCACGACGTCGAGCGGGGACTGGGTGCGGAGGGCGGCGTTGGCGGCGGCGATTTGGTCGGGCGAAAAAGCGGACATGGCGGGACGGAGGCGGGACGTTAAATGGAATACGTTGACGCGGGGTTGACGCGGCCGAATGAGAGCCGGTCCCAGACGCGTTCGTGGATGAAGTAGAGGGTGACTTTCGTGAACAGCTCCACGAACCCAATACTGAAGGCCCACTTGGCCTGGCCGGTGATGAGGTAGGAGATCACGATCGTATCGAGCGTGCCTGTGACGCGCCAGGAGATGGCTTTCACGAGACTGCGGCGGGCTTTTTCCTTCATGGAGGGAAACGCGAGCGGGAAGAGGAAGCGGGAGGAAGTGGAGCGTTGTTGCTCAGGCGACGGCGGCGGCGACGGGCGCGGGTGGCGGCGTGGCGGCAGCGGCGGCGGCCTGGGCGGCGGCTTGCTCGGCCCAGATGACGCGGGCGACGAAATCGCCGAGGCGTTCGCCGGGGAGGCGTTCGTCGCGCCAGCGCGTGAAGACGGCGCGGAGCTCGTTTTCGATGTCCGGTTCTTTCACGGCGTCGCGGTAGAGGCGATTAAGGCGGGAACCGGCGGCGTTGGCGCCGAGCCAGATTTGGTAACGGCCGGGCGCTTTGCCGACGAACGCGAGTTCGGCGGTGTAGGGGCGGGCGCAACCGTTGGGGCAGCCGGTGGAGCGAATGATGATTTCCTCGTCGGCGAGGCCGAGCTCGGCCGTGATCGCTTCGATCTTGTCGATGAGGCCGGGCAACATGCGCTCAGACTCGGCGAGCGCGAGGCCGCAGGTCGGGAGGGCGGGGCACGCCATCGCGGAGGCGTGAAGAAGGGAGGCCTGACGCTCGGTCTTCACGCCGTGGCTCGCGAGCAGCGCGTCGAGGCGCGGACGATCGGCGTCGGGGATGTTGGCGAGGATGACGTTCTGGTTGGCGCTGAGGCGGAACTCGAAGTGGGGGAACTGCTCCGCGACCTCGCGCAAGGCGGTCTTCATGCGGTGACCGTCGACGTCTTTGATGCGGCCGGTTTCGACGAAGAGCGTGAGGAAGAGCGAACCGTCGACGGCGCGATTCCAGCCGTAGACGTCACCCGTGCTGGTGAACTCATAGGGGCGCGCCGGGGGAATCGCGATGCCGGTGCGACGGACGACTTCGTCGCGCACCCAGTCGGAGCCCATTTCTTCGACGACGTATTTGAAGCGCGCGTGTTTGCGGTTCATGCGATCGCCGTAATCGCGGAAGATCGTGAGCACCGCCTGGGCGACGGGGATGATGTTGGCGGATTCGACGAAGCCGATGACATCGGCGAGACGCGGATACGTTTCGGCGTTGCCGTGGCTGCGGCCCATGCCGCCGCCGACGGCGACATTGTAACCGAGGAGGCGATCGCCTTCGACGATGGCGATGAAGCCAATGTCGTTGGTGAAGACGTCCATGTCGTTAACCGGCGGAATCACGAAGGACGCCTTGAATTTGCGGGGGAGATAAGCGTCGCCGTAGAGCGGATCGACGAAGCCTTTGTGCGCGGGATCTTCGAGGTTGAGCTGCTCGTTATCGATCCAGATGGAGTCGTAGGCGGCGGTGCGGGGCGCGAGGGCGTAGGCGGTGCGCAGGGCGTCGGCGTAAACCTGGGCGCGCGCTTTGGTGACGGCGGGCGTGGGCGAGGCGGTGACGTTGCGGCTGACGTCGCCGCAGGCGGCGCGGGTGGAGAGAAGGGATTGAACGATGCCGTTGATGACGGAGCGAAGGCCGGGCTTCAGCACGCCGTGGAACTGGATGCACTGGCGCGTGGTGACGCGCAGGGTGTTGTTGCCGTGTTCGGTGGAAAGGCGGTCGAAGGTGAGCCACTGCGCGGAGGTCATCACGCCGCCGGGAATGCGGCTGCGGACCATCATCATGTATTTTTTGCCGGTCTTGCGCAGATCGCGGTCGTCCTGCTGATACACGCCGTGGAATTTCAGAAACTGGACGTCGTCGTCGGCGAAGAATTCGGCGGTGGGATCGTTGAGCACGCGGGAGATGGTGCCGCCCAGCGTGGGATCGCTGCGCTTCTGGTGTTCGTTCTTGCTGAGCTTGGTCGGGTCGTTCGGGAGCATGACAAATTTTGCGTTTGATTCTTGGCGGAAGATTCAAAATCTAAACTTTAGATGTTCAGTAAAGAACAAATTTCACTTTATGACCAATCGCTCGGGCGCGTGACGCTGGTCGGCGCGGGGCCGGGCGATCCGGAGCTCATTACGGTGCGCGGACAACGTGCGTTAAGAGAGGCCGAGGTCGTGATTTACGACGATCTGGCGAATCCGGAATTGCTGAAGTTGTGCCCGACGGCGCGGGCGATTTACGTGGGAAAACGAGCGGGTCGGCATTGCGTGCCGCAGGAGGAAACGACGGCGCTGCTCGTGGCGGAGGCGCAGGCGGGCCACCATGTCGTGCGGCTCAAGGGCGGCGATCCGTTGATGTTTGGGCGCGGCGGCGAAGAGGCGCACGCGCTGGCGGCGGCGGGGATTCCGTGCGAAATCGTGCCGGGCGTGACGGCCGCGATCGCGGCGGGCGCGGCGGCGGGCGTGCCGTTGACGCATCGCGACCACGCGTCGGCGGTGGTGTTTGTGACCGGTCACGAGTGCGCGAAGGCGGAGACGCGGGTGGATTGGGCGGCGCTCGCGAAAACGGGGGCGACGTTGTGCATTTACATGGGCGCGCGGCGGCTGCCGCAGATCGCGGCGGCGCTTACGGCGGGCGGGCTGCGCGAGAGCACGCCGGTGGCGGTGGTGACCAATGCGTCGCTGCCGACCCAGGAAGTGCGCGTTGCAACGCTGGGCAGCGCCGGAGAACTGGCGCCGACGATTCTCGGGAAACCGGCGTTGATCATCGTGGGCGAGGTTGTGCGGCTGGCGGAGGTGTTGACGCAGGCGTCGGCTCTGGCGGTGCCGGCGTCCGGCGTGGTGGAACTGGCGAACGTGGCCTGATGGCGGAGGCGTGCGAGCACCTGTTTCTCGTCGACAACGGTTCACTGGCGCCGGCGGCGATTCGATCGCTGCGCGCGCTGGCGGAAAAACTGGGCGCGCGTCTTGGACGGCTGGTTGAACCGGTGTCGGTCCTGCATGCGGACAAGGTGCCGGCGGCGGAATTGGGAGGGCGGGCGGCGGAAGTCCTGGAGGCGGCGGTGCGCAGGCGGGCGAACGCGGGGGCGCGGCGGTTTGGCGTGGTGCCGCTCTTCATCGGACCGAGCCGGGCGTTGACGGAATTTTTGCCGGAATCGACGGAGCGGTGGCGCGGAGAATTTGGCGGGCTGACGATGACGGTGGCGGATCCGCTGCATCGGGCGGGCGAGATGGTGCTGGCGGAGATGCTGGCGGATTTTGTGCGCGCGACGGGGCCGGCGCGGGGCGCGACGAAGGTGGCGGTGGTCGATCATGGAAGTCCGGTGCGGGCGGTGACGGCGGCGCGCGACGAGATCGCGGCACAACTGGCGGTGCTGCTCGGCGGAGCGGCGGAGGTGGCGCCGTGCAGCATGGAGCGGCGCGCGGGCGAAGCGTATGCGTTCAACGAGCCGTTGCTGGAAACGCTGTTGGACGCGCCGGGGTGGAGGGGAGGCGACGTGGTGGTCGCGCAACTTTTTCTGCAACAAGGCCGGCATGCGGGGCCGCAGGGTGACGTGGCGCAAATCTGTGCGCGCGCGGAGGCTGCTTCGGCGGGTGGGCGCGTGCGGCGAACGCCTTTGCTGGGCGAGCATCCGCGGTTAATCGATTTGCTGGCGGCGCGGGCGCGCGAAGTGATGGCCCGGTGAAGCGAAACTGTCGCGCGCGCGGCTGGTCAGGAGGTCGATGAACGCCGACAAAACGGGACCGGATTGGAAGACAACGCGGGAGAAGCTGCGGGAAAAATTCAAAAATCTCCGGGAGGACGACCTTCAGCTCGCGAACGGTCAGGGCGAGGGATTGGTCGACCGGATCCAACAGCGCACGGGAGCGAATCGCGCTGAGATCGAGAAGTATCTGCGCGAAGAGTGCGGGTGCCGTTGAGCGGCACCGCGGCGGGATCAGGAGGGCGGGAGGTCGTGGGACGCCGGCGGATGCAGAATCGCGTGCACCTGCCGGATGAGGGCTTCGGCTGTGAAAGGTTTTAGCAAGAGGCCCTTGATGCAGGGCGGGGCGTCGCGCAGGCGTTGTTCGGCGGTGGGCAGGCCGGTGATGACGAGCATCTTGATGTTGGAATTGATCTGACTGAGCACGCGCGAGAGGGCGAGGCCATCGAAGTCGGGCATTTGCAAATCGGTGAGCACGAGGCGCACTTCGTGACTGCGTTGGGAGAACCAGCCCACGGCGTCGGCGGCATCGGACGCCACGAGGACATCGTAGCCTTGGCGGGTGAGGATGGTGGAGCAGAGTTGCTGGATGTGGGCCTCATCGTCCACGACGACGATGAGTTCACCGGCGCCGCGAGGGAGGGCGGTCGAGGATTCGGGACGATCGGCGCCGTCGGGCGAGGCGGGAAGGATGACGCGGAAGAGGGTGCCCTGGCCTGCTTCGGTCTGGACGATGATGTGTCCTTGATGGTTGCCGATAATGCCTTTGACGGTCGGCAGGCCGAGACCCGTGCCGTGGCCTTGCTCTTTCGTGGTAAAAAACGGTTTCCAGATGTGGGGCAGCACCTCGGGCGGGATGCCGGTGCCGGTGTCGGCGATGTCGATGACGACGAAGCGGGCGGTGGAGCTGGCGTCGGGACCGAGCGGAACGATTTCGTCGGGCAGGGTGTTGCGCACGCGGAGTGAAAGCCGGCCGCCGTGGGGCATGGCATCGCGGGCGTTGACGCAGAGGTTGAGCAGAACTTGGTGGATCTGGACGGGATTGGCTTGGATCAGCCAGAGGTCGTTGGGCACGTCCGCCTCCAACTTGATGGAGCGGGGGAAGGTTTGCTGGACCAGATTCACGATGTCGCGCAGCAGGTGTTTGATCTGCACGAGCTTGAGCTGGCCGGCAGAGCCTTGGGCGAAGGAGAGAATCTGGCGGGTGAGCGCGGCGCCGCGTTCGGCGCATTGTTCAACCGTGTCGAGCATGCGGCGCGCGCGCGGCTCGGTGGTGGCCGAGCGGAGGAGGGGCGCGGCCATGAGGATCGGCGCGAGCATGTTGTTCAAGTCGTGCGCGATCCCGGTGGCGAGGAGCCCGATGTTTTCCATGCGCTGGGCTTGGGCGAATTGGGCTTCGAGCAGTTTTTTTTCGGTGATGTCGGTGCTGATGGTGAGGCGGGCTTTGGGCCGGCCGGCTTCATCGAGCACGAGGGTATGATGCACCTCGATGGTGATTTCCTTGCCCGCCTTCGTATGAAGCTGCAATTCGCCGCGCCACGCGGAGGATTGCACGGACGCTTCGGAGGCGGCGATGATGGCCGCGGCGTCTTCGGGCCAGGCGACATCGCGGAGGCGGCGGCCGACGACGTCGGCCAGCGTCCAGCCGAAGATGCGTTCCGCGCCGCGGTTCCAGGAGATCACGTGGCCGGCGAGGTCGGCGATGACGATGGCTTCGTTGGCCTGTTCGATCATCTCGCCTTGCTGCACGAGGCGGTGGCGGGCTTCCCGATACAGGCGTTGTTCGTGGGCTTCGCGCACGGCGCGTTGGATCGCGACGGGAAGCCGTTTGATATTGCCCTTGAGGACGTAGTCTTGCGCGCCGTTGCGGATGAATTCGATGGCGACGTCTTCTTCGATGGTGCCGGAAAGGAGGATGAACGGCGTGTCGGGGAGAGTCGCCTTCGCGGTGCGCAGGGCGGTGAGACCGTCGCCATCGTGGACTTTGAAATCGGCGAGGATGAGGTCGGGCGGAGGGCCGTGCAGCGCGGCTTCGAAAGCGGCGAAAGAAGGCGCCACGACGAGGTGGCAGTCGGTCAGGTGCGGTTCGAGGTGGGCACGCACCAACGCGGCGTCGGCGGCATCGTCTTCCAAATAAAGGATCGTCATCTGAAAAGATCAGGCCCGGGGAGTCGGCGGCGGCTCGTTGATCAAGGCCCAGAAAAAGCCGAGTTTGCTGACGGCGCTGATAAAGTTGCTGAAGCCCACGGGCTTCACGACGTAGGCGTTGGCGCCGAGTTGATAGGTTTCGAGCAAATCGGATTCTTCGCGGGAGGAGGTGAGGACTACGACTGGCAGATTTTCGAGGGCGGGGGCGTTGCGCATCTGGCGCAAGACGTCGCGGCCGTCGGTGCCGGGCATTTTCAAGTCGAGAAACACGACGCTGGGGTCGGGGGCGGTGCGGCCGGCGTGCGCGCCGCGGCGGAAGAGGAGGTCGAGGGCTTGGTCACCGTCGTGGGCGACGATGACTTCGTTGGCGAGGCGGGCTTGTTTCAACGCCGTCAGAGTGAGCTCGACGTCGTTGGGATTGTCCTCGACGAGCAGAATGGGACGCAGGGGTGGCAGTGGCGACATGGTGCGAGGGGCGGTTAGGAAGCAACGGCGGGAGCGGGCGGTTGAACAGCAGCGACGGCGGCGGCATCGCGGGGCAGGGAAAAATAGAACGTGGCGCCGGTGCCTTTGACGCCTTCGGCCCAGGTGCGGCCGCCATGACGGGTAACGATGCGGCGGACGTTGGCGAGGCCGATGCCGGTGCCGGGGAACTCGGACATCGCGTGCAGGCGTTGGAAGACGCCGAAGAGTTTGTCGACGTGGCGCATGTCGAAGCCGACGCCGTTGTCGCGCACGAAGAAAATCCATTCCGTGCCGTCGGGGCCCAACTGCGCGCCGATCTCGATGCGGGGGGCGGGATTCTTGGAGGAATATTTGACGGCGTTTTCGACCAGGTTGGACCACACTTGGTGCAGGAGCGCGGGGTCGCCGGGCAGCGTGGGGAGCGGGGCGATTTGCCAGGCGATGGGGGCGGTGGATCCGCTCAGGTTGAGTTCGCGGATGACGGTGGCGAGCAGGTGATCGTGGGCGACGGGCTCAAGTTTGACGGGGGTGCGACCTGCGCGGGAGAACGCGAGCAGGTCGTCGATCAGCCGGCCCATGCGCTGGGCGGCGTGGCCAATCGTGTCAAGGTAGCGGGTGCTCGTCTCGTCGGCGTTGCCGTTGAGGTGCTGACCGAGGAGTGCGGAGAATCCGTCGATGTGACGAAGGGGTGCGCGCAAGTCGTGCGACACGGAGTAGGAAAAGGCTTCGAGCTCGGCCACGGCGGCGGTGAGTTGGCCGTTTTGGCGCTGCAAATCCGCATTGAGCTGCGTGATCTTTTGTTCGGCGGCGCGGCGGCGGGTGAGATCGCGGACCGTCGCGAGGGTCACGCGGCCATCGTCGGTTTCGAGGGGCGAAAGCATGATCTCGACGGGGAGGGTCGAGCCGTCGGCGCGGCGGGCGACGTAGTCCATTCGCTCGTCGAGCGCGGGCGCAAAACCGTCGGCCGGTGCATCTTCGTTCTTCGCCGCATGGGCGGCGCGAAATGCCTCGGGCAGGAGGGCTTCGACCGGATGGCCGATCAACGCGGAGCGGGTGTGGCCAAAGAGGCGCTCGGCGGTGCGGTTGAGGCGCACGATGCTGCCGGCGGGCGAGACGACGATCAATCCGTCCGCGGCATTTTCGAACAGGCTTTCGAACATGGCGCGGTTGCGCTCGAGCTTGGACTCGGCCTCGCGGCGAAGGCGAAAATCCCGACCGATGAGAATGCCGGCCACGGTGACCAAGCCGATGGCGAGAGCGCCGCCGAGGACGACGCAGGCCATGGTGAGCTCCAAGGCGTGCACGACCGCGGCGGAGCGTTGGGCGAGCAACTGCTCTTCGTGCCGCCGCATCTCTCCAATCGTCTGGCGGATGCGCACGATGATGTCGTGGCTGCGAGAGGTTTTCGCTTCGGTCGCGGTGCTGACGCCTTGCGCCTGGCGCAGGTCGATGCGGGCTTGGAGTCGGACGGCGGCTTCGGCAAGCAGAGGGTCAAGTGCGTCGATCCGCGCGCGTTGCGCCGGTTGGTCGGCGGTGAGCTGGCGGACGATGGCGGCGCGGCGGCGGCTTTCCGCGGCGGCGTGGCGATAGGCTTCCAGATACGTTTCATCGCCCAACAGCAGGTAATTACGCGCGCCGACCTGCATGTTCAGCACCTCGACGAGCGTCTCATTGAGGTCGCCAATGACTTCCTGAGTGTGTTCGACCCAGCGGAAGGTGTCCACGAGGCGCGCGGCGTTCCACCACGTGAGGGCGCCGATGAGGAGGAGCATCGCGGTGGACCCGGCGAGACCCGTAAAAACTTTTCTTTCTAAATTTAGCATCAGATCTTGGCGCCGCCGTGGCGCGCTGGAGGCCGGTGGAACATGCGGGCGATGAACAAAATCTGCGGTGAGCCGAGAGGGTGTCAATCGCTGTGAGTGATGATTATAAAACGCCGCCGGCCAACGGCGCAGGAACGGAGGGAAGCGCGCTCGGTCTGCGCGAGCAAACAACAGTAAACCTTTCTTTATTATGCTAAAATGGGCTTTAATATTCGCGCTGGTGGCAATCGCAGCGGGGGCGCTGGGTTTCGCGGCTTTGGCCGGAGCGGCGGCCGCGATCGCCAAGATCATTTTCTTCCTTTTTCTCGCGGTCTGCGTGCTGTTGCTCGTGCTCGGCGTGTTCGTGGGGAAGAAGTTATAGGCATCCGCACACAAAAAGGCCTCCGTGCCGGGGCAGCGGAGGCGTAAGGCAGGCGCCCGATCGGCGGGTTCAGTCCATGGAAATGGTCATCGATTCCTCCATGAGCCCGTTTTCGGCGAAAAACGCTTTCAGTGAGTCGTAGGAGGCGGTCTGGAGGCCCGATTTATCCATGTCGGCCCGGCTCACGCTGCTCATAAACGAGGAGCCAAACGCCTGCAGGCCGTTGAGCTTGACCGGGGTGGGTTTGAAGTAGCGGCGGATGTTGTCGTAGATGCGGGCGCGGTCGTCGGTTTGGTAAATCGCGGCGACACAGATCTTCAGCGTGTGGGTGACGCAGTTGTCGAAGCGGTCAACCCAAGGGTTGGTGACGAGGTTATAGTCGGGATTGTGCAGCGCCTGATAGGCCGGCGAGCGGATCACGGCGAGGATGCGTTTTTGCAGCGCCTCGATCGGGACGAACACCGCGACGTCGCGCTCGGCGGTGCCGGAAACAAAATCGTAAGTAAAGTCCTGCGCGAGGTAGGATCGGTTGGCGCGGCCTTGGTCGCCTTGATACAGATTATAGACAGTATAGGTGTGCCCGATGTGGCCATCAGCGGAGCGCACGGGCTCGAAGACGATGATGGCCACGTGTGTATAAGTAATGCCCTGAGGTAGTTGGGAGCGCGGACGGCCGGAGCGCGCAATGATCGCGAGATTGACTTTCTTCGCATCGAGCGTGGCGTTCACTTTTTCCGCGAACTGGCGGATGGTGGCGTCGCCGAATTTCTCGGCCCCGGTGCGGCTGCCCGCTGCACTGCCGGCGAAGGCGGGTGCAGGGGCGACGAATGTGGCGAGCGCGGTGAGCGCGAAGAGTGGAAGGAGGCGGGTGAGCTTCATGGCGGGATCAGCGCTGGTTTTGCTTGAGCATCTCGGCGGGCGAAGGGTCGTGCGGGGGCGGCGCGGGTGGAACCGGCGCGGGCGGCAGACCCACCGAGGGATCGAGGCTGGGGCGCGAAGCGGGATCGCCGGACGAAAAATCCCATGTCTGCCGGGCGGCATCGGCGGCGCTCGCCCCGACAGCGGCGGCGGACGAGCCGACGGCGGATACGGTGGCACCAGCGGAGACGGCGGCGCTGCCGGCGAGCCAGAGCGGGACCGCGGCGATCTTCGAGGTGAGACGGAGGGAGCCAGCGGCGGCGGCGACGGCGGCCTGAGTGGACTCCGCAGCGGCGGCGCCGGTGTAGCGGACGGCTTCCGAGCCGTGATCGGCGGCGGCCTGGGATTGCGCAAAAGCCGGGGAGCCGACCAGCGCGAAAACGGTGATCCAGAGCGGGGGTTTCATCCGAGACCGGATGAGGCGAAGGCGTTTAGGTGTCAATCCGCTGACGTGTAAGGCACGGGCTGGTTAACGCGCGCCGACGTTGAGCTGCGGCGGATGTTGGCGGGGCGCACGGGGCCCGGCCGAGGAGGTGTTTAGCAGATCCGCCGGCTGGGCTGGAGGTAGGTGTCGTTCCACGGCGTGAGCGTGAGCGGTTGACGCTGCCAATAGTATTTCAACGCATCGCTCGACCAACCGGCGTAGATCTGTTCCCACGTGAGATCGCAGTGCGGCTTGAGGGACTTTTCCTCGACCACGTCGTTGACCGATTGGTAGCGGACGTCGAGCGAGAGGCGGATGAGGTCTTTGTGCTGGCAACGCAGCGCCTTGTGCACGGTGTGGCTCGGGAAGGTGATAATATCGCCGGCTTCGTAGTCGCCCTCGGCCCACTCGGTTTCCCAAGGGCAGAGCGAGACGGCGATGCCGCCGGCGCCTTTCGAGGGCTGGATGGGAATATAGCCGGCGCGGTGAGAACCTTTGAGAATCGTGAGTCCGCCGCAGGAGCGCGGACAATCGCCCAGCGGAAACCAACAGGTCCACGTGGCGGCGGTGCCTTGGATCAGCGGAAAGTCTTGGTGCGGGGGAGTAGGGAAAACCGCTTTGTGGCCGGTGATCATGCGGCCGATGTGGCGCGGGTGCACGAGCACCTCGCTGCCAAAAAGCGTGCGATAGAGCGCGAGCAACTTCGGGTGGTGCGGCAGACGATGAAAACTTTCCAGTTTCTGCACGTCGTCGTAGGCGGCGATACTGACGCCGATATCGGTGCGCATCTTCTCTTCGGGCACCTCGTTGAGCGCGTCCAGATTGATGCGTCCGCCGAGCGCGTCCTGACCGGGTTGGCGCCAACCGTGGCGTTCGACGACGGCCAGCATGTCTTTTCGCAGAGCGAAGAGTTCGGCGACAGGCAGGAAGTGTTTGAAGAACAAGAAGCCGTCGTCGGCCGCACGTGCGCGCAGGGCGTCGGCGTCGCCGAGGAGCGGCGTGGAGTCAACGAACGGCACTTTGCGGACGCCGGGAGATTCGGGGACAGGGGCCGAGGTGAGCGGACTTGTCATCGCCCAAACTGAAGCACATCGGCCGCGCGGAGGCAGGTCGAAAGTCCGCAAAATCGCGGGCGAGGCGGGGCCGCGGGCGAGGAAAGCCTCGTTGCGGCGGGCGCGACGCGCGGTGGTCGCGGAGGAGCCGCGTTGGCTGGGCGGACAGAGATTGTTGCGCGTTGACGAGGCAGTGGGGGGCGAGATTGCGCGGGCGGGCGGTGATGCGGGGTTTCGCTGGACGCAGGCGTCGAACCCGAGGCGTGACGGGCGGTGCGACGTCCGCGCAGGAACTTACGCGATTCCCGGCGGACGAGGTGTCGACACGCCGCTCCGGATGAAGGAGTATGCGCTGCTCAACTCGCTCATGAATCCTTCTCCTGATCCCGCTCTCTCGTCGCAGTCTTCGCGCGCGCAAACGGCCGCGTCAGTCGAGGTGATGGTGCGTTACCGCTTTGATTATTTGTTGGCGTTGCCCGCCGAATATAGGGCGGAGGGCGGGGCGCAGTGGCCGTTGCTGGTATTTTTGCACGGGCGCGGCGAACGCGGCGCGGATCTGGCGGTGGTGAAACGTAACGGACCGCCGAAGTTGATTGAGGAGGGGCGCGCGTTTCCGGCGATCGTCGTTTCGCCGCAGTGCCCGGCGGAGGAGTGGTGGAGTGCGCCCGCGCTGGAAGCGTTCATCGCGGAGTTGCAGCGGCGGTATCGGGTGGACGCGGATCGCATTTACGTGACGGGCTTGAGCATGGGTGGGTTTGCAACGTGGGAACTGGCGGTGCGGCAGCCGGAAAAATACGCGGCGGTCGTGCCGATTTGCGGGGCGGGCGAGGCGTCGCTCGGCGGGCGATTGCGGGACTTGCCGGTGTGGGCATTCCATGGCGCGAAGGATCCGGTCGTGCCGGTGCAGCACACACAGGCGATGGTGGACGCGATCAAGGCGGCGGGCGGCGCGCCGCGGCTCACAATTTATCCCGAAGTGGAGCATGATTCGTGGACGCAGACTTATGCGAACGAAGAGGTGTGGACGTGGCTGTTTGCGCAGCGGCGCAGCGGCGGCTGACGCACGAGCGCGAGCGGAGTTGCGGTGACCGCAGGTGGGCGGCAAACCTCGGCCCGTGGAAATCATCGCGCATCGGGGGGCCTCGCACGACGCACCGGAAAACACCGTCGCGGCAGCGCGGCTGGCTTGGGCGCAGGGCGCGGATGCGCTGGAATGCGACGTGCGAACGACGGCGGATGGACGTTTGGTCGCGCTGCATGATGCGGATTTGCGCCGGGTGGGCGGGGCCGCGACCGGCATCGCGGACCTGACGTGGGCGGCGGTCCGGGACGTGGACGTGGGCCGCTGGAAAGCGGAGAGCTTCCGTGGCGAACGCGTGCCGGCTTTGGAAGAGTTATTGGCGGTGACGCCGGCGGGAAAACGCGTGTTGATCGAAATCAAGGACGGCGTTGCGAGCGTCGAGCCGGTGGCGCGGGTGGTGGAAGCGACCGCTGGCCCGCACGCACGCGTGGCAGTTATCGCGTTCGACCTCGCGGTCGCCGTGGCGGCGAAGGGCCGCCTGCCGGCGGCGGACGTGCTGTGGATCATCGACTCACCGCGCCTCGAGGTGCGCACGTGGGAGACTTTGGTCACGACGGCGCAGGCGGCGGGCGTGGACGGACTCGATGTGCACTGCGCGTGGCCGAATCCTGCGGCTGCGGTGCGGCGGGCACGCGAGGCCGGTTTGCGAACCTACGTGTGGACGGTGGACACGCCTGGCACGGCGAGACGCTGGCGAGACGCGGGCGCCGACGGCCTGACGACGAACCGGCCGGGCTGGCTGCGGAGCAAGTTACAGGAATGCGACGTGCGGCCATCGTGAGCGGAGCGGATCGCGCGCGGGCGCGAAGGGGTTTTGACACCGAGGGGAAAGCGGGATTTTCGAAGACGATGCAGAAATGGCTGTGGGTTTGCACGATGGCGGTGCTCGCCGGATGCGCGCGACAGGAACCGTTGGATCGCACGGTGCGGGCGGATACGCCGGTGAATCTGGCATTGTGGCGCGGGAAACAGGGGCGTGATGTGGCGTGGAAGGATTTCGATGTGGCGCTGCAGGAACTGCGGCTGGACATCATGATTGCGAAGGCGGCGAGCGGGGCGCAGGCGATCGACGAACGTGTGCGGCACACCATCGATGGCCAGACGGTGCGGTGGGTGTTGCGCGAAGGCTGGCAAAAGCGCGTCGAGCGGTTGCGCAATGAACACGACCAACTCGAGGCGTTTATTACGCAGAACAAAAGCTTCCGCTCGCAACCGGGGACGCAGGAAGCGGACGATCACCTAGAAGACAAAATCGATCAACTGACGGCACAACGCGACCGCACGGAACGAGACATCGAGGAAGCGGAGCGGAAGCTGGCGGAGTGGCGTGAGACGGGAGCGGAGCGTTGAGCGGACGATCGAGCTGGCCCGTAACTTGAGTCACCGGTGAGGCGTCGCTGTTGCTTTCCCTGTTTCGATCGCCGGCAGATCGGTCAACCCAACCTCTAGTGATGAAAAAATTGCTGCTTATCTTGATGCTGGCGTTCGCTGTGAGCGCGCGGGCCGACGATGCGGTGGGCGCTTTTCGGTCGGGGCTGCAGGCGTTTCAGGCCAACGGGCCGGACGCGTTGCTCCGGGCGTGGTATAGTTCGGATACCGATACAAAACTGGGCGAACTGCGCGCGCGTCTGGTTGCGGTGAGTTCGCGTTTGGGTCCGGTGATCGAGACGGAGGTTTTCGCGCCATCCACTTTGGGCAAACGGCTCACGCGATTGTATGGCGTGATTTATTTTCAACGCCGACCGCTGTGGATCCGGGCCGATTATTACGTGGGCGAAGGCACGGGCGGATTTGTGGCGCTGGAGTTCTCGTTGAAGCCGGATGATATCCTGCCGGTTGAACGGTAGTGCGATCGGCGCGCCACCACCCAAACGAAAATTGGACGAGACAACAATGAACGGCCGCCGCGGACTGCTGCATCATCAGAACATCATCGTGTCGAACGTGGCGCGTTCCGCGCCGTTTTACGCGGCGATGCTGGGTTATCTGGGCTATGAATTGTCAGGCAGCCACCGCGGCGAGGGCCATGAATACGACGACTGGAGACGGAACGATCTCGACGCGCCGCACGAATTCGGCATCGGCGGCGTGAGCCCGGAATATGTGGACGTGCCGTATCGACACGGCGCGGTGGGGCACCACACGCATGTAGCGTTCAACGCGGCGGACCGGGCGGACGTGGATCGGTTTTACGCGGACGTGCTGGTGCCGCTCGAGCAACAGGGTCTGTGCCGGGTGGAGGATCCGCCCGGCGACTGCCCCGAATACGGCGAACCGTATTACGCGACGTTTTTCTACGATCCCGACGGACTGAAATACGAGTTCGTGTTCACCGCCGCGCGGCATCGGCGGAAGTGACCGGGACGGACGTCGAGCTGACGCCAGTCCACCCGGCCAACTTCATTTAGTCCGGCGTGTCGGAGGTCCGAGTTTGCTGTGACGAAAAAATCCGCGGCGAAATAGAGCGGCGAAGATCGCCGTCCGGGCTCAGCGGTGCAGGTAACCGTTGATCAGGTTTTCGAGATACTCCTGTTTGCCGCTGCGGGGTTTCGGTTCGCCGAGTTCGGTGAGGACGAGCTTCTCGAGCTGCTTGAAATCGGTTTTGCGGCGCTCGATGTCGCGGCCGTAAGCCGTGTCGTAGCTGGCGTAGCGATCGCGCACGAAGCCGTCGAGTTTTCCGTCGGCGAGGATCTGGCGCGCGAGTTTGAACGCGAGGGCGTAAGCATCCATGCCGCCAATGTGCGCGAGGAAGAGGTCTTCGAGATCGATGGACGGACGGCGGAGTTTGGCGTCGAAGTTGAAGCCGCCGGAACCGAGGCCGCCGGCGCGCAGAATGGAGAGCATCGCGAGCGTGAGTTCCTTCACGTCGGTGTTGAACTGATCGGTGTCCCAACCGAGGAGGGTGTCGCCGGCGTTGGCGTCGATCGAGCCGAGCATGCCGTGCGCGGCGGCGGTTTCGATTTCGTGCTGGAAAGTATGGCCGGCGAGCGTGGCGTGATTGGTCTCGATGTTGAACTTGAACGCGCGGTCGAGCTTGTAGGTGCGGAGAAACGCGATGCCGGCGGCGACGTCGAAGTCGTATTGGTGCTTGGTCGGCTCCTTGGGCTTGGGTTCGATGAGAAACTGGCCGGTGAAGCCAATCTCCTTCGCGTAGTCCACCGCCATGTGCATGAACGCGGCGAGGTGGTCCTGCTCGCGTTTGAGGTTGGTGTTGAGGAGCGTCTCGTAGCCTTCGCGGCCGCCCCAGAAGACGTAGTTTTCGCCCCCGAGTGCGAGGGTCGCTTCGAGGGCTTTCTTCACTTGGGCGGCGGCGTAGGCGAAGACGTGGGCGTCGGGATTGGTCGCGGCGCCGCACATGTAGCGCGGATTGGAAAAGAGGTTTGCGGTGCCCCAGAGCAGCTTCACGCCGGTGGCTTGCTGCAGCGATTTCGCGTGCGCGATGAGGGCGTCGAGATGCTTGTTGGACTCGGCGAGCGTGCGGCCTTCGGGCGCGATGTCGCGGTCGTGGAAACACCAGAAGGGCGCGCGGATTTTCTGGAAGAACTCGAAGGCGGCATCCATGCGCGTCTTCGCGACGCTGACGGCGTGGGTGCCTTTTTCCCACGGGCGCGTGATGGTGCCGGGACCAAAGGGGTCGCTGCCCACACCACGGAAACTGTGCCAATACGCGATGGAGAAGCGCAGGTGCCCGGCCATCGTGCGGCCGTCGATGACCTCGTCGGGATTGTAATGCTTGAACGCGAGGGCGTTCGTCGAGGACGGGCCTTCGTAGGCGATCGTGGGGATGCGGGGGAAGTGCGATTTAGGCATGGAGCGAAGAAGGACAACGACGCTAGCGAGAGGGTGGCGAAGGAGGAAAGGATGGAGTTAGTCTAATGAGAGCGCAGCGCGTCGAAACGCCTGCGCGGGCGCGTGCACACTCGCCGGACTCTCACTTGCCGGAATACCAAAAGCCGCGGCGCCAGTTGTGGCGGCGCAACCTCGTGAGGAGGTCGGGCGGCATGGCGGGAAGATCGCTCACGGCGATGTTGGCTTCGGCTTGCGCGACGTTGCGGATGCCGGGAATGACGACGGAGACGGCGGGGTGCGAAAGCACGAATTTGAGCGCGGCCTGTGCCATCGAGTAGCCGCTGCCGGCGAGATCGGCGCGCACGGCTTCGGCGCGGCGCACGGCGCGGGGCAGGCGATCGCCGGCGAAATACGCGGAGCGAAAATCATCCGCGGGGAAACGCGTTTCCGGCGTGAACTTGCCGGTGAGCGCGCCCTCGTCGAAGGCGACCCGCACGATGATCGCGACTCCGCATTCGCGGGCGACATCGAGCAATTCGGCGGCGGGCTCTTGTTCGAAGAGACTGTAGATAACCTGCACGCTGTCGACCCAGCCGCCGCGCATGAGATCGATCACGCTGTTTTGATCATGTTCAGGCGTGGACACGCCGATGAGACCGATGCGGCCTTCGCGCTGGAGCGCGCGGAGAATTTTGAACGGAGTGGGGTTGCGATTCCAGGCGCGCGTCCACGTGTGCAGTTGGAGGAGATCGACGCGGTCGGTGCCGAGGTTGGCCATGCGCTCGGCGAGGTTGGCGCGGAGGTAGGCTTCGGGGTAGCGCTCGGCGGCGGAATCGTAGGGCGAGGGCGGCCAGTCACCGGCGGTGGGCGGCGTCTTGGTGGCGACGAAGATTTTTTCGGCGCGGCCGGCGGCGGCGCGTTCGCGGAGAATCTGGCCGATGAGGCGTTCGCTGCGGCCATCGCCATAACCGGCGGCGGTGTCGATGAAGTTGACGCCGAGGTCGAGCGCACGGTGGAGCGCGGCGAGCGAATCCGTGTCGGCCTGCGCGCCCCACGCGCCGCCGATGGCCCAGGCGCCGAAACCGATTTCGGAGGTCTGAAAGGAATTTTTTCCGAACGCGCGGTAGTGCATGGCGCACTGTGGCGGCCGCAGGGTTTCAGTTCACGGCGAAAATCAACGTGGGACGCCTGACGAGGGGCTCCGGCCGCGCCACCAAGGTCGGGCGCCTGCTCAATAACCCAGCGCGAGGCCGTCGGGTTTGCGCGGGTCGTTGACGCCTTCGCGATGGCCGGTGACCGGGTCGACGAGGATGGATTCGGCGTCCCCTTGGTAGAATTCGGAGAGCGGGGTCTTTTCGCCGGGGGCGCCGTAGAGGTTGCGTTGCGCGAGCGTGTGACCTCGGGCGCGGAGGGCGTCCGCGACGTCGGTGGGCATGCCGTAGGGTTCGTAGTTGATCACGTCGGGCATCCATTGGTGATGAATGCGGCGGGCCTCGATGGCCTGGCCGAGCGGCATCTTGAAATCGATGACGTTGGTGATGACCTGCAGAACGGTCGTGATGATCGTCGATCCGCCGGGACTGCCGGTGACGAGAAAGGGTTTCCCGTCTTGGAGGACGATCGTGGGCGTCATGGACGAGAGCGGGCGTTTGCCGGGGGCGATGGCGTTGGCCTCGCCTTGGATGAGGTGGTAGGAATTGGGCACGCCGGGCTTTGACGTGAAGTCGTCCATTTCGTTGTTCATGAGGATACCGGTGCCGGGAATGGTGACGCCGCTGCCGTAGCCGCCGTTGAGCGTGTAGGTGGTGGAGACGGCGTTGCCGGCGGCGTCGACGACGGAGAAGTGTGTGGTCTCGGTGGACTCGGGCGGGACGACGGGGGCGGGCGCGGCAGCCGGGGATGCGGGGCGGAAGTTGGCGCCGGGGAGAGGCGGGAGTTTCACATCGGCGCTGGGAGTGGCCTTGCCCTCGTTGAAATCGCTCATCAGCGCGGCGGTGTAGCTGGGATCGAGCAGCGCCTTGACGGGGATGGAGACGAAGTCCGGATCGCCAAGGTATTCGGCGCGGACGCGGTAGGCGCGGCGCATCACTTCGACGAACAAATGATAACGCGCGGAAGACTCGGCGCCGAGGTTGGCGACATCGAATGGCTCCAGCATCGCGAGCATTTGCAGGAGGGCGATGCTGCCGGAACTCGGCGGCGGCATAGTGACGACCTCGTAGCCGCGATACATCGTGCGGAAGGGCACGCGCTCGACGGCGCGGTAGGCTTGCAGGTCGGCGAGGGTGATGTTGCCGCCGTTGGCCGCCATCGCGTCGGCGATGTGGTGGGCGGTCTCGCCCTCGTAGAATTCGCGCGGGCCGCGTTTCTGCAGACGCGCAAACGTGGCGGCGAGTTCGGGCTGCCGCCAGAGTTCGCCGGCCTGCCAGAGGGCACCGTCGTGGAGGTAAATGCGTTTCGATTCGGGGAATTGTTCGAGGAGGTGGCGTTTCCAGCGGAAGCGGTCGGCGGTGTAAGGGGTGATGAGGTGCCCCTCGGCGGCGAGGCGGCGGGCGGGTTCGCAGACTTGCGCCCACGAAACTTTGCCGGAGCCGTATTTCTCCAACGCGAGCGCGAAGCCCGCCACGGTGCCGGGCACGCCGCTCGCCCGCCAGCCGACGGTGGAGAGGCCTTTGACGACGTTGCCGTGGGCGTCGAGATACATGTCGTGCGACGCGGCGGCGGGCGCCGTTTCGCGGAAGTCGATGGCGACGTCGCGTCCCGTGGCCAGATGGATGAGCATGAAGCCGCCGCCGCCGAGGTTACCGGCCCACGGATACACGGTGACGAGCGCGAGCCCGGTGGCGATGGAGGCGTCGACCGCGTTGCCGCCTTGCTGGAGGATTTCGACGCCGGCCTGCGTGGCGAGCGCGTGGACGGATACGACCATGCCGTGATCCGCTTCGACCGCGGTGAGTTGGGCACGCGCCGGGGCGACGAGCAGCGAAAGGGCGGCGAAGAACGCGAGGAGCAGCGGGGGACGGGTCGCAGGCATGGCGACAGCGTGGCAGACGGAAGACGCCGCAGGCAAGGGGCGGAGGAGGCGGCGAGCCGAAGCTTGCGGGGCGTGGAATTGCTCCCTTGTGTCGCGCGGATGCGCTGGACCCGACCGTTCTCCGCCGCGGGCACCGCGGGTGGAAAGTTTCTCGATCGCGCCGCGTGCGTGGCGGGTGCGCTCGTGTTTTCGCAGGCGCCGGAGTTCATGCAGCAATACCTGCAACGGCTCGGCGGCCACCTCGACGAGGCGCGGCGGCAGTTGCAACAGTTCCAGGCGGTGGCGACGCAATCGGGGCTCACGCTGGACGAACTGATCGCCAAAACGTCGGGCAACGCGGACGCAGCGGTGGCGCGCTTGGGCGGCGTGATGCACGCGGCGGCGGAACGCGCGGACTCGCTTTATAGCGCCGAGACGGCGCTGCGCACGGCATCGCTATGGGAGCGGCCGTTTGTGTTTTTGCGGCACTTGGATCCGGGCATCGCGCGGGCGACGTGGTCCGTCTTCAAGCCGGCCGTGCCGACCACAATGGAGGGGCTGGTCTATGCGGCGATCGGGGTGGCGGTGGCGTTGCTGCTAGTCCATGTGCTCTGCGTCTGGCCGTGCCGGGCGGTTTTGCGGCGGCGGCGGAGGCACAAGCGCGTTGTCGACGGGACCGCGGGGGCGGTTGAGCGGTAACCCGCGCGGCGGCAAAAGGGGGCGCGATCGGGCGCTGCGGCCGAACGCGTTGGCTCGGCCCACGAAAAAGGCGCGAGCCCCGAGGGGCGCGCGCCGTGGCAAGTGGGCCGTGCGGGGTGCGCGTTGGCGGGTTAACGCGTGGCGTATTTCGAACTATCGCGCAATTGCTTCACGCGATCATGGGCCGCCTGGATCGCCGTCAATTGCCGCGAGACGATATCGCGCGTCGCCAGATCCAAGTCTTTTTTCAGGGCCTCGCGGTAGGCTTTGAGGGCGGCGTCTTCGCCGCGTTCGCATTCGGCGAGGACGGAGTGGGGCTCGTTCGAGGCGATGGCCGATTTGATGTCGATCCAGCCGCGGTGAAGCGTGCCGGAAACGCTGCCATGCTGATCGGGATCGCCGCCGAGCGAGCGAATGCGGTTCTGCAATTCGCCCGTGAAGCGCTGGCGTTCGGCGGCAAACTGCTCAAAGAGGTTGCGGAGTTCCTGGTCCTCGGCGTCTTCACCCGCGGTGCGGAAGCCGTGGTGGCCATCGTTGCAGGTTTCGACCAGATCGTTGAGAATGCTGATGGTTTTTTCGTGCTCGGTTTTCATAAATTTCGAAGGTTTGGGCCGCTGGACTTAGGCGCCATAGTGCCTCCGAAATTCTCGTTGTTCCGCGTGCGTGGGCGTCAGGGAATCACTGACGCGCCGGGCGTTTGGGGGCGGCGAAGAGCGGGTCGAGCATGACCCGAATGGCATCGGCCGGCGTCTGCCGCGACAAGACCGCGCGGTGATAAGAGGCCGCGGCGATCGGCTTGTCGGTGCGAGCGCGACGAATCTCGAGGGAGGCCTCGATGAGGTAGGTGCTGAAATCCCACGCCCAGCGGTCGTTGTAACTGACGATGGCTTCGGCATCGTCGGGGGCCATGGTCAGCGGGCCCGAGGTGGCGGTGCGACCGTGGCGCTGAAGTTCGGCGACGATCAATTCGTCGATGCGGTGGTCGTCGCCGAGGCGCTTCTCGACGAAGAAGCGCTGGATGTTTTGCAGGTCGGCACGGGGACGTTCGCGAGTGGACACGGACGCGCAGCCGGCGAGCAGCGAGAGGGCGAGGAGGAGAGGGAGCAGACGGACCATGGCGGAACAAGACGCCGCGGGCGGACGTTGGCAACAGCAGTGGAGGAGAGACGGTTGCTCAATCCGGCGCAGGCTCGGAAGCCGCGCGGCGCGCGAGGGGGAAAATCCCGATCCAACCCGCGTCCCGCTGCGCGCTGGCTGGCGGCGATGCAGGCCGGGTATCTGCGGTTTGTCCGCAAGCGGGTGGCGCGCTGCGGCGGCGATCCGCCGCGCTTAATTGCATCGGCGTCGACGGCTTGCGGGTGGGCCGTTCGCTCCGCCGCGCGGCGGAGCGCGCCCTTCTTCGGCCTTTTCAGCCAGCGTCCAGAGCTCTCAAGATCTTCCGAGCAAGCGGTTCTTTGACCTCCGCGTGACGCGGAACCGCTTCGACGACGCCCGTCTTGGGATTGATCCAAAGTGAGTGCGAACTGCCCTCGCGCTTGAGATAACAGCCTGCGTGCCGCAGTCGCTTTTCCAATTCTCGCCGCTTCATCAGACCGCAACAACGGCCTGAATCGCTTCCTTCGGAAGACCACGGCGCGCATCAGCGACTCGATCCTTAAAAATGAGCCTAATCGCTTCACGGAGGCTTCGTTTGGCTTCAGTCACGGTCTCGCCCTGTCCATTCGCGCCGGGCACTTCCGGGCAAATGGCCCAGTATCCGCCTTCCGGCGCCTCTTCGATGATCGCGGTGAACTTGCCTTTCATGCGAGTGAGAATGCTCGGGGAAACTGCCTAGTCAACCGCACCGGCGCCAGCGTTTGCCGAGCGCGGCCCCGTAGCGAAACGCTCACGCGTTTCGCTATGGGGAGGGGCGAGGATCCTTCTTGAACCTACGCGGCGGAAAACTCTTTCGTGTGCAACTGGCGGGCGGCGGCGAGTTCGGCGGGCGTGTAAGGGGCGGCGTCGGAGGCGGCGGCGCAGCCGAGGATTTCGTCGAGTTTGCGCGAGCCGGCGAGCACGAGAGAAACGTGCGGATTGTCCAACACCCAGCGCATCGCGGCGGCGGCGAGGGACGTGATTTCGCCGCGCACGAGGAGTTGTTTATAGCGATCCGCGACGGCGACGCGTTCGGCGATTTCTTCGCGGCTGTAACGGGCGTTGAGCGAGCCGGCGGGAAAAACGGTGTCTTTCGTGAACGCGCCGCCGAGAAATCCGTTGGCGAGGGACTCGCGGGCGACGACGCCGATGCCGAGGCCGGCGACGTCGGCAATGAAAGTTTCCGTCTCGCGGTTCATGAGGCTGTAGACGACTTGGACGACGTCGATTTTGCGCTCGGCGGCCCAGTCGCGGGCGGCGGGGGCGGTGTCAGCGAACCAGGAGAGGGAGTGGCCGACGGCGCGCACTTTGCCGTCGCGCTTCAGTTTTTCGAGCGCGGCCCAGATGTCGTCGTGGATTTGCTCGCGACTTTGCGGCGAATGGAAAAAGAGGACGTCGAGGCGGTCGGTGCCGAGGCGGCGGAGGCTTTGCTCGACGGATTCGGTGACGCCGGCGGCGTGGAAATAAGTGTTGAGATGACCGCGGGTGGGATAGCGGCCGAATTTCGTGGAGATGCAGACGCGATCGCGGTCGGCGCCGAGGGCGGAGCCGAGGATGCGTTCGGCGATGCCGTCTTCCTGGGGCGAGCCGTAAAGGGGCGCGGTATCGAAGAACGTGATGCCGGCATCGAGGGCGCCGCGAATGGCGGTGGTGGCATCGGAGGTGCCGACGGAGCCGTAGACGGGTGAGCCGAAGGCCCAGGTGCCGAGGCCGATTTCGCTGACGCGGAGGCCGGTGCGGCCGAGAGTGCGGTCGTTCATATCAGGAGGAGGCGAGGGCGGCGATAAGCGGGCGGGCGCCGGCGATGAAGGCGTCGGTGTAGAGGCGGCCTTTTTCGGCGGAGGCTTCACGCGGGTCGGAGCCCCAGACAGCGTCTTGTTCCAACGTGGGAACGCGATCCGCGGGAAGGCGCGAGAGGTCGACGCATTCGGGGTGCTGGCTCATGAGAAACGAGATTTCACCGAGGGCGGCATGGTTGGCCACGACGAGGTCGGGGGAAATGAGGTCGGTCTCCGACGTGGCGATGACGCGGGTGGCGGACTGGCGGGCGTTGAGGGCGGCGGCCTCGGCTTTGATGATATCATAGTGCGGCTGGCCGACGTGGCCGCAGAGGACGAACACGACGCGGAATTTCTCGTCGGCGAGTTGCTCGAGATGTTCGCGGGCGAGGAGGCGGAGGAGGTCTTCGGAAAAGTTGAGGGAATGGCGCTGGTGGGGGAGTTCGCGCAGTGTCTTGATCGTATTGGCGGCGAAGTAGACGGGCGGAAACACGAGTCCGCCGACGGCGGCGGCGAGCGAGCAGCAGAGGCCGTGGGCTTTCAGGCCGTCGAGACCGACGGCGGCGTGGCGGCCGTGGTATTCGAGGGCGCCCCACGGGAGGTAGGCGACGGAGTGTTGCGCGGCGATGGCGGCGATCTCGTCGGGCAGGAGTGTTTCGTAGCGGCCCCAACGGGGCGAGGCGGGCGTGGCGGGCATGGGAAAATTCGGCGTCACGATGACCGCGGGGGCAACCGCGCCAAGCGGTTTTTTCGCGGGGCGCGAGGGCGAGGGGACGAACGGAGCTCCGCGGGACGCCGCGGGCTGCCGCGGGATGCGTGAGGGAAAGGGTGCGGACGGCGCGCAGTCGGAGCAGGGCGGCGCGAGCGCGGCGAAGGGCGGGCGTTTTCGGCCGCGAGCGGGCGGCGGTCAGGTGTCGAGCGCGCGACGCAACGTGCGCAAGAGTTGGTCAGCCGTGAACGGTTTCGGGAGCACGTCGCGCACCCACTGGCGGGCGACGGCGCCTTGTTTCGTGGAATCGAGGCCGGTCATGGCGACGATCGGAAGATCCGGGCGGAGTTTCAGGAGTTCGCGGATGGCGGTGGGGCCATCCATGCCGGGCATGACCATGTCGGTGAGCACGAGATGGAAGGCGTGAGGATTGGTCGCGAAGCGGGCGATCGCTTCGGCGCCGTCGGAGGCGGTGACGGCGGCATACCCGAACGCTTCGACCGTATGCTGGCAGACGGTGCGGATCGAGAGTTCGTCGTCGACGATCAACACGGTCTCGCCGCGGCCGCGGGGCGCCGCGAGGTCGGTATCGTCCGGATGCGCCTCGGCGGCCGCGGGACTGACGGGAAGATAAACGCTGAACGTGGAGCCGTGCCCCGGTGCGCTTTCCACGTGCACGGTGCCGCCGTGGCTGCGGACGATCGCATGCACCGTGGAGAGGCCGAGGCCGGTGCCGCGGCCGGTTTCCTTGGTGGTGAAGAAGGGTTCGAAGATGCGTTCGTGGAGGGCGGCGGGAATGCCGGTGCCGGTGTCGCTGACGCGCAGGCGCACGTGGGGGCCGGGGTTCAGGCCGGGCAACAATGCAGGTCCGGCGACGTCGAGGCGATCGGCGGTGAAGGTGAGCGTGCCGCCGTCGGGCATGGCATCGCGGGCGTTGACGGCGAGGTTAAGGAGGACTTGGTGCATCTGCGTGGCGTCGCCGAGGATGGGCGGCAGACGGGCCGGCAGGTTGGTCACGATGGTGACGGCGCGGGGAAACGTTTCCTCGGCGATGCGGGCGATTTCCTGGACGGAGGTCGTGAGGTCGAGGGGCTGGCGCTCGCCTTCGACGCCGCGCGCATAAGAGAGCACCTGGCGCACGAGGCTGGCGCCGCGGCGCGCGCTGCTTTCGATGGTGGTGATCAAGCGCTGGCACTCCGGTTCGCCGGGGGTGAACGAGCGGAGGAGGTCGAGGCCCATGAGGATGGGCGCGAGGACGTTATTGAGGTCGTGGGCGATGCCGCCGGCGAGCGTGCCGACGCTTTCGAGGCGTTGGGCGCGGAGGGATTGCAGTTCGAGGTTTTTGCGCTCCGTGAGGTCGCTCATGCCCCCGACCATGCGGACGGGGTGGCCGTCGGCCCCGCGCATCACCAGGCCGCGATCATGAATGAACGCGTAGGAGCCATCGCGGCGGCGGAAACGATATTCTGCGCTCCAGCTCGATTCTACGTGGGCGATGGCGGCGTGGAGGCTTTGGACCACGCGTTCGCGGTCCTCGGGGTGAAGGCGGTCGCTCCAGGAATCGAGGCCGGGCTGGATTTCCTCGGGCGGGTAGCCGAACGCGGTTTGGTAGCCGTCGCTGCGCCAAAGTGTATTCGCGCGCAGATCCCAATCCCACAAAACATCGCTGACGGCGCGAGCGGCGAGTTTGAAGCGCGCCTCGCTTTCGCGCAATGCGGCGAGGGTGTTTTCCTGCTCGGTGACATCGATGGAACACGCGAGGCGAGCCGGGCGGCCGGCGAAGTCGACATCGTGGGTGAAGACGTCGACATGCAGGAGCGTGCCGTCGCGGCGGCAATGACGCCAGCGTCCGGAGGCGCGGAAGCCGTTGGACGCGCGCACCGCCGATTCCAACGCGGCGGCATCCTCGGGCGGACGGATGTCGGTGATACGACGTTGGAGAAACTCCTCGCGACGGTAGCCGTAGCGCGCGAGGGCGGCGTCGTTGACGGTGAGGAAGCGCAGCGTCTCGCGGTCGTAGATCCAAAGGGGAAGCGGATTGTGATCGAAGAGCTGAAGGGCGGGCGGCTGGTCGGCGGCGGCAGGAGCGGTTGAATGCGCGGCGATGTGGCCGGAAGCGAGCCGCGCGAGGCGGAGCAAATGTTGCTGTTGCGTCGCCGTCAGGTCGCGGGGGCGCGAGTCGAAGACGCAGAGGGTGCCGAGCGCGTGGCCGTCGGGCGAGAAAAGCGCACAGCCGGCGTAGAAGCGGATAAAAGGTTCACCGCGCACGAGGGCGTGGTGGGCAAAGCGCGGATCGAGAGAGGTGTCAGCGACGACGAGCAGGCCGCCGGGAGCCACGATGGCGTGGGCGCAGAGCGAGTCGTCGCGGGGCGTGGCCGAGGTGGTGAAACCGAGCCGGGCTTTGAACCACAGGTGTTGTTCATCGATGAACGTCACCGCCGCCATGGTCGTATCGCAAAGGGCTGCGGCGAGCCGGGCGAGATCGTCAAATGAGGCATCGGACGGGGCGGCGAACAACCGACAGCGACGCAACGCAGCGACTCGGTCCAATTCGTGGGGCGGAAGCGGGGCGTCGACCATTAGGGTGGGGAGCGGATAGAAATGAAATTTCTTCGTAGTCTGGCAATCACGCAGTGTGCGGGAAACGGGCGCGAGAGGTCGGGGTGGCGCGCCGGGCGGTTTAGGGCGCGGCGGACGGGTGCCAGCACCAATGCCACGGTTCGTAGGTGATGCCGGCGGAGTTTCCGGGAGGATAGGAGAGGACAAAGCCCTGCGCGGCGGCGTGCGTCGTGAGCCAGTGGAACGCGTGCGTGCGGGCGAATTCTTCATCGAGCGCGAGATCGTCGGGAGAGCCGAGATCGAGGGCGCGGCCGGTATGGTGTTCACTGCAACCGGGGGCGGCGATGACGCGCAGGATCGCGGCGAGGGGTTCGCCGGCGGCGAGTTTGGCGCGGATGAGTTCGGCTTGCCGCGCGATGCTGCGAAAGCCGGAGAGCGGGAGCAGCGTGATGCCGTCGTGGGCGGCGGCGGCGTGGAGGCGATGCCACGCGGCGGCGGCGGGCGGAAGGAGGCGGACGGGGCGGCCGTCGACGGTTTGCGGGAGGGTGACCAAGTCCGCGGCGCGCGCTTCCGGGTGGAGCACGAGTCCGCGGGCCGCGCAATAATCGGCGGGGATGCCGAGCTCGTGCCAGAGCTGGGCCAGCGAAGGCGGGTGCACCGGGAGCAGCTTAAGCGCCGTGTTCGGCGAGCCAGCGTTCCGCTTCGATGGCGGCGGCGCAGCCCATGCCGGCGGCGGTGATGGCCTGGCGGTAAACGTGGTCGGCGCAATCGCCGGCGACGAAGACGCCGGGGACTTTGGTTTTCACCTGCGAACCGCCGAAGGGCACGAAGTAACCGTTTTCATCGACCTCGAGCGCGCCGGCGAAAGCGGCGGTGTTGGGCACATGGCCGATGGCGACGAAGATGCCTTTGACGGGCAGGATGTTTTCGGCGCCGGTGTGCACGTGGCGCACGCGCAGGCCATCGACCGCGCCTTGCTCCACGCCTTCGACGGCGACAGGCACGTGATTCCAGATGGGCTGAATCTTGGGGTGCGCGGTGGCGCGCTCGGCCATGATTTTCGAGGCGCGGAGGGAGTCGCGCCGGTGCACGAGATAGACCTTGCTGGCGAAGCGGGTGAGGAAGAGCGCTTCCTCGGCGGCGCTGTCGCCGCCGCCGATGACGGCGACCTCCATCTTGCGATAAAACGCGCCGTCGCAGGTGGCGCAGGTGGTGACGCCTTTGCCGCCGTAGAGTTCTTTTTCGCCGGGGATGCCGGTCATGCGCGGCGAGGCGCCGGTGGCGATGATGACGGTTTTGGCGAGAATGGTGCGGTCGGCGCAAACGAGACGGCGTGGCTGGGTGGAGAAGTCGACGGACTGGACGAGCGCCTGTTCGAAGCGGGTGCCGAACTTGGTGGCCTGCTCGCGCAGATTTTGCATGAGCTGGAAGCCGTCGATGCCGGCGGGGAAGCCGGGAAAGTTTTCGACCTCGCTGGTGGTCGTGAGCTGGCCGCCGGGGAGCGAACCTTCGAGGACCAACGGATTGAGGCTGGCGCGCGCGGTGTAGATGGCGGCGGTGAGGCCGGCGCAGCCGGTGCCGACGATGACGACGTTCTCGGTAGGAGCGGTGGACATGAGAGGAGCAGGAGGAAGAATCAAAGGTAGCACATTGCGCAACTGCGAAGGCGCGGTGGGTCGAGATGGAAGCGCGGCTAAATGAAAATTGCGCAAGTCGTACCAGGCGAAGCGGTTTCGAAGCACGGGTGAGTGGATGCCATTTTCACGTTGTGCGCGCGGCTTGCAGCCGGCCTAGTCCCGGCCCTTTTCGATGAAATACTTCGTGTTCTTGGTAACTGGTTTAACATTACTCGCGTCGGCACTGCGGGCCGATCCGTTTGCCTTTTACGGCATTTCGGGAGCAAGCAAAGGAGCCTCGATTCTTTATCAGATCGATCCGAACAATGGATCGATCTTGAGCACGATCGGCGACACCGGGCTCTCGCACATCACCGCCATGAGCTTCAATCCGCTGGATGGAAAATTGTATGCGGCGAGCAGCGGCAGCGGAGCCAGTCTTTACACGCTGAACACGTCAACGGGAGCCGCGACCTTAGTCGGCGCGCTGGGTGACTCGGACGACATTCCGGACATGACGTTTCGGAGCGACGGCACGTTGTTTGCGTGGAGCGAAAACAACGATACGCTAAAAACGATCAACCTGGCCACCGGCGCCGCGACGGATCTGGCGTTTGGCACCGATACGTATCAGACCGGCTTGGAGTTCGGGCCGACCGGAGTGCTATACCTCAAGGTGGCGAGTGATTTTTATACGGTCGATGTGGACAGCGCGACCGTCACTTATTCGATGACGACGGGGGTGGATTTTAAGAACCTCCTCGCGATCGATAGCGCGGGCCGGGTTTATTCGGGCGTGCGAGATGGCAGTTCGACCCTCCTATATACCATCGATCTGAACACGACCGAGGCGACCTTGATCGGCACGGCAGCGGCGAGCTTCAGCGCCATTGCGTTCACCGGCACGGCGCCGGCCATTCCGGAACCCTCGACGTATGCCGTGATGTTCGGAGCGGCCGCACTTGGGATCGCGGTTTGGCGTCGCCGGCGAAACGCCTGACGCGACGCCGGACCAGCATGACGAGCGCACCTGCGGGTGCGCTTTTTTTATGGGCGAGTCGGGCGCGGACGAAGCGCGTGCCGGTGCGGTGCCTGGCAAACGCAGGCTTGGCGGGGCGCGAGGCGGGCGGCAGGTTGTCGCGATGACGGACGACGCGGCGGCGGTGCACGAGCGGGTGTTTACGATCGATACGCATTGCGACACGGCGACGGGACCGCTCGCGCGGGCGGGCTGGGATTTTGGGCTGCGGCACGAGGCGGCGGAGGACGGATCGCAGGTCGATTTGCCACGCATGCGCGCGGGAGGCGTCGATGCGATGGTGTGGGCGGTTTACGTGACGCAGGCGGCGCGGACGGCGCGAGGCTTCGCGCGGGCCCATGCGCTGGCGGTGCGGACGTGCGAGCGCGTTCGCGCGGTCGTGGCGGCGAAGGCGAATGAATGCGTCGTGGTGACGACGGCGGACGAAGCGTGCGCGGCGAAGGCGGCGGGGAAGCGCGCGATATTTTTGAGTTTGGAGAACAGTTATTCGCTGGGGCGCGAGATCGCGCACGTGGCGAAGTTTCGCGCGTTGGGCGTGCGGATGATCGGTTTGACGCACATGCTCAACAACGAGGTGGCGGATGCTTCGACGGATCCGCGAGGCGAGGAGTGGGGCGGACTGAGTCCGCTGGGGCGCGAGCTCGTGGCCGAGTGCAACCGGCGGGGGATCGTGCTGGATGCGTCGCATGCGAGCGATGAGACGTTGCGGCAGATGCTCGCGCTGTCGCGGTCGCCGGTGGTGTTGTCGCACAGCGGTTGCCGCGCGGTGTGCGATCATCCGCGCAACATCGGGGATGCGTTGCTGCGAGAACTCGCGGCGGCGGGCGGCGTGATTCAGATCAATGCTCTGCCGGTGGCGGTGGTGCCGGATCCGCGGGGTGAGGAGCGCACGCGGGCGTTCGCGGCGCTGCTGCTCTCACTGGCGGAAAAAGAACTCACGCCCGACGTCGAGGCGTGGGCGGAGGGAGAATGGCACCGGTTGGGGCGCACGTGGCCGAATCCGGTGGCGACGCTGGCCGATTTCGTGCGGCACGTGGAGCACGCGGTGGAGATTGCGGGGATCGACCACGTGGGCATCGGCTGCGACTTCGATGGCGGCGGCGGCGTGCGCGGGTTGAACGACGTGAGCGACTTCCCCCGCCTCACCGCGGCGCTCTTGCAGCGGGGTTGGAAAGAGGCGGAGGTGGCGAAAGTGTGGGGCCGCAATACGCTCCGCGTGCTGGGGGCGGCGGCCGCGCAGGCGGAGTGAGCGACGAGCGGTGGATGGAGGGTTGAGGCACGGGCGCGACTCGATGAGGCAGTCGCGTGGCGGAGTGGCGCGAGTTCAGGGACCGCGCAGGAAACGCAGTTCGTTTTTCAAGCGGTCGACTTCCCGCCACAGTTCGCAGAGCAAGGGGAGCGCCTGGCGGTTGACGCCGTGATGCTGGCGGAAGTGTTCGATGCGGCGCACTTCGTAGAGGGCGTTGTCGTCGAATTGGGGCTCGCGGTCCGGTGCGGTGCGCTCGGGGCCGAGCAAGCCTTGGCGGCAGTAGTAACGAAGCAACTCGGGGTGCACGCCAGTCAGGCGGGCGGCGGTTTCGAGTGAGTAGAGGGACGGCTCGCCATCGACCAAGTTGACGACAGCGATCGTGCGTTGGGCGGAGAAGATGAAATTGCTCATGACAAGGGCCTCGGGTTGAAGGTCGAAACGGCGGCGAGCTTTTCCCAGAGCGCTTTTTCTTCGGCCGAGACGACCGGGGGTGTCTGGAGGGTGACGGTGGCGTAAAGGTCGCCGCGGCCGTCGTCGCCGCGGGGGAGGCCGAGACCGCGCAAGCGGAGGCGGCTGCCGGCGGCGGTGCCGGGAGGAACGCGCAGGGAAGTCGCGCCATCGAGAGTGGGGATTTTCGGATGCGCGCCGAGCACGGCTTCCCACGGGGCGAGGACGAGATCGTAATAGAGATCGGCGTCGCGGACGCTGAGATCGGGATGACGTGCGAGGCGGACGCGCAGGTAAAGATCGCCCGCGGCGGCGCCGCCCTGGCCTGGCTCGCCCTGGCCGGCGAGGCGGATGCGCTGGCCCTCACGCACGCCCGGCGGGATGCGCACGTGGTAGGTGTTGGTGCGCTCCGGTTCACCGCGCATCGCCGGGCGGCGCAGCGTGATCGTGCGGGGCGAACCGCGCAGCACTTCTTCCAGCGTGACCAGAATGTCGGCCTCCACGTCGCTGCCGGGAAACGCAAAACCGCCGCCGCGGCCGCCGGGGGCGGAGCGGCGGGAGAAACCCGAGCCGTCGCGGCCGCCGGCGAAAAACGATTCAAAGAAATCGCTGTAGCCGGTGCCGCCAAATTCGAAGTCGGATTCGTCGGGCGGAACGCCGCCGCCGGTGGGCGGGCGATAGCCGGGCGGGGGCGATTCGGGCGTGGGATCCTGCCAGCGCGCGCCGAGTTCGTCGTAACGGCGGCGTTTCTCGGGATCGCTCAAGACCTCGTAGGCTTCGTTGATCTCCTTAAACTTCGCTTCGCCGGCGGATTTGTTTTTCGCGACGTCGGGATGGTGGATGCGTGCGAGTTTGCGGAAGGCCTGCTTGATTTCGTCCGGCGAAGCGGTGCGAGGGATGTCCAAGGTTTCATAGTAGTCCTTGAATTTTACAGCCATGACACAGCGTGTGCGGGCGTCCGGGCGGCGTCAAATTACCGCGCTGCAATGGGTGCGCGGGCGACGCCAATGGAGCAACGTGGCGGCCGCGGGACGGGCCGCGGCCGCACGATTCAACGAAGCCGGCGGGACCGGCGAGGGCCGGCGCCGGGCTAACCCATGACGAGCGTTTCAGCGAGCGCGTGACGGGTGCTGGAGCGGGCGTCCGCGTGCGTGCGGATGTCATCGCGATGGCGGTGACGCCGCAGCGCGGTGTGCCGGCGCCGGAGTTTGCGCGCCAGTTTCTCGATCAGGAGATCGACGGATTTGTAGGCGTCGGGTGTCGTGACCGAGGCGAAGAGATCCGGGCCGAGGATTTCAATGTGACCCTTGGCGGCGAACATCGGGAGGCCGCCGTGGAGGTCGCGCTCGACGTCGATGCGGACACGGATGATAGACGGATCGAGCCGCAGCAGGCGGGCTGCTTTGGTGTGGATGATCGTCTTCATGGCTTCGGTGGGCCAGACGCGGATGCCGCGGAGGATGAACTTGTCGGAGGAGGGTGAGGAGTGGAGGGAGTTCATGATGATAACGCAGGGGTTGAGGTTCAGGGTTGGAAGACGAAGTTACCGAACTGCCAGGGATCGGCCTCGTCGGCCGGAAGGCGGGCGGCGGCTTCGTCGAAATAGACGCGGCGCTGGCTGAGTGGAGTCCAATGCGAGGGCACCGAAATGATATTGCCGAGGTAAGGGGCTGCGTCGCGGAGGATTTCGTCGTGGGGCAGATCTTCGGGGAGGCAAAGGCCCTGGCGCGGGTGGCGCACGGCCCACAGCGCGGCGGCCAGCACGCCGGCGGCGACCTGCACGGCGGTCGCATTGACGTGCGGCACTTTTTTCCGGGCGTCGTCGATGGAGAGCACACTGCCAGTCCACCACGAACGGAAGGGATGGCCCATCAGGAGGGCGCCCACGAGGTCGCCGCCCGTGACGATTTCGTCGGTGAGGATACGTTTGCGCGGATGCAATTCATAATGCCGCGCGCGCAACTCGTGCAGCGAGACGAGGGAGTCGTTGCAGGGGTTGTAGGCGTAATGGACGGTGGGGCGGTAAACGACGCGGCCCTTCTCGCGCACGGTGAGCGCGTGCGAAAGGCTGAAGGATTCGCCGTGGGTCACCGACATGCCGACGATTTCCTGATTGGGCACCCAGGAGCGAACCCAGGAATTGAGGCCCATCTGCGGGAGGATGATTTGGTTGCCGGGCCCGATCGCGGGACGCAGGGCGAGCGGGGGGAGGGTTTTCTCGTGGGTGCCCCAGCCGATTTCGCAGGGCGAAATCGACTCCTCCCACATGCCCTCGACACTCCATGTGCCCACAAATTCATCGGGCGACTTGGCCTGGTCGGCGCGCTGGGTGTCCCACTCGCTGCAGTGGATGACCTTCACGTCGAGTTCGCGGGCGAGTTCGGCAAAGTGACGGTCGCCCATGAAGCGCTCGATCCGGCGGGCGCTCGCGGCCGGGCGCTTTTTTTCGCGGAGCACGGCCTCGCCGATGTCGAGCAGTCCGCGTTTCACAAAATGGGAAACGAGGCCGGGATTCGAGCCGTGGTCGACCACCGCCGTGGCGGTGTGGCGCCACGCGGCGGCCAGGGGAAGGAATTTGGTGTAGCGGTGGTAAAGCGATTTTTCGACGAGGGGCTTGCGATGGGTCTCAGCGGAAGGGTCCCACGATTCGAGGGAGGCGTTGATATAGAGAACGTCGTTGTCGTGGGCCCAGAGAACGATGTCGAAGAAGTCGACGCTCCAGGCGAGGTCGATGATCAGATCGCCGGGGCCGGCGTGCGACGAGAGCAGGCGCGCGAGACTGAAGGGCGTGATCTTTTCCCGGACGAAGCGCAGGCCCTTGGCGATCCACGGGCGCAGAACCTCTTCGCGGTCGGAAAAATCGATGACCACGATTTGGGAACAAGGCACCCGCAGATGCTTGAGGAGGAGCGGCAGCAGCGCGTGAGCGACGACGCCGAATCCAACCATCACGATGCGTTTATTAAATTCCACGATAATACAGGACGTATAAGTATAGTTGACATGGCTCCGCCCGCCGGGCGCGTCGCCCGGAGAGGGAGTCACTGAAGGAAGACGGGCGCGCGCTCAGCCAAACTGCGCTCCGGCGAGCACGGGATCGGCGACGGCGGCGGGTTGGGTGACCTCACGGATGAGGATGTGGCGGCGACCGCCGGGCGTGTCCCAATGCACTTCGTCGCCCTCGCTGTAGCCAAGGAGAGCGGTGCCGATGGGGGCGAGGACGGACAGCCGGTTCTGATCGACGTCGGCCTGCTCCGGGAAAACGAGCGTGTATTGCTCGATCTCGCCAGTGGCGCGATCTTCGAAGGTGACGCGCGAACCCATCGTGACTGACTGGGAGGGGAGTGCGGAGACATCCACGATGGCGGCACGATCGAGCTCGGCATGGAGCTTTTGATAGGCGCCATTCGGTTTGGAGCGCGGGGCCAGTTTCAGGAGGAGGCGGAGTTTGGCGTAGTCTTCGCGAGTGAGATAGATGGGAGCGTGGTTGTTCATGATCATAAAGGGTGATGGGTGGGGGAGGACGTGGTTTACAGGGATAGCCCGAAGGCGGCTGCGATGAGGTCAGCCGCGATCGGACACGGCTATGCCGGGACGCCCGGCGAGGGATGAAGCGCGGTGCTAGACCGCGGAAAGCAGGTGTGCAGAACGCGACCGATGAGGCGCTGGCCTGCGAGGCTGGAGGGTTGCCCGGTGACTGCGTCCCGGGCTAAACTCGGCGCGATGGAGCGCGCTCAGCCCTGGAAAACAGCACCGGGAAGGACCGGTTGGACATGCGACGTCCCCGTTCCTGCCGATGCACGGCGGGAATAAGAAAGAGGACGCGTGGAAAGCGAAATCATGTCGGGCTGAATTATGCGAACACCAGAGCGCCGACGGGCGGAGCTGTCAATAGTAAAAAATGTATTGCGAGGCGAATTCGTCGTCGGGAACGAGCATCAACGTTTTATATTTGTTTATAATTCGTGACGTCGTGCGAACTCGGGAAAACGCGCCGCGGCGAACGTTGCGGCGGAGCCGGCGGCGAGGCGCGAAGATTTTATAGCGAGCGGTGCTCGCAGGCCGCCGCCGCGCGGGGGAAGCGCGCGGGCCGGGAAAGGCGGCGGGGCTTAACGCGCGAAGCGGTGCGCGAGCGTGGTGAGGGCGAGGGCGACTTTTCCGATGTAGGCGGGCGTCATCGCTTCGTTGATGGGGAGCGTGATGCCGTCGGCCAGGACGGCTTCCGCGGTGGGGCAGGAGACGGTGCGATAGTCCATGGCGGTGAGGCCGCTGTCGCGCACGGGCCAGGCGCCGCCGAAGAAGTTGTGATTTTGAAAAACTTGGTAGCGATAGACGGGCTGCGGCAGATAGCCGGCGCTGGCGGCGACGCCTTCCGCGCGGGCGGCGGCGGCAAATTCATCTCGCGTGCAGGTGAGGCGGGCGAGATCGAGGCGCAGAAAGTAAAACCAATAGCTATGCAAATCACCGGCGTGGGTGACGGGAGGAAGGATACCGGGCGTATCGGCCAGCGCCGTGGTGAGCTGCACGCCGAGGCGGTTGCGGGCGGCGACCAGGGCGGAGAGCTTCGTCATCTGCGCAGCGGCGACGGCGGCTTGGGGCTCGCTCATACGGTAGTTGGGCGCGAGGTCGGCGGGATCGCGGGTGCCGTGGACGCGGTCGTAGGATTTATCGCCCCAGCGCGAGAGAGTGGCGCCGTATTTTTCGTGCGGTGTGCCGACGATGCCGCCGTCGCCGCAGCTCACGTGCTTGAAGTCGTTGAACGAATAGCAGGCGAGATCGCCAAAGAGGCCGACGGGCGTGCCGCGGTGTTGGGCGCCCCAGGATTGGGCGCAGTCCTCGATGAGGGCGAGGCCGTGTTCGCGGGCGAGGGCGGAGAGGGCGGTGAGATCGCTGGGATTGCCGGCGAGATGCACGGCCATGATGGCGCGGGTCTTCGGGGTAATCGCGGCGCGAACGGCGGAGACATCGAGATTGTAGGTGCGGGCGTCGATATCGGCGAAAACGGGAACGCCTTGTTGATACAGAATACCGATGACTGAGCCCATGTCGGTGATGGGTGAGGTGATGATCTCGTCACCGGGACGCAAACGCAGCGCGGCGACGGCGACGTGGAGCGCGGCGGAGCCGGACGAGCAGGGGAAGAGGCAGGGCAACGGATAGTGGCGGCGGAATTCCTCGAGGAGGGCGGTGGTTTGCGGGCCTTGCCAATAGAAGAGCGAGGATTGCTCGACCATCGCGGTGAGGCGGGTGAGCTCAGCGGCTCCCCAGCGGCGAGGGCGGGGGACGGGTTCGTCGACGATGGGCGAGTGCGTGGCGGTAGGGACGGAAGAAGAGGGCATGGCGGCAGGCGAAGGCGATGGAGTGAGCGATGAGCAGCGGTGGGCGTTCGCCGCGCGGGTGTGGAGAAGCGCGTCAGAGGCCGAAGAATTTTTCGGCGTTGCGAGACGAGAAGGCCCGGCGAACGGCGGCGGGGAGTTGCGCGGTGGTGAGCTTGGCGAGGCTGGCGCGGGCGACGAGGAATGGAGCGTGCGAGCCGAACATCACGCGGTCGGTGGAGAATTCCTTGGCGAGCGTGGCGATGGAATCGGTCCATTCGACGAATGCCGTGTCGAAGGAGAAGGCCGTGAGTTTTTGTTGAGCGAGTTCGCGAAGTTCAGGGAGGCCGAGGCCGAGGACGAGGGGCCGCAGGTCAGGGTAACGTTGGAGAAAAGGCGCGAGCTGCTTCGCGGTGAGGGCCTTCACGCTGAGGCCGTGATAGCGGTGGCGGTCATCCTCGAGGCGGGTTTCGACGACGACTTTGAGGTGGCGGGCGGCGACCTCGGCGAAGAACGCCGCGAAGCGCGGGGCTTCGGGGCGGTAGTTGTGATACGGAGGGAGAAGTTTGATGGCGCGGAGAGGGCCGGTGGCGGTGGCGTCGAGTTGTTCGCGCCAGTGCGCAAGGGCGGGGTTGACGACGGGCAGCGGCAGGAGCGTGGGCGTGCGCCGGACGGCGGCGAAGAGTGTGCGATTGGCGGGGAGAGGGTCGGGCGCGAGTGCGGCGGGGAGAGGCGAGACGAGGGCGCGATCGATCCCTTCGGCGGCGAGGTGCGCGGCGAGTTGCGGCGCATTGAATTCCGGCAGAAAGGAAAAGGGCCAGGGGCCAAGGTGGACGTTGGTATCGATGAGGCTCATGCGGGGAACGGAGCAGGCGGGAGGAGGAAATCAGGGGGCGAGTTGCAGAAGGCGGGCGGTGTTGCCGTAGAGGATTTTCTCGCGCTCGGTGGTGCTCATCTTCGTGCCGAGAATGCGGTTGAGCGTGACGGAGGTTTCGCGAATCGGGAGATCGGAGCCGTAAACGATGTGGTCGGCGCCGAGGTGTTCGAGGGCGAAGTCGAGGAGGCCGGCTTCGGGGTAGCCGCCGGACGTGTCGACGACGAGATTGTCGATGCCCTTGGCTTCGAGAATGCCGCGGTAACCGCAGCCGGTAAGATGCGCCATAATGATCCGGACGTTGGGAAAGCGGCGGGCGAGGAGGGCGGTGTCCTCGGGGTCGGAGTGCATGTGGCGCTGGCGGATATGCGTCATGCTCCAGGTATGTTGGAGGACGGGGAGCCCGAAGCGGGCGGCGGCGTGCATGACGGGTTTCATGCAGGCTTCGCGGGCGTTGTTGGAGATTTCGAGTTTGATGCCTTTGAAGCCGAGCGCGGCGCAGCGTTCGACTTCGCGCTGGACGGCGCGTTCGCCGAGGACGGGATTGAGCCCGCAAAACCCGGTGAAGTAGTCGGGGCGCCAGCGGAGCAATTGGGCGGTCTGGTCGTTGATGGTGCGGACTTGCTTTTCGTTCGGGCGCGGGCCGTAGACGAGGACATCGCCGAGGCAGATCATGTGACGGACGCCGAGGGCGGAGGCGCCGGCGGCGAGGCGGTCGGCTTCGGCGGCGGAATAGCCGGAGCGGAAAAAGACGGGGTGCGTATGGATGTCGATGGCGCGCATGGGAACGAGGGGAGGACGCAGGCGAAGGCAGACTGGCGGCGGGAAACGGAGTGACAAGGCGGATTGGCGCAGCCACAGTGCGCGCCCCTATGACTGTTGCGCGCACGGACCGCGAAATCGAGTGGCTGTTATCCGAACCGACGGCGGGAGCGGTGGCGGCGGCGCGGGCGTTGGACGGCGATTTCATGGTGCTGGGCGTGGGGGGCAAAATGGGAACGACGCTCGCGGTGATGCTGCGGCGGGCGCTCGATGCGGCGGGCAGGAAGAACACGCGGGTGCTGGGTGTGTCGCGGTTCAGCCGGCCGGAGGGAAAGCGCGCGTTGGAGGAGTTTGGCGTGGTGCCCGTGGCGTGCGACTTGGCGGATTACGAGGCGGTGATGAAACTGCCGGACGCGGCGAACATCGAATATCTCGCGGGGCAGAAATTCGGGACCGACAGCGCGCCGGATGAAACGTGGATTCAAAACACGATCGTGCCGTCGCACGTGGCGCGGCGATTTCGCACGGCGCGCATGGTGATTTTTTCGACGGGTTGCGTGTATCCGTTCGTGCCGGTGGGCAGCGGCGGGGCGACGGAGGCGACGCCGGTGGCGCTGCTCGGCGAGTATGCCAGCACGTGTGTGGGGCGCGAGCGGGTGTTCACGCATTACGCGCGGAAATTTGGGACGCCGGAGCTGATCTACCGGTTGAATTATGCGGTGGAGCTGCGCTACGGCGTGCTGGCGGACATCGCGCAGCGCGTGCTCAGCGGCGAGCCGATCGATGAGACGATGAACGCGTTCAATTTGATCTGGCAGGGGGATGCGTGCGCGCGGGCGATCCAGTGCCTGGAACACGTGGCGTCGCCGCCGAAACTGCTGAACGTGACGGGGCCGCGGGAAGTGACGATTCGCGAAGTGGCGGAGCGGTTTGGCGCGCTGGTGGGACGCAAACCCGTGATGACGGGCACGCCGGCGACGACGGCGTGGCTGGCGAACGCGGACGAATCGATGCGGTTGTTTGGGCCGGTGACGAAGTCGCTCGAGGACATGATCGCCTTGGTGGCGGACCATTTGCGCAGCGGCGGTCACTTGCTCGGCAAGCCGACGCATTTCGAGGCGCGCGACGGAAAATTCTGACGGCGGCGGGACGCGGCGTCTGGTGGGCAAACTTCAGCGTCAACGAGCAAACCTTTCTTTTTCGACATGGACCTACGTTCTCATCTTCAAGCGGGCCAGGTGATCCCGGCGCAGCCGCTCGCGCTGGACGCGGACCGGCGGTTTTCGGCGCGGCATCAGCGCGCGATCACGCGTTACTATGTGGCGGCCGGAGTGGGCGGGCTGGCGGTCGGCGTGCATTCGACGCAGTTCGAGATTCGCGAACCGCAGCACGGGTTGTTCAAGCCGGTGCTGGAGCTGGCGGCGCGGACGATCGATGAGGAACTGGCGCGAGCGCCGCGGGCGTTCATCAAGATCGCGGGGGTGTGCGGTCGCACGGCGCAGGCGGTGGGAGAGGCGGAGCTGGCGCGGTCGCTCGGTTATCAGGCGGGCCTGCTGAGTTTGTCGGCGTTCAAGAACGACACGGAAGATGCGATGATCGCGCACTGCGCGCGGGTGGCGGAGGTGCTGCCGGTGATCGGGTTCTATCTGCAACCGGCGGCGGGCGGGCGGCTGTTGGGGTATTCGTTTTGGCGGCGGTTCGCGGAGATTCGGAACGTGATCGCGATCAAGATCGCGCCGTTTAATCGTTACCAAACCATCGATGTGGTGCGGGCGATCGTGGAGAGCGGCCGCGACGATGTGGTGCTCTACACGGGCAACGACGACAGCATCGTGGTCGATCTGCTGACGCCGTTTTCGTTCGAGGCGGGAGGGCGTCGTGTGACGCGGCGCATCGCGGGTGGATTGCTGGGGCACTGGGGCGTGTGGACGAAGCGCGCGGTAGAGTTGCTGGAGGAGATCAAGGTGGCGCGGATGAGCGGGGCGTTGGACGCGACATGGCTGACGCGAGCGATCGCGGTGACGGACATGAACGCGGCGTTGTTCGACGCGGCGAATGGATTTCGCGGCTGCATCCCGGGGATTTTGGAGGTGTTGCGCCGGCAGGGGCTGGTGCCGTCGGTCCACTGTTTGAATCCGCACGAGGTGTTGTCGCCGGGCCAGGCGGAGGAGTTGACGCGCGTGGCGCAGGCGTATCCGGAGTTGGTGGACGATGCGTTTGTGGCGGCGAATCGGGAGCGTTGGCTGAGCTGAGGGCGTGATGAACAACCGTAGAAAATCCTTCACGGTGGAGACCGCGGCCGCGGCGGGGGCGCCGGCGAGCGCGGAGGAATTGCTGGGGCGCATGGTGGGTTTCGAGACGGTGAATCCGCTGATGGGCGGACCGGCGGGCGGCGAGGCGGCGCTGGCGGCGCATCTGGAGTGGCTCGCAACGGGGTGGGGTTTGCGCACGCGGCGTCTGCCGGTCGATGACGGACGGTTTAATCTGCTCGTCTCGTGCGAGGTGGCGGGCGACGCGGAGTGGTTGTTGTTCGAGAGCCATTTGGACACGGTGACCGTCGACGGCATGACCGTGGAGCCGTTCGCGGCGAAGGTGGACGGTGAGCGGATTTACGGGCGCGGAACGTGCGACACGAAAGGCTCGGGAGCGGCGATGTTGTGGGCGTTGCGCGACCGCGCGGCGGGAGGGGAACGGCGGCGCAACGTCGGCGTGCTGTTCGCGGTGGACGAGGAGGCGCGGATGACGGGGGCGCGGGGTTTTGCGGCGGGGGCGTTGCGGGAGTTTTTGCCGCGGTTGCGCGGGGTGATCGTGGGCGAGCCGACCCGGATGCAGCCGATCGTGACGCACAATGGCGTGGTGCGCTGGCGCACGCGGACGCGGGGCGTGGCGGCGCATTCGTCGGACCCGACGAAAGGGCGTTCGGCGATCTCGGCGATGCGGCGGGCGTTGACGGATTTCGAGGAGAACTACGCGCCAACAGTGAACGCGGTGAATGCGTTGACCGGCCGGGCGGCGGCGAGCGTGAACACGATTCGCGGCGGGACCGCGGTGAACATCATCGCGGAGGAGTGTGCGATCGAATGCGACCGGCGCACGGTGCCGGGGGAGACGACGGAGCAGGTGTTGCGCGAGCGCGAGGCGGCGTTTGCGGGGCACGCGGTGGAGCACGACGAGCTTTACGTGGCGCCGGCGATGGACGCGGAACAGAGCGGGGCGTTGCACGCGTGGGTGGCGCGGGCGATCGAGCGTCACGGGGGCGATGCCACGCCAAGAGGCGCGCCGTATGTGACGGATGCGGGGCACTACGCGGCGGCGGGAGCGGCGAGCTTGGTGCTGGGGCCGGGCGACCTCGCGCAGGCGCACCGGGCGAACGAGTGGATTGCGCGCGATCAACTGGCGCTGGCGACGGCGGTTTATCTCGAGCTGATGCGGCAGCCTTGAGCGCGATGAAAACGGACAGCGTGACGCTGGAGGACATTCGGGCGGCGCACGCGCGGATCGCGAGTCGGGTGCACCGCACTCCGGTGCTGACAAGTGCGTGGCTCGACGAGGAGGTGGGGGCGCGGCTGTATTTCAAGTGCGAGAATTTGCAGCACGTGGGGGCGTTCAAGGCGCGCGGGGCATGCAACGCGGTGTTTTCGTTGTCGGACGAAGCGGCGGCGCGGGGCGTGGTGACGCATTCATCGGGCAACCATGGGGCGGCGCTCGCGTGGGCGGCGCGGGCGCGGGGCATCGCGGCGCATGTGGTCATGCCCTCCAACGCGGCGCAGCCGAAGCAGCGGGCGGTGGCGGCATACGGAGCGCGAGTGGTGTTTTGCGAACCGACGCTGGCGGCGCGCGAAGCGACGTGTGCGCGGGTGCAGGCGGAGACGGGCGCGACGCTGGTTCATCCTTACAATGATCTGCGCGTGATCGCGGGGCAGGGCACGGCGGCGGTGGAGCTGCTGGAGCAGGCGCCGGGGCTCGAGGTGGTCGTGGTGCCGGTGGGCGGAGGCGGGTTACTCAGTGGAACGGCGGTGGCGGTGAAGGCGGTGCAAGCGGGGACGCAGGTCTGGGGTGCCGAGCCGGCGCAGGCGGATGACGCGAGCCAGTCGTTGCGGGCGGGACGCATCGTGCAGACGACGGCGAACACGGTGGCCGATGGGTTGAGGAGTGCGTTGGGTGAATTGGATTTTCCGCTGATTCAGGCGCACGTGGACGACATCGTGACGGTGAGCGAAGAGGAGATCGTCGCGGCGATGCGGCGGTTGTGGGAAGCGTTGCGGGTGATCGTGGAACCGAGCAGCGCGGTGGCTTTCGCGGCGGTGCGGGGACGCCGTTGGAGCGGAGGCGGACCGCGCGTGGGCCTCATCCTCACGGGCGGAAATGTCGATTTGGACCATCTGCCGTGGAGTGTCGGTGCATGAGGGAGCGTGCAGGGACCGTGAAGCGAGGTTAACAAATGCGGCCAAGGGCGTTGGTGCGTGAACTTTTCTTTGCAAGCGGCGCAGTTTTAGCTTGGGTCAACAGTTATGGCCGACACCGCGACGCTTCATCTCGACGACAAGGATTATTCTCTGCCCATCATCGTGGGCACGGAGGGAGAGAAGGCGATCGACACGCGGCGTTTGCGGGCGTCGAGCGGCTACGTGGCCTACGATCAAGGGTATGGCAACACGGGGTCGTGCGAGAGCGAGATCACGTATCTGGATGGCGAGCATGGCGTGCTGCGGCATCGGGGTTATCCGATCGAGCAACTGGCGACGCACAGCGATTTCGTCGAGACGGCGTATCTGATCATTTACGGTGAGCTGCCGAATGTCGCGAAACGAAAGGAATTCGGGCTGCGGCTGCGCAAGCACGCGGCGATCGAGACGCAGATGCAGAAGATTCTGGAAGGGTTTCCGACCAGTGCGTCGCCGATGGCCATGTTGTCGGCGATGGTGAGTGCGCTGCCGGCGTATTATCCGGATCTGGCGACCAACGACTTCGAAAAAGATCTCAAGAACTTCGATCGCGCGGCGGCGGTTGCGATTTCGAAGGTGCGCTCGATGGTGGCGATGATTTACCGCTACACGCACGGGTTGCCGTATGTGTTTCCGAAGCAGGATCTGCCGTTCTGCGACAATTTCCTGCACATGATGTTTTCGGAGCCGTATCAGGAATACGAGCGGCTGCCGGAGGTTTCGAAGGCGTTGAATTTGCTGCTCCTGCTGCACGCGGATCACGAGCAGAATTGCTCGACGTCGACGGTGCGCATGGTCGGATCGAGCGCGGCGAATCTGTTCGCGTCGATGTCGGCGGGGATTTGCGCGCTGTCGGGTCCGCTGCACGGTGGCGCGAACGTGGCGGTGATGCAGATGCTGCAATCGATCCACGATGAAGGCGACGATGGCACGCGGTTCATCGCGGCGGCGAAGTCGGGCAACAAGAGCACGCGACTGATGGGCTTCGGGCATGCCGTTTACCGCAACTTTGATCCCCGGGCGAAGATCATTGGCGAGGCGTGCGACACGGTGTTGAAGCGGCTGGGCATCGACGATCCGTTGCTGCACATCGCGAAGAACCTGGAGCAGGCGGCGTTGCAGGACGACTACTTCATCTCGCGCAAGCTTTACCCGAACGTGGATTTCTATTCGGGCATCATCATGCGGGCGATCGGGATCCCGATGGACATGTTTACGACGATGTTCGCGATCGGGCGTTCGCCGGGCTACATCGCGAACTGGAAGGAAGTGGCGTCGAATCCCAAGGGCCGCATCTACCGGCCGCGGCAGGTTTACGTCGGCGCGACCGAGCGAAACTACGTGCCGATCGCGGAGCGCCCGTGAGGTCGCGGCGCGGGCGTTTACGTTGTTGAATTCAACCCGCCGAGGAGGCGGGTTTTTTTTCGTCGCGAAAGATCTGGTCGATTTCGAGGCCGGTGAGTTGCTTGAGCCCGCGGAGCAGCCGCCAGAGCGCGACGAACATCATGGCCATGGAGGGGAGCATGATCACGGGCCAGCTCCAGAGGTGCATTTTCGCGAGCTCGGCGTTGAACTCGGGCGTGCCGCCAGGGCTGCGGAGAAGATAGCGGGCGAGGAAGTAGTTAAGCGCGGCGCTGATGAAGAAAGAGGCGGCGACGAGCATGGTGCAGCGGCGCATGAGGGCGGCAAAGGCGGATTCGTGGCGGCGCTCGGCGAGGGCCGCGGAAACGCGGGGGACGTCGATGATCGTGTCGTTGTAGAGGAGGGCTTTGACGAGTGGCTCCTTGGCGCGCAGGGAGACGAGCAGCGCGAGACCGATGACGGCGGGAACGGCGGCGTCTTTGATGGCGAACCAGCGGCCGTCGAGCTTCAGCAAGCCGAGGCCGCCGCTGAGCAGGACGCTGACGATGCCGAGGATGGAGATGAAATTGGTCTTCCGGCGGACGACGAAATCGTAAACGCCGTAGCCGAGGGGAAACGCGAGCGCGATGACCAGGCCCCACGCCGGACCGAACCAGCGGTCGGTGCTGAATTTGGCGAGAATGATCGCGGGGATCGCGACATTGCAGACGAAGTTGAGCAGCAGGTTTTCGCGGCGAGGCGCGGCGGGCGTGGTGGGCACCGCGGCATTCAACGAAGCGGCGGCGCGGGAGGAAGGAGAAAAGGGAGGGGGCGCGGTGGCGGAAGGCGGAGGGCAGACGACGGAGGACGGCGGGCGGGACGAACGGTGATCCTCATCGTGATCGTGCGCGTGCTCTTTCCCCGTCGGATGATTCTCCCCGGGCGGACTGGCGCGGGCGGGCGGCGAGAGGAACGGTTCGGCGCGAGAGGGGCTGAGCGACCAGGAGAACGATTAAGATTAAGATTAAGATTACGATTACGAGGGGGCGAGGGGCGGGGATTCGATGGCCGGGGCGCTGGGGCGTTGTTTTTCCGTTTCCTCCGGGAGGGGCGCTGTGGCAGTGTGCGCATCCCATGATTCTACTCGGCGTCAACATCGACCATTGTGCGACAGTGCGGCAGGCGCGGTATCGCGATGCGGCGACTCAGGCCGGCGGCGCGATCGAGCCGGATCCGGTGACGCTGGCGGTGCTGGCGGAGCGGGCGGGCGCGGATGGCATCACGGTGCATTTGCGCGAAGACCGGCGGCATATCCAGGAGCGCGATGTGTGGCGTTTGCGCGAGACGATCGCCACGCGGTTGAACCTGGAGATGGCCTGCACGCCGGCGATGACCGCGCTGGCGTTGAAGTTAAAACCGGACTCGGTCTGCCTCGTGCCGGAGAATCGCGCCGAAGTGACGACCGAGGGCGGCCTTGATGTCGCCGGACAGCGAGCGCGGGTGGCGGCGGTGGTGGACGCGATGAACGCGGCGGGGATTGTCACGAGCTTGTTCATCGATCCGGATGCGCCGCAGCTCGAAACCGCGGCGGCGGTGGGAGCGCCTTGGGTGGAGTTGCACACCGGCGCTTATGCGAACGCGTATTTCACGCCGCACCGGGCGACGGAGCTGGCGCGGTTGCGCACGGGATGCGATCGCGGGCAGGCGCTGGGCCTCGTGGTCAACGCCGGCCATGGCATCAATTACGTGAATATCGCCGAGGTGCGCACGCTGCCGCATCTGCACGAACTCAACATCGGGCACAGCATCGTGAGTCGCGCATTGTTCACCGGTATCGAGGAGGCGGTGCGCGAGATGAAGGCGCGGATGAACGCATGAGCGCGACAAGCGGATTCGTGCTGCCGCCGGGCGGCGGGCTGATCGGGTTGGGGTGTGACGTGATCGAAGTGGACCGCGTGCGCGGCGTGCTGGAACGACAAGGGGAACGTTTTCTGCAGCGCGTGTTTACAGACGAAGAGCGGGCGTATTGCGGTGGGATGGCCCATCCTGAAAAACATTATGCGGCGCGTTTCGCCGCGAAGGAGGCGGTTTCGAAAGCGTTTTCCACGGGCATCGGCGCAGAACTGGGCTGGCGGTCGGTTTCGGTTTATCATGGCGAACGGCATCAACCGTTGGTGCGGCTCGATGAAAAAGGCACGGCGCTGCTGGCGCAGGTCGGCGGGACGAGCGTGATCGTGACGCTGTCGCACACGGAGACGGTGGCGATGGCGGTTGCGGCGATCGTGCGGGCGTAGTTTTTTATGCGCATGGACGAGATCGAAGACGAGAACCCGCCAGCGCCGCCGCCGAGCTCGCTTTCCAAGACGCCTTCGTGGATCACGCTCGGCTTCGTGCTGGGCGCGGCGTTCATGTGGTTTTTGCCACCGCGGGAGATCGTGAAGGAGCCGCCCGCTCCGCCGCCGGCCCCTGTGGTGCGGCCCCCGCCGGCGGACATCGCGTTGATCGAGGCGGTGTTTGACGAGTGGGGTAAATACGCCTCGTGGGACAACGATCGGACGGAAGTGGCGTTGTGGGAGCCGACGACACGCTCGTATGCACATTGCTTTGAAGTGCGGCGAGTCGCCGGGGACGTGTATTTCCGATCGATCCCGGCGCTGACGCAGCCGTTGTTGACGCATGGCGTGCCGCCGGGTTCGCCGCTGGCGTTTACGGAAACGGAGGCGAGTCGGCGCGAGTGGTTGAAGGAGAGCACGGATGAAAGTTGGCGGGCGTTGAGCGAGGCGGCGCGGCAATCGATGCAGGGCAGCGGGGGCGCGCGGAAGCCATGACTTTACCGGCGTCGCATCCGATCCTCACGTGCGCCGAGGCCAAGGCGTTGGAGGCGCGCGTGCTGGGCGGGGATGAGGCGGCAGAGTGGCGGGCGATGTCGGCGGCGGGCGCGGCGATCGCGACGGCGATGCGCGAAGACATGCGCGAGGCGGGCGGATTTCCGGCGGGGGGTCGGTTGCTCGTGCTGGTGGGAAAGGGGCACAATGGCGGCGACGCGTTGATCGCGGCGCGGGTGTGGCGGACGTTTTTCCCGGCGGCGCGCGTGGATGTGTGGTTCGCGTTTGGCGAGCGGGCGTTGCGGCCGCTCACGGCGCGGGCGTGGCGCGAACTGGCGACCGTGGATGCGGAACGGGTGCGCGTGGTGAGCGCGGAGGAGTGGGGGGCGCGTTACGACGCGAGCGTGGACGGGGTGTTCGGATTTCAGTTTCGGCCGCCGGTGGACGAAGCGACGAAGGCGTTGCTCCTGCGGTTCAATGAGCTCGACGTGCGGTTTCGGGCGGCGGTGGATCTGCCGAGCGCGGATGTGGCGCGGGCGGACTTCACGTATGCGACGGGGAGCGTGAAAACGCCGGTGGTGGACGCGGAGATGGCGGGGCGCGTGCGTTATCTGGATCTGGGATTTTTTCGCGACGATGTCGTCAAGGATGAAGGTGAACGAGCGCTGCGGCGGGAGATTCTAGCGCCGCTGGCGCGGCTGCGGCCGGCGCGGGGCGACAAGCGCAACTACGGGCAGTTGATCATCGTGGCGGGCTCGCGGAGTTATCCGGGCGCGGCGTTGCTGGCGACGCTCGGCGCGCTGCAATCGGGGGTGGGCATGCTGACGGTGCTGGTGCCGGAAACGTGCGCGGCGGCGTTTGCGGCGCGGGCGCCGGATGCGATGTGGGTCGGCTGTCCGGTAACGCCGGAGGGCGGTCTGGCGTTGGATACGTTGAGCGTGTTGCGCGAGCGAATGGGACGCGCCACGGCGTTGATGGTGGGTCCGGGATTGGGGCGGGAAAAGGAAACGCTGGCGATGATCGCGGAGGCAGTGAAGCTCGTGGACATGCCGGTCGCGATCGATGCGGACGCCCTGCAACCGGAGATCGTGGCGGCGGTGAAAGGGGCGAAGGTGCTGACGCCTCACGCGGGGGAATTTGCGCGGATTGCGGGGAAAGGCGCGGATTTGCGGGCGTATGCGCAGGCGGCGAACGCGACGGTGGTGTTGAAAGGACCGGTCACGCGCGTGAGCAGCGGAGGCGGGGTTTATCAGAGTTTTTTTGGTGGCCCGGTGCTGGCGAGAGGCGGCAGCGGCGACGTGTTGAGCGGGTTATGCGGGGGGCTGCTGGCACAAACGCCGGACGATCCGCTGCTTGCTGCGACGCGGGCCACGGTGTGGCACGGTGTCGCGGCGGACGCTCTCGCGCGCATGGTGGGACATACGGCAGCGCGCACGGCGGATTTACCCGGAAGGTTATCGGAGATTTTACGACGTTTCGCATAGGAGTTGCTTTACCTCCGGCGAGAAAGACTCAACGTCGGCCTCGTTGAAGAATCCGTCGGAGTTAAGCGAAAGGCAGGCGTTTCTCGTGTTGAACGCGTTGCCGAATATCGGGCCCATCACGTTGAATCGGATGTTGGGAGAATTGGGCGGCGACCCACGGTCCGTGCTGGGCGCGGACGTGGGGCGGTTGAGCCAGATCAAGGGTGTGGGGCCGGTGATCAGCGCTTCGATTGCGGGCTGGCGGGAGCATTTCGATCTGGCGCGCGAGGAGGCGCGGATGGCGCAGAGCGGCGCGACGTTTATCACGGCGGGCGACGTGGGTTATCCGAGTTTGCTGAAAGAGATCCACGATCCGCCGATCGCGTTGTATCGGAAGGGGCAATATGAATTTGGCGCGCCGTGCGTCGCGATCGTGGGGAGTCGGCGGACGACACTTTACGGGCAGAGTGTGGCCAAGAAACTGGGCGCGGAGCTGGCGCGGCTGGGGTTTTGCGTGGTGAGCGGGCTGGCGCGCGGGATCGACACGGCGGCGCACGAAGGGGCGTTGTCGGTGGGCGGAAAAACGGCGGCGGTGCTGGGGACGGGCATCGATTTGATTTACCCGCCGGAGAACCTGGAGCTTTACCGCAAGATTGAGGCGGAGGGCGCGATTTTGTCGGAGTTTCCGTTTGGGCGGCGCGCGGACCGGCAGTCGTTTGCGATGCGCAACCGGATCGTGTCGGGCATGAGCGAGGCGGTGGTCGTGGTGGAGAGCGATGTGAGCGGGGGCGCGATGATTACGGCGCGATTTGCGGGCGAGCAGGGGCGGTTGCTTTACGCGGTGCCGGGGCGGATCGATCAGACCTCGAGCGCGGGCTGCCATCAGTTGATCCGCGACGGGGCGACGCTGCTCACGAGTGTGGACGATATTTTGAGCGAGTTGAATTATCTCGATGGTTTGCGGCCGGCGCCGATCGGCGAGAAGGCGGACCAAAGCCCGGCGGCGGGGAGCGGGGCAGGGAATCGCGAGGGACTGACGGCGGAGGAGCGGAGCGTGCTGGCGCAGTTGGCCAACGGGGCGACGCTGGGCGTGGATGATTTGATGGCGGCGACGGGGCTGGCATCCGCGCAGGTGTCGGCGGCGTTGATGATGCTGGAGTTGAAACGCTGCATCGTGAAGCGGGCGGACGGCTCGTTTGAGGAACGCGGCTGAGTGGCCGGGAAGGATTTTAGTTACCCATGATGAAACGAGTTATCCTGTTGTGGTTGGGAGTGGTGGTGGCGGTGAGCGCGGCGGACAAGGGCCGGGTGCTGACGCACGAGGACGTGTGGTTGATGAAGCGCGTGGGCGCGCCGGTGCCGAGTCCCGACGGCCAGTGGGTGGTGGTCGCGGTGACCGATCCGGCTTACGCGAAAAAGGATGAATCGGATGCGTTGTGGTTGTGCCCGATCGCGGGGGACCAGGCACCGCGTCGCATCACAGCGAACAAGGGTGGCGCGGGCAGCCCGGCGTGGAGTCCTGATGGGAAGAGGCTGGCGTTTGCGGCGAAGCGCGATGGTGACGAGGCGAAGCAGATTTATGTGCTGGATCTGGCGCGCGGGGGCGAAGCGGTGCGGGTGACGGACGTGTCGACGGGCGCGCGCTGCCCGCAGTGGAGTCCGGACGGGACGCGGTTGCTGTTCATCAGCGATGTGTATCCGGACGCGCGCACGGACGCGGACAACAAGCGGGAGGCGAAGGAGCGGAAGGAGCGGAAATACCACGCGCGGGTGTATGAACAATTTCCGGTGCGGGCGTGGGATCACTGGCTCGGCGAGCGGGTGGCGCACCTATTGGTGCAGGACGCGAAGGCCGGCGCAGAGGCGCGCGATGTGCTGGCAGGTTCGGCGCTCGCGGCGAAGCGCGGATTCGGCGGGCGCGCAGGCGATGCGGCGGCGGACTTCGATGCGGTGTGGTCGCCGGACGGGAAGAGCATCGTCTTCCTTGCGGTGACGAATCGCGACCAGGCGGCAGCGGCGGAGGTGAATTTGCAGTTGTTCGAAGTAGGCGCGGAAGGCGGCGAGCCGCGGGCGCTGACGGCGGACAAGGACGATTACGGGCGCCCGCAATTCCGGCCGGACGGACGGGCGTTGTTGCTAACGATGGAGCCGGGCGGGGACGGCAAAGTTTATCATCATCGCCGGTTGGTCTCGTTTCCGTGGCCCTTCGCGGCGAAGCGCACGGTGTTGACGCCGGGGGCGGAGGTGAGTGTCGCGCATTTCGGCGTGGGGGCGGACAGCACGACGGTTTATTTCACGGCGGAGACGGCGGGGCAGGAAAAGCTGTTCTCGATCGCGGCGGACGGTGGGCACCCGCTGCGCGCCTTCGATTTGCCGGCGGGCGGATGCTTGTCGAATCTGGCTACGGGGGGCTCGGCGATTGTCGCGAACTACGACAGCGCGGTGAGTCCGCCTGAGGTGGTGGCGATCGATGCGAAGACGGTGAGTTACCGTTTTCTGACGCAGTTCAACGCGGACGCGGTGGCGCCGCTGGATCTGCCGCCGGTGGAGCATTTCGCGTTTACGACGGCGCAGGGGCGGAAGATCGAAAATCTTCTCGTGCGCCCGCCGCACTTCGATCCGCAGAAAAAATATCCGCTCTTCGTCGTGATTCATGGCGGGGCGAACATGATGTGGCGCGATGCGTGGTCACTGCGGTGGAATTACCATCTGCTCGCGGCACCGGGCTACGTGCTGCTGCTGACGAATTACACCGGCTCAACGGGTTCGACGGAGGCGTTTGCGCAGGCGATCCAAGGCGATCCGCTGAAGACGCCGGGCGACGAAATCAACCAGGCGGCGGACGAGGCGATCAAGCGTTACGCGTTCATCGATGGGGCGCGGCAGGCGGCGGGCGGCGCGAGCTATGGCGGGCATCTGGCAAACTGGCTGCAGGCGACGACGACGCGCTACAAGTGCCTCATTTCGCACGCGGGCCTCGTGGACCTCGCCGAGCAATGGGGCACGAGCGATGTCGTTTACGATCGCGAAGTGACCAACGGCGGACCGGTATGGGAAAACGGGCCGTTGTGGACGGAGCAAAGCCCGGCGCGGCTGGCGGGCAATCACGCGAAAGGCACGGGGTGGGTGACGCCGATGCTGCTCACGGTCGGCGAAAAGGATTTCCGGGTGCCGCTGAACAACACCTTGATGAACTGGACGCTGCACCAACGACTCGGCGTGCCGAGCCGGCTCGTGGTTTTCCCCGAGGAGAATCACCACATTCTCGACGGCGAAGACAGCAAGTATTGGTATGGCGAAGTGCACGCGTGGCTCGCGCGCTGGTTGAAATAACCGCGCGTGCGTCGAGCCCCGCGGCCGTGCGGGGATGAGGGCTCAGGGACGTTCAGTTGGGCCGGCGAGCGTTTGCGCGACCTCGCGCTCCCAAGTGCCCGCAATGGTGGCGCCGTATTCTTCAAAGCCGCCGCTGGCGCGCGCGCCGGTCAGGCGGGGGCGCGGGTTGCCGATGCGGCCGGTGGTGTAAAACGATTCGTCGGTCTGGTCGTCGCAGAGGAAATGAAACGCGAGACCGGCGCGTTCGCGGTCGGTGGTGTTGTCGCCCGTGCAATGCGGCGTGCCGTAGCAAAAGAAAATCACGCTGCCGGCGGCGAGTTCGATGGCCTGCGCCCGGCTTTCGTCGGGGAAGCAGCGGATGTGGTGGTTGCTGTTGCCGTCGCGCTCGTGGGGAAGGGGATTTTCCCACGCGTCGGGGATGATGCTGAGCGCGCCGTTGGCGATCGTGGCGTCGTGGATGGCGATCCACATCGCGGTGCCGCGGAGGGGCGATGGAATGCGGAAGTAGGCGTTGTCCTGATGCCACGCGGTGCCCATGCCGGTGCGGCCCGGTTTGAGGAAAATCTGGTCGAGGTGAAGGGTGATGTCGGGCCCGCCGAGGAGGCGCGTGACCGCAGCGGTGACTTTCGGGGCGAACGGCACGGCGCGGATGAGGGTGCTGTAAAAATTGGCGGGACAGAGCTGCAAGTTGGCTTTGGTGGTCGAGGCGGTCTGGCCGTCGCCGGCGGTGGCGACGTTGCGGAGAAAGCCATTGCGTTGGAGGCGCGCGATGTCGGCCTGCAGCGCGGCGGTTTCGCGGGGGTCGAAGAAGGCGGGGACGGCGAGGTAGCCGTGTTGGCGGAAGGCAGCGACTTGGTCGGGGGAGAGCGTCATGAGGATAGGGACGCGAGCATAGCAGACGTGCGCGGGGAGTTGCGTGCAACGTTGGCCAGTGGCAAATCGTGCACACGCATGAAAAGCATTGTTCGCTACGGCCGGGGGAGTGCGCGTTCGCTGCCCACGCACCGCGATGGCGGTTTGGAAATCGTGCTGCTCGAAAAAGGGGCGCTGAACTGGCACGTCGAGGGGCGGGTGGAGCGAGTGACGGCGGGCTCGGTTTACTTTTCCCTGCCGTGGCAGGAGCACGGGAGCGTGGACGAATTTGAGGCGGGGCACTTGTGGCAGTGGGTGCAGTTGCGTCTCGCGGGGCCGAGCCGGCGGCCGCGCCGGCAGTTTCGGCTGGTGCGGGAAATCGGGCTCGGTGCGGAACGGGAGCGAAGGCTCAGTGCGTTGCTGGTGCGTTCCGGGCGACATTGTTTTCCGGCGACGGCGCGGATGGCCTGGTTGTTGCCCGCGCTCGTGGCGGAACTCACGGCGGGCGCGGTGGGCGGGCCGCCGGACGAGGTTTATGTGAACACGCTGACGCGGCTGGTCGTGCTGGAATTGGAGCGGTGCATCGATCGCGCGGCGCAGTCGGCGGGCGCGACAGCGGGCGCGGAGGAGCGGGTGCAGAAATTTATCGCGAGTCTGGGTGAGCGGGTGGACACGGCGTGGACACTGCAAGCGATGGCGGCGGCGTGCGGACTCGGGCGTTCGCGGTTTGCGACGTTGTGCCGCAAGATCACGGGTGACAGCCCGCTGACGTTGGTGAACCGGTTGCGGACCGAGCAGGCGAAACGGTTGTTGCGGGAGTCGGCGGCCACGGTGACGGAGGTGGCGTTTGCGACGGGCTTCAGTTCCAGCCAGTATTTCGCGCGGGTGTTTCGCGCGTTCACCGCGATGGAGCCGCGCGCGTATCGCGGGCGGCATGCGGCGGCGGCAGGCGCGATCAGCCCGGGGGCCACGTCATCTGCCGGCCGGCGAGGAGGTGCACGTGGAGATGCGGCACCGACTCGCAGGCGTGCGGGCCGTGGTTGATGACGAGGCGAAAGCCGGCGGTGAGGGAAAGTTTTTTCGCGAGCTGGCCGGCGACGACGAGCAGATGTCCGAGGACGGATTCATCGGCCGGAGTGGCGGCACCGACGCGCGCGATGACGCGTTTCGGGATGATAAGGAGATGGACCGGGGCTTGCGGCTGGATGTCGTGGATCGCGAAGCAGAGATCGTCTTCGTATTCGATTTTGGCGGGGATTTCGCGGGCGGCGATGCGTTCGAAGAGCGTGGGCATGGCGGCAGGTTGAGGCGAAAGCGGCGGGAGGAAAACTACAGAAACAGGAGTTGGAGATTGGCGTGCCGGGTGACGCGTGCGGCGGCGAACTGGCGGATGAAGGCGAGGGCGTCGTCGTAGTCTTGCAGCCGGCGGGCGGTGGCGCGTTTCTCAGGCGGAATCAAGGCCGGGCGGAGATTGGTGATGAGCAGCGTGGAATGGGAAAAGGGCGCGAGCGTTTTCAACGCGGCCAGCAGTTCGGCGCGGGCGAAGAGCGGTGTGGCCGAGGTCAGCGTGCGCGCGGCATCCCAGTGGACAAAGCCGTGATCGGGCTGGCCCGCGAAAAACGTGGAGAGCAGGCGGGCGGCGGCGGCGTTGAAGGCGCTGTCGAACTGGGCGGCGAGTTCAGGTTGGGTGGCAACCTGTGTTTCGAGTTCGCCGAGACTGAACGTGATCGCGGCCTTGATCTGCTGGGCGAGATAGAGGTCGTGGCCCGTGACGCTCGCGAAAAGGGCGTTGATGAAGTGGAGGCGACGCAGGTCGTCGTCGCGCTCGCGGCTCATGGTTTGGGTTTCTCGAGCGCGCTGATTTCGTGCATGAAACCGGAGACGTCGCGAAACTCTTTATACACGCTGGCGAAGCGCACGTAGGCGACCTGGTCGACGTGGCGGAGGCGTTGCATGACGCCTTCACCGATGGCGCTGGAGGGGATTTCGCCTTCGAACTGCGCCTCGAGCACGTCGATGACGTCTTCGACGAGCATGGAGATCTGTTCGACGTCGATCGGGCGTTTGTGGCAGGCGACGCGCACGGAGCGCGTGATTTTCTCCGGGTCGAAATCCTCGCGGCGGCCGTCGCGCTTGATGACGATCAGGCCGTCACGCACGAGGGTTTCAGTCGTGGTGAACCGGTGGCCGCATTCGAGGCATTCGCGGCGGCGGCGAATGGTGTTGCCCTCCTTGCTGATGCGGGAGTCGACAACCTTGTCTTCGATGGAAGTGCACTTGGGACAGCGCATAGATAAAACAAAGAGAACGGAGATTCGCTCCGATGGCAAAGGGAACGGCGGCGGCCGGGAGCGGGCGCACGGGTTCGGGCGCGGCGCTTCAGTTCAGTTGCAGGAAATTTTCCAGGATGCGCATGCCGTTGTCGGTGGCGATGCTTTCGGGATGGAACTGCACGCCCCAGATCGGAAGCGTCTTGTGGCGCAGGCCCATGATTTCACCCTCGGCGGTTTCGGCGGTGATTTCGAGGCAGTCGGGAAAGGTGGCGCGTTCGATCAGGAGGGAGTGATAGCGCGTGGCGGCAAAACCCTGCGGGAGGCCGTGGAAAAGATCGGTGTCGCGATGGAGGATGGGGGAGGTCTTGCCGTGCATGAGGCGGCCCGCCCGCACGACTTTGCCGCCGAAGTAGTGACCGACGGATTGGTGGCCGAGGCAGACGCCGAAGATGGGCTTCCGGCCGGCGAACGCGGCGATCATGTCGAGCGAGACACCGGCTTCGGCGGGCGAGCAGGGGCCCGGGGAAATGAGGACGCGGTCGGGATTGAGCGCGAGCGCTTCAGCGGGCGTGATCTCGTTGTTGCGAAACACGCGTTGCTCCACGCCCAACTGGCCGAAATATTGGACGAGGTTGAAGGTGAAGGAGTCGAAATTGTCGATGACGAGGAGCACGGGAGTGACGGTAACTAGCTCGCGGATTGAGCGGCGGGTCAAGCGCGGCGCTTGCGAGTCCTGGGCGACGTCCGTGGAGGGCGACCGGCCCAGTCCTTAATTCGCTGCTGGCGGCGAACGACGGCGGGTGAATTTCCGGCGGTGGCGAGGATTGACCGCGGGGGCGGCGGTCCGGCAGGTTGGGCATTGCGATGCCCAGTCACTTCCAGCTTTTGAAAACGGATACCGCCACCGCGGCGCGCCGCGGGCGGTTGCGCACGCGGCATGGCGTGATTGAAACGCCGATCTTCATGCCGGTCGGCACGCAGGGCACGGTCAAGTCGCTCACACCGGCGCATCTGCACGAGATCGGCGCGCAGATCATCCTGGGCAACACCTATCATCTCAACCTGCGGCCGGGCTCGGAGTTGATTCGCGACCTCGGCGGGTTGCACGCGTTCATGGGTTGGAACGGGCCCATCCTGACGGACAGCGGCGGGTTTCAGGTATTTTCCTTGGCGAAGCTGCGCGACATCCGGGAGGACGGCGTGGCGTTTCAATCGCATCTCGACGGCACGAAACTTTTTCTCGGGCCCCGCGAGGTGATGGGCATCCAGCAAAATCTCGGGAGCGACATCGCGATGGTGATCGATGAGTGTCCGCCGTGGCCGTGCGAGCGCGATGCGTGTGCGCGGGCGTGCGAGCGGTCGTTGCGGTGGGCGAAGCAATGCCGGGAAATCGCGACGGAGAGCGGATTCCTCGCGGCCGGACATCATGTGTTCGCGATCGCACAGGGCTCGACGTTCGACGACTTGAGGCGGGAAGCGGCGGAGGCGTTAAGCGCGCTGGATTTTCCGGGTTACGCCGTGGGCGGCGTGAGCGTGGGCGAACCGGAGCCGGAGATGTTGAAACAGGTGGGCGCGACGACGCCGTTTCTGCCGGCGGACAAGCCGCGTTACACGATGGGGCTGGGCACGCCGCCGCAGATTCTGAAGATGATCGCGCTGGGCGTGGACATGTTTGACTGCGTGCTGCCATCGCGGGTGGCGCGCAACGGTCTGGTGTTTACGCCGGACGGGCCGATGAACTTGCGCAACGAGCGGTTTCGCACGGATGCGCGGCCGATCAGCGAAGAGATCGTCAACTACACGACGCAGTTTTCGCGCGCATATCTGCGGCATGTGACGATCGCCGGAGAGATCGTCAGTTGCACGCTGCTGACGCTGCACAATCTGCATTTCTATCTCGATCTGGTGAGCCAGGCGCGAGCGCACATCGAAGCGGGGGATTACGCGGCTTGGAGCCGCGCCTGGATCGCGCGTTACGAGGCGGGAGCGACGGCGCGCACGGCGGGTTGAGCGAAGCGAATTCGCCGCGGCGGCCGGCGCGTGCGCGCGCGGGGCAGACATGGGAACGACGGAGGCGCGCGGACGAGTCGCGCGCCTCGCGGGGCATACGCGGGGGGAGATTACTTCCGCGAGACGTTGTCGGTGGAGTGGATGAACGCGGCGACGTCGCGGTGCATTTGTTTGAGGGCGTCCGCGTTCGCGTAAACCATGTGGCCGGACTGGTAGTAGTGATACGAGATGTTGGCTTGCAGGTTCTGAGGTATCGGCAGGTGGCGCATTTCGTAAACGCCTTGGAAGTAGGGCGTCGCCACGTCAAAATATCCGCCAAGGAGGAGGATTTTGAGGTTGGTGTTGGTCTTCATCGCGGTGGCGAGATCGGGCAGGACATTGGTGATGCCGAGGGACGCGAAATCGGCGCCGGGCTGGTGATGCTTGAACTCCCAATGGCTGAAGACGGGGATCATGGGTTTGAACTGTCGGTCGTGGCCGTAGTTGAGGGTGCGGCGCACGTAGTCGTTGAAGGCCGAGACATAGGCGGAGGAGATGGCCGCGCTTTGCGGGTCGTAATCGGCGGATTTGCTCAACGGGTCGAGGGTTGGGCCGGAAAAGCGGGAGTCGAGACGGCCGGTGGTGAGGTTGGCGTCGTCCTGGAGATTTTTTTCGAATTCGCCGCCACCGACGCGGAGGTTGGCCTTGAGGATGTAAGCGACGGAGAGGCCGGTGTAGGCGTGGAGTTTCTCGGCGATGGCGTGGCGTTGATCGTCGGGGAGGGAGGCGCCGGCGAGGAGGGCGAGCGCATAGTCGTTCATGGCGAAGTGCTCCACTTCCTGGAGAAACTTCGGCAAGTCGGCGGGGCGCTGGCCCGGGAGTTTGTGGTGATACCAAGCGGTGGCGGCGTAAGTCGGGAGTGAGACTTGGTAAGGCAGATCGACGCCGGGGTTGAAATCGGGGATGTCGTCGAAGAGATCGAAATTGAGGATCTGCGAGAGGAGGATGACGCCGTTAAAGTCGACGCTGGCGGACTGGAGCAGGTTGACGAGCACGGCGGAGCGGGGCGTGCCGTAGCTTTCGCCGAAGAGAAATTTCGGGGAGTTCCAGCGGCCGTATTTCGTGAGGAACTGCTGGATGAATTGCGAGAAGGCGTAGGCATCCTGGTCGACGCCGTAGAAGGCCTTGAACTTATCCTTGCCGGCGATGCGGCTGAAGCCGGTGCCGGGGGCGTCGATGAAGACGAGGTCGCTGGCGTCGAGGAGCGTGGAGTCGTTGTCGATGACTTGATACGGGGCGGCGGGCGTATGCGTGTCGTCGGCAGTGATGACGCGTTTCGGACCAAAGGAGCCCATGTGCAGCCAGACGGTCGAGGAGCCGGGGCCGCCGTTATAGAAAAACGTGACCGGGCGCTCGGTCGCCGCAGCGCCTTTCTTGAAGTAGGCGACGTAGAACATCGAGGCGACGGCGGTGGCGTTGTCCTTGTTCTCTTTGTCCTTCACGTCGTCCCAATTGCCGGGATGAACGACGAGAGTGCCGGCGTGCGCTTCGTAATTGATTCCGGCGATGGCGCCCTGAGTGACGACGTCCTCGGGTTTGAACACTTCCTCGGGCGGAGGGGTTTTGTCGTCGTTGGGCTTGGCCGGTTCGTCGGCGCGAGCGAGGGAGCATGCGAGGGCCAGGGCGCTCGCGAGAAGGAAGGCACGTTTCATGGGGGTGATGCAGGCTGACGGAAATCGCCGTCGCGAGGGGGTTGACCTTTAAGAGAGCCGTGATGGCGAATGGCGGGGCGGAAGACAAGTCGTTAGCCAGATGGCACCGGGCGGAAGTTTTGCTCGCGAACCAAAGCGCGCATTCCAAGTCTTTGAGGCCAACTTATGCGTATCCTCGTCACCGGCGGCGCCGGCTTTTTAGGCTCCCATCTTTGCGACCGGCTGCTGCGCGACGGTCATGAAGTCATCTGCATCGACAACCTCTTCACGGGGCAAAAGGCGAACATCGCGCACCTGCTGCCGAATCCGCGCTTCGAGTTCGTGCGGCACGACGTGACCGATCCGTTCAAATATGAAGTGGACCAGATCTACAATCTGGCGTGTCCGGCGTCGCCTCCGCACTACCAGTATAATCCGATCAAGACGATCAAGACGTCGGTGATGGGCGCAATCAACTGCCTCGGCCTGGCGAAACGGGTGCGGGCGCGGGTGTTTCAGGCGAGCACGAGTGAAGTTTACGGCGATCCCTCGGTGCATCCGCAGCCGGAGAGTTACTGGGGCAACGTGAATCCGATCGGCAAACGTTCGTGTTACGATGAGGGCAAGCGGTGCGCGGAGACGTTGTTCTTCGATTACCACCGGGAAAACCACCTGGACATCCGCGTCATCCGGATTTTCAACACGTATGGTCCGCGGATGCATCCGAACGACGGGCGCGTGGTGTCGAACTTCATCGTGCAGGCGTTGCGCGGCGAGGACCTCACGATCTACGGCGACGGCAAGCAGACGCGGTCGTTTTGTTTTGTGGACGATTTGATCGAAGGATTTGTGCGGTTCATGGCGCAGACGGAAACGGTGGGGCCGATGAATCTCGGCAATCCGGGGGAATTCACGATGATTGAGCTGGCGGAGCTGACGTTGAAGCTGGTGGGCGGCCAATCGAAGATCGTGCACCGGCCGTTGCCGTCGGACGACCCGAAGCAGCGGCAGCCGGACATCACGCTCGCGAAGAAAGTGCTGGGCTGGGAGCCGCGGGTGCCGCTGGAGGAAGGGTTGAAGCGCACAATCGAGTATTTCCGGTCGCGGGTGAGCGAAGGCGGCCGGGCGAGCTAAGGGGCGGAGTTTTCTGGGGGAGGGCGCTCGCGCGTGCGGTGAGAGTGGCGTGCCGCGGTGATCCGGAGCGGCCGCCCGGAGCCGAATCATGCGGTGCGCACGGGCACGACTACGCGCAGGCTGCGAGGAGTGACGGCGACCTCGACGCGCGGGCCGGCGGGATGGGTTTCACCGTCGGTATGCAGCAGGCCGGGCGCATCGCGCTCGATGATGAACCGGGGTGCCCGCAGATGCACGACGTGGGCGCTGCGATCGAACCCACCGAGGAAAAGCCGGCTTGCGAGCAGCACCGCCGCGACCGAACCCACGGGACGAACGGCGACGAGATTGAGGAGGCCGTCATCCACGCGGGCGCCGGGTGCGAGGCGGGCGTTGTTGCCGTATTGATCGGCGTTGAGGACGCCGATGAGCAGCGCATCGAGCGCGAAGGTCGCTGCGCCGGTCGAGATCGAACAATGCAACGTGGGCCGGCGACGCCACGTCGCGAGCGTGGTCGTGACGTAAGCGGTCAAGCCGCGGCGGGGGTGTTCGTTGAACTCATGGACGATGTCGGCATCGAAGCCGACGCCCATGGCGGTGAGGAAAAGGTGGCCGTCGGCGAGACCGGTGTCGATCGGGAGGATTGGCGCAGCGGCGTCCGTCGCGAGGGCAAGAGCGGCGGGGAGCGCACGGGGCAGCCCAAGGTGGCGCGCGAGGCCGTTGCCGGAGCCACGGGCGATGATCGCGAGCGCGGCGGATGTGCCGAGGAGGCCTTGGGCGACTTCGTTGACGGTGCCATCGCCTCCGACGGCGACGATGCGTTCGCAACCTTGAGCGGCGGCGGTGCGGGCCAGTTCGATGGCGTGATGGCGGGCGGTGGTCAGGGCGATGTCCGCATCGAGGGAATGCGCGCGAACGTAGGCAGCGAGGTCGGCGGCGAGGTGGGGCGTGCGCAGGTTGGCGCCGGAGCGGGGGTTGAGGATAAAGCGCAACTTCATGCCGTCCGCGAAGAAATGGGCGGACGCGGCGACGTTGGCGAGCAGATGACGGCGCGACCACGGCGAAAACGCCCGGTTTGGCGGAAAGGACGAGGCGCGAAACGGGGCGGTTGGGAGGGCGGCACGGGTCAAAATGAGGGCGCCAAGGATGCGAGGCGGCAGAAAATCGCGGGGCAAACGGATAAATTTTCCGGCGTCAAAATGAGAGCGGTGATGCGTTGCTGGCGTGGTTAAACGCTTGACCTGTTCGTTCGCAGGCGAGGGCGGGTGACGGCGGGCGGATACGGTGCGCCGGAACGAAAACGCGAGACCGCCGAAAGTTTGCGCTTTCAGGATTGCACTGCGGATTTCGGTTTCTACGGTCGCCCTTTTTCCCCGGATGCAGTCGCACGGTCCTAAGCGAGTCTATACCCCTCAATCGCTGGAATTCTGGTTCAACCGCCTCGAAAACGACTGGGCAGAGTCGTTCAGCGCGGGACAACTGGAGGAAGGCCGTCGCATCTATCGGGACGGCGAAGTCCGCGAGCTTGAATTGACCGACAAGGACGCGATCGTCCATCGGCGCATCGAGAAACGCGACGAATACGCGGTCATCGAATGGGATTCCGACGGGCTGTCGGTGCGGTCGTCGTCCACCAATCTCGATTTGGCGCGGGCGCTGGCGGTGGCGGGCTTGCACGAGATCGAGGAATTGGTGGCGGACGAGATATCGCCGCTGCCGGAAACGGACGTGCGCACCCAGGGCCCGGCGGCGAACGGGCACAACGGGCACGGGCCGGCGGCGGGCAATGGCGCGACCGGCGTCGCGGCGGCGGTGCGCGGGGCGCTGGAGCAGAGCAGCTCGCGGCCGCTTTTACTGGCGTTCAAGACGAAGACGGTGGGGCTGACGTTTCAGGCGTTCTGGCAGGAGGCGGATGGCAAGACGCGGCATCCGGCGCTGGGGCTGGCGGCGCACGCGAATGGCAACGGGCATGTGACTTCGGCGGAGCGGGCGAAGTTGATCGGCTTGGCGGCTTACGCGCGGAAGGCCCATTTCCACTACCAGCAGGACACTTCGGTTTACGTGTTGGAATCGCTGGTGGAGATTCCGAACTTCCTGAAGAGCGTGCTGCCGGCGTGGCGGCGGATGTTCAATGTGGAGTTGGATGATCGCTCGACGAATCTCACGTCGGGCACGCGCACGCTGGACATCGAGGCGGTCGCGGAACGCTCGGCGGGCGCGCCGGCCGGCGGCCGGGGCGACGAGACGCGGTTGAACCTGCGGTGGATCTTCCGGGCCGGCGAGCGGATGCTCACGGACACGGAAGTGTCGGCCTTGCTGAAGCGCGAAGGCGCGGCGACGATTCTGCCCAACCTGGGGATCGTGGCGCTGGCGCCGGAGAAATGGGCGTCGTTCAAGGCGTGGCGCGACAACGTGGAGGAGACGCATCGGCACGGGGCGACGGACGAGGCGTTGTCGCCGTATTTGATTTTTTCGCTGTTCAACGACGCGCGGCTGAAGCTCACGTTGTCACCGGAGATGGAGGTGTGGCGGCAGCGGGTGCTGGCGGCCGATGCGGCGGAGCGGACGTTGCCGGAGATTTTGCGGCCGTATCAAAAGCGCGGGGTGGAGTGGCTGGCGCATCTGTGCGATGTGGGTTGCCACGGTTTGCTCGCGGACGAGATGGGCCTCGGCAAGACGCTGCAGGTGATCTCGCTCCTGGCGTCGCGCCCGGTGCCGGAAGCGCCGAGCTTGATCGTGTGCCCGGCGAGCGTAGTGCCGGTGTGGCGCGAAGAGATCGCCAAGTTTTTCCCGCATCTGGCGGTCGAGGTGTTGAAGACGGGGCATGATTTCACGACCGGCGGCAACTCGGTCATCTGGCTCGCGAGCTACACGCAACTGCGCAAACACCGGGAGTTGCTCGCCAAGCAGGAGTTTGGCTACGCGGTGCTCGACGAGGGGCAGTTCATCAAGAATCCGGATGCGAAGATCACGCAGACGTGTTTCGCGCTGCGGGCGCGGCACCGGATCGTGCTGACCGGGACGCCGCTGGAAAACCGGCAGCTCGATCTGTGGTCGATCTTCCGCTTTTTGCTGCCGGGCCTGCTCGGCTCGCGCACGGCGTTTGAGGGCGCGTTGAACGGCGATCGCAACGGCACGCTCGATCGTCTGCGCGCGCAACTGGCGCCGTTCATCCTGCGCCGGACGAAAAAGGAAGTGGCGCAAGAGCTGCCGCCGAAGGTGGAGATGGATTTACTCTGTCCGATGACGGAGGTGCAGCGGGCGGACTACGCGAAGATTTGTGCGGAGGGTTTGGAACGCCTCGGCGATGACGTGGGGGCGGCGATGCGGGAGAAGAGCTTCGGCTTCCTCGCGTTGCTCACGCGGCTGCGGCAGACGTGCTGCGATCCCGACATGTTGCCATGGCGCAAGTCGCCTTTGAGCGACTCCGGCAAGATCACGCTGTTGGTGGAGAAGCTCTCGGAGATCGTGGGCAACGGCCACAAGGTCGTCATCTTCTCGCAGTTCGTGATGTTGCTCGAGCGCGTGCGCGAGGCGATCGCGGCGCAGTTTCCCGATCTGCCGCGGCATGAGCTCACGGGCATGACGCTCGACCGGCTGAAACCGGTGCAGGCGTTTCAAAACACGCCGGGCGCAGGAGTGATGTTGGTGTCGCTGAAGGCGGCGGGCACGGGCATCACGCTGCATGCGGCGGATTACGTTTTCCTGCTCGATCCGTGGTGGAATCCGGCGGTCGAGGCGCAGGCGGTGGATCGCGTCCATCGCATCGGGCAGACGAACACAGTCTTCGTTTATCGCATGGTCACGGCAGGCACGATCGAGGAGCGGATCCAGGCGTTGCAGGAACAGAAGAAAGACCTGTTCGACAAACTGGTGGGCGGGCTCGGCGGCGATTTCGATTTGAGCCAGCACTTCACGTCGTTGCGCGGTCTGGTGCAGCTCACGCAGCAGGTCGAACAGGAATCGCCGGTCGAACGTGAGCTCGAGACTTACACGGTGGATTGACGCGGCGGTGCGCGGGTGGCCTTTCACCGCGCGCGCGGCGGGCCGCGCTTGTTTTCGAGTTCCCTGCTGCTAAGGTGCGCCCCTGATGCGAAAGTCCGCCGCGATCAAAGTCGTCACTGATCCGGCGACCCTGTGGTTGCGTCAGATGATGCGCCAGCTGCGCTGGCGGGTATGGCTGCAGGAGAAACTGCAACCGACGGAGTGGCAGATCACCCTCGCGTGGGCGGCGCTGGCCGGATTTCTCGGCGCGTTGTCATCGCTGCTGTTTGCCTCGTTGAGCGAGGGCGTGCACGAGCTGCTGACGCACTCGAGCGCGGGCGTGGTGGAATCGATGCGCGAACTGCCGTGGTGGGCGACGCTGCTGGTGCCGGCGGCGGGGGGCGGTCTCGCAGGACTCGTGCTGCTGCTCGGCCAGCGTTTCACGCGGCTGAAAAACTCGACCGATTACATGGAGGCGATCGTGATCGGCACGGGTGACATTCCGGTGCGGGCGAGCTTGGTGAAGAGCGCGGCGGCGTTGTTCACGATCGGCTCGGGCGGTTCGATCGGCCGGGAAGGTCCGATGGTGCAGCTTTCGGCGATGCTGGCTTCGTTGATCGGGCGGTGGCGGCAGTTTACGCGGCCGCAACTGCGTTTGCTCGTCGCGTGCGGAGCGTCCGCGGGCATTGCGTCGGCTTACAACGCGCCGATTGCGGGTTCGTTTTTCGTGGCGGAGATCATCCTCGGCACGATCGCCATGGAGAGCCTGGGGCCGCTGGCGGTTTCGGCGGTCGTCGCGGCGTTGACGGTGCGAATGCTGACGAGCGCCGAGCATCTTTATCGGGTGCCGGCGTTCACGATTTCGTCGCCGCTGGAGATGGCGCCCTACGTGGTGCTGGCGTTGATCGCCGGCACGCTGGCCCCGTTGTTTCTGCGTTCGCTGCAGCGGATGGAGGAGTTGTTTCACTCGTTCAAAGCACCACCGGGAGTGAGGCTGGCGCTGGGCGGATTGATCGTGGGCGCGCTCGCGATCGCAGTCCCGGAGGTCTGCGGCAATGGCTACTCGGTCGTGGTCTCCATCCTGAACGGGCAACTGCCGTGGACGCTGCTGGCGCTGGTGTTTCTCAGCAAGTGGGTGGCCACGGCGTCGTCGGTCGGCTCGGGTGCGCCCGGCGGGGTGTTCACGCCATCGCTGTTCATGGGAGCGAGCACGGGATTTCTGTTCGGGACGGCGATTCACTCGGTGTGGCCGGGCGGGGCGCCGGATCCGCGGGCGTTCGCGCTGGTGGGCATGGGGGCGTTTCTCTCCGGGGTGAGTCACGCGCCGGTCATGGCCGTGATCATGCTGTTCGAGATGACCTTGAGCTACGACATCATCCTGCCGCTGATGCTGTGCAGCGTGATCGCGTATTACACCGCGAAAGGACTGGAAGACCGGTCCATTTACAGCGACGTGCTGCGGCGCAAGGCCGCGCAGCAACCGGCCCCGGATGCGTTGACGGTGGCAAGGGTGGCGGAGCTGATGAAACTGAAGCCACCGATCGTCTCGCAGAATTCGCGTTTCGACGAAATCGCGCGGCTGTTTCTTTCGGAGCGGGTCAACAATCTCTACGTGGTGGATGCCGATGGGCGGTTTCTCGGCGCGGTGTCGCTCCACGACATCAAGCCGTATCTGGGCGAACCGGATCTCGCGCAACTGGTGTTGGCGAACGACATCATGCGGGAGGATTTTCCGCGCGTGATTGCGGAGGCGCCGTTGAGCGATGCGTTGGGCAAATTTCTGGAGTGCGAGGCGCAACGGTTGCCGGTCACCGATGCGACGGGCCGGCTGCTCGGCAGTTTGTCGAAGAACGATTTGCTGCTGGCCTTGGTGGAAAAGCGAAAGAAGCCGCCGGCGTAGAGCGCGCGGGCGCGAGCCGTCGAGGCAACCGCGGCAAAATCAGGCCCGGGGCGGTTCGGCGGCGGGTGCCGCGGGAGTAGGGGCGACGGCCGCAGGCGTGGTGCCGGGCGTGCCGGCTTCGAAAAAGAGCCGCACCTCGGGCTTCTGGTCCGGGAGCAGATCCTTCGCGCGGCGCAGGGCGCGGCGGGTGGCGGACATGGGATTCTCTTCGGCGGGGAAAATATTTTCGGCGCCAAATTGATCGAGCAGACCGCTGTTGCGCAGCACGGCGGTGACATCGGGATTGCTGCCGCTGACGAGGAGATGGCGATTCGTCTGGCGCAGGTAATCGTGAAGCGTTTCCAGCGCCATGACAGTCGAGGCGTCGAGGTGGCGCGCATTTTTCATGCGCAGGATGAAGACGCGGATGTCCTGGTTTTCGGCGAGGCGGCGCACTTCTTCTTGGAAGAGATCGGCGGCGCCGAAGTAGAGATCGCCCTCGACGTGGATGATGGAAATCTGCGGATGCGAGCGCTGGCTGGGGTTCTGCAGCGCGGCGAGATTGCCTTCGGGATTGATCGCATATTCCGCGAGCGTCGGCGTGCTGGTTTTTTGCAGGAACAGCGCGAGGGCGATGCCGATGCCGGTGTAAATGGCGGTGTCGAGTTTCAGCAGGAGGCAGGAGCCGAGAGTGACGGCAAACACGATGGCGTCGGACTTGGTCGAGCGGCAGGCGATGCGGATCTGGTGGCGGTTGATCATCTTCACGCCGACGCGGATCAGATGGGCGGCGAGGGCGGCGATGGGGATGTAGTTGAAGACCGGGGTGACGAACAGCAGGGCGAAGAGCACAACGAAGCTGCTGAGGATGGACGCCATCTGCGTGCGTGCGCCGCTTTGCATGTTGACCGCGGAACGGGAAAACGACGACGAACCCGGGACGGCGCCGAAGAGCGCGCAGGCGATGTTGGCGGCGCCCATGCCCATGAGTTCCTGGTTGGGCTCGATCTTCTGGCCGCTTTTGCCGGCGAGCGATTTCGTGATCGAGGCGGCTTCGAGCATCCCGAGGATGGAAATGGCGAACGCGGTGCCGGCGAGTTCGGGCAGGAGCTGCAGTTTTGTGGCGCCGAAATGAAAGCCGGTGAAGGCCGGAAACACGGCGTGCAACGCGCCTTCGTCGCGCACCATGCGGAAAGGCGTTTCGAGGTCGAAGGTGGTGAACAGGCGCGCCACGATGCCGAGGAGGGCGAGGCCGATCAGCGCTTCGGGCCAGGTTGGCCGCCACCGGCGCAGGCCCAGGAAAATGACGAGCGTCAGCACGCCGATCACGACCGCCCACGGTTGCACCGTGAGGGTGGCGAGGTGCGTGACGGCCTGCTCGACGTTGGTCAGAAACGTTTGCGCGGGACCGACGTCGTAACCGAGGAAATTATGGAGCTGGCTGCCGATGAGGAGCACGCCGATGCCGGTGCTGTAACCGACGACCACGGAGCGGGAGATGAATTTCGTGATTTCGCCGAAGTTGAGCAGACCGGCGAGGAACTGGATCACCCCGATGAGCAGGGCGAGGTAGATGGCGAGCTGCAGCGGTGCGAGGCCCGAGGCGGAATTGGCCGCGATGGTGGCGGCGACGATCAGGCTGATCGAGCTCGTGGGGCCGAAAACGTGATGGTGGGAAGAGAAGAAGAGCGAGCCCACGAATCCGCCGATGATCACGGCGGCGATGACGGGTTGCGGCGGGAGATTGAGGATCAGCGAGAAGCCGATGGCCTGCGGAATCGAGACGAGGGTGAGCGTGGCGCCGGCGAGCAGGTCGGCGCGGAACTTGGCCCACGAGTAGTGCCGCAGCTCGTGGAGGAACGGGAAGCGCACCTTGAACATCTGCGAACTCAAGGCGGTGACGTCGCTCGTCAGTTCGGACACAATGGGCATCGGGTTTTGTGGTGCGGTTAGGAGGACAAACGCGAGCGTGATGACACTAGCGCAGTTAAGCGGATGAATTTCGGAAAGCGGCTGGCCAAGGCAACTCGAACCACGAACGAGGGTGTTCGCGTCCCAAACGTTAAGCAAAAAGTGCGGGTCACGGCACAGGGGCAGGGGAATTCAGGAAGGCCCGGGAGCCGCCGCAGCGGCCGCCATAAAGGAGAGGCACCGAAACGCTAAGCGTTGTGCCGGATTTGTCACGTGGCCGCCATCTGTTCGTAACAAACCTCCGTTAGATTGGCGCCGTTCTCTCACTCCAACCGAAGAAAACATCTCATGTTGTCACTCAAATCAAAATGGACCGCTGTCCTCGGAGCTGCGTTGCTCGCGACCGGAACGATCCTGGCCCAAGATAGCAAGGCGTTGCTGGATGTCTTGGTGCACAAGGGGATTCTGACCAACGACGAGGCAGTCCAGATCAGCAAGGAACTCGCGAAGAGCACCACCGCGACGGAGGTCTCCACGTCGAAGGGCAAATACCTCCAGAAGCTGACGCTCAGCGGCCGCTTTCAGATCCAATACGCCGGGCTGAGCACCGATATCGACGGCACCGACGCCGACCCGGCGGCCACCAATCACCTTTTTCTCCGTCGCTTGTATGTCGGCGCGAAGGCCGAACTCGGCAACGGGTGGACCGGCAACTTGAATTACGATTTCGCCGGCTCGACCTTCGACGCGGCGTTCGTGCAGTGGAAGAAGAGCGACGAGCTGGTGCTCGACATCGGCTTCCGCAAAGTCCCGTTCGGCCTGGAGGAGTGGTATACTTCCAGCAGCAACCTGCGCGCGATCGAGCGGTCGCCGGGCACACGCTTTTTCGTCGAGGGCAACAACGGTCGTCGCCTCGGCGCCGGCAGCTATCGCACGGGCCTCTTCCTCGGCGGCAAGACGACCAACGGGCTTTTCTACAACGTCGCTCTCACCAATCCGGAGCGTGACGAGTCCGCCGCCGGCGTCACTGGTCAGGGCAGCGCCGCCACCAACACCCTGGCCTACTGGGGCAACGTCGGCTACAGCGGCAAGGCGGCCGCCACGACCTACGTCGTCAGCGGCTCGGTCGGCGTATTGCCTGATCAAGGCGGCAAGGCGATCGGCACCGGCAGCGACCTCACGGTTTATAACGCGTTCAGCGAAATCACGAATGGGCCGTTCGATCTCCAACTGGAGTATTTCGCCAGCAAGAACGACAACGGCCGGGCTGCCGGGCGCGACGCCCACAGTTGGGCGTTTTCCGTCCAGCCCGCCTACAAAGTCACCGACAGGCTCGAACTCGTCGGGCGCTACACCTACGTCGGCTCCGATGGTCGCGGCCTGACGACCAGTGATCTGATTCGCTCGGCGCCGAGCGGCGGCACGATGAACGAGCTCACCGAATGGTTCGGCGGCCTCAACGTCTATCTGCGCGGCAACGACGTGAAGTGGCAGATCGGCTACATCCACGGCGAAAGCCGGGACCTTGTGAACGGAGCCGGCAACGTCGTCAAAGGCACCGGCAAGGCCACCACGGACGGCGTCCGCAGCATGATGCAGCTCAACTTCTGATTTCCTCACCCAGTTCGAAAACACCATGAAAAAAATACTCGCACTCGCCGCTTGGGCGGCCCTGACGGCGTCCGTTTGCTCGGCGCAAATGTTGATCAACGGTGCCGGAGCTTCCTTCCCGCAGCCGCTCTATACCAAATGGTTTTCCGCCTACGCGCAGGTCGATCGCTCCGTGCGCTTCAACTACCAAGGCATCGGTTCGGGCGGCGGCCAAAAGCAAATCCTCGCTGAGACGGTCGACTTCGGCGCCTCGGACGGTCCCATGTCCGACGAGAACCTCGCCAAAGCGCCGCGTCCGCTGTGGCACATCCCGACTGTCGCCGGCGCGGTGGTGATCTGTTACAACCTGCCGGGGCAACCGAAACTGAAGCTTGAGGGCGGCACGATCGCGCGAATTTTCCTGGGTAAAATCACCAAGTGGAATGATGCCGCCATCACCGCGCAGAACCCGGGCATGGAACTGCCGGATCGCGAGATCCTGGTCGTTCATCGTTCAGACGGCAGTGGAACTTCCTACATTTTCACCGACTACCTGAGCGCCGTGGACCAGGAATGGGCCGAGAAGGTCGGCAAGAACACGGCCGTCAAGTGGCCGGTCGGCCTTGGAGGCAAAGGTAATGCCGGCGTGACGGGGCAGATTCAGCAATCCCCGGGCGCGATTGGTTACGTCGAGCTCGCTTACGCGAAACAAAATCACCTGCCGTATGCCGCTGTGAAGAACGCCGCGGGACATTACGTTGAACCGTCCATCGCGTCGGTCACGGCGGCGCTCGCATCCGCCACGGTTCACGACGACTTCCGCTTTTCCATGGTCAACGCGCCGGGTGCGGAGGCTTACCCGATTGCGGGCGCCACGTGGCTGCTGGTGTATGGGCAGCAGAAGAATCCGGCGAAAGGGCAGAAGCTCGTCGAATTTCTCCAGTGGGCGTTCACGAAAGGGGAGACGATGGCCGCCGCGCTCGACTATGCGCCGCTGCCGGCTGATCTCCAGGCGCGGGTGCTGAAGCAGGTGCAAGCGATCAAATACTAGAGGAGTTGCTTCTTGCGCCGAATCTGTCCTCCACAAAAGGTCGCTCCACGCGCGCCGATCTCGCCCATGACTGGTCCTTTCTCCCTCGCACGATTTTCGCCGCTGAGAAAATCGGCACATTGGCCCGACCGGAGCTTCCGCTGGATGGCGTTGCTGGCGGTGGCAGCCATCATCGGTTTGATCGGGCTGGTGGGGTGGCAGCTTTATTCCGGTTCACGGCTCGCCGTGGAGAAGTTCGGCTTCAGCTTTCTGACGAGCACAAAGTGGGATCCCGTGTCGGACGAGTTTGGGGCTCTGCCGTTTATCTTCGGCACATTGGTTTCCTCTTTGATCGCGCTGATTATCGCGGTGCCGCTCGGGATCGCCACCGCGCTATTTTTGACGGAGATGGCGCCGCAGAAAATGCGCCAGCCGGCCATCATGGTGATCGAAATGCTGGCAGCGGTGCCCAGTGTGATCTTCGGCTTATGGGGCATCTTTGTGCTGATTCCCTGGCTGCGGGACCATTTGTTTCAGTGGCTGCGCGACACGCTGGGGTTTCTGCCCTTCTTTCAGGGCCCGATCTATGGCGTAAGCATGCTCGCCGGAGGCATCATCGTCGCGATCATGATTCTGCCGATCGTGACTGCGATCTCCCGCGAGATTTTGCGGTCGGTGCCGAAGCTGCAACGGGAGGCGGCCTATGCGCTCGGTGCGACGCATTGGGAAGTGATCCGGATCGCGGTGTTGGGCTATGCCCAGCGAGGACTGTTTGGGGCGGCGGTTCTCGGGCTTGGGCGCGCCCTCGGCGAGACGATGGCGGTCACGATGGTCATTGGAAACCGGCCGGAGATCAAAGCATCGCTGTTCGCTCCGGGTTACACACTCGCCAGCGTCATCGCCAACGAGTTCACCGAGGCGACGAGCGACGTTTATCTCAACTCTTTGTTCGAGCTCGGCCTCGTCCTGTTTGCGCTCACGATTTTAGTCAACGCCGCTGCGCAATTGATGCTGCGACGGCTGGCGGGCTCCGGCCCGGGCAAGGTGGCGGGATGAGCGCGCCGGCACAGTCATGGACGCCGAGCGCAGCACTGGCGCGCGCCCGGCGCCGGAAGAGCAAACTCATGCGCGTGGTGCTCGGGCTCTGCGCCCTGCTGGCGGCGGCGCCCTTGTTTTGCGTGCTGTATTTTCTCGTGCGCGAAGGTGCCTCGGCGCTGGACTGGAATTTTTTCACGCAGCTGCCCAAGCCGGCGGGCGAACCGGGAGGCGGGATGGCTCCCGCCATCGTGGGCACGTTGACGTTGCTCGCGCTGGCAACGGTGGTCGGCGTGCCGGTGGGCGTGATGGGTGGCGTTTATCTCGCGGAATATGGTCATCCGCGGGCGAACGGCTGGATCCGGTTTGCCGCGGACGTGCTCAACGGTGTGCCGTCGATCGTGTGGGGCATGGTGGTTTACACGTTGCTCGTCGTGCCGCTTAAATCTTTTTCAGCTTACGCGGGCGGCGTGGCGTTGGGCTTGATCATGATTCCACTCGTGATGCGGACGACAGATGAAGTGCTGGCGCTCGTGCCGCAAAGCTACCGCGAGGCGGCGCTCGCCCTGGGCATCCCGCGCTGGAAGATCATCACGGTGATCGTAATGAAGACGGCGCTGCGAGGGATCGTCACGGGCGTGTTGGTCGCGCTGGCGCGAGTGGCCGGCGAGACGGCGCCTTTGCTGTTCACTGCGCTCGGCAATAATTTTTGGAACCAGAGTCTCGCGGAACCCATCGCGGCGCTCCCCCTGCAGATCTTTACGTATGCGATTTCGCCGTATGACGACTGGCACCGCCAGGCGTGGGCGGGCGCACTCGTGTTGATGCTGATGATTCTCGTGCTCAATCTTGCCGTCCGTCTCTTCGCGCGCACCAAAACAGTCCGCTAATCTTTTCGCATGGCTTCGCCCACTCCAACTCCCCTGCTTCAGCGGGCCGCCGTCCTTCCACCGCCCGATACGGCAACGCCTCCGGCCTTTGAAGTGAAAGATTTTTCGCTCTGGTATGGATCCAGCCAGGCACTGGCGGACGTGAGCCTTGGCATTCCGGCCCGCCAGGTCACCGCGATCATCGGTCCGAGCGGGTGCGGCAAGTCGACTTTTCTCCGCGCACTCAACCGCATGCATGAAGTGACACCGGGCACGCGCATCGTCGGTTCGCTCCGCCTTTTCGGCGAAGACCTTTATGCGCGGGGCCGCGATGCGGCGGACGTGCGCCGGCGGGTTGGGATGGTGTTTCAGAAGTCCAATCCTTTCCCCACGATGACCATTGCCGACAACGTGCTGGTCGGCCTCAAGCTCAACGGCGTGCGTGATCGCGCGCTGCTGCAGGAGCGCTTGGAAAATTCACTGCGGATGGCGGCGCTCTGGGATGAGGTGAAGGATAAGTTGGCGCGGCCCGGAATCAGCCTTTCGGGCGGCCAACAGCAGCGGCTCTGCATCGCGCGGGCGCTCGCGGTGGAGCCGGAAGTGTTGCTCATGGACGAGCCTTGTTCGGCGCTCGATCCCATCGCCACGGCGAAAATCGAGGAGCTTATCCAACAACTCCGCGAACGGTTCACCGTGGTCATCGTGACGCACAACATGCAGCAGGCGGCGCGCTGCTCCGATCGCACGGCGTTCTTCTATCTCGGCCGGCTCGTCGAGTTTAGCACGACGCGCGATCTTTTCACGAACCCCGCCAATCCCCAGACCGAGGCGTATGTCTCCGGCCGCTTTGGCTAAGCGCACCTCTTCTCATGACGCATTACTCCGATGAGCTCAGTCGGTTGAAGCAAACGCTGCTGGCGATGGCCAGCCACGCGGAGTCAGCCGTTGCCCGCGCGATGCGGGCCTTGGCCGAGCGCGACGACACCCTCGCGCAAGCGGTGATCGAGGACGACAACATCGTCGACCAGTTCGAAATCGAGGTGGATGATATCGCGATCCACCTGCTGACGAAAGCCCCGCTCGCGACGGATCTGCGCCTCATCACGGTGGCGATGAAGATATCGCAGAACCTGGAGCGGATTGGCGATGAAGCGTGCACGATGGCCCGCCGGTCACTGGACCTCGGGCGCGAGCCGCAGCTCAAACCCTACGTCGATCTACCGCGCATGTCGGCGCTGTCGTTGGAGATGCTGCGGGACGCGTTGAACGCCTTTGTTGAACAGAAGCCAGCTCTGGCGCGCACGGTGATTCCGCGCGACGAGGCCGTGGACGACATCAACCGGCAACTGCACCGCGAGCTGGCGAGTTTCATGGTGGAGCGGCCGGCGACCATCTCGCGCGCCCTCGCGCTGATGGTGATTTCCAAAGCGCTCGAGCGCGTGGCCGACCATGCGACGAACATCGCCGAGGAGGTCGTTTTTCTCTACGAAGCGCGCGACATCCGCCACATGGGTTTGAGACAACTGAATGAAACCGAAAATTCTGGTCGTTGACGACGAGCCCGACGCGCTCGAACTACTGGAGCTGAAGCTGCGCGAGGCGGGCTTTGCGCCGGTGCTGGCCAGCGATGGAGCGAAGGCGCTGACGGCGGTGCAAGCGGACCGCCCTGATCTGATCGTGCTCGACTGGATGCTGCCCGAGGTGGATGGCCTTGAGGTGTGCAAAATTTTGCGTCGCGATCCGGCGACCGCGACGATCCCGATCCTCATGCTCACGGCCCGTGCGGCCGAGGCGGACCGGGTGCTGGGCCTCGAACTTGGGGCCGACGACTACGTGGCAAAACCCTACAGCCCGCGCGAACTGGTGCTCCGCATCCGCAAGCTGCTGCAACGCGCGGCGCCGACCGAAGAAGTGGGCGAGCGTCTCCGCTGCGGAGGGTTGGAGATCGATATTCCGGGCCATCGCGTGACGGTGAACGGTGCGGTGGTCGAGTTGACGGCGACTGAATTCAACCTGCTCCTGTTGCTGGCACAGCGCCGCGGGCGGGTCCAAACCCGCGAGCGATTGCTCCAGGACGTCTGGGGCTACGAGGCGGCGATCGATACGCGCACCGTCGACACGCACATGCGCCGGCTGCGGGAGAAAGTCGGCGCGGCGGCGGAGTTCCTCGAAACGATTCGGGGCGTAGGTTACCGCTTTTCAGCGACCCTTGACGCATGAACGTGTTGGGCTTCACCGGGCTCTTGATCGCGGCCGTTTGTGCGTGGGGCTGGTGGTGGGAGCGAGCACGCGGGAAGCGGCGGCAGGCCATCGCCGCCGCGGAGCAGGGGGATTTGCGAGCGCGGCAGGCGCAAGAGTTGGGCGCGACGCGGGAACGCTCCCGTCAATTATTCGACCGCATGCTCGAAGGAGTGATCGTGCTCGACGCCAGCCACCACGTAACGCTCGTCAACCAAGCGGCGCAGGAGCTTTTCCAGACGACGAACGCGACAGGCAGGACTCTGATTGAGGTTGTGCGCAACCACGAGATTGCGACGGTGGCGCGGCGGTTGCCGGCGGAGGAAGCGGTGGCGGGGCATGAGTTGCGACTCGAGGAAACGCCGCCGCGGTTCTTGCAGATCAATGCGGTGACCTTGCGCGATGCGGAGGATCGGGTGAGCGGAGCCGTGCTCGTGTTTCACGACCTGACCCAGGTGCGTAAACTCGAAAGTGCCCGCCAGGAATTTGTCGCCAATGTCAGTCATGAGCTGCGCACGCCGTTGTCCTTGATCAAAGGCGCGGTGGAGATGCTCATCGATGGGCAGGAACGCACGGAGGAAGCCAGCGGGAGATTGTTGAAAATCGTGGACCGCCACGCGAACCGATTGGGGCTTTTGATCGACGACCTGCTGTTGCTGGCGCAGCTCGATTCAGGCCGCGTGCGCCTGAACCTGCAAACGGTCTCCGCCCGGACGCTCGTGCGGGAAGTAGAGGACGACCTGGGGGCTCGGGCGGCGGCGCGCAGGATCGAGCTCCGGAACGAGGTACCGGAGGAATTTTTGGTGAGGGCCGATGCTGACCGCGTGCGGCAAGTTTTCTTCAACCTCATCGACAACGCCCTGAAGTATGGGCGAGACGGCGGCAAGGTGCAGATCGCGGCCCGGGCGCACGCCGAGCGGATCGAGTTCACGGTGCGCGATGATGGTCCAGGGGTCCCGCCGGCGGCGTTGGCGCGGGTCTTCGAGCGCTTTTACCGGGTTGATCGGGCGCGGGCGCGCGAACAGGGCGGCACGGGATTGGGCTTGGCGATCGTGAAGCACGTCGTGCAGGCGCACGGCGGTGCAGTGCGTTGCGAGAGCGTCGTCGGGCGGGGGGCGGCGTTTGTCTTTTCCTTGCCGCGCGCGAACGCGACGGCGGCCGACTAGCACGCTTACTGGCCGAGGGCGTGAAAGAGCTGGGCCAGACCGTAGCCGAGGAGGCCCGTGACGGGAAGCGTGAGCACCCACGCCCAGACGATGCGTTCCACGACGCCCCACTTGACGGCGCTCAAACGCTTCGAGGCGCCGACGCCCATGATCGAGGTGGCGATGACGTGGGTCGTGGAAACGGGAATGCCAAAGACGGAGGCACCGTGGATCACGAGCGCTGCGGTGGTTTCCGCCGCGAAACCGTGCACGGGTTGAAGTTTCACCATCTTATGGCCCATCGTGCGAATGATGCGCCAGCCGCCCGCGGCGGTGCCGGCGGCCATCGTGAGGGCGCACGCGAAGATGACCCAGTAGGGCACGTGAAACGTGGGCGTGTAGAGAAAGTGCGCCCAGGGCGGGACGTGGTCGAAGATCCCGCTTTGCGTGCCAGTGAAAAGCGCGAGGGCGATGATGCCCATCGTTTTTTGCGCGTCGTTCGAGCCGTGGCTGTGGCCCATGAAGCCCGCGCTGATGAGCTGGGCTTTGCCGAAGATCAACTGCACGAGACGCGGCGTGGCTTTGCGGAGCACCACCGTCAGGAGCATCATGAGCAACCAGCCGCCGACAAAGCCGATGAGGGGCGAGGCGAGCATCGGGAGCACGACCTTCGGCCAAAGGCCGTAGTGCGCGCCGTGGGCGTCGATCTCCGACCATTTGAGGACGGCCCAGTTGTCGCCGGCCGTGGCGAGCGCGGCGCCGCACAACCCGCCGACGAGGGCGTGCGAGGAGCTTGAGGGCAGGCCGAGCCACCACGTAAATAAATTCCAGATGATCGCGGACAGGAGCGCGCACAACACGGTCGCCATCGTGACGACGCTCGTATCCACCAGGCCGCGGCCGATGGTGGACGCCACCGCGGTGCCCATCAACGCACCGACGAGATTCCAGCCCGCCGCCCAGACAATCGCGCTGCGCGGCGTGAGAACTTTGGTGGAGACGACCGTCGCGATCGCGTTGGCGGTATCGTGAAAGCCGTTGATGTATTCGAAAACCAGCGCGGCGAGCAGAACGAACAGGAAAAGGGTCATGCGGACACCGGAAAGAGGTTCACAGGTGGGCGGCGGCGGACGCGGGACGACGCGGGGACTTACGCGTGTTTCAAGACGATCTGGACGACGATCACGCCGGCGTTGCGGCAGCGATCGACGGCGCGTTCGACGAGCTCGTAGAGCTCTTGCAGAATGACGATTTCCTTCGCATCGGCGGGACCGTGATAGAGCTCCCGCAGGAGGCCGAGCATGACTTTGTCCGCTTCGCCTTCGGCGTATTGGAGGCGATCGTTGGCTTCACGAATCTTCTCCATCGTCGTGCCCTTGCGCAGTTGTTTCACCATGAACTCGACGGCCTCCGCGGCGGTGGTCAGCAGTTCGGCCTGCCGCTGGAACGCGGCGTGGGGGAAGTGCCCGGGATAGATGGAAATGCGTTCGACGATTTTCTCGACGGACTTCGGGATGCGATAAAGGGCGAACGACAAAGCCTCGATATCCTCGCGCTCAAGCGGCGTGACGAAGGTGCGGCTGAGCTCCTCGTTCATCTGGTAGCGGATGCGCTTCTCCTTGCGGCGACTCTGGACAAAATTGTCCAAACTCGGCTGGGCGACGCCGGCGCGCAGGTCCTGAAGGTAACGAACGAGCAGGCCGATGCTTACGCGCGCTTCATCGGCGCCGGCTTCGAGTAAATCGAAGAACTTCTCGTCTTTCCCGAACAGCTTTTTCAGCGAGAACATCGCCCACGTGACTAGTTGTCGGCGAGCGGTTGGCGAAACAAATTTCCGCGCGTTTTCAAATCCGCCCGCGGAGGTGCAACCACCATAGTCCGAGCCGCTCATGCACGGCCATCGTCGTGCGATCGAGACCGCTGGTATCGAACGTCCAGTCATCCCACCGAAAATCGACGTTGGGGCGCGCTTGAAAATCGGTCGGGCACGCGAGCGCGTTGACGCCGGCGGCGCGAAACAGGGCCATCGCGCGCGGCATGTGCCACGCAGAGGTGACGAGGGCGACCGGGGCGTCGCCGACCAGCGCGCGGGTGGCGTTAGCCTCGTCCTCGGTGTCGCGCGCATCCTCGATTTTGACGAAGCGGTCGCGCGCGATGGCGAGCGAGCCGATGGCGCGCGCGAGGCGGCTGGCGTGGCTTTCGTTGGGCGCGACGGCGGGACCGGAGACGATGACGCGGGCGGCGGGCAACGCGCGGGCGAGGCGCGCACCCTCGACGGCGCGGGCAAAGGCGCTGCTGCTCAGGGAGTGAAGAGCGGGAAAAGCGGGGTTGTCGCTCTGGCCGCCCCCGAGGACGACGATGAATTCGCAGCGGGCGAGCGCGGCAGGAATGGCGTTGGGCGGAGTGAGATCGGGGACCGCGGGATATTCCGCCTCGAGCGGCGCGAGCAGACGCAGGCCGACCTGCTTGTGGCTCGCGAGGAGGAGCGTCAGAAATCCGAGGAGCAGAAAAAACCAGCCGCGCCGGCTTCGGCGCGAGAAGGCGGTGAAAATAAATCCCACGGTGAGCAACAGCAGGGAAAAGGGCAGCGGCATCAGGAAGTAGGAGACCGCTTTCTTGAGCCAAAAAAACATCATTGCCCCGACGCTTTCGTCGCGCCGGGGCGGAGCAAATCAAATCGCCGCGGTCACGGCGGTGCGTGCGCCGCGCGAGCGCTGCAAAAAACCAAACGCAGCAGCCCCGCGCAGGAAAACCTCGCCGCGGGGCGCGTGGCGTCGCAGGCATGACGGTGCTCATGAATACTTCAGCGGTCTCTCCTGCGGATCCGGCGATCCGGCGCGTCGCAATCGTCGGCACGGGTTTGATCGGGTGCAGTTGGGCGGCGTTTTTTCTGGCGCGCGGGCTGGAGGTGATCGCGACGGATCCGGCACCGCAGGCGGAGAAGGGGCTGCAGGAATTTGTGGATCGCGTGTGGCCGGCGCTGGAGCGACTGGGCGTGGCGCCCGGCGCGGCGCGGGAGCGGTTGGCGTTTACACCGGACCTGGGCACGGCGGTGGGGACGGCGGATTTCGTGCAGGAGAACGGGCCGGAGCGCGAGGCGATGAAGATTGAACTTTTCGCGGAGTTGGGGCGGCTGGCGCCGGCGAAGACGTTGCTCGCATCAAGTTCGTCGGGATTGACGATGAGTGTGATTCAAGCGCGTTGCGCGCATCCGGAGCGCTGCTTGATCGGGCATCCGTTTAATCCGCCGCATTTGATCCCGCTGGTGGAATTGGTGGGGGGGCGGGCAACGTCGCCGCAGGCGCTCGATGAGGCAGATAGGTTTTACACGGGGCTGGGCAAGCACACGGTGCGTCTGCGCAAGGAGGTGCCGGGACACGTGGCGAATCGTTTGCAGGCGGCGTTGTGGCGCGAGGCGGTCCATCTCGCGGCGGAGGGAGTGGCGAGCGTGGAGGACATCGACGCGGCGGTGTGCTGGGGGCCGGGTTTGCGCTGGGCGTTGATGGGGCCAAATCTCGTGCTGCACCTCGGCGGCGGCCAAGGCGGGATGGAGCATTTCATGGAGCATCTGTCGGGTCCGTTTGCGCGCTGGTGGGAAGATCTGGGGCGCCCGGAGCTGACGCCGGAGGTGAAAGAGCAGATCATCCGAGGCGTGCGCGCGGAAGCAGGGGAGCGGTCGATCAACGCGCTCGCGGCGCAGCGGGACGAAGGGCTGATCGGCTTGCTGCGTCTGCGGCAGGAGCTGGGTTAAGGGCAGGTGGGGCGCCGTGGCTCGCGGGTGGGGCCGGGCGAATTGCACTACCCGGACTTGCGTAACTTCCCGTTGTCCAATGCGGAATGCGCCTGATAGGGGAAAGTCGTCAAAAAGATTAGAGTGAGGGCGCTATGAAACGCATCCTCGGTATCATCCTCCTCATCGTTGGCATTGTGCTCTTCGTCCAAGGCTACCAACGCAAAAACTCGATCGCCGGCGAAGCGGCGACCGCAGGCACCAGCATCGCGAACTCCGTCGACGGCGGCACTCGCACGCCCAAACATGTCGGCTTCATGGTCGCGGGCGGTGTGCTCGTGGTCGTGGGCGGCTGGATGGCGCTCTCGCGCAGCGCAGTTCGCGTGCCGTAAACGCTTCGGCGTCCTCGCACCTCTTCCGCGTGTGTCCAGCGCACGCTGTCATGAACGAAACGTCCGCCTACTCGGCGGGCGTTTTCTGTTTTGGTAGGGAGCGAGGCGCGTTGGTCGCGCGAGCGCGCGGCAGGCGTCCGGGCAGATAACTCTTTAGGCGGACGGCGAAACGTCGGGGGCGCCGGCGCGATAGTGGACGACTTTGACTGGCTGCAATGTAATGAGTCCTCCGTCCATCAGCGGTTCGAGTTGCGGGAGGAACGCGTTGATCTTCGCTTCGGCGTCGACGAGTTCGATGACGATCGGGAGATCGGCGGAGAGGCGCAGGATTTTCGCCGTGTGCAAGTGGCTCGCGGCCCCGAAGCCCATGGGGCTGCGGAGGACGGTGGCTCCGGCGAGACCGGCCGCGCGCGCCTTCAGCACTATCACTTCGTAGAGTGGCCGGCCGTCGTGGCGGTCGGATTCGCCGAGGTAGACGCGGAGCAAAAGGGAGTCGGTGGGGAGTTCCATGATCAGGAGCCTTTGAGGGTATTGATCCACGTGGCGGTGAGGTGTCCGAGCCAGACGGCCAACAAACAGAAGGTCACGTTGCCACCGACATTGAGGCCGGCGCGCCACCATTCGCCGTCTTGAGCGAGCATGAGAGTCTGGAGGCTGAAAGAAGAGAAGGTGGTGAAGCCGCCGAAAAAGCCGGTCATGACAAACTGCCGGGCGTGGGGGCCGACAAACACGCGACCATCGGGGGAAGTCAGGGTGGCGAAAAGGCCGATGAGGAAGGAGCCGGCGACGTTGACGGTGAGGGTGCCCCACGGAAACGTTTCGCCGATCCGCTCGGCCACGAAGCCCGAGACGATGAAACGCGCCAGACCGCCGAGGGCGCTCCCCAACGTGATCCAAAGGTAAAGGGCCATGGCGCGACGTTACAAAAGCCGGGGAGCGGAGCGAACCGTTTTTGCGGGCGCTCGGCACGGGGCGTTTCGGCGTGGGGAGCGGAGAAAACTCCGGCGCGGGAGGCGCAAATTGCGCTCAACGGCTTGAAGGGGTGCAGGATGTTGTCACCGGCGCGTTTCCGGCCTTGACCGACGTGAGCACTGTCGCAGCGTAGTCCCTCCTCACCTCACTGCCTGATGGTGTAATGGTAGCACAGGCGACTTTGACTCGCCTAGTCATGGTTCGAATCCATGTCGGGCAGCCAAATCAGACTTCCGCGGAACCTGCGGAGGTTGATTAATGGCAGAGGATTGGTGGCTGTGTGTCTTTCGAGATCGGACCGGCGAAACGTTCAGCCGCGGATCGAAGAACCATGGCCGCTCGAACTCTGCGGCCAACGGATCATTCGCGAAGGGGTTGCAGGCATCCGCCGACGCGAGTGGAGGGGCCCACGCGGAGCAGCGCCGGTCCGGCGACGCGGGCGTCAGGGGAGGAGGAAGATTTCCACGAGGGCGACGCCGGTGGCTCCGGCGACGCCGGAGACTTGCGCGCTGTAGACGCCGGGGGGCAACGTGACGAGAAGAGCGGCGTCCTGACTGGAATCGGAACCGAAGGGAAACGCGCCGACGAGCGCGAAGGCATTTTTGAGCGCGGGCGTGCCGCCCCAGTTGTCGTTGTGCGCGATCGAGGTGCCGTCGCGGAAGAGTTCGAGTTGAGGATCCGCCAACGTGCCGGTCACACCGAAGCCGGCGAGCGTCGGCCCGACGCCGCGCAGAAGAAGTGTCTGGGGGGCGTTGCCGCCGACGACGAAGCCGGCGATCAGAATGTTTTGTCCGCTGCCGACCTGCGTGCGGGCGGAGATGTTGACGAGGTGAGTGGTGCTGGCGGCGGTATCGGTGTCGTAGATCTCGGCGAGGGCCACGCCCGAGGCGGCGGCGCTCGCGGAGATGTGAAACGAATACACACCGGCCGAGAGGGGGCTGAGCAGCGACGCATCCTTCGATCCAGCGGTGAGGGGAAACGCACCGACGCGCGCGAAGGTTTGGGCGGTCGTGGCGGAGCCATCCCAGTCGTCGTTGGCGTCGACTTCATTGGTGCCGGTGAACAGGTGCATGCCGGGATCCGCGACGGCGTTGGTGACGCCAAACGTGGTGAGGCCGGGTCCGATGCCGCGGAGCAGAAGTGTTTTGTCGCCCGAGCCGCCGACGACAAAGCCGACGATGAGAGTTTCGGAGCCGGTGCCCGTCGCACTGCGGACGGAGAGATTTACCAAGCGCGCCTCCGGGGTGATCGTGTCGGACAGGCCGGCGAAAGAAATCGGGGTCGAGGCGCCCGCGGGCGTGAGGTCGGCGGTGAGGGAATGGCCGGACGCATCGATCGCGAGCGTGAGCTGGGCGTTTTGTTGTGTCGTGGCGGTGAGGTGGCCTTGGGCGTCGATGGTGCCGGTTGCGCCATCGACGGACGTATCACCGGTGGTAACGATGAGGGCTTGGCCGGAAGCGCCGACGATCGTGTAAGTGGAGCCGTGGTCGGTGCCGAGAGCGGAGGCGGAATAAAAGCCAGCGGAGTTCTGCGCGGGGCCGGTTGCGGGGGCGAGGGTGCCGGTCAGCGTGTCGCCGATTCCGGTGATCGAGCCGGACACTGTGCCCATCGCGCCAATCGAGCCGGAGAGTGTGTAGAGGCTGGCGGCGGGAGAAGCGGGGTGGCCGGTGGCGCCGATTGCGACGGGGACTGCGCCGTCGGCGGTGAGCTCGGAATCGGTGACGCTGAAGGATCCATCGGAGGCGAGGGTGAGATTCGCCACGAGCACGCTGCCGCGGGCAGGGAGGAAGGCGAGGAAGACGGCCGAATTATCATCGCGGACGTGCAGGGCCCAGGAACCGCCGGAGGCGAACGTGCCGAAATACGCGCCAACGTAGCTGGCGGTGACGGTGAACGTCTTCGCCAGAATGCCGCCGTCGCCGTCATCGGTTTGGATGCGCACCGAATAAGAGCCGAGGGAAAAGGACGAAGGATCGGAAGCGCGGAGAGCGGCGCCGGAGAGGTTGAAGTGCGCGTTGTCGGTATCGCCGGGGCCAGCCACGAGCGTGTAGGAAAACGCGGTGCTGTCCGCGTCGGTGGTGGCGAGAGAACCGACGAACGCGTTGGCGCCGGCAAGGATGTTGAAGGAGCGCCGCGAAAGCGTCAGGTCCGACGGAGGCTGAGTGGCGGTGGTCAGCGCGGTGGCGCTGAGCTCGGCGTTAGACGCGAGACCGTAGCCAGTGCTCGCGGAGAACGCGAAGAGCGACGAAATTGAGCCGTCGCGCGGGGCGACGAAGGCGATGTCGGAGCCGCTCGCGAAATCGATGGTGTCCGAGCGATAGGAACCGAACGGAACGCCCGCTCCGAGGACGGCGCCGGCGACGGATTGGGAGGGAAACCAGAGCAGCCAGAGATCGGTGCCAGCGGAGAATGAATCGCCGTAGGTCAACGTCGTGCCGCCGAAGTCGACGCCGATGATGCCGCCGCCCAAGTCGCTCGCTGAATAAAGTCCGACGATAAGATCGTCGGAGTTGCCACCGAGATAGCTGCCGACGGTCAGCGTGGTGCCAACGGGATTGGCGAGGCCGGCATGGCTGGTCTTGTTCGTATCCGCGACGAGGATCGCGATGGAGCCGGCGGGGATGGGCGTGGTGGCGTCGCTTTGAAAAAGGGTGCCCACTTGACCGACGAGCGAGACGGCAGCGCAGAGACGGGATGCCGCCAGCAGGAAGAGGACGACGAGGAGTGAACGGGAGGAGAACATGGCTTCAGCGGGAAACGGCGACGACGGGAGCGGCGAAACCGCGGCCGGTATCGGTGGCAAAAAGGACATTATCGGCGGCGCGATAGTAAACGGTCAGGCCGCCGGCGGGGCTGCGGAGAACTTCGTATCCGCGACGTTGCGCCGCGGAGGGAAACCACGAAGGCGGCGACAACGGTTGGGCGACGGCGGAGGAAGGCGCGGCGGAAACGAGGCCGAACGTGTCCGGGTCGCGCAACGCGTGCAGGAGTGACGGGTCGGGGCGGACTTCGAGGAACCATTGCCAGCGTTGCACGTGTCCGTCGTCGACCCATTCGTGGCGGTCGGCGTGGACGATGCGATCGCCGGCGGCGGGGTGGCGCCAGAAAGCGCGGCGGAATATTTCTTCGGGCGAGGCGGTCACGGTGACGCTGCGGCTTTGAGCCGTGGGCGCAGTGGTGGCGGGAGCGACGGTCGCAGGGGTGGGCGCCGGACGTTGAGAAAAATACACGGCAGTCCCGACGGCGACGGCGGCGGTCACGGCGGCGAAGGCGATGAGGCGCGGGCGGGGCATCAGTTGCCGGAATTGGAGTAGGTGCGCAGGAAGAGCCGGATGTCGGAGACGGTGCGCACGAACTTGTCGAGGCCGCCTTGTTCGTCGCCGAGCAGCGTGTTGGCGGGGATGACGAGTTTCCACTGGGTATTCCACACGCTGCGGCCGACGAGGCGGGAGTTGGTGAACTCGGCGGGCATCGTGCTGTAGAAAAACGCGGGATCGCTGACGGGGCGGAAGGCCTGGTGTTTGCGCGTGATCCAGAACTGTTCGTTCACGGTGCCTTGCGGCGTGAAGAACACGTTGGCCGAAAAGACGTCCTCACCGAGGTTGAAGGGCAGCGGCATGGCTTGATCCTTGACGGACCAGGTGCGGACGACGGCGTTGTCGCCGAGCGGCGGCATATACATCGAGTCGAGGCCGGCAGGGATGAGGTAGACGTAGGGCGTGGCGCTGAGGGCGTTCGGATTGGAGCTGGCGGGCTTGCCGGCGTTGGGCGTGCCGATGGCGTAGGGATCCATGCCGACGTAGCCGTCGAGGACGAGGCCGGTGGAGTAGATCTTCGTGGCGAAGTTCGACGCGGTGTAAGCGTGGTCGCCGGCGGCGAGGGGACGGCCGAAGAAGTTAAGGCCCTGGCCGATCGTGGTGCTGAAAGGTATCACGATGCCGGGGACAGAGGAGCCGTCGGCTTTGCGGATGTTGCGGCAGTAGGTGGCAACGTCGGGGTCGTTGAGGACGTTGCTCATGATGTGCTGCTCGAGGACCTGCTGCCAGGCTTTGTCGTCCTCGGTGGTGGCGGCATCGGTGCGCACGCGGAAGAGTTCCTGGCGCAGGGAGAAGAGGGTGCCGTAGTTGTCGGGGTTGTTGATGCCGAGGCGGGATTTCGCGACGGACCAATCGCTCTGCAGGCGGGCGAGCAAGGCGGCGAGGCCGCCGTCGCCGGTGGTGCCGGTGGTGGCGACGGGCAGGCCGTCCTTGAAGTCGCCGAGCGAGCGGGTGCTGATGACGCCGTCGACGATCTTCTGGCCGGCGGTGGTGCCGAGGAGGCCGGTCTCGTAGTCGTAGCTCTGGACGGCGAGGTAGGTGTATTGGGCGGCGAGGTCGTAGAGGGACTGGTATTGGGAAAGCTCCTCGTTGCGGAAGGCGCGGTAAGTCAGGTCGCGCGTGCGGTAGCCCTGGATGACGGCGGCGGCGCGCTGGCGGAAGGTTTCGCGCTCGGCGAGGACGTGATTGCCTTCGGCGACGATCTGCGTGACGCGCTCGGTGGCGTGCTGGAGTTCAGCGAGGCGGGAGGCGATGGTGAACTTGGTCGCGAGGATCTGTTGCAGGAGGTGCTCGAATTCGACGACGTGCTGTTTGTCCTGATTGTCCCAGTTGTATTGGGTGAGAAAGTCGTCGGCTTGGGACGCGAGATCGTCGGCTTCGGACTGGAGGTCGGCGGCCTTGGCGTCGAGGGCGAGGGAGGAAAGTTGCAGGGCGTAGGCGCTGAGGGAGCCGCCATACATGGTGAGGAAACGCGCGGGGCCGCTGGGATCGGTGGCGAGGCCGACGTCGCTGGGGTAGCCGCCCTTGAGCGCCTCGCTGAGATTATAGACGAGGTCGGCGCTGAGGGAGGAGATGGCGGAACTGTGGGAGACGACGTTGGCGGCTTTGATTTTCACGGCGGCTTCGTCGAGCTTGGCGGCGGCGCCATCGCTGGCGTCGGCGTAAGACGTGCGGAATTCGGTGAAGAGCTGGTAGTCGCGATCGAACTGCCGCATGAGGGTGTCCAGCGTATTGGCGGCGGCGCGGGCGTTGACCTGGGCCTGATAGACGGCGAGGAGGGCGGACTGGAGCTGGCCGGGTTGCGAACGCGCACCGAGGCCTGCAGAGGCGAATTGCGTGATGCGGTCGGGCGAGATGGTGATCGTGCGGCTCGTGAACTGCAGCGGATCGCGGACTTTGTTATAGGCGTTGTCGAGGGACCATTCCTTGAACGGATCGAGGTTGATCGGCTCGGGATAAGTGAAGGTGAGCGTCGCGGCGGTGTCGACGAGCGCGGAGGGTTGGTCGATGAACCAGTAGTGATAGAGGTCGGGGCCGGTGTAGCCTTGGGCGTAGAGCTTGCCGGGTCCGATGTCGCCGGCGTAGGCGGTGCCGAACAGGGTGATAAGCTGGTATTCGTAGGCGCGCTCCTGGTCGTCGACGGCGTTGTTGTAGTCGTCGAGCGTGTTGTTCTGGTTGCGCAAGGTGCGGTTCATGACGCAGGCGCGGTCGAACGCGGCTTTGGCGTTGAGCGAGGCTTGGAGCGCGCGGGCGTAGATCTGGTCGAAGTGGGATTTGCCGGCCTTGAGATCGGTGGGCGAAATGTCGAAGGCGATGGCGCCGTTGGCGAGGCCGAGGGGGTTGATGTGGGCGCTCTGGTCGTCGAGCGACGTCTGGATGGCGACGGCGCTGGTGACGATTTCGGAGATTTCCGGCACCGTGGTGCGGTCGATGATCTGGATGCCGGTGTGCTGGGGATTGTTGTCCACATCGGGCAGCATGGCGTTGGCGCTGACCCAATTCAGATACGCGCCCTGGCCGGCGCGGGCGGCCCATTCGTCGGTGCCCCAGTTGCGGGTGAGGCCGGTCGTGGCGTTGTATTTGCCGTCGCGCTGGTGGCTCCAGCCGACGGAAGGATCATCGCGGTAGGATTTGCGCGCGCTGACATCGATGATGCGGGCGGCGGTGCGGGCGACGCTGGCGGCGGCGGCGGCGAACTTGCGTTCGTCTTCATAATCGACCTGCACCGTCTGGCCGAGGACGTCGACAGACTCGGTGCGGGGCGTCCACGTGAAGTGAGGCGAAGTGAGCAGTTTGTAATAACCGGTGAGCGCGGTGAGGTAGTGGCCGTAGGCATCGCCGTGGCCTTGGGGGAACATATACTGCGCGTCGGCGGCATCGAGGGTGCCGTTGGCGGTGGGGCTGCCGGCCTTCTCCTTGATGTCGTAATTGATGGCGTAGATGGATTCGCCGGAGTTGATGCCGTTGGTGTAGTTCCAATACAGGCGGTTATAGGCGGGGGCGACGGTGACGCCGGGGCTGAGGAAATCGTCGCGGCCGCGGAGGAGGGCGAGTTCTTCGTCGATCAGGCTCGGGACCTGGCCTTCGAAGGAGAAGCGGGATGTGCTGACTTCGCCGGACGAAAGTTCGCCGTCGATGGCGATCGTGGGATTGTCGGCATCGTCGGACGCCTCATTGCCGAGGGTCATGTAGAGATCGCTGAGATAGCCGGCGGTGAGGAGCAGCGTATCGTTGGTGCCGGGGTCGTCGTAACCGGCGTCGATGCTGAGCTTCTTGGCGCGGTTGAGGAGCGTCTCGTAGATTTCGATCAGGCCAAAATCGTTGATGTTATTGAGATTCAGGGCGACGTCGCCCTCCCAGCGTTTGCCGGCCTGGGTGAGGATGGAAACATCGGTGCTGACGGGGTTGTTGTAGAGATCGTCGGTGCGCTGCGTGAACGGGTTGATGCCGTCGAGGGCGCGCTTGATCCAGCTCTCGACGAGCTTCGGCGTCATCCAGCGACTCCAGCCGGTGCCGGCGACGTTCGTCACGCCGGCTTTGGGCCGATAACGCATCGTGAAATAGTTGTCGGAGAAAACGAGCAGCGGGTTGCCGAGCGGGGAGGTGGCGGAGCCGCCGACGACGACGGTGTTGGTGAGCGTGCCGTTGGGGAGTATCCAAGGCGAGCCGTTGGCGACGACGTGGTCGGTTTCGACGGCGGCATCGAGGCGGAAGTCGAGCGAGGAGACGGCGTTCGCGTTGGCGGAGGTGTAGAGCGCGATCTCCAGGCGGTTGTCACCGACGATGAAGTAGGTGGAGGGAACGGTGTATTGATTGGTGAGGCCGCTGGAGGAGAGGCCGGTGCGCGGATCGGTGAGCGCGAGGTTGCCGGGGATGACGACGCCGGGCGGCACGCGCGAGGCGACGGCGGGAGAACCGTTGACGTAGAGGACGAAGCCATCGTGCGCGCCGAGTTCGGCGCTGAAAACGATCTGCGACGGAATCGGGCCGGAGAAGGTGACCGGGCTGACGGGTTTCGCGACGGTGCCGGGGAGTCCGGAGGACGTGACGTAGGAGGCGTTGTTGATCGCGAAGGTGCGTGGGAAGGGATAATTCGTCGCCGGGTAGGTCGAGGGCAGCGGGGCGGGTGGATTGGTGGCGAGCTGCCAGAGGTTGGTCGTGGCGGAACCCACGATCGTGCCCATCGCGTAGGTGTAGGTGGGCGGAACGACGCCATCCTGCGGGGCGGCGTAGCGCCACTCGAAGTCGTAATTCTCCGGATGCGCCGCGAAGTCGCCGCTGTGGCGGAGGGCGGTTTGTTCGTCGAGGGGATTGGACGCGACGAGGGTTTTCAAGTCGCCGGTGTAGAGCTGCGGAACGACTTTGATGATCGCGACAGAGACGGGGTCGCCGACGGGGGTGAAGGCGTAGCCGTTGCCGAAGAGGAGCGTGGCGTAACCGCTGCCAGCGCCGGTGGCGGTGAGTGCGTAGCTGTCCACGGCGGTGTCGGACGACGTGATCGTGGCGAGCTGCGTGGCGCCGACAGTGACGGTCTTGGTGGAATCGGGAATGTAGGTGCCGCGTTTGGACGGATCTTCCATGAACGTCTCGACGCGCGTGGAGAGGTTGTCGATGGCGATGGACCATTTCTGGTAATCGTTGTCGGTGGGAGCGACGATGGCCTTGAGCGAAGCGACGTCGTCGGGACTGAGGGCGTTGAGGTGAACGTAATCTTCGCCGGCGGTCTCGTCCACGAACTGGCCGATCAACACGAGTCCGCCGACGGGGCCGAGGGTGCCGTCGAAATAGAAACGCTGCTGCAGGTGCGGAGGGAGGAGTTGGAAATAGGTTTTGCCGCTCTGCTGCGTGAGGGCGGCGGAGGCGGGAAGTTTGGTGAGTCCGACGGCGGCGTTGTCGAGGAGGACGGTTTTGGCGCGCGTGGGATCGTGGAGCGTGACGCTGGTCGTGGCGGAGCCTTTTTGCGCGACGGACTGCTGATAGAAGACGACGGCGCTGGTGTTGCCGCGAACGGACGGGAGGCCGTGGTTGGCGAGCGTGAGTGTTTCGCCGACACTCATGGTGGGGACGTTGTCGGGCCACACGGGGCGATAGTTTACCGTGAGAGGAGTCGCCGTCACGGGGTCGCCTTGCCAGGAGCCGTCGGGATTCTTCGTGCGCAGGTAAGGGAGGATGGTGCCCTCAGCCGGCTGGGTCGTCAGACTGGGAAACCAAAACCCGGCGCGCATCGTGTAATACCACTCCATGCCGAGCCCGGGCGAGGATTGGGAGGAGCGGATCCAGTCGATGGAAAACGTGACGCCGGCGGTGACGACAGGATCGAGACGAAGAGCGTTGATGGTCTGGCCGGTCCACTCCGAGGAGCTGGAAAGGTTGAACGTGACCACCTGCCATTCGCCGGAACCGGTGTAATTGGAACCGGCCACCCGGCCGCCGCCGAAGCCGCCGTTTTGGTTGCCCCAGAAAAGCTGCACGCCGGCGTTGGCGGACGCGCGCATGCGGACCTTGATTGTGGGGACGCTGCTGCCGTTGAAGGGCGGGAGGCCGGAAGTCCAGAAGTAGGCGTCGCCAGAGCCGGTCGCGACGCCGTTGTAGGCGCCATCGGAGACGGTGAGGGAGCCGATGTTGGTGCTGTTCACCCACAAGCCCTTGGTGACGTTGAACTCGGTATTGGCGAGCGGGCCGGAGGAAGAGGGGAGGCCGGCTTCGTCGGGATTGCCGTGGGGGCCGCGGTAAACCCAGTCGTAGCCCTTACGATCCTTGAAGGTGAATTTGCCGTAGCTGCCGGGCGCATCGGCGGCGAACGTTTCGGGCGGAAACTCGTCGGGATTGGGCGTGACCTCGAGGTTGCGCGAGAGGCCGGTGGCGGGATCGACGGGCAGCGGCAACCTGGGCAGCGGCATCGGCGAGTTGAGTATCGTGCCGGCGGTGACGGGATAGTTGAAGGTGTAGTTCGCATCTTCGCGGACGACTTCGTAGACCGACATCGCGGGGCGGCTGTCGTTGGGATCCGTGTATTGAATGAGGACGCGCGGGAGGGAGCTGAACGTGGCGTAGCTGGAGCCGGTCGTGAGATTGAGGTCGTCGCGCAGGGCGTAGGCGCGGCCGCTGAGCATGAGGGCGTGCTCTTCGTTGGGGTTGTAGCCGGGGAGGCTGACGTCGTTCTGCACGTAGAGGGAGCCGGCGATCTGCGCAGGGGAGAGGTCGCCGGTGCCGTTGTTGGAGGCGAGGACGATGGTCGGGCTGTCGGTGCGGTAGCTGACGGTGTAGCGGCCGATTTTCGCGGTGGTGTAAAAATCGGAAAACTCGCTGGACGGCGCGGCGACTTTCTTGAACCACCAGACTTCGAGGGTGGTGGCGCCGCCGGGCAGGGCGTTGACGGGAATGATCGCGCCTTGTTCGCCCGCGGTGACGCCAGCGGCGAAGGGATTGATGTAGGCGTTGGGAGAATAGGCGGTGCCGGCGGAAATGTAGCCGGCGACGCTGTATTCGGACGACGGCGGGGCGAGGCGTTCGCCGACGTAGGCGGAGCCGGTGACCGCGGGCGTGGCATCGCCTTCGATGTAGCCGGTGCGGTCGTCGGCCTGCGTCATGAGGCGGACATACCAGACGCCGCCGTTATCGCCGGTGAATTTGAGCAGCACGCGGCTGAGTTGATCGCTGGAGTCGGCGAGGTTGACGAGGAGGCGCTGGGTCGTGGGATCGAGCAAGACTTCGTCCTGCTCCAAGTCGTCTTGATAGATGACGGAAGGGATTTTTCCGCCTTCGAATTTCAGGCCGGTGCCGGAGCTGGCTGAGCTGCCGCCGTGGGCGACGGTGTATTGGGCAAAGGCGGTGACGTCGCTGGGCCAGACTTGCAGGTATTTGTGCAGGTATTTCGGCCAGTCGAGTTTGAGGCCGGGAGCCTGGCCAGAAGCGGGCGCGATGCCGGCGTCGAGTTGCTCAAGCCAGTAGAAGACGACCTGGTCTTCGATGTAGTTTTCGTGTTCGGCGTAGTAGGCGACGGAGCCGTCGGGACGGACGGTGGTGCCGTAATAGTTGATGGCGTTGGCCGTGGTCGAGCTGACGGGTTGAGGAATGAGGAGACGATCGTCGGGGCTGGGGCGGATTTCCTCGCCGAGATTCACGGTGAGGGTCGAAGTGGGCGCGGATTGGGAGACGGCGATGATGTCGGCGCCGAGGAATTCGTGTGAGCCATCGTCCTGCAGGGCGCCGAGGTATTCGACCATGATGCGGCCGGAGACGTTGTAGGCGTGGAGGGAGCCGCTGCCGTTGGTGGTGTCGAACCAGACGGTGCGCAGTTCGGCGGCGGGCTGGGCGTTGGGATCGGCGGGCGGGGAGTTGCCGACGGGAACGTATTCGGTGGCGACGGTGGCGGGAAAGACGTTGGTGAAAACGGGATTCACCGTGACGATGCGGCCGCTGGGAATGGTGACGCGGGGGCCGTTGAAGGTTTTCTCCGTCCAGTAAAGTGTGCGGACGGGGCTGGAGGTGGCGGAGGAGACGGAGAACGTCTCGTGCACGAGGACGTAATTGTTGGAGGCGTCGGGCAGACGGGAGCGCCACCAGATTTCGACCTGGCCGGGTTCACTGGCGAAGACCTGTTTGGCGTTGGGGCTGTAATAGAATTTTTCGTAAACGCCGGTGGCGAGCGCGGGGATGATGACGTTGGCGGTATTGGGGATCGCGATGCCGGTGGCATCCTTGAGCGGTTGGCCGGAGGGGTTGACGACGATCTCGGCGGCGCGCACGGGCTCGGCGCGCCAGAAGTCGGCGGGCACGGTGATGGTGCTGCCGACGGAATTGACGTAGGTGACGGGCGCGGTGATGCGGTCGCCGAGGAAATAGCGCGGCACGCCGGAGGCGAAGGTGGTGCCAACGCTGGCGCGTTGGAGCACGGCGACGGACGAGGAAGGGTAGCGCGAAGTCAGTGCGGCGGCGGCGGAAACCGGGCCGGCGGTGGCGGAGGTTTCGACGGCGTTGGCGAACTGGGGTGTGATCGTGGGATTGCCCGACGGCGTGCCGGAGGGGCCGGTGGGAATGCCGCCGGGGCGATAGCTGAGTTTGTTCGCGACCTCGCTTTTCAGTTCATATTGCGCGTGCAGGGCGGTGAACGACGCGGACGCGAGCGCGCCCATGAGCAAGAGCGGACGAAGGAGGCGGACAGGGCTCATGAGACGAGGCACGGGATCGGATTCTGGGTTCGCACGACGACGCGCGCTCAGACCTTGATGATATAATTCACGCTGGCGTTTTGTGGACGGGTTTCCGTGCCGCCGGTGTTGTCGGTCGTGCGATTCAGTTCGTAGCCCTCGTTATCCCAGTCGGTTTTGTTGGAGCCGATGCTGTTGTTGTAGGCCGTGCTGTTACCGCCGCTCTCGGAATAATAAATGTCTTTGTAGCCGTGGTTGTGGGCGGCGAGCTGGTCGCCCTGCACGGAGCCGACGCGATCGCCGGTGCTGCCGTTGGCATTCATCGCAACGCGGGAGTTGCGATCCGGGTCGCGACCGGCGCCGCCATCGCGGCCGCGCAGGAAGCGGCCACGGAAGTCGGGCACGCGGAAATTCGTGCCGTCGGTGTAACCGAAGCGAGTGCCGATGACGGCGAAAAGATTGGCGAAGGAAGTGCGATTAAGCGCCGTGCCGTCGCAAAGCACCCAGCCGGGGGGCGCGGTGTCACCGGCGAAAGGCACGATCGTGCCCGTGGGGCAGAGGCTTTGTTGAACGCCGGGTTCGAGTTTCGAATAGTCGACGGCGTTGGTGACGATTTTAGGCGTGGAAACGCTGTTGGCGGCGAGATCGACCGCGGCGATGGTGCCGTCGGCGATATCGACACTGGTGATGGTGCCGTCGGCAATCGTGGCGCCGGTCACCGCGCCGGCCGCGAGTTTTTCCGTGGTGACGTTGCCATCGGCGATCTTCGCGGTGGTGACGTTGCCATCGGCGATTTTGGCGGTGGTGACGGCGCCGCTGGCGAGTTTGCCGTTGGTGATGTTGCCGTCGGCGACGAGAGCGGTGGTGACGGCGTTGTTGGCAATCTTGGCGGTGGTTACCTGGGCGGCGCCGATCTTGTTGGTGGAGACGGCGGTGTCGGCGAGCATGGTCGTCGTGAGAGCCGCGTCGGCGAGAGCCTCGGCGACTTTCGCGCGGAAGGAGTAGGCGGAGGAGACGATTTGCTGGCGGGGGGTGATCTCAGGATCGGCGGCGGCGGTGCCGTCGTCCACAGTGAGGCCGAGGTAAACGTTGCCGGTGAAGATGGAGGAGAGAACCGTGAACGGCGTGAGGGCGGGTGCGCTGGGACCGCGCAGGCCGGAGACGCCGGTGCCGTTGCCAATCAGCACGCTGAAGTCACCGCCGGAAATGGTGACGGTCTGCGTCTCGGCATAGAGAGGAGTGCCGCCGGAGCTGACGGAGTAGAACTTGAAGGTGACGGTGCGGTTGACGGGACTGGCGTTGCCGATGGGCGTGCCGGAGGCGTCCGTCACGTGGCCTTGATAGGACAAGAGAGTGGGGACGCTGGATGTCTGCGCGAAGGCGGTGAGGGTGCCGGCGAGGAGCAGGAGGGCGGCGAGGAATGTTTTCATGGGCGGGAAAGGGGGAGGGAAAGGATGCGTTGCGGCGATTTCACTGAGTGGTGGTGTCGAGATCGGCGACTTCGGTGACGCGGCGCAGGCCGAAGCCGCCGCTGACGGTGAGGGGCTGGCGGCTCAAGCCGGTGATCGTCTCGGTGTAAGTGCCGCCGTAAACGGTGGTGCCCCAGCCGTTGACGGTGCTGCCATCGGGGGGCGCGGCGGTGAAGTTCAGCGTGACGGTGCGCGTAATGGTGTAGCTCTCGACGCCGGCGGCGAGGGGCAGGCCGCGCGCATCGCGGTTGTCGTGGTCGGGATGGTATTCGTGCACGAAGGGATTCGTGACGTCGTCGAACGGCAGCGAGATCGTGTAGGTGAGGGTGTGGCCGATCGCGAAGGCGCCAGTGCCGGCGATGACGCGGTCGAGGGGCATCTGGCTTGAGACGAGCCGGAGCGCGTCGGCTTTGGTGTCGGCCCAGAGGCCGCCTTCGTGGGTGCAGACGCCGGGGGCGTGGCCGGCGGAGGCGAGGTTGCCGACGAACGCTTGGGAGAGCACGCGCGCGGTGCCGTTGCCATCCACATGGAGGATGAGCCGGAGGGGAAACGCGCGAGCGGTGGTGGCACCGGGACTGCCTGCGACGGTGCTCACGACAGACTTCACGTTGACTTCGCCAATCCAAAGGCCGGCGGGCGTGGCGGTTTGCGCGGTGACGGGGAGATAAACGTCGGTGAGATTCGCCGAATCTTTGATGCGCAGGAGCGAGGCGTAGAGGGCGTTGGACGAGCCGGTGAGCTGGCTGCGGTCGAGGCCGAAGGAGAGGTCGAGGCGGCCGTTGGCGGGGATGGTCACGGTGAAACTGCCGCTGAGGGGCGTCTCGGTGTAGGCGCCGGTGCCATCGTTGACGCGGCGGGTGAGAGGGACGGCGCCGGTGATGCCGGTCTGGCCGGTGGGCGCGGGTTCGGAAGGCGCGGTGGAGACGGTGAGCGTGACGGCGGTGTTGGAGCGATTCATCACGCCGACAGTGATCGCCATGCCGGTGCGGCCGAAGGCGAGGCCGGCGTTACTGGGCAGCTCGTATTCCACGAGGCCGGTGAAATTGCCGACGGTGGCAGCTTGGAACCAGTAGGCGCTGTTGCGATCGAGCTTTTGGGTGCCGAGCGCGGTGACCTCGATCGGATTGGCGAGTCCGAGTTCGCCGCCAACGTATTTGTAGATCTTCGACGGCGCGGTGATCGCGGTGGAAAAGCTGGCGAAGTAATTGGCGAACGTCGTGGTGGCGCTGGCGGGATCGGCGGGGAATCCCATGAAGTTGGCGCCGGTGATGAGCCAGGTGGCGGCCGGCGGCTGCGGCTTTTGCGTGATGGCGACGGTCGTCGTGGTGCCGGCGTCGCCGGCACAATAAATCAGATACGAGGACTGGCCGACCATCTTGCTAAGCTGCTGCTCGCTGGGATCGTCGCGCTTCCAGATCGTCCACTCGCTGCTGGTGGCATCGGGCACGGCGGGAGACGTTGAGAACTGGACTTGGTCGGGGTTGGGATTCCAGCGCCAGACCTGGGTCACCGCGGGATACGCGGCGAAGAGTTCCGCGGGCGTGGCGTAGGAGGCATCGCCGTGAAGATAGATGCCATTCCAACCGGCCTGCAGGACGTAGGTCTCGGTTTTCCATTGAGCATGGAGGGTGGCGGCGCCGAGGAGGACGGCAGCGATGAGGAGGGCGAGGGGGCCGGAGCGATTCATCGAACTTTTAACCGGTAAAAGAGAGCGTGGACGGAATCGGCGGCGGAATCCGCGTAGAGGTCGACGACGCCGGTCGAGGTGGCTTGGAAAGAGGCTTGAGCGACGGGAGCGACGGGTGTGTCGGTGACGGCCGGCTCGGGGTTGGTCGTGTAGAGGGAAACGTGACTCCACGTTTTCAAATCGGGGGACGATTCGAGCGAATAGACTTTGCCGTAGATGGAGAAGAATTGGAGGTGCACGCTCGCGGTGCCCTTGGCGACGATTTGAAGCGCGAGATAGTCGGTGGGATCAGTGGCAAAGGTGCCCGCGACGTATTCGGCCCAGTTGGAAACGCCATCGCCATCGAAGTCGCCATCGCGGTCGATGAGGCTGAGATCCCAACCGTTGGGCCCGGGCCGGATGCCGGCGGCGAAGAGTTGACTCTGTTCCCACGCGTCGGGAAGGCCATCGCCGTCGGAATCGACGCCGAGCGTGAGATCGAGGCGGACGCGTTGACCCGGCTGGCCGACGGTGCGCGTGACGGACATTTCGACCGGCGTGTAAGCGATGTTGTTAAGGAGGATTGCGAGGCTGAAGGAAGAGCCGGTGGCGTTGGCCAGATCGCTGTAGCTCACGCTGCCGCCGCGCTGCATATCCATGCGCAGGCGGATTTGATAATTTTGGTCGAGCAGGTCGCTTTCGATGATGTTCTGCCGAAGTTTTTCGACGCCGTCTTTATAGAAGACCACCACGGCGCCGGCGGCGTGGATGCGCTGGCCTTGTTCGTCGCGCACGGTGCCGTAGAGGGTGAAATACGGCGCCGGGGGAAACGCATGGGCAACGCCGGTCAGCAGCGCGAGGCCGAGAAGCAGCAGAGGGAGAAGGAGGCGGCGGGGCACGGTGGGATGGCGCGGGCTCAGTTGACGTGGGGGCTCACCCATTCGGTCGAGGCGCTGGTCGCGTCCCGAAACTTGCGAATGACGAGGCCGGTCGTGGCGTTGAGCACGGTGTCGTTGGCGGTGGGATTGCCGGGAGCCGCTTTGATCCAATCGCGGCCAACCCGATAATAAGTGGCGACGGGCGTCTTGTTGAAAGCGCGCACGGTGTTATCGAAGACGAGAAGTTGATCGCGCCGGTCGTTGGGAAACGTGGAAGCGCTGGCGACGAACGAGGCGTCAAGTCCGCTGGCGCTCAGGGCGGTGTCGAAGGGGCGGTTGAGGGCGACGACGTTGTCTTGAGGGCCGGAGGATGAGGTGAAGAGGGGGATCCGCTCGTCTTCTTCGACGACTGAACCCGCGACCGCCCAGACGGTATCCTGCGCAATCACCGCCGGCTGACGAATGATGAAGCTGCTGTCGGGATGGAGCACGATGTCGTCGGCCCGCGGGTTGCCCGTCACCGCTTGATACCAACCGGCGGAGGTAAAATAATACACACCGGCCGCGGGCAGATTGATGCCTTCGTAGCCGTGATCGAAGAGGATGATCTGCGAGCGGCGTTGCGGACCGAGCGGGCCGGGCGAGGCGGCGAGCGGATTGAGCGGGGTGTTCGATTCAGCGACCGGGAAAAGAGTGCCCAGCGTCCAGTAACGCCGGATCTTGATCGTGTCGCCGACGGCCAGGGCTGAATAGTCATTGCCCTCACTGTCTAAAGTGAGCGTATCCGCGGTGTTGGCGACGATGGTGAAATAGGCGCCGTGGCGTGCGCCGGTGCCGATGCGCAAATAGTAAAATTGCTTGAATTGGTCGGACGCAAAAGCGGGCGCGCCGGAAACCTTTACGATAAATTGACCGCCGGCGGACGGGAGGATGGAGGTTATCCTGCCACTGTATGCAATCCCCGCGGCCAACGGCACCGCGACGATGGTGTCGGAGGCGCGTAGAAGAGTTATATTAACATAGCCAACGGGGGCGCTCGCGACGTCGACCGCCAAGGTGCGGACAGGGCTGAGCAGGGACAGGACAGCGGCGACAGCGAGCATGGTGGGTGCTCGCCACAGCGGACCAGCAGTAGTCCGGGCGGGAAGCGAGACGGGGAGCGAAAAGAAGAAGTTGAAAACGGACATCGAGGCGGATCGACCAACCCGCAGCAGAAGCGGCTCGGAGGAAACTAGGGGCCGCAACCTCAACCATGGCTGCAGGAATGGAGTGCGGACTCTGGTTGAAGCGACGGGCTGGAGGGCAACAGACTGAGTATAGGGCGCAAGTATTTTTATTGGTAAAGAAAGCGCTGATTCACCGCGGGCGGGAGGCGAGACGCCATATCGCCGCACCGGGGGCGCGAAATGAAATAATTACGCCACACGCCCGCGGCTTTCGTGGCACGTAAAGGAAGTGTAAATTCCATCCGGCGTGTTGCCGACAGGGCAGGCGCTGTCGCCCCGCCTCAGGCCGCGTTGGCGAAAGTGTTTTAGATTCCGCCGGCGCTATATTAGCGCGTGTCCGGACTCCGCCTACGCCTGGTGCGCGTGCGCGGGATCGGGGAAGGAGCGCTCAAGGAGCGCTTCGTAGATGGGGGGCGTGTGCAGCGCTTCGGCGACACCGTAGGCGCAGAGGCAGGCGGTGAGGAGCGGCAGCATGATGTTATACTGTCCGGTCATTTCGACCATCAGCACGATGCCGGTAAGTGGCGCGCGCACCGCGGCGGCGAAAAGCGCTCCCATGCCCAAGACCGCAAACACCGGCACGGAGGGAATCCAAGCGGGGCTGACGTTGTGGCCGACCATGCCGATGAAGACGCCCGCGAGCGCACCGATGACGAGGATCGGCGCAAAGATGCCGCCGGCGGCACCGCAGCCGTAGCTCACCAACGTGAGAACAAAACGCGCGAGAAACAGCAGAGGCAGCCAGTGAAACGCAATTTCGCCGGTGAGGGAACGGTCCGCCAAGGGGTAGCCGGAACCGACGACACCCGGCCAGAAATAACCCACCACGCCGATCACGAGGCCGGCGAGGGCGCCGACGACGAAGGGTGAAACGCGTTTGAATTTTCCAAACCAATCCAGACTGGCGATGAGACCGCGATTGTAGGCCACGCCCACAAAACCCAGCACGACGCCCATGAGCGCGGCCAGCGGCAGGATCGTGAGCGGCGGCGGCGTCACGATGGGCAGGGCGAACACCGGCATGCTGCCAGTCAACACGCGGGCGACGACATCGGCCGAAACACACGCCAGAAAGGCCGAAATAAACACGACCGGCGTGAAGGCACCGTGCAATTCTTCGAGCACGAACATCACGCCGGACAGCGGCGCGTTAAAGGCCGCGGCGAGGCCGGCGCCGGAGCCGGCGCTGATGAGGGCCTTGCGTTCGCCTTCGCCGGGCGTGATCCGCAAAGCGTCGCTGACGGCGAGACCGGTTGCGCCGCCCATTTGCACCGTGGGGCCTTCGCGACCGAGCGCGAAGCCGCCGCCAATGGCGAGCAGGCCGGCGAAAAATTTGATGGGGATGAGCCGCTTCCACCGCAGCGTTTGCCGACCGAGCACGACCGCTTTCAGATGCGGGATGCCGCTGCCCGCCGTCTCGGGCGCGTAGCGACGCACGAGCCACACGCCGAGTCCGCCGCCGACCATGGCGAGACCAATGGAAATGGCCGCGGCGAACCACGTGTGATGCGCGTGGATCTGCGTGATGCGCCAATGTTCAGCGTAGGTGAGCGAGAGTCGAAAGGCGGACGCCAGCACGCCAGCCACCAATCCCACCAACATCGCCTTCCACATCAAGTGACGGCGCTTGACGTCTCTTGTGCTCAAACCGAATCCGGCGTGCCCCTTGGGCGTAGGCTCATTCATCGTAGCGAGCTTTTACGACCCGCCCGCGGGCGCAAATGGAAATCGGAAGAAACAGAAATGGCACGCCCTCGGCCGGCGGTCGGACATTAAAAAACGCCGCCGCGTGCGCCTCGGCACGTCCATGATTGCAGGAAAAGCGTGAAGGAGAGGAACGCACATTCTCGGTTGCGTGCCCGAAGTCTGAAACGCAAACCGCCGGCTCCGAGGAGCCGGCGGCAAGGTGAGCTAACACGCTGACTTAGCGCGATGAAGGGCCGCGACCGCCGGGGCGGGCAAAGCCCCACGAGCGACCCCGCGCGAGCGGGGAATGCGCGGCGGGTTTCGCGGCCGCGGGAGCGTGGCCGGCGGGGCGGGCCGCGGGGGAGGGCGCGGAGCCGTGATTCGAGTGCGAACGGCCCGCGGGACGGGCGTGCGACGAGTGATTGCGATGGCCGTGCGGTGCGCGATCAGCAGGCGCGGGGCGCGGGACCGCGGATCCGATGGGAAACGGGTGGTCGGTGAAGACCGGGATTTCGCGACGGATAAGGCGTTGGATGTCGCGCAGGAAGGAGCGTTCCTCGGCGCTGCACAGGGCGATCGCGAGGCCGTCGGCGCCGGCACGCGCGGTGCGGCCGATGCGATGAACGTAGGACTCGGGCTCGTTGGGCAGGTCGAAGTTGACGACGAGGCCGATGCCTTTGACGTCGATGCCGCGGGCCGCGATGTCGGTCGCGACGAGGACGCGGAGGGTGCCGTTGCGAAACGCCGCCAAGGCGCGTTCGCGGGCGCCTTGCGATTTGTTGCCGTGAATGGCGTCGGCGGGGATGCCGTCACGCACGAGGTTTTTGGCGATGCGGTTGGCGCCGTGTTTGGTGCGCGAGAAGACGAGCGCGAGGCCTTCCGGATGCGTTTCCAGCAGGTGCACGAGCAAGCGGGGTTTATTGCCGGCGTCGACATGGCACACGCGTTGGTCGATGCGTTCGGCGGTGGAGGCGACGGGGCTGACCTCGACGCGCACGGGATCGCGCAAAAACGCGCTGGCGAGCGAGCGGATGGTCTCGGGCATCGTCGCGGAAAAGAGGAGGGACTGGCGGCGGGCGGGGAGCTTCGCGAGCACGCGTTTCACGGACGGAGCAAAACCCATGTCGAGCATGCGATCGGCTTCATCGAGAACAAAGAATTCCACGCGATCCAGCGCGAGGCAGCGTTGCTCCATCAGGTCGAGAAGACGGCCAGGGGTGGCGACGACGATATCGACGCCGGCAGCAAGCTGGCGGATTTGCGGCTGTTCGCCGACGCCGCCGAAAATGACGGTGTGGCGCAGTTGCAAGTAGCGGCCGTAGAGCGCGATGTTTTCCGCGATCTGCGCGGCGAGCTCGCGGGTGGGCGTGAGAATCAACGCGCGCGGCTGGCGGGCGACGATGGGCTTCGGCTGCGTGCTGAGGCGGTGCAACATCGGCAACGCGAAGGCGGCGGTTTTGCCGGTGCCGGTCTGAGCGATGCCGATGACATCGCGGCCGTCGAGCAGGAGCGGAATGGCCTGCGCCTGAATGGGCGAAGGGTGCGTATAGGCCTTGTCGGCGAGAGCGCGTTGGAGCGGCGCCGCAAGTTGCAGCGACGCAAAGGTAATGGACTGATCAGGTGTCATGATGAAACCGACGCCAGGCGCCGGTGAAGCCGCGCGGCCGAAATGGCGGCGGGCGATAGCTCGATGAGGGAAGTGACCTCTGACGGTCCTTCATCGAAAAGAGACGCCCGAAGAGAACGGCCGGGCGGGATTTTTCATCCGCTCCGTGCGTTCAAGGGTTTGACGGTCGCATGATTTGCCCGGCGTGCAAGAAATTATTCCGGGGCGAGAAATGCCGGCCGGGCAGTGCCAAACAAAAACCCGCCGGAAAGCGGCGGGTTTCTCCTCAGGCGCCCAACGGCCAGTGGTGAGGCGGGGGCGGCAGTGGTTCGTCTCCTTGGTGGAAACCGGTTTCGTCTTCAAATCCCGACGGAGCGGCGCGGGCGAGCAGGTAACCGAGAAATCCCACCAAGGCGGCGTAAGCACCGAAAATTAAAACCGCGATCCCCATGGCATTCCTTTCGACCACGCTGGCGGGCAGGTGAGCCATCCGCGCGCACGTTTTGTGAAATAATTTTATCCCACGGCGCGGCGGACGTGGGGAGCGGGCTGCGACCAAGGTGCGCGCGCGAGGAGTGCGCAGACATCGGCGTCATCCAAATCCGGAAAGCGATCATAGGATAAACCGACGGCGAACAACGGGTCCGGCATCCGCGGGCAAACGATTTCATCCACGTCAACGGCGAGCGCTTCGAGCGCCCCGGAGGCGCCCACGGGCACAGCAATCGTGACTGAGGCCGGCGATTGGGCGCGCAGGCCGGCGAGGGCGACGCGCATGGTTGCGCCGGTGGCAACGCCATCGTCGACGAACAGCACGTGGCGATCGCGCACATCCAGCGGCGGGCGATCGCCGCGCAACGCCTGCTCGCGGCGCTCCAGGAAGGGCAGCGCTTCGGCGACGGCGCGTTTCATCGCCTCGGCGTCGATGGCGTGGTGTTGCATGACGTCGCGGTCGAGCACGCAAACGCCGCCAGACGCGAGGGCGCCCATCACGAGGTCGGGCTCGCCAGGGAATGCGAGGCGGTGCACGACGAAAACATCCAGCGGCGCGCGCAAGGCGCGGGAAATTTCGTAGCCGACCGGCACACCTCCGCGGGCGAGCGCGATCACGACGAGATCCATCCGGCCGGTGAAGCGGTGCAGTTGCTCCGCGAGCACTTGGCCGGCCGCGCGGCGGTCACGATAAGGGAGCAGCGTGGTGACCGAGCCAAACTCGGTGGTGCCATGAAAGGTGCGATGGTGCAAAGTGAGCTCCGGAAAAAGGGTTGAGGAGGCGAGAGGGCGCGATGCTAGCGCGATCGGAGCGGGTGGCCTATCGGGATGCGGTCTCAGCGTCGCATAGGAGAGCGCGGTGCGGAGGCGGACTGCACTCGGGGAAACCACGACGCGAGAGCGGCGCCGGACTTGCGCTTCGGCCTCCGACTGCGAACGCTGCATGCCATGCTCGTGCACACCGTTTACTTCTGGCTGAAGTCCGACTTAACCGCGGCGCAACGCGAGGCGTTTGCCGCCGCGCTGGCGAGCCTTCGCGGCATCCCCATGGAGGCGTTTTATACCGGCCGGCCTGCGGCGTTACCGGCGCGCCCGGTGGTGGACGCCACGTTCGACCATGCGATCACGTGCGTTTTTGCGGATATCGCGGCGCACAATGTTTATCAAACGCATCCGCTGCACCTCGCGTTTCTCGCGCAGTGCAAAACGTGGTGGACGCGGGTGCAGATCTACGACGCGAACTGACGCGGCGGAGCGCACTCAGCGCTTCGGCGCGAGCACGAAGGGGCCGAAGAGGCCGGCCTGCGTGGCGGGAAAGCGCCCGCGCAGGTAAACGCCGTCGTCGCGGTGTTCCTGCTCCTGCACGTCGCCCAGCGAATGCAGACGAGCGATGACATCGTAGCGTTCGTGCGGCACGAGGAGTTCAGTTGAGGCGAGGGTGTTGGCGATCAGTTCAACGCAGTGATCTTCGAGGGCGGGAAGGCCGGCGCCGGTTTTGGCGCTGACGAAGAGGGCGTCGGGCGCAAGGCCGCGGGCCTGGCTGCGCAAGGCATCGGTGGCGGCGTCGTCTTTGTTGAAGACGGTGAGGATGGTCTTGCCGGTCGCGCCGAGCTCGTCGAGGACGGCGAGCGTGGTGGCGTGATGTTTCGCGAAATTCGGATTCGTGAGGTCGAGCACGTGGATCAGGAAATCGGCGACGACGACCTCTTCGAGCGTGGCTTTGAACGCTTCGACCAAACCGTGCGGGAGGCGGCGAATGAAACCGACGGTGTCGGTGACGAGGAGCTTCTGGTTGCCGCGGAGCAGGAGTTGGCGCGTCGTGGGATCGAGCGTGGCGAAGAGCTTGTTTTCGGCGAGAACGTGCGCGCCGGTGAGGGCGTTGAGGAGGGAGGATTTGCCGGCATTGGTGTAGCCGACGATCGCGGCGGTGGGCACGGGCACCCGCAAGCGGCGGCGGCGCTGCACGTCGCGTTGCTGGCGCACTTCGATCAGCTCGGCTTTGAGCCGCGTGATGCGATCGCGCACGATGCGGCGATCCTGCTCAAGCTGCGTCTCGCCTTCGCCGCCGAGGGAACCCTTGCCGCGTTGGCGGGAAAGATGGGTCCACGCGCGGGTGAGGCGGGGCAGGGAGTATTCCATGCGCGCGAGCGCGACCTGCAACACGGCTTCCCGGGTGTGCGCGCGGTCGGCGAAGACCTCGAGAATGACTTCCTGGCGGTCGATGACGGCGATCTCGGACTGTTTCTCCCAGTTGCGCTGCTGCGCGGGGGAAAGCGTTTCGTCGATGACGATGACATCGGCTTCGTCCTCGTGCGCGAGGTCGATGAGTTCGGTGGTTTTACCGGAGCCGAGGAGTGTCGCGGGGGTGGGCGAGCGAAGGTTGACGAGGACCGCGCGGGTGACGGTGATCCCGAGGTTCTCCACCAACTCGCGCAATTCGGCGAGGAGTTCGGTGCCTTCGCCATCGGGCATGTCGGACGTTTGCACGCCGATGAGGAAGGCGCGCTGGAGGTTGGTGGACTTGGATTCGAGAAAATCGGCCATGAAGGAGGCGCTACCCAAGTCGAGCGGAAGACGGGAGTCAAAGCCGGTCGGTGCATCAAGACGGTGGGGAGCAGGAAAACGTCGACGCGCCAGCCTGATTGCCTAGGTTGCGCGCATGCTCCAGGTCACGCGTTGCCCTCGTGTTATCGGCCTAATGCTGCTCGCCGGGGTTTTCTCCGCGAGCGCCGGGACAAAGGAGGCGCCGCCCCCTGCGCTCGTGGTGGTCATCAGTATCGACCAGTTCCGCCACGATTACCTGGAGCGTTTCGCGCCGTATTTCGGCCGGGAAGGTTTTCGCCGGTTGCAGGAGCAGGGCGCGGATTTCGTCGATTGTCATTTCCGGCATTCGATTACGTATACGGGACCGGGCCACGCGGTGATGTTGACCGGCGTGCATGCGAACGTCGGAGGAATCATCGCCAACGAGTGGTTGGAAGGAGAGGAGATGACGCGGGTGAACTGCGTCGAGGATCGCAGCGTGAGCATCATCGGGCAGGCGGCCGGAGACGACGCGCCGGCCGCGGTGACGGCGGCGAAAGGCCGTTCGCCGGCGCATCTGCTCGCCGACACGGTGGGCGACGAATTGAAGATGGCGCGGGCGAACCGGCCGCGCGTCATCGGCGTGTCCAACAAGGATCGCGCGGCGATTTTGATGAGCGGGAAACTGGCCGACGCGGCGTATTGGATGGAGGGAGGCCGCGTGGTGAGTTCGACATATTACGGCCCCAAGCTGCCGGCGTGGCTGGTGGCGTTTAATGCGGAAGGGCGCGTGGAAAAATATTTCAACCGCGTCTGGGACCGGGCGCTGCCGGAAAAAGATTATGCGCTGCAGGACGTGGACGATATGGCGGGAGAATCGGACGGGTTGGGGCTGACGCGGGTGTTTCCGCATCGCATCACAGGCGGCGCTGACCGGATTACGCCGGCGTTTTACAGCGCGTTCAACACGTCGCCGTTCAGTCTGGAGTTTTTAACGGATCTGGCGGTCGCGACGCTGCGCAACGAGCAACTCGGGCAACGCGGCACGACCGATGTGCTCACGGTCAGTTATTCGGCGACGGACTACGTCGGCCATGCTTACGGGCCGGACAGCCAGGAGATGATGGATATGGTGGTGCGGCTGGACGGTCAGTTGGCGCGGCTGCTGGCGGCGGTGGACCAGCAGGTGGGGCTCGCGCATTGCACGATCGTGTTGACGGCGGACCACGGAGCGGCGCCAACGCCGGAGCACATTCACGCGATCTCACCGCATTTCGACGCGGGGCGTTTTGACGGCGGAAAGATGACGGGGGCGGCGGAACAGGCGTTGATCGCGCAATTCGGACCGGCGCCGGCGGACGGTCATTGGGTGGTGCGGGACGGCCTGTCGTTGCGGTTGGTGGCGGCGACGTTGAGAGCGCGTCATGTGGCGGCGAACGAGGCGCAACGCGTGGCGGCGGAGGCGGTGGCGGCGCTGCCGTTCGTGCAGGCCGTTTACACGCGGACGCAACTCGAACGCGGGGAAGTGCACGATGAACTCGGCGCGCGGATGCTCCTGAGTTTCAACGCGGCGCGCAGCGGTGATGTGTTGATGCAGCCGAAGCCATTTTGGATCGACAAGACGCCGGCGGGGACGACTCACGGCTCGCCTTACAATTACGATACGCACGTGCCGATGCTGTGGTTCGGCGTCGGGGTGAAACCGGGCCGCTACGTGGAGCGCGTGGGCGTCGACGACATCGCACCGACGCTTGCGCGGATTCTGGGCGTCCCGGCGCCGCCGCGGGCGGAGGGGCGCGTGCTGTTTTGAGCGCCGCGCGGGCAGCGCACGAGCCGGTGACGCGGAGCAGCGGACATTTCGCTTTACGCAGCGCGGACGAACGGCACAAACGGCCCTTGGTGGGCACGCCGAAAACCATTGGATCCGGGCAACTGCACGCTGCGATTGAGCGGCTGGCCGAAGGCATTTTGGCCCGCCACGCGCGGCCGGCGGAGTTGATTCTGCTCGGGATCGCCAATGGCGGGATTGAACTGGCGCGGCGGCTCGGCCGGCGGATCGGCGCGAAACGCGTGGGCACGATCGATATTTCGTTTCACCGCGACGACATTGGCCGCAACCCGATTCCGAAGGAGTTCGTGCCGACGCAAATCCCGGGAGACGTGGACGGAGCGACGGTGATTCTCGTCGACGACGTGTTGTTTTCCGGTCGCACGGTGAAGGCGGCGCTCGACGAATTGTTCGACCACGGCCGGCCGGCGAAGGTGGAGCTCGCGGTGCTCGCCGATCGCGGCGGACGCATGCTGCCGCTGGCGGCGGATTACACCGGCCTCGAAATTGACGTCGCCGCAGAGGAGAAAGTCAGCGTGACGCTGGACCCGGCGGACTCCGACCGCGATGGGTTGCGCGTGGCGCCGGCGAAGAAAACCGCGGCGGCGAATCAGAGCTAGTTGTTCTTCCCATGACCTGGAACCGACGCCATCTGCTCACGATCGAGGAACTCTCGCTGGCCGAGATTGAACAGGTCCACGCGACGGCGGCGGCGTTCAAGACCATCTTGAAACGCAGTGTGAAAAAAGTGCCGGCGCTGCGGGGCAAGACGATCGTCAACCTGTTTCTCGAACCGAGCACGCGCACGCGCATGGCGTTCGACATGGCGGCGAAACGGTTGAGTGCGGACGTGATTTCATTCGACGCGGCGAGTTCGTCGACGACGAAGGGCGAAACGTTGCGCGATACGGCGGAAAACATCCAGGCGCTCAACGCGGATATGATCGTCATCCGCCACGCGGCGGCGGGCTCGCCGCTGTTTCTCTCGAAGATCCTCGATATCCCGGTGGTCAACGCCGGCGATGGCGCGCACGAGCATCCGACGCAGGGGCTGCTGGACACGTTCACGATGAAGGAGCGACTCGGCGCGATGAAGGGCCGCAAGGTCGTGATCCTCGGCGATATTTTGTTCAGCCGCGTGGCGCGCTCGAACATCCACGCGTTGACCAAAATGGGCGCCAATGTGACGCTCGTCGGCCCGTCGACGCTGGTGCCGCAGTGGTTCACGGAGCTCGGCGTGGCGGTGTCGCACGATTTGAAATCGGCGCTGGCGGACGCGGAAGTGGTGATGCTGTTGCGCATCCAGCACGAGCGGCAGGCGAGCAGCCATTTTCCGTCGCTCGGCGAATACACGAGCATGTTTGGTCTGAACAAGACGCGCGCCTCGTGGCTGAATCCGAAGGCGATCATCATGCATCCCGGGCCGATCAACCGCGGCGTCGAAATCGACAGCGAACTCGCCGATGGCGAACGCAGCGTGATCCTCGAGCAGGTGAGCAACGGCCTCGCGGTCCGCATGGCCGCGCTTTATCTGTGTGCCGGCGGCCAGCCGGAGCACGTCACCGTCGTCGAATAATTTTGCCATGCCCAGCCTCTGGATCGCCAACGCCCGCGTGATCGACCCCGCCGCCCGACGGGACGAAGTCGGCGATGTGTTCATCAAAAACGGCCGCTTCGTCGCGTCGTTGTCCGCCGCGGAGCGCAAAGCCGCGAAGAAAATCGACGGCGCGGGCCTTGTGGCGTGTCCGGGGCTGGTGGACATCCACGTGCATTTCCGCGAGCCGGGGCAGACGCACAAGGAAACGATCGCGACGGGTTCGCGCGCGGCGGCGGCGGGCGGTTTTACGACGGTGGTGTGCATGCCGAACACCTCGCCACCGGCGGACAACGCGGGCACGATCCAATTCATCAACGACGCGATCCGGCGCGATGCGGTGGTGCGGGTGCTGCCGACGGGTTGCATCACGGTGGGCATGAAAGGGCAGGCGCTGGCGCCGATCGGGTCGTTGAAACGCGCGGGTGTGGCGGCGATCACCGACGACGGGGATTGCGTGCAGAGCAACGAGCTCATGCGGCGCGCGTGTGAATACGCACGGATGTTTGACCTGCCGATCATGGATCATTGTCAGGATCACTCCATGACGCAGGGCGCGGTGATGAACGAGGGCGCGATGTCGACCCGGCTCGGCCTGCGCGGCTGGCCGCATGCGGCGGAAGACCTGATCGTTTCGCGCAATGTGATCCTTTCGACTTACACCGGGGCGCACATTCACCTGCAGCACATTTCGTCGCGGCTCTCGGTGGAAATCATCCGGCGGGCGAAATCGCGGGGCGTGAAGATCACGGCGGAGGCGACGCCACATCATCTGGCGCTGACGGATGCCGCGCTCGGCACCTACGACACGAATTTCAAGATGAACCCGCCGTTGCGCGAGGAGGAGGACCGGCAGGCGTTGATCGCGGGTTTGCGCGAAGGTGTTCTCGATTGCATCGGCACCGACCACGCGCCGCACACCGATTACGAGAAGGATAAGGAATTCGATTTCGCGCCCAATGGCATCATCGGACTGGAGACGGCGCTCGCCGTTTCGCTCGGCGTGTTGGTGCGGGAGAACAAATTCAAGCTGGCGCACTTGGTCGATCTGATGACGCGGCGGCCGGCGGAGATTCTCGGGTTGCCGGCGGGGACGCTGGCGGTCGGCGCGGAGGCGGATGTCTGTCTTTTCGATCCGAAAGAGACGTGGGCCTACGATGCGAAGGCGGGCTTCAGCAAGTCGAGCAACTCACCGTGGCACGGCCGGACGCTGACGGGACGCGTGAAGAAAACGATTGTCGGTGGGCGGGTGGTTTTTGACGGGCGGAAGATCGTTTGAGGGTGGACCGGCGGCTCCAATCGGAAACAACGAGCCGATCGAAGATGTCTCCGCGGCCGGCCCCACCGCCACGTTGGTAGGGCGCTGTCGTGGGCATGAAACTCTATCCCGCTTTTAATCCGGACCATTGACCAGTCCGCCTAGTCAAGATTGGCGCAAGGGTTTCGACTCAGCCTCGCCGAAAGTGGGCGTCGTGGCCGCTATGAAAGAGCGCGGGCCGCGGCAACGAGCCGCTGGCTTGGCCTTGCGCGTAAATGCGCAGGCTGTATTCCGTCAGCCGACAGTCAGCGCTTGGAGCGCGCAAAAACAGGTATGAACTACATATTACAAAGCCTGACCCCTTTGCTCTTCAACAGTGGAGGCTGGGTTCGATCCGGTGATAGGTGACAAACTGTCCGGAGTGATGGGTGACACTTTTGATAGAGGATAATGAGTTGTTGTAGCGAGAGGTTTGTAGGTTTGGGCGGAAGATATATTAAGGGAGGGGTGCTGGGGAGGGTGCTTGCTCCCTCCCCGCTCTGACGGCCGCCGCAGGCGGCTGGTGGGGATGGGGCGCGGGCCGGGCCGGTTTGACGTAGGCGGTGGGGTGAAAGCGACCGCCCTCGGCGTCGTAGGCGAGATGGCCCAGATGTACGTTGGCGAAATACACTTCGGTCTGGCCCGTGTCGCTGTGTTCCAAGCCGACCCGCTTGCCGGCAAACGCATCGCCCATGTAGTAGTTGCGACCTTCGTGCGCGACATGGCCGGAGTCGGAGACGACTTTGACTTGTTGGTGGGCCGGATAGACCAGAGGTTTGTCGTTCTCGCCCAGTCGCCGGGCGCTGGGGCGGTAAAACTCGGCGGGCGGGCGCTGGTCGAGCGCCTCGTGGGGCCGCTCGTGGTTGTAGGTGTGCTGCCAGCGATCGAAACGACGCTGTTGGGCCGCGAAGTTGGGCGAGGCGGGCTGCGTCGCCTCCGCCTTCAGATCGCGGTGCATGCGCTCGTGCGAACCGTTGTCCTGCGGCGAACCCGGCCGCGTGAACTCCACTTCGATGCCCTGCTCGATCCACCACACGCTCAGGCTGGACAGCCGCCCCAGGCCGATGGAGGCGAACGGCGCGCCCAGATCGCAGCGAATGATCTCCGGCAGCCCATGGTGCCGCATCAGCCCGCGAAACGCGTGCCGCGTGCCTTTGAACTGCTGGTTGGGCCGCGCGTCGCACGCCAACACGTAATGGCTGTAGCGATCGCAGACGGTCAGCGGATCGCAGCGCTGCTGGTTGCCCAACATGAACCAGCCCTTGAAGTCCACCGTCCAGACGTGATTGGGCTGGGTCGGGACGGTCAGGCCGTCGTTGCTCGCGGCAAAGGCGCCGGGACGGCGTCGGCGGCGCACGCTCAACCCGTGCCGCCGCAGCAACTCGGCGATCGTGCTGCACGCCGGCGGGCGCTCGATCCCATGCTTCAACTCGAGCACCGCCTGCAGCTTCTTCGGTCCCCACGTGCGGTGTTGACGGCGTTCGGCGAGGATCAGCGCCTCAACGGCCGCGTCGGTGCGCTGCGGAAACGTGTGCGGCCGATGGCTGCGCGGCTGCAGGCCAGCCAGGCCCGACGCCGCGTAGCGCACCAAATGCTTGTAGCCCGTCTTCCGGCTGATGCCGAACTGTTCGCACAGATCGCTCACCGTAAAACGGCCGCTCTGCGCCAGAATGACAAATCGATTGATCTCTTCCATTGGGGTTACGTTTTGCCACGGCATTGTGCCGTGCAGTGTAACCCATCACTCCGGATTATGTGTCACCTATCACTCCGGATAGTTTGTTACCTATCACCGGATCATACCCCCGAGCAAAAGACGTCCTGTCTGAGACGTCCGGTCTTGACTCTTGACAAGACGAACGAGCGGCGCACGGCGCGCCAGCCTTGCGCTGTGCGACGATCTGAAACACCGTCTGCATCTGTTGCAGAACCGGGCGAACCTGCGCCACGTGCAGGAGATAACTGAAGGGGGCGCACCGCCGCTGCGACCCGCGCGAAAAGGGCGTTGCTCAATGAACGGTTCGAGCTACGTTCAAGCCATGCGTACCATCAAGTTTTGCATCTACAAGGAGCCGCCGTACTACGTGGCACAGTGCCTCAACGTCGACGTGTCGAGCTTCGGCGAGACGGTGGAGGAGGCGATTGCGAGCCTGAAGGAGGCGGTGGAACTCTACTTCGAGAACAGCCCGGCGGCGGAATACCAGCAGATCGACGAGGTGCTCGTCGGTGAAGGCGTCGTGCATGGCTAGCCTGCTCAGCTCCGCGCAAGTCGTCGAAATCCTGCTCGCGCATGGCTTCGCGTTCGTGTCGCAGAAAGGCAGTCACATCAAATACCGCGACGCGGCCGGGCACACGGTGATCGTGCCGGCCGGACGGCGCGAGCTCCCGCGCGGCACGCTCGCTTCGATCATCCGCCAGAGCGGCCTGCCGCGGGAGCTGTTCAACTGAGCGAAAACGCCGTTGCGCGGTCGTGCCGGCATCGGCAGCGTCAGCGGCCATGCTGCCGCGCATGCCGCTCCACGCCGAACTGCCTCGACGGAGCCAAAGCCAAAAACCGCACGTCTTGAATCTTGACTCGACGGGATGGCCAATAGTCGGGAATGGAAATGGGGTCAATTTTTGTGGTTTGTGGGGAGATATTGTCATGCGCGGCGAGTGATCGACTCGGGCCTTTTGATCCGGCACCTCGACGTGGAACGGCTTCACCGGCGCCAAAAAGGCTCGTTCGCCCGGCGATCCAGCCCCGCGTTCGCTCTGCCTTCGACTGTCCTCGCCCTCGGTCGGCGAAAGAGCCGTGACTTGCACATGCCGGGTTCATGGTTTCATGGGCGCATGGGATCCTGCCGTTCGCGACGGGAGGGAGAGGGTTGGCGGCGTCAGGGCGCCGGAAAACCCGCCGGCGACGGCGGGTTCGACCTGGTGTTTCACCGACGGCAGACTTTTTGGGGCGGACATCTTCGAGTGCGAGCCTCCGCCATTGCGCCCGCGCGAGATTTGCTTCGCACTTCGCCCCGCATGTTTTCGTCCTCCGCCCGCCTTGCCGTCTTCGCCTTGGAAGGAATCTTTTTCCTGGCCGGCGTCGTCCTGCTGTGGTGGCAGGGGCTGAGTGCGGCGGGTCGGGCGGCGCCGCGACCGCTGGGGGCGTGGCGGATTTCCAAAGTGGATTTTCTACTTTTCGCGTGGCTCGCGATCACCGCGGCGCTGGTCGCGCAACTGGCCGCGGGTGCGCTGGTCACGCATGCCGCGCTGACGGACACGCAAAAAATGCTGATCGCCGGCGGCGCATTACATTTCGGTTTGATCGGGGGATTGGTTCTTTTCCGTCTTCGGCTTGATCGCGATGCGGCGCGATGGCGGCTGGATGCCGCGGCGTGGCGGGCGGGAGCGACGACGTTTCTGATCGTGCTGCCGGTCGTGGCGGTGGTGTCTTTGCTCTGGCAGAATCTGTTGCTGGCGCTGGGCGTGCCGATCGAGGAGCAGGACATCGTCGATATGTTTGCGCATGCGGATTCGCCGGGGCTTTTGATCGCGATGACGTTGCTGGCGACCGTGGTGGCGCCGGTGGGTGAGGAGCTGTTGTTTCGGGCGGGACTGTTTCGTTATCTGCGCACGCGGGTGCCTCGCTGGGGGGCGTTGCTGCTGCCGGCGGTGCTGTTTGGCGCGCTGCATGTGAACCTCGCGACGTTCATGCCGCTGGTCGCGCTGGGCGTCGTGTTTTCGCTCGCGTATGAGCGCACGGACAATGCGGCGGTGACGATGATCGCGCACGGGTTGTTCAATCTCAACACGGTGCTGCTCGTGCTGGCGGGCGTGAGCAAGTGACATGGATCCGTTTGCGGCACGACCGGACGACGCGGTGGGCGGACTGGGCGAGGAGCGGTTGATTACAGCGATCCGGCGCTGGCTCGGGACGGCCTCGCCACGCGCACCGTTTGGCATCGGCGACGACTGCGCGGTGCTGCCGGCCGTGGCGGGCCGGCAGTTGATCACGGTGGACCCGGTGATTTACGGGCGGCATTTTGACGCCACGATCGCGCCGCGGTCAGTCGGAGCGAAATTGTTGAAACGGAATCTAAGCGATCTGGCGGCGATGGGCGGGCGGCCGACGGCGGCGGTGCTGGCGTTGACGCTCGATGCGAAGGTGAGCGTGTGGTGGCTGGAAGGGTTTTATCGCGGACTGGCGGCGTGCGCGCGGCGGTATCGGGTGCCGGTCGTGGGCGGCGACGTGGCGCAGGCGAATGGCGTGCTGGCGGCGAGTCTCACGTTGCTGGGGACGGCGGCGGCGGGGCGGACGGCGCGGGTGATCTCGCGCCGCGGCGCAGCGATCGGCGACTGGATTTATGTGACCGGCACGATCGGTGGCAGCGTGGCGAGCGGGCATCACTGGCGGTTTACGCCGCGGTTGGAGGAAGGCGCCTGGCTGGCGCGACGCGCGGACGTGCGGGCGATGATGGATGTGAGCGATGGGCTGGCGAAGGACCTGCATGCGTTGACGCCGCGGGGTGCGGAACCGGCGTTGCAGGCGGCGGCGCTGCCGCGGCGGGCGGGTGCGTCGGTCGCGGCGGCGTTGAGCGAAGGGGAGGATTATGAACTCGCCCTGGCGGTGGCGCGAACGGCGGACCGAGCGGGTTTGGAAAAGGCGTGGCGCCGGCAATTCCGCACGCGGTTGACGTGCATCGGGCGTTTCGTGACGGTCGGCCAACGACCTGCGGACGCGGTGGATCTGGCGGCGTTTCGGGGTTACGAGCACCTGGCCGGAGGCGTATGAGCGACGTGGTGGCAGAACTTCGGCGCGGGGTCGCGACGGCGTCGGCGGAGGAAACGCAGGCGGTGGCGCGCCGAGTGGCGGAGGTGCTCCCGCCCGATGTCGTGCTGGCGTTGCACGGCGATCTGGGCGTGGGGAAGACGACCTTCGTGCAGGGGCTGGCGCGCGCGCTCGGCGTGACGCACGCAGTGACGAGCCCGACGTTTACGATTTTCAACCTGTATCATGGTCGGGAACGCACGTTGGTGCATCTCGATGCGTATCGGTTAAACGGCGCGGCGGAGATGGAGGCGTTGATGCTGGAGGATTTTTTGCGGTCGCCTTGGTGCCTGGCGGTCGAGTGGCCGGAAAATGTCGCCGACTGGCTGCCGGCGACCGCCTGGCATCTGGACTTGGGCATCGCCGGGGACGAGCGGCATACGTTGCGCCTGCGTCACTAAACGCGCCGCCCGCGACGGTGGGGCGACGGGTTGAACGCAGCATGGCGGTTTCTCGCAGGCAAGGGCACAGGAAATTACCGAGTGCAGCGCAAGGTCCGAAGCGGCATAATAGCCCCGCTATGAGAAACAAAAAGACTCGCACGACGACACGACTTTTTACTCCTGCGGCGACGACACCGCGTCTTCCGACGCACGATGAGGTTGCGGCACGCGCTCACTCGATCTGGGTGGAGCAGGGTTGCCCACATGGGCGCCATGTCGAACACTGGACGGAAGCGGAGCGGCAACTGCGCGAACCGTTGGCTCAGGATGACCTGAGTAAACAGGACGTCATGGGTGACTCTCGCGACGCTGACGGCATCATGACGAACCGCGTGGGGGAACGTTTGGACGACACGTTGGCACCGGAACGCCGCGCCAGCGCGACGTCTCTTTAAGATTGGGCGCGGGTGGTTTGGCGGGGGCGGCCCGCGCGAGCCGGAGGTAACTGCAGTGCCGAGAACATCGGCCTGAAGGGATTGCGTCTGCGCGCGGCTGCCTGTGACGTGGAGGAGTTCCGGCGTCAGCCGGCGAGAGCGGCATAGTCGCCGTGAAAGCGGGCGACAACCGTGGAGCCGCAACGCAAGGTGACGACCAGTGGCATGCGCGCCTTGCCGAGCCGTCGGAACGTGCGCGCAAAACGTGCGCGTTCCTCGTCGCTCACGGCGGCGCAGTGGGCGGTGACATCGCCCGCCGCCGGCGCCACGTAGTCGATGGTGTTGTGGCGAATGACGATTTCGGCGTTCACGGCGCTGGCTTCGAGAGCGAGGTGAAAAGCGCCCCAACCGGCGAGCAGCGCGAGCGCGGAGATGCTGCCGCCAAACATCGTGTGGCGATGATTGACGTTGGGCGAAAGGGGCGCGGTGAGTTCCACCACGCCTTGTTCACAATGCGTCACCCGCACCTGCATCGCCGCCGAAAGCGGAATGGAGCGATGCAGATACGCTTGGAGCCGCCCGGCTGGGCTAACGGCCGCAGGCATTGCGGCGTTTACTCAGCTGCGGCGCGCGGTGGCTCGCTCGGCCTTTCCGCCGGTGCCGAAGTGTTCTCGGCCGCGGCGGGCGTGATCTCAGCAGCGGGCGAAGCGGGTTGTTCGGCGGCGGGAGAAGGAGTGGGCTCCGCGGGTGCGTCCGCAATGGGCGCAGCTTCGACCGCGGGCGCATTGGTGGAGGAATCAGTGGACGGCGCTGGCGACTCCGCCGTTGGGGCGGCGGCTGGGGCGGGTGCCGCTTCGACCGGAGCCTCCGGAAAGTTTTCGGGATCGTGATCGTCGCCCTCGATTTCCTTCTTTCGCGCCTCGACCATCGGTGGCGCGGCGAAGAGGCGACCGTCAATGAATTCGGTGACGTAACCTTCGGTGACGAGCCAGCGGAGGTCGCCGTTCAGGCGGGCGATCTTTTCACGCTGTTCGACAGTGAGTTCGGGGGCGGCCGGCGGGGGCGTCGCTTCTGCGGCCGGAGCCACGGCGGGCGCTTCCGGGGAAGCGTTCGGAGCGGCGGTTTCTGCCGCGGCGGGAGATTCCGTCGGGGCGGCGGCTGCGGCGGGCTTGGGAGCCGACGGCAGTTTAAGGCCGAGGAATTTCACCGGCAATTCGCTGGCGCGGACCATCGGGTGTGCTTCCACGAACGCGATCAGCGCTCCGAGTGAATCGGAGAACGTCTGGTCGGGCGTGCGGAATTTGCGTTTTACGGCGCAGACGTAAGAAATGCCTTTGGAGCCCTTCTTGAAGATGGTGAACCCTTCACGACGGAGGCGGCCGCGGAGTGCATTGGCCGTATCGAGCGGGAAGCGGCGCTGGCGTTCGATGGCGCCTTCGACGGCGCTGCGGATTTCGCCGGGCGGGAGCGTTTCGACGATTTTACCGTGGAAACGCGCTTGGTCGGTGGCGCGGACCACTTTGTCGCGCGCGTTGGTAAGAAGGTAATAGCGGGCTTCTTCGAGCGAATCGAAGGCGGGCGCCGACTCGCCCTCAGCGGGAGGGGTGAGCTTCCACGTGTAGCGCGTGGTCTTCTTCATGCCCTCGAGCCATTGCTGGATGAGCTCGGGTTCGCGGACGCTTTCGATGCGGGAGCGAAACGCTTCGGGCGACATCCGGCTGATGTTCGTCGCGAAGTGTTGCTGCACGATCTGGTTGTAACGGTGGTAGTTCGGCGGACCGAGCAAAGCGCCGGTGACGCCGCAGCGGTTGACGACTTGAAAGTTGCCCTTCGGCGGATCGACTTCGACCTCGGCGGTATCGAAGAACTGGTCGCGGTGCGTGGCGAGGACGTGCGCGATGGCGGCTTCTTCGGATTCGAAGGGCAGGCCGTCCGGCACGGATACGTAGATCGGGTGGCCTTTGGGCGCGGCGCCCTCGGCGGCGGGCGAGTCGCTGGCGCGGGCGTCCGGATTGGGCTTGCGTGCGAGGACGACGATGAAGCGATCGGCTTTGCCGATCACGGTCTTCGCGATTTCAAACAGCTCAATGGTGCGGCAGGAGCTGCGAATGGTCTTGGCCAGGTTGGCGAAGCTCGTGTCTTCCGGATAAAAGACGGCGGAGAAAAACGGGCTCTCGTAGGGGCCGCGTTGAAATTGGTCACCACGGCCGGGGCCGCCGAAATCGCGGCGCGGGCCGCCGCGGAACTCGCCGCCTTCACGGCGGGGACGACGATCACCGCCACCGGGGGCGCCGCGAAACTCACGGCCATCGCGGGCCGGCGCATTGGCGGGAGCGGGGCCGGCATCGGCGCCGGGGGCGGGGCGACGGAAGGCCCGACGATCGCGGCGGTCGGGGCCGGCGCGGTCTCCTCGATCTTCTCGGCCGGGACGATCGCCAGAACGCCGGTCGGAGCCGGCACCGGATTTATCCTGCGTCCACTGAGTGCCAAAGCTGAAGCCTTGGAGCTGAGTCAGATCAATCTTGTTGAAATCCGCCGGCGGATTTTGCTGGGGAGCTTGGTCGTCCATGGAGTGGCAAAAGCAGGCCCGAGGCCTGCGGGTTGTAGTCAGCGAGGAGCTTCCGACGGCAGTATCGGCGAAGCAAGCGATTTGTCGGAGGCGGCCGGCACATGTTCCCCGACAGGTCGGGCGAGTCAGGGAATCGCGTAGATCTCGACCAGCGCTTCGCCCGTGCCGTTATCGACGCCGGAGACTTGGACGGTGTAGGATTTACCGGCGGCGAGAGTGACGATGAGGGCGGCATCCTTGCTGTTGTCTTGGAACGGGAACGCCCCGAGTTGGGTGAATGTGGCGCTCAGGGTGGCCGACCAGTCGTCGTTTTGGGCGATGAGGTTGGCACCGTCGAACACGGCGACTTTGGGATCGGCGAGGGTGGCGGGGACGCCGAAGCCGGCCAGGGTCGGACCCACTGCCCGGATGAGGAGCGACTTCGAGCCGGTGCCGTTAAGGACGAAACCGGCGATTAAAATATCAGCGCCGGTGCCGACGTGGAATCGGGCGGAGAGGTTGACGAGCTTCGTGCCGTCGTTGATGCCCGCGTCGTAAGCCTCCACGAGAATCGCGCCGTCACCGATGCCGGTCACCTGCGCGGTGTGAGGTCCGGCGAGCGGGGCCAGCAGGGCGGCGTCCTTGCTGTCGGGAGGGAAAGAAAACGCACCGAGTGCGGCGAAGGTGCCACTAAGGGAGCTGGCCCAGTCGTCGTTGGCCGCGACCACCGTGCTTTGGCTGTTGTAGATGGTGAGTCGCGGGTCGGCGACGCCGGTGAGTCCGAATTGATTGAGGGCGGGGCCGGCCGCGCGGACGAGGATGGGTTTGCTACCGCCGTCGACGACAAAACCGACGATGAGGGTCTGGCCTTCCACCATCGCCGCGCGAACGGAGAGATTGGAGAGATAGCTCTGATCGCCGGTCGGGGCGGCGGGATTGACGGTGACGATGGCCTCGGCGCTCGGCACCGTGCCGACGCTGTTGGTGACGTTGAGTCGATAGGTGCCGGAGTTGGCGGCGGTCGTGTTGGCGAGAGTAAGCGAGTCGGTGGTGGCGCCGGGGAGGTCGACGCCGTCTTTCTGCCATTGATACGTCAGCGGGGTGGTGCCGGAGGCGGAGCCGGTGAGGGTGATCGTGTCACCCACCGTAATGGTGGCGCTTTGCGGCTGCGTGCTGAAGGAAGGCGGGGTGCCGTTGACTCCGACAACGGCCGGAGAACTCGTGACGCTGCCGCCGCCGTTGGTGACGGTGACGGTGTAACTGCCGGAGTCGCCGACGGTGACGTTGGAAAGGGTGAGGCTGGCCGAGGTGGCCGCGGTGAGGGCGACGTTGTCCTTCTGCCACTGATAGGTGAACGGCGCGCTGCCCGTGACGCCGACTGTCAAGGTGACGGTGCCGCCTTCGTTGACGGTGGCTCCGACCGGTGGGGTGACGATGCTGGCGGGCGTGCCGGCAAAAGGCGTGGCGGTGATGAGCAGAGGAGCGCTGACGGGGAGGTGACGGGTCACGTTTTCCGGCGTCAGGGCGAGGAGATAGGAACCGGCGGAGGGAGCGGTGTAATTAAATGAAACCACGTTGCCCATGCTGGACTGCGTGCTGCCGAGCAATTCTTCGGTGTGCGAAAAGGCGATGGCGTCGATGAACCAGCCGATCGCCTGCGGGAAGCCCGTGCTGGGATAATAGCTACCGGTGGAATCGAAGCGGAAACGGAAGAGGCAGATGTGATCGGCGTAGGCGCTGAGATCCACGGTGCGGGTGGTGAAGCTGGTTTCGCCGGGCTGGTCCGGCCCTGCCTGCGAGTAGATGTCGGTCCACGTCGTGCCCTCGTCGGTGGAGATCTGCACTTTGGCGATTTCCTCAGCCGTCGCGATGCAAAGGCGGGAAGAGAACGTGAGCTGGGCGCCCGCGCGAACGAAGAGCGACCGGTTCAAGGTCATCACCTGATCGTCGCCGGAGGGGTGCTTGAGATTGAACGCGGCGTTGCCTTGGGATTTCACGGATGTCTGCACCGGATTGTAGCCAGAAACGTCGACGGTGAAGTGGTCGGCGTTTTCTGCATTCTCGGTGACGGGCGTGAGGTCGCGCAGGTAGCTGGTCAGCAGGTAACCGGTGGCGCCGGGAGCCGGCATGATGCTGAACGCGGTCGGCGTGCCGACGTAAATGGTGGCGGGCCCGCTCAAGATCGCGGGGGAAAACGTGGGCGTAAAATCCAGTTTCACGTTTTCGCCGCTGGCGCTGGTGACGGTGGCGGTTTGGGAAAGGCCGGGGCCGGTGAACGTGACGGTGTAGGTGCCGGCGCCGGGCAGAGGCACGGTGAACGCACCCGACGGCGCGGTCACGGCGGAGTAGCTCGCGCCCTCAACGGTGACCGTCACCTGGCCAAGGCCCTCGCCGATGGAATAAAAGTGGTCGCCCGACAAATCGAAGTAAGCGACGCCGGTGAGAAGCGGGCCGAGGGCGGCGCGAGTGCCGAACTCCTGTGAAACAAGCTGGGGACCGACGGTGGTCGGGTTGCCGTCGAGGTTGTTGCCGGTTTTTGTGCCGATGACGACGCCAACGCCAATTTCACGCACGTTGGAATTGTGGATATTGGCCCGGTGACCGCGGGTGGGTTGCATGCCGTCACTCGCGGTGCCCCAATCGACCTCGAAGCCTGCGTGGCCGTGGAACGGTGAATCGGCGAACGAGTAAACGTTCTCCGCAATCACCTGATAATTGTAGCCGGCCGCCAGCGCGCGGGACGTGATCGTGGAGGCGTTCGGGGGAGCTTCGGGGCCTTCGTGGCCCTGATAAGTATAGTCGAACATGTCCTGCGTGTGACCGCGGGCGTCGTTGGTGAGCAGGGCGTTGAACGCGACCGGCGGCAGGGGCGTGAGGGCCTGGAACTCGCTCTCCATTTTGGCGAGGTCGACGTGAAAATAATTGTAGGCGGACACCACTTGGGGATCGGTGGTATTGCGAAGCAGGGTGCCCTCGGCCGCGGGAAACATGCGGGCCCGGTTCACGTATTCGACGTAGAGCGTCTCTTCATCGGTCGGCGGGCCAGAGGTGCCATCGATCGAATAGATCGCGGGCTCGGCCGCGGCGGGCATCGGGTGCGCGGCAGCGGCGCGGGACTGAGCGGGAGCAGCCGGCGGCGGGGCCGAAGGAAAATCCCGCGCCAGAACGGCAAACGGAAGGAGGAACGCGGCGCCAAAAAGACGGGCGGAAAACATGTGCGGGCAACGTGAGGATTATTTGCCCGGCGGCAATGCGGCACTGCGTTTATTGCACGTCGTAGATTTCGACGAGGGCGACGCCCGTCGTGCCTCCCACGCCAGAAACCTGCGCAGTATAAACGCCGGCGGGCAAGGTGACGAGCAGCGCGGAATCCTTGCCGCCCTGACCAAGCGTAAACGCGCCAACGGCTTCCGCGGCGGCACTCAGGGCAGGAGCGCCGCCCCAGTCGTCGTTTTCGGCGACGAGCGCGCCATCCTTGAAGAGTTGCAGCACCGGATCGGCGAGGACGCCGGACACGCCGTAGTCGAGCAAGCGCGGGCCGACGCCACGGATGAGCACGCGTTTGGCGCCCGCGCCGTGGACGACAAAGCCGGCGATGAGAATGCCATTGCCGGTGCCGACCTGCGTGCGCGCGGAGATGTTAGTGAGGCGGGGCGCGCTGGCCGGGTCGAGGTGCGCATCGTAAACTTCAGCCAGGGCGATGCCGACGCCGCCCGTGATTTGCACGGTGTAGGGTTTCGCGTCGAGGGTGGTGAGGAGGGCGGCATCGGCGCTGGCGTCGGGGAGGGTGAACGCACCCAGCTCGGTGAACGCCTGCTTCAATGCCGTGGTGCCGCCCCAGTTGTCGTTGGAGGCCACGAGCGTGCTGCTGTCGTAAACGGCGAGTTGTGGGTCGGGCAGGACGCCGGTCACGCCGTAATCGGCGAGCGTGGGGCCGATGGCGCGGAGGAGCAGCGGCTTGCTGGCGCCGGCGATCACAAAGCCAACGATGAAGGTCTGGCTTCCACTTCCGGCGGTGGTGCGGACAGAGAGATTGCTCAGCTGCGAGAGGCCGGCGGCGTAAACACTGAGCGTGGCGGCTGCGCTGGTGACGGAGCCTTGGGCATTGGTCACCGTGACGGAATACGCGCCGGTGTCAGCGGCGGCGGCGGCATCGAAATGGAGCGTGGCGGCGGTGGCGCCGGGGATCGGCGCGCCGTTTTTCCGCCATTGATAACTGAAGGGGGCCGTGCCGCTGGGCGTGAAGGTGAAGTCGACGGGGTCGCCGACCAAGGCGTTGAGCGAGGCAGGTGGGACGACGATTGCGAGGGGTTCGACGATGGCGCGGCCGGTGCGGCGGGCGTTGGCGCGATACATGGGCCAGGGCCCGGTCGCGGGACCGGCGTTGAGATCGAAGGCGTAGAGTTTACGGTCGTTGCTGCCGACGTAGAGCGCGTGGCCGGCGATGGCGGGAGAGGACCGAATCCAGTCGCCCGTCGGATACGTGCGGTGGAGGGAGCCGTCGGGGTTGATGGCGTAGAGGAGGCCGTCGTAACAACCGATATAAACGACGCCGTTGGCATCGACCGCGGGCGAGGAAGCGCGCACTTCGCCGCCGAGGAGAAACTTCCAACGCAGCGCGCCGTTGGCGGTGTTGAACGCGTAGAGGTAATGGTCGTAGGCGGCGAGGTAGAGCGTGGCGCCGTCGGCGCTGAGCGCGGGCGAGGAGGTGGAGTTGTCGCCGAGGCTGGCGCTCCAACGCAGTGCGCCGGCGGGCGTGAGCGAGCGGACGGTGTTCGGCGCGCCGCCGAAGGTGGCGAAGTAGATATTACCGGAGGAATCGAGCGCGGCGGTGGTGTAGATGGCGGTGTTGGCGTCGGAGAGCGTGTATTTCCACTGCTGCGTGCCGGTGGAATTGACGGCGTAAAACGTGGCGTTGTCGGCGCCGAGGTAAATGGTGCCGTCGGGCGCGACGATGGGCGACGCGTAGGATTCGCCGGGGATCGGGAAGGTCCATTTTTGCGTGCCGGCGTTGGTAAAGGCGACGAGTTGGCCGTCGTTGGAACGAAGGTAGATGCTGCCGTCGGGGGCGAGCGCGGGGCTGTTGGCGACGGTGCCGCCGGAGGCGACTTGCTGGGTCCATTTCTGGGCGCCGGTCGCACCGTCGATCGCGTAGAGCGAGCCGCTGAACGAACCGACGTAAACGGTGCCATCGTCGCCGATGGCGGGTGAACACGTGTCGATGAGGCCACCGGTGTTGAAGGGCGCCCACTTTTGCGAGCCATCGGCGTTGTAGGCGTAGAGGTAGCCGTCGACGCTGCCGACGTAGACGCTGCCATCGGGTGCGACGGCGGGGGAGCTGGTGAGGTTGTTGCCCGTGGTGGCCTGCCAGAGCGAATCCACGAGCGTGAGGGTGAACTGGCCGACGACATCGGCGGCTTTGGAATCGACGGCGATTCGGTAGGTGACGCCGGCGACGGCGTTGAGCGTGCAGAGGCTGGCAGGCTGGCCGTTCGTGTCATCGCTCGCGGCGACGAGGGTGAGGGCGGTGAGGGAGGAGCCGGTGTAAATCGCGAGGAGCGGATCGAGGTCGGTGGAATACGCGGCGACTTGGACGCGGGCGGTGGCGGGTGCGGTCCATTGATACCAGAGGGAGTGGCCGCCGGCCTGGCTGAGGATCTGGGGCTCGCCGACCTCGCGGGTGCAATTGGCATTGGTGGCGGTGACGCGCACGCTGGCGCCGTTGAGCACGAGGGGCGAGGCGAAGGCGTCGTTGCCGGGGACGGTGCCGAGGCTGAGCTGAGCGAAACCGGTGGCGCCGTTTTTGCCGGCGACGGCGATTTCGTAGGTGGTGCCGGCCTGCACGACGAGGTCGAGGCGGCTGGTGAGCGTGCCGCTGTCGTTGTCGTTGCTGGCGAGTGGGAGGAGCGCGCCGAGGTTCGTGCCGGTGTAAACGGCGAGCACGGTGTCGAAGGTACTGCCGGCGGTGCTGAGGCGGACGAGGCCACCGGTGGTGGGCGTCCATTCATACCAGAGCGAAGCGCTGCCGTTGCCGGCGTGGGCGGGCTCACCGGATTCGGTGGTGGCGCCGACAGTCGAGCCGCGGGCGGCGATGTTATCGCCGGAGAGGCGGGCGCGGCTGGCGAAGTCGTCGTTGAAAGGGCGATTGGCGGTGGTGACGAGCGCGGCGGCGAGGTTGAGGCGGCCGCCGGTGAGGGTCTTGCCCGTGAAGCGGGCGACGGGTTCGACGCCGCGCAGCAGGCGGTTGATGAGCTGGTGGTAGTTGTCGGAGGGGAATTTCGCCTTGAGCAAGGCGAGGGCGCCACTGACGTGCGGGGCGGCCATGGACGTGCCGGAGAGGATTTGGTAGGCGGCGGTGCCGGAATCGGCGGCGTTGCTGAGCGAGAGGATGGCTTCGCCGGGCGCGAAGAGTTCGACGGCGCCGGGGCCGTAATTGCTGAAGGTGCTGACGTCGTCGAGCTTCGTGGAGCTGCCCACGGCGATGATGTTATCCAACGGAAAACTCGCGGGGTAGTGGCGCGTGAGGTCCATGTTGGAGGCGTCGTTGCCGGCAGCGGCGACGAAGATGATGCCGGCGTCGCGGGCGCGGGCGATGGCGTCGAGTTCGGATTGAGAGAAGGAGGTGGTGGTGTCTTCGCCGAAGCTGGCGTTGATGATCTGTGCGCCGTGGGCGATGGCGTAATCGATGCACGAAATCTCATCGGAGACGTAGCCTTGGCCGGTGGAATCCATGAACTTCAGCGCCATGATCCGGACGTTCCAGGCGACGCCGGCGATGCCGTTGGCATTGTTGGCGACGGCGCCGATGATACCGGCGACGTGGGAACCGTGGCCGCTGGTGCTGTCGTCGTTGGGATTGCCGGATTTCACGCCGCGAATGTAGCGCGCGCCGTGATAATCGCCGAACGTGGGGCTGGGGTTGTTCCAGAGGTTGGCCGCGATGTCGGAGTGGGTGAGGCGCACGCCGGTGTCGATGACGGCGACGATGACGTTGGGCGCGTCGTGGATGAGGTCCCATGCGGCAACGGCATCGATGTCGGCTCCCACGGTGCCGCCGCCGGCGCCGGTGTTGCGGAGGCTCCACTGTTGCGCGAAAGAGGTGTCGTTGGGTGTGGCGGTGGCGATGCGAATGCGGTCGGGCTCGACGTAATCGTAGAGGCCGGTGGCGCGGAGGCGGGCGATGGCGGCGGCGGTGGTCTCGCCGGAGGTGTTTTGGAGGAGGCGAAGACCGCCGAAGCGATCAAAGATGCGCGCGGCGCGGCGGCCGGCGCGGGTTTCAGAATCGGTGGCGAGCGCGCGCAATCCAGCGCGGGGGCGGGCGAGCACGAAGCCGTCGCGGTAGCCTTGGCGAAGTTCGCGGGCGGAGACCGGCGGCTCGCTGGGCGAGGGCGACGAGTTGGCGCGCAGCAAGGAGGGCAGGAGGAGCGTGAAAGCTACGGCGCAGAACCAAACACGGACGCGGGGAACGAGGGGCGACACGAGCGAAAGGGAGTGAGGACGACGGCCGAGAAAAATGTTCCCGCGAATCGGGCGCAAGCTTGGGGTCTAGGGCTTCGCTCGACGAAGTGCCTATGCGATTCGCCGAGCCTTACATGGGGTTGAGACCTGCTAGGCGGGAACAGGGGACGCCGTTATGCTCGGCGTGCTCCAAGTCTTCCACCCAACCCCTTGTCTTTCATTTTATGAAATCGCCGAATCACGAAGAAATCGCCCAGCGGGCTTATCAATTGTGGCAGCAAGCCGGAGAGCCGGCGGATCAAGAGGTGGAAATCTGGCTGGAGGCGGAGCGGCAAGTGGGCGCCAAAAACCGGCAGAGTCGCTCGGCCAAAGCGGAGCGCAATGGCACGGGGAACGCCGGTCACGAAGCCGCGCACGAAGAGAAGGCGTCCGGTAGCGAGAACGAGAGCGAGGCTGGTTCGCCCAACGCGCCGGTGATGCCCGACAAGGCGGAGATTCAAGCTGACCTGCAAAAACAGGCGGCACGCGCGCCGCAGGTGCCCCATCACACGGCGCCAAAGAGCAAACCCGCGGAAACCGGCAAACCGCTCTGGAAGAAACCGCACTCGTCCTGATGGGGCGGCGCGGCCGATCGGCCGGCGCTGAGGCCGGCGTTTTCCAGCGCAGTCGACTCGCATCATCCCGCGGGCTGACGGGCGGCGGGAGAAACGGGGCGCTGGGTCGTGGTGACGCAGCGGAGTAAGAGGCTTTGAGGCGCGAGTGTCGTCGGCGCGCGCAAGCTCCTGCCTTGCACTGGCGCCCGGGGGTGCGACGCTGGGAGGATGATCAAGGTTCTTTTTATCGGGGATATCGTGGGGCGGCCCGGCCGCGAGATCGTGGCCGAGCGGGTGCCGAAGCTGCGCGAGGAATTGAAATTGGATTTCGTCATCGCGAATGGCGAAAATTCCGCGGCGGGCTCGGGCATCACCAGCGCGATTGCGCGGTCACTCCTCGGCGTGGGGGTCGACGCGATCACTCTCGGCGATCACGTGTGGGACCAGCGCGGTTGGGAAAAGGAAATCACGCAGGTCGATCGCGTCTGCCGCCCCGCGAATTTGCCGGCGTCGTGTCCCGGGTGGGATCATCTCATCATCGAGTCGCGCGGATTTCGGTTGGGCGTGTTCACCGTGCTCGGACGCGATTTCATGGGGCTCAAGGCGGACAATCCGTTTCTTTGTGCGGATCGGATGATTGCGCAATTGCGTGGGCAATGTGAGGCGATCCTCGTGGAGGTGCACGCGGAGGCGACGTCGGAAAAACAGGCGTTGGGTTGGTATCTGGATGGGCGCGTGGCGGCGGTGTTGGGCACGCACACGCATGTGCCGACGGCGGATGCGACGCTGTTGCCCAAGGGCACGGTTTTTATGTGCGACGTGGGCATGACGGGGCCTTACGCGAGCGTGATCGGGCGCGAGGTGCAACCGGTCGTGGCACGCTTTCTCGATGGCATGCCGCGGCGGTTTGAGATCGCGGAGGGCGACGTGCGGCTGTCGGGGGCGCTGTTGGAGATCGATACGGCGGACCGTTGCGCCACGAAGTGTGAATTGCTGACGGTGCGGCGCTGAGGATGCGCACGGAGGAAAATTCGCCGCGCGGCATTGACGGCGCACGCAGGCGCGGCCGACCGCGCGGACGCAACGGCCGGGAGCGCGAAGGGCTCCGGCCGGGGCGTTGCGCCGCTCAGGCTTTCGCAGCGATTTCCTCGAAGACGCCGAGTTTGCGGTAACGCTGGTAGCGTTTCTCGACGAGGTCGTCGGGCGAGAGTTTACGCAGCGCGGCGAGGTGGCGGGAAAGCGAATGTTTGAGCGTCGCGGCGGCGGCTTCGTAGTCGTTATGCGCGCCGCCAAAAGGCTCCGCCAGGACGTCGTCGACGACGCCGAGTTCGCGGAGGGTGTTGGCGTTGAGCTTGAGTGCTTCGGCGGCTTTCGGGGCGGCCGCGCGATCTTTCCAGAGAATGGCCGCGCAGCCTTCGGGGGATATGACCGAGTAGTAGCTGTTTTCGAAGATGAGAACGCGGTCCGTGACGCCGATGCCGAGCGCGCCGCCGGAGCCGCCTTCGCCGACCACGATTGCGATGGAGGGGACGCGCAGGAGGGCCATTTCGCGGAGATTGACGGCGATCGCTTCCGACACGTGGCGCTCTTCGGAACCGACGCCGGGAAACGCGCCGGGCGTGTCGATGAACGTGATGACGGGCAGGCCGAAGCGTTCGGCGAGTTTCATCAGGCGGAGGGCTTTCCGGTAGCCTTCGGGGTGGGGCATGCCGAAGTTGCGAATGATGTTTTCCTTGGTGTCGCGTCCCTTCTGTTGCGCGATGATCATGACGGATTCGCCTTCGAAAAACGCGGTGCCGCCGATGAGGGCGCGATCGTCGTTAAACTGGCGGTCGCCGTGCAGTTCCTGGAAGTTCTGGCAGCAGAGGCGGACGTAATCGAGGGAGTAGGGGCGTTGCGGATGGCGGGCGATGAGGACGCGCTGCCAAGGGGTGAGGCGCGTGTAAACCTCGTGCCGCAACTGCTCGAGTTTCTTCTCCATGACGCCGATGTCGGCGCTGAGATCGATGTCGTTTTCGAGGGCCTGCTGATGGAGGGTCTCCACCTGTTTTTCCAGTTCGCGAAGGGGCCGCTCGAACTCGAGCACGTGGGCTGGTTTATCCATGACGGGAGGTTAGGTGGGCGCGCCAAACGGTGTCAACGGGTGCGAAGGCGGTCGCGAATCCGGAGTGGACAACCGAAACGTGAGTGAAACGCTGGAGGGATGGACAAGCTCAGCCAATTGTTTGCACAAAACGCCGCGTGGGCGGACAAGATTCGCGGAGAGGATCCGGAGTTCTTCCAGAAGCTCTCGCGGCAGCAGTCGCCCGCTTATTTGTGGATCGGTTGCTCGGACAGCCGGGTGCCGGCGAACCAGATCGTGGGGTTGCTGCCGGGGGAATTATTCGTGCATCGCAACATCGCGAATGTGGTGGTGCACACCGATCTGAACTGCCTCTCGGTGCTGCAGTTTTCGGTCGATGTGTTGAAGGTGAAACACGTGATGGTCGTCGGCCATTATGGCTGCAGCGGCGTCGATGCGGCGCTGCGTTGCCGGCGGATCGGGCTGGCGGATTACTGGCTGGGACACGTGCAGGATGTGTGCAGCCGCCACCGCGGTTTGCTCGATGCCGTGCTGGAGCCGCGGGCGCAGGCGGACCGGTTGTGCGAGCTCAACGTGATTGAGCAGGTCGCCAATGTCGCGCACACCACGATCGTGCGCGATGCGTGGGATCGCGGACAGGAATTGACGGTGCACGGCTGGGTCTACGGGCTCCAGGACGGGCTGTTGCACGACCTGCGCGTCACGGCGTCGAGCGCGGAAGAAGCGGCGGCCAAGCACGCGAGCGCGATCGCGGCGCTCAGCTGACGGGCGACGCCAACGTTGCAGCGGGGAGCGGCGGGCGGAGGCGCCTGCGCTCCCGGCGTTATTTCACCGCGGCCCAGACGCGTTGCACGTCGTCGTGGTCTTCGAGGGATTGCAGAAATTCGCCGACCTCACCGCGCTGGGCGTCGTCGAGGTCGGGGAAGTTTTTGGCGAGATAGCCGAGTTCGCTCGTGATAACGGTCCAGCCATTTTGCCCGAGCCAGACGGACACGGCGTGCACAGCGGAACGATCGGTGATGAAGCGGGCGCCGGTGCGGCCCTCGGGAATGTCGTCGTTTTGCTCGCTGGTGAGCGGCTCAAAATCGTTGGCGCCAGCCTCGATCGCGGCGGCTTCGAGATCGATGGCGGCGTCGGCGTGGTGCGCCTCGACGAGGCCGACGTGATCAAAGAGGAACTTGTTGCTACCGGCCGCGCCGAGGGTGCCCTTTTTGAAGAGCACGCGCATCTCGGGCGCGGTGCGTTGGTGGTTGTCGGTGTAAACCTCGACGATGACCGGGACTTTATGCGGCGCGTAGCCTTCGAAGACGATGTGTTCGAGGGTGAGCTTATCGTCGCCACCGCCGGCGCCTTTCTTGATGGCGCGCTCGATGACATCGCGCGTGACGCTTTGTTTGCGGGCCTTTTCGACCGCGGCGAAGAGGCGGGCGTTGGCCGCGACATCGCCGCCGCCGAGCTTGGCGGCCACGGTGATCTCTTTGACCACCTTGCCGACCGCCTGGCCTTTTCTGAGATTAACAATCGCGCGTTTTGCGTGGAGCCACTGACGTCCCATGCTGCGGAGAAAAGCGAGCGGACGGACGCAGGCAACGCGCAAATCGGGGACGGCGCGGGGGGCGCGCCGGAAATTGGGCGAGAATCTCAGGCCGGCGCGGGCGGGGTCACGCGCGCGGGCCAGCGAGGGGAAACGAGTTCAACGCAGCGGCCAGATGTGCGGCGCGAGGAGCATGACGAGGACGAAAATGATCAGCACGAGCGGGGCGCCGACGCGGGGGAAATCGCTGAAACGATAGCGGCCGGGGCCGTAAACCATGAGGCACGCGGGCTCCAAGGGCGTGATGTAAGAACAGCTCGCGGCAATCGCGATCGTCATGGCAAACGTGCGCGGGTTGAGGTGGAGGTTTTGCGCCGTATGAATCGCGATGGGTAGAATCACGGCGGCCGCGGCCTGGTTGGACATCGGTTGGGTGAGCGCGACGGTGAGAAGGAAAAATCCCGCGAGCAGCCACAAGGGCGAGGCGTGGGCGGTGACCCCGGCGACGAGCGACGCGAGATATTCGGCGGTGCCGGTGGCGGTCATGGCGGCGCCGAGGGCGAGCATGCACGCGATGAGAATGACGACGCGCCATTCCACTTCGCGGTAAGCGTCGGCCGGCGAGACGCAGCGGGTGGCGAGCACGGCGAAGGCGCCGAGCAACACGGCGACGGCGAGCGGCACGAGATTGGTCACGGCGAGCGCCAGCGAAGCGACGAAGATGAGCGTGGCGCGCCAGGCGCGGGCGTGGTCGATGGTCTGGTCCTCGACGGCGTTGAGGATGCTGATGGCGCGGTCGGTATTGAGGCGCACCAAGCGCGTGCGGCGGCCTTGGATCAACAGCACGTCGCCGACGCGCAACGCGATCTGGCCGAGTTTGCGGAGGAGGTTGCGGCCATGGCGGTTTACGCCGAGCACTTGGAGGCCGAAGTTTTCGCGGAAGCCGAGGCCGCGCAGGGTGCGGCCGATGAAGGGCGAGCCGGGCACGATGAGGGCCTCGACCAACGCGGCATCTTCGCTGCGGAGGTCGGGTTCGGAGAGCGTCATCTCCGGACGGATTTCGATGCCGGCGGTATCCTTCACGTGGAGGACGTCGGCGCGTTCGCCTTCGACGAGGAGCACATCGCCGGCGGCGATCACCATGTCGCTTTGGGGAAGGAGATAGCGTTCCCCGCGGACGACGCGAAGGACGGAGAGGTCGAGTTCGCGGCCGAGGTTGGACTCGCCCAAGGTCTGGCCGACCAGGGGCGAATCGGGCAGGACGAGGACCTCCGTGAGATAGGAGCGCATCCCAAAGGTGTCGAAGGCACCTTGGGCGGAGGCGCGTTCGGGAATGAAACGGCGGCCGATAAAAAACATGTAGAGCAATCCGACGAGGGCGATGGGCAGGCCGACGGGGGTGAGTTCAAACATCGTCATCGGCCGCAGGTGGGCGGAGGTGAGGAGGCCGTTGATGACGAGGTTGGTGGACGTGCTGATGAGGGTGACGGAGCTGCTGAGGATGGAGGCGAACGCGACCGGCATCAGCAGCCGCGAGGGGGACGTGCGGGCCTTCACCGCGAGGCCCATCACGACGGGCACGAAGAAGGCGGTGGCGGCGGTATTGCTGATGAACGCGCTGAGCGTGCCGACGCCGAGCATGATGACGAACAAGAGGGGGTTTACGCGGGTGCCGGCGTATTTGAGAATCGCGCGGCCGGCCAGATCGACGACGCCGGTTTTAAGGAGGGCGGCGGTCATGATCAACAGCCCGAGGATCATCAGGACAGTATCGCTCCCGAAGCTCGCGAAGGCGCGTTCCGCCGGCAGCAGGCCGGTGAGGACGAGGGCGAGCAGCAGGCCGAGGCCGACGACATCGGCGGAAACCCATTCGAGGGAGAAGAAAACCAGCGCCACCGCAATCAGGCTGAGCAGCAGACCGATTTGGAAAGTCACGCCGCCAACTGTGTGCCGGGCGCGGCGCGAGTTCCCGCGCGCGTTGGCTGGTAAGCATCGTGCGGAACAAGGTGTTGGAAACGGAGCCCGCGACCGCGGTAGAGGGCGGGCCGTTTCAGGCTCGTGATTCGGGCAAAATGCCTTTCGGTGAGGGGCGCAAGGCGACCTTGCACCCGGGGGTTCACCGCGCCGGATCCGGCGATCCAGCGAGCGGCGGAGGCCCGAGGGCGCAGCGACCTTCCAAGTCACCCCGAATGCGATACCTTTATTTGTGTTTCCTGTTGCTCGTGTTCCCGGCGTTGCTGGGGGCGGCTGCGCCGTTGCGGATCGGAGTGGAGAACAACTCGGATCCGCTCTCGTATGTGGATGCGAACGGACACCTGACGGGCTTCACGGCGGATTTTCTGGCGGCGTTGGAAAACACCGGGCGCGTGGATTTTGAAATCGTGCCCGGGTCGTGGGCGCACGTGCTGGAGGAGTTTCAAGCCGGACGGCTGGACGCGCTGGCGAACGTCACGATCCGGGAAGAACGGCGCAAGGAGATGGATTTTTCCATTGGGCACGCGTTCGTGCATGGCGTGGCGTATTTCCGGCCGGACAGCCCGCACGTGCATCGGACGGCGGAGTTTGCCGGCAAGCGGATCGCGGTGCTGTCGGGCAGCATCGGGCACACGAACGCGATGGAGCATGGCGGCTGGGGCGCGACGATCGTGGCGTATCCCACCTGGCCCGCGGCGTTGAAATCGGTGCAAGACGGCCAGACGGATTTCGCGTTGTTCATCCGCAGCTACCGGCGGGCGGGCAATGATCCGTTCTCCCGGTTCGAGATGGAATACATCGACGACGTCATCCACGAATACCGGGTCGCGGTGCACAAAGGCGATGCCCGCAGTCTGGAGCGGATCAACGACGCGATCGCCACCGTGCGCAGCAACGGCGTCTTCGATCGCATTTATGCGAAGTGGATCGGGCCGCTGGAGCCGCATCCGATCCGGCTGGCGGACTTGCGGCCGTATGTGCTGCCGGGCGGGCTCGCGCTGGCGGCGATCGTGGCGATCTTCTGGTGGCAGCGGATGATGTTGAAGCGGCTGGCGCGGCGGAGCGAGGCGTTGCGCGTGAGCGAGGAGCGGTGGGGGTTTGCCATCGAGGGAGCCGGGGACGCGGTCATCGACGTGGACATCAAAACGGGCGCAGCGGTGCTCTCGCCGCGGTGGGCGCAGATGCTGGGTTACGCGCCGGAGGAATTGGGGGCGACATTGCAGGAATGGATGGGACGCATCCATCCGGACGATGCGCCGGCGATGCAGGTGGCGTTGCACGAACACATGGCGGGGCGCACGCGCAGCTGCGTGAACGAACACCGGTTGCGGCGCAAGGACGGCAGCTATCTGTGGGTGTTGAGCCGGAGTCTGGTCGTGCGCCGCGATCCGAGCGGAAACCCGGTGCGGTTGATCGGCACGACGTCGGACATCACGGAGCGCAAGCAGAGTGAAAAGGCGTTGCGCGATGCGCGGGCGGCGGCGGAGGAATCGGCGCGGTTGAAGTCGCAGTTTCTGGCCAACGTGAGCCACGAAATCCGGACGCCGATCAACGGCGTGATCGGGGCCGTGGGGTTGTTGACGGACACGGAATTGACGGAGAATCAGCGGGCGCTCGCGGCGATCGTCGGCACGAGCGCGCAATCGCTGCTCACGATCATCAACGACATCCTGGATTTCTCGCGCATCGAGGCAGGGCAGCTCGTGTTTGAGGCGACACCGTTCGACATTCGTGAACCGGTGGAAGGCTGCCTCGAATTGCTGGCGGATCGCGCGGCCGCAAAGAATCTGGAGCTGGTTTACCTGATCGACGAAGGCATGAAGACGCGGCTGATCGGCGATGCGGGCCGCCTGCGCCAGGTGCTGGTGAACCTCGCCGGCAACGCGGTGAAATTTACCGAAACGGGAGAAGTGGAAGTGCGCGTGCGGCAGGTGGCGGAAGTGGGGCGGAGCGTGCGGCTGCGCTTCGAAGTGCGGGATACGGGCATCGGAATTACGCCCGAGCAGCAGGGGCGGTTGTTTCAGCCGTTCGTGCAGGCGGATGGCAGCACGACGCGGAAATACGGCGGGTCCGGGCTGGGGCTGGCGATTTCGCGGCAACTGGTGGGCTTGATGGGCGGCGAGCTCGGCGTGGAAAGCGCGGCGGGGCGCGGGTCGACGTTTTGGTTCACGGCCGAGTTTGAAGGGGCGGAGGCGGATTACCGGGACCTCGCGGCGCCGCCGGCGTGGCGCTCGCTCCGGGCGCTGGTGATCGACGATCACGAGCGGAGCGGCGAGGCGTTGCGGCGGCAATTTTCGGCGGCGGGACTCGATTGCTCGGTGGCGGTTCGCGGCGGGGCGGGGATGACGGCGTTACGCGCGGCGGTGCGCGCGCAGCGGCCATTCGCGCTCGTGGCGATCGACATGAAGTTGTCCGACACCACGGGGTTCGATCTGCTGCGGCAGGTCCGGTCGGAGCCGATGCTCGCGGGACTGAAAACGATTCTCCTCACCACGATTCGCGAGCCGCTCTCGCCGGAGGAACTGGCGGCGTCGGGCGCGGATCGCGCGCTGGGAAAGCCAGTGCGGCACCGCGCGCTGGAGGAAGCGCTGCGCGCGTTGCTGGGGCGGGAGCAGCGGGAAAACCCGACGCCCGCCCTCGGCCGGAACGATGCGGCGGCAGGTCTGGTGAAGGACGGCCCGGCGGTGCGCATTCTCGTGGCGGAAGACAATCGCGTGAATCAAACCGTGATCCGCAAGCAGCTGGAGAAATTCGGCTACGACCCGGTGCTGGTGGAGAACGGCAGACAGGCGGTCGAGGCCGTGAAGGCGGAGGTGTTTGATGTCGTCCTGATGGATTGCCAGATGCCGGAAATGGATGGCATCGAGGCGACGCGGCACATTCGCGCGTGGGAGGTCGCGCAGAGCCAGAGTGGCTCAGAGCGCCGGCCGGTGCATATCGTGGCGTTGACGGCGCACGCGATCAAAGGAGACCGCGAGCAATGTCTCGCGGCGGGGATGAACGATTATCTTTCGAAGCCCGTGCGAGCGGAAGACATCGCGGCGGCGATCCAACGAGCGCCGCGGAACAGTTGAAAGGGCTCGCAACCATGAAGATTCTCTTTGTCGCCGTGATGAATTTTGTGCTGGTGGGTGCCATGAGCGCTCAACCGGCGGAGCCGTTGCCGAAAGCGGATCGGGAGATCGCCTTGTATGAAGGAACGCCGCCGGGATCAGAGGGCTGGAATCTGACCGAGCGGACGATTTTCAATACGGAGGTGGGGCTGGAGTTCACGCAAAACGTGGCGCGCCCGAGCCTGCTCTATTTTGCGCCGGCGGCGGGAAAGGCGACCGGCACCGCGGTGATTGTCGCGCCGGGCGGAGGCGGGGTAAACCTCACGATCCGATTCGAAGGGACGCGGGTGGCGCAACAACTCGCGCGGGCGGGCGTGGCGGTGTTTGTTTTAAAGTATCGCCTCGTGGCTCATCCGACGGATTCGTCGATGTCGAAGGCGTTTCGCCGCGACGAGAAGGGGATTGTAATCGAAGGGCCGCAAAAGGGTCAGGACGTGCGGGCGCTGGCGTTCGCAGATGCGGAGCGGGCGATGGCGTATGTGCGCAGTCACGCGGCGGAGTTTGAGTGCGATCCGCATCGCGTAGGCGTAGTGGGATTTTCGGCGGGTGGAGAAATCGCGTGTCACCTCGTGGCGGGGCCCATGGAGACGCGCCCGGATTTCTTTGCGCCGATTTATGGAGCGAGCGGATTTGCGCCGCCCGCGGCGGACGCGCCACCGGTGTTTCTCGCGGCGGCGGCCGATGATGTGTGGGGCGCCGATGGTTCCCTGGCGTTGTTCAAGGCGTGGCGGGAAGCGAAGCGGCCGGCGGAGTTGCATATTTTTCAGATGGGTGGCCACGGGTTTCTTGTCCGCGGCGGCGGTGGCGATCATGTGCTCGACCGTTTGGAAGAGTGGATGCGCACGAACGGTTGGCTGGAGCGGGCGAGCGCCAGGCGCCGAGCGCGAGCGGAAGATTAAGCGCGAAGATCGCTGCAGCGGTGCGAAGCTTCGCAGGCCCGCAACCAAGCGGCGTGGCGGCGTGATTTAGCGCAGGGCGAGCCAGGCGTAGGCGGCGGCGTAGAGGGTGCACTGCGTGAGCAGCAGGGCGTAGCCGAGGCGGAGAAGCGGAGTCGTTAAAACAGGACGAACGTTGAGCCAGGGGAGCACGCAGAGACGTCCGCCCCAAAAGAGCGCGGTCGCACCGCAAAGCGCGCGAGCGAGCGGTGCACCGGCGACGAGCGTCGGTGCGAACACGAGCGAGAACAGGCCGAGGACGGCGATGGTCGCGCCGATGGAGAAATTTTGCGCGATGGCGAAGCGCCGATGGATCGGCGGGAGCGCGGCGAGGTTTTTATCCCAGTCGGGCGGAATGGGCGTGAAACAGGCGAAGGTGAGCGTGACGAAATGAAACGCGCCGGCCAGGCGGACGGCGAGGATCCAGAGCGCGTCGGGGGCGGGCATGGGTAGTCTCACCAACTGTAGCTGCGGCGGACTTTCAACTCTTGGTAAAGCTCGGCGGGCACTTCCAGGAGGAAGCGGCTCGGGTTGAGGAGCATGCCGCCGGGGCCGGCGCGCGTGGCGACTTTCGGATACGAGAGATAGAGTTCGTTTTTCGCGCGCGTCACCGCGACGTAGAACAGCCGGCGTTCTTCCTCGACGTCGCCGGCCTCGATCGAGCGGCGGCCGGGAAACTGGCCGTCGGCGAGGCCGATGACGAAGACGACATCGAACTCGAGGCCTTTGGATTGGTGGACGGTGGTGAGCTTGACGGAGTCGGGCGGCACCTCGACGTGGCGGTCGCTGGTTTCGCCGTTCATCAGGGCGACTTGGGAGAGCATTTCGCCGATGTCGTCGAAGCGGGCGGCGAAGCCGATGAGGGCTTTGAGTTCCTCAAGGCGGTCAATGTAGTCGGCGTATTCGCCTTTCATGTAATCGCCATACCAGCCATCGATCGCGGTCGAGATGACGGAGTCGGGTTTGCCGGTGCGCATGACGTCGGAGATTTGTTTGAGCGAGGCGCAGAAATTCGCCCACTCGTCGCGGGCGTCTTTGGACACCTTGGATTTGACGTCGTCGGTGGCGAGGGCGTCGATGAAATCGCGTTGCATGAGCTTCGCGTGTTCGGCGGCGACGGCGTGGATCTTCTGCGCGCCCTTTTCGCCGACCTTGGGGAGGAGGACGGCGATGCGCAGCCAGGCGGATTCGTTGCGGGGGTTCGCGACGAACTGGATGAAGGCGATGAGGTCGCGCACGTGCTGGCGTTCGAAGAATTTGACGCCGCTGGTGATCTGGTAGGGCACGCCAGCGCGGGAGAGCGCGAGCTGCACTTCCAACGCGTGGAAGTGCGAGCGGTAGAGGATGGCGATTTCGCCCGGGGGGACGCCCTCGTCCTCGATCAACGCGCGGAGGCGTTTGAGAATGAACTCGGCTTGCTCGCGGTCGTCCATGACCTGGACGACATAGGGCTTTTGGGAGTTTGCGCGGGAGGCGCGGAGTTCCTTGTCGAAGTGGCGGCCTTTGGGCTGGGCCTCGAGCACGCCGTTGGCGAAGGAGAGAATCTGCGGGGTCGACCGGTAGTTGGTCTCGATGCGGTGGATGACGGTGGCGGGATGACGGTCGGGGAACGTCATGATGTTTTCGAAATCGGCGCCGCGCCACGAGTAGATGCACTGGGCGTCGTCGCCCACGGCCATGATGCGGTGATGGGGGGCGAGGGTGTCGATGAGCTGGGACTGGATGGTGTTGGTGTCCTGATATTCGTCGACGAGGAGGTGCTGAAAGCGTTGTGCGAAATAGGCGGCGACCTCGGGGGATTTTTGGAGGAGCTGGAGCCAGAGTTCGAGGAGGTCATCGTAATCGACGACGCCTTGCTCGTGTTTCTTCTTGGCGTAGGCGGCGGCGAAGGGCGGCAGCATGAGCTTGATCTCGCTGTATTGCTGGAACTGGCGCTCGACGGTTTCGATGACGGATTTCTGGGTGTTGCGCGCGAGCGAGAGGACGTTGAAGAGCGGACCGGGCCGGGGGTTGGTCTTGTCCTTGAAGAAGAGTTTGTCCTCGGTCTCGACGACCTGCTTGAGGAGGGACTCGGATTCATCGGCATCGAGGATGGTGAAGTTTCTCGGGAGGCCGATGGCGTCACCGTAGATGCGAAGGGCGCGGTTGCCGATGGAGTGAAAGGTGCCGCCCCAGAAGCGGGAGGGTTCGACGCCGGTGAGATCCTGCACGCGATGCAGCATTTCCTTGGCGGCTTTGTTGGTGAAGGTGAGGAGGAGGATTTCGCCGGGTCGGACGCCTTGGGACAGGAGGTAGGCGACGCGGTAGGTGAGTGTGCGGGTCTTGCCGGAGCCGGCGCCGGCGAGCACGAGGAGCGGACCGGGCGTGGCGGTGACGGCGGCGAATTGTTCGTCGTTGAGCTGCGCACGAAAATCGATGGGCGGAAAGGCGTCGGGCGAGCGCGAAGAATCGAGGACAAAATCCATGAATAAACCGGCAGGATGAAACGAAGCGCGGGCGCCGCCAGCCTGTTTGTGCGAAAACAGGCGCGAGGCGGCGACCAAGGGCGCGGCCGAAAAAATTTGAGATGCGGATGGCCAAGCGCGGGGCGAGGATTATCGTGCAGCATCGCCCCGCGGTCGTGACTGCGCGCGAGGCCGCTTCAACCCCAACCCCGGAGAACGAACGATGACGACAACGAATGGAATGGTGGAATCGCGTCTGAACATCCGCGCTGCCTTGTGGGCGGGCGTGATCGGAAGCCTGGTGTTTCAAGTGCTGGAGATCGTGCTGATCCCGCTGTTTGGCGGAGGGAGTCCGTGGGGGCCGGCGCGGATGATCGCGGCGATGGTGCTGGGCCAGGGCGTGCTGTCGCCAGCAGGGACGTTCAGCCTGCCGGTCGTGGTGACGGCGTTGGTTGTCGATATCGTGCTGGCGATGATTTATGCCGTCGTGCTGGCGGCGATCATCCGGCGGTGGAGTTGCGGTGCGGCGGCGGTGGCGGGCGCGGTGTTTGGCGTGGTGCTTTATGTGATCAATTTTTACGGGTTCACGGCGTTGTTTCCGTGGTTCGTGGTCGGGCGCAACGGCGTGACCATTTTCACGCATGTGGTGTTCAGTCTGACGGTGGCGCTCGTTTACAAACGCGGGCAAAGAGTCGCCTCGCCCCCGGCGGGTGCTGCGCTGGCGTGAGCTCCGCGGACGGAGTGGTGAGGCGGAGAAGCGGTATCATCGATCTAAGAAACTTCGGCTGAGGACGTTGGTCCTCGTGACGTCACATGAACCTCAATCAACCCTTGGACTTGAAAACTATGCTTTCGACGGCGCTGCTTGGCGCGACGCTCGCAGCGGCGGCCACGGCGGCGGCGGCGGAACCGGCGCTCACGATTTACAACCAGAATTTTGCGGTCGTGCGCGAGACGGTGCCGCTTGATCTGAAGGCGGGTGTGAACGCGGTGAACTTCGCGGGCGCCACGCGGATGCTGGAGCCGGACTCCGTGGTGTTGCGCGACCCCACGGGGAAGGTCGCGCTGTCGATTTTGGAGCAGAGCTACCGGGCGGACACGTTATCGCAGGGGTTGATGCTTTCGCTGCACGAGGGGAAAGCGTTGGACTTCATCGTGCGCGATGAAAACGGCGCGGAGCATGTGGTGTCGGGGAAGGTGATTCGCAGCGGCTATGCGCCGGGCGGAAGCGCGGATGCGCCGATCATCGAAGTGGACGGGAAGCTGCGGTTTTCGCTGCCGGGCGAGCCGATTTTTCCGGCGTTGAGCGATGCGGGCGTGCTCAAGCCGACCCTCGCGTGGCAGATTGAGAGTGAAAAGGCGGCGAAGGTGAACGCTGAGCTCGGTTACGTGACGGGCGGATTTTCGTGGAAGGCAGCGTATAACTTCGTCGCGACCGAAAAGGGCGACACGCTCGACGTGGTCGGGTGGGTGACGATGACGAACAACAGCGGGCAGACGTTCGAGGACGCGGCGGTGAAGCTGATGGCGGGTGATGTGAACAAGATTCAGGATGAAGACAAAGTCGTGCTGTCTGCGTTTGAAGTGCGGGCGGTGTCCAAGTCTCGCATGCCTCCTCCCGTCACCGAAAAAGCTTTCGACGAATTTCATCTCTACTCGCTCGCGCGGCCGGTGACGTTGCACGATCGGGAGACGAAGCAGGTGGAGTTCATGCGCGCGGAGCACGTGAAGGCACCGAAGGCGTTTGTTTACGACGGGCAGGCGGACGCGACGAAGGTGGCGATCGTGCGGGAGTTCAAAAACACCGAGGCGAACGGCCTCGGCCTCGCGCTGCCGAAAGGGCGCACGCGGTTTTACCAGCGCGACGCGGATGACGGGCGATTGGAGTTCATTGGCGAAAACACGATCGACCACACGGCGAAGAACGAGGATGTGAAGATCGAAGTCGGCAAGGCGTTCGACATCGTGGGCGAGCGCAAGCAGACGGATCAGAGCAGCAGCTCATTTCAAAAGCGCTCGGAGCAAGGAGTGGAGATCAAGCTGCGCAACCGGAAGACCGAGGCGGTCGAGGTGCGCGTTGTGGAGCATCTCTACGGACCCAACTGGAAGATCATCGAAAAGTCCGATGAGTTTAAGAAGAAGGACGCTAACACGATCGAGTTTACCGTGCCGGTGAAGCCCGACGAAGAGCGCACGGTGACGTATCGCGTGCGGTATGAGTGGTAAGGCAATGCGGACGCTTCGGCGTTGCGTAGTGGTGGGAGGCGCGGACACTGCGCAGTGAACCCCGCTCGCTCATGCCCGATCCCAAAATCGCCCAGAAGAGTCCTTTTGTGAAAGCCATGCCGGCCGGCACCTATTGGTGGTGCGCGTGCGGGCAGTCGGCGAATCAACCGTTCTGCGACGGCTCGCACAAGGGGACGGGTTTAACGCCCAAAAAGGTGGAGCTGGCGGAGGCGCAAACGGTGGCGTGGTGCGGGTGCAAGCACTCGACGAACGGCGCATATTGCGACGGGTCGCACAAGCGGGTGTAAAGCGTCGGCGGGGAGACGTGAGAGCAGGCCGGACGAGACGGCAGACGGGCCCAATCTCACGGGCCAAAACCGGCCGGGCGCGACGGGGCGGCGAGGTCAACTCGCGGGCTGAATTGGCAGGAGGTAGTCGAGTGCGCTGTCCGCACCGCCATCGCGAAAGCGTTCATCATAGCGTTCGAGTTCAGGACCGTCGGCTGGGGCGAACTTGGAGGCGGGTAGCCACGTGCCCCACGCAAAGTTGATTGTGCGGACGAGTTCAGAAATCAAACCGTGGTGGGTGAAGAGGGCGTAAGTGAGCGGGGGAACCGACCAACGGCTCATGCCGGCAGGCGCGGGCGTGTCGGATGATGCAGATACGCCGGCCAGATAGAGGAGTTCGTCGTCGCGCGTGCGCGCAGGCGGAGGCAAGCATCGACACGCGCCGTAAGAAGAGGCGTCAGTCACACCGGTGATTTCGTGGCGTCGGGAAAGCAGTGCGCGCCACAGCGGCGGAATGACTTGGAGGTTGGTTGCGTCGGGCGACATGGCACTGATGAAACGGGCCTCGAAACCGATCAGCGTGAAGGCGGGGAGTGAAACGATTTGGGGTGTCATGGGAGATTGCGCGAGGCGTTGACGCAAGGAGGCGGCGTTGAGTGGCGGGCGGGTGGCGGCCCATGGAAACGTCGTGCGTCGCCGAAATTCGGAGGGCGTGACAGAGAACGCAGTTTTGAAGGCGCGGGTGAAGGCCTCGTGCGACTCGAATTGATACTCCAGGGCGATATCGAGAATGCGGCGGGAGGTGTGACGCAGTTCGTGAGCGGCGGAGGTGAGGCGGCGTTGGCGCAGGTAGCTGGCCACCGTTTTACCGACGGCGGCGGAGAAAACACGTTGGAAGTGCCAGAGCGACAGCCCGGCGGCGCGGGCGAGTTCTTCGAGCGTGACGCGGTCGCGCAAACGGGTTTCGGCGAGATCGAGGGAGCGTTGCAGCCGGGTAGCCAAGTGCATGCAGAAACGAGACTACCATCCTTCCAGGTGCCCGGCTTGATGTTTTGTGCGAAAATGACGCCGCGGAAGTCTCCGAAGGCCTGGGAAGATGGCCTGCTTTTCAAAAAGCGCTACGGTGATCTGGTCGCGCATTGACGGCGGGCGCGGGGCGGATTGGTTTCGGGCCGCATGTCTCGCACCTCTGTTGCCCCGGCCGCGCTGGCGGCGTTCAGGAATCCCGCGGCGGCGTTTCGCCCCGCGCCGTTTCTCGTCTTCAACGACGAGTATGCGCCGGGCACGGGAGAGGCCTCGATCACGCGGGCGTTGGAAGGCTTGAAGCGGGTGGGCGCGGGAGGTGTGTTTTTGCATCCGCGGCCGGGTTTGATCACCGAGTATCTTTCGCCGCGCTGGTTCGAGATCATCCGCCACGCGATCCGCGAGTGTCTGCGGCTGGGGATGGTGCCTTCGCTTTACGACGAGAACAGTTACCCGAGCGCGTGCGGCGGCGGGCACACGCAGAGCATGGCGCCGGAGGCGCGCAACCGCTACGTGAAGGCGATCACGGGCAATCGCGTGCGCGACCTGCCGGAGCGGATCGTGTCGCTGTATCGTTTCGACGGCGAAAAACCGACGGTGCGGGTGACGGCGGCGGAGTTGAAGAGTGGGGACGCGTGGGTGGCGTTTACGGAGAACGACCAGGCGATGATGTCGTGGCACGGAGAGACGACGACGCCGTGTCTGGTTGATCCGCGCGTGGCGCCGGCGTTTTTGGAGAACACGTTTGAGCGTTACAAAAAGGAGCTCGGGCCGTTGTGGAAAAAGGTGGGGGCGATGTTCACCGATGAGCCGCATCTGCCGGGCGAATGGCACGGGCCGCTGAGTCCGGGGTTGTCGCTTACGCCGTATGTGTTCGGGCAATTTCAGACGCGGCGGGGCTACGACTTGCGCGACCACCTCGACGCATTGTTTTACGACGTGGGCGACTACCAGAGTGTGCGGCACGATTTCTACGACCTGATGCACACGCTGTGGGTCGAGAACTACGCGAAGCCCACGTTCGACTGGTGCCGGGAAAACGGGATTCCGTTCACGGGACACTTCCTGGAGCACGACTGGCCGTGTCCGTTTGCGACACCGGGGCATGTGCATCTGTCAGCGTTTTTCGACTGGCCGGGGACGGATCTGCTGCTTTGCGACACGCTGCTGGGGCGCACGAAGCACGACTGGCAGAATTTCTATCCGACGAAGGCGGGACAGGAACCCCTGGCGTTGCTCTACCTCCGCCAGACGCTGACGGTCGCGAACCAATACGCGCGGCCGCGCATCATGGACGAAAGCTGGGGCGCGGGCGGCAACGATTCGACGCCGCACGACTGGCTGCGCATCGGGCGGTTTCTCGCGGTGCACGGGGTGAGCGTGTTTGTGCCGCACCTGACCTACACGACGATTCGCGGGCCGAGGAAAGCGGATCATCCGCAGACGTTTTCGCCGCACAGTCCGTGGTTTGAACATCTCACGCCGGTGCACGACGAGATCGGGCGCTTGTCGTGGGTGGCGGCGCAAGGGCGGATGGAAAACCGCGTGCTGGTGCTCGATCAGCAAACGACGGCGTTTCTGCACGCGACGAAAAGCACCTGCACGCCGGCGCCGCGGCTGGGCGACGAGCCGGCGGAGGACACGCAGGCGGCGCATTTGCGGCGGCTGTCGAGTTTCGCGCCGTTCACGGAGGCGATGGGTAATTTCTCGCAGGCGCTCAACGACGCGCAGATCGACTTCGACTACGGCGACGAATACATCCTGGAGGAACAAGGCCGCACCCTGAAGGGCGGCAAAATGAAGGTCGGCGCGCAGACTTATGCGCTGATCGTGTGGCCGGCGAAATCGACGAATCTTCGGCGGGCGACGGCGGAGCTGTTGGAGAAATACCTGGCGAACGGCGGCGTGATCGTGGGGCAGGTGCCGGATGCGGTGACGATCGACGGACGCCCTTCGGACTGGTTGCTGCAGACCCGTCGGCGCTGGCCGAAGGGTTTTGTGGTCGGCGCAGATGACGCAGCGACAATCGACCTGGTGCGGGAGCGCGTGGCACCGCGGCTGCAATTTGCGGCGGGCGGGCGGCATGGTTGCACGCACATGCGGCGCGTGAGCGAAGACGGGGAATGGTGGATGATTTTCAACGCGTCGCACGAGGCGTTGAGCGAAACCGTAACGTTGCTCACGCGCAGCGGCGTGGTCACGCAGCTTGATCCACGCGATGGCGAATCCCGGGGGCTGTCGGTGGAGAAAGCGGGGACCGGGGCGTGGCGGGTGGCGTTGGAAATCGCGCCGTGGGGCGCGGTGGTGCTGCACGTGGCGAAGACGGGCGCGGCGAGAGCGGCGAGCCCGGCGGTGGCGGAGCGCGCGGCGGGCGCGAGCACGAGTAGGAGCACGAGCGTGCGCGCGGCGGCGGAGAGCGCGCGAGAGTTGGAACTCGTGGCGGTCGAGCGCGAGGGGCGGAATGTGTGCGCGATCGACTATTGTTCGCTGGAGGCTCCGGGATTAAAAGTGCCGCCGACAGAGGTAAACGCCGTGAACGAAAAATTGTGGCGGGCGCATGGGTTCATGACGAACGGGTGGATGGGAGTCATCCAATACCGGCGGCAGATGCTCGCGCGGAACGACGACATGGTGCCGACGAGCGGCGGCGTGGCGCGCTACACGGTCGAGGTGCGGCGCGGCGCGGAGTTGCGCGGGGCGGAGCTGGCGGTGGAGACGCCGGAGTTGTGGGACATCGCGGTGAATGGAAAACGGCTGGATTTCGCGAAGGCCGCGCTCTGGCGTGACGATGCGAACATTCGCCGGGCACCCGTGGGGCGACTGCTGCGCGAAGGAAAAAACGAGATTGTGCTGACGGGGCATCCGTTCGACGTGCGGCGGGAGATCGACCGGTTGCTGTTGCTGGGCGACTTCGGTTGCGTGTCGGCGAAACAGGGTTTCGCGCTGGCGCCGACACGGGCGCTGAAGCTCGGGTCGTGGCGGGAGCAGGGGCTGCCGTTTTACGATGGCGAAGTGGCGTATCGTTTCGCGCTGCCGAAAGGCGCGTCGCGCGGCGAACTGGTCATCGGAGCGCACGACTGGGCGGGCTCGCTGATCGTCGTCGAGCAAGGCGGCGAGCGCGTGGCGCGGCTGTTGGAGGCGCCGTTCGCCGTGCAACTCGACGCGGCTCAGGGACGGGAGGTGACGTTGCGCGTCGTGGGCCTGCCGAAGAACGTGCTGGGGCCGTGGCATTTTCCGCGGAAGGAGCGGAAGTGCGCGGGGCCCTACATGTGGCGCAGTCCGGAGGTGGTGACCGAGCCGCAGCCCGGCGAGAAATACGATCTGCTCGATCTCGGCTTGTTCGCCGCGCCGCAGTGGCGCGCGTTGGAGTGAGGAGGGCGGACGACGGCGAGGTTTGTCGCGAAAGACGCGAGGGCGGGGAAGCGGCTTGGGCGAGGCGCCCAGGCCGCGCGCGAGTCGCGTGCGCTCCCCGGACCACGGAGCCGGACCTCAGCGCCGGATGCGGGACGCAGGACCGTGGAATGCCGGGAAAGAAGTGCGGCTTGGCGATCGACTGCCGAAGCGCTCACGCACCCCGCGACGAGGATTCAAGCCCGCCACTCCATGAACCAGTGCGAGAGGGTTTCACTTGTGACGGTGAAGCCGAGGCGCTCGTAAAAGCGGCGCGCGGGATTCACCTTGAGCACTTGGAGGCAGAGCGGCAGGCCGCAGGCGGCGGCTTCATCCTGCACGGTGCGCACGACCGCGGCACCGAGTCCGCGGCTTTGGTGCGCGGGCGCGATTTGGATATTCGCCAGAAATATTTCGTGGGGCCGGTGGACCAGTTCAAGCAGACCGACGTCGTGGTGGCCGGTGGTGATGACGTTGACGGTGGCGGGCGAAAAGTTGCGGCGGAAGAAGGCTTCCTGTGCGACCTCATCCCACGAGCCCCAGGTGTTTTCCACGTAGCCGCGCATGGTGTCGCGTTTGAGTTGCCAGAGCCACGGGTAGTCGGCCTCGATGGCGGGACGCAGGGAGAACGCCGGCGGGGACACGGGCGGGGAGTTCGTCAGAGGAGGACGAGGTCGTTGCGGTGGACGACTTCGAGGCGTTTGCGCTGCGGGTAGAGCGCACGGACTTCATCGCCGTGGCGACGGGCGATGGCGGGGATTTCTTCGGCGGCGAAGGTGGTTTTGCCGCGGGCGAAGACGAGACCGGCGGGGTCGGCGATGTTGACGATATCGCCGGCGGAAAATTCGCCGAGCGCGCCGGTGACGCCGACGGCGAGGAGGCTGCGGCCTTGTTCGCGCAGGATGGGGACGGCGCGGGCATCGACGGAGAGCGTGCCGGCGGGACGCTGGAAGTAGGCGAGCCAGCGTTTCCGGGCATCGAGCGGCAGGCCGCTGGGGACGAAAAATGTGCCGGGGCCGTGGCCGGCGAGGAGGCGGCGGAGAATCTCGGGCTCCGCGCCGCTGGCGATGAAGACGCCACAGCCGGCGCGGGTGGCGAGTTTGGCGGCGGAGATTTTGCTGATCATGCCGCCGGTGGCGGTCTCGCTCGTGGTGCCGCCAGCCATCGCTTCGATGGCGGGGTTGATGCGATCGACGACGGGGACGATGCGGCCGGTGCCGCGCAGGTCGATGAGGCCGGGAGCGGTTGAGAGGATGAAGAGGTATTGCGCTTCGACGAGGCTCGCGACCATGGCGGAGAGCGTGTCGTTGTCGCCGAACTTGATTTCGGCGGCGCTCACGGTGTCGTTTTCGTTGATGACCGGGATCGTGCCGTAGGCGATGAGCTGGCGGAGGGTGGCTTTGACGCCGAGGTAGCGCGCGCGCACGCGGAGGTCGTCGTGCGTGAGGAGGACTTGGGCGACGGTGAGGTCGTGCGCGTGAAAGCCGGTCTCCCACGACTGCATGAGGCGCGATTGACCGATGGCGGCGCAGGCTTGTTTTTTGGCGACGTCCTTGGGCTTTTTGGCGAGTCCGAGGGCGCCCATGCCGAGGCCGACAGCGCCCGAGGAAACGACAATCACTTCGGTGCCGCGCGCGCGGAGGGCGGCGATCTCGGCGCAAACGGCGGCGATGCGCTGCGTATGGAGTTCGCCGATGCCGGAGGTGAGCACGCCCGTGCCGAGTTTAACGACGATGCGTTGGGGGGCGGGCCGGGTGGCGGCGGAAGCGGATTTCGTCACGAGGGAAAAGCGCGAGGCTTCACCGGGCGGCTCCGGCGAAAAGGGGAGATTTCCACCGAGGGGCGGGCGATGACACGCGCGAAGGGCGGTCGGGCGGCGAAGCAGGCGGACGTGGAGGTCGAGGACGCGGGACGGCGTCAGACGGTCAGCAAGTCCTTCTCCTTGTGCGCGAGGTGCTCGTTGATGTCTTTGGTGGCTTTGTCGGTGGCCGCCTGGATGTCTTTTTCGAGGCGCTTGGCTTCGTCTTCGGGGAGCTTGGCTTTTTGCACCGTGGCGATGGCATCGCGGCGGATGGTGCGCACTTGCACGCGGCCTTCTTCGGCGAGGCGGTTCGCGGTTTTGACGAATTCCTGGCGGCGTTCGCGGCTCATCTCAGGGAGGGGCACGCGGACGATTTTCCCGTCGGGGATGGGGTTGAAACCGAGGTTGGCTTCCTGGATGCCCTTGACGATGGACTTCACGAGGGCGGCGTCCCACGGCTGAATCTGGATGAGGCGGGCATCGGGCGTGCTGATGGCGGCGCATTCTTTGAGGCGCATCTGCGAGCCGTAAGCGTCAATCATGACGCCCTCGACCATGGTGGGCGTGGCTTTGCCGGTGTGGATCGCGCTGAATTCGTGCAGCGTGTATTCCACAGCCTTGTTCATCTTTTGCTGAGCTTCATTGAGAATCGGGTGGGACATGGCGGGAAGGGAGAGGGAGATTAACTGTGCACGAGCGTGCCGACCTTTTCTCCGAGGATGGCGCGCTTGATCGAGTGCTCACTGTTGAGATCGAACACGAGGATGGGAACGTTGTTGTCGAGACAGAGTGAAAACGCGGTGGAATCCATGACGTTGAGGCGCTGTTTGAGGGCGTCGATAAACGTGATCTCGTCGTATTTCACGGCGTCGGGAAATTTCTTGGGGTCCTTGTCGTAGATGCCATCGACCTTGGTGGCCTTGAGGATGATGTCGGCGTGCATCTCGGAAGCGCGGAGCGCCGCGGTGGTGTCGGTGGAGAAGTAGGGATTGCCGGTGCCGGCAACGAAGATGACGACGCGGCCTTTCTCGAGGTGGCGCATGGCGCGGCGCAGGATGAACGGTTCGGCAATCTGGTTCATCGGAATGGCGCTTTGGACGCGGGTCGTGACGCCCATTTTTTCGAGGCAATCCATGAGCGCGAGGCCGTTGATGACGGTGGCGAGCATGCCCATGTAATCGCCGGTGGTGCGATCGACGCCGCGTTTCTCGCCGTTGAGGCCGCGGAAGATGTTGCCGCCGCCGATGACGACGCAGACCTCGACGCCGAGGTCGTGGACTTCCTTCACCTGCAGGGAAGTTTTTTCGAGAGTCGCCGCGTCGATGGGATCGCCGGATTTGCCACCGCGCAGCACCTCGCCCGAAAGCTTCAGGACGACGCGTTTATATTTAGCTCCCGGATCGACCGCCAATTGCGCACGCATACCGTGCAGGAAACGATTGAGGAAAATCCGCGTCAATGCCTGAGATGCATTGAGCGGCGCGGCCGCGAGCGAAGCTGGGGAACGGCGCAGCGGAGTGTCGAGGGTAAGTGCGAGGAAAGAGTTGGCCGGGGTGCGAGCGGTGGAGAGTCGGCCGGGGTGCGAGCGGTGGAGATTGAAAGGTCGAATCGACGCTCGGAGGCGGGCGGGGCGAGAAGGTCGTCGGAGGAAGGAAGGGACGGCGCGGGGAGAATCAGGGAAGGTGGGCGCCTCAAATCGGGTGAGCGGAGGAAGGGGTTGACAGGTGGAAAACGGGTCGCGAGATTCCGCCTTCGATTTTTTACGGCGGCCATAGCTCAGTTGGTTAGAGCACTTGATTGTGATTCAAGGGGTCGCGGGTTCGAATCCCGTTGGCCGCCCCAGTTTGGAACGGGAGAGGAACCCGAGCATGCGAAGAAAGAGGCGCATTGCGTAGCGAAAGGGATGGGCGGAAGAAGGTGGCACCAGGCCAGCCGGTTCTCTCCGCGCGCCGGTTAATGGACCTTTTGCAGCTTCTACTCAGGTTCCAACTGGCGACGAAAAGGCCTGCGCTACCAGCTCAATTTCAGCCCGCGGCAGACGATGCTTCCCAGCTATTGTCCGCCACTCACTAAAGGCAGTCTGCACGCGTCGCACGATCTCGTCGGCCTGCGTTGCACTCAGTCCGTAGAATTCGGCCGTGGCGAACGCTAGTGTAACGTCAGGCGTCGGATCAGTGGCGTCGATCGCGAGCTGGTGGTGAGTTCGTTCGTTGTTGGGATTGAGATCGTAAGCGGGTGCAAGCCGCCAGCCGTCCGCAGACAAAATGAACCCGTGGTTGCGCAGGTGGTCGTCGCGATTCGAGACGAGAATGTTGAAAACGATGCGCGTCCAAAGCTCGCGGAGGTCGGCATCTTTGTGCGCGGGACTGCCTCGCGTGCTGAGAAATTCCGCGAGTTCGAGATAGCTGGCGTTCTCGCCGTCTTGCCGGTTGAGCAACGTCAGCGCCGAGACGAAGAAACGCCGCTTGCCGTTCGCGAGTCGGTCGAAGCGGCGGCTGGCAAACGTGCGGTGACGGCCTCCCAAGCGCAGTAGTTGAGTGTCGGGGACGTTAATACCGGCGGCTTGGGCGAGTTGATGCACCACCATTTCCCACGTGCCGATGTCGCGGCGATCCTCGCGGCTCGGAAATTTGGCGATCCACAAGGCTCCGTCGGGGTCGGTAAAATTGGCTTTGGGCCGCGTTCCACCAAGGGAACTGCCGGGGGCTAGAAGCGCGGTCAACCATTGGCGAAACTCCGGCAGTTCGTCGGCATCCGGTGCTTCGAGGGCCAGCGACGCGGCTTCGAGTTCGCGCAGCGAGGCGACGGGCGGTGCTGCGAGATGATGGTCGTTGTCTAAAAACGGTGAGGCCGCGTCGCGTCGAAAGCGTAAGGCTCCCATCCGGCAACTGTCATGCACGCCGAGGAGGTAGTCCCATTCCGTGAGTGCCCGGGCTGGTCGTTTCTCTTCGCGGGCTTTGAGTGTTTCGCGTCGATCGAGCAGTAGCCGGCCCCAGCGGTCGGGTGTAGAGTCCGTGAAAATCCGGAACACGCCGGCTGGCTGGCCCGGATAGCTTTCGGCACCGTGTAGTTGCAGATCCGGATCGATTTCGAAGGTGTTTGGACGGCGCAGCCATTCGGGATCGTAGGCAAAGGAAAAGGTATGGCCGGTGGCGCTGATATACGGTTGGATCGCGAGGAGCGGCGACGAGTGGTTCGTGGCGCGCTGGTCGGAGGAGCAACTTCAACTTTGGCGCGGGCGGGCGCTCACGGATGACGAGCTGCACGCGGGATTCGGTGTTCGCTGAAGAGATGCAGCGGCGGTCTTAGAGACGTGTCGGTGGACGCAAGCGCACCGTAACGCGGCAGGACGAGAGGAGCAGCGCGAGAGATCCGCCGAGGGTCGGCGGCGGATCTTGGCTGGGGCTGCTTCAGCCTCTGCGGCGGAAGCCGCCCATAAGGAAGATGATCAGACAAATGAGGAGGATGAGGCCAAGAGCGCCACCGCCAATGGCCGGTCCGCCGAAATAGAATCCGCCGCCGCCAAACAAAAGGAGAAGGATGATGATAAGTAGAAGCAGGTTCATGCCTGCAGAATAACAAATCCGGCGGCTCGTTTCCATCGGGCATTATCCGCGATCACCTATGCGCATAAAGCACGGCACGTTGCCGCAGCGGCTCCATCAGCTATCCGGCCCAGACAGGAGGCGCCGCAACGATCTTCACGAGAGGAACGCGCGTCGGCACCGTATAAGGGCCAGAAGTCGTGAGACGCTGATGTCGGGCTATAGTCAAAAGGCAGCGTTGAATATAGCGATTCCTCAGCGCGTTTGCGAAATACTTTCTCGTCGCACGGACGGGCGGCGGTGGTGCTGGAAATCGCGGCGTCGACGGGAGTATGGGAGATCCGAAATACTCCGGGTATCCGGACATGCTGGTCGCACCTTCCGGGGAGTTCCCCCATGGGGGAGCGATTGACGCGCGAGGGTGGCTCTTCAGGTTGGGCGGTTGCCTCATGCCGTTTCTTTCCGCCATAGACGTAACCCAGTGCGATCCGCAGGTGCGCGAAATCTTCGAGGAGTTCAAAGCGGTGAAAGGCGCGCCGTTTGTGCCGAACTTCTTTCGCACGCTGGGTCACGCGCCCAACGCGGCGCGCGGCACGTGGGAAGTCTATCGTCAACTCAGCCAGCACGGGACGGTGCCGTCAGTGTTAAAGGAAATGATTCTCGTCGCGGTCTCCGCCGAGCGCGCCTGCAAATACTGCGAGGCGGCCCACTCGGCGTTTTGCAAGATGCTCGGTTTGGACGACGAATCGCTGGCACACCTCTCGAACGGGCTGCGGACCTTGAAGCCGAAGCGCACGGCCGAGGTGATTGAGTTCGCGGTGAAGGCCGGACTCAACCCGCAGGGGGTGACGGCAGAGGACTACGCTCGTTTGCGGGCGCACGGTTTGTCGGATGCCGAGTTAATGGAAATCGTGGCGATGGCCGCTTTCTCAGTGTATGCAAACGTGGTTGCAGATGCCACGCAGATGGAGATCGATCCGGAACTTCGACCGGCGCTGGCGCCCTGAATGCCATGGTTTCCACGCCACCCATCGGAAGCGTGCACCAGCGCCTAGCCAACAATGCCAAACGCCAGTTCCTGCTGCTGGACTTTGTGTCGTTCCTCGTGGGCGTGCGCGATCTCGAGTCGGAGTGGGTGCCGGTCGTCGCACGGTTGAAATGGCTGGTCGATTTTGACCGGCTTGATTTCGCGGCCACGAACCGGGCGGGAGAGCGGGAGATTCGCACGTTGTTCACGGTGGACGACGGTGCGGCCCAGTGGACTTCGCGGGGGGCGTTTGACCGGTTCACGCAAGCGGGTGGGGCGGCCATGCGGGTGGGGGTGGACGGGGATGCGGAAGCCAACTTAGCGGGCTTTCGCGGTCTGCTGCTCATGCCGATCCGACGAAGTAACGTGAGTTACGGGGTTTTGTGTTTCGTGACGAAGGAACCGGCGGGCTACGACGCGGAGGATGAGGAAGTGGTGCACGCGGCGGCGGTGCACTTTGGATCGGTTTTCGACCGGATGGAGGCGGGACGACTGGCGGCCAGACACGCGGATGCGCTCCGCACGATGGAGGACTTAAAGGCGTTTGCGCATTCGGTGGCGCACGATTTGCGGACGCCGCTGCGCTCGATCCGGTCGTTCACGATGGCATTGCGCGAGGATGCGCGGGAAGCGCTCCAGCGCGAACATCTCAGCCACCTCGACCGCGTCGATCACGCTGCGGTGCGCATGGAGGAACTCATTCGCGCGCTGTTGGGGTTCACTGAGCTGGGTTACAGACCGGTGCCCTTGGGGCCGGTCGCAGTGAGGACGTTGGTGGAGGAAGTGATCGCCGACTCGCAGGCAGGAAGGGGGGCGGACGCGGTATTCGAAGTGGCGGGCGAAAACAAGGTGGTGACCGCCAATGCGACGCTCCTTTACCAAGTTGTGCAAAACCTCGTGAACAACGGCCTGAAATTTGTGCCGAAGGATCGGACGCCGGTGATCCGCGTGGAACTGGAAACGCGAGGCGGTTGCTGCCGGATTTGGATTCGCGACAACGGCATCGGGATCGATCCCAAATTTCACGAACAGATTTTCGAGGTATTTTACCGGCTGCACGACAACGCGGAGTTTCCCGGGACTGGCGTAGGGCTGGCGATCGCGCGGCGCGCCTGCGAGCGGATGAGCGGCCGGATCGGGGTGGATTCCAAGAGGGGAGCAGGCAGCGCGTTTTGGGTCGAGCTGCCTTTGGCGACTCCGGCGGCCGCTTGAGGCAGCGCGGTTGAGGGACAGAGAGAGGGAGCCGGAAATGCGGGGTGAGGGCACCGCGCCTACATGGAGAATGTTGCGCGGGGCGAGCGCATCGAAGCTGCAGCAATAACCTCAGCGGGTCCAGGCGCGCGCGTTGTGGAAAAGTTGCATCCACGGCGACTCTTCCGGCCAGTCGGCAGGGTGCCAGCTCAAGTTGACGGTGCGATGAACGCGTTCGGGATGCGGCATCATAATCGTCACGCGGCCGCTCGCGCTCGTCAGCGCAGTGATGCCGAAGGGCGAGCCGTTCGGGTTGAGCGGATACTGCTCGGTGACTTGGTGGTGGTTGTCGACGAAGCGCGCGGCGACGAGGCCGGATTCGCTGCAGCGGTGGGCGGCATCGGCGTCGGTGAATTCGGCGTAGCCTTCGCCGTGCGCGACGACCACGGGGATAACGGAGCCCTCCATGCCGCGGAAGAACACGCTGGGCGTCGACTCGATCTTAAGCGAAACGAAGCGCGCCTCGTAGCGTTCGGATTTGTTTTGCACAAAACGCGGCCAGTGATCGGAGCCGGGAATGATCGAGTGAAGGTTGCTCATCATCTGGCAGCCGTTGCAGACGCCGAGCGCGAACGCGTCTTCGCGGGCGAAGAACGCGGCGAACTCGGCGCGGGCGCGGTCGTGAAAGAGGATGCTCTTGGCCCAGCCTTCGCCGGCGCCGAGCACGTCGCCGTAACTGAAGCCACCGCAGGCGGCGAGGCCGGCGAAGTCGCGCAGGGAGACGCGTCCGCTGAGGAGATCGGTCATGTGGACATCAATCGCGCGGAAGCCGGCGCGCGTGAAGGCGGCGGCCATCTCGATCTGGCCGTTGACGCCTTGCTCGCGGAGGATGGCGACGGCGGGGCGCTGACTCGATCGCGCCTTGGAGTGCGCCGAGGCCGGCACGGAGGACGCCGCGGAAGACGAGGGCGCCTTATCCAGGGAGTCGGATGGGGTGGCGGTTTTTTCCGAGGAGACGGGTTGAGTGAGTGGGAACGTGAGCTTCGGCGTGAGGCCGGGGTTGTCGCGTTGCTGGCGGAGTGCGTGTTCGTCGTCGGCGCAAGCGGGGTTGTCGCGGAGGGCGGCGATGCGGTGGGTGACATCGGACCAGATCGCGCGGAGGGCGAAGAGGTCTTCGTCGAAGAGCACGCGGCCGGCTTGCTTGATGACGACGCGGTGGGTGCGATTCAGCGTGCCGATGCGCGCGACGCAGGTTTTGAAACCGTGCTGGCGCAGGAGGGCGGCGACATCGTCGAGATCGGATTCGCGGACCTGCAGCACGGCGCCGAGTTCTTCGCTGAAGAGCTGGCCAAACGCGCTGCGGCTGTGGTCGCTGAGCTTGATCGCGCCGGCGGGCAGATCGAGATCCACGCCGGTGTGCCCGGCGAACGCCATTTCGACGACGGTGGCGAGGAGTCCGCCGTCGGAGCGGTCGTGATACGCGAGGATTTTTTGCTCACGGCCGAGTTGCTGAATCGCGGCCCAGAAGTGTTTCAAGTCGGCGGGTTCGTCGACATCCGGGGCGGCGGCTCCGGTCTGCGAAACGACCTGCGCGAGGATGGAACCGCCGAGACGGTTTTGGCCGCGGCCGAGGTCGAGGAGGAGAAGGACGGAATCTTCGACGGCCTGGAGTTGCGGTGTGAGCGTGAGGCGGACGTCGGCGACGGGAGCGAAGGACGAGACGATGAGCGAGACGGGCGCGGTGACGCGTTTTTCGCGGGCGCCATCGGCCCACACGGTGCTCATGCTCATGGAATCCTTGCCGACGGGAATCGTGATGCCGAGGGCGGGGCAGAGTTCGAGGCCGACGGCTTGCACGGCGGCGTAGAGATCGGCGGCATCGCCGGGGACGGCGGGCGCGGCCATCCAGTTGGCGGAAAGATTTACTTTACCGAGGTCGCCGATCTGCACGGCGGCGAGATTCGTGAGCGCTTCGCCCACGGCGAGACGAGCGGAGGCGGCGGCGTTGTTGATGGCGACGGGCGTGCGTTCGCCCATGGCGAGGGCTTCGCCGGTGAACACGTCGAACGATGCGACGGTGACGCCGCAATCCGCGACGGGCACCTGCCACGGGCCGACCATTTGATCGCGCACGATGAGGCCGCCGACGGAGCGATCGCCGATGGAAATGAGGAACGTTTTGTCGGCGACGGCGGGGTGCGCGAGCACGCGGTGGATGGCGTCGGCGAGAGAGAGGCCGGCAAGATCGAGCGGGCGAAGCGGGCGGCGGAGCGACGTCTCCACCCGGTGCATGCGCGGCGGTTTGCCGAGGAGGACTTCGAGCGGGAGATCGATGGGGCGGTTGGAAAAATGCGGATCGTCGACGACGAGGTCTTTCTGCTCGGTCGCTTCGCCGACGACAGCGAAGGGTGCGCGTTCGCGTTCGCAGAGGGCGACGAAGGTCGCGAGGCGCGCGGCGGGGACGGCGAGGACGTAGCGTTCCTGAGATTCGTTGCACCAGAGTTCGAGCGGGCTCATGCCGGGTTCGGAGCTGGGCAATTGGCGGAGATTGAAACGGCCGCCGCGGCCGCCGTCGTTGACGAGTTCGGGCAGGGCGTTGGAGACACCGCCGGCACCGACGTCGTGGATGAACGCGATGGGATTGTCGGGGCCGAGCGCCCAGCAACGGTCGATCACTTCCTGGCAACGGCGCTCCATCTCGGCGTTGTCGCGCTGGACGCTGGCGAAATCGAGATCTTCGCTGCCGGTGCCGCTGGCCATCGAACTGGCGGCGCCTCCGCCGAGGCCGATGAGCATCGCGGGGCCGCCGAGGACGATGAGGTGGTCGCCGGGACGGATGTCACCTTTGCGGACGTCGTCGGGGCGGATGTTGCCGAGACCGCCGGCGAGCATGATGGGCTTGTGGTAACCGCGGAGTTCGGAGCCGTTCGCGCCGGGCACCTGTTGTTCGAAGGTGCGAAAATAGCCGTTGATGGCAGGACGGCCGAATTCGTTGTTGAAGGCGGCGGCGCCGAGCGGGCCTTCGATCATGATATCGAGGGCGGAAACGATGCGGCCGGGTTTGCCGAAATCTTTTTCCCACGGCTGGAGGGCGCCGGGGAGGCGGAGATTCGAGACGGTGAAACCGACGAGGCCGGCCTTGGGTTTGCCGCCGCGCCCGGTGGCGCCTTCGTCGCGAATTTCGCCGCCCGAGCCGGTGGCGGCGCCGGGGAACGGGGAAATGGCGGTGGGGTGATTGTGCGTTTCCACCTTGATGAGGAGGTGGATGTCTTCGGTGTGCGCCGCGTATTCGCCGGAGTGCGGGTCGACGAAAAAGCGGCCGCCGCGCGAGCCGGTGAGGACGGCGGCGTTGTCCTTGTAGGCGGAGAGGATGCCGTCGGAATGCAGCGCGTAGGTGTTCTTGATCATCTGGAACAGCGAGCGGTCGCGCGGGGCGCCGTCGATTTCCCAGGTGGCGTTGAAAATTTTGTGGCGGCAGTGTTCGGAGTTGGCCTGGGCGAACATCATCAGCTCGACGTCGTGCGGATCGCGGCGGAGGGCGGTGAAGGCTTGAACGAGGTAATCGATTTCGTCGTCAGCGAGGGCGAGGCCGAGCGTGCGGTTGGCGGCGACGAGGGCGGCGCGGCCTGCGGCGAGGACGGGAATGGTGGCGACGGGGCGCGGCGTTTCGTGACGGAAGAGCGCGGCGAGGCAGTCGACGTCGTTGAACACGGCCTGCGTCATGCGATCGTGCAAGAGGCTGCGCAGCGCGGTGAGCGTCGCGGGAGCGAGGACGTGCAACGGCGGTTCGAGGGCGGCGTTGTCGAGCTGGATGGTGTAAGCGATGGCGCGCTCGATGCGCTGGACGGCGGCGAGGCCGCAGATGTGCGCGATGTCGGTGGCTTTGGAGGACCACGGGGAAATCGTGCCGGGGCGCGGGGCGACGATCTGGACGAGGCCGGCGACGGGGGCGGCGGCGCGCGTCGGGCCGTAGGTGAGGAGTTTTTGGAGAATGCTGTCTTCGGCGGGCGAGAGCGGCGCGGACGTGTCGACGACGTGGACGAATTCCGCGCTGACGGCGCGGGCGGGCACACCGGCCGCCACGAGGGTGTCGAGCAACTTGCGCAGTCGAAACGAAGAGAGGGCAGGCGAGCCGCGGAGGATCAGCATTTGGAGCTTAAAATTCCGGGCGGACGAGAAGTCGTCAAGCGAGGCCGGTCGCGTAGTGGCGGGTGTCATCGGCGGGTTGCTTGACATCGGTCGCGGTGTTCGCGAGACGGATGCGGTGAGTCAAGATGCGCTCGAGCGGTGCCTTACATGGTTGAGATGTCCCTTGAGCGGCGAGCCGCTTTCGAGGCTGGGATGGTTGCGGCGGGGTGGGCGCAGCCCGGAGGTGGTGTCGGCCGCGGAAACGGAGTCACGCGCATTGTATTTTCATCCGCAGAATTACGAGTGGTATGCGCGGGACGTGGCGGCAAGACATGGAGCCCGGCTGCGCGTGTGGAGTGCGGTGAGCATGGTGTTCCAGAACCGATTCTTTACGAACAACGCGTTGGGACGATGGATGATTCGAGCGGTTTTGCTGGGAGAATCGACGTGTCCGCGCCTGGCGGGCCGGTGGGGGCAATATCCGCTTTTTGTCATCGATCGGGCGTCGGCGCGTGGAAGAGGCGGCGTCGACTGAACAGAGAGGGTCGAAAAAACGGGTGCAGAGGCAGGAATGATGGAGAAGGCCGTTGACGAATTACGGCGACTGAACCCAATTAAGGTTTAGCCCGTGAGGACCTGGAACCAATCGCAACGATCCGTTCAATGCAGCCGTGCCCGCGGGCAGGCCCTGATGTGCGGAGGTCGGGGCGTATGAGCGACCGGCTGACCCACGAGTGCGGAATCGCGATGGTGCGGCTGTTGAAGCCGCTCTCCTATTACCAGGAGAAATACGGGTCGCCGCTTTGGGGGTTCACGAAGCTTTTCCTGTTGATGGAGAAGCAACACAACCGCGGGCAGGACGGGGCGGGCGTGGCATGCGTGAAATTGGATGTGCCGGCGGGGGATCCGTATGTGTTTCGCGAGCGGTGCGTGAAGAGCAATCCGCTCGACCGGATTTTCCGGCGACTGCTGGATCAGTACAACGCCGGCGTCGGTCAGGGCGCGATCCATCCGGAGTTTGCGGAGACGGTGAAGGGAAATTTCGATTTCGGCGGTGAACTTCTGATGGGCCATCTGCGCTACGGGACGAGCGGCGGCTACAACCAGAGTTCGTGCCACCCGTTTTTCCGGCGCAGCCCGTGGCCGACGCGGAATCTGGTGCTTTGCGGCAATTTCAACCTCACCAACACCCCCGAGTTGAACGAATCGCTGATCGCGATGGGCCAGCATCCGATCATCGCGACGGATACGCAGGCGATTCTCGAAAAAATCGGCTACTTTCTCGATGAGGAGCACGAGGATATTTATCGCTTTCTCCGCAAACGCGATCTGGGTGGCGAAGAGCTGTCGCGGCGGATCAGCGAGGATCTGGATTTGTCGCGCGTGATGACGCGGGCGGCGCACAACTGGGATGGCGGTTACACGTTGTGCGGACTGGTCGGGAATGGTGACGCGTTTGTGGCGCGCGATCCATCGGGCATCCGGCCGTGCTTCTATTTTCAAAACGACGAAGTGGTGGCGTTTGCATCGGAGCGGGCGCCGTTGATGACGGTGTTCGATCTGCCGCTCGAGGACGTGAAGGAAGTCGCGCCGGGCCACATCGTGGTGATCAAACGGCGGGGCGAGTTGACGGAGACGCCGTTTACGAAGGCGTTGCCGCGGACCTCGTGTTCGTTCGAGCGGATTTATTTTTCGCGGGGCAACGACCGCGATATTTACGAGGAGCGCAAGGCGCTGGGCGCGGGGCTCGCGGACCAGGTGATCGCGGCGATCGATCACGACTGGGGCAACACGGTGTTCAGCTTCATCCCGAACACGGCGGAAGTGGCGTATTACGGACTGATGTCGGCGCTGCGCGTGCGGCGGCGCGACGAGGTGAAGGCGGCGGTGCTGAAGGCGAGCGCGGACGGCACGCTCGACGACGCGCTGCTGGACGAGTTGATTTTGCGCAACTGGCCGCGCGGAGAAAAAGTCGTGAGCAAGGACATCAAGTTGCGCACATTCATCGGGCAGGAAGCGATGCGCAACCAGCTCGCGAGCCATGTTTACGACATCACGTATGGCTCGGTGAAGGCGGGCGACAATCTGGTGTGCGTGGACGATTCGATCGTGCGCGGCACGACGCTGCGGAAGTCGATCCTGCGCATTCTGGCGCGGTTGAATCCGCGGAAGATCGTGATCGTTTCGACCGCGCCGCAGATCCGTTATCCGGATTGTTACGGGATCGATATGTCGGAGCTGGGCAAATTCATCGCGTTTGAGGCGGCGGTGGAGTTGTTGAAGGCGCGCGGGCAGGCGGAGTTGCTGGACGAAGTCTATGCACGTTGCCGCGAGGAAGTGGCGAAGCCGGCGGGGGCGACGCTCACGAATCATGTGCGGCGCATTTACGAGCCGTTTTCGCCCGAGGAGATTTCGGCGAAAATCGTCGAGCGCGTCCGACCCACGGGCGTCGAGTGGTCCGGCGAAATCGAAATCATTTTCCAAACGATCGAGAGCCTGCATGCCGCGTTGCCGCAGCACACGGGCGATTGGTATTTCACGGGCAAGTATCCGACGCCGGGCGGCTATCGCGTGGTGAACCAAGCCTACGTGAACTATTTCGAGAAGAGCGAACGGCGGAGTTACTGAGGCGCCGCCGCCGAGAGGCCGGCCGAGATTGAGCGCGCCGGCCGACGGGGCTTTAATTCACATCATCATTAATCACTGGTCACTGCACTGATGTCACTTTCCTACGAATCCTCCGGTGTCCGCTACGACCAGCTCGACGCGTTCAAGCGGGCTTGTCAGCAGGCGGCGCGCACGACGGCGCCGCTGTTGGGCGATCATGGCTACAGCGAGCCCGCGACGACGCGCGGGGAGAGCGCGTATTTGATGGAGGCGGCGGATCATTTTCTGGCGCATGTCGAGGAAGGATTGGGCACGAAGAATCTGGTGGCGGACGCGGTGTATGCGGAGACGGGCGAGTGTTTTTATCGCGAGATCGCGATCGATACGGTGGCGACGATCGTGAACGACTTGATCACGTGCGGAGCGCGGCCGATCTCGGTGGCGATGCACGCAGCGGTGGGCGATTCGGGGTGGTTTGCCGATGCGAAACGGATGAATGCGTTGGTCGCGGGTTGGGCGGAAGGCTGCCGGATGGCGGGTGCGGTGTGGGGCGGGGGCGAGACGCCGACGCTGCGGGGAATCGTGGAGCCGGACGGCATCGTGCTGGCGGGTTCGGCGGTGGGAATGATCGAGCCGAAGGCGTTGCGCATCACGGGGGAAGTGCGGGAGGGTGATGCCATTATTTTTCTCGCGAGCTCGGGCGTGCAGACGAACGGGCTGACGCTGTGCCGGGCGATTGCGGAGCGTTTGCCGGCGGGTTATCAGACACCGATCGGGCACGGCGACGGGCGCACTTACGGGCAGGCGTTGCTGGCGCCGTCGGTGATTTACGTGGCGTTTGTGCGCGAGTGCCAGCGACGGGGGCTGCCGCTTAACTACGTGGCGCACGTCACGGGGCACGGCTGGCGGAAGTTGATGCGGCTGGAGGAGCCATTTGTTTACGAGATCACGTCGCCGCGGGAGCCGCTGGCGTTGTTCAAGTTTCTGGAGAGCGCGGGGCCGATCGAGCGGCGCGAGATGTATGCGACGTTCAACCAAGGCGTGGGCTTTGCGGCGCTCGTGAAGCCGGCGGACGTCGACGCGGTGCTCGCGGCGGCGCAGGCGACCGGCTACGACGCGTGGCGGGCCGGGACGGTGCGCAAGCAGGGCGGGCGCAAGGCGGTGGAAGTGCCGTCGCTCGGGCTGACGTTCGAAGCGGATACGTTGCAGGTGCGCTGAAGGCGCAGCGCCGGACCGCGGGTGATTGGCGGAGGCGGCGGGCGCGGCGCGTGCTAGGCGGCGAGTCCGGGCAGCGTGAAATAAAACGTGGCGCCGTGATCGAGCTGGCTCTCGGCCCAGATGCGGCCGCCGTGGTTGCGCATGATGCGTTCGACGGTGGCAAGGCCGACGCCGGTGCCTTCGAAGGCGGATCCGTGCAGGCGTTGGAACACGCCGAAGAGCTTGTGCTGGTAGCGGGCGTCGAAGCCGACGCCGTCGTCGCGCACAAAAATAGCGAGGCCGTTTTCGATGGGCGTGGTGCCGATCGCGATGTGGGCGACTTCCCGCGGGCGGGAGTATTTTAGCGCGTTGGAGAGGAGGTTGGTAAAGACGAGGCGAATGAGGCCGGGATCGCAACGGGCGATGGGGAGCGAGGCGCGCTGCCACTCGATGCGGCGGTTTTGGAGCTCGGGTTCGAGGTCGATCAACGCGTCGTCGACGAGCTGGTTGAGATCAGTGCGCTGCAGGACGAGGGGCTGGCGGCTGACGCGGCTGAGGTTGAGCAGATCGTCGATGAGCTGGTTCATCTTGGACGAGGCTTTGCCGATGCGTCCGAGGTAGTAACGCACCTCTTCGGGGAGGACGGCGCCGTGATCGGCCTGGAGAATTTGCGAGTAATTGGTGACGTGCCGGAGCGGGGCGCGCAGATCGTGGGAAACGGAGTAGATAAACGCTTCGAGCTCCTTGTTTGTCTGCGCGAGTTCGGCGGTGCGACGGGTGACGCGTTGTTCCAGATCGGAGTTGAGGCGGCGCACTTCTTCTTCGGCCTCCTTGCGGTCGGTGATGTCGACGGCGGCGCCGGTGAGGTAGTCGATATCGCCTTGGGGCAGGCGAACGGCTTTGCCGCGATCGCGCATCCAGCGCACGGCGCCTTCGTTGCGCACGATGCGATATTCGGCGAAAAACGGGCTGCCGTCGGCGAGCGTGCGATGAAGGGCGGCGCGGAAGACGGGGCGATCTTCGGGGTGCACGTAGAGGAGGCGTTCCTCCCATTTGCTGTGGGAGGTGCGGGGCTCGCGGCCGAGAAGGCGGTTGAGGTTGGCGTCGCGGGTCTCGTCCTCGGTGCGGGGATCAAGGCGCCAGGTGCCCATGTCGGCGGCGGAGAGGGCGGTGTGGAGGCGTTCTTCGCTCGTGAGGAGGCGTTGGTCCCGCTCTTCGATTTGCGCGAGCATGTCGTTGAACGTCTCGGTCAATTCGCCGAGTTCGTCGGTGCCGTGGATGCGCGCGCGGGCGGAATACTGGCGTTGGGCGGAGACGAGGCGGGCGGTTTGCGCGAGCTCGTAAATGGGGCGGGTGATGCCGAGTTGAAGGAAATTGGCGAGACCGCCGGCGACGACGCCGCAGCCGACGAGAACGAGGGTGGCCAGGGCGGCGTAGAGCAGGAAGCGTTGGCGAACGTGTTCGAGATTCGAGGAGATGAAGAGGGTGCCGAGGCGGTGGTTGTTTTGAACCACGGCTTGATAGATGTGCAGGTAGCCGTCGCGAAACTCGAAGTTGCCGACGGGAATGGGGTCGAGCTGGGTGGGGGGCGTGTCGTGAGGGGCGTAAGTGGCGAAAAGGCGGCCTTGGGTGTCGTAGAGCGCGGCGACGGTGACGGCTTGTTCGGCCCGCAGAGTGGCCAGCAATTCCGTGGCTTCGCCGGGATTATCGAAGCCGAGGGCGGCGGTGCTGTTGTCGGCGATGAGACGGCCGATGGTGGTGAGGTTGCCGAGCGCTTCGCGGCGGTAGGTGACCCATTCGTAAGTAACGAAGATTCCGCAGGTGAGGACGAGGGCGAGGACGCTGGTGCCGACGATCACCAAGGTGAGCTTCCAGCGGATGGGAAGATTGGAAAAAGGCACAATCATCGGGACGCGTTCTCGGGGATAACCTCAGCGAGACGCAACAGCTTGGAGCTGACGCTGAGACCGGCGGAGCGCACGGCCATGAGGTTGATGATCATCCGCAGGTGGTTACGTGCGATGAAGAATTGGATGGAGCCGCCATGGGAGGCAAAGTCGTCAACATCGCTGACGGTGAGAATAGGACGATGTTCAAAATCAATTGTGGCACGGGGCCAATTTTGTGGGCCGGCCGCGCGGGCGATAAAAAGCACGTGGCAGAGACCGACCGACTCGGCGGTGGAGAAACGCACAACGCGGATAGGATGGCCATGGTAGCGCTCGTTCTCGACCAGCCCGTCGAGAAGCCGGCCAAACGGATCGCGGCCGAGGACCCCGATGATGACCGGGCTGTCGGGGGATGGGAAGCCGGCGGAGGGCCAGTCGATGAAGGGAATGAGGTTGTAGAGAGCGGCGGCCTTCAGGGCGTTTTCGCGCGAAATGGCGCTGTCGTCCGCACGGGCGAAGGGCGCGGCGACGCGAAGCAGTGCCGGCAGGAGCAGAGCGACGCCGAGCAAGGCGCCCGGGCGAAAGGCGCTGAGCGCGCGAATCAACGGAGCCATGTGGATGGGCTGTCGCGGAATGTTTGACCCGCAGACTGGAGGCACGCACCGGCAAGGCTGGAAAACGCCGGGGTGATGGAAATCACACCGCGCCCCAACCAAGCGCCCACAGAGGCGAACCGGGAAAACTGCCATGCACCGAGAAGCAAGAGCCTGAAGGGTAAGGCAAAGTGCCGAGCTCAACAACCGGAACGAAGCCGCCCTGCAGCATAGGGAATTTACCGGGTCGGCGGGATTGAAAGGGCAACGAGTTGCGCCCAACCGCCGGGTGAGCGAAAAGCGGTGAAAAAGGACATTGACGGGCGGCGCGGTGGCTGGCGTAGTCACCGTTTTTCGACGTCCGACCTATCAAACGTTCACATGTCTATTGAGATCAAGATCCGCAAAAACGAGCCCGTTGACCGTGCGCTGCGCCGCATGAAAAAGAAGCTCGAACGCGAGAATATCATCAAGGGAACCCGCGCGAAGCGTTACTACGAAAAGCCGTGCGAAAAGCGCCGCCGCAAGGAGAAGGTCATGGCCTTCACGCAGATGCTGCGCCGCCGCCACGAAGGCTGAGCGAATTAGCAAAACCAATCTCTGAAACCGTGTCCCGGAGCGGGGCACGGTTTTTTTTCGTGCAAGTGTCGCGCACTTGAGTTGCTTATCCGCCCGATGCCGGTCGCCACGCCCATGCTGAGTCTCTCCTGTTGCTGGAACTCGGCTCGTCACACGGATGGATATGCCATGATGCGCGAGATCGCCGATCTCGGGTTTTCGCATGTGGAATTGAGCCACGGCGTGCGCATTACCCTGATTCCGGGCGTGCTCAAAGCGTTGAGCGAAGGATTTATCGGGATTTCGACGACCCACAATTTTTGCCCGCTGCCGACGGGGATCACGCGGGCGGCGCCCAATCTCTACGAGCCCTCGTCGAAGGACAACCGGGAGCGGGACCAGTGGGTGCGGCAGACGAAGCGCTCGATCGATTTTGCGGCGCAGGTGAAGGCGCGCGTGCTGGTGTGCCACCTGGGCAGCGTGCGTTTTTTCTTTTTCAATCCGGCGGAAACGTTGCGGGCTTACGGCGACCGGCATCCGAAGCAGACGATTCCGGACGATCCGCGCTACCGCGCGGCGCTCGCCAAGGCGACGGCGAAGCTGCGCAAGCAGATGCCGGCGTATTGGGAAAACATGCAGGCGAGTGTGACCGCGGTGCTCGAGCACGCGCAGGCCAAGGGCGTGCGGTTGGGATTCGAAAATCGCGAGAAGCTGGAGGAATTGCCCTTCGATGATGAGTTTTTGACCCTGCTCGACGCGTTGCCCGCGGGTTCACCGACGGGTTACTGGCACGACACGGGTCATGCGCAAATCAAGCAGCGCATGGGCGTGATCGACCACGCGGCGCATTTGTCGCGTTATGCGCCACGGCTGCTGGGTTTTCACCTGCATGACGTCGATGCGGAAGGCCACGATCATCAGCCGATCGGCGATGGCACGATCGATTTTGAAATGATCAGCCGCTTCTGGCGTCCGGAGCACGTGCTCGTGCTGGAATTCAGCCCGCGGCTGACGCCCGACGACGTGTTGCGCTCGAAGGCGAAGGTCGATGCTTTGCTGGCGAAGATGCGTTAGCGCGCGCGGCGAGTAGTTCGCCGATCCAGCGCCGATGGGGGCCGGACAGCGTGACGGTCTCGAGCTCCGCGAGAGGCACCCAGACGAGTTCGTCGGACGCGGAATAACGCTGCGCGGCGGGCGCTGCACAAATGGTTTCCGTGATGGAGAAACGGGTAATGGCGCGGGTGCGTTGCGCGAGTGGCGGGTGCGAAGAAAGAACGGTTTCGTCGACGCCGAGCTGGGCGGCCGTGGGCAGCTCATGGATGTTGGCGAAGCGACGGGCGGTGGCGGCGGCGCGGTGGAGCAGGAGCGCGCCGGCGCGTTCGCACCAGACGCGCGTGACGGCGCGGCGCTCGATGACTTTCGGGGCGAGGCGGGGAAATTGCTCCGGTTCGCCGGAGCGCCGGGCGGCGCAAAACGAAAACACGGGGCAGACGGTGCAGAGCGGATGGGCGCGAAAGCAGACTGTGGCGCCGAGTTCCATCATCGCTTGATTGTGGTCGCCCGAGCGGACGGGAGAGAGCAGCGCGGTGGCGAGCGGCGTAAACGCTTTGGCGGCGGTCGCGGAATCGCGATAGGGCGTGGGATCGGCGGTGAGGCGGGCGAGAATACGCACGACGTTGCCATCCACGCACGCGGCGGGCGCGGCGAAACTGATGCTCGTGATGGCGGCGGCGGTGTAAGGGCCGACGCCGGGAAGTGTCTGCCACGCGGCGGCCGTGCGCGGGGGTGCGGGCAACGCGACGACGGCGCGGGCGAGGCGGTGGAGATTGCGGGCGCGCGAGTAGTAGCCGAGGCCTTCCCAGAGTTTGAGGACCTGCGGTTCAGGCGCGGCGGCGAGGGCGGCGAAGTCGGGCAAGGCGGCGAGCCAGCGGGCGAAGTAGGGCAGGACGGTCTTCACCTGCGTTTGCTGGAGCATGAATTCGCTGACGACCGTTTTGTAGAGCGACGGCGCGTCGCGCCACGGCAGGCGGCGTTGGTGGGCGTCGAACCACGTGAGCAACGCGTGTTGGAAGTCCGCGGCGGAGGCTGCGAGTGCATCGGCGGCGGAAGTTTTGCGTGTCATCGGCGGAGTTTTTGTGACTATTCGTGCGCCTATGCTCAAGCGCAGCCAGCCGGCCGAGGATAAACCCAAGGTCCTCAGTAGTTACACGGTCAAACTCGACGACGCCCAGATGGAAAAACTGGGGGCGCTGCTCGAGGCGCGCGGGTGGAAACCGGTGGAGGTGGCGTATACGCGGTTCGCGTTCAAAGCGGACCACCTGAAGGTGAACGTGGCGGCATACACGAGCGGCAAGGCCGTGGTGGCGGGGAAGGGCACGGAGGATTTTGTGCGCGATGTGCTGGAGCCGGAAATCACGGGCGCGGCGAAACTCGGCTACGACGAGGTGTTGCATCCGGACTGGTTTGAGCCGCACGCGGGGTTGGATGAGAGCGGCAAGGGCGATTTCTTCGGGCCGGTGATCGCGGCGACGGTGATTGCGGATCGCGCGGCGATCGAGGCGTGGCGCAAGGCGGGCGTGCAGGACTCGAAGAAGATCACCGAAACGCGCATCATCGAGCTGGATAAAGTCATCCGCGAGACCGACGGCGTGGTGGTGCGCACGTGTTTTAGCGGGATGCCGCGTTACAACGAATTGATGGCGCGGCCGCGGGCGAATTTGAACACGCTGCTGGCGTGGCAGCATGCCACGGCGCTGATGCAGGCGCTGGAGGCGAAGCGGGTGCCGTGGGGGCTGCTGGACCAGTTCACGGAGCAGCCGTTGGTGCAGCGCGAGCTGACGCGCAAGGGGCTGAAGGATTTCGAGCTGCGGATGCGGACGAAGGCGGAAGAGGATCCGGTGGTGGCGGCGGCGTCAGTCGTGGCGCGGGCGGAGTTCGTGCGCCAGATGCACGCGTTGTCGAAGAAGTTTGGGGCGAAGCTGCAGAAGGGCGCGGGCCCGCTGGTGAAAGAGCAGGCGGCGGAGATCATGGCGAAATTCGGCGTGCTGGCCCTGCGGGATTTCGCGAAGCTGCATTTTCGCACGGCCTACGAAGTGGTGAAGGCGGCGGGCAAGCTCGACGAGCTGCCGCTGCCGGAGCCGCGGGAAAAAATGGAATGGTGAAGGGGGCGGAGTGACCGATGCCGAAGCGGCGACAATTGCGCGGGTTTGACCTCAAACGCATCGACGGCGTGTTGAGTTTGATCGGCGTGGACGAAGCGGGCCGCGGAGCGCTGGCTGGTCCGGTGGTGGCCGCGGCGGTGTTGGTGAATCGCGAGTTTCTGGAATGCCGCTGGGCGTTGACGAAGGCGGGGCGTGTGAATGACTCCAAGCAACTCACGGCCGAGGATCGCGAAGAGTTGTGGCTGGAGTTCGAAACGCTCGTGAGCCAGGGACAAATCCACGCCCATTTCGGGGTGGCTGATGTGGGGGAGATCGAGCAGTTCAATATTCTGGGCGCGACGAAGCTGGCGATGCGTCGCGCGTTGGAGGGAATTTACCCGCCGAGCGCGTTTCAGCAGAAGACGGAGCCGGATCTCTTCGCCTCGGCGGAGGAGATCGCGGCGTTTCAACCGACGGTGTCGGCCCGCATTCTCATCGACGGGCTGGCGTTGCGGGCGTTTCCATATCCGCACGAGGGTTTGGTGAACGGGGACGGGCGATCGCTGTGCGTGGCGATGGCGTCGATCGTCGCGAAGGTGACGCGCGACCGGTTGATGCGGGCCATGGAGGTGGAGCATCCGGGCTACGGTTTCGCGCAGCACAAGGGCTATGCGACCGAGGAGCACCGCGAGGCGTTGCTGCGGCTGGGCCGCTGCCGGCAGCATCGGGAATTGTTTTTGCGGAAGTTGTTCGCGTCGCGGGCCGATCCGGCCCAGATGGATTTCATCGACGAATCCACATGGCCCGAATCCTCCGAACCCTCGGTCTGAGTGCGGCGCTGGGAGCGGGCGCGGCTGCGCTGGCGGCGCATACGGCTTCGGATTGGAAAGCGGAAGGTGAGCCCCGGCCGCCGCTCCCGGTGGGCGTGGTGCTGCCGGCGGTGGTGCGCACGCCGGCGTTTCCGCTGAAGGACGCGCGGACGCTTTTTACGGAAGCGGAGATTGCGCAGGCGCGGGAAAACGTGGCGCGTTATCCGGCGGCGCAGGCGGTGGCGGCGGAGTTGAAGAAGGAGGCGGACTATTGGGCGGCGTGGTCGGACGAGGCGCTGCGGGACGTCGTCACGAGCGCGGAAGTGCCACGGGCTTTCGATTGCTCGACGGAAGGCTGCCCGGTGCACGGGAAGAAAATCTTTGAGGTCACGCAGAGCACGTATCCGTGGATCATCGATCCGAAGCAGCCGTTCAAGGTGACGTGTCCGATCGGCGGCGAGAGCTATCCGAGCAATGATTACGGCAAATTTTATCGCAGCGGGTTCAAGGATCGGAGCGATTTCAACGGACCGTATGTGGACGACGGACGCGGCTGGGTGAGCCCGACGGGCGAGCGCTACTGGTTCGTGGCGCACGCGAACCATTGGACGTGGTATTGGCATCCGCAAGCGGACCACCACGCGTTGATCAAGGCGGCGGAGTCGCTGGGGCGAACTTACCTGCTGACCGGCGAAGAGGTTTACGCGCACAAGGCCGCGGTGTTGCTGGCGCGGATCGCGGAAGTTTACCCGGCGATGGATTACGAGAGCCAGTCGCGCTACGGCGAGATTCTGGCGGCGCAACATCATGAGCGCTACGTCGGCAAGGTGGTGAATGCGATCTGGGAGTCGTATCTCGTGGCGCAATTTGCGGAATGTTACGACGCGATCTGGCCGACGATCGACGGCGACGCGGCGCTGCAGAAATTATACGGAAAAAATGGGCGCGACCTGCGGGCGTTGATCGACGCCAATCTTCTGGAGGAGGGCATCGATGCCTACTACTCCAAAAAAACTCGCGGAAACTACGGGATGCATCAGCGCTCGCTGCTGGTGCTGGCGACGGTGCGGCAGCATGGCGACAACGCCCGTTATGTGCGCGACGTCCTCGATCGGCCGGATGGCACGATGTATCTGGGGCTGCGGTTCGCACTCTATAATCTGATCTGGCAGGACGGGCAGCCGTATGAATCCCCGGACTATAACGCGACGTGGATCAGCAATCTGACCGCAGTGGCGGGCCTGCTGCCGAAGCTGGGGCGCACGGCGGTGGAAATGCCGCGGCTGCGGCGCTTGCTCGATGCACCGCTCGATTTGATCGCCGTGGGGAATTTCACGCCGACGATTGGCGACACCGGCACGGTTTACGGGGGAATCGCTGAAGAAAACACCGCGGCGTACCAGTGGGGATATCGCACGTATCGAGAGCCGCGTTTCGCCCGTTTTTTGGCGGGCACAGGGGCGGGCGGCGCGGCGGGATTCAAGACGTTTGAGTCGCTGTTGCATCCCGTGATCGCGTCGCCAGCGAGGGGCGGCAGCGGTGGGCGCGTGATGCCGCCGCAAGCGTCGCGGCTGATTTCAGGCTACGGCGTGAGTTTACTGAACAACGCGGCGGACACGATCGGGCTGTCGCTCTATCACGGATTGCACGTGACCCATTTTCATTACGACCGGCTCAACCTGGAACTGTTTGCCGAGGGGCAGCCGTTGTTGCCGGACCTGGGTTACCCCGATGGGATGAACGAAATGGTGCCAGGTCTTTACGCGTGGTCGATCAACACAATCTCGCACAACACGGTGACGGTGGATGCCGCGAAGGCGCCGGGGAATGTCGCGGGCGTGGTTGAATTGCAGGCGGATGGGGGCTGGGCGAGGGCAGTGGCGGTGAGCGCGCCGGGCACGTATCCGCAATGCGACGTTTACCGCCGCACGACCGTGATGGTCGATGCGGATGCGACGCACAGTTATCTGGTGGACGTGTTCGATGTGCGTGGCGGGCGGCAACACGATTACAGCCTGCACGGGCCGCCGGGGACATTCGCGTTGGCGGGCGGAAGCTGGACGGAGCCGGCGCGCGGCACGCTGGCGGGGGAGGACGTCGCAGTGGGTGAGATCTACGATGATCCGGTGCTGGGTGCGAAAGGTTACAAAGGCGGTTACGCGGACTACATGGGTTCGGGTTTTCAATATCTGACGCACGTGCAACGGCTGCGCGCTGGCGAGGCTGTGCTGGACTATACACACGAAAAATCGGCGGCGGCGTGCGTTCGCATCCGTCTCTTGGCGGGCGACGGACAGGACGTAATCCTCGCGCAGGCGCGCGTGTCGCCGGTGAAGTGGCCGCAGGTGTTGCACTATGCGATCATGCGAAACAAACCGGCGGGGCCAGGCGCGCGCGCTGTGACGAGTCGTTTTGTGAGCGTGATCGAACCATTCGAGAGCACGCCGTCCATCACCGCCGCGGAGCGGATCGAACTGCCGAACGGCGTGGGCGTGAAAGTGCAGCGGGCAAACGGCGAAACCGATGTCATTCTCGTGGGCGAGCCAGGGACGCGGAAACAAATGAGCGTTGGCGAACATTGTCTCACCAGCGACGCGCGCGTGGTCGTCGGCACCTTGACGAAGAAGTTGGGTTGGACGCGGCTGTGGCTGGCCGATGGGACGAGCGCGCAGATGGATGGTGGACCGCGCGTGGTGGCTCGCGGGTGGACCGGCGAAGTCATGGCAGTCGACGTAAAGACGGGAGACGTGCGGGTGCGCGGGACGGACGCGAGCCAGCAAGTCGGAGTGGCGGATCTCGCTGGGCGGATCGTGAGTTTTGGCGCGGGCCGGCGGCTGGCGAACACCGTCGTCGGGGCGAAGCGCGCGGGCGGCGACGTTGTTCTGACGTTGAAGGATGACGTCCGGCTGGGATTGGGCCAGGCGGACGGCATTGCGGGAAAAAGGGTGCGCATGAAAACGAATTTCATCCGGGCGAACGCTTACCGCGGAGCGACGTTGATGAGCGCGGAGGGGAAACACGTCGGCCAAGTGCGAGCGGCGGGCGACGACTGGTTCGAACTCGCGGAAGCGCCGGCGGCGGATTGGCTGGGCGCGGACACAGAACTTTGGGTGGTTGGCATGGGCGCAGGCGATGCGTGCGAGGTGCCGGCGACGGGAGCGTGGGTGCGCGCGGAGCGCTGATTGGCTGCGATGGTTGACGAGCGCCCGGGTTTTGCCAGTAGTGCCCGAATGCCCCCCCGCAAGCACTCTTCGCTCGATCGCGTGCTCGGCCGGCTCGATACGCTGGACTCGGTGAATCTGGCGAATCTCGTGCAGCGGTTGGTGCGCCAGCGCGAGCTGTTCGAAGACATTTTCAACGTGTTGCAAGAGGGCGTCCTCGTCATCAGCGAGGAGGGCGAAATCGAGTATGCCAATGCCGCCGCACAGCGCTTGATCGGATTGGGTGTGGAGTTGGTGGGCGAAACGTTGTGGCGGCTGATGCCTGGTCTGCGTCCCTCGTTGGCTGGAATGGACGCGGAGGCACCGGCGGCGCTGCCGATCGTGGCGCGGGAGTTCGAGTTAACTTATCCGGAGCCGCGCACGGTGCGGCTTTACATGGTGCCGTTTCGCCAGGATTTGCGCGCCGCGAACCGGCGGTTTGCGGTGATCTTGTCGGACATCACGCGGGAGAAGCAGTCGACGGAGGCGCGGATTGAATCGGAGCGGACGTCGTCGGTTTTGCTGCTGGCGGGCGGAGTGGCGCACGAATTGGGCAACCCGCTCAATTCGCTCACGATTCACCTGCAGCTCGTGGAGCGGAAATTGAAAAAATTGCGCGCCGCGGAGCGTGAGACGGAGTCGATCGCGCAGTCGATTCAGGTGTGTCGCGATGAAGTGAAGCGGCTGGATGGGATCATCACGAATTTCCTCGAGGCGATTCGTCCGCGGCCACCGAATCTGGGTGAGGTGCGCCTCGCGGAGTTGCTCGACGAGGTGCTGACGTTTCAGCACCGCGAACTCGCGGATCGCGGGATCGCGGTCGAGGTGGAGACGGAGGCGGAGTTGCCGGTGGTGATGGCGGATCGCGACCAGGTGAAGCAGGTGTTTTTCAATCTCGTGAAGAACGCGGCGGAAGCGATGCAGCCGGGTGGGCGGCTCAAAATCCGCTCGTGGGCGGACGACGAGAATGTGCATCTCGCGTTCGCCGACTCCGGTGCGGGGATCAAACAGGACGATTTGACGCGGCTGTTTCAGCCGTATCACACGACGAAGTCTGGCGGGCACGGTCTGGGGCTGATGATCGTGCAGCGCATCCTGCACGAGCATGGCGGCCAGATCGGCATCGAGAGCAAAGAGGGCATCGGCACGGTGGTGACGATTCACCTGCCGCGGCGCGACCGGCGGGTGCGGATGCTCAAAAATTAACGTCCCAGAAGAATTTTCCCCATGAAACAATCCCTTCCCTTGAATGCGGCGTGGCAAGTGATGCATGCCGAACCTGAACTGGGGGCGACCGCTGGTTGCTCCGCACTGCCTCTCGCCGAGCGCTGGATCGAGGCGCAGGTGCCCGGCGACGTGCATCTCGATTACCTCCGTGCGGGCAAGATTCCAGATCCGTATTTCGGCACGAACCACGACAACATTCGCTGGATGGAGGAGATGGACTGGTGGTATCGCACGGAAATCACGCCGCCGGCGGTGCCGGAAGGGCGGCGGCTGCATTTGCTGTTCGAAGGGTTGGACGTGTTCGCGACGGTGCTGCTCAACGGAAAGGAAATCGGCCGGCATCAGAACATGTTTACGCCGTTGCGCGTGGACGTGACCGATCACGTGAAACCGGGGAAAAACCTGCTCGAGGTGTGCCTGGGGGCACCGGCGTTTCCGCCGGGCCGGGACCTGCGGCAACCGGGCGTGCGGGGCTACGGTCCGCCGGTGCGGTTGCATGTGCGCAAATCGCAGTCGTGCTACGGCTGGAATATTTCACCGCGCCTGGTGACGATCGGAATTTGGAAGCCGGTGGCGTTCGTGCTGACGGAGCCGGTTGAGCTGGCGGATGTGTTTATCGACACGGTGGCGTTGCACGACGGCACCGCCGAAGTGACGGCACGCGTGGAATTGCAGCACAATCACGGCGCGCCGGGCACGGTGGAGTGCGAGCTGACGGTCGCGGGGCAGACGCGCAGTCTGGTCATCGCGCACGATCCGAGCGGGGGGCGCCACGTGGAGCGTTTCACGATTCCGAACGCGAAACTCTGGTGGCCGCACAATCACGGCGCGCAGCCGTTGTATGACTGGAGCGCGAAAGTGCGCCGGGGCGGCCGCGACCTCGATCAACGGAGCGGCCGGTTTGGCGTGCGCACGGTGAAGCTGATCCAGGAGCCGGATGCCGACGGCGGGATTTCGTTCATCATCGCGATCAACGGGAAGAAGATTTTTCTCAAAGGCATGAACTGGACGCCGGCGGACGGCGTGTTCGCGCGGATCGACGAGGCGCGTTACGATCAACTGCTCGCGGCGGCGAAGGGAGCGAACATCAATGCAATGCGGGTGTGGGGCGGGGGAATCTACGAGCACGATTCGTTTTACCGAAAGTGCGATGAACTCGGGATCCTGATCACGCACGACTTCATGTTTGCCTGCGGGTGTTATCCACAGGATGCGGCGTTCTTGGAAGAAGCGCGGCGCGAGGCGGAGTTTCAGGTCCGCCGGCTGCGGCATTTCGCCTGCGTGGTGGCATGGTTTGGCGACAACGAAAACGATGTGCTCGCGGACAACAGCTACAACTTCCCGGACTATCGTTATAACAAACTCAGCAAACAGATTTTGCGGGACGGAGTGCAGACGCATGCGCCCTCCACGCCCTACGTGCCCACCTCGCCTTACTCGCCGTTGACCTACGACCAGAATGTGCCGACGGAGGGCGACTGCCATTTGTGGGCGCACGGATTTTCCTACAAGGCGGATTTCTACTCCAAGGTGAAGCCGCGCATGGTGACGGAGATCGGCCATCTCGCGATGCCGGCAATGGAGGTCGTCGAAAAATTCGTCGCCCCGGAGAATCGCTGGCCGGTGTGGAACGAGGAGTATCTCACGCACGGTTCAGATACGTGGCGGCTGGATCGCAACGGACGTTATCGCACGATCTGGGAGAGTGTGGCGGCGCGTGGTTGGGAGGAACCGAAGTCGCTGGAAGACCTCATCGAGAAATCACAAAAACTTCAGGCGGAAGCATCGAAGTTTTGGGTGGAATTCTACGAGGCGCAGCCGACGTGTTGGGGCATCTTCCTGTGGAACCTGGCGGATAGCTGGCCGCAAATGTCGGATGCGTATATTGCGTATCCGTTTCATCCGAAGCCGGCGTTGGACGCGGTGCGTGAGGCCTACGCGGCGGTGCGGCGGTAACGGGCCGCGACGGGGCGCGCGAGCGCCCGCTCCTTGAGGATGTTGGCTCGGCGTCGCGGGTGCGGCGTCGAGCGGGGGCGGCGCCGTCTCGAGCGCCGGCGTGAGGACTAAAACGTGGCGGAGACTTCGCGCTGCTGGCCGGGTTCAACGGCGATTTCGCCGAGCGCGGAGCATTCTATTTCGTCGTTTTTGAAGAGGCGGCCGCGGACGGGCGTCGCGGCGTCGTTGGTTTCCCAACGCCATTTGCCGATGGAAACGAATTGAAGAGGCACGCCTTTTTCCCAGCTCAGTCCAGGGCCATCGCCGCGGAGGAAGAGTTTATTGCCGATGCCGATATATGCGGTGACGAGCAGGCGCGTGGCACCATCGGAGGAGAGCGCGGCTTCGATCGACTCGGCCGCTGAACTCCGCTCGCCGGGGTCGGACGCAGGCTCCTCCGGAGCGCTGGTCGCGAGATCGTCGAGGCCGAGATCGAAGCTGGGCTCGCTGGCCTTGGGTTTGCGGGGCGCGCGTTTGCGCGGGAGTTGCGGCGCGGGTGGAGGCGGGAGGTTTGTCGCAACCTCGTCGGCGGCCGCCGCTGCGGGGGTGTTTTCCGCGGAGGGTTGTTCGGCGAGAGTGGCGGTCACGGATGGCGAAGCAGCGTCGGATGGAGGCTGGGCCGCCGCAGTGGAGGCAGGCGGTGCGGCGACATTGATGGGCTCCGGTTCGGGGGGCGTGTGGTCGGGCGGGGGGGCGGCGGTGCCTGACGTTTCCGGAATGGGCTCCGGAGCCTCCGGTGGGAGCGCGGCGGGCGTCGCCGCGAGCGGGTTCGGGTTGGGGAGTGAAGCGGCGAGATGGCGGTCGATGGCTTCGGTGGCGCGAGTGACGTGAGCGGCGCAGGCGGCAGCGAGGCGTTGGTCTAGTTCGGTGGTGAGAACGTGCTGGGCGTCGCGCACGGCTTGGGCGGTGGATGTCGCGGCCTCCGCGAGGGCGGACGTGGTGGCGGAGGAGAGATGGCGGAGCGCTTCGTCGGTGCGTTCGATGAGTTCGGTGCGGGCGGCGGTGAGATGTTTGTTCACCGTGGCTTCGAGGCGGGCAAATTCGGCGACCGATTTGTGAATTTTGTCGGAGATGGTCTCGAGTTTTTCGGACTCGGAGGCGCGCAGGGAGGCGACCTCTTTCTCCAATTCCTCGCGTTCATCGTCCTGCGCCTGGGTCAACTGGGCGTTAAACTCGTTGATCTTTTCGTGCAGGCGCTGGGGGAGATGTTCGGCGAGCTTGAGGTTGCGTTGCGAGACCTCGGTGAGTTGGTGGAGCGTCGTGGCGGCGATGCTGATTTGTTCGGCGGAGGTGGTGACGTGGGCGAGGAGGGCTTCGAGCGAGCGCTGGCGTTGGTCGAGCGCCTCGTCTTGTTTGCGGGCGTATTCGGCGAGGGCGGGGATGACGGCGATGAAGACGCCGGTGACCACGCAGGCGACAATGGCGATGAGGGGGCCGTGGGCGAAGGGGTCGGGGGCGAGATGTGCGATGAGCGCAGCGGTGGCGACGAGCACGGCATCGCCAACGAAGAACCACGTTTTCGGCAAGGGCGGGGCTTGATCGGGGAGCGACATGGGGCGGATGCGCAGTCAGATACGGCGGCGGAGTTTGTGCGGTGCGCGGGAGCGGTTTTCAACCTTGGAGTGCGCGGCGTGCGTTTGGCGTTTGCCACCACGGGTGAGAGGGGCAGGCTGCGGACAATGAACGTCAGTGCTTTTTTGCGCGTGCAGCACGACCGGAAGGACGGTGAACGGCACTATGTGGTGCACACGCTCGATCCGACGTTTGCGATGGAGATCGCGCCTGATCTGGCGGCCGCCGACAAGGTCGGGCAGGGCGTGATCAAACGCGTGTGTCTGCCGAATTCGTGGGCGGGCGATTATAATAAATACGCCAAGTTGATGACGGCGGCGCAGGATTTTTTCACGCGCTCGTTCGCGGAGCCGGCGGATAAAACGAAGCCGCGCCGCTTCGACGCGTAGGCGACGGAACGAATGATGCGGGTTGAAGTGAGTTAACTTGCTTCAATTCCTTTTCACCCGGTTCATGCCAGGGGTGAGAAAATGGCTCGGAGATTCGGTCCGGATGGCGGGGGCGTTGTTCTATTGGAATACGCGCAAGACGATCTATCGCCTCAAGCGTGGAAGCGGAGGCTGTCCGTGCCAGAATCCCAGCGACTCGGGGAAGCCGTTGGAGACGGGCTGTGAGGCGGTGATCCATTGGCAGAGGCCGGCGCGTTTTCGACGGGTCTGCCCGCTGTTGCAGCAAAACGACGCCGGCCGATGGGTTTGCAGCGTGGCGGCGGCGCAGGTGCGGCCTTTTTGGGGGCGGGTCTTCGGCTACGTGGGCGGCACGATCGCGCTCCTGGGTTTGACCGCGGCGATCACGGTGTTCGGCGTGATGCGGTGGATCGGTTATGACGTGTCGCCGCGACAGGTGGTGTGGCCGCCGGCGTGGGCTGAACTGCGGACGGTGAGAGCACAGCTCTTCATTCAACAGGCGCGCGATTACTACGCCCATGGGCAAGTGAAGGAAGCGCTCAGCGCGCTGTCAGTCGCGCATGGCCTCGACCGCGAAAATTATCGAGTGGCGATAATGTTGGCGCAGTTTTACCAAGTGGGGAACCCCACGGAGGCGGACCGCATGTATGCTGACTTGCTGCGGGAGCGGCCCGAACACCACGTGGAGACGGCGCGCGTCTGGTTTCGGAGCTTGCTGGCGCGCGGACATCTCCGAGAGATCGGGGATCTGGCGGCCCGACAATTGCCGCGGGAGCCTGGCCAAACGGCGGCATGGTCGCATGCGCTGGTGTTTGCGGCGGAGCGCCTGCAGCGGGCGGATTTATTGGAAAAAGCGGCGGACGACGAAGCCCTGTCGTTGCATGCGCGAGAGTTTTTCTGGCTGGCGGGGAAGGTGCAAACGTCGTCGCCCGACGAGGCGAAGTCGTTGCTCATGACCGCGCCGCTGGTCGCGGATTTTCCCTACGATCGCGTTTATCGGGTGGAAACTTTGATCGCGCTAAAATTTCCCGGCGAGGCGATCGCGTTGCTCGGTGAATTCTCAAGTCAGATGAGCGGACGAGACTTTGCCCGGCTGACGCTCGCGGCGTATGCCGAAGCGGGCGATGAACAAAGGGTGGGGCGGGAGTTTCGAGCGCTGTTGGATGCGAACAAGCCGTTGCGCGCCGAAGTGCTGGCGTTGCTCGCCACCCATCTGGTGCGTTACCCGGACGCGAATTTATTGGCGATGGTGACGGACGCGCTGGTCCGTGTGCCGCCAGACCCGTGGCAGGCGCGGATGGAGGCCTGTCTCGCGGTCTTTTGCGCGGCGGGCGTGCAGAAAGACGGGGACCGAATGGGGCAGGCGAAAAAACAAATGACTGAGATCGTGGGACGAAAGGATGGGGGCGTCACGGTCTTGGAGCGCTTTTTTCTCAGCGGCACGCGACGGCCGCGGCTGGGAAACGCGTTGGCGGAGCAGCAGAATGCCATGTCTCTCGATCTTAATTACGCTTTGTTGGATAAATACTTAATGAAAAATTAAGCGTCTACGAAAGGCCCACGACTTGGATAAAAAATGTTTAATAATAGGGTGAATCGCCTACGTGGTTGACCTCGTCGTGGAAGTGCTCCTCAACCCCGTCGTGCAATGAGACTTGAGCATGCCATTTTTCAGACGCTGCGTGGGATCGCTTTCCGCCTCGGGTGGTTGGCGATCTGCGTCGGCTGGGCCGTGGGCGCAAAGGCGCAAGTCACTCTGACTGAAAGCTTCACGGGCACGAGCGCGCCGGGTTGGTTATTCGGCGGGTCACCCAGCTCAACCAGTCCTTATCTGACGGCTAATACGGTCGATACGGCGGGGAATGGCTGGCTGCGCATGACCGAGAACACGACGAATCAGTCGACGTTTGCGCTGTTCGATTCGGCGATTTTTTCGGTGAACGCGCAGATCCAAATTACGCTGGATTACACGACGTGGAATGGTTCTGGGGCGGACGGAATCACGTTTTTCCTGGTGGATGGCGCCATCGATGCGTCGACGTTTCAGCCGGGCGCGTATGGTGGCTCGATGGGGTATGCGCAAAAGGATGCGGCGGCGGCTCCGCCCTCGGGCGTCGCAGGCATGACGGGCGGATATCTGGGTTTCGCATTCGACGATTACGGCAATTACTCGAGCAACAGCGAGGGCCGGAACGGAGGGTTGGGAACGGGTTTGTTTCCCAACCGCATCGCAGTGCGTGGCCCGGAAAGCAGCGGCTATGAGTTTATCGCGGCGAGTTCGCCGTTGGATACGCTCTTCAGCGGCGGTCAGATGGACTTTCCGACGGCGACGATCCGACCAGACCAAAATGGCGCTGATTACCGTTCTTTCCGGCTGACCCTCGACGCCAACAATCTTCTCACGGTCGAAATGAAATTCGGCGCGACAGGGAGTTACATCACAGCGTTTACCAGCGATTTGTCGTCTTACGATCGTCCCGATACGTTTAAGATCGGTTTCACGGGGGCGACGGGCGGATCCACGGAGATTCACGAAGTGCGCAACGTCGCCGTGACGATGACGCCGTGGCAGCCGGGGTCGTTTGAATGGGGAAATGGTGCCGGCACGACCGATGCCGGGACGGCGGCGAACTGGGTGGGAAACACGGTGCCCGGCATCAATGCCGACGTCCTTCTAGGCAACAAACCGACCACCAACCAGACGGTGACGTTGAACGCCGCCAACACGAAGATCAACTCCCTGACCTTCGATGCGGGGGTCAATTATACGCTCAACGGGACGGGGTCGCTGCTACTGGGCGACACGGCGCTGGCGGGTTTGCCGTCGATTAATGTCAACGACTACAACGGAGCGCAGGCGCAGCACCACATCGACGTGCCGATCACGCTCGCCGAGGAGCTGCGGATCAACAATTACTCGTTCAGCACGCTCTGCTTGAACGGTCCCGTGACGACCGGCGGCAACGACATCAAGTTGAACGGAAATGGCGCGATCAACTTCAACGCCGACATCAACGGGGCCGGCAACCTGATCAAAAACGGAACAGGGACGACGACGATCAACAGCGACAACTCGAACGGCGCGACCCCGTGGACGGGTAACCTGACGATCAATCAGGGCATGGTGGTGGTGACCACGAACGGGGCGCTGGGCACGACCGCAGGCACGACGACGGTCAACAGCGGCGGCGCTTTGGCGTTCCGGGCCGGCGCGGCGGGCAATGTGACCTATACGGCGGCGGAAGCGGTGACGATCAACGGCCTTGGCGTGCCTCGCGGCGGCGAAGGCTACTCCGGCGCGATCTACAACGACGGCGGAAACAACAGTTTTGCGGGCAACATAACGATGGCGGGCAACAGCGGCATTGGTTCGCGGGAAGGCGTGTTGACGTTGAGTGGAAAAATATCGGATGGGGCCGACACGTATAATCTCACCAAGATGGGAGCCGGCGTCGTGGAGCTCACCAATTCGGGGAACGACTGGAACGGTGTAACGCGGATCGAAGGCGGTGCGCTGCGGATCAGCAACAGCGCCGACGCCTTGGCCGGCGGTTTTAGCACCAACGGTTATAGCGGTGGGAACCTCCAGCTCGCCGGCGGCGTGCTGGAGTCGGGCGTAACCACAACATTCACGCGACAATTGGGCATGGGTTCGGACCAAGTGCAGTGGGTGGGCGATGGCGGCTTTTCGGCTTCCGGCTCGGCCAACCGGACCTTCACGCTGACCAACGCAGCGGGCACTGCGAACGGCGCGCTGACCTGGGCGGCGGGGAGCTTCGTGCCGGACGGCCATGCGCTGTTGCTAAGCTCGGACGCCGCGAACCGGATGGTGACGCTCACCAACGCCATCAATTTCGGCGGCGCCAACCGCGAGGTGCGCGTGGCCAACGGTTCGGCGGCGGTGGATGCGACCCTCTCGGGCGTTTTGTCCAACGGCGGTTTGATTAAAACCGGTGCGGGCACTTTGAATATTTCAGGGGCGAACACTTACACTGGTCCGACGGAAATTCGCGACGGCGCGCTGCGCGGAACGATCAATGCGAACAGCAACATCGCCCTCAACGGCGGCGTCTTGGAACTCACCGGAAATATGACGCGCAGCTTGGGCGCAGGGGGCGCCAACTTACAGTGGAAGGGTGATGGCGGATTCTCCGCCTCGGGCGCGAATCGCACTGTCAGCCTGAACAACAACAGCAATGTCGTGAAGTGGGGAAGCACGACGAACTTCGTGGGCGACGGCAAGCGACTCATCCTTGGGTCCAACAGCGCCAATCGCACGCTGACGCTGACCAATGCCATCGATCTCAATGGCGCCAACCGCACCGTGCTGATGCAGCGCGGCACAGGCACCGCCGCGGATGGATTGCTCTCCGGTGTGGTGAGCAACGGCAGCCTGACCGTCGAAGGTAACGGGCGACTGGATATGACCGCCGCCAATACGCTGGCGGGATCTGTGACGGTGAAAGGCGCGGAACTGCGACTGCAGAGCGGCGGCACGATGACGAGTGTGAGCAGCCTGACCGTGCGCGATGGCGGCACGTTCACGTTGGACAACGGGTCAACGAACAACACCAACCGGGTGAAGGATACCGCCACCGTAACGCTGCTTGGCGGCACGCTCAGCCTTTTGGGGCGCACAGGAAATAACGACACGACGGAGACCGTTGGCGTGCTCACGCTCGCGGGCGGTGCCAACACTGTCGTTTCGCAGTATGGCGACAACAAGGGGTCGGCGCAGCTCACCTTCGGCTCGGCAACCGTCCCGGCCACCGATTCGCTGGTCCGCACCGCGGGCGCCACGGTGAACTTCGCGGCGACGGGTGGCACCATGGGCGGCACCGGGGACAACCCGCGCATCAAGTTCGGCAACAGCCCCGCTCTGGTTTCGAATGTGCTCGGTTATGCGACCGTCAACGGCACAGCGTTCGCCGGCTACGGGGCCAATGGCGTGGTGGCTGTTACCGGCACCAACACCGCACAGGGTAGTTGGACGAGCACCGTCAACGCCACGCCGACAGCGGATCAGACCCTTTCAGCCAACCGCACGGTGGGATCGCTCAGCCTGGGCAGCGGCATCGACATCAATGCGGGCGGCTATGCGCTGACCGTCAATAGCGGCGGTTTGCTCACCACGGGCTCGACCGTCAGCCTCATTTCCAATGGCACGATTCGGGCGGGGACCGCGACGGGCGTCTCGGATCTCGTCACGCATGTTTACGGCACGGGCGGACTGAACATCAGCGCCGTGATCGCGGACAACGGCGGCGCCAAAGGTTTAACCAAGACCGGCGATGGGGTGCTCACTCTTTCTGGCACGTCGGCGAATACGTTCACCGGTCCGACTTACGTGAACGACGGGATCCTGGCGTTGAACAAAACGCCAGGCGTCAATGCGATCGTCGGCAACGTGATCGTCGGTGATGGCCGGGGCACGGATGTTTTGCGGCTCGATGCCAGCGAGCAGATTGCGAATACGGCCAACGTCACTCTGCGCGGCGCGGCCTACGGCGGGGAAACCAAATTGCAGTTCAACGGGGCGGGCGGAGCGGGGGTGACGGAGACGTTTGGGACGCTGACGATCGACGGCGTGGCGGTGATCGATTTTGCCGGAGGAAATGTTTGCGACGCCAATTTCCTGTTCCTCGATGACCTGCTGATGGCGACGACGGACAGCATGCTCTACATCCGCAATTGGATCGATTTCTCGGACTTTCTCTTGGTGCGAAACTCGGCGAATTTGGACGACGTGCTGAGCCACATCAAATTCGAGGGCTACGGCGATGTGAGTTACTGGCAGGATTACGATGCGACTTACTCGCGGGTCACGCCGGTGCCGGAGCCTTCGACCTACGGACTCATTTTCGTGGGCGCCAGCCTGGCGTTCTTCGGCTTCCGACGGTGGCGGCAGGGGAAAACGCGCACGGCGGATGCGGCGTAGAACGTTGCGCCGTGCGCGGCAGAACCCACCGCGGCGCGGCTCAGACGGCGGTGCGAGGCGAACCGAAGCGCCGGGTGGCGGCCGCGAGAAAACGCTGCCACTCGACGGGGTTTAAATCGTCTTTGCGGCCGGGCGAGATCTGGCGGTGATCGGTGAGACGATCCAAGGACCAGCGATAAAGCTCCCAGCGCGGTGCAATCCATTCCAGCGCGGAGGCGATCTGTGCATCCGTCAGCGGCGTGCGATAGGTATCACCGGCGAACGCCAGGCCGAGGAGAAATTCATTGGTGCGGGAGCGGCCGAGAAACGTCGACTCACCTGCGTGCCAGGCGAGGCAATCATCCGGCACGAGCGTGCAACGGGTGCCATCGTCATCCACGAGCACGTGATAACTGACCTTGCTGGTGGGATCGAGCATCCGCGCAATCGTGTCGCGGAACGAGAGCACGCTATGGTGGACGACAACGCCCAAGCGTTCGTGGGGCGGCGTTCGCGCGTAATGGGGAGAAGTGGCGTCGAACTCGATATAGGCCATCGGCAGGCGAATTAAGACTGATGCCAAATGAAGACGAGCAGAGAAAGCAGCATCCCGAGGCGAAGCGCGCCTTCGAAGGTCAGAAGCACCAAGGTCCACGCCAAAGTGGTGTTTCGCCGCAGGGTGAAACCGGCCAGAGAAATGGCGAGCAAGCAGACCGCTTGCATCCGTGCGGCGGGCACGGTGAGCAGGAGCAGGAGGACCCAACCGCCGTAAACCATCAGGCCGGCGAGCCAGAGAAATGCCACCGGTTCGCGCGGGCCGACGAGGCGAGGGTCGGCGTTGCGTTCGATTTGCTTGATTCCGAGATAGCGTTCCGCGACGACGAGCTGCGCGACCTCGAAGGCCATGAAGACAGGCGTCAGCAGCACGAGCGGGTTCATGGTGACAACGTAGGCAACGCGAGCGGCGGGGGGAAAGCGCCGAATGGCGCCGGCGGGTGGTGCAGAGTGAGTTTGGGGGCGGAAGCGGAGTGCAGGCAGGACGGCGCTTGCGCACGGCGGCGGGAATACTTCTCTTTTTGCGCGTGAAAATTTACATTGCAGGTGACCGCGGGATGGTGGGGTCGGCGTTGGTGCGCCGACTGACGGGCGAGCCCGGCGTGACCGTGGTGACGCGGTCCCGCGAGAAACTGGATCTGGAGCAGCAAGCTCAGGTGGAGGCGTTTTTCGCGGCGGAGCGGCCGGAGGTGGCGATCATTGCGGCGGCGCGGGTGGGCGGAATTTACGCGAACAAGACTTATCCGGCGGAGTTCATTTATTCGAACATGATCGTGGCCGCGAATGCCATCCACGCAGCGTGGAAGCAGGGGACGAAGCGGCTCTTGTTTCTGGGCAGTTCCTGCATCTATCCGAAACACGCGCCGCAGCCGATGCCCGAGGAGTGCCTGCTGACGAGTCCGTTGGAGCCGACGAACGAGGCTTACGCGATCGCGAAGATCGCGGGCTTGAAATTGTGCCAGTATTACCGGCAGCAGCACGGGGTGCTGTTTCACTCGGCGATGCCGACGAATCTCTACGGACCGGGAGACAATTATCACTTGGAGAATTCGCACGTGCTGCCGGCGCTGCTGCGGAAGTTTCACGAAGCGAAGGAGGCGGGGCGCGCGGAAGTCGTGGCTTGGGGGACGGGGGCGCCGAAGCGGGAGTTTCTCCACGTGGACGATCTCGCCGATGCGTGCGCGTTTCTGCTCACCTTGGAAAATCCGCCGGATTGGATCAACGTCGGCACCGGCACGGATGTGACGATCAAGGAGCTGACGGAAACGGTGGCGGAGGTGACGGGGTTTGGTGGCCGGATTGTCTGGGATGCGAGCAAGCCCGATGGCACGCCGCGCAAGCTGCTGGATGTGTCGCGGCTCACCGAGTTGGGCTGGCGGGCGCGGATCGCATTGCGCGAGGGCGTGGCGCGGACTTACGCGGCGTTTCTCGCGGAGCAGGCGGCGGGGACGTTGCGGGGCTTTTGAGGCGGGCGAGGCCGGAGCGGGTTGGTGCGGCGCGGGCCGCGGCGGGCCAGGGAGGCCGCGGGGTGGGCGGCGAGCGCGGGTTTTTGCGCGGGAGCACGCTGACGACTTGCGGCGGACGACGTTTTGCCACCTTGTCTTCCGTTCATGATCGTTCCTGAGACTTTTAATCACATCGAAAACATCAAGAAGCGCGCCGGGCATCTATGGAGGTTTCTTTGACGTCGAACAAAAGCAGCGCGAAATAGAGGCGATGGAGGCGCAGATGGGTGCGCCGGAATTCTGGGATAACAGCGATCGCGCCCAGAAACATATCGCGAAGCTCAACGGTCTGAAGCGGATCGTGCTTCCGATCGTGAGTTTTCAGAAAAAAGTCGCCGATCTGAACACGTTGCTCGAGCTCATCGAAATGGGTTCGGCGTCCGAGCAGGAGGAGTTCAGTCGTGAAGTGGAAGCGCTCGTCAAGGCGATGCTGCCCGAACTCGACGAGATTGAAATCGGCGCCTTCCTGACGGGGCAGTTCGATCGCAACAATGCGATTTTTTCCATTCAGGCGGGCGCGGGCGGCACCGAGTCCAACGACTGGGCTGATCTGCTTTTTCGCATGTATACGCGATGGGCGGAGCGGCGCGGGTTCACGATCGAAGTGCAGGACGTGCAGGTCGGCGATCAAGCCGGCATCAGCAAGGCGACAATCCTCATCAAGGGCGAAAACGCCTATGGATACGCGAAGGCGGAGCGCGGCGTGCACCGGCTGGTGCGCATCAGCCCGTTCGACTCGAACCAGCGGCGCCATACGTCGTTCTGCGCGGTGGACGTGATCGCGGAAATCACGGACGAGATCAAAGTCGACATCCCGGAGGATGAACTCCGGATCGACGTTTATCGTTCATCGGGCAAGGGCGGACAGGGCGTTAACACGACCGATTCGGCCGTGCGCATCACGCATATCCCAAGCGGCATTGTGGTGGTCTGCCAAAACGAGCGTTCCCAGATCAAGAACAAGGCGAGTGCGATGAGCATCCTGAAAGCCCGGCTTTACGAAAAGCGGCAGGACGAGCAGCGCGCCGAGATGGATAAATTCTACGGGGAGAAGGGTGAGATCGGGTGGGGATCGCAGATCCGCAGCTACGTCTTGCAGCCGTATCAAATGGTGAAGGATTTGCGCACCGGCATCAGCACCAGCGATACGCAGGGCGTGCTCGACGGGGACCTCGACCGGTTCGTCAACGCGTGGTTGCGCGCGGGCTGTCCGCGGCATCGCAACAAAGAAATCCAGATGGAGGAATAAGCTGTCATGCCGCTCGCTTACGAGTCCCTCCGATCCGCCCTGGCGGCGCAGCCCCTGTTCGAGGACAAGAGCTGGCAGCTCTCGCCCGAGGCATGGCCGCTCACGCCGGAGCAGGTGGGGGAACTCGAGGCGATCGGCGCGGCGTGCGTGGAGTTTCACCAGGCGTTGGAGACGCTTTATCTGCGGGCGGCGGCGGACAAAAATCTGCTGCGCAACAAAACTCTGCGCGCACCGTGGGTGGCGGAATATCTCGATCGCGGCAAACCCGCGGCGTTGATCGCGCACGCGCGCGATCCGCGCAACCGCGGGACGTTGCCGCCGGTGCTCCGTCCGGACCTGTTGTTGACCGACGATGGGTTCGCGTTGACGGAACTCGATTCGGTGCCGGGCGGCATCGGTCTGACGGGTTTTTTGAACCGGCTCTATGCCAGCGAAGGGGCGGTGCTCGGCGCGGATGACCGGATGGTTCTGGGGTTTTATGAAACGCTCGCAGCGTTGCGGCCGGCGGAGCGCAATCCGCTGATCGCGCTGGTGGTGAGTGATGAGGCGGCGACCTACCGGCCCGAAATGGAGTGGCTAGCGACGCAGCTGCAGTTGCGCGGCAAGCGCGTGTTTTGCCTGCGCCCGGAGCAGTTGTTTCCGCTGGAGAACGCGTTGTTTTTCGACGCCGACGGAAATCCGGAAAAGATCGATGTGATTTATCGTTTCTTCGAACTGTTCGATCTGCCGAACATTCCCGTGGAGCGCTATATTTTCACGGCGTGGGAGGCGGGTGAACTTGCGCTCGCTCCGCCGCTGCGGCCGTTCCAGGAGGAGAAGCTGGCGCTCGCGCTTTTTCATCACCACCGGTTGCAAGACTTCTGGGCGGAGAACGTGAGTGGACGCGCTTTGACGTTGTTGCGGGCTTTGATTCCGCAGTCGTGGGTGCTGGATCCGGCGCCATTGCCGCCGGGCGCGGTGCTGGATGGTCCGCGCGTGGGTGGCCGGGCGCTGGCTGACTGGCGCGACTTGATCAACGCCTCGCAGAAGGAGCGCGACTTGATCATCAAGATCAGCGGTTACCACGAGACCGCGTGGGGTGCCCGCAGCGTCGTGCTCGGGAGCGACTGCTCGCGCGAAGAGTGGCAACAGGGCGTGGAGGCCGCCATGGCGGACGCGGCGACGAATTTGCATTTGCTCCAGATTTACCGGAAACCGCGACGGGTGCGGCACCGCGTTTATAGCAACGACGGCGCGGAAGTGAAGGAAGTCGATGGGCGGTTGCGGTTGTGTCCCTATTACTTCGTGCGGGGCGGCAAGGCACAGTTGAACGGGGCGCTCGCGACGTTTTGCCCGCCGGATAAAAAGATCATCCACGGCATGCAGGATGCCGCGTTGCTGCCGTGTCGGATCGCCAGCGTGACGAGCTGAGGAACGGCCGCGGGCGCGCGCCGGCGTGGGCGCGTTCGAGGCCTTGCGCTCGGGGGCGGAATTATCCTTAAGACCGACGTGCTTCCGATTGCTGCCTTTCGTCGAGTGATGCGTGCGCTGACGACGTTTTGGCGTGCGTGGAGTGCGGCACTCGTGCTGCTGGGCGCGAGCAGCGCGGCGGTGGCGATGGCGGCCGCCGACGGGGCAACGTTGAGCGAGCAGGCGGCGCACGGAGATGTCGAAGCGATGGAGGCGCTCGCGGCGAGTTATGAGAACGGTGAAGGCGTTGCGCCGAATCAGGCGGAGGCGCTGCGGTGGTATCAACAGGCGGCGCAGCGAGGCAGTGCGCGCGCACAATTTTCGTTGGGGATGATTTATGAGCTCGGGCGGGGCGTGCCGGTGGATTTGACGGCGGCGTTTCGCTCTTACCGCCAGGCAGCGGAGCAGGGATTTGCGCCGGCGCAGTTCAACGTGGGCAACATGTATGCGAAGGGCGCGGGCGTGAAAGCGGATGCATTCGAGGCCATGCTGTGGCTGCGCCAGGCGGCGGATCAAGGGCTGCCGGAAGCGGAATACAATCTGGGACTGGCGTATGAAACCGGCGCGGGAATCACGCGCGACGAAGCGCAGGCCCGGCAGTGGTATGGCCGGGCGGCTGCGCAAGGCTACACGGAGGCGCGCTACAATCTGGCCTTGATGCTCGAGGAGGGACGCGGCGGAGCGGCGGATCTGGCGCGGGCCTTGGGATGTTACCGGGAGGCGGCGCGCCAGGGGTATCCTCCGGCGCAAAACAACTACGGCATCATGCTGGCGGAAGGTCGCGGCGCGGCGGCCGATCCGGTGGAAGCGTTCGCGTGGATGACGCTCGCGGCGCAAAATGGCGGGCCGACGGCCGCGCGAGCACTGCTCGCCCCGCGCCTTGATGAGACGCAAAAGCTCGCGGCCCAAAAGCGAGTCGCGGTCTTGCGCGGAGAATTGACGATGTCGGCGCCCGCTCACTCGGTGTCGTCGGAGGAGCCGGCCCCGACGGGGCGGGTGGAGCAACTGGAACGCGATTTGGCCGAGCAACGCGTGGCCCGCGGGCAATTGTCGGAATTGCGCGGAGCCCTCCAACGGGCGCAGGAAGAGCGCGACGCGCTCAGGAATGAACGCATGCGCTGGCAGCACGCCGCGGAGGATGCCACCCGAGAGGCGAAAGCGGCAGCGGCGCGAACGACCGAGGAGCAGGACGCCAGCGCTGGCATGTTGAGCGCGGCTCGACATGAAAACGTTGAATCCGCGGCGAAAGTCGCGGAGCTGCAGGGGCAACTCACTGCGGCTCGTCAAGCAATTGCAGGTTGGGAAGGCGACCAACAGCGGGCGGCAGCCGAAATCGCGCGCTTGGAGCGGAAGTTAAAAGGAGCGCAGACGCCGGCCAGCGCGGCGTCGGAAGACCCGAAAGTGCGCCAGGAAATGGCAGCGTTGCGCGCGGTGAACGAACGATTGGCCCAGGAGAATCGGACGTTGCAGGCGGCCGAAGTTGCTGCGCGCAAGTCCGCCACCGTGCGCGCGGAGGCGGAGGATCGCGCCAAAGCGGAAGACGCCAAGGCGGCGGAAGACAAAATCCGCCAATTGAAGGACCGGCTCGCCGTCGCGGAACGAAACGCGGCGGGAGCCACACAGGCGCGACAGGCGCTCGCGCTGGAAAAGGCGGCGCTCGAACAAAAGCTGGCCGCGGCGGAGCGAACGAAGAGCGAAGCAGTTGTTCCGCGCAGCCAACTCGACGAGGCCGCGCGGCAATTGAGAGAGGCGCGCGATGCGCTCAATAAAGCGAGGCGCGACTATTATGCGGCGCAAGCGGAGCTTGAGGCAGGCCGCGCAGATTGGGCGCGGCAGAAGGAGCTGCTTTTTGAGAGAATCGCGACTGCGGAGAAGGCGGCCCAGCAGGCGGCCCAGCGCGCGGGGCGACCGACGGAGGCTGCGAAACCGGGCACGGCGAACGGGGCGCCGCCGTCAGCGGCCGGGCAGCGGTGACGCTTCGGCCTCGCTGGACTGATGGCGGGCGCGGAATTCGTCGAGCATCACAGTCTTTCCCGTGAGGCGGGATTCTTCGGCCGCGAAGCCCATGGCGTGGCTCTCGACGGAGCGTTGCAGCGAGGAGCGCATGCTCGCGGGATCGGGTTGCCGCCACTCGCCGGGGAGGGCATCAATCAATCCGGCGTCGCCGCCGAAATGACCGGAGTAGCCACCGGTGGGTTCTTCGATGTTGATGCGCTCGGTCGTGCCGGTGAGGTGGTGTTCGACGATGATATCCGCGCCGGTGTGACGGCGCACGGCGTCGCCCGCATAAAGGACACCGCGGGTGCCGCGGATGGAGATCTCGCGGCCGCGACTGAACGCCGTCATCGTGAACGTGGCGACGATGCGATTGGCGAAGGTGAGGTTGACCGTCTGGCGGTCGACGGCGGTGTTGTCGCAGCGATAGACACAGCGGCTCCACGGGCTGTGGGCGAGCCACGCGGTGAGCTCGCTGTCGGTGGCGGTATCATGGCGATCGCAGATCCATTGGAGCCAAGGGCGCTGGGGTCCGAGATAGCGATGAGCATCGTAAAGACAATCGGCGGCGACGGGGCAGCCGTCAGTGCAGCGAGCGGGAGCGCCCGCAGGAGCGTGTTGCGCGTTGAAATAAGAGAGCGAACCGAAGCTGGAAACGGCTTCGCAAGGGGCGTCGGCGAGCCACGAAATGATGTCCATATCGTGGCAGGATTTCGCGATGATCATGGGACTCGATTCGGCCGTGACCGCCCAATGGCCGCGGACGAAGGAGTGGGCCATGTGAAACATTTCCACGCCTTCGATGGCGTCGATTGTCGCGACTTCGCCGAGGACGCCGGTGGCGAGGAGTCGCTTGATCGTCGTATAAAAAGGCGTGTAGCGCAGGACGTGGCAGATGAGGACGCGACGGCCGAGGGCGACGGCGGCGGCATTAACCTCAAGGACGTCGCGGAAGCGCGTGGCGACAGGTTTTTCCAGCAGCACGTCGTAGCCGGCGCGCAGCGCGGCGAGGCAGGGGGCGACGTGGAAGTTGTCCTGCGTGGCGATGATCATCACGTCCGCAAGGCGGCCGGCGGAGAGCAGGGCGGTGTCGTTGGGAAAGCCGCGAAAGGCGGCGTTGCCGGAGAGCGCGCGCAGGCGCTCGACGCGTGCAGGATTGGGATCGGCGGCGGCGACGACGCGGAAGAGATCGGGGCGCCGGGCGGCGAGGGAGGCGTAAATTTGCGCGCGGGAGCCACAGCCGATGGCGGCCAGGGTGAGCGGGGTTTTCGGCATGCGGGCCGCTACTGTGCAAAAAAAAAGCCGCGCGGAAAGCGCGGCGTGTAAAGAAGAGCCGGGCCCGCGCCACTCAGGCACTGCGCGGATGCGGGAGAAGATTCGTGAAGTAGTGCTCCATGATCCGGGTTTCGAGATCGACGCGCGAAATCTCGCTCGCGAGCCCGGACGGTTGACCGTCAGGAAGGACATAGCGCCACGAGGGCTGGCCCGCCGGGCTTTCGAAGAAAACGACCTGCCCGGCCGGGGCGCTGCCGGAACCGACATGCACATCCAGCAGCGCGCGCGACGTCGCCGCGACGGCGGCGGGCGTCGCCACGTTCGCGCTGCTGAAGCGGATGAGTTGCAGCGGGGCGCTCAAGCGACGGCGAATTTGGCCGCCGCGGGTTGGGCGGCCGGGGCCGCACCCTCGTTGCCAAGATGCGAGAAAAACGCGTCGCGACGGAGGCGGGCTTCCATGAGATCCTTGGTCCCAAGCGAGCGGCGAACGCGTTCTTTGGTGAACGGCGTGGGATAGGTGGTGTAATGCAGGAACCACGTGCCGTTGTTGTTCCACAAGTGGTGGTTCTCATTCCCGTTGGTGCGACGGGCGGAGGGGAGGACGGTGACTTTTGACATGATGCGTGACGATCGAGGGTGGGCGCATCAGAAGCTGGAAAACAAAAAGCCGACCTAAAGCATCAGGTCGGCGTTCGTCTTCGGGAGCGTTTTGGTTCGAGCCCCTTGCGGGTCCCGCACATCCGAGCTTTCGCTCGATCCACCGTGGCCGCTCCCGGCCCGGTTGGCAGAATCGGCTTTTGAGGACCGACTCGTTCCTGATGCGTCGGGCAACATGACACGGGTGCCCGACGCGTCCAGAATTTTTTTTGTCATAACCGCAGTCGGACGGATCGGCGCGGACCTGTCCGACTGGGCGACGACATTGTTACGGCATTTCGTAGATTTCAACCAGACCCACGCCGGTGGAGTTGTTCACGCCCGAGACTTGGACGGTGTAAACGCCGGGGTCGAGGGTGACGATGATCGCGGCGTCTTTGCTACCGGCGTCGAGCGGAAACGCGCCGGTGGTGGTGAACGCATCGGTCAGCGTCGTGGAACCATCCCAATCGTTGTTTTCGGTGACGAGGGTGCTGCCGGAATACACTTGGAGTTGCGGATTGGCGAGCGTGCCGGTGACGCCGTAGGTGGCCAGTTTGGGGCCGACGCCGCGGAGGAGCAGGCGCTTGGGGGAGCTGCCATTGATCACGAAGCCCGCGATGAGGATATTGTTACCGGTGCCGACTTGCGCTCGGGCGGAGAGATTACTGAGGCGCCCGGCGGGGCTGGGCGGCGTCGTCACGGCGGCGTCGGCGTCGTAGATTTCGCCGAGGACGATGCCACTGCCGCCGGTGAGTTGCACGGTGTAGGGCTTCGCGGGCAGCAGGGTGAGAGCGGCGGAATCCTTGCTGGCATCGGGCAGCGGGTAGGCGCCGAGCGTGGTGAACGCGTTCTTCAGGGTGGTGGTGCCGCCCCAGTTGTCGTTGGAAGCGACAATGGTGGTGCCGTCATACACTGCGAGTTGCGGGTCAGCGAGCGCGCCGGGCACGCCGAGGCTGGTCAGCGTAGGCCCGAGGGCGCGGACGAGGAGGTTTTTACTGCCGTTGGCAGTGACAAAGCCGATGATGACCGTTTGCGACCCGGAGCCTGCGCCGATGCGCACGGAAAGGTTGGAGAGCGTGCTGTCCGGACCAGCCTGCCCGGTGGTGCCGCTGATGCTCAGGCGCATGATATCATACGAACCGTTGGGAAGCGTCTTCGCGTCGACCCACGCCGCCTGATTGAGCTGCGACGGCGAGCCGGTGTAAGTGCTGAACTGCGCGCCGTTGGGGAAGTCGGCTTGGTCGTGCCAAGGACCGTCGGCCGTGCTCGTATAACTGACGACAGCCTGCCCGGCCGACGTATAGAAGACGACAAAGTAAACGGTGGACGGAGCGAGCGTCACGGAACCGGTAAAGGTATTCAATCCGTGCACAGCGGCCCCGGTGGCGTTGAAGGTGGCGAGCAATGAACCCGGATGGCCGCCGCTTTCGCTGAAAACATACAGAGCGGGCTGCGATGCGGGTGATTGACTCACGGCGGCGAGCTGGAGCGTCATTTGCGTCACCGTAGCGGAGGCGCCGGGGCCGGTCTTGATGGGCTGGGCCATGTAGGTGTATTCGTCAGGTGCCGTCCAGACCAAGGTCTGCGCATGCGAAGCGCCGTCGTAGTAGACATCGAGGGCGAGTGCATGGGATGCGAATAGGAGAGCCGCACAGGCGGCGAGGATGCGGGAGGCGCAATTCATAGTGGTAAATGGGATGAAATGAGGGCAGGCGAGACCCACCTCATCCCGACCAGTTCCCGACATTCCCGTTGGCTCCGCCGCAGCAAATTTTGCGGAACCCCATGATGGCGGAGATAAAGCCCGACGTGGACGGGCAAAAAAAAGCGGCCCGGCGAGCCGAACCGCGATCGAAATCCCGAGTGGCGGGCGCGCTCAGGTCAGCGTGACACCTTTGGCGCGGGCGGCCCGGAGCAAGGCGTCGGCCATATCGCTCGGCGTCGCCGCGACCTCGATACCGCACTCTTTGAAAACCGCGATTTTCGCTGCGGCGGTGTCCTCTGCACCTCCGACGATCGCGCCGGCGTGGCCCATGCGTCGGCCGGCGGGGGCGGTGGCTCCGGCGATGAAGCCAGCGACGGGTTTTCGGCAGTTTGCCTTGATCCAGCGGGCAGCTTCGGCCTCGGCGTTGCCGCCGATTTCACCGATCATAATGATGCCGTGGGTATCGGGATCGTCGTTGAACATCTTGATCACATCGAGATGCGAGGTGCCATTAACCGGGTCGCCCCCGATGCCAACGCACGTGGTTTGACCGATGTTTTTCGAAGTGAGTTGGAAGACGGCTTCGTAGGTGAGAGTGCCGGAGCGCGACACGACGCCCACATGACCCTTTTTGTGAATATACCCGGGTGCGATACCGATGCGGCAGCCGCCGTGGGAATTTTCGCCGGTGCCGGGCGTGACGACGCCGGGGCAATTCGGGCCGATGAGACGCGTGCGGCGGCCTTGCATCGCACGTTTCACCCGCACCATATCGCGCACCGGAATGCCTTCGGTGATGGCGACAGCGAGATCGAGATCGGCATCGGCGCACTCGAGAATGGCGTCGGCGGCAAATGGCGGCGGGACGAAAATGGCGGAGACGGTGGCACCGGTGGCTTTCGCGGCTTCGGCGACGGAATTGAAGATGGGGACTTTGGCACCGTTGTGTTCGAAGAACTGGCCGCCTTTGCCGGGCGTGACGCCGGCGACGACTTTCGTGCCGTAATCGAGGGAGAGCTTCGTGTGCCGCGCGCCAAATTCGCCGGTGATGCCCTGGATGAGAATCTTGGTTTCAGGAGTGATGAGAATGGCCATCGGAGTATGCGATCAGGTTGTTCGTGTAACGATCGTGCGGACGGGCCTCAGGCGGCCACGAGTTTGACGATCTTTTGGGCGGCGTCGGACATCGTGTCGCCCGAGACGAGAGAGAGGCCGGAGGCGGCGAGCGTGGCCTTGCCGGCGGCGACGTTGTTGCCTTCGAGCCGGACGACGAGCGGCAGGGTGAGGCCGACTTCCTTGACGGCTTCGACGATGCCTTGGGCGATCACGTTGCAGTCCATGATGCCGCCAAAAATGTTAACGAGGATGCCCTTCACGTTGGGGTCGCCGAGAATGATTTTAAACGCCGCGCCGACTTGCTCCTTCGAAGCGCCGCCGCCGACGTCGAGGAAGTTGGCGGGGGTGCCGCCGAAGTGTTTGATGATGTCCATCGTGCTCATGGCGAGCCCGGCGCCGTTGACGAGACAGGCGATGTTGCCGTCGAGCGCGATGTAACTGAGCGCGAATTTCGAGGCTTCGATTTCCTTGGGATCTTCTTCGTTGAGATCGCGCAGCGCGACGATTTCCGGGTGGCGGAAGAGTGCGTTGTCGTCGAAGGAAACTTTGGCGTCGAGGGCGAGGACTTCGCCGGTCGGGGTGGTGATCAGCGGGTTGACTTCAACCATCGCGGCGTCGGTTTCCCAAAAGCATTTGAACAACGCGCGGATCAGTTTGGCGGCGTTTTTCGCCTCGACGCCGGCGAGGCCGAGCTGGCTGGTGAGTTCACGCACCTGGAAATCGGCGAGACCGTAGCCGGGATCGACGAAGACCTTCGTGATTTTCTCCGGCGTTTCGTGCGCGACTTTTTCAATTTCCACGCCGCCTTCGGTGGAGGCGACGATCACGGGGCGCGACGTGGCGCGGTCGAGCAGGATGGCGAGGTAGTATTCTTTTTTGATGTCGCTCGCGACGGTGAAGTAAACGGTCTGCACCTTCCGCCCGGTGGGACCGGTCTGGGCGGTGACGAGCGTGTTGCCGAGCATTTTGCCGGCGAGCTCTTTGGCGTCGGCTTTCGTTTTGCAGAACTTGACGCCGCCTTTGAATCCATCGGTAAAGGTGCCTTTGCCGCGGCCGCCGGCGTGGATTTGGGATTTCACCATCGTCGGGCCTTCGGGGAGCTGCGCGAGCGCGGCGTCGATCTCCGCTGGGGTTTTGGCCGGCGCGCCTTTGGGGACCGGAACGCCAAATTTCTCGAAGAGCGCTTTCGCCTGATACTCGTGGATGTTCATGGGGAAGAAAATTCAGTCACAGTGGCCCAAATTCGCACGCTTAAAAACCGGCGGCGTCCCGCGGGTTAACCACGCCATCGACGTGGGTAGTCGCACTTATGGGGTCGACTCGGCGTTGCGAAGCTGGACGCGGGCGATCGAGAACGGGCGGTCGCCAAAACTGCGGAGGGGCACCTCGGTGCGGGCGACGGCGGCGTGTTCGCGCAGGAAACGCGCGACCTCCGCGTCGGTTTCCACGGCTTCGGAGATGACGATTTCCGCGCCTTGGCAGATGCTGCAAAGTCGGGCGCCGATATTGACCGTGGTGCCGAAATAATCGAGGCGGTCGTTTTGCGTGAGCACCAGACACGGCCCCGTGTGGATCGCGGCTTTGAGGGCCAGCGGTTGCAAGGCGAAGCGCGGCACGGGCACGCCTTCGGGCAGCGGAAAGGCATCGGGGCGCGCGAGTCGTTGCTGGGCCGCGAGCGTCGCGCGCAGGGCGGGGAGCGGACGCGGAAAGACCGCCATCACGGCATCGCCCATCGTCTTCACCACGGCGCCGCCTTCCTCGCGGACCATGGCGCGCAAAACTTCGAAATGTGTGAGCACGCGCCCAAACGCCGGGGCGTCGCCGATGGTGGAGTAGAGTTGCGTCGAGTCCTTCAGGTCGGTGAACACGAGGGTGATCGAGCTGACGGAGATTTGTTCGTCCGCGCGCAGCACCTCGCGCGAGAAGAGGTCGCGAAACGTCTGCAACGCCGTGACCTCGGAGGCGGTCGCCGCATCGTTGGTCCACGCCAGATGCTCGACGGCGACCAATCGCGCGACTGGGTCGGCGTTGAAAAGGCGCAACTCGCCTTCGGGTGCGACGGCGGGTTCGTCGGCGAGATCATGGCCGTCGAGCGCGAGATCGAGCACGGCGGGCGCGCCGGTTTCGACGCGAAACGTCGGCTGATAGGAGGAGCCGCGACTGCGCGCGCGATAACGCCCGGGAGTGAGCGACACCGGCAGATGACTCGTCGCGCCGGCCGGCACCCATTCCTGCGCGAGAATGTGCGGCGTGAGTTGCGGACCGCCGACGCAATAATCCGGGCGGGAGGCGACGCGGATGGCGGGGTTGGGCACGAAGGTGAGTTCGATGAAGCGATCGAAATTGGCCTCGAAATCGACTTGGCAACTCTCGCAGTGCGCGCGGCGTTCGATGTGGCTGAGGTCGTGTTCGCGGCGGCGGGCCCCGCGGCAATGCGGGCAAATGACATCCCAACTTAAATCCAGCAGGCCGGCGCGGGTGGCGTGCAGGCAAAGCTCGAGCGTGCGGCGGCGATCGGCGCCCCAATTGTCCGCGAGGGCGTAAGGGCGGATGCGCGCCGCAGAAGCGGCTTCGGCCGAGCGAATATAGTCGGTCAGGCGATGGACGAGCGGGGCCGCGCAAATCCGCGCCAGGAGGGCGCTGCCGGCCGTGAGGCGCGCGGCGCCGCCGCGCGCGAGGCGTGGTTTGGCGTGACGCGCCGCGAGGGTGAGGCCGCGTTGAGCGAACTCGTCGTAGCGGCGAAAAATGCGGCCGAACGCGGCTTGGGAAAATTGCCCGACGACGAGGGAGGCCGAGATCTGGCCGAACAAGCTGCCGGCGTCGACGGAGACATCGTAGGTGAGCGTGGTGCCACCGTCAGGCCGCGGCTCCAACTCGCATTGCACGCGCATGCGCGCGATGGGTCCGCGGCGGTAAACACGTTCCACGCCGAAGCGGCGCGGCGCGAGCCACGAGAAGGCGCGTTCATCCCATTCGACCGGCACGCCGGCGATGCGGAGGCGCAGGCGGCGGCTGTTGGTGAGCCGGGTCGTCTCGCCCGGGGCGGGCGGAACGATCTCGACGGGCGGAAGGCCGCAGTCGCGGTTGAAGCGATCGGTGTCCGACACGAGCGGCCACAGCGCCGCGGGCGGGGCCGCGAGCTCCCACGTCCAACGGTAGTGCAGCTCGGGCGAGGCCATGCGCGGGCGGTCAGAACTTCAGCAGTTGTTTCGTGAGAAACGCCGTCTGCAGGGAAGCGAGTTGCTTCAGGCCCTGTTGGGCGAGCGCGATGAGGCCGGTGAGTTGCTCGGTGGAGAAAGTCGCTTCCTCGCCGCTGCTCTGCACTTCGACGAAACGGCCCTGACCGGTCATGACGATATTGGCGTCAACCTCGGCGTCCTTGTCCTCGACGTAGTTGAGATCGAGCAGTTCCTGACCGCCGAACACGCCGACGCTGACGGCGGCGACGGAGTCGGCGAGGGGATTCTCGGCGAGGCGGCCGGCATCGACCAGCTTTTGCACCGCGAGACGGGCGGCGAGATATGCGCCGGTGATGGAGGCGGTGCGGGTGCCGCCGTCGGCCTGGAGAACGTCGCAATCGAGCCAGAGGGTGTTTTGGCCGAGTTTTTTCAAATCGATGACGGCGCGCAGCGAGCGGCCGATGAGGCGTTGGATTTCAACGGTGCGGCCGTCGATTTTGCCGCGGGAGATGTCGCGCTGTTTCCGGTCGAGCGTCGAGTAGGGCAGCATCGAGTATTCTGCCGTGAGCCAGCCGCCGGGGACGCGCTGCTGCTTCATCCAGGTGGGGACGTTGGCCTCGATCGTCGCGGCGCAGATGACGCGGGTGGCGCCGAAGGAGACGAGCACGGAGCCGGTGGCGTGGGGCGCAATATTGGCCTCGAAGGTGATGGGGCGGAGCTGATCGGCCTTGCGACCATCGGAGCGGAGAGACGACATCGCGCGAGAAAAGGAGAGCGGCGCGGAAAGCACGAGCCCGATTTCCGGTGCGCCCGGCCTCAGGCTTCGGGCGTGCGGTCCAGGCGGACGACGGGCTTGATCGTGCGGACCTGGTTGTTCTTGGCCGCCATGAACTGAATCAACCGGTCGTTGAAACTCTTCGCGGGATCGTGGCCCATTTTTTTGAGCGCCTGGGTCAGGGCCGCGACTTCGACGAGGCGGGCCATGTCGCGGCCGGGTCGGACGAAGAGTTCGATGTGCGGAATTTTCAGGCCGAGAATTTCGTAGTAGTTTTCCTCGAGGCCGGTGCGTTCTTCGATGACGTCGGGCCGCCATTCCTGCAACGAGATCACGAGGTCGATGCGTTTTTCGAGACGCACGCTTTTGATGCCGAACATTTCGGCGATGTTGATGATGCCGATGCCGCGGCACTCCATCCAGCCGCGGTTGAGCATGCGGCTGCTGGACATGAGTTCGCGTTCGTCGAGGAGTCGGATGACGGTGAGATCGTCGGCGACGAGGGAATGGCCGCGCTCGATGAGCGCGAGGGCGCATTCGCTTTTGCCGACGCCGCTGGAGCCGCGGAGCATCACGCCGACGCCGCGGACGTCGAGCATGGTGGCGTGTTCGGTGGTGTGAGGCGCGAATTCGTTGTCGATGCAGAGCGTGCCGACATTCACGAAATGCATCGTGATCATCGGCGTGCGGAAAATCGGGAGGTTCATCCGGTGGGCGACGTCGGCCATGGCGCGGGTGGGGTGATAATTCCGCGTGAGCACGAGGCAGGGGACGTTGCGCTTCACCATCTGCTCGAAGACGGCGCACTGCTGGTCGTGGTGCAGCGTCTTGAGGTAGGTGAGTTCCGCGGCGCCGAGGACTTGAATGCGTTTATTCGCGAAATATTTGAAGAAGCCGGTGAGGGCGAGCGAAGGGCGGTTGATGCTGCCTTCACGGATGAGGCGGTGCAGGCCGTCTTCGCCCTTGAGGAGCTCCAGCTTGAGCTTCGCGCGATACGTTTCGAAAAAGTGCGCGACGGTGATTCCGTGGATGGCCTTGGATTTCGCGGGTGACATCGGGCGGGAGAAAAGGTGGCGGGCGGGGCGGGAAACGCGAGCCGGTTCCCGCCGGGGCGAGCTCAGAGGTTGAAATCCTTGCCGAGGTAAAATTCGCGGGCTTGCGGATCCTGAATGAGAAACTCGCCGGTGCCGGCGGTAAGGAGGCGGCCTTGGTGAATCAAGTAAGCGCGGTCGACGATGCGCAGCGTTTCGCGGACGTTGTGATCGGAGACGACGACGCCGATGCCGCGGCGTTTCAGGTCGAGGATCAACTTCTGCACCTCCGCGACGGAGATGGGGTCGATCGCGGCGAACGGCTCGTCCATCAGCAAAAACTTGGGCTGGGTGACGAGCGCGCGGGCGATCTCGAGCCGGCGGCGTTCGCCGCCGGAGAGCGTGTAGGCCTTCTGGCGCGCGAGCGATGTGAGGTGCAGTTCTTCGAGATGATGCTGCACGCGGGCGGCGCGTTCACGGCGGGGCACGCCGACCGCCTCGACGACGGCGAGAATGTTCTGCTCGACGGTGAGTTTGCGGAAGACGGACGCCTCCTGGGGAAGGTAGCCGATGCCGCGGCGCGCGCGCTCGTGCATGCGCAGCCGCGTGATGTCCGCGCCGTCGAGCTGCACGTGGCCGCCGGTGGCGGGCACGAGGCCGACGATCATGTAAAACGTGGTGGTCTTGCCGGCGCCGTTGGGGCCGAGGAGGCCGACGACTTCACCGGCGCAAAAGTTGAGGTTGACGCCATCGACGACGGTGCGGCGGCCGAAGGTCTTGCGCAGGCCGACGGTGGTGATTTCGGGGCGCGGCGCGGGGGCCGCTGCGGGAGCGACACTCATTTCGCGGGCGGCTTGGCGGCCGGCGGCGGGGTGGTTTTCTCCTCCTCGAAGCCGAGGTCTTTCACCGGTGGCAGCGTGATGCGCACGCGCTCTTCGGGTGAGCCCTCGATGACGGCCTGCCGGCGGCCGCGGTAGAGGACCATGCGCGGGCCGCGCGCGACGTATTGACCGTCGGTGCTGCTCACGACCGGCTGCTCGGTGAGCACGATCTTGTCGTCGCCCGGAAAAATCTCGGCGCGACCGCACGTCGCCTCGCGATCGCCCTGGACGATTTTCACGTGGCCGGTGGCGACGAGGGATTTGAAGTAGCCGTATTGGCCGAGGGCGGTGGTCTGCGCGGTCTTTTGCAAAGCGACCACGCGGAGATAATCGCAGGTCAGTGAGATATTGGTGCCGGTGACGACGACGTGGTCGCGAAACGTGGAAACGATTTCCGTCGCGGTGCTCACGGTCTCAAACGCGCCCGCGCATTCAATGATCGTGTCCGTAGGCGCCGTTTGCGCGCGGCCCGGAAGGGCGGTGGCGAGCAGCAGAGCGGCGAGAGAAAGGAGGGCGCGTTTCATTGGATCAAGTCGGGCAGCGCAGCATGAAAAATGACGCGGACGTCTTTCGCGATGAAAACCGTCTTGTGCGCGTGGTCGTAGCGCCACTCCTGGCCGGTGACTTCCATGTCGTCGCGGATCAAGCGCACGCTGCCCGGGCCGGAGGCGAGGTTGCGCTCGGTGAAGAAGCGGGCGACGGGCGCGAGGATGACGGTCTCGACGGTGTTGGCCGCATCGCCGTTGAACACCGTGAGGTTGGCGTTGCGCAGTTCGATTTCCTTCGGGCCGGCGAAACTGGCGGAGGATGCGCGCAGGAGGAAGGAACGGTAGCCTTCGGGCGTAAACGCCGGGAGGCTGAAATTGAGCGCAGGGGCATCGGCCGCGGGGAGTTGCGCATGCGCCGCGATGGCGAGGCCAGAGAGGATTGCGCCGAGCATCAGGGCGCGCAGTGGTGGATGAAAATGCGGCTTCATCAACCCGTGGCTTTCTTCGCCGCGCGGGCGGCGAGAATCAAATCGCACACCTCGCGCACCGCGCCGCGGCCACCGTCGCGCTGCGTGATGTAGTCGGCCGCGGCGTGGGCGACGGCCATGGCGCCGGGCACGCTGACGCCGATGCGCGCCCAGCGCATGGCAGGGGCGTCGATGTCGTCGTCACCCATGTAAACGCAGTCGTCGGCGTGGAGGTTGAGTTCACGGGCGAGTTCCTGCAGGGCGGTGAGTTTGTCACTGCGGCCTTGCACGACGTGAGGGATGCCGAGCTCCTTGGCTCGGGCGGTGGTGGCGGGCGAGGGTCGGCCGCTGATCCATGCGATGGCGACGCCTTGGCGGATCGCGCGCTTGAGGCCGCTGCCGTCGAGGATCGAGAAGGATTTAAGCTCCGAGCGCCCGTGCGCGATGAAGACGTTGCCATCCGTGAGCACGCCGTCGACGTCCATGGCAAAGAGCCGCACGCGTGCCCAGTCGGCGCGCGTCGGCGTGGGGCGTGGGGCGGTAGAACGGGCAGGCATGGGAAGTCCGCGAAATGAGTCTGAGGCGAAAGCGCCTGGTGGTGTTCCCCTCGAAAAGAGCGGACAGATCCGTTAGCGCAACAACGCTGCCAGCGGCTCCTTGATCGCGGCGGCCCAGATTTCGTAGCCGTGCTCGTTCGGATGGAGGAAGTCAGGCATGATGTTCTTCGACAGCGTGCCGTCGGCGGAGAGGAATTTCTGGCCGATATCGAGGTAGTGGACGTGAGCGTCTTTCCCCAGCGGCGCGATCAGGCGGTTGATTTCCGCGACTTGCAGGCGTTTGGGATCGTCGGGTTTTTTGCTGCGCGGGAAGATGGCGAGGAGGAGGATTTGCGCGTCCGGGAGTTTGGTGCGGAGGGTGTGGACGATGGCGGCGACGCCCTCGGCGGCTTCGGCCGGCGTGTTGCGCGGCGTGGTGCCATCGCTTTCGAAACCGATGTTGTTGGTGCCGATCATGAGGACGATGGCCCGGGGCGAAATTCCCTCGAGTTCACCGTGCTCGATGCGCCACAGGAGATGCTGCGTGCGGTCGGCGCTGATGCCGAAATTCGCGGCGTGCAGGGGAGCGAAATTGGCGTCCCACACGGCCTTGCCGCCGGTGCGGGGCGGTTTTCCGCTGTTCCGCCAAAAATCGGTGATCGAGTCACCGAGGAAGAGCACGTCGATGTGACCCTGGTGGGCGATTTCGACGAAACCCTCGTGGCGTTTCAGCCAGCTCTCGGAGCGAGGGACCGGCTCAATGGCGGTGTTGGCAAACGCGAGTGAGGCGAAGGCCACGCTGGCGAGAAAGACGAGGGGGCGCAGAAAGGGGCGGCAAACGTTCATCGAGAGGAGTATTTGTTTCGCGAGATTTCGCGGGCAACCCATTTCGACCGCGCGAGGAGGTTCGAAGGGCGGATGAAATTACAGCGCGGTGGTTTCGCCGGGTGTCATGACACGGACGGTGTGTCCGGCGGAGGCGGCGGCCGTGGCGAAGGCGTGAGGATCGACGCGGATTTTTTCGTTGGAGTTGTAGTGCATGGGCACGGCCAGACGCGGGCGGAGGAGGTCGAGCGCAGCGACGGCGTCGTCGGGCCCCATCGTGTAGAAGTCGCCGATGGGCAGGAGAGCGAGGTCGAGCGGTGTTCGGGCGATGAGGCGCATGTCGCCAAACAGCGCGGTGTCGCCGGCGTGATAGAGCGTGCGGCCGGCGGTTTGCACGCGATAGCCGGAAGGCACGCCCATCGCGCGGGCGGGAGCATTGGGGAGTTCGAGCGAAGAGCTATGAATGGCGGGCGTCATGTCGATGCGGCCCCAAGGCAGCGTGACGCCGCCGCCGGGCATGAGGTCGAGCGTGGCGACGCCGTGCGTCGCGAAGTAGTCGGCGAGTTCGAATGGCGCCACGATCGTGGCGCCGTGCAGGCGCGCGAGAGCCACGGCGTCGGCGATGTGATCGTCATGCGCGTGAGAGCAGAGAATGTAATCACACGGCGCCTCGGCCAGCGGCACGGAGCCGTGGGGGTTGGAGAGGAGCCAAGGATCGAACACGATCGCGATCTGCTCGGTGACGACGCGAAAGGCGGAGTGGCCGAAGTAGGTGAGTTTCATGGTGGGGAGGTGCGGCCGGGGCGGCGGGGCGGTTGCAGAGCGGAGGGCGGGTGGCCGGCAAAACGGCGGAAAACGGTGGCAAAATATTGGGAACTGGAAAAGCCGAGGTCGTGCGCAACCGCTGTCACCGCCTCGCCGCGGCGCAGGCGGATGTCGGCGAGGCTGAGTTTGTGCCGGAGCACGTATTCGCGGGGCGGAAGACCGATCTCGGCGCGAAAACGCATTTTGAACCGCGAAGGGGAGAGGCGCACGAGGCGGGCGAGGTGCGGCACGGTGAGCGGATCGGCGGGGTGCCGCGCGATGTGATCGAGGCAGCGTTGAATCCGCGGCGAGGGCGCGGCGCGGCGGTTGCGCTGGGATGCCCGGATGGTGGCGAGGAGAAACTGCAGGACGCGCGACGCGACATGGAGGCGGTCGGCGCGGGAGCGGGCGGTGGGCACGAGGGCGAAGATTTCCTCGAGCAGTTCGCGCGTGCCGGGCGCGGCGGCAAAATGGCGCGCGGGCATCGCGAGCAATTCGCGGCGCAGATCGGCGGAAGCGGCGGCGGTGAGAAAGAGCAGGCGCTGCCGCGCGGGCTTGAGACGGACGAAGAGCCAGTAGAGTTCGCCTTTTTCCTCGGGCATCCCGGCGGAGTCGTGGGGCTCGCCGGGGAACACCAAATACTGCTCGCCGCCGCGCAACCGGTAGATGCGGCCGTTGACGCGGTAGGTTTGCCGGCCACGCGCAAGGAAACAGATTTCGAGGCCGTCGGGATGCGTGCGGAGGCGGAGCGGCTCGTAGGCGGCGGCGTAGTGGTAGCGGCCGATCTCGACGATGCCGGGCAGGCGAATGTCGCCGGCGAAGAGCTCGGTGCGGCGCGCCTTTTGCTCCGGCGTCATCACGTGGCGCGTGGCGGGAGCGATGTTCGATTTTGTCTTGGGCGACATTCGCGGACGCGAGGTTTTGCGCACGGCGTTAAGGTGTCGACGATGAACGAAGCCCCTTCGCTGCCCACTCCCAACTACAGTGCGCCGGCTCAACGCGCGCCCGACCGGTCGCTCACGCCGGAGCAGATCGCGTTTTACCGGGAGAACGGTTATCTCGCGGTCGATGCGGTGATGCCCGCGGAGGAGGTCGCCACGGTGCGGCGGATTTACGACCGGTTGTTCAACGAGGACCGCGCCAAAACCGAGGGTGACCTCTACGACCTCACCGGCGAGAAAACGAAGGGCAAAAGCGAGAGCGTGCCGCAGATTTTGCAGCCGGCGAAATACGCGCCGGAGCTGCTCGAGACGCAGTTGGTGGCGAACATCAAGGCGATGATGAAGCAACTGCACGGGCCGGAGACGCGGATGGTGGGCGATCACGCGATCAACAAGCCGCCGCACGGCAACTCACCGACGCCGTGGCACCAGGACGAGGCGTATTGGGATCCGGCGAAGGAATACAGCGGGCTCAGCGTCTGGGTGGCGTTGCAGCCGGCGACAAAGGTCAACGGGTGCATGTGTTTCGTGCCGGGTTCGCAGAAAGGCGAAGTGGTGCCGCACCGGCCGATCGGCGGCAATCCGCTGACGCCGGGCTTGGAAGTGGTGCCGAGCGAATTGCAGGCGGCGAAGGCTGTGGCGTGCGAACTGCCGGCGGGCGGCGCGACGTTTCACGCGGAGCGCACGCTGCACTTCACGGCGGCGAACCGCTCGGACGATTTCCGCCGCGCTTATATTGCGGTGGGCATGGCGTTCGAACGGAAGCGCGACACGGCGCGGAAATTCCCCTGGCAGGAAGAGCAGGCGGCGGCGCGCGCGGCGAAAGCGGCCGCGGCCAAGTCGGCGTAAGAACGGCGCGGTCGGCCGCGGGCGACGCGCAAGCCTGCGCGGACGTCGCGCGGCAGCGCGAGAGCAGCGGGCGCGGAGAGAAAGCCGCGGCGCGTTACGGGAGCTTGGTCGAATAGGTGCGCTGAAGCCACGCGGCGGGCACTGGCACGACGCAGATGTTCATCGTGCGGTTGTCGGCGGAGAGCATCGCGGATTGGAATTCGATGCGGGTGCTGTCGGCGCTGAAGGTTGGGTGAATGTGATCGGCGGCGGTTTCCTTGTGGCCGGTGGTGAGGAGGATCATTTCGCCGGTGTGGCGATCGATCAGCCAGAGATTGCGGGCAAAGTCGTCGCCGCACGCCCAGCGTCCGTCGGGGGAACCGTTGACGTGCCAGAAACCGCTGCCGGTGGCGGTCTGGCCGACGATGCGCATCTCGCGCGTGCGGAGGTTGACGATGGCGAGACCGGTGGGATGTTCGCGCGTGCCGCAGGCGCCCCACGCGTCGTCGGTGCCGACGGGGCGGTGGCCCATGAGCGCCATCGCCACTTCGTCTTTGGTGATGACCGCTTCGTGCGTGACCCAATCGTAGGACGCTTCCGGATAAAGCGGACGCAAGCCGGTGCCATCGGCGCGGACCGTCCACGTGCGCTGGGGAGCTTTGCCGCCGGTTTCCCAGCAAAAGACGATTTCGCCGGGCACCCAAGGATTGGTCTGCACGTGGCCAATTTGAAAGGGCACGGCGACGATGAATTTCACCTCGCCGGTGTGCAGGTTCATGCTGGCGAGACCCGTCGGGCCGGCGCCCATGTGACGCGGGCCGAAGTCGGGCTCGAGCTTGGTGCCCGGTGCGAGGTGGCGTTGCGCGACGTCACGGCCGGCCACGCGGAAGTAGGCGTAATCTTCCGTACAATCGAGGGCGACGTCGCCGACGGCGCCCAACTCCGATGGGACGACGCCGCACACGTGTTCGTAATCGGTGGCGGGGCCGACGGTGCCGGCCGCGCTGTCGAGGAAAAGTTTGCCGAGATCGACGCGCACGATTTGCGCGGCGCCGTGGGATTCGCCGGCTTTAACGGCGGGCGTGGCGGGTTCGGCACCGGTCACGGCGGTCGGCGGTTGGCTTTCGGGCAGACGCACGAAATACAGGTTCATCGAGTGGTCGGCGAGGCAGAGCATGCCGGAGTAACCGTGTTCGGTGACTTGCACGATGTCGCCCGTGTGCTCGTTGACCGCCATCGCCTGGCCGCGCACGCGGTTGGAGCGGAAGACGACCCACTGGCCGTCGGAGGTCCATTGGTGATGCGTTTGATAGATCTTGGAATCGCCGCGCGGCTGGCTGGTGAGAAAACTCAGCGGAGCGCCGGTGACGGGATCGACGACGATCTTCTTTTCCGCGGGGAAACGATCCCCGATGTGACCAAAAGCTTGCATGGTGAGGAGGAGAGCGAGGGAGACACCGGCGCAGCGGCGCAGCAGGAAGGGCGACATGAGAGGAGCGGGGTTGGGTGAGCGTCCAAGGAAGCGCGGAAAGCGCTGGAGCGACAGTCCGGCGAATTCGGACAATCCGCTCACGAGACGCGTGCGCTCCGCGGGCAGGCGGAGCAGAGGGGTGTAGCGCCGGCGGAGGATGTGCGCTACGGCGGTGAACGGTCGGGCGACGGGCGGGCGCTACGGGTTGTTGTCGTAGATCTCGACGAGCGCTTCGCCGGTGCCGCCGTCGGCGCCGACGACTTGCACGGTGTAGGATTTGCCGGCCTCGAGGGAAACGAGGATGGCGGCGTCCGCGCTGCCGTCATAGAGGGGGAACGCGCCGAGGCGTTTGAAGATGGGCACGAGCGTGCCGGACCAATTATCGTTCCCGACGATGAAGTTGCCGTTCTGATCGTAGATCGAGAGTTTGGGGTCGGCGAGCGTGCCGGGCACGCCGAAGGCGGCGAGCGCGGGACCGACGGCGCGGATGAGCACGGCTTTGTAGCCGCCGCCGCCCACGGCGAAACCGGCGATGAGAATATCGCTCCCGGTGCCGACGTGAAAACGCGCGGACAAGTTGGTGAAGCGCGCGGCGGAACCGGCCTGCGCGTCGTAAGCTTCGACGAGCACGCTGCCGTTGCCGGTGCCCGATGCTTGCGCGGTGTAAACGCCGGTGAGGGTTTGCAGGAGGGCGGCGTCTTTGCTGCCGGAGGTAAACGGAAACGCTCCGAGGTGGGTGAAGACGGTTGCGAGTGAATCGTCCCAATCGTCGTTGCCGGCGACGAGGTTGGTTCCTTGGTAAAGGGCGAGATGCGGGTCGGCAACGCCGGCCAGGCCGAACGTGTCGAGGGCGGGGCCGGCGGCGCGCACGAGGATGGGTTTGGCGGTGCCGCTTACCACGAAGCCGACGATGAGCGTCTGGCCCTCGTCCATCGCGGCGCGCACGGAGAGGTTGGAAAGATAGCTGGGCGGCGCGACCGTGAGGGTGGCGTCGGCGCTGGGCACCGTGCCGCCTGCGCCCGTCACGACGACGTTGTAAGTGCCGGCGTCAGTCGACGCGAGGTTGGTCAACGTGAGGGAAGCGGACGTCGCGCCGGAGAGGGCGACGCCGTTTCTGCGCCATTGGTAAGTGAACGGGCCGGAGCCGCTGACCGCGACGGTGAACGTGACTTCGCTGCCTTCGACGGACGCGCGGGATTGCGGCTGCGTGGCGATGGTGGGAGGCGTGAGGACGGTGAGGTTGACGGCGAGACTCCCGACGCTGCCGCCAGGGTTCGTCACGACGACGGAGTAGAGGCCGGCGTCGGCGGAGGTGACGTTGGTAAGCACGAGCGTCGCGGACGTAGCGCCGGCGAGGGGCGTGCTGTTGCGGCTCCATTGATACGCGGGCGCGGGATTGCCGCTTGCGGCGACGCTGAAGGTGACGGTCGCGCCGGCGATGACGGATTGTGCGACGGGCTGCGTCGTAATCGCAGGCGCGGTGGCGGTCGTGACCGCGACGGAGGCAGGTGCGCTGGTGATCGAGCCGGCATCGTTGGTGATGGTGACGGTGTAGTTGCCCGCATCGGTGACCGCGGCGGACGCGACGTTGAACGTGGCGGCGGTGGCGCCGGTGAGCGGGGCGTTGTCCTTGGCCCATTGGTAGGTGAACGGGCTCGTGCCGGCGGGCGTCACCGAGAGCGCGAGGGTCTGGCCGGTGTAAAGCGTCTGCGACTGCGGCGGTGCCGTGATGGTTGGCGCGATGGCGGTGGCGACGACGGTGAGCGTGGCCGCGCTGCTCGAGGTGCTGCCGAGGGGGTTGGTGACGACGACGCTGTAGTTGCCAGCGTCGGACATCTGCACCGGGGTGAATGCAAGCGTCGCGGCCGTGGCGCCGGGGAGGTCGACGTCGTTTTTGCGCCATTGATACGTGAGCGGGTCGGCGCCGAAGGCGGTGACGGAGAGTGCGACGTGGGTGCCGGCGACGACGGATTCAGACGTGGGCGCGGCGAGGATGACGGGGGCATCGCCGATGACGACCTGCGCAAGGGTGCTGGTGGCGGAGCCGGCGGAGTTGGAGGCGACGACCGTGTAGGCGCCGCTGGCAGAGGGTTGGGCGTTGGCGAGCGTGAGTGTGGGAGAGGTCTCGCCAGGGAGCGCGACGCCGTCTTTGGCCCACTGATAAACCGGTGCGGGCAGGCCCGTGGCGGCGACGCTGAGGGTGACGGTGGTGCCGGTGATCGCGGATTGCGCGACGGGCTGCGTGGTGAACACGGGAGCGACGGAGGGCGTGATTTCGGTGGCGGTGGTGTTGACGCCGATGGCAGCGCGCAGGCGCCACAAGCGCGGCGTGGTTTCGTCGTTGACGAGGAGCGAGACGGCGCCGGCCGCGTCGGTCGCGACGACGTCAGGGTCGGCGTTCCAGGTCGAGGCGCCGGCGGCGAGCGAGGCGACGCCGAACCACGGGCCGGAGGACGACGTGGCGTATTCGAGGGCGAGGGCGACGTCGGTCGTGTCGGTGCGGCGGGTGAAATCGAATTGCACGGTGCCGTCGCCGCGCGTGGCGGTGATGACGGGCGCGGAGGCGGCGGCGAGGGGATTGGTGCCGAGAGCGTATTCGAGGGCGGCGCCCCAGCCATCGGCGTCGTCGTCGTCGTAAACGTGTTCGTTGGCGGGCAGGCCTTGCTCGGCGAGCCACGTCGCAAATGTGGAGGTGCCGGAAGAAAGCGAGGTGACCTCGGCGGCGGAAAGCGCGCGTTGATAAACGCGGACATCGGCGAGGGAGCCGGTGAAATAATTGGCGCTCGAGGTGGTGGCTTGCGCGCGCCAGCCGAGCCAGAAAAGTTCGGTGGGCGAGAGCGAGCCGGACCAGCCGCCGGCGGATTTTTGCAGCACGCCGTCGATGTAAACGCGACGTCCGCCGGTCGGGTCGACCGTGAGCGTGTAGAGGCGCCAGGTGTTGTTGGTGAGATTGGGAATGGCGGTGTCGAGGTCGGCGGCGTTGAGCGTGCCCGCGGAGTTGTTGAGGGAGGTGCGGAGCGTCGTCGCACTCGTCATGTAAACCGTGAGGCTGCCGGCGGAGTCGCGCGGCCCGTAGGAAACGAGGTATTGGTTGGTCGAGTAAGCGCTGGTGCGAAAACGGAACGAGAGGGTGAACGCGTTTTGCGGATCGACGGTGAAGCGGGGGACGAGCGCGGCTTGATAGGCGCCGTTGAATGCGAGGCCGCTGCCGGAAGCGTTGCCGGTCGTCCAGGTCGTGGGCGTGGGGGCGTTGCCGGGCACGCCGGCGCCATCGCGGCCTTGGCCGGAGTCGTCGGGGAGGCGGTTGCCATCGAGACCGCGAGCGAGCCAGAGGGCGAGGCCGGCGGGATGATCGTCGTCGGTGATTTGCACGGTCGCGGACGGGCGCGTGCCGAGGACGTAGCCGGTTCCCGAGGTGACGCTCAACGTGAGCTGGCGCGCAGGATCTGGGCGGCCGTCGTCGATCAACGGGACAGTGAGGGCGAATTCGGATTGGCCGTCGGCGAAGGTGAAGCTCGATCCGATCGGCTCGAGATAGTGGCGGCCGACGGTCGCATCGCCACTCCACGCGACGTTGACGGTGAGGGGGCCGACGGAGGTGGTGCGGGTGAAACGGAAGATCGCGGAGCCGGCGGACTCGCTGACGGTGGCGGCGTCGGCGGTGACGCGCACGATGGGCAACGATCCACTGGCGAGCGCGAAGGTGAGCGGAGTGGTGTCGGCGGTTTGCGGGACGACGGGGGCGAGTTGAACGGTGATGGTTTTGTCGGCGGAGCCGCCGACAGTCAGCGGCGTGAGCGTGATGGTGCGCGAGGTTTCCCCGCTGGAAAACGACACGGTGGTGGCGGAGGCGGTGTAGTCGGTGCCGCGAAGGGCGTTGCCGCCGAAGCTCAGGGCGACGGTATCGGCGGAGGCGGCGTAACCGCTGCGCTGGAGGGTGACCGTGACGCTGGGGCCGCCGGCGGTGAGCGTCGTGGTGGGTGCGGAGAGACGATAAATGGGGGCGGCGCCGAGGCTGTAGCCGTAGTTGTCGAAGAGGACGGCGTTGAGGGCTTGGGCGAGCGCGGCGGCGAAGAGCGGACGGTTGGCGTCGGTGCGGGCGTCAGAATTGCATTCGATCTGGAGGCCGTGATCGATGCCGTTGTCGGTCCAGCAGGTGTGGGTGCGCGTGGTGTAGCCGCCTTGAAAAAAACTGCTGTCTTTGGGCTGAGGATCCTGCGGGCTCGGGCAAGCGGGGAACCCCAACGTGCTCATGAAATCGCCAATGCTACGGGAGCCGCGCAGGACCGTGGCGAGAGTGACGTCGGGTCGGTTGAGCGGCAGCGTGCGCACGGAGGTATCGTAGAGCACCCCGGCGCGATTGAGGGCGGCGTCACTTACACCGAGGTCGGAACTGGAGAGGTTGTAGCCGAGCTCGAGTCGCTGGTTGGTGTGTCCGTGCCCGTGAAGATCGACGTGAAAGGAGAATCCGAAATCACGCGTCACGGTCGCGCGAGCGGCCAGGATGAACGCCTGGTAGGCGTCCCAAGCGGCGCCTGCGATCGGGTTGCCGAGTGCGGCGGCGGTCTTCTCCCGGTTCGCGTCAAGCTTCGAGCGCTTCAAGTGACAGATAATCAAATGCGGGCGATGGCCCGTGCGGGCCAGAATCTCGTTCACCACTTTGGTGGCCAAGTCTTCGGTGTTCAGATCGGTGGCGGTAACGATCTCGTTGCTGGTGTTGGCGGCAAAAGTATAGCTGACGCCATCGATCGTGTAGGTGCCATTGGCGCGATCGGGTATGGCGAACGGGGTCAGCGATCCGCCGTGTGGTGCGGTGATGACGATGGGTAAATCGCCGGGGATATATTCGATGTATTTGGTCGCGAAATCGTCGTAATATTTTTGTCCGACGACGTAGGGCTGGGCGCGCGCGAGTTGGGCGGCGGCGCAGAGGGCGACGCAGACGCTGACGATCAAGGCGGCGAGACGGGAAGGCTTCACGGCGAGAGACAGGCGAAGAGAAGGCGGGACCGAAAACGGGGCGCGAGCGGCGAGCGGGCGTTACGGGAGATCGGCAGGTTTGACGGTCGTCACGAGGAGGTCGTCGAGGTCGAAGTATTCGGCGCGTTTGGTGTCGAACGGCCCGCTCACGCCCAAGCGGAGAAATTGGGGGGCGCGGCCGTCGGCGATTGTGCCGGCGCCGAGTTGCTGCCAACTGGCGCCTTCGATGCGAAAGTTGACGTCGTAGGTGCGCGCGCCCGGATCGAGGTGCAGGACGACGATGACGGTGCGGTTGGAAATCGCGCCGCGCAACGCGACTGGTGCGAGGTTGGTGCCGCCGCCGGTCGCTTCCGCGGAGAGGCGAACGGCGTCGTCTTCGCGGGCGATTTTTATCTGTGCGACGACGGAGGGGGTTTTCTCATGGTCGGAGGAACTGAAGCCGAGGCGGACGAGTTCGGGGGATTTGCCGGAGAGATTCCAGCCGCGGACGCGCACGACGAGCCAGAGCGGCTGTTGCGCCCACGCGGCGGGGAGAGGGGCGAAGGTGTTGGGGGTGGTGCTGTGGCCGCGGCGGATCCGCAGGGTGCCGCGACCGGTGGTGGCGGTCTGGTCGAGATCGTTGGACCAGGAGACGGGGCCGCCGACTTTGGTGAGCGCGGTGCCGGGCTGGTCGTTAAAGGTCCACTGGTAGGACGTCTCGGCGGCGAGCGAGGCGGCGCTGGCGAGCGTGAGGAGAACAAAGAGCGTGGAGCGAAAGGCCATGGCAGGTGCAGGGTCAAAGGTCAGATCGAACGAGAAACAAACCGAAAAACAGCCGCGGTTGGCGAGGCGAAGACGAACGGTGGCGACACGCGCAACGACTTGCGGAATTTACTCGGAGCGAGCGACGGCCGGGCGGGCGGAAGGAGCGGGTAACGTATAGGCGTAGCGTTGAGCGAGAAACGTGGTGAGGACGTCGGCGATGGCGGCGGCCAGTTGGGCGCGGGACTTCGGCGTGGCGCGGGCGTCGCGGTTGCACTCGATCTGCACGCCGTCGACGCCGGTCGAGTCAGGCCACGCGGCGTGGCGGCGGACGGTGTAACCGCCGGCGAAAAAGAGGTTGTTACCGGGTTGCGGCTCTTGCGGGCTGGGGACGGCGCGGAAGCCGTGTTGCTGAAAGAGATCGCCGAGGCTGCCGGGCCCGCGGAGAAGTTTTGAAAACGGCTCCTTCGTGCGTGCCGCGAGATCGTTGATGGTGGTGTGTGGGCCGACGTCGGCGGCGTCGAGGGCGGCATCGGTGACGTTGAGGGCGGCGTTGTCGAGGGCGTAGCCGAGTTCGAGGCGCGGGATGGCATGGCCGTGACCGTGGACATCGACGAGGAACGCGAATCCGTAGGCGGCGAGGGCGCTGGCTTTGGCGCGGTCGATGGCGGCGTGATAATTGCGCCAGGCGGCTTCGGCATCGGGGTTGCCTTGGGCGGCTTCCTTGATCTCGCGATTCGGATCGAGTTTGCGCCGGTGGAGAAGGTTGAGGACGAGGTGAACCTGCCGGCCGGTGCGGCGCGAAAATTCCGCGGCGATCTGGCGAGCGAGATCCTGCGTGTTGGCATCGGAGACGAGGACGCCTTCGGTGCGATCAGGGATGCTCGACGGGCCCTTTTCGCCGCCGTGGGGCGCCGTGATGATGATGGGCAACGAGCCGGGTTGGAATTCCACGTAGCCTTTGGCGTCTCGGTAAGTTTTGCCGGGTTCGTAACCGGCGGCGTCGGCGCGCGTAAGCGTCGCGGCGACAAGGGTCAGGGCGGCGACGAAGAGGAGTCGGAAGGGAGAGAAAAGAGTGAAAGGGACAGGTGTCATCGGACCAGGAGGAAATGAAAAGGGCGAGCCCGGGAGAGGCCCGCCCGAGAAAGACAGAGGAGAAGGCGAACGCGTTTAGCGGGCGCGGCGCCGGCGATAAACGGCGGCGAGTGCCACGATGCCGCCGAGGAGCGCGGCGTAAGTGGAGGGCTCGGGAATAGGCGCGCCGACGAGGGTGAGTTGCACCGCGTGGTCGGTGAGCGAGAGGGTGCCGGTGAAACCGTCGCCGAAATCCCTCACCAGGGTGGTGCCCAGGCTGCCTGCGATCGTCGCGTTGGGAGCGGAGAAGAGGGTGTAGGTGGCGTCGTGCAGGGAGGCGGCGGTGGTGAAACTGAAGTCGGCGAAATCGAGCAGGCCGTTGCCAATATCGAGCGTGCCGTAAACGACGATCTGGTCGCTGTAGTTGCTGGAGCCGAGATCGAAAGCCAGGGGAGCGCCGAAGGGAGTGGGAATGGTGACGGGCGAGGTCGAGAAGGCGGCGATGCCGGAGAGGTCGAGATTGTTGTTGAACGAGATCTTGCCGATCACGTTCGAAACGACGCCTCCGGTGTAGGTGTCCATCGAAAGGAAGGAGCCCTCGTTCAGGACAGTGTCGCCGCGGATGATGCCGGAGCCGGCGAGCTTGGCGCCGGACTGGACGACGAGGCCGGCGCTGCCGTTACCGCCGAAGACGGCGTCTTGGAGAATGAGGGCGCCTTCGGCGACGTTGTTGGGTCCGGTGTGAGCGGAGGAGTTGCTGACGATGAGGGTGGCGGCGCCGAGCTTGGTGAAGGAGCCGTTGCCAGAGAGCGAACCCGCGTAGGTGCCGTCGGAGGTCTGGTTGAAGGTGACCGAGGACGCGTTGTTAAGGACGATGGCGCCTTGGAGGCTGGTCGCATCGCCCGCGAGCGCGCCGCCTTGGACGGTGGTGCTGCCGGAGTAGGAATTGGCGCCGGAGAGCGTGAGGGTGCCCGCGCCGGTCTTGGTGAGCATGCCGTGCTGGCCGGTGACGTCGGTGATGTTGCCGAGGAGGGTGACGTTGCGGCCGGAGGAGAGATCGATCGTGCCGTTGCCGGAGCCGATTTGGAACCCGCGATTGGAGGAAGCGGAGGTGTCGCTGCCCGAGGCGAAAGCGAGCGTGCCGCCGTTCAGCACGACGCTGGAAGGGTTGAGCGCGGCGGAAGAGCCGAGAGCGGTGACGGAGTCGACGTTAACGGTGCCGGCGTTGATGTTGAGACCGCTGAAGGTGTTGGTGCCGTTGAGGGCGAGGGTGCCGGCGCCGGTTTTGGTGAGACTGTAGTCGCCGGAAATGGACTGGTCCCACGTGACGTTGCCGCCGACGTTCAAGGTGGAATTACCACCGAGGGCGGTGGCTTGGCCGGCCGAGGTGCTGAGCGTGATGTTGCCGGTGGTGGAGTTTGTCATCTCAACGTTGCCGTTCAGGATGACGGAGGAATAGATGGTGCGGGCGGAGGTGCCGCCGCCGGCGGCGCCCGAGCTCAGGAGGGTGCCCCCATTCAGGGTGGCGGTGCCGGTGCCGAAGGCGGAATTGGCGACGGCGGTGTTGTCGCCAGTGCGTGCGCCGGAGCTGGTGAGGACGAGCGTGCCGGCCTGCAAGGTGAAGCCGCCGGTGTAAGTGTGATTGCCGGAGAGAGTGAGGCTGCCCGCACCGTCTTTAATCAGGCCGCCGGTGCCAGAGATGGTGGTGCTGGCCGCGTTGATCAGAAGCTTCGAGGTGCCGTCGACCTGGAGCGTGCCGGCGCCCGAGTAGCCAAGGTTGATCGTCATCGAGGGGGTGCCGGTGCCCGTAGAGGTAGTGGCGTTCAAGCTCACGGTCGCGCCGTTGGCGGCGGAGATGATATTGATGCCCGGCGTGCTGAAGGTCAGCGTGGTGCTGTTACTGCTGGAAGCGCTGTTGGTCGCGGCGATGCGCAGACCGACGGTTGCGTTGTGCAGGAGGGCGGCGGTGTCGTCGATGGAGAGCGAGCGAATGCTGAAGGCCGCCGTGCCGTTACCCGTGGCGCTGCTCACCTGCATGGTCGTGACGGGGCTGGCGTTGCCGCTGGTCTTAATGAGGAGATCCTGAGTCCCGCTGTTGTCGATGGTTGTGTTGGGCGTCCAGTTGGCCGCGGCATTCCAATTGCCGGAGTTGGTTCCCGCCCATTCGATCGGCGTGGCGCGCAACGACGCGGTTAGGAGGGCGGCGAGGCCGAGGGTGAGAACGTTGAGAACAGGGAGGCGAGGCAACGACTTCATAATGGGTGCGAGGGAAGGAGTAGGGGGGCAGCGTAAGAAGAGAGCGGTAGCGAGAGAGAAAAGATTCAGCCCCGCGCCGAGTAGAGCGCGGCAAGGAACAAAGTTTAGCGCGACGGAGGGAAGCGTGCTAGGGGGTTTGGCTACGCGGGAGATGGCGTAGAACTACGCAGGGCGGCAAGGTTGGCGCGCGAACGAGAGACGGAGAGCGGGGTGGGGCGAACGCAGGGGCGGCAGTGATGGGTGCGACGCGTCGCCGGAAATCAATCCCGATACGTAAAGCGTTTACCGGTGCGAGCCACGGCGCCGACGGGCGAACACCGCGAGTCCGGTCGCCGCGGCCAGAAGGAGAGCGTAGGTCGAGGGCTCGGGGATGGCGGAAACCGTGAGCTGGAGTGCGGTGGAGTCGCCGTTGAAACCGAGCGTGCCGGTGTAGCCGTCGAACGAGGCGGTGAGGTTGCCAGCGTCGCCGAGCAGGCCGGAGATCGCGTGGGTGCTTTGGAAAAGCGTGTAGATGCCGGGACCGGAGAGCGCGGAGGTGTTGAGGGAAAAATCGTCGAGTGTGAGCGCGTGGCTGCCGATGGAGAGCACGCCGTTGATACTGGCGGTGTCGCTGGTGCCGGGGGCGGTGAGGGTGAAAAGGAGCGAATGAGCGCTCGTGCCGGCGACGGCGGAGAGATCGAGGCTGCTGTCGAACGTGAGGGAGGTCGAGGCGAGCGTCGCGCCGGCCGCGAGCGTCGTGGGGGCTGAAATCGTGCCCGCGCCGGCGAGGGTGGCGCCGGATGAGACGGTGAGGGAGGAGCCGCCGAGGGTGCCGTGGGCGCTCAAGGTGCCGGCGGATACGGTGGTGGCGCCGGAGAACGTGTTCGTTCCTGAAAGAGTGAGATTGCCGGCGCCGGCCTTGATCAGATTGCCCGTGCCGGAGAGAGCGCCGGAGAACGTCGAACTGGAGTCGCTGGTGGTTGTGAGCGTGTTTGCTCCGAGGACAATCGTGCCGGAGCCTGCGAGAGCACCGGTTGATCGGTCACTTCCGTACAAGTCGTAGATTGAGCCGGTGGCGATCGTGAGGGAACCACTGCCGAGCGCGCCACTCACGGAACCACCGGAGATCGTGACGGGGCCGGTGGAGGAATTGGAACCGGTGAGGCGCCATTCGCCAGTGCCGGTTTTCGTGACAGCGCCGGCGCCGGACACGGTGTTGGTGAAGATCATGGCATTCCCGAGGCTGTTTGAGTTGTCGATGGTAACGTCGCCGTGGAAGGTGACAGGACCGGAGAAGGTGTTGGAGGCACTCGTCCTGCTGCCGATGGTGAGCGTGCCGCTGCTACCGGCGGCGACGTCGATGGCATTGCTTTGCGTCCAGCCGCTGAGGTTCGCGATGAGACTGGCGTCACCGCCGCCGGCGACACCGAGTTGAATCGTGCCGGTGCCAAGGCTGCCGCTGCGGCCGAGGTAGATTATGCCTTCCTCGATGACGGTGCCTCCGGCGAACGTGTTAGCTTCCGTGTTGGAATTGTGGAAATACAGCGTGCCGGCGCCGGTTTTGATGAGTTGTCCCGAGCCAGCAACGGTGCCTTGGATCTCGAACGTGCCCGCGCCGGAGACGTCGACCGTGGCGTTACCGGAGCCGAACGTGACGCCGGCGTTGGCGCTGAGGATTGTGCCCGACGCGCTGGAGTATTGAAGGCGGCCGCCGTTGATCGTCACGACGTCGGCGGTCTTGGTCGCGGGCGCCGTCAACAAGGAAGCGTTGTCAAAATTGACCGTGCCGGCGGAAATTTTGAGGCCACCGGCAAAATCATTCCCGGTGGGGCCGGTGAGGATGAGCGTGCCCGCGCCGGTCTTGTTTATGCCGCCCGTGCCGGTGATGACGGCATTGTTGGTGGCTGTGCCCGAGACGGGGTGACTCGAAATGGTGAGCGTACTTCCGGAAGCGATATCGACATTGGAGAGACCGGAGTAGTTCAGGTTGAGCGTCAGTTGCGCGCTCGAAGTGCGCGACTGCATGATCACGTCGCCGCTGACTACCTTAATGGCATCCACCCCGGTCGACGTAAAGGCGATGGTGGCACTTTGGGCGGGGGTGGCGGACGAATTGCGGAGGTCGAGCGTGCCGCCGGGAAACTGATTGTTGGAATTGTCGAACGTGACGCTCCTAATCGTGGAGGTATAAGCCGAAGCGTTTGAGCTCAGTGCCATGTAGTTTCCGCCGCCGATTTGGGTCGCGGAGCCACCGAGTGTGCCACTGCCAATGACGAGGTCGTCGCCGTTGGGAGCATTGTTGGAATCCCAATTGGACCCGGATGACCACGTGCGGCCAGTCCCAGCCGTTCCACCGTCCCACGTGAGGGTGGTTTGGGCGGAGGCGATTGACCAAGCGCAGGCGGCGGCGAGGAAAAACGAGTACGTGCGGGGGATAGAGATCAGGGGCATGGAAAAGAAAAACCAGGGCAAGAATTCGCGGACAATGCGGACCGGTCCTTCAGACTAGAGCAATCCATCGGGCGTGACTATGGGTGCGGTTACGCCCTGGATGGCGTAGGATTGCGCATCATAAGAACGGTACGGTGCCGCAAGAGCGACGGCGAGACGCGCGACGCACGTGAGAACAGCGCCGGAGAGAGTTTTGGCTCGAAAACCGGGACGGAGACGATGCAGGTAAGCGAGCTCCAGCGATGCCGAAACCCGATATCACCATTGCTTCATCGCCCTCGGGTTCGCGCGGTCACTTTGGTGGCACAACCCCGGGCGCCGGCTGGCTGGCGCTGGTGGTGAGCGTGGTCATCGCGCTGGCGGCAGTGCACAACTGGTTCGGCGATCAGCATGCGCAGTTGGTGTCTTCGCTGGGGCGGGCGGATGTGCCGGTCGCTACGCCTTATCAGCAGATCCGGCCGGACTTCACCGTCGATGGGCACATGTGGATTCGTTATGCCGTGGCTCTGTGGCGCGGTGAGGAAGGGCCGCAGTTGCGACACACATCGATCGACAACGCGCCGGTGGGCCGCGAGGTGCACTGGAATTCGGGACTCGCGTGGTGGCTCGCGATCGGCGGACGCGTGTGGCAGGCGGTCGCAGGAGGCACGCTCGAGCATGGCGTCGAGCGTTGGGCGATGTGGGAAAATCTGCCGCTCCTGGCGTTTTTCACCGTCGTGCTGGCGTGGTGGGCGGCGCGTTGCGGCGGGTTGCGCGCGGGGATCGTGGTGGCGATCGCGATGGTCGGGCACCGGGCGATTTACGAGGGATTCTGGCCAGGCTACGCGGATCACCACGGGCTGATCGCGGCGTCGATTTTGGGGATGATGCTCGGAGCCTATTGGATGCGCGGGGGATGGCTGCGTGGCGGTGCGGAGGTGGAAGCGGGAGATGAGGGCGGCGCGGGGAAACTTGGGCGGCGGGATGAGGCGGCGATGGCGGCGCAGCGGGCGGCGCTTTGGTCGGGCGTGTGGGGCGGCGTGGGGATGTGGGTGAGCACGGCGTCGCTCGCACCGGTGCTGGCGCTGGTGCCTTTGGCGGCGGGATTGGCGACGTTGATCGCGCGGGGTGAGGGTGCGGGGAATTGGGGCAGGCGCGGGGCGCGGGGTGACGGCACCCCGCCTACAACAAACATGCGAGGCGAGGGCACGCCGTCCTCAACGACGGTCAAGTGGGAGGTGGGTGCGGCGGCGCGGTTTGATCCGCGGGTGTGGCGGATGTGGGGGCGGGCGGGGGCGTTGACGAGTTTCGCGTTTTACCTGCTCGAATACTGGCCGCATCACTTGGGATGGCGCCTGGAGGTCAATCATCCGCTTTACGCGCTGGCGTGGTGGGCGGGCGCGGAGTTGACGGCGCAGGTATTGCCGTGGCTGGCACGGTCGGGCAAGGCGGTTCGCGATGGGCGCGCCCTCGCGTGGACAGCGGCATGGGCGGTGCCGCTGGTGCTGGCGCCGGTGCTCGCGATCGAAATTTTTGGAGCGAAGGTTTTTCTGTTGAGCGATCCGTTTCTCGTCGGGCTGCATCACACAATCACGGAGTTTCTGCCGTTAATGGCACGGGTGCGGCTGGAGGGAATCTGGTCGCATTTCGAGACGTTGTTTATTTACCCGCTGTTCTACGTCGCGGTGCTGTTGTTAATGCTCTGCGGACGGCGGGAGGCGCGGTTCAAACTGACGCTGGCGCTCGTACCGGCGTTGTTGATGCAGGCGCTCGGGTTCTGGCAGGTGCGTTGGGGAATGAGCGCGGCGCCGGCCCAGGTGGTGCTGCTGATCGCGGCGTTGGAGGAGATTTGCGCGTGGGAGTTTTTGCGGCGCGCGCCGTGGCGTCGCGCGGTGGCGGCGGCGCTGGCGATGGCGGCGCTGTTTGGCCTGGCGGTGACGGTGCGCGTCGTCGAAACGGCGAAGGTCGCGTATTACCGGGCGATCCTCGCGGGTGATGCGCGGCAGATTATTTACCGGGAGGTGGCGGAGACGATTCGCGAATCGCAGCCGAAGGGGAAGGTGGTGTTGTTCGCGAGTCCCAACACGTCGGTCAACGTGGCGTTCTTCGGCGCGTTCCAGACGCTGGGCACGTTGTATTGGGAGAACGTCGATGGCCTGAAAGCTGCGGCGGAGATTTCGTCGGCGAAGTCGGAAGCGGAGGCCGCGCGGTTGATCGAGGAATACGGGGTGACGCACGTGGCGCTGTTCAAGGACAGCAACTACATTGCAGAATATGCGCGGTTGTTGAATCCGCGCGCCACGGAGGCGGAGTTGAAGGAGACGTTTGGCTATCGCGTGCTGGGCCAGCGGACCGTGCCGTTGTGGCTGGAGCCGCTGCCGTATGCGCCGCCGAAGGGGTTGCCGAAAAACGTCGATCCCGACGTGCTGGTGTTTCGGGTGAATCCGCACCAGACGGTGGCGCAGGGCACGTATCGCATCGGGATGTTGCAGGCGAAACTGGGCGAGACGAAGGATGCGCTGGCCAGTTTCGCGCGCGTGGCGGAGATGAACGCCGCTGATCCGACACCGCGGCTGCGACGGGGTGAACTGCTGATCAAAGAGCAGAAGTGGGCCGAGGCGGAAAAGGAGTTCGACGCGGCGATCAAACTAGCCGGGCGGGCCGAAGAATACCGGTTGCTGGCCCAGGCGGGAATCGCGTTTGAGGGCGCGGGCGAGCTCGGCCGGGCGATCGCGTATTACGAGCGGGCGTTGCGCGCCGGGCCGACGAATATCATCGCGGCCAATAATCTCGCATGGGTGCTGGCGGTGACGGCGCCCGCGGAGTTGCACAATCCGAAGCGTGCGCTGGAACTGGCAGAACTTTGCGCGCAGGCGCAACCGGATGTGGCCAACGTAATCGACACGCTCGCCTCGGCGCAGGCGGCCAACGGACTTTTTCCCGCGGCCGCGGAGAGTGCGGAGCGGGCGGCGGCGCTGGCGCGGCGCGGGGGACAGGCGGAGGATGGCCGGAAGTTCGAACGTAAAGCGGCGGACTACCGTGCGGGAAAATTACCGGACGAGGGGAAGTGAGAGTAAGCGCACGGGCGAAGGGCGGCGCAGGCTGGGCGCGCGCGGCGGTCAGATGCGTGATCGGTGACGGTGCTGGTTGGCAGCAAAGCGTTCACTGAGACGGCACAGAAGGCGCGGAGCGGAGCAGGCCGAGGAAGACAGAAAGATATGGCGGCCGGTCGGCGCAAAAAAAGCCCGCCGGGGTGCGGCGGGCTGAGAAGTGGAAACGCGACGGACGCGGGCGGGGTTTACTTACGGGTTGGCGTCGTAGACTTCGACGAGGGCTTCACCGGTGCCGTTGTTCACGCCGGAGATTTGCGCGGTGTAGGTCTTGCCGGCTTCGACGGTGACGAGGATGGCGGCGTCGTTGCTGGCGGGGTTGAGCGGGAAGGCGCCGAGGGTGGCGGAGATACCGGCGAGGTTCGCATTCCAGTTGTCGTTGCTCGCGACGACGTGGCCGGCGTCGTCATACACATCGAGCTTGGGATCGCCGAGGGTGCCGGTGACACCGAAGCTGGCAAGGGTCGGGCCGACGGCGCGGATGAGGACATCCTTGGTGCCGGAACCGTTGACGACGAAGCCGACGATGAGGACGTCGGCGCCGGTGCCGACGTGATAACGCGCGGAGAGGTTGACGAGTTTGCGGCCGTCGTTGGCCCCGGCGTCGTAGCCTTCGACGAGGATGGTGCCGTTGCCCAGACCGGTGGCTTGGGCGGTGTGCGGGCCGTTGATGGTTTGCTGGAGCGCGGCGTCTTTGCTGCCGGGCGCGAATCCGAAGGCGCCGAGCTGGCTGAAGAGAGGCGCGAGCGCGCCGTCCCAGTCGTCGTTGGCGCCGACGTTGGTGCTGTGTTCGTCGTAGAGGGCGAGGCGCGGATCGGGCAGCCCGGTGAGGCCGAACGCGTTGAGGGCGGGACCCGCGGCGCGCACGAGGATGGGCTTGGCGCCACCGGCGATGACGAAGCCGACGATGAGCGTCTGGCCTTCGTTCATGGCGGCGCGGACAGAAAGATTGGAGAGGTAGGCGCCGGGATTGATGGTGAGCGTGCCGGCGGCGCTAATCGCGGTGCCGGAGGCGTTGGTGACGGCGACGGTGTAACCACCGGCGTCGCTGGCCGTGGGGCTCGCGATGGTGAATGTCGCTTCGGTCGCACCCGCGATGGCGACGCCGTCTTTGGACCATTGATAAGTGAACGGAGCGGTGCCGCTGGCGCTGACGGAGAAGGTGACGCTGTGGCCGATGTTGGCGCTGGTGGCGACGGGGTTCGTGGTAATGGATGGCGCGACCATCGCGGCGGTGACAGCAAGCGTGGCGGACTGGCTGACGAGCGATTCGGCGGTGTTGGCCACCGTCACGACGTAGTCCCCGGCATCGCCAAAACCGGCGGCGGCGAGGGACAGCGTGGCCTTTGTTTCACCGGGCAAATCGACGCCATCTTTTTTCCATTGATAGGTGAGTTGGGAGCCGTTGGCGGCGACGGTGAGCGTGACGGGCGAGCCGACGACGACACCGAGGCTGGCGGGCTGCGTGGTGATGTCCGGGCCGGCGAACGAGCCGGCGGTGTCGACCACGAGGAAGAGTTTGGTGCGATCGTGGCTGAGGAGGACGGTGCCTTTGAGCGTGCCGATATCGCCGGTCACAGAGGCCGCGAGGGAGCCGGTCATCGGACTATCGCTGGTCAAGAGCGTGTAGCGACCTTCCGCAAAACTGCCCGTGGTGGTGAACGCAAAGCTGGGCCATCCGAACACGGCGTTGCCGAGGGAGAGCGTGCCGCCGGTGACGGCGAGGGCGTCGTTGGTGCCGGGAGCGTCGAGGTCGAACGCGAGGGAGCCGGGGGTGGCGGCGACAGCGGAGAGAGCGAGGTTGCCGTTGACGGTGATCGTGCCGACGCCGGTGACGCCGAGGGTGTTGTTGGGCGGATTGATGTCGCCGTAGGTGGCGGGGCTCACGCGGGTCGTTGCGGAGAGGACAACGTCGCCGACGAGGGTGCCGTTACCTTCGAGCGAGGTGCCATCGGCAAACGTGACGCCGGGGCTGCCGCTCGCGCCGAGCGTGGCGGCCATGAGTTGGAGAGTGCCGGCATCCACCTGCGTGCCGCCGGAGTAGGTGTAGACCATGCCCGCGGCAGGTTCGAGAGCGAGAACGCCGGGGCCGGCCTTGATCAGGCGGCCGGATTTTCCGGCGACGTCGCGGATGGAGCCTTGGATGCGAAGCGAAATGCCGTCGTCGACGGTGAAGCTCGTGGCGGGAGCGATGCGGAAGCCGCGATTGGGCGAGGAGAAACTGCTGCCGGTGACTTCGAACGAGCCGCCGTCGAACACCACGGCGTCGGGGTTTTCGGTGCTGGGGAGTTTGCCGAGGTTGGCGGTGGAATCGACGCGGAGAAGGCCCTCCTTGACGGCGAGTCCGCCGGCGAAGGGGCTGTTGGTGTTGAGGACGAGCGTGCCGGCGCCCATTTTGGTGAGGCTGAAATCGCCGGAGATGGCCTGATTCCACGTGACCTGGCCGCCGACGTTGGTGGCGTTGGCGGTGTCGTAGGCCGGGCCGGGGACGACGATGGTGGAGTTGCTCAACAACGTCGTGGCGCCGTTGGCGAGCGAGCTGATCGTGTAGTTGCCGGCGGTGCCGTTGGAGGTGGAGGTGATCGTGGCCACGCCGTCGAGGTTGACGGAGCCATAAACCGAGCGGCTGGTGTTGCTGGAGGCGATCAGCGTGCCGCCTCGGATGGTGAGGGCGCCGGTGCCGAACGGCGAATTGGTGATGGTATTGGCGGTGACGGTGCCGGAGGTCGTGACGGTGACCGTGCCGTCTTGGAGGGTGAAGCCACCGGCGTAGGTGTGGTTGCCGGAGAGCGTGAGGGAGCCGGTGCCGATTTTCACGAGACCGCCGGTGCCGGAGAGTCTGGCTTCCGTGGTGTTGTAGGAACCGGCGCTGACGAGCAGGATGGAGGTATCCTGAATGTTGAGGTTGGCGGTGCCGGAGTAATTGAGGTCGATCGACAGAGCTGGCTGCGGGTCGGCGCTGCTGTTGCCACTGAGGCTGGCGCTGCGGAAGGAGGCGTTGGTGTTGTTGGTGAGCGTGATGATATCAACGCCGGGGGTCGCGAACGAAAGCGTGTAACTCGCGCTGGAACTTGAGCTGTTGGTCGTGATGACGCGGGCGCCATTGGAGGCGTTGAACTGGGCGGAGGCGTTGTTGAACGTGATGGAGCGGATCGTGAGGTTGCCGCCCATCAGGAAGTTCGAGGTGCCGCTGCCGCCGCTGGTGGTGCCGTTTTTCGTGATCACCAAATCCGAGGAGGCGGAGGGCGCGGTCGCTTCGGTCCAATTCGCGGCGGGGCTCAGGCTGTAGCCGGTGCCGGCCCAGTTCAGCGGCGTGGCGTGAACGGCGGCGGCGAGACCGGCAAGACCGGTGAGCAGTGCAATCGCGCGAAGAGGAGCGGCGGCACGGGCGAGGCGGAGGAGGGAGGGAGGAAGCATGACGGTTCGTTAAAAAAAAGGGAGGGGGTGAGACGGATCGGTTTTGGGGTGGTGGCCGAAATCAGTGGTTGTTGGGAAAGGTGGTGCTCAGTGAACAAAACGCGGACATCGCGCGCGGCGCGGCAAGCGGGATGGTAACGGGAAACGTCTGCCTCCGGCTATGGGTGAATTTTCGCTCGGGAAGGCGTAGTTCTACGCCCGCGAAAAATGCGTCGCCGACGCGGGAGGAACTCCGCGGTCACCGCAAGCCGATGCCGCGACGGAACTACTGCCAGAGGGCGACGACTTCCTCGCGGCGGACCCAGCCGGTCTGGCCGTTGGAAAACGCGAGGCGGACCCAATGATCGGCGAGAAAGGTTTTGTTGATCACGGCGAAGGAGCCGGCGGGAAGCGCGATGGTTTTTTGCGCAGCGTCGGCTTCCGTCGGGATCGAGCGGAGCGTGGTGTTGCGCCAGACGAGGACGGCGTGAGGGTTGCCGGCGTCGCCGTAACCGCGCACGCTGCTGATCGCGGCGACGCCGAGGACGAGGCCGGCGACGACCGCGAGCCAGGGTGCGATCGCCCACGCGCGGCGAGAAAGGAAACCGTAAGCGCGGGCGAGCGCGAGAATCGCGGCGAGGATGATGAGCAGTTCGCCGGCGAGGAGCACACGTTGCCAGACGGCGGAAGAGGCGAGGCGGGCGATGCGGTGCTTGGTGCCGGCGTTGATGAATGGCGAGAGCCCCGCGGGGGTGTAGCCGGCTTTGTCGCACGCGAGGGCGAATTGCCAGCGGACAGCGGGCGACGAAGGATTTTGAAGCAGCGCGGCGGTGGCGTGCGCGACGGCTTCCTGCCAGCGGTCCTGCTGCGCGAGGGCGAGGGAGAGATTGTAGCGCGCGATCCAGTCGGTAGGCTGTTTTTCGACGGTGGCGCGCCAGAGGGTTTCGGCACCGGAGAAATCGCCGTTGCGGTAGGCGGTGGTGGCTTCATCGGCGTGCGCGGGGCGCGGACCGGCGAGGAAAAGCGCGAGCACCGCGAGCGCGGGCACGAGGTGACGGAACGCGCGGAAAAGGGCGAAGCCGGGAACGCGTTTCGCGGCGGCGGCGGTTTCGGCGCGGGCGATCCAATCGCCGGGCAGCGCGCTGCCGTCGGGGCCATAAAGCACGTGGTCAGCCTCGGTCCAGAGCGTTTGCCAGGGCGCGTCGGCGAGCGTATCGGCGCGGGGCGCGGCGGAGGCGAGAGGCCAGACGGCGGCGACTTCGGTTTGCCAGGCGCGAAGGAGCGGGCGCTGTTGGACGGGATCGGTGGTGGCGCGGAGTTGCGCGAGCAGGGCGCGGAGGCGGACGAGCGCGGCGCGGCGCGGACGGTGCGGATCGCGGCGCCAGGCGCGTTGGGCGGCGAAGGTGAACCACGCGAGCGGGAGCAGGACGAGTGGGAGCGCGAGCAGCCAACGCAAGGTAGCCCACGTCCACGGTGGCGTGACGGTGGCGGTGCCGGAGAGGTCGTCGAGCGGAAGGCCGGTCGGCAGTTCGGGCGAGACGGGAAGTTTCGCGGGCGGCGCGACGGCGGTTTCGGTGGTCGCGGGGTTTGGCGTAGCGGCGCCGGGCGTGACGTTGAATTTGGGCGCGTTGGCGGCCGTGATGGTGACGGTGGCGCCGGCGGGCGTGAGCGTTTTATAGGTGCCGGCTTGCGGGTCGAAATACACGAAGGAGATCGGCGCGAGCGCGTAGGTGCCGGGCTTGGTGGGGACGAGGACGACGTCTTCGGTCAACGTGGAATCGAAGAGTTTGCCCTCGGCGGGCACGCGTTTGGCCTGCGGTTGGACGACCTGAAAATCCTTCGAAACTTCGCGCGACGGGAGACCGGCGATGTCGGGCCAGTTGCCGGTGCCGGAGAGCTCCAGCGTCCACGTCACGGGTTCGCCGACAGCGGCTTTGGCGGGGACGACTTTGGAGGTGAGTTTGAACTGGCCGACGGCGCCGGCGAATCCGGCGGGGGCGGGTTGCGGCAGGGGGCGGACGGAAATTTCGGGGCGATTGGAAGCGACGGTCGCCTGCTCGATGCGCGGGGATTGGAAGAGGCCGAAACCGACGCTGCCGGTCTGGAAATTGACGTTTTGCGCGGTGGCTTCGAGCGTGACGCGGCCGGCGGTTTTGGCGTAGGCGCGCGTGTGATACGTGAGGACGTATTGGCGTTCGCCGTCGGCGATGGACTCGGCGGGTTGGGGGTTGGCCCAATCTTCGGCGACGAGCGGGGCGGCGTTCCACGCCACGTTGGATGTGACTTGATTGAGATTCCGACGCGGCACGGTGAGCGTGTAGGTGAGCGAGAAAATCTGGCCGGCCCATGGATTGGCGGCGGCGGGCTCAAGCGTGGCGTGCGCGAGCGAGGAGACGTCGGTGGAGGCGGTGAGGGTGGCGTCGTAAGCGGCGACGCGCAGCGTGCCCTTGTTCGTCTTCACGTCGAACGCCGGAATCTGGAGCGGACCGGCCTGGCGGGCGTTGACGCGGTAGTTGAAGATGGTGAAACGCGTGAACGAGAAGTTGTTCATCTCGGTGCGCGTGCCGGTGCCGGCGAGGTTGAACGTAACGCCGGCGACGACGGGCAGGTCGGGACGGCCGGTCGGTTCGCAGTCCGAAAACACGAGCTGCAGGTCGGCGGGATCGCCGGAGTCGCCGGGCTCCCAGCGCACGGTTTGGGCAAACGCGGTGAGCGTGAGCGCGAAGACGAAGAGGAGGAACGGAAGTCGGGCGAGGCGCATGCGAATCACCAGTTTTTACCTGTTTTGGCGGGCGCGGATTTATTGTCGCCCTCCATCAGTTGAAACAGCCGAACGGGCGAATCCTGGCTGCGGAGTTGGTCGAGTTTTTGCAACGGGATCGCGAGCGCGGGATCGGATGGCGTTTTGGCCTCCTCCTTGTTTTCACGGGCGCCGCCGACGGTCTGCGTGTCGCCTGGGTGCTGGTCGAGCGACGGGGGCGGTTGCTGCAGATCGCCAAACGCGGACTGGCCCTTCTTTCCGGCGTTTTTCTTTTCGTCGGACTTCGCGGCGTCGGCGGGCGACGATTGGTCGGGCGACGATTTTTTCTGGGACGACTGGTCGGAGGAGGAGGGTTGGTCCTCGTTTTGCTTTGGCTGGTTCTGCTGCGGATTCGGGGAGGAGCGATCCTCGTCGGATTCGGGTTTCTGCGAATGGTTTTTCGGCGGCTGTTTCTGCTGCGGCTGGTCCTGTTTTGATGGGTCGTCTTTTTGCTGGTCGGACTTTTTCTGCTGCTGTGGCTGCTGGTCGGCGGGCTTTTCGAGCAGGCTCTGCAATTCGCTGCGCAGCTTGGGCCAGTCGGCGACATGGGGGTCGAGTTTTTCGCCGAGGTCGGCGGCGGCGAGGGCGTCGTGCACCGGACCGGCGGGCACGGGTTGTTGGCTCGCCTGCAACCGCTGGCCCCAGCGCACGGTTTCGTGGGCGAACTCCGACCAGTCGCGCGCGGCGGGTTGGGTTTTCTCGGCGAGGCGGGCGACCATCGGGCCGAGCGTGGAGTTGGCGATCTCGGCGGCGGCGTGCGCGGCGGGGAGCGCGAGCGCGCCGAGGGCAACAGCGAGCAACGGACGAACGGCGAAGCAGCGAAAAAAAGCGATCATGGCGCGCGCGGAGCGGGAGTGGGGCCGGGAGCGGCGGGGGCGTTGAGGCGAAGGTCGCGGGGACGTGGGCGGACCGGAAACTCGCGCCAGAAACTCAGGAGAAAAAAGACGAAGGCCGGAAGGAGGGCCCACTGGAAACGTTCGACGAGGCGGACGTTGCTTTTCTCGACGAACTTGCCTTTGCGGCCGGCCTCGACGGTTTGGTTGAGGAGATCGCCGAGGTTGACCCATGAGCTGGCGTCGGCGTAAGCGCCGCCGGTTTCTCTCGCGAGTTGCTCGAGAGTGGACTTGCCGAGGCGCGAGAGGACGACGGCGCCGCGTTCGTCTTTCACGAAGCCGCCGCTGCCGTCCGGAATCATGGCGCCCGCTTCGGTGCCGACGCCGAGGCCGATGACGCGCACGTGTTTTTCCTTCAAGGCCTGCGCAGCGGATTTCCAATTGTCGTCGGTGGCTTCGCCATCGCTGAGGATGATGAGAAAGCGGTCAGCCGATGTGCCGGAACCGAAGGCGCTGGTGGCGGTGTCGAGGAGTTCGCGGTAGTTGGTGCCGCCTTCCGGCAGAAAATCGGGGCCGAGCGAAGGGAGGAATTCGCGGAGCACTTCGTAATCGGAGCTAAGCGGCGATTGGAGAAACGCGGTGCCGGAAAACACGATGAGCCCGACGCGTTCGCCTTTGAGGCGTTCGAGGAGCGACTGGATGAGCAGTTTCGCGCGGGCGAGGCGCGAGGGCTTCACATCCTGCGCGAGCATCGAACGGGAAAGATCGACGGCGAGGAGGATTTCGCGGGATTGATCGAAGACGGGCTCGTCGATGCGGCCCCATTGGGGACGTGCGACGGCGATGATGGCAAACGCGAGACCGAACCAAAGCCAGAGGCGCGGGCGATGCGCAGTCGCGGCGCGCGGGTCGAAGGAGAGCGAATGCCGGCCGGCTTCGGCGGTGAGGATTTTGCGCGGCGCGGCGCGTTGGGTGAGGCGGCGGGCGCCATCCCATGCCGAGAGCAGCACGGGGAGCGCGAGCAGCCAGAGAAGATGAGGCCAGGCAAAACTCATGCGCACGGGCCGGCGGACGGCGTTGAGGACCGCGGTGAGGCGGGAGCACGCGGAGGCGTTTTCATACGAGGGCCTCCGCACGCCACAAGGGGCGGGCCAGGAGCGCCGCGGCGAGCAGCAGGAGGCAGCCGGGGACGGCGAGCCACGGGAAAAGCTCGGTGGTCAGCAGGTAACTCTTCGCCTGGAATTCGATCTTCTGCGTCTGATCGATGGCCGCAAAGGCGGACTTGATCGTGCGATTGTCGTCGGCGCGATAGTAACGGCCGTGGGTTTTCGTCGCGATGTCGCGGAGCGTGCCTTCGTCGAGATCAGAAACCATCCGGCGCGTGCCGATGCGGCGGCCTTGATCGTCGAGCACGGGGTAGGGCACGATGCCATCGCGTCCGGCGCCGATGGTGTAAACGGGAATGTCGCGCGAGGCGGCGAGGTCGGCGGCCTGCATCGGCGAGAGTGCGCCGCGGTTGTTGGAGCCGTCGGTGAGGAGGATGATGAACGCGCCTTGGCGTTTGCCGGCCGTTTCGCGTTTGGCCTGCTCGAGGCGGGTCAACGCGACGCCAAGGCCGTCGCCGATCGCGGTGCCGTCTTCGATGAGGCCGATCTTGAGCCGATCGACCTGACGCTCGAGCCAATCGTGATCGAACGTGAGCGGCGCCATCGTGTAGGCGCGACCGGCGAACACGACGATGCCGATGCGATCGCTGGGACGGTCGTGGATGAACGCCTGGATGACGGGCTTGATCGCCTGCAAGCGGTTCACCGCCTGACCGAGCCGCGAATAATCCTCGGCGAGCATCGAGCCGGAGAGATCGATCGCGAGCACGAGGTCGTAGCCCTGCGTGTGCACCTCGCGTTTGTCTTCGACGCGTTGGGGACGTGCGAGCGCGATGGCGAGGAGAACGAGGCCGAGGATCGCGAGCGCCGCGGGCCAGCGTGAGACCGACGTGAGCGACGGACGGTGCCAGGCGGCGGCGAAGGGGACGATCAAAACGGGCACGTGACGGCGGCCGCGCAGCCAAAGGACGGCGGGCAACGCGACCACGAGGAGGAGCAGCCAGAGCGGATCGTGAAACATGAACGGCTTCATCGGCGGGAGCCGGCGCGCATGCGCGCGTTGAAAAACCGCACGAGGGCATCGAGGCGATTTTCGTCGGTGGCGACGACCAGGCGGCTGAGGGGATCGGGGAAGAGCGCGTGCCAGCTCCGGTCGCGGGCGGCGCGCCATGCGGCGTGCGCGGCGCGTTCGGCGGCGGAATTTTCGAGCGTGACGAGGCGGCTGGCGGCGGGATCGTAAGCGGCGAAGAGCCCGCGCGTCGGCAGGGCGCGTTCCCACGGATCGTCGACGCGGAAACCCATCGTTTGGTAGCGGCGCTGCAGAACCGGCCAGCCCTCGGGGACGGCTTGCGGCGGAAAATCGCCGAGCCAGAGGAGCACGCTGTGTTTCGGCGCAGCGCGCGCGAGGAGCCGCCACGGGAGTTGAGCGTCGGCGGGGCCGGTCGCGCGGACGGAAGGCGGCGGAATGGCAAGCAGCGACGCGGCGGCGTGAAGAATGGCGCCGCGTCCGCGCACCGGGGCGCGAAACGTGTGGCCGGTGGGCGAAGCGTGCACGAAGCCGACGCGGTCGCGGTTGACGGCGCCAAGCAGCATGACGAAGCCGGCGAGTTCGAGGAGCGCCTCGCGTTTGGAGATGTCGGCCGAGCCGAATTGCAGGGATGGCGTGTCGGCGAAAACGACGAGCAGCGTGACCTCGCGCTCCTCGACGAATTTCTTGCGGTAAGGTTCGCCGAGGCGCGCGGTGACGTTCCAATCGAGATCGCGCACGTCGTCGCCGAACTCATATTTGACGACTTGATCGAACTCCATGCCGCGGCCGCGAAACGTGGAGCGGTATTCGCCGCTCAGGACGTTTTCCACCGCGTGTCGCACACGCCATTCGAGCTGGCGCAGCAACGCGAGCGGCGAGGCGGGGGCGGGCGACGCGGAAGGGGCGGGAGCGGCCATGCCGTTAAGCTCCAATCCCCGGGCGGCGCGCGGCAGAGAAACGCGAGCGACGCGCGGGCGGCTCGTGAGCCGGCCGCGCATGCGATGGGGAAATCGGGAGGACGAACATCACGAGGCGAGAAGGAAACGCTGGGGGTGGCGCGCGCGGCGGTCGCGTTACTTCGCGGGAACGGGGATTTGCGCGATGACTTGCGCGACGAGTTTGTCGGCGGTGACTTCCTCGGCTTCCGCTTCGTAGGTGAGGCCGATGCGGTGGCGGAGCACATCCGGCGCGAGGTCCTGGATGTGAGCGGGCGAGACGAAGTCTTCGCCGCGGAGCCACGCGAGGGCGCGGCCGGCTTGATAAAGCGCGAGCGAGGCGCGCGGCGAGGCGCCGAACGTGAGATAGCGTTTCGGACTGCCGGCGGAAGATTCGGCGAGCGCGCGCGTGCCGCGGACGAGTGCAAGGATGTAGGCTTGAAGCGCGGGGGCGACGTGCACGCGATCGACCTCGGTGCGCAGCGCGAGCAGTTCGGCGCCGCTGGAGACGGCGGCGAGTTCGGGCTGATGGGTGACCTGGCCCCAGCGTTGCATCATCGTGGATTCTTCCTCCGCGGACGGATAATCGACGAGGAGTTTGAAGAGGAAGCGGTCGGTCTGCGCCTCGGGGAGCGGATAGGTGCCCTCCTGTTCGACGGGGTTTTGCGTGGCCATCACGAAAAACGGCTTCGGCAGCGGATGCGTGGCGCCGCCGATGGTGACCTGGCGTTCCTGCATGGCCTCGAGCAGGGCGCTTTGGACTTTGGCGGGGGCGCGGTTGATTTCGTCGGCGAGCACGAGGTTGGCGAAAATGGGGCCGCGGTGCGGGGAGAATTCGCCGTTTTTGGGTTGGAAAATCATCGTGCCGACGACGTCGCTCGGGAGCAGGTCGGGCGTGAACTGGATGCGTTCGAAATCGACGCCGAGGGCGGTGCCGACGGAGCGGATGAGGAGTGTCTTGGCGAGGCCGGGCATGCCTTCGAGCAGCACGTGGCCGTTGGCGAGCAGAGCGACGAGCAGGCGCTCGATGACGGCATCCTGACCGATGACGGCTTTGCCGATTTCGGCGCGAAGTTTCTGGGACCAGACGGGACCGGTGGGCATGAGGGTGAAAGTGAAAGGAGCGAGGATGGCGCTGACGAGGGAAAGTTTTGGGCTCGGTTTGACTGAAAGAGCAATGGGTTGTTTCAAGAAGTTGTGACCGGCGAATTTGCCTTTCTCGACGATGCGGTGGCGGCTCAATTGCAGGCGGCCGGAGTGCGGGCGGCCGACGTGGAGGAACGTTTTGTGCGCGGGGCGGGGCCGGGCGGGCAGAAGATCAACAAGACTTCGTCGACGGTGTGGCTGCGGCACGGGCCGACGGGCATCGAGGTGCGTTGCCAGCGGGAGCGATCGCAGGCGCGCAACCGGGCGCTGGCGTGGTTGGAGCTGGCGGGCCGCATCGCAGGCGCGGCGGACGCAGTGCGGGCGGAGAAGCGTCAGGTGCGGGAGCAGGCGCGGCGGCGGACGCGGCAGAAATCGCGCGCGCAAAAGGCGCGGATGGTGGAAACGAAGCGACGGCGCACGAAGCAGAAGACGCAGCGCGGGCGCGTGGCCGACGAGTGACGCGTCAGGCGCCAAACGTCACCGCGTCGCCGACGTGCAGGGTGCCGGACTTCGTTTCGTGCACGAGGTTCTGGCCGAAGTTGACGTTGGTCGGTTCGGCGGGATCGCGGCGATAGGTGGCGAGCGTGCGCAACGGTTCGTGGTGGTGCCGCTCGCCGGTGAGCTGATCCGTGGTGGTGATGGGACAACGGTCGCAGGGGCCGCCGGCGCGGAGCGCGACGTCGCCGATGCGCCAGTGCGCGGCGCGGTCTTCGGCGTGCGCATCGCAGCCGGCGAGGACGAGGCTGGGGCGAAAGCGATTCATCGGCACCGGCGACTCGCCGCGGGCGATCAAGCGGTCGTTGAGATGGGCGAGGGAGGCTTCGCTGACGGCGAGGAGTGGAAACGCGTCGGCGAAGGTGACGACGTCGCCCGGTTGCGCGCGGGAAGGTTTGACGGAGCGATGATAGGCGGTGCCGAGGCGGACGAGCCGGCAAGGCTGACGCAGCACGTGAGAAAGCCAGACGGCGACTTCCGTGCCGCAGTCTTCGGCGTCGACCGTGTCGCGCCAGATCGTCGTGCGAACGAGAGGTGCGTTGTTATCCTGCAGCGGAACGGCGCAACTGCCGCCATGCGGGGCGCGGAGAATGAGCGCGGTGGCGGTGAGCGCGGTTTCAATCGTCGCCATCGCCGGGAGCACGCGTTGGGTGAGGAAGCGGTTTTGTGCGTCGATGACGAGGAAGCGGCGGTCGCCGATCAGGCCGAAGCGATCGAGGGAGGCGGCGGAGACGGCGAGGCCGCGCAGGGATTTGACGGGATAAATGAAAAGGCCGGCGACGTGCATCGACGGAGCGTCAGCCTTTTTTCACGACGTCGCGGACGGCGGTTTCGACGGGCGCGGCGGGGGACAACTCTTTCGCGCCGCGCGCCCCGAGTTCGGCGAATTTGCGGGCGCCGGGGAGGAGCGTTTGCTCGAAGGAGCCGACGGCGGCGTTGTAGCCTTTGATGGCGGTGTCGAGGCCGCGGCCGACTTTGTCGAGATTGTCGGCGAAGGTGGCGACGCGGTCGTAGAGCTGGCGGCCGAGGGCGCTGATTTCGTCGGCGTTTTTCGAAATCGCTTCCTGGCGCCAGCCATACGCGGCGGCTTTAAGCAGGGCGATCAGAGTGGTCGGGGTGGCGAGGAGGACGCGGCGCGTGAGGGCGCGATCCATGAGGGTGCGGTCGGTCTGGAGCGCGGCAGTGAGGAAGTGATCGCCGGGGAGAAAGAGGACGACGAATTCGGGGGCGGGTTGAAACTGCTCCCAATAGTTTTTCGCGCCGAGGGAATCGATGTGGCCGCGGACTTTGGCGGCGTGTTCGGCGAGGCGGGAGCCGCGGGCGGTCTCATCGGTGGCTTCGATGGCGGCGCGGTAGGATTCGAGGGGAGCTTTGGCATCGACCACGATGCGATTTCCGCCGGGGAGACGCACGACGAGATCGGCGCGGAGGGCGCCGGAGGCTTCCTGTTCGGAGAAGTCGCAGTAGTTGAGCATGTCGGCCATCTCGACGACGCGGCGAAGTTGCAACTCGCCCCAACTGCCGACGTAAGACGTGGAACGCAGCGCGGTGGAAAGGCGCGAGGCTTCGGTCTGCAAGAGCACTTGCGCGGTGTTGAGGGACTTGAGTTGTTCGGTGAGGGCGCCGTAGGCGGAGGCGCGGGTCTTTTCGATTTCGGCGATCTTGTGGTCGACCTTGTCGAGCGACTCCTTGAGCGGCTTGACGAGGGCGTCGATCGCTTGCTGGCGTTTGTCGAGTTCGCCGGTGGATTGCTGATGGAGTTGCGCGAAGGCCTGCTTCGCCTGATCGAGGAAATCGGTGCGGTTGACGCGCAGGGCGTCGGCGGAAAGGGCTTTGAACTCGGTGGTTAATCGCTCGTGGGCGGCGCGCTCGGCGGTGAGTTGGGCGGCGGCAGCGGCGTGTAGTGTGGCGAGGTGGGAAAGTTCGGCGCGCGTGCTGTCGGCCTGTTGGGTGAGTTGGGCGACCTCGAGATCGCGGGCGCGCAGGCGTTCCGCCACGACGGCGTGACGGCTGCGCAGGAACAAATACGTGAGCAACCCTCCAGCGAAAGCGGCGAGAAGGGCGGTTGTAAAAAGCATGCTAAAGATGTCGAAGGTGTGGAATCGCAAATCAATACCAGATGCGTTTCTTGACACGGCAAAACGCGGTGCGCAAAGACTTGGCTAATCGTGCTGCGTTGTGTCTCCGATGTTTGGAACTGTTATCTCCGGAATGGCCCCTGAACCCGCTTCCCCCAGCGTAGGTCCCAAGCCTGCAGTGCTCGTAGTGGATGACGAATACGGGCCGCGGGAGTCGGTCGCGTTTACGCTCTCGGGGGAGTTCGACGTGGACACGGCCGAGAGGGCGGCGGAGGCGTTGGGAAAGATCAAGGCCAAAGCCTATGCCGCGATCGTGATGGACATCCGGATGCCGGAGATGGACGGCATCCGGGCGCTGGAGGAATTGCGCAAGATCGATGCGGACGTGGCAGTGATCATGTTGACGGGCTACGGCACGCTGCACACGGCGCAGCAGGCGATGGTGGGCGGAGCGAATCAATATCTGCGGAAGCCGCCGGATGTGAGCGAACTGCGCGAGGCGGTGCGGCGGCAGACGGCGCAAACGCGGTTGCGGCGGCAGCAAACGAAGTTGAACCGGGAGGCGCAGGAGCTGAACCGGGCGTTGAAGCGCGAGATCGAGCAAAACGAGCCGCAAATCTGGCAATCGCGCGCAGCGGTGGAGTTGGTGCACGATCTGAACAATCCGCTGACGGTGGTGATCGGGTATTCGAGCCTGATGGCCGAGGAGGCGGTTGCGATCAGTCAGACGAATCAGGAAAGCGGCCAGCGGCTGCGGGAATACGCGCACGTGGTGGAGAAAGCGGCGGAGTATTGCCGGCATTTGTCGGAGAACTGGCGGCGGGCCTCGAAGAACCTGGCGGAGTTTGCGCCCCTCGACTTGGTGCAGCTCACGCATGAAGTGCGCCATGTGGTGTTTTTCAGCAGCGTCGCGATCAAGATCGAAGCGGACGCCGAGGCGTGGGTGCGCGGCTCGCGTTATGATGTCGTGCGCGTGTTGCAGAATCTTTTTCAGAACTCCCTCGATGCGGGGGCCACGACGATCAACGCCACCGTGAAAACGGCGGGTGGCCGCGTGGAAATGGCGATTGTCGACAACGGGGCCGGCATGGATGAAAAGAGCGTGGCGCGGGCCTTGCGGGGTGGGTTCAGCACGAAAGACAACGGCACGGGTTTGGGGCTGGGCATCTGCCGGCATCTGCTGGGGGCGCACGGCGCCGAATTCCAACTGACCTCGCGACCGGGGGCTGGCACCACGGTGCGGATCAGCTTCCCGGTGCTCCACCGCGAATGAGGTGCGCGAGGAGCAAGAGAACGGCGCGGCTATGAAGCGTCGTCGCGTCAAAATCACGGGGATCGGACCAGTCACGCCAGCGGGGATCGGCCGCGAGGCGTTCTGGCGGGGGATATTGGAGCCGGTGAGCCGGGTGCGGCCGTATACTGCGCTGGACCCCAAGTTCGGGCCGATCATAGCCGCGTATCTCGACGCGTTTGATATCCGTAATTATTGGGATCGGACGTTGGTGCCGAAGGGAGCGGCGCGGCATACGTTGTTTGCGATCGCCGGTGCGGCGCTGGCGCTGAACGATGCGGGTATTTCGTTGGAACAGCTGCGGGCGGGTTCGACCGCAATTGTCACCGGGACGTGCATGATGGACTTCGCCGGGGTGGCCGACGCAGAAGAGAGCGTCCGCCAGCGAGGAGATCGCGCGGCTTCGCCACGGGTGATTTATACCATGGGAGTGTCGGGGGTGACGATTGGGGTGAACCAAGCCTTGGGACTCGATGCGCGACTGATGGCGGTGTCCACGCAATGCAGTTCCGGATTGGATGCGATAGGCCATGCGGCGCACCTGGTGGCGAATGGCGAGGTTGAGTTTGCGCTCTGCGGAGGATCGGAGGCGCCTTTGAGTCAATTTCCGCTCCTTGAATTACGGGCGGCGGAATTGACACCTCCCACGACCGAAATGGCGGAACGGATGGCACGTCCGTTCGACCTTTGGCGAACGACCGGAGTGGTCGGAGAAGGCGCGTGCATGTTTGTCTTGGAACCGGAAGAAAGTCCCCGGAAGGGATACTGCGAAGTGGGAGGCTACGCCTTTGCCAACGACCGGCGGGGCGATCTCTGTGGGGGCATGGCGGACGCTGCAAGGCTGTCGCTCGCTGAAGCGCGGATTCGTTTAGGCGAAGTGGATTCTATCGCCGCCTGGGGGCCGGGACACAAATTGGTGGATGCGGGCGAAGCGCGGGCGATGATCAGCTTGTTCGGTGCGCGCCTGGCGGAAATTCCGGCAGCGTCGATCAAGGGAGCCGTGGGCAGCCCATTGGGAGCAGCGCCCGCGATGCAAACGGCGGCGGCGGCCTTGGGTTTGAGCACGGGGACGATTCCGCCCACGGCCAATTGGTCGCATCCGGATCCGGCGTGTCCGTTGAACGTCAGCAACCAAGTGCGATACGTGCCGCATGACTTTTCGTTGATCAACTCGCACGGATTGGGAGGGGTGAATTCGAGTCTGGCTCTTCGCCGATGTTAATCACGACCGCATTTTGTGCGTCGGTGATCGTCGCCGTCGTGGGCGGTTTGATCCTTTGGGGAAATCCCAACCGCTATGTCAACCGCGTGGTGTTTACATGCTCGCTGCATTTGGCGGCGTGGCTGGGGTGCTTGCATCTGGCCACCACCTCAGGGGAAAACGGACTGGACTGGCTGAAATATGCGTGCGCTGTCGCAGCGTTCTGGCCGTTGCATTTTCGGGTGGTGAAGGAAAGCATTATAAATGCGCCGGCCGCCATCTGGCGAGGCCGGCCGTGGTGGATCAGCGGATGGGTCGTGGTCTCGGGCGTTCTCGCGGTGATACCGTTCACCGACTATTTCATCCCGCCGCACTCCACGGGGGACAATCGCTTCTACGGAGTGGGATATTACGCGTATATCCTGATCGATCTCGCGCTCTATGGTTATCTGTTTCTGCGCTCGGCGATGGAGATGAAATCCACCACCGGGGTTCGCAAGCTTGAGTTGCAAGTGTGGATGATGGGTGGGGTGACGATGGTGATCACTTTATTCACCTTGATGGGGCTCAATATGGTGACGCACGAGCGGATATATATTCGGATGCAGCCGATCATGGTTTTGTGTTTTTATGTCTGCACGGTCTACGCGATCACCGCGCACCGGGTCTTCAATGCGCGGCAGATTTTCTTGGTCGGCGTGGAAAAATTGCTGCTCGTAATGACCGTGGCGGCGGTCGCGTATCTGGTTGATAAGTCTTTCGCGATGCTGTTGCCAGAATCCTTCGCGTTTCTGGCCACTACGGCGCTCTCCCTCTGGATCGCAGTAACGCTCAACGCGGCGCTTGACCGGGTGTTCTGCTTTTATCCACAAGCCAATGAGGCTCGCGGAGCGGCGTTCAATGTGGCCCGCACGGAAACGAAGCTGGATGTGTTGGAGAAATCGTTTCTCACGCTGCTCAAGGGTTGGGGGCAAAGTGATCATGCGCTTTTGTTGTCAGGCGCCAAAGGAACGCTCGTGGGCTCAGGGGTGGAGCTTGCGGACAACTGTCCCGTCGTGCGGGCCATGCGCAATCTCCGGTGGGCGACCCCGGAGCGGTTGGCGCGGGCGCGTCCGTTGCCAGACAATCTCATCGTTAACGCGTTTTTGAGCGAAAATCGGTTGGAGGCGCTGGTGATTGTCGAAGGCCCCAACTCGAACATTCTCGCGGGCGTGGGGGCGAGTGCGTCGCGGCGGCCGTATACTTATCCGCAGGTGACGCAGTTGATGGAACTCGCCTCGATCATCGAGAGCGCATTGGAGCGCGCCCACTTGTCCGTCAAGGCGCAGCATGCGGAGCAGTTGGCGACCGTCGGCTTGCTGGGCGCGAGTCTCGCGCATGAGATTCGCAACCCGCTCGTCACGATCAAAACGTTCGTCCAGTTGCTGCCGCAGCACTACAATGATCCGACCTTTCGCGATAAATTTTTCCGTCTCATCGGCAATGAGGTGGCGCGGATCGACCGGTTGACGGAGCAGTTGCTCGATCTCGCCGCGCCGCGCACGTATTCGTCGCAAGCGGTGGACCTGCACTTGTTGATTCGCGAGAGCATCGACTTGGTGGCGCCCAAGGCGGCGGACAAGCAGATCAAGCTGGTGAGTGAACTCGGCGCGCAGCCGGATCGCGTTTTCACCGATGCCACGGCCGTGAAGCAGGTGTTGCTCAATTTGTGCTTCAACGCCGTGCAGGCGGTGGAGGCGCAGGCGGGCCCCGAGCGTTGGATACAGGTGGCGACGCGCAATTTGCCGGAAGGGGTGGAGTTGCGAATCTCCGACAGCGGACCCGGGATCGGCGTGCAGATGTGGCCGCGGCTCTTCCAGCCGTTTCAATCGACAAAATCCACAGGATTTGGACTTGGACTCGCAATCTGCAGCGACATTCTCGCCGCTTTGAATGCCACGATTAAAGCTGATCCGCCGGTGCCTGGTCGTGGCGCGACGTTCCGCGTGACTCTTCCATGTCCACCCTCTACGTCCTAGCGACTGCCGATCCCGAATTGGCAGCGGCGTGGGAGCGCCAGTTGCCCCCAGGACGATCGAGTTTGCGGTTATCACCCCAAGCGTTGTCGGGCGGCACCCAACCGGGTTTCGCGGCGGTCGTGATTCTGGATGCGACCGCCGAGCCGGATTTGCCGGTGGCGTTGGCGCGGTGCCCGACGATCTATGTGGGCGAACCGCGGAGCGTGCCGTTCGAACAGGCCCGGATGAGCGCCCGGGCGCGAACCTTCCTCTCATATGAGGAAAGTGTTTCCCGGCTGGGAGAGTTCCTGCCGCTCGTCGAAGAGATCGCGGAAAAACAATCGATGATGGAGTTGCTGCTGGAGAAGGCGCGGCGGACGGAGGCGACGCGGGCACCGGTCCGTGCCGTGACGCCGGATCCGGCGGAGTGGTGGGATTTCTTCGAAGGGGCGATCGACAATCTCGACTCGCGCGACCGGTTGTTGAGCGAATTTCGGCGCGCCTCGCGGCATTTGCTGCGCGCTTCCCATGCCGTCTTTTTTCTGCGCGAGACCGATGGATTTCGGGCGGACCGCGGCACGTCTTTTTTCGATGCCGACGATCCCATCGTGGCGTTTTTGGAGAATCATCCGGCGGTGATTGACGGCGCGAATTGGGACGCGCCGGCTGATCCGGTGGCGGAGCTCGCGGTGCGCAACCGGCTGGCGTTGTGGGGCGCCCGTCTGCTGGTGCCGATCCACGACAATGGGCGGCTGCTGGGTTTGATCGTGCTCGGTGTGCGTGACGATGGTCAGCCCTACGATGAAAATGACCGGATGCGGGCGGTGATTTTTGCGCGTCTGCTGCGGCAATGCCTGGTGAAGGCGGCGCAGCTCGCGCGCCTCAACAATCTCGCGGAGCAGTTGAATCTCGGGGCGAAATACCTGCCGCGGACGTTGGTGCTGGGCGCCGACGAAAGTGCGCCGCGGCATGTGCCGGTCGTCGTGCGCGACTTGATCGGCCGGGCGCGGCGGAGTCGTGAGGTTTGTCGTGTAGCGCCGATGGAGGGGCAGCCGTTTCGGGCCAGCGCGGGCGTCATTGTCGAGACCGGTGGCGTGTGGGCCTATTGGGAGGAGGCGAGCGGCGAGGTGCACGATGCCGCGGCGCGGCAGCGCGCGGGACGGCGGGAATTGCTGCGGGAACTGGCGCTCACGTTCAGTCATGAGATGGGCAACTCGTTGGTTTCGCTCGCGACGTTCCGGCAGGCGGCGGAAGGCCAGACGGCGCCGGCGGCGTTGTTGCACGCGGCGAAGGCGGACATCGCGCGCCTTGAGGCGTTGAACCAGCATTTGGGCATGATGCAGTTGCTCCACGAGGCGGAGCGCAGGGCCACGGACGTGCGGGAATTGATGCAGCAAATCGGGGCCGAACTGGAGCTGCGGGTGGAAGTGGGCCCGGATCCCGTGCCGTTGAACGCAGCGCCGCGATTGCTGGAGTTCGCGTTGCGCGCCCTGATCGGCACGCTGGCGGAAAATCGTGCGGATCTGGGGGTGCGCGATCTCACCTTGCAAGTGCGGTCAACGGGCGAGGGGGCGGAGCGGACGGCGCTGCTCTCCGTCAAGGGCAAGCGGTTGGAGCTCGAGGGCATCCTGCCTGAGCCTGTGCTTAACGGGGTGCCCAACCAAGGGCGACTCGCCGTGTTCATTGCGAAAGAAATCATCCGGCTGCATCACGGAGAAATTCACGCCGGGCCCGGGATCGAAGGCACGGAGATTTTGATCTCGTTGCGCAGCCTCTGAGCACGATGACGTTTGCCGATCGCATTGCGGCGTGGGCCGCGCAGCACCGGGAGATCGCCGCGATCGTGCTCATCGGCTCACGCACCCGAAGCACGGGCGATGTCACAGAGCCGGACGCGCTTTCGGACTGGGATTTCCATGTTTTTACGAGGCGGCCGGCACGGTTCCTCTCGCGCGAATGGACGAGCGAGCTCGGGCTGGGCCCCGCCGTAGTCTACGGTTCCCGGCGAGGCGCCGTGGGCGGCGTCACGCGGGTCACGGCGCTATTTGCCGGAGTGGAGTCCGATTACGTGATTTTGGACTCCCGGGAGTGGAATGCAGTGAGGTGGGGGGTGAAGTTCGGTCTGGAATCCAAGCTGAAGGCGGTGCGGCGTCGCGCGGCCGATCTGGCGTTGATCGCGCGTCCGGGCTATCGCGTTTTATACGGCGGCATGAAGTGGACGGAGTTCTATGCGCAGGTCGTCGCAAAGATGCCCGATCCGCGATTGAGCGATGCCGAGGCTTGCCGACTGGCGGAGCGATTCGTGTGCGATTATGTCTGGTTGCAGCGGAAGATCGTGCGCGGTGAGTGGCTCGCGTCGCAGCGCATGTTGCACCAGTCGCTGGCGGAGACGAATTTCCAACTGCTGCACGAGCTGCGTCTGCGCCGGGGAGAGGGGAGTTTTCCCGAGGCGCGCAGGATCGAGCGCGTGCTGCCTGCGGCCGAATTGGCGCAGGTGACCGTGGTGGCGGCACCGGAACCGGCGGCGTTGCGAGCGGCGGTCGAAAAGGCCGCGGCAACGTGTCGTCGCCTGATGAGCGAACTTGTGGGCGAGGTCTGGCGTTGGCCTGCACTTTAAGCCGCTGCGCCCGTGCGCGTGCGGCGGGGCCTACGGTGGAAACGTGAGCGCGGGGAAGACTTTTTAGACGCTGCGCGTGAAGAGCTCCGCGATAACGTCTTCAATTGGCACATCCTCGATGGTGATGTCTTCCACCGGGCCGGCGGCGAGGATGCGTTGGGAAACGGCGACGACTTGGTCGCTGGGGACGTGAAGCGTGACGTTGCCGTCGGCGGTCTGCGCGGCATCGATCCCGATCAGGTCAGTCAGGCCGACGACCGCGCCATCGGTGGGGCGAAACTTGATGATTTTCTTCCGTCCGCCGACGGCTTCCACGCGGGCGAGTGCGCCGTCGTAGATTTTCGTGCCGCGGTGGATGACGATGACGCGTTCACAAAGCTCTTTGATGTCGGCCATGTAGTGGCTTGTCAGGAGAATGGTGACCCGATGGCGGCGATTGTAGTCGCGCAGGAAATGGCGGACCGCCTTTTGCGAGATGACATCAAGGCCGATGGTGGGCTCGTCGAGAAACAGCACGCGGGGACGGTGCAGGAGCGCCGCGATGAGCTCCATTTTCATCCGCTCGCCGAGGGAGAGCTCGCGGACCATGACGTTGAGTTTCGCGCCCACGTCGAGGAGTTGCACGAGCTCGTCGAGGGAGGATTTAAATTGGTCGGCGGGGATGCCGTAGATGGCGCGGAGGAGGTAAAACGATTCGATGGCGGGCAGATCCCACCAGAGTTGGTTCTTCTGGCCGAGCACGAGCGCGAAGAGGCGGCGGTAGGCGTTCTCGCGTTTCGTGGGATCGAAACCGGCGACGCGGGCGGTGCCACTGGTCGGAAAAATCAGGCCGGAAAGCATTTTCAACGTGGTCGTCTTTCCGGCGCCGTTGGGCCCGAGAAAGCCCACGAATTCGCCTTCGGCGATGTCGAAGGAGATGTCCTTGGCCGCGGCCGTCTCCTCAAATTCGCGGCGGACAAGGCCCTTCACGCCGCCCCAGAAGCCGGGTTGCTTTTTATAGGTGCGAAAAACGCGGGTAAGTTGCCGGACCTCGATCATGCGAGCGGGGAGTGAAACGTGAACTGTGCGCGACGCAAAGGGGAAGATGCAGTGCGGCTTGCACGCCGTCGGTGTCGCGCCATGGGTAGGCGGATGAAGCAACGACTTTGGTGGTTGGCGGCGGGCGTGATCGGCGCGGCGAGTTTGTGGGCGCAGCCGGTGATCCTGCAGGTGCAGCCCGTGGGTAACGCCACACCCGGCGAGGAAGCGCACGTGACGATGTTCGCACTCAACCGCGGCGCAGAGCCGGTGAACGCCCCGCTTCCCTCGCGGATGGCGGCGCGGCTCGCGGCCGGCGAACGCCGCTGGACGGTGCAACTCCAGCGCGTAAGCGGGGGCGAGGGAGCGATTGCGGCGGGCGCATTCGCGGAGGCGGAGTATGCGTATTTGGTGCCCGCGGATGCGAGCGGATCGGTCGTCTTTACGCTATCGGCGCCGGGCGCGGGTGGAGTGCTCGTTGACCTCCAAGGAAAAGCGCGACCTGACAGGCTCGTTCGCAGTGACACGGAAGAAACGGCTGAGGCTGCGACCCAAGCGGAAAAGACCGAGGTCGCCAAGGTGGCGAAGCCCACGACCAGCGGGGTGCCGACGCCGGCGATTTCGAAAATCCAGCGGGCGTTTTCAGATCATTTTTCCGCGCATCAACCGGTCTATTTCATTTTCGGCCCCAACGATCCGGCGGCGAAATTCCAATTTAGTTTCAAGTATCGGATGGTGAGCGACTCGGTGGCGGAGAGCACGACGGTGCAGCCGTTGCAGGGACTCTATTTCGCTTACACGCAACGGTCGCTGTGGAACATCACGGAGAGCTCGAGCCCGTTTTACGATTCGAGTTACATGCCGGAGATCTTTTACGAGCGTCTTGAACCCGCCGCCAACCAGAAGGGCGATTGGGTGCATTGGCTCGGCTACCAGGGCGGACTCATGCACGAGTCGAACGGTCGCGACGGCCTGAGTTCGCGGAGCCTGAACATCGCGTTTGTGCGGCCGATGTTGATGCTGGGCCATTTCGATGGGTGGAATCTGATCCTGGCACCGCGGGTCTTCGCGTATGTGGGCGGCTTGAGCGACAATCCCACGATGGCCAACTATCGCGGACACGTGGAATGGAACGCTTACTTGGGCAAAAACGGTGGGATGGCGCTGGCTATCACCGGCCGCACCGGGAGCGGGTTTCACAAGGGGAGCCTGCAGCTCGATCTCACATATCCGCTGAAATCCCGCCTGGGAAACATCGCCACGTTCTTCCTGGTGCAATACTTTAACGGTTACGGCGAAGGGCTGCTGAATTTCGACGAACGCAGCGATACCTGGCGCGCGGGGTTTTCGCTGGTTAGGTGAACGGGCAGGTTGTCGCAACGCAGGCGGACGGTGCGGCCCCGGACCAAGCATTTTGCGTCATTTGACGGATTTAGCTGGGCAGCATTTGCGTTCACGTGAGCGAAAATGCTTGGTCGCGCGCGGCGTGACGGACACGCCTGACGGGAGCGGCGGGGGCGAGCGCGGAGGTGCGGTTAACCGCGGGGATGGCCAAGCTCACGGTAGTCGAGCACCGTGTGGCTGATCAGCCCGGCAACGAGTGCGCCCCGGTCGGTCATCGGATCGGGCGGAGAGATATCTTCGCCTTGTTGGAAAACGAAACAATGCGTGCCGTCGTCCTGCGCAGGACCGAAGAGTCCGGGCACCACCACGCGGGCGGGGACGGTGCGGCGAACGGCGGTGCCCGCAGTGCACGGATAGGGCAGATTGAGATTGTGAACCGTAAAACTTCGCGGGGCGGTGGCCGCGACGAGTTCGGGCACGAGGGCGGCGGCGCGAGCGGCGGACAGGCGAAGCGCGGTGTGCAGCGCTTCGTCGGGCTGGCCGTGCGCAGATTTGAGCCGTTCGAAGATGGCGGCGGGCAGATCTTGGGAGACGGCGATTCCGGGTAGGCCGTGGACGGCACCTTCCCAGGCGCCCGCGATGGTGCCGCTGGCGAGAATGAAGCCGAGGCTCGCGTTAAAGCCCATGTTGATGCCGCTGAGCACGGCGTCGGGCTGCCAGTCGCGCGGGAGCAGGTGGGCGAGGGCGATATTGACGCAGTCGCTGGGCGTGCCGTCGACGATCCACGTGGGACAGCCGAGTCCGCGGTCCGCGTGGACCACCTTCACGGGGCGATGGCGCGATTTGGCGGCGCCGATCCAGCTTTGCTCCGAGCGCGGCGCGGCCACGGCGACGTCGTGACCGGTGCGCTGGCACGCGGCGACGAGTTCGTGAAGGAATACGCTTTCAATGCTGTCGTCGTTGGTCAGGAGGAGGCGCATGATGGCAAGGTCCGGGGAGGAGCGGCTGACTAACGGCACGCGGCGGGAAACGTCGAGGGTGTTGTGCAGCGCGATTTGCAGAGTGTGGCTTGGCGGGTAGGAATAGAGGAATGGCGATTCTGGTCGGATGCGGGAGTTGGACCGATGACGACTATGTCGGGGTATTGTATCCGCGAAACCTGCCGAAGAGCGAACGGCTCGCCTACTATGCGCGGTGGTTCCGACGCATTGAGGTCAACTCGAGCTACTACGCGCTGCCGAAACGCACGAGCATCGCACGTTGGGTGGACCAAACGCCGGCGAACTTTCTGTTTGATGTGAAACTGCCGAGAGCGTTTTCGAGCAATCCGGCGGAAGCAGCGCGGCGTGGATTGCTGACGCGGTTGCTGGGGGTGATGGAGCCGTTGATGGAGGCGCAAAAATTGGGAGCGTTTCTATTAACGCTGCCGCCGTCATTCGGCCCTGGCCAGCATCGGTTGGAGGAATTGGACCGCGTGGCCGATGCGTTGTGCGGGCACGGGCTCGCGGTGGAGCTGCGTCACCGAGGCTGGGTCGATGGCGAGGCGCGCGCGCGGACGCTGGCGTATTTTCGGCAGCACGAGCTGGCGTGGGTGGCGCTGGATCTGCCACGGCTCGCGGCGCCGGCGATTTTGCCGCCCATGGATGAGGTGACGAATCCGCGGTTCGCTTATATGCGTCTGCACGGGCGTAATCCCGACTACCTTGAGGCCAGGAACGCGCGGCAGCGTCATGCTTACGCGTATCGACGAAGCGACTTGGAGGAGATCGCGGCGCGAGCGAAAGCGTTGTCGCGCTCCGCCAAAACAGTGCACGTGAGCGTCAATAATCACGCGAAGGACTTCGCGCCGTGGGCCGCACTCGCGTTGCGGCGGTTGCTCGGGCAGCGGGTGCGAACGACGATGCCAAAGTGGACGGAGCGCTAGTCGGCCGCCGTGAAACGCGGCTCGATGTCGATGGGCAGATCGGTGAGGCCGGCGAGCGCGCGTTGCACGGAAGGGCGGAGGACGACGAGGCGATCGAGCAAGGCCTTGGCGCGTGCGTAGTCGCCCGTGGCCTGAATCGTCATGATCTCATGCGTGAGCGAGGCGGCGCCGGCCTTGGCTTTGGCGAGATCAACGGTGAACGTGCCGTCGGGCTCGGCGACAAAGCCGCCGGTGTCGAGCAGCCAGTTGAGTTGCAGCGCCATGCCTTTGGCGTGCGCCTCGGTGAGGCCGAAGCGGAGGGTGCGGAAACTGGACGCTAAAAATGTAGTGTAGAGCGAGCGTTCGCCGGAGGCGGGGAGCGCGCCGTGATCCATGAGGAATTGCAGTGCCCAGAGGCCGGAGATGTCTGCCTTCGCTTCTTCGAGCGTGCCGTAGAGTTCTTTCAACTCCGCGCGGACGGTCGTGTGGCGCTCGCCGATGCGGATGGTCTGAGGGCCGAGGCCGTGCATGAGCTCATGCATGAGGATATGCGTGAAGAACGGATCGAACGCGACAAACGCCTGATCGGCGGGCGACAGGGTGCGGGCGGCGATGGGCGCGAGGACGTGTTCAAATTTGGCGAGTTGCACGTTGCGGAGGAGGACGCGTTTCGAGCCTTTCGCGGAAACGACGCGCTCGTCGTTGGGCAGATTGTAGGCGGCGGTCTGGACGCCGTGATTGCCGTCGCCGGAAGCGAAAACGAGATTCACGACGCGGATGGGCGAGTAGCCGCCGAGGTGGGGATTGCGGTAGCGGGGATCGATCGGCAGGTGGTTTTCGATTTCCTGGAGGTGTCCGCTGAAGCTGGCGAGTTTCGCGCTCTCGTTGGCGTCGGTGAGGGCGATGAACGCTTCGAAAGCGGCTTTGAAATTGAACCAGCCGTCGACGTAAACCTCGTAGGGCCCGAGGGTGGGCTCGATGGAAGCGTCGAGATCCATCCACGCGAGGTCGCTGGCGTAGTAATCGTTGGAGAGAAACGCCTCGGCGCGCAGCTCGAGAAACGTCTTCAACGTCGGCTGCGTGGTCGCGGCAGCGGCTTCGCGAAGCAAGTGCGCGGCGGCGGCGAGTTCGGGTTGATATTCGCTGCTGTAAGGCACTGCGACAAAACCGCCGGCGGACGTGCGGCGAATCGTGGTGAAAAATCCTGTGGCGGCGGCGTGCTCGGCCGGAGGCAGCGACGCGAGCCATTGCTCGATTTCGGCGCGCATGGCGTCGGCCGGATAAAAGTTTCCCTGCAACGGGCGCGGACCGACGCCTGGCAGGAACGGACGGTCTTCGTCGACGGAAGACCACGGTCCGGCGTTGAGGGCGAAGTAATGCAGGCGGGCGCGGCCGAGAGGCGAGTCGTCACGGATCAGACCCGCGAGGCGGGTTTCGTTGAGTGGATCGCACTGGCGGAGGAAGAGGGCGTCGAAGATTTTCGCGGCGGCGATGATCTTGCGCAGGGCGACTTGCTCGTTCGGCGGCAGCGCGCGGGTGTCGGCACTGATTTCAACAGGCGCGAAGCGGGCGGTCATCGTTTGCAACGCGGTCAGGTCGGGAGCGGGGGTGGACGGTGGGATCGGCTGCGCGAACAACGGGCCGAGGATAGCGAGCGATGCGGCGGCGAGAGCGAGGCGGGGGCGCATGGGAGAAAGCTCGCGGCTCGCACGGGCCGAGTCAATCGGACGGAGAAAACCGGGCGGCGGCATAGATCGGTCCGACCCTGTCTTCCTTCGGTGCGGTGGCACCTGCGTTGTCCGCACTGCGAACGGTTCACGCTCGTGCGCGCGGGCACGCTGCCGAGGCGGGCGCGCGCGCCGCCCCTCTGCACGCGATGAGTATAAGAACCAGGGACCAACTTATTATATTATTGCGGCCCGCACCCCGTGCCGCCGGCGGCAGCCTTGGCCGCGACGGGCGCAAGACGGCTCGCGCCCCCGGTGACGGGCGGCGGACACCCTCTCGGCGGGCGAAAACGGACGCCACCGGCACGCGCGCCCGCGACCGGCGAAGGCGGTCGCCGTCCGGCGCTGCGTCCGCCAACGATTGGCGGCCAATACAAAACGCATAAGCGGCGGACGGAACCGCGGACGCCTCCGAAACGGGCTTGTTCAACCCGCGTCCCGCTGCGCGCTACGGCGCAGTAGAACGCTCAGAGTTCGGCCTATTTTCGCGTCCTGCGAAATCGCTCCCCACTTCCGATATCCTCAAATTCAATCTCATTCGACTTGATCGATAGCACTCGATCGCGAAAGACCGTCCCTGGCGAGAAAAGGCCTGAAGGCTGGGACTGAATATCGAAGATGATCAATACGGCATTCTCGACACGCCAACGACTCGTAAAAGTCCAACTTCTTCCAGACTCCAAATCCACGAGGGATCCACGCGCCGTTCCATCCGCGTAATAGGTCTTCTCACCGGAAATGCCAGCTGCCGGCGTATTCCACCGTCCGACTATTGCCGCCGAAATTTCGCGGTCCGATGGATGCATCGATGGCGTGTGTGACACGCAGGCGGAAATCAAGAAGCCGATAAGGACAGCAACGATAGATCTAGGGCGCATATTTTTGCCGAACGTCAAAGATGAGCCACGGCGGGGGATGGCGCGATGAGTGCGCAAGCACTCAGCGTGACAGCCCACGACGTTGGCTCTGGCGTCTTCCATGAGAAGGCGTGTCGAGAATAATATAGAAAAAGGTTCACCTTTTTGGTGGCTCTGGAGGAGGGGCGGCGTTCCCGAACGGTCCGGCTTCCATACGCACTCGTGGTGGCGGCGTCAATGGCCGCGCTGGTGCAGGGAGGAATCCAAGGTGCTCGAAAAGGGCGGCCCTGCATACTGGTTAGCGCGTTGAGCGGTGAGGCTCACGCTGGCGCTAGAGCGCAGTGGCCAAAGGGATCAGACCTGGGTGGGAACGGGCAAGGGGTTGAGGGTGGTGGTGGCCGGACGGGTGACTCAGGCGGCCTGCGGCAGCGGCTGCGGTTGCGGTTGGGCGTGGTAGTCGGCGCCCGTTTTCCACAGCGCGAGCAAGGTGACGGCGAGCTTGCGGGCGACGGCGATGACGGCGCGTTTCTTGGCGGATTTGCCGCCGCGCGCGGCGATGCGTTCGCCGGCGGTGCGCAGCGCGCCCGGCGGACCGAAGGGGCCGAGGATGTAATGCGCGCAGTTGACCAGGAGGCAGCGCATCTGCGCGTGGCCGGCCTTGGTGATGCCGAGTTGCTTGTCGGTCTGGCCCGATTGGTCGCGGCGGGGCACCAGGCCCAGATACGGCCCGACGGCGCGCGCGTGCGCGAAGTGCGCGGGGTCTTCGATCGTGAGCACAAAGCACAGGGCGGTGATCAGCCCGACGCCCGGGATCTGGCGCAGGAGAGTGGTCACCGGGTAACGTTCGAGGGCGAGGACTTCGAGTTCGGCGTCGAGGGCTTTGATCTGCGCGTTGAGTGCGTCGATCGCGGCGAGCAGCGCGGCGACCAGGGAAGCGTCGGTCGGCGCGAGCTGGGCGCGGACTTTGCGGGTGAAGGCCATGGCTTTGATCGAGGTGGAGACGAAGACTCCGAGGCTTTTCAGCAGGAAGCGCACGGAGTTGATGAGGTTGACACGGCTGCGCACAAGGGCCTCGCGGACTTTGAGCCGCACGAGGGCGCGTTGCGTGTCCTCGCTGCGGTGGCGGACCGGGCTGAGCAGCTGCGGGTCGGCGCGGCCCAGGCGCGCGAGCATCCGCGCGTCCTCGCGGTCGGACTTGGTCTGGCTTTGCGAGATGGCGCGCAGCTTGCGGGCGTTGGCGACGATGACGGGGTGGCCGAGTGTGGTGACGAGACGCGAGATCCACGGGCTGTGCGTGCCGGTCTCCATCACGATGGTCGCGCCCGGGTAGCGGGCGCTGAACGCGGTCAGCACTTCGCGGGTGTTGACGATCACTTCCTCGGCGAGGATCTCGCCCGAGGCATCGAGGACGCACGCGTGGTGGCGGCGGTCCCCGAGGTCCAAGCCAACGGTTAGTTTTTCAACAGGAGGGGTTTTGGTTTTCATACGGCGGGAGATTATACACCCGCCTTCTCATCCCTACTGGTTGAACCAAGCCGCTGCGCGGCGGGGGTGGGCGGGTGTATATAGTGCGGGGCGGGGCACGGGCGGAAGGGTGGGCGGGAGGGCGGTGGCTGGCAAGGCTGCGGGTCTATGCCCAAATCAAAATCGACGGGAAGAGAGTCCACGCACGCGTCCACGCTCCGGGGTGGCGCCAGGAAGATCCACGCACCCGATCCGGAGTCGGTGCAGCGTTTCGCGGAGACGATGCGGCTGCGTTCGCTGGCGGCGGCGACGCAGGCCGAGTATCTGCGGTTTGTCCGCAAGCTGGCGGCGCGCCACGGGGGCGATCCGGCCGCGCTCGATGAGGCCGCGGTCCGCGCGCATCTGCTGCGGTTGAAGGACGAACACCACTACTCGCCCTCGTCGATGCGAACCGCAGTGGCGGCGATGCGGGCTTACTTCGGCGTGCACCTCGGGCGCGACTGGAAGCTGTTCGACCTGGTGCGTTCGCCGTCAGCGCAAAAACTTCCCACCGTGCTCACGCGCGCAGAGATGGCGCGGCTGTTCGCGGTGGTGCGCGAGTTGCGTTTCCGCACACTGCTGCGGTTGATCTACGCGTGCGGATTGCGCATCGGCGAGGCGGTCAACCTGGAGGTGCGCGATCTGCGCGAAGCGGGCCGCGTGCATATCCGCGAGGCGAAGGGCAACAAGGAGCGCTACGTGCCGCTGCCGGAGGCGATGTTGCACGAGTTGCGCGCGTTCTGGCGGACGCACCGGCATCCGCGGTGGATTTTCCCGGGGGTCGGCCGCGGCTGGCGCGAGCAACCGGCGCGCGCGGCGCAACTGGCCGCCGCCGTCGAGCCGCTGGGCGTGGGCTCGGTGCAGCATTGCCTGCGGCTGGCGCGGGCCGAGGCGCGGCTGCCGGCGGGCACGGTGGTGCATACGCTGCGGCATTCGTATGCGACGCATCTGCTCGAGGAGGGCGTGTCGATCCGGCTGATCTCGGCGTATCTGGGGCACGCTTCGCTGGAGACGACGCTGATCTATACGCATCTGACGGCGGTCAACGAGAGCCACGCTCGCGCGGCGGTCGCGCGGTTGCTCGAACCACGCTGACCGGTGCCGGTCCTCGCCGACTGGCTGGCGCGCGTCCGCGTGCCGGAGCGTTGCGCGCCGCGGGCGCGGCGCGCGCTCGCAGCGATCCGCCGCTGCCGCACGCCCGCCTTGGGCGGGCATGTGTATCGCTGCACGGATTGCGCGGGCACGGACTTCGCGTATCACAGCTGCCACCACCGCGCGTGTCCGCGCTGCGGCGGCGAGCGCACCGCGGCGTGGACGGCGCAGCAGGAGGCGCGGCTGCTGCCGGTGCCGTATTTTTTGGTGACGTTCACCGTGCCGGAGGAACTGCGCGCGGTCTTCGCCGCCGAGCCGGCGTTGATGCACGACCGGCTCTTCCGCGAGAGCGCGGCGACGTTGCAACAAGTCGCGGCGGAGCGGCGGTTGCTCGGTGCGGAACTCGGCTTCGTCGGCGTGCTGCACACCTGGGGCCGGCAGCTCCAGCATCATCCGCACGTGCATTATATCGTGCCCGGCGGCGGGCTCAGCCCCGACGGCAAAAAATGGTTGAACGCGCGGCAACGCGACTGGCTGCTGCCGGTGGCGAAGCTGGCGGCGGTGTTTCGCGGGCGGATGGAGGCGGTGCTGCGCGCGAGCGCTCCGGCGCGGCACGCTTCGATTCCGGCCGGCACGTGGCGGAGCCGTTGGGTCGTGCACTGCCAGCCGGCCGGCAGCGGCGAGGCGGTCGTGCGCTATCTCGCGCGCTACGTCAGCCGCACCGCGATCAGCGACGAGCGCCTCGTCGCCGCCGACGACGAGCGCGTGGTGTTTAACTATACCGACACGAAGACCCAGCAGCGGCGGCAGTGCACGCTCGGCGCCGAAGAGTTCCTGCGGCGGTATTTGCAGCACGTGCCGCCGGCCGGCCAGCATCGCGTGCGTTACTTCGGCTGGTTACACCCGGCGGCGCAGGGCCGCCGGATGACGGTGGACGTAGCGCGACAGCGCGGAGATGGCAACGCCGCAGGCGTTGGCCCGAAGGGCTGGCCGGTGGCGGGTGCCCTCGGGGCGCCAACGGACACAAACGCTGCTGCAAAAGCCGATCGTGCTCGCGGAACCGCCGCCGGAGGCGCCGCGCTGGCACTTGCGCTGCCCGCACTGCGAACGGTTCACGCTCGTGCGCGTGGGCACGCTGCCGCGGCAGGCCCGGGCGCCGCCCCTCTGCCAGCGATGAGTATAAAAATCAGGAACCAACTTATTATATTATTGCGACTCGCGCCCCGTGTCGCCGGCGGAAGCCTTGGTCGCGACGGACGCAAGACGGCTCGCGACCCCGGCGACGGGCGGCGGATTCCCTCTCGGCGGGCGAAAACAGACGCCACCGGCACGCGCGCCCGCGCGCGGCGAAGGATGCCGCCGTCCGGCGCTCCGCCCGTCGGCGGTTGGCGGCCAATACAAAACGCATAAGCGGCGGACGGAACCGCAGACGCCTCCGAAACGGGCTTGTTCAACCCGCGTCCCGCTGCGCGCTACGGCGCAGCAGAACGCTCAGAGTTAGCCTCCTTATTTATCGTTCGCTGGTCCGGCTGCATTCGTCTTTTGCAGCTCATCCAGGGTGCGTTGCCTCATCATCTTTCGAAACGCCGCGACTTCGCCATCGGTTTCCGGAATATATGCTTCGTCGCCCAAAATCTGGATAATGGGAACAGGCTGAAGCTTCTGCCTTCCTTCCTTGTCGACTACCACCTGCCAAAGCCGACCAGTTTGGGTATCGAGCAGAAATTGATCAGCCCGCGCGGGGCCAATCTGGCCGAAGACGTAGCGACCATTCTCCGTCTTTAGAACCGCAGGAGACGCGGTCGGCGTGGAATTCTGGGCGAAGGTCACCGACACGATCGTTAAGAACAGAAGGATGCTGGATTTCATACGGAAAGTCTTTTTTGGCTAACGATTGAGGTCAGACACGACGGGGCGCAGCCCCGGAGTTGTCTGTGCCGACTGGATGGGCCTTCTTCATTTTGGCTCCGGCATCTTCTGCGCAAGCATCGAAAGGAACTGATCTTTCGCGCCAGCTCCATGGGATCTTGCGATTTTAATCTTCGCCCATGCACCTGAATAATCGCCGACCCAGTATTTTGCGGTAGCCCAGCTATCGTAGATGTAACCGAGCTTTTCGCCGCTCTTGATCGCATCTTCATAGTAGGATTCCGACTCTGCGATAAACGCAGCGCGCTGCTCAGGCGACAGATCCTTCGCTTCGACGGTGCGGAGTGCCGCAACGCGACCTAGATCCGCTAAGAAGCCAGGATCTCGAAAACCCAATTTGTAGGCCCGTATTTCCATATCATAGGCGCCGAAAGCCAATCCGCGGTCATGCAGCACCGCGCCGAATCCCCAATAGACCTCTGGATTCTTCGGATCGAGAAGCCACGCTTGATTGAAGCGCCGCATCGCCATATCTAGATCATTGTGATTGTAGAATGCGAAAGCTTGGTCGACCCACCGCTTCGCGGCTCTTTCGCGACCTCCGAATGCTGATGCGGTGCTTTCGATGAACGCCTCATCACCTTTCTTGAGCTCAGGAACGAGGCTGCGATCCATGCCTCCATACATCGGCAATTGGTCGACCGATTTCAGGCGCGGATCAGCACGCGGGTCGTTCTGGACGACAACGCAACCTGCGAGCAAAAGGCAGGAGAGGAGGAGCAAATGTCTAGTTTTCATTTCTTTCTTCTGCCCATCGTCAAAGCTCAGACAGGAGGGCCATCCAAATGATGCTCGATTTCATGTCAAAAGGTCCGCTGGCCCTCCTTGTCTGTGGCGGCTTGTTGGGCTCCCTTTTGGTTCGGAGTGGAATCTTAATCATGGCCGCAGGCTACATACTAATGTGGAGGCGACACCGAGCAGAGCGACGACAACGCCAAGCACGACAAGCCGCCGGTCTATCGACCACTTCGGAGCACTCTTCTCTCGAAGCTCGGATAGCGCCTTCTGTGCTGCCTCGTAACCCATCGTGCCAATCTTCCAGCCCTTCCTTTCGGCTAGAATCTGCGCCTCAGACATCGTGCGATACCGTGCTAGGCGGTGCTCAAACCACTCTGCGTCGGTCTGGGGGTTTCGATGCTCCATATCTTTCTTCGCCCAACAGTGTTATTCGCCCATACTCAGTGTGGCAATGCCAGAACTGAACGAGAGCGGGGGTTGCAGTTGAGGTGGGGAACGGAAACTCGGTTAGCCGTTGTGGCGTCGTGGCTTGATTTCATGCGACGGCGATCGGTCGGCGGCGAAACCTTGGGAATCGGATTGCTCGGGGCCGCGCAAAAGCCACACTGGCAGTATGGCTTTAGCCGGCGAGCGCACAGAGCAAAATCTGGACGAAATCGTGTCATTTCCGGAGTGGCGCGAAGTGTTGAACGGGGCGAGCGCATGGTCGGCGGAGGTGAAGCAGGCGCATGTCAGGGCAATTTTAGGATTGTTGCGAGCTTGCAAAGCCACGGGCCGGCCGCTGTCGGCGGGTTTCATCCGCTGGCATCTGGCGCGTGCTGGTTTGACGGAGAACGCGCGGCGGGCCGAGCGCGCGGCGTTCGCCTGGCTCTTCAAGGCGGCCAGAGCGGCGGGCAAGGCGCGCCCGGCGGCGCGCGGGTTTGTGGTGCCCGAGGTCGGGGCGCAACGGCCGGCGGATAACCCGCGGCGGTCGGGGCCGGAAGCGAGGCCGGCCGTGCCGCCGCTGGCGGCGGCGGATCAGGGCGGAGCGGAGTGGGAGCGCGCGTTGATCACGGCCATCCGGCGCAAGGGATTTTTGTGGCGCACGGAGCAGACGTATCGGGCCTGGGCGGCGCGGTTCGCGCGGTTCCTGGCCCCGCGCTCGCCCGAGACGGCCTCCGGGGACGAGGTGGCGGCGTTTCTCTCGGCGCTGGCCGTCGAGCAGCGCGCAGCGCCGTCCACGCAGAAGCAGGCGCTCAATGCGCTGGTGTTCTTCATGCAGGAAGCGTTGCGGATGGATCTGGGGGAAATGGATTTTCGGCGCGCGCGGGCCCGGGAGAGGATGCCGACGGTGTTGAGCAAGGCGGAGGTGCGGCAGGTGCTGGAGCAACTGCCGGGCGGCTACCGGCTGATGGCGGAGGTGATGTATGGCAGTGGACTGCGGCTGATGGAACTGCTGCGGCTGCGGGTGCACCACCTGGATCTGGCGCGCGGACAATTGAACGTTTACGGCGGGAAGGGCGACAAGGACCGGCTGACGGTGCTGCCGGAATCGCTGCGGGAAAAACTGGAGGCTCATCTGGCCCGACTGCGGGAGATTTTCGCGGAGGACCGGGCGGCGGAGGCGCCGGGAGTGTGGTTGCCGGAAGGGCTGGCCCGGAAATATCCCAAGGCGGGGGTGACGTGGGAGTGGCAGTGGTTGTGGCCGTCGCGCGAATTCATGCAGGACCCGGAGACGGGGCGGCGGCGGCGACATCATATCCTCGACGGGACGTTCCAGAATGCGGTGCGCAAGGCGGCGGGCGCGGCGGGGATGACGAAACGCGTGACGCCGCATGTGCTGCGGCACTCGTTTGCGACGCATCTGCTGGAGGCGGGCACCGATATCCGCACGGTGCAGGAACTACTCGGCCACCAGAGCGTGGAGACGACGCAGATCTATACGCATGTGATGCAGAAGCCGGGGCTGGGCGTGCGGAGTCCGTTGGATGCGGGGTGAGGAGGGCGGGCGGGTGGACGGCGGAGGGCGGAGGACGGACGAAGGAGGGAAACCTGAAGGCTGAAACTTGAAACCTGAAGGGAGCAGAAGGGGCGCGGATAGGATGCCGGGTGAGGGCACCCGGCCCACAGGGATGGGATGCCGGGTGAGGGCACCCGGCCCACAGGGATGCGGGAAGAAGGCGGGGCGGACGGGACGGCTCTACGCTCACGCGGTCTACTACGGGCGGCGCACAGGGCGGGAATGCCGGTCACGGGCGGAGGTCAGTGCTGACGCCGGGTGGGCGCAAAAAAGCCGCGACGGGGAGGCGTCGCGGCTTTTGATGAGGTGGGAAGCGCTCGGAGGAGCGCGTCGGCGGAGGATTACTGCGCGGGGGCGTCGGAGGCGGCGGGAGCGTCGCCGGCGGGTGCAGCCGCGGCGGGCTCGGTCGGAGCTTCGGCGGATTTTTGCGCTTCGAGGTCCTTCATCGCCGCTTTGCGGGAGAGGCGGACTTTGCCGGAGCGTTCATCGATGCCGATGCACTTCACCGTGATGGAATCGCCCATCTTTACGACGTCGTCGGTGCGACGCACGCGGAAGTCGGCGAGTTCGCTGATGTGGCAGAGGCCTTCCTTGCCGGGGAGGCACTCGACGAAGCAGCCGAAGTCTTTAATGCCGGTGACGCGGCCGGTGTAGATCTGGCCCATTTCGATCTGGGCGCCACCGCCGCCGCCGCCGGAACCGCCGCCGCAGAGGCCGTCGATTTCCTGAATGGCGCGGGACATGGCCTCGGCGTTGTTGGAGTAAACGAACACCTTGCCGGAATCATCCTCGGCGATGTCGATCTGCGCACCGGTCGTTTCCGTGATGCGGCGGATCGTCTTGCCACCGGGTCCGATGAGCAGGCCGATCTTTTCGGGATCGATCTGGATCGTCTGGATGCGGGGGGCGTATTTGCTGAGGTCGGCGCGGGGCGCGGGCAGGGACGAGAGCATCGCGCGGAGGATTTCCACGCGGGCATCGCGGGCCTGGAAGATCGCGGCTTTGGCGATTTCAAACGGGAGGCCGTTGATCTTGAGGTCGAGTTGGAAGCCGGTGATGCCGACGGTGGTGCCGGCGAGCTTGAAGTCCATGTCGCCGAAGTGATCTTCCTCACCGAGAATGTCGGTGATGGTGACCCATTTGGAGATGGAGCCGTCGGCGGCGTTTTCGGTCATGAGGCCGCAGGAGATGCCGGCGACAGGGGCGACGATCGGCACGCCGGCGTCCATGAGCGCGAGACAGCCGCCGCAGATGGAGGCCATCGACGTGGAGCCGTTGGAGGCCATGATTTCCGAGACGACGCGGATCGAATACGGGAAGACGTCTTCAGGCGGGAGGATCGGAACGAGGGAGCGTTCGGCGAGGGCGCCGTGGCCGATTTCGCGGCGGCCGGGGCCGATGAAGCGGCCGGTTTCACCGACGGAGAACGGCGGGAAATTATAGTGCAGGATGAAGCTCTTGGACTTGGCGCCGCCGGTGAGGGCGTCGAGGTCCTGGGCTTCCTTGGTCGGCCCGAGGGTGGTGATGACGATGCTCTGGGTGTCGCCGCGTTGGAACATGGCGGAGCCGTGCACGCGGGGGAGGACGCCGACTTCGCAACCGAGGGGGCGGATGGTTTTGGCATCGCGGCCATCGGCGCGGACGCCGCGCTCGAGGACGGTTTTGCGGTAGGCTTTGTATTGGAGGTCTTCGAAGACGACGTTGAGGTCGACATCGGTGAACTTGCCTTCGCCGAGTTCGGCGGTGAGGGCGGCCTTGGCTTCTTCCTTGAGGAGTTTCACGGCGGCGCTGCGGGCGGCCTTTTCCTTGCCGAAGATGGCGGTCGCGAGGCGGTCGGCGGGGACGACGCGCTCGATGATGGCGCGGGCCTCGGGGGTGGCGCCGACGAGCGCGAAGGTGGCCTTGGGTTTGCCCGCGACGGCGACGAGTTGCTTGATGGCGGCGATGATCGGCTGGATGGCTTGGTGGCCGAATTCCAGGGCGTTGACGAATTCGTCTTCGGGGAGCTGATCGGCAGAGCCTTCGATCATCAGCATGTTTTTCTCGGTGCCGACGTAGATGAGATCGAGGCGGGAGGAGAACATCTGCTCAATCGTGGGATTGGCGACGAACTGGCCGTCGATGAGGGCGACGCGCACGCAGGCGATCGGGCCGGCCCAGGGGATGTCCGAGATGGCGAGAGCGGCGCTGGCGCCGTTGACCATGAGGATGTCGGACTCGTGGATCTGGTCGGCGGAGAGGAGCAGGCCGATGATCTGGACTTCGTTGAGGAAGCCTTCCGGGAAAAGCGGGCGGCAGGGGCGATCGCAGAGGCGCGAGGTGAGAATTTCCTTCTCGGACGGACGGCCTTCGCGCTTGAAATAACCGCCCGGAAAGCGGCCGGCGGCGGAGTATTTTTCGCGGTAGTCGACCGTGAGCGGGAAGAAGTCCTGACCCGGACGCATGGTCTGGGCGGCGGTGGCGGCGACGAAGACGTTGGTCTCGCCGACGGTGACGGTGACCGCGCCGTTGGCGAGGTTGGCAATGGTGCCGGTGGAGAACGTCAGGCCGAGGCCCGGGACGGTAACGGAGTGTTTCTGATTCATGTTTCTATTCGATTGCGTGTCAGCGGATAGGACGGGCTGGGCCGGCGACACGACCGGCGGCCCGGTTGCTTCCGCAGGGCGGAAGCGGCGACGGCATCGAGGCCGGCGCAAAGGGGGTGATAAAATGAACCCCGCTTCAATCTCCTCGCTGTAACTCGAGAGATTTCGGATTGGCGCCTTGGATGCGGCCGGAATCTGCGGGGCGAAAGCCCCTCCGGCGGTCAAGGCAACAAGCGGAAATGTCCCGGTCGAGAGTCGAGTGTCGGAAAGACAACGGGCGACCCGCGGATCGGGTCGCCCGTGTGACGAAAGCGTTACTTACGAAGATTCAGCTTCTGCAGGATCTCGGTATACTTGTTCAAGTTTTGACGCTTGAGGTAATCGAGAAGCTTGCGACGGCGGGAAGCCATCTGCAGGAGGCCGCGGCGCGAGTGGAAGTCTTTGCGATGCGTGCGCAGGTGCTCGGTCAGGTGACTGATCCGGGCGCTGAGCAATGCGATCTGGACTTCGGACGAACCGGTATCCTTATCGTGAGTTTTGTAAGCTGCGATGATTTCAGGTTTTACGACTGTGGTAGACATGGTTTATTGTTTAAGTTTCACGACTGCAGGGGGCTTTGGAGGCCCCGTGTCACCCGCCGCTCCGCGACCGAAATCGCGGTTGAGCCGGTGTCACCGTTCCAATCCGGCGGGGTGCCGGACCAGTCATGGTGGGAACCCGCAACCGACGGGCTTCCACTAACGCAAGTGGCGACGTTCTAAGGGGGGAGCGGGCGGGGCAAGCGCAAACTTGCGGCATGAAAAGGGGCGGAGGAAAGCCGTTAACCGGCGCGGATGTTGAGCGATTTGACGATTTCGCAGCCGGGGAGTTTTTGCAGACGTTTCAAGATTTCGGCGCGGTGCAGGAAGAGCTCGTTGCGAACGACGGCGTGACCGGCGACGACGACGAGGCGGCCGCGTTCGATGGCGACGGCATGCGAGTAGGAGGCGTTGGCGGGACCGACGAGGCGCGGCCAGAATTCGCGAATGGCTTGCTCGGGGGAAGGGCGGCCGACCTGATATTTCACCATCAGTTGCTCGACGAGATCGGCGAGAGGCAGGGTGGGGCGGCGGACGTGGCGCTTCGGTTCCGTGGGCGGCAGGTGGCGGAGTTCGCCGATGAGTTCTTCGGCGATTTTGCTGAAGGTGTGGGGTTGGTCGGCGGTCACGGTCAGGAAGCGTCAGGCGGCGGGGCGGCGTGATCAACTTCGTAAAGCCGGCTGTAGCGGACGAAGGCGCTGAAGGCGGTGGCGCTCGCGATGTAGAAGCCCGGGAAGCCGTCGAGAAAGCCGAGTTTGATCACGTAGGCGCGGAAGAAGCGCCAGAACGGCCGGACGATCACGGGGAAAAGGGAGAAGCGGGTGCCTTGATCCTGGCGCTGGCGGACGAAGAGTTCAGCGAAGGCGTTGATCTTGGAAACGTGGCTCGCGAGCGTGGGGAACGAGTAATGATGCAAGTCGCCGCGCAGGCGCGCGACGGGGCCGTCGGCGGAAATCTTTTCGTGGACGACGGCGTCGCCGCCCCAGTGGGCGCGGTCGCGATGGAAGAGCCGGAGGCTGAGATCGGGATACCAATCGCCGTGGGTGATCCAGCGGTCGATGAACCAGACTTTGCGCGGAAAACGGGCGCCCACGAAGCGCTGGTCGTCACCGCGCGCGAAGAAGCGGACGAGGTCGGCGCGCAACGCAGGGGAAACTTCTTCGTCGGCGTCGAGGGAGAGAATCCACGGGTGCGCGGCGAGGGCGTTGGCGGCGTTCTTGGTGTCGCGAAAACCCTGCCACGGAAGATCGTGGACCTGCGCGCCGAAAGGCTCGGCGACGGCGGCGGAGGCGTCGGTGGTGTTGTTGAGCACGAGAACCGTCTCGGCAGTCCAACCTTGCACGCTGGCGAGGCAGCGGGGGAGGTTGTGCGCTTCGTTGCGCGCGACGATGACGACAGAAACGGGGAGCTGTGTAGCCGGAGTTGGAACCACTGCGGGAAACTTAATGGACACTAATCGGCGGGGCGGAAGCGGAATGTGAGCGTCGCGGACGAGGCGAAAGAGCGGGCGAAAGGCGGCTGCGGGCGCGAGGGGGGAGTGGGTTGTGGCCGAGGCGGGGTGGCGTCAGATGCGGCCGGTGAGCGAACGCGGAATCTGGTAAAGGTAGCCGCACGAGCGCCAGGCGCGCACGAGGGCTTTTTTGGCGGCGCCGCGGCGGAAGACGAGGGTGTTGGCGAGGGCGAGGAGCGCGAAGCCGAGGGCTTTAACGACGTTGCCGAGGAAACGGCCGGAAAGATATGCGGCGGCGCCGGGTTGACCGGCGCGGTCGATGACGCGAGAGCGGGCGGAATCGAAGGCGTGGCGGGCGGCGTAGCGAAACGTGGTGCGCGAAGCGGGCATTTGGTGGCGCACGGCAGCGGCGGGGGCAAACCACACCTCGAGGCCGGCGGCGCGCACGCGGCGGATCATCTCGCTGTCGCCACCGGAGAAGTAGTTGCCCGCGGCGCGATCAAGGGCGGTGTGGAAGGCGCCGAGTTGCGCGAAGACCCACGCGGGAAAAGCGAAGTTGGCGCCCATGGGCGAGTGGCGCGCGGGGAGCGGACCGAGGTCGGGGCGCAACGCGAGGGGCGCATGCCATTCGGCGACCCACGCAGGCAGGCCGTGCGGGAAAATGGGAATCACTTCGCCGCCGACGGCACCGATGCGGCGCGTGGAGTCGGCGAGGAGCGGCGCGGCGATTTGGGCGAGCCAGTCGGGGGAGACGAGAATGTCGTCGTCGCCGAAGACGATGATGTCGCCGGCGGCTTCGGCGATGGCGCGGTTGCGGGCGTGATCGAGGCCTTGTTGCGTTTCGAGAAAGTAGCGGGGCGCGGGGCGGGCCGTGGCGAATTCTGCGACGACGGCGCGGGTGTCGTCGGGGGAGTTGTTGTCGATGACGAGGATCTCGAAAAAGTCGCGCGGGAATTGCTGGGCGACGATGCCGGCGAGCGTTTGCCGGAGGAACGCGGCGCGGTTGTAGGTGGGAATCGCGACCGTGATCTTCATGACGGCGAAGGCCGCGCGGGCGACGCGGCGAGACGGTCGCGCACGGCGGCGTAAACCTCGGCGATGGAAAGTTTGCGCACGCAGTAGCTGAGATAGGAGTTGCCGGGCTGGCACGGGCCGGGCGCGTCGCCGGGGGCGAAGCAGGTGCAGGGCAGGGGCGTTTGCAGGACGGTGTGCTGCGCGCCGAGCGGGCGCCACAGGGTGGTGTTTTGCGAACTGAATAACGCGACGACGGGCGTGCCGACGGCGGCGGCGACGTGCATGGGGCCGCTGTCGTGGCAGAGGAGGAGATCGAATTGCGTGAGGAGGGCGGCGAACTGGCGGACGGTGAGGCGTTGGTCGAGCGTGATGAGGTGCATCTGCGCGGCGGCGCGGATGGCTTTGACCACGGAGGCTTCGCCGGGGCCGGCGAGCGCGTAGACTTGCACGCCGAGTTCGTCCTGCGCGCGATCACTCACGGCGGCGAAACGCTCGGCGGGCCAGATGCGATACGGGCTGCGGCTGCCGGGATGAATCAAGACGCGCCGCGGGGCGCCGGGTGGGCGCACGCCGAGGAGGCGTTGCGCGAAAGCGATGTCTTCGGCGTGCGGCGTGAGGGCGACGTCATGCGTAGCGACGGGCACGCCGAGCGGGGCGAGGAGCGCGAGGTAGGTGTCGGTGATGTGATGCGATTGATAAAAAGCCTCGGTGACGCGGGCGAAATGCGTGTAGGCGCGGCGCGCGCGCACGCGGTTGGTTTCGCGATCGTAGGTCACGCGCACGGGCGCGCCGGTGAACCGGGTGACGAGGGCGGTGCGCTCGGTGTTATCGACGTCGATGACGTGGGTGAAGCGGGCGGCGCGAATGACGCGGAGGAAACGCAGCCAGGCGGTGAGGGTGACGGGCAGCGTGACGGCGCCGTTGACGTCGGGGTTGAGTCCGAGGATCGGCGCGTAAGCGGTTTCGGTGAGGCAGGCGATGCGCGCGGCGGGCCAGTGGCGGCGCAGGTTTTTGAAGAGGCTGCCGAGGAGAACAATATCGCCGAGATAGCGGCGACGAATGACGAGGATGCGGGGCGCGTCGGCGGTCACAGCGCGGCGGGTGGCAAGGCGGTGTTGCTCTGATGGTCGTAGAGCGAACGGTAGAGCGGGTTGGCGGCGTAGAGCTCGGCGTGCGTGCCGGTGGCCGCGATGACGCCGCGGTCGAAGACGAGGATTTGCGTGGCGTCGCGGATGGTGGAGAAGCGGTGCGCGATGATGAGGACGGTTTTGCCCTGCATGAGTTTTTTCAACGCGAGTTGGACGGCGGCTTCGCTCTCGCTGTCGAGCGCGCTGGTGGGTTCGTCGAGGACGAGAATGGGGGCGTTGCGCAGGAAGGCGCGGGCGAGGGCGATGCGCTGGCGCTGGCCGCCGGAGAGGGCGGCGCCGCGTTCGCCGACGATGGTTTCGTAGCCGAGCGGTTGGGCGAGAATGAAGTCGTGGGCGAAGGCGTCGCGGGCGGCGGTTTCGATTTCGGCGCGGGTGGCGTCGGGCCGGCCGAGCAGGATGTTGGCGGCGATGGTGTCGTTGAAGAGCACGGGTTCCTGCGAGACGAGCGCGATGTTGCGGCGGAGGTCGGCGAGGCGGAGGGCGCGGACGTCGAGCGCGTCGATCGTGACGGCGCCGGCGCCGACTTCATAGAAACGAGGGACGAGGTTGGCGAAGGTGGATTTGCCCGCGCCGCTTGGGCCCACGAGTGCGCAGACGGCGCCGGCGGGAATGGAGGTGGAGATATCGCGCAGGACGGGGGCGTCAGTCGTGTAGGCGAACGAGACGTGGTTGAAGGCGATGTCGCCCCGGAGGCGCGTGACGGGCACGGGGTCGGCGGGGTCGGCGATGGTGACCGGCTCGTGCAGGACGACCTCGAGGCGGTCGAGGGCGGCGGTGGCGCGTTTGATTTCGTTGTTCAACGAACCGAGTTTTTTGATCGGTTCGTAAGAGGTGTAGAGCGCGCCGATGAGGGCGATGAACGTGGCGAGGTCGATGCCGCTTTGATACGCGTAGACGAGCGTGCCGGCGATGCCGGCGGCGGAAATGACCTCGATCGCGGGGGTGAGGGCCTGGGCGTATTTGGCGATCTTCATCTGCGCCACGACGAGCGCGTGGGTGTGCGTGCCGAAGCGCGCGACCTCGCGGTCCTCGAGGCTGAAGGCGCGCACTTCGCGGGCGGCGGAGAGGTTTTCGCTGAAGTGGCCGGTGACGGAGCCGAGCTCGGCCTGCATTTGCGCGGCGCGTTTGATGACTTTGCGGCCGACGTAGCGGATGGGGAAAATGACGAGCGGGACGACAGCGAAGCAGACGAGGAGGAGCAGCACGCCTTGCGACGTGAGCGCGAGGACGGCGAGGGCGACGAGCGAGCCGAGGAGGGTGGCGGGCTGCTTGATGCCGTCGTTCGCGACGAGCGTGAGCGCGAACTGGAGTTGCTGGGTGTCGGCGAGGCCGCGCGAGAGGAGGTCGCCGGTCTGGCGGCTTTGGACGAACGAGAGCGGGAGGCGTTGAAGTTTTTCGAAGTATTCGCCGCGCAACGCCTCGAGGATGCGCACGCCGGCGTATTGCGTGTAGTAGCTGTTGAGGTAACCGGCGACGGCGCGCAGGAGAAACACGGTCGGAATGCACGCGGCGATGAGCACGACGGTGCTGAGCTCGAGCGCGCCGTGGAGCTGGAAGATCGGCGGGAAGACGTATTTGACGAGCAGCGGGATGCCGGCGCCGCTGGCCGCGCCGTAGATGATGCCGTAAACGATCGCCTTGACGATCGGTCCGCGCACGAGGCGCAGAAAGCGGAGATACGGAAAGAGGCGGCGCATGTTTAGTCGGAGGAGGCGCGCACATCCAAGGCATCACGAAGACCGTCGCCGAGAAAATTGAGCGAGAAGAGCGTGAGGGAAAAGAGACCGGCGGGAAACAAGAGCAGCCACCAATACTCTTCCATCTTCTCGGCGCCATCCTTGATCAACGTGCCCCACGAGCTCATGGGCGCATCGACGCCGAGGCCGAGAAAACTGAGAAACGCCTCGAGCAGCATGACGGCGGGAATGGTGAGCGTGGTGTAAACGACGACCGGCCCGAGGAGGTTGGGAATGAGGTGGCGGAAAATAATGCGGCGGCGGCTGAAGCCGAGTGCGCGGGCGGCCTCGATGAATTCCATTTTTTTCAACGAGAGAATCTGGCCGCGCACGATGCGCGCCATGGTGAGCCATTCCACGGCGCCGATGGCGGCGAAGAGCGCGAGGATTTTGCCGGCGCCTTGATAACTGCTGAGCCAGGAAAACTGGCGCAGCCAGGCGTCGAGGGCGTCCATGGGCGCCTTGAGAAACACCATGAGCAGGATGACAAAAATCGTGAACGGCAGGGCGTAGAGGATGTCGACGAGGCGCATCATCACGGTGTCGGTCTTGCCCCCGGCGTAGCCGGAAATGGCGCCGTAGCTGACGCCGATCAGCAGGGCGACGGCGGACGCGACGAGGCCGACCATGAGCGAGATGCGGCCGCCGATGCAGACGCGCACGAGGAGATCGCGGCCGAGTTGATCGGTGCCGAGCCAGTGCGCGGCGCCGGGCGCAGCGAACGTGTTGGCGAGATCCATGCCATCGTAGGCGTAGGAGGACATGATCGGCTCGATCACGCAGAGCAGCACCACCAGCACGAGCATCACACCGCCGGCGACGGCGGGACGGTTTTTGCGCAGGCGCGCCCAGGCGTCGCGCCAGAGGGATTGTCCGCGTTCCAGTTCGGCGGGCAAGACGGGGGCGGCGGGAAGCTGGTCGGCGGAAGGCGAAAGCGAAGCGCGCATCACTCGAATTTGAGTTTCGGGTTGAGCCAGACCTGCGCGAGATCGACGAGCAGGTTGCACGCGACGATGAGCGTGGCGTAAAGGATGACGGTGCCGCAAACGAGTGTGTAGTCGCGGCTGAAAGCGCTGTGCACGAACTGCCGGCCGAGGCCGGGGATTTGGAAGATGGTTTCGATGACAAAGGATCCCGTGATGATGCCGGCGATGGCGGGACCGAGGTAGGAAACGACCGGGAGAAGACCGCCGCGCAGGGCGTGGCGGAAGATGATGCGCGTTTCCGAGGCGCCCTTGGCGCGCGCGGTGCGGATGAAATCCTGGTTGAGGATTTCGAGCATGCCGCCGCGCGTGAGCCGCATGAGGTAGGCGCCGTAAACGAGGCCGAGCGTGAGGGCGGGCAGAATGCGATCAGAGGGCGTGGACCAGCCCGAGGCATTGACCCAGCCGAAATGGATGGCGAAGGCGAGAACGAGCAGGGGACCGAGGACGAAGGTTGGCAGGCAGATGCCCGTCATCGCGACCGACGAACAGAGGTGATCGAGCCAGGAGTTGCGGCGCACGGCGGCGAGCACGCCGAGGGGCAGCCCTACGAGGAGGGCGATGAGAAGGGATTCTGCGCCGAGTTCGAGGGAAACGGGAAACGTGTCGGCAATGATTTCGTTGACGGTGCGATTCGGATACTTGAACGACGGGCCGAGGTCGCCATGGAGGACGATGTCGCGCAGGTAGGCGCCGAATTGCACGAGGAGCGGGCGGTCGAGGCCGTAGTGGCGCTCGAGGTTGCGCTGGATTTCGGGCGGGATGTTTTTCTCGGCGGTGAACGGGCCGCCGGGCACGAGGCGCAGCATGAAAAACGTCGCCGCGATGATGATCAACAGCACGGGGATCGTTTGAAGCAGGCGACGGACGAGGAAGCGCAGCATGCGTTGGAGAGAGGAGACAGCAGCCGAAGATGAAGGCAAGACCGCGGGACTGCGCGGGCGCGGCGGCGCGGCGGCGGGGTGACGTTAACGTGAACGTTTGGCGCGGAACGACGCTCTGAGCGGGCGAAGCGACGGCCGGCCGGCGGCGGGCGACAGGCGAGAATACGGTCAGGAGGCGCTCGGCGGGGCGGGCGGGGACGGCGGAGTTTTCAGTTCCTCGTGCCAGCTCAGCATGCGGGCCTGGGCGCCGTAGCGTTCGGCGGTGGGTTTGTCGCCGCGCTCCATCCAGATGCGCGAGAGGGTAGTATTGATAAATAGATCGTTGGGCCGCAACGCATGGCCGCGCTCGGCGGCGGCGAGGGCGGCGTCGAGCTGGCGCTGGCTGAAATGGATCTCGGCGAGTGCATGCCAGGCCTCGAAGGAATCGGGAGCGCCCGCGGTGGCGCGGGTGAGCTTGTCGATGGCGGTGGCGGTCTCGCCCATCGAGTAGTCGAACGCGGCATCGTCGATCAGCGTCTGCAATTCATCGGCGGTCATGCGGCCACTGTGGGCGAACGAAACGAAAAAGGAAGGATGGTTGCAGGTTTCGGGCTCGGGCGTGCTTCGCGGCAGCGGGAATTAGAGGATCAGCATGGCATCGCCATAACTGAAGAAACGATATTCGCGTGCGATGGCTTCGGCGTAGATCTCGCGCAGCCAGCCAATGCCATCCGTGGAATCGGGCGCGAGAAAAGCGGCGACGAGACACAGCAGGGTGGAGCGGGGTTGGTGGAAGTTGGTGATGAGGGCATCCACTCCCCGGAAGGGCCGGGGCGGATAAATGAAGAGACTGGCCTCGCCGAAAAAGTCGGTGGTCAACGCAGCGTCGTGGGTCGCGAGGAAGTCTTCAATCGTGCGAACGGATGTCGTGCCGACAGCGATGCGGCGGCCCGGCGCGGAGGCCTCTTGGTGCGCGCCGAAGAGGATGCGTTGGGTGGCTGCGGGCAGTTCGTAGATTTCGCGGTGAATTTCGTGCGCTTCGACGGTGGGCGTGGTGATCGGTTTGAAGGTGCCGAGGCCGACGTGAAGGGTGACATCGGCGGTGCCGACGCCAGCGGCGGCGAGGCGCGCGAAAAGTTCCGGCGTGAAATGCAAGCCAGCGGTGGGCGCGGCGGCGGCGACGGAGCGGGCGGGATCGGCGTAGACGGTTTGGTAACGGACGAGATCGTCGGCGCGTTCGGCGGCGGTGCCGGCGCGGTGGATATAAGGCGGCAGCGGCACGTCGCCGAGGCGCCGGGCGACGGTGGTGAGCGGTTCGCCGGTGCGGGTGGTGAAGCGGACAAGCGCGGAACCGTCGGGGGATTTTTCGATCACCTCGCCGGTAAATTCGGCGTCGGGAGAAGCGAAGACCGTGCCGGGCGGAAGCTTTTTCCCGGGGCGGAGCAGGCAGCGCCAGACGGATTCGCCGTCATGGGGTCGAAGGAGAAGACATTCGACCTGGCCGCCGGTGCGGCGAACGGCGTGCAGCCGCGCGGGCAGGACAGCGGCGTTGTTGCGAATCAGAGTGTCGCCCGGCCGCAAGAAGTCGGGGAGATCGGCGAAGGTATGATGGCTGAGACGGTGCGCGGCGCGATCGACGACGAGCAGCCGCGAGGCATCGCGCCGGGCGGCGGGCGTTTGCGCGACGAGGTGTTCAGGCAGCGCGTAATCGAAGAAGTCGGTAGAGAGCGACGGCACGGTGGAAATGAAGGTGCGGCGCGGAGGTTGGGCGAGCCTGTTTCAAAATTCGCGCGATCGTGCGCAGGGCAAACGCCGCGGAACGCGCGGGCGCGGATGAGCTTCGGTGCGGAGATAATCTTCACGCAAGCCGACGCGTTAAGGCGCTTGCGCGGGTCGCCGGCGCGCGGGAAAAATGAAGGCTTGCGCTGCGAGGCGCACGGAGTTTCTTCGGCAGTTCGCTTCGCGCCAACATAGCTCAGTTGGTAGAGCAACGCTTTCGTAAAGCGTGGGTCGTCGGTTCAAATCCGACTGTTGGCTCCAGCGCGAAGATCGGTGAAACACGGCGCGCTTTCGTGGCGCGGAGAGCGCGAGCGCGAGGCATGCCGAGGGCGAAAAGCCGGAAATTTTGACCTAGTTGGCCGCGATGTCGTCGTCGCCGAGCGGGCCTTGTAGAAGGCGTTGCAAACGAAGCTGCTCGAAATCGCGGCGGAGGCGGCGATGGAAGAGGTCGAAGCGGGCGCCGACATCGAGCGTTTCCAAAAGCTGCTGCTTCAGGGCGGCGTTTTCGCAGAGAGTGGCGGCGGCGAGATCCACAAACGTGTCGGGGTCGTGCACGTTGCGCAGGAAATCGATCATTTCCTCGGGAATGCCGCCGAGCTTTTGCTTGCGTGCGATCAAGTCGAGAAGGGCATCGCGCCGACGGACGTTGGCGATTTCGTCTTCGGCGACTGTGCTGGGCAGAGGGCGCACGTGGATGCGGCGATAGGGTGCTTCTTCGATGATGCCGCGAACTTCGACGCGGCATAGGCCCTGAAGCAAAAGGTTGGACGTGCCATCGGCATTTTCCTGGCAGGCGCGCACGATTCCGACGCTGGCGACGCGATGCGGAGGCTCAAAGGCGTCGTCCAACGCCGGCCGATCATCACGTTGCGCGACGGCAAACAAGCGGTCAGCGCCCAAAACGTCTTTGAGCATCTGGCGATAGCGCGGCTCAAAGATGTGCAATGGAAGCAGGGCTTGCGGGAAAAACACGACCTGCGGCAGGGTCATGACCGGGACTTCGTCGGGCACCGTGATCTCCATTTCCATGAAGCGACGCTAGGCTGGAAGGTGGAGAAATCAAACGGCGCTAAGTGCGACAGTTGCGCAACCGCCGCTCGTCCCAAAGTGAGACAAGGTGAGACAACGCGACGCATCTTTTCGGATCTCGGAAGGCAGTCGGAGGTGACAGCGCAATTTCAAGACGTTTATTGAAAGCGAGATGAAGGATTATGGCGCGGGAAGGCATGCACGTTGCTAAACAAGCGGCATGAGCCGAATTTTAGGTATCGATCTAGGCACCACGAACTCCTGCATGGCGGTGATGGAAGGCGGCGAGCCCGTGGTGATCCCGAATGCGGAGGGAGCCCGCACAACCCCGTCCGTCGTGGCTTTCGCCAAGAACGGCGAACGCCTCGTTGGTCAGGCGGCGAAGCGCCAAGCGGTCACAAATCCGCGCAACACCATTTTCTCCGCGAAGCGCCTCATCGGGCGGAAATTCACGGAAATTCGCGAAGAGGCGAAGAGCATGCCCTTCAAGACGGTGGAAGGTAAAAACGGCGACGCTTACATTGAAGTGCAAGTGGGCGACAAGACCGAGCAGTTCGCGCCCCAGCAGATCGCCTCTTTTGTCCTCGCGAAGCTGAAAGCGGACGCCGAGGCGTATCTCGGCGAGAAGATCAACCAAGCGGTGATCACCGTGCCCGCTTACTTTAACGACGCGCAGCGGCAGGCGACCAAGGATGCCGGCAAGATCGCGGGTCTGGAAGTGTTGCGCATCATCAACGAACCGACGGCGGCATCGCTCGCTTACGGTCTCGACAAGAAGAAGGACGAGAAGATCGCCGTGTTCGACTTGGGCGGCGGCACGTTCGACGTGTCGGTGTTGGAAATTGGCGACGGCGTCTTCGAAGTGAAGGCGACGAACGGCGATACCCACCTGGGCGGCGACAACTGGGATGACGCGCTCATCACCTGGCTCGTGGAGAATTTCAAAAAGGAAAACGGCATCGACCTGCGCAAGGATCCGATGGCGTTGCAACGGTTGAAGGAAGAGGCCGAGAAGGCGAAGATCACGCTCTCGGCGGCGCAGACCGTGGACCTGAATCTGCCGTTCATCACGGCGGACGCGTCGGGCCCGAAGCACCTCAACGTGCAGCTCACGCGGGCGAAGATGGAGCAGATTTGCGAACCGTTGTTCGAACGGTGCATCCCGCCCTTCAAAAACTGTCTCAAGGACGCGGGGCTGAATTCGTCGCAGATCGACGAACTCGTGCTCGTGGGCGGCATGACGCGCATGCCGAAAGTGGTGGAACTCGCGAAGGACCTCGGGGGCAAGCCGCCGCATCAAGGTGTGAATCCCGATGAAGTCGTCGCTGTCGGCGCCGCGATCCAAGGCGGTGTCCTGAAGGGCGACGTGCGCGATGTGCTGCTCCTCGATGTGACCCCGCTCACGCTGGGCATCATGACGGCGGGCGATGTGTCGACGCCGATGATTCCGCGCAACACCACGATTCCGTCGAAGAAGACGCAGACGTTTTCGACCTACAGCGATAGCCAACCCTCGGTGGAAATCGTCGTGCTCCAAGGCGAACGCCCGATGGCGCGCGATAACAAGACGCTCGGCACGTTTCGACTCGACGGCATCCCGCCGGCGCCGCGCGGCACGCCGCAGATCGAGGTGACGTTTGACATCGATGCCAACGGCATCCTGCACGTCTCCGCGAAGGATCTTGGCACCGGCAAGGATCAGAAAATCACCATCCAAGGATCGTCCGGCCTCTCGAAAGACGAGGTTGAGAAGATGACGAAGGAGGCGGAATTGCACGCCGAGGAGGACAAGAAGCGGCGCGAGGCGGTCGAATCGAAGAACCAACTCGACAGCACGATTTATCAACTGGAGAAGACTTTGAAGGACGCGGGCGACAAGCTCCCGGCCGAGAAGAAATCGAAGGTTGAAGGCGAAATCGCGACGGCGAAGAAAGACCTCGAGTCGAACGACGGCGAGCGCATGAAGGCGGCTTTGGAGCGCTTGCAGAAGGTCGGCGCCGAGTTCTATGCCGAGGCCCAAGCGGCTCAACAGGCGGCGGGCGCGGAAGCGGGCCCGGCGGCAGGCACTCCTGAGGCGGGCGAGCAAGCTCAGCCGAAGAAGACCGAAAAGAAAGCCGACGTCGTCGACGCAGACTTCGAAGTCGTTGATGACGACAAGAACGAGAAAAAATAAACGCTAACCTTTTGCGCGCCAGCCGTGGTTCGACCGCGGCCGGCGCGCTTGATTGAACAACCCACAGTAAAGTCCAACTTCCAACCCAACCACATCTATATGGCTAACGTCAAAATCAAGCCCATCGGTGATCGTGTTCTCGTCGAACACATCGAAGAAAAAGAGCAAGTCCGCGGAGGAATCATCATTCCGGACAGCGCCAAAGAAAAACCGCAGGAGGCCAAAGTCATCGCGCTCGGCACCGGCAAAAAAGGCGAAGACGGCAAAGTGACGCCGTTTGAAGTCAAAGTCGGCGATCGCGTGCTGATCAGCAAATACGGCGGCACCGAGGTGAAGCTCGAAGACAAGAAGTATACGCTCGTCCGCGAGGACGACATCCTGGGCGTCATCGCCTAAGACTTCATTTTCCAACTCTAAATTTTAACCAACAGTAATTCACATGGCTGCTAAACAACTCCTGTTCGACGAGGCCGCTCGTCAGAAAATTCTCCGGGGCGTCGAAGTGCTTTCGCGCGCGGTGAAAGTCACCCTCGGGCCCAAGGGCCGCAACGTCGTCATCGACAAGAAATTCGGCTCTCCCACCGTCACGAAGGACGGCGTCACCGTGGCGAAGGAAGTCGAACTTCCGGATCCCTACGAAAACATGGGCGCGCAGATGGTGAAGGAAGTCGCTTCGAAGACCTCCGACGCGGCGGGCGACGGCACCACGACCGCGACGGTCCTCGCCGAGGGCATTTACCGCGAAGGTCTCAAGAACGTCACCGCCGGCTCGAATCCGGTTTATCTCAAACGCGGTATCGACAAGGCCGTCGCGGCCGCCGTCGCCGAGCTCGCGCGTGTTTCCAAGAAGGTCAATGACCGCGAGGAAATCCGCCAGGTGGCGACCGTCTCCGCCAACTGGGATGACACCATCGGCAACATCATTGCCGAGGCGATGGACAAGGTCGGCAAGGATGGCACGATCACCGTCGAAGAGGCGAAGTCCATCGAGACCTCCCTCGACGTCGTCGAAGGCATGCAGTTCGACAAGGGTTATCTCTCGCCCTACTTCACGACCAACGCGGAAGCGCAGGAAGCCGTGCTCGAGGATGCCTACGTGCTGATCCACGAGAAGAAGATCTCGAACCTGCAGGAATTCCTGCCGTTGCTCCAGACTGTCGCCAAGAGCGGCAAGCCGCTCCTCGTCATCGCTGAAGAAGTCGAAGGCGAAGCGCTGGCGGCCCTCGTGGTGAACAAGATTCGCGGCACGCTCAACGTGTGCGCGGTGAAGGCTCCGGGCTTTGGCGATCGCCGCAAAGCGATGTTGGAAGACATCGCGGTCCTCACGGGCGGCAAGTGCATCACGGAAGATCTCGGCCTCAAGCTCGAGAATCTCACCATCTCCGACCTCGGCCGCGCCAAGCGGATCGTGGTCGACAAGGAGAACACCACGATCGTCGAAGGTTCGGGCAAGTCGTCCGACATCCAAGGCCGCGTGAAGCAAATCCGTCGCCAGATCGACGAGACCACCTCCGACTACGATCGCGAGAAGCTGCAAGAGCGCCTCGCGAAGCTGGCGGGCGGCGTCGCCGTCATCAACGTCGGTGCGACCACCGAGGTTGAAATGAAGGAGAAGAAGGCCCGCGTGGAAGATGCGTTGCACGCCACGCGTGCGGCCGTCGAGGAAGGCATCGTCGCCGGCGGCGGCGTCGCGCTCCTCCGCACCGCGAAGGCCATCGATGCTCTCCAACTCGAGGGCGACGAGAAGATCGGTTCGCAGATCGTGCGTCGCGCGATCGAGCACCCGATTCGCATGCTCTGTCAGAACGCGGGCATTGAAGGCGCGGTTGTCGTCGGCGAGGTTCTCGCGGGCAAGGGCAACTTCGGTTACAACGTCGCGACCGACAAGTATGAGGATCTCGTGAAAGCCGGCGTGGTTGATCCGACGAAGGTCACCCGCACCGCGCTGCAGAATTCGGCGTCGATCGCCGGCCTGTTGCTCACCACCGAGTGCATGATCACGGAGCTTCCTGAGAAGGAAAAGGCTCCGGCGATGCCCCCGGGCGGCGGCGGCATGGGCGGAATGGACTACTAAGGTTCTTCGCTCCGCGAGGAGCGAAGGAAGAAGCGTTCGTCCCGAACCAAGGTTACATTTCAAGGCGCGCTCTCCGGAGCGCGCCTTTTTTGCGTGCCGACTCAGGAGGGAAATGGTGCCGCGGCGGCCGCGCGGCGCGGTGCGCCGAAATGCAGTGCGGCGACGAAGACCGTGAAAGGTGCTCGCGCCGGAGCGCGAGTAGCTGCACGTTGGTGCATGGAAAAACGCCCGTTTGCCGAGCTCGGCCTTTCGCCCGAAATTCTCAAAGCCGTCGACAAGCTCGGATTTGAAGAGGCGTCGCCGATTCAGACGGCGGTGATCCCGACCATTTTGGAAGGCCGCGACGTGGTGGGCCAGTCGTCGACCGGCTCGGGCAAGACGGCCGCGTTTGCGATTCCTGCGATTGAGAAAGTCGATCCGCAGCTGCGCAAAGTGCAGGTGTTGATTCTCTGTCCCACGCGCGAGCTGGCCGTGCAAGTCGCTGAGGAGGCGGGGAAGTTGTCGCTGTTCAAACGCGGGGTGAACGCGGTGCCGATTTATGGCGGTCAGAGCTACGAGCGGCAGTTTCGTGCGCTGGCGGCCGGGGTGCAGGTGGTGATCGGCACGCCGGGGCGGGTGATGGATCACATGCAGCGCGGCACGCTGAAGCTGGACGCGTTGAAACTCGTGGTGCTCGACGAAGCCGACCGGATGCTCGACATGGGCTTTCGCGAGGACATCGAGACGATCCTCTCGGCCGTGCCGGAGCAGCGGCAGTTGCTGTTTTTTTCCGCCACGATGCCGCGCGCGATCCAGGACTTGATCAAGCGCTACAGTCGCGATCCGGCTTGGATCAAGATCGAGGCGCTGGCGCAAAATGCTCCGCAGGTGGAGCAGGTCTATTTCGAGGTCGACCGGCGGTCGAAAATCGAGGCGCTCACCCGGCTGATCGATGTGAACGATTTCCGTTTCGGCATTATTTTTTGCAGCACGAAGATCATGGTCGATGAACTCGACGAGCACCTGCATGCGCGCGGTTACGCGGTGGATCGGCTGCACGGCGACATCTCACAGGCACAACGCGACCGGGTGATGGAAAAATTCCGCCGCAAGGGATTCGAGTTTCTCGTGGCCACGGATGTGGCGGCGCGCGGGCTCGACGTCGACGACCTCGAGGTCGTGTTTAATTACGACTTACCCAACGACGCGGAGGATTACACGCACCGCATCGGTCGGACCGGCCGGGCGGGCAAATCCGGCCGGGCGTTCACGTTCGTCTCGGGGCGCGAGATCTACAAATTGCAGGCGATGGTGCGCTTCGCGAAGCTGAAGATTCGCCGGGAAAACGTGCCTTCGATGGACCAGGTGGAGGAGGCACGCACGAATGTGTTTTTCGAGAAATTGCGCGCGACGCTCGAAGCGAAGGAATTCGCACCGCAGGACCGACTCGTCGACCGGCTTCTGGAACAGGGCTACGCGAGCACGGAGATTTGCGCGGCGTTGATCCACTTGCTGCAGGGTGGCGCGGGTAATTCCGCGTCCGGGAGCGGGCCGGAGAAGGCGCCGTTGCCGGAGCCGAAGCGCAGCGCGGCGTCGTCAGCTCCCGCGTGGGCGAAAAAAGTCGTCGAGCGCAGCGCGCCAACGCCAGCCTCTTCGCCCCACGTTCAGCCCGCCCCGGGCGGCGACGCGGCGGAAGAGGAGGCGGAAGCAAGGAAGCGCAAGTATGACCGGCCCTCCCGCACCGGTCAGGCGGGTTATGCGACCGTATTTCTCAACATCGGACGAAAGGATCTGGTGACGCCGGCGGATATCGTGGGGAAAATCGCCGGGGTGACGCGGCTGCCGGCCGCCATCGTCGGGGCGATCGACATTCACCAGCGGCACACGCTCGCCGACGTGACGGCGGAGCATGCGAGCATCGTGGTGGAGAAACTCGAAGGCGTGCGGCTCAAGGGCGCGACGCTTGCGCCGGCGCTCGCGGGCGCGCACGCGCGTTAGGCGAAGGAGCGAGCGGAGCGGCGTGCGGCCGCTTACGGCAGACGCTGGGCGAGCTCGCGCTCGAGCGCGGGGCCGCGAAGGTCCTTCGCGATGATCTTGCCGTCGCCGTCGAGGAGGTAGGTCGCGGGGATGGAGTTCACCCCGTATGCTTTGGCGAGTTTGTTTTTCCAGCCCGCGCCGTCGAAATATTGCGGCCACGTGACATGGCGCTCCTGCATGAAGGCGACGAGCTTGGCGCGATCGTGATCGAGGCTGATCCCGACAATTTCAAAGCCCTTCGCGTGATATTTTTCGTAGGCGGCGACGACGTTTGGCAGCTCTTGCACGCACGGGCCGCACCAAGTGGCCCAGAAATCGACGAGCACAATTTTGCCCTTCAAAGCGGCCAGCGTGAGCGGATGACCATCGAGATCGGTTTCGGAAAACGCCGGGAAGGGTGTGCCGACTTTCAGGGCCGCGCTGACTTTGCTGGAGGCGAGGATCGGCCCGAGTTCCGCGAGGACGGCCGTGGCGCGCTGCGCGAATCCGGTGTTGGGAAAATCTTTTTGCAACTGCTGGAGCAATTCGGCGCCGCGGGGGTAATCTTGGAAGACCTGCAGGTAGAGCATCGCTTTGGAGGCGAGAATGCCGGCGGTGTCTTCGGTTTTTTGGGCCGCGTATTTTTCCAGCAGCGCGTCGAAGCGTTGGAGTTCCGGCGCGAGTGCCTCCGGGGTGTTCTGGGCGGCGCGGAGTTTCGTGGAGATGTCGCCCACCAGTTGTTTCAAATCCGTTTCCGCGGGGCTTTCCGCCGGGGCTACGATTGGTGGGACGGCGGGCGCCGGAGCGCTCGGGGGCGGCGTGACGGGTTTGGGCACGACGACGGCCGGGGGCGTTTGCGCGCGGAGACCGAGCGACAAAAGGAGGGTGGCGGCGAGCAAGGGCAGGCGAAGGGCGCGGGATTTCATGGGAATGGCTTTCTCGCAACGGAGCACGGTCCGGCCGGGTTGCAAGCCAAAGGCCGGGCCGCCGGCGGCCACCCTTGACAGTGGAATGCACCGGTCGTTATTGGCATGCCTCCGTATGGAGGCCGTGCTTGATCAACCTGTGCTGGTGCTGAACCGGCTGTGGCAGGCGGTGAATGTCATCGGCGCCCGACGCGCATTCGCGTTGCTGGCGCGCGGTCATGCGCACGTCGTCCATCATCAGGAGGACGACTTCAAAACGTTCTCGATGCTCGACTGGATTGATTTTTCGACGAGCAATCCGCCGCTTGCGGCACTTGATACGGTGCATACGCCGACGCGCGCGATCCGGTTGCCGCGGGTGATTTTGCTCACGTATTTCGATAAGTTGCCGTGCAAAGAGCTCAAGCTGACGCGCAACAACGTGTTCGAGCGCGATAAGAACCAGTGCCAATATTGCGGCCGCGTGTTCGTGCGGGAGGAGTTGAACCTGGATCACGTGATCCCGCGCGATCACGGCGGGAAAACGACGTGGGAGAACATTGTGTGCTCGTGCATCAAGTGTAACACGAGAAAGTCGAACCGCCTGCCGCACGAGGCCCACATGCGGCTTATCCGCAAGCCGTCGCGGCCCAAGTGGCGGCCGATCATTTCCCTGGTGCTCGGGACGCAGCATCACGAGATGTGGAAGGACTTTCTCGACCTGGCGTATTGGAACGTCGAACTCGACGAATGAGGTGACGGGCGCGGTGTGCGCGCGCCGGGAACGTGGCGGATTGTCGTGTTGCGATGACCGCGGCGACGACCATGGTCACGGGCATGCTCGCGAATTTGGTGATGACAGTGATCGGCAACGACCGGCCCGGGCTGGTGCGGACTGTGGCGGCGTGCGTGGCCGACCACGGCGGCAATTGGTTGGAGAGCCGCATGTGCCGGCTCGGCGGCCAGTTTGCCGGACTGTTGCGCGTCGAAGTGGCCGCCGAGCGGCGGGACGAGCTGTTGCAAGCGCTGCGAGGGCTCGATCACGGGGGATTGCAGGTGACGGTGCACAGCGAAACGGGCGACGAGATTTCACCGGCGAAAAGCGGCGCCGTGGCGTTGCTGGAATTGGTGGGCAACGATCGGCCGGGAATTTTGCGCAGCGTTTCCAGCGTGCTGGCGGCTCACGGCGTGAACGTCGAGGAACTCGCTTCGGAACGCATGCCGGCACCGCACGGTGGCGGCACCTTGTTTCAGGCGCGCGCGACGGTTTTCGTGCCGGCGGAGGTGCACTTTGCTGACGTGCGCGCGGACTTGGAGAAAATCGCCGCGGATCTGATGGTCGATCTAAAGTGGGAGTCGGCCAAATAGCGGTCGCGGGGGCCGGGACTCGCGCCGCGCCGCGCCGCGCGAGCGGCGAGCAGCCCAGTCACAAGTCGCGCCGCGCCTGCTGACGGGCGAAAATCAAGAGAGTGGCGCCCGCGATCACGTCGATGAAACCCATCGCAAGGCGCATCGGCAAAATGACGCGATGGAGGAAGAGTGCCACAACCAGGCCGGCGACGATGAGCGCGATGCCCAGCACGTTGACGAGGCGGAGCTGGCGCTGGCGAGATTTGCGATCGGTAGGCGGAGCCATGAGCGGAAAACAAACTGATGACGCGGGGTGGAGGCGGGAACGAAAAAAGCGCGTCGCGAATAAAAGAAGGGTTGGCGAAGTAAGCGAGCGGCTCAGTCGCCCGCGGGTTTGGCGAGCGGCAGCGTCAGGCGCAGGGTGGTGCCGGCAGGGCCGGTTTCAAGGAGGGTGACGTCGCCATGGTGATCGAGCATGATGCGGCGCGCGATCGCGAGCCCGAGGCCGGTGCCGCCGGAGCGACCGGAGAGAAACGAATCGAAAATCCGGTCGCGAATCTCCGCCGGGATGCCCGAACCGGTGTCGCGCAGGTCGAGCGTGGCGAGCGGCGGTTGCGCGGCGGGATCGCCGGTGAGGCGAAGTGCGATTTCGCCGCCAGCGGGCATCGCGTGCGTGGCGTTGAGGATGAGGTTAAGCAGCACTTGCTGCAACTGGCCCTTGTGCGCGTCGACGAGCAGCGGGCCCGGCGGTGCCTCGAAGCGAATTTGGATCTTCGCCTGGGCGAGCTTGAGACGGACGAGCACGAGCGTGTCGGTGACGATGTCGGCGAGCGGCCAGAGCGAATGGAGGCGGGCAGGCGCCTTGGCAAAGTTGAGGACGCGCGAGACGATGGCTTCGAGTTGATCGAGTTTTTCGCCGATGACGCGCAGGTCGGTGTGGCGCGGATCGTCCGAGGGAAATTCGATGCCGAGCTGCCCGTAGAGGAGTTTCAACACCGTGAGCGGGTTGCGGATCTCGTGGGCGATCTCGGCGGCGAGAAGACCGAGCGTCGTGAGCTGTTCGTTTTTTCGGAGGGTGGCTTCGCTTTGAAAAACGCGGGCGTAGAGGCGGGTGTTTTGCAGGGCGACGGCGGCGAGCGACGCGAGGGCGGCGGCGAGGCGTTTTTCGTCGTTGGTGAAGCGGTGCACGCGATCGGTGAAGATCGAGAGGACGCCAAAAATTTCCCCTTCGTAGGCGACGGGAGTGAGGAGCACCGAGCGCACGAGGGGCGTGGTCGGCAGATCGGCGAGCGTGTCGAAGCCGGGCGTCTGCACATCGAGATGCTCGATTTGTTTTTGCGTGCGGAGCGCAGCGGCGGCGAGGCAGGCGGACGCGTCGGCCTCGGTTTGCGAAGGGGCGGCGCCGGGATCACCCGCGAAGGCGGTGAGGCGGAGGCGATCGGTCGCGGCGTCGTGCCGTTGAAACATGCAGGCGCGGGCTTGCAGGATTTGGCGCGCATCGCCGACGACGGTGTCAAACAGTTCCTGTGGTTCGAGCTTGGTGACGAGGGAGCGGCCGATGGTGATGAGGGACTCGAGTTGCCGCGCTTTTTGCTCGAACGCGTGCTGCCGCCAGAGGTGCCGGATGACGCGCGTGAGTTCCGCCGCGGCGAGCGTGAGCAAGGCGAGATCGTCGGCATTGAACGCGCGGGGGCGGTCGCTTTCGAGGTCGATGGCGCCGATGACTTCATCGCCCTCGCCGAGGGGAGCCGCCATTTCGCACTGCGTGGCGGGGCGGGCGGAAATGTAGCGGGGTTCGGAGGCGACTTCAGGGACGAGGAGCGGCTTGGCGTTGGCCACACACCAACCAGTGACGCCGTGGCCGGATTTCAGTTCAAAAGGGGCAGAGTGCGCGGGCTGGCCGATTTGCACATCCGTGCGCAGGACGCTGCCGTTGGCATCGAGGAGCGCGATGGACCCGGCGTCGGCGCCAAACGTGGCGACCAGTTCGCGCAGCGCCACCGACAGAGCAGCCGTAGCGCCGTCGGCACTCGTGGCGAGGCGCGCGAGCCGATAAAGTGTCGTGGCGGTGCGAACGTGAGGCGCGTGGTCGGAAGGAAGATCGGCGGAGGCGCTCACGCGGGACGTGATGAAGGAAGGGAGCGCAGGCGTAAAGGGCAGGGCGAGGCGCGAGACGCGCGCGGCGGTTTGCGCGGCGGCAGAGGTCAACCGGTGCAGGCGCGGCGCACGAGGGCGAGGCGCGTCAGGATGCTGTCGGCTGCGGGGCGGGCGTGATGACGCCGACGAGTGTTTCGCGGAGTTGATCGAGCCGGGTCTCGTCGGTGGTTTGCGCGGTTTCGGAGCCTTCGATGTAGAACGTGTCGATGGCGACGCCGCGTTCGGTGCCGACGCGGGCAAAGGTGATGTCGAATCCCTGATCGGAGATGGTTTTCGCCAAGCGGTAGAGGAGGCCGATCTGGTCGCGCGCCTGCACTTCGACGATGGTGCGCTGCATGGCGAGTTCGTGGTAAACCTCGACAGAGGGAGGAAACGACAGTTGCGGGCCGGCGACCGGACGCGGGGTGTAGATCTTTTTCGCTTGGGCGAGGATCTCGGGATAGAGATCTTTGTTTTGCATGAGCGCGGCTTCGATCGTGCGGGCGAACGTTTCCTGGGCGGCGGTATCCTGCACCACGCCGCGGCCGGGTTCGACGACGTAGAACGTGTCGATCGCGATGTGATCGCTGCGGGAAATAACCTTCGCGCCGAGGATGGACAGGCCGGCCACGCTGAGAGCACCGGCGAGTTTATAGAAGAGGCCGGCACGATCCCAGGTGACGATGTTGACGACGGTGTGGGAGCGGTTGAGGTCGTTCTTCCACTCGATGATGGGGCGCAGCGCGCCGAGCGAATCGGCGGCCGAGATGGATTGCAGGAGCCGGTTGACCATCTTGATGTGCAACGCGATCTCGTCGGCGTCGGTCTGGATGAAGTAGCGTTCGGGCAGGAGCCCGAAGTGGGCGGTGATTTCCTCGGCATTGATGCCGGGCACCTTCTTGAGGATGAGCTCTTGCTGAATCATGGCGATTTTTTCCTGGCGGTTGGCCTGCAGGTCGGGGCCGAGTTTCAAGTGTTCCAAGGTGCCGAGATAGAGGCCGGTGTGGAGGGTGTCTTTGTAGCCGTTCCAGAGGCTGGCGGCGGTGCCGCGGGCGTCGCAAAAGGTGTGGACGTAGAGATGGCGAAGCCGTTCGGCATCACCGACAATTTCGGCAAAAGCGGCGGCAGTTTGCGGATCATCAACATCACGCTTCTGCCAAAAGCGTGCCATAACGAGATGATTTTTGATGGTGAATTCCACCAGCGCGCGGCCTTCCGGCGAGACGCCCATCCGATCCAGCAGCGGGCCGGCGATGATCACGCCGCTTTCGGCATGGCCGCTGATGCCGCGGGCCTTGCCGATATCGTGCAGCAGGAGCGTGATGTAGAGGAGGGTGGGTTCGGCGGTTTCGCGAAGCGCGGTCCGGTATTTGAGCGTGATGGGCTCGGCCTCCGAGAAGACCAAGTCGAGTTGGCGGATCGTTTCCAACGTGTGCACATCCGCGGTGTAGCGGTGGTAATACTCGTGCTGAACGAGGCAGGTAAGGCCATCGAACTCCGGGATAAACCGGCCGAGCACGCCGACCTCGTGCATGAGCTGCAGCACGGGGAAAACGCCGCCGGCTTCCGAAAGGATCGAGCGAAAGGTGATGTTGGCGTCAGCCGATTCGACCACGTCGCGCGTGATGAGGTTGAGCGAAGCGCGAATCTGCGCCGCGAGGTGGAAGTCGGGTTTGCAGTCGAGTTGCTGGCAGTGCCGGAACACGCGCAGCAGGCGGACGGGGTCTTCCGTGAAGACGTCGGGGCGTTCGGCGACGAGCAAACGGCCGCGGACGACAAAGCCATCGATGTGTTTGGCCCGTTGGAGCTTCGCGGCGAGGAGGACCTCCTTGAACGAAAGTTTCGCGGATTCGCCGCGGCCGATGCTGAGCGCGAGCCGGTCCTCGACGAGTTTCGACAGGCGGAAAATCGTCTGCGCGGCCGTGTAGTAGTCGTGCATGAACTGCTCGACGCGTTGCAGTTCGTTTTTTTCGGTGTAGCCCAGTTGCAGGGCCAGTCGCGCCTGGACGTCGAGACTGAGGACATCGGTCACGTGCCGGCTCATGAAGTGCAGCTCGTTGCGCACGCGAAGCAGGTAGTCGTAGGCGCGGCGAAATTCGAGGAGCTCGGCGGTGGCGAGATAGCGTTGGGTGACGAGCTCGTCGAGGCTGGTGATGCCGAGCTTCACGCGCGCCATCCACAGGGTGTTTTGGTAGTCGCGGAGACCGCCGACGCCGTTCTTGACGTCGGGCTCCTGGAGAAAGGGCGTGTCGCCGTATTTCTGGCGACGCACGCGTTGATCATCGAGGCGGGCGGAGATGTAGCCTTTGGGGTCCTCGGTCGTGTAGAAGCTGCGATAGGCTTGCGCGAAGGCTTCGTAGAGGGTCGCGGAGCCGGCGATGAAGCGCGCTTCGAGGAGCGAGGTGAGCGTCTGGATGTCGTTGCGCGCCTCGGTGAAGACCTCGTCGACGGTGCGGGTGGAATGGCCGACCTTGAGATCGCAGTCCCAGAGCACGTAAAGAATCTCGCGCGTAAAGTGTTCCAGCATCGGCTTGGCGACGGCGGCACGCGTCTTTGACGGGAGCAAAAACATCACGTCGACATCGCTCAGCGGGGAAAGCTCGCCGCGGCCGTAGCCGCCGAGGGCGACGAGCGCGATGGGCGCGGAGGAGTTGCCCGGAATGGCCGACCAGCTCGCCAGGGCGGCTTCGGTGAGGGCGATCAGCAAGCCGTCGACGAGCGCGGCGAGTCCGCGGACGACGGCCAGGCCGCTGGCGCTGGATTTGTGCTGGAGACGCAGACGCTCGCGACCGGCGTGCAGGTATTCCTTGCTCGCGGCGAGGCGCGCTTCCACTGGCGCGTCGGAAGGAAACGCCGGCAGGCAGATGGGTTTGGCGGAGAAGGAGGCCGACATGCGAAGGATGGGCAACGTGGAGCCAAACGCGCGGGCGAGCGAGGGGAAAGGGGACAGCGGCGCGCAGGGCGCTCGCAAACGTTGATGCTCCGCCGCTACGAACGGTTGGGTGCAGGCGCAACGCCCGGTGGCACGCGGGTTTTCCCCGCTTGCCTCACGGGGGCGCGGGACGTTTCCTCGGCGATTCTATTTTTAAGGACGACCATGGCTGAGATCACCAAGAGTTACGAAGCACGCGACGTTGAGCAGAGATGGTATGCCGCCTGGCAGGAGGCCAAGTGCTTCGCCGGGAAGGCTGCTCCCGGCCAGGAGACTTACACCATCGTCATACCTCCGCCCAACGTGACGGGGATTCTGCACATGGGCCACGTGCTCAACAACACGTTGCAGGACGCCCTCATCCGGCGCGCCCGGCTCGACGGCAAGGCCGCGTGCTGGATCCCGGGCACAGATCACGCCGGCATCGCCACGCAGACGATGGTCGAGAAGCATCTCAAGAAGACGGAAGGCAAGGGGCGGCGGGATTTGGGACGCGAGGCGTTTCTCGATCGCGTGTGGGCCTGGCGGGGTGAAAAGGGCGATCACATTCTCAAGCAATTGCGCGAGCTCGGATGCTCCTGCGATTGGGATCGCACGCATTTCACGATGGATCCCGGTTACTCGCGCGCCGTGCTCACGGCGTTCGTGAAACTTTTCGACCAAGGGCACATTTACCGTGGCAAGCGCATGGTGAACTGGTGCCCGGTTTCGTTGACGGCGTTGTCGGACGAGGAAGTCGAGATGCGTCCAACGAAGGGTTTTATTTATCGTCTGCGTTACGAGCTCGTTGAACCGACGACGACGAAAGACGCCGATGGGAACACGATCCCGCTCACGCATCTGATTCTCGAGACGACGCGGCCCGAGACAATCGCCGCCGACGTTGCCGTGGCCGTGCATCCCGACGATCCGCGTTATACGCATCTCGTCGGCCGGAAACTCTGGCGGCCGCTGGGCGAACGCGTGCAAATACCGATCATCGCGGACAAGGCCGTCGATCCGGCCTTCGCCGCCGGCGCGCTGAAAGTCACGCCCGCGCACGACAAGGTGGATTTCGAGATTGGCCAGCGCCATGGCTTGCCGGTCATCGATTCCATCAACGCCGACGGCACGATGAACGCCGACGCCGGCCCCGAGCTCGCCGGACTGGACCGCTTTGCCGCGCGCAAGCAGGCCGCGGAGATTCTCGAGCAGCGGGGCAATTTGATCGAAGCGAAACCCTACGAGAACAATGTCGGCTATTCGCAGCGCGCCGGCGTGCCGATCGAGCCGCGTTTGATGCAGCAATGGTGGCTGCGTTACCCGCGCGTGGAGGAGGCCAAGGCAGTCGTGCGCGACGGTCTGATCCAGATGCATCCCGAGCGGTGGTCGAAGGTGTATCTCAACTGGCTCGAAAACATTCAGGATTGGTGCATCAGCCGCCAACTCTGGTGGGGGCATCGCATTCCCGTGTGGTATGCGAAGGGCATCGATCGCGAGACGCTCACCGAAGCCGATCTGCGCGATCCGCAGAAAATCCACGTTTCCCTCGACGGCCCGGCCGATCCGGAAAACTGGACGCAGGAAGACGACGTCCTCGACACGTGGGCGTCGTCCTGGCTCTGGCCGTTTGCGACGCTCGGCTGGCCCGATGCGGAGGCGCAGGCGAAGGCGGATTTCGATGCGTTTTACCCGACCACGACGCTCGCGACGGGCGCCGACATCATCTTCTTCTGGGTCGCGCGCATGATCATGGCCGGCCTCGAATTCGCACGGCCCGGCGCGCCGGTCGAGAAGCGGATTCCGTTCAAGCACGTTTATTTCAACGGCATCGTGCGCGACAAGCAGGGGCGCAAGATGTCGAAGACGCTCGGCAACTCGCCGGACCCGCTCGACCTCATCACGAAATACGGCGCCGATGGTCTGCGGTTCGGACTGCTGCAGATCGCGCCGCTCGGCCAGGACGTGAAGTTCGACGAAGACCGCATCGAAGGCGGCAAGAACTTTTGCAACAAGCTGTGGAACGCGTGTCGCTTCCGCCAAATGAGTGGCGCGATGGCGGACAACTCCACGCTCGACGCCATTCTCGCGCGGATCGACGCCACCACGCTCGACGACGACGATCATGCGATTCTCGCGGCACTCGTTGATACACTCGGGACGGTCGAGCGCGGTTTCGCCGGGTTCGAGTTCGCCGGTGCGACGCAGCGGCTGTATTCGTTTTTCTGGAATGATTTTTGCGACTGGTATGTCGAAGTCGCCAAGTCGCGCGTGCAGGACCCGGCGGCGAAAGATCACGCGCTCGCGGTGCAGGATCTCGTGCTGCGCGAGTTTCTGCTGATGTTCGAGCCGTTCGCGCCGTTCATCACGGAAGAGTTGTGGGCGCTGCTCGGCTACGCGGCGCCCGGCACCCGATTCGTGCAGGAGACGCGGATCGAAACGGCGGGCGGTCTCGTCGCTGCGCTCGCGCGCCGCGGTGTCCGGATCGACAGCGAGGCGTCGGGCCGCGTCGATACGCTGAAACGTTTCGCCACGCTCGCGCGTCAGCTCAAGGCCGACCAGAACGCGGCGCAGAAGCGCGACGTGACGTTTTTCGCGCTCGCGGCCGATTCGGTTTGGACGGTGCTCGCCGGAGGGTCCGCCAAGCTCGTCCGCCTTGTCGGTGCGACCGCGATCGAGCGCACCTCGGCCGAGGTGGCGTTGCCGGCGGTCGTGACTCCGCTCGGCACGCTCTATCTCGACACGGGCGTGAAGGTCGATCCGGCGGCAGAACGCACTCGCCTCATGAAAGAACTCGAGGCCGTCAGCAAACACATCGCCGGCACGGAAGCGCGGCTCGCGAATCAGGCGTTCGTGAGCAAAGCGCCGCCGGCGGTGCTGGAAGGAGCGCGCAAGCAACTGGCCGATCAGCAGGCGAAGCGCGCGGAGCTGGAGCGTTTGCTGGGGGCTCTGGGTTGAGCGGGCGGATTCGCGGGCGCAGCGGCCGTTTCCTGCTCGGGAGCCAGCGGTCCACGCCGAGCTTGCGAATCCGGCGGCGAGCCGCTTCGTAACGGCATGCCCAACCCGCCTAAGATCCTGGCTTTTGCCGGGAGCGCGCGACGTGACTCGCTGAATAAAAAATTGCTGCACGTCGTGGTCGAAGCGACGCGCGCCGCGGGAGGCGAGGTGACGGTGATCGATCTCAACGACCTGCCGATGCCGCTTTATCATGGCGATCTCGAGGACCGCGAAGGACTGCCCGCAAACGCGCAGAAAATGGTCGAGCTGGTGCTCGCGCACGACGCGCTGCTGATCGCGTCGCCGGAATACAATTCGATGATCACGCCGTTGTTTAAAAACACCATCGATTGGTGCACCCGCGCGGACGACAATCCGCTGATTGGGAAAGTGGCGGCGGTGGTATCGGCGTCGCCGGGACAGTTTGGCGGCGTGCGGTCGATGCAACTGGCTCGCGCGTTGCTGACGCATCTCGGCTGCTTGGTGATTCCCGCCGCCTGCACGGTGGCGAAAGCGGATGCGGCCTTTGACGAGCAGGGGAAACTACGCGATCCGCGCACGCAACAGGCGGCGGAAAAGGTCGCGCGGCAGCTCGTGGCCACGACGACTAAATTGCGCGATTGAGCGGCTACGCTTGGGCGGAGCGGCGGTTGAGAAAGCGCCGGAGCGCCAACGCGAAGCCGGTGTAAACGAGCACGAGTCCGCCGAGACTGGCGAGTCCTGCGACAAGTTGTCCGGGCCAGCCCAGGGCCTCGCCGGTGTGGAGAAAGCGCGACCACGTGCGGAAGCGCCGGCCGAGAGAAAGTTCGGCGAAGGTCTCGCGTTTCAGCACGTGGCCCGTGAACGGATCAACCGTGAGCGTGGCCGTGGCGGTGCGCGGCCAGGCGGAGGATTCTTTGACGATGAGCGTGAGGGGCCGGACACCCGCCGGGGCGTCTGCGCGACGCTGCTGGCTGGACTCGGCGGCAGAGGCGGATGATGGCGGCGTGGAGTTGGTATTCGAGTTGGGGCGACGGCGTTCACTGTCACCGAGCACGAGGGAAATTTGCGTCCACGAAGGAAATTCCTTCTGCGCCACGGCAACGGCTTGGTCGGGCGAGAGGCGACGCGCGGCGGCCGAGGGAGGAGCGATCGGGGCGATGGACGTGGAGGCACGGGCGGGGCCGGTGGTCGTGGGAGCGGATTCGCCGGCGAGACCGTAGAGAAGGGTGTTGCCCCAGCGATACGACATCGGCACGGCGGTCAGCGTGAGCACGATGAGGACGGGCGCGCACCACAGCCCGGTGGCGTTGTGCCAGTTGAAATCGCGTGCTTTGCCGGCGAGGCGGACGTTGAGGAGGGCGACGGATTTGAATCCGCGCCACGAGAGCGTGCGCGGCCACCAGAGGTAGAGTCCGCTCAGGGCGAGAAAGCCGAAGGCGAGGGTGCAGGCGCCAGTGACGGCGCGCGCGGCGGCGCGATGGTCGCCGCCCACTCCGAGCCAGCGATGCCAGTTTTCAGTCGCGCGCAGAATGGTCCGAAGCCGCGCCGAGGTGGGAGCGCGAACTTCGCCGGTGTAGGGGTTGACGTAAAAGGTCGACGCGCGGCCGACGCTGAAGGCGACTGCAGTGTTTGGGGCGGCGAAGACGGTGAGGCTGGTGGAGCGAGACTCAGGCTGAGCGGCGCGGAAGTCGCGCTGGAGTTGCGTGAGCGGCAAAGGAGCGGACGCGTCGGCCGGCGGAGTCACGAGGCGGACGTCGCGTTCGGCCCACGCGGTGATTTGTTTCTCAAATGCGAGCACGGCGCCCGTAAAGCACATGATGGCAATGACGAGTCCGGCGAAGACGCCGGCGAAGAGATGCAGCCAGAAGAGGATTTTGCGAAGACGCATGGAGAGAAATTCGTGAGGAGCGGCGGGAAACTGCCGCGCGAAAGCCGCTTACGCGCGACCACGCAGCGTTCAGCGGAAGTGCGCGGCGGCGTCGGCGAGAGCGGCGTCGAGCGCGAGGACGCGTTCCGTGTCGCGGTCGCCCGCGAAGAGAAAGCGCGGGCGTTGCAGATCGTCGCGAGCGCGAGCGAGCGCGGCGCGGCCGATGTCGCGCCACTCGACCGACGTGGTCCACGCGCGAGGAGCGCCCGACGCGGCATCGAGATTTTCGTGCAGGAACTCGGCGAGAAACTGCGGTTGGTGGCGGCAGTAGAATTCGGCGCCAAAACGAAAAAGACGCGTGGCGAGCGGCGCGGGTGCGGCAGCGTGGAGAACGTGCCAGCGGCGCGCGAGATTGAGGCCGGAGTCGATCAGATCGCTTGCTGCGGCGACCGCAGGCGCGTGCGTTTCCTCGGGCGCAGTCACGAGGTGGCCGGCGAGGGCCACAAGCGCGGCGCGGCGGGCCATGAGGGAGAGTTCGCCGAAGCGCGGAGCGTCGGCCTCAAGCGGAGCGACAATGGTGAGAGCGGCCTGCGCGGCCTCGAACGCGGACGTGAAACAGTCGGGCGTGTCGGCCGCCGCGAGGGCGTCCGAAAGATTGATCCACGCGCCGGCGAGATTGGCGGGATAATCAGGACAGGCAGCGAGAGGGAGCGGCGTCAGGATTTCGACGGCGGTGCGGTGCGACTGCAACGCGGCGGCGAGATCGGCGTGGTCGCCGGCGGAGCGCAGGGCGTGGCCGCGGTTGAGCCACGCGGCGCCGAGGTGATTGCGCAGCCGATCGTCGTGGGCGTAGGGCAGCGCGGAGAGGAGGGCGATCGCGTGATCGTAGGCGGCGAGCGCGGCCGCGTGGTCGGCGGTGGAGGCGAGTTTCGACAGCGCGTTGCCGCGGTTCATCGCGACGAGGCCGAGGGCGCAGAGGACGTCGTCGGTGGGCGCGGCGGATGCGAGGAACGAGGCGGCTCGGTCGTAACACGCGAGCGCGGCGGCGAGGCCGGCGGGCGTTGCGGTGGCTTCGGCGGCGTGGCCGTGGCGCCGCTCGATTTCGGCGAGGGCAACGTGGCGTTTACTCATGACGGCGGCGCAACGGCGGGCGAACGCGAAGGAGGCGTTTACATTTCCGCCCACTGGCGGAGAAGGTTGTGGTAGACGCCGGTGAGTTGAACGACGGAAGGATGGTTGGGTTGCTCCGCGCCGAGGCGTTGGATGGCGATATCGAGATCGAAGAGGAGGGAGCGTTGCGCGTCGGCGCGGACCATGGATTGCAGCCAGAAAAAGGAGCACAGACGCTCGCCGCGCGTGACGGGCGTGACGTGGTGGAGGCTGGTGGAAGGATAGAGGATGAGGTGGCCGGCGGGGAGTTTGACGCTCTTGGCGCCGTAGGTGTCTTCGATGACGAGTTCACCGCCGTCGTAGTCTGCCGGGTCCGCGAAAAAGAGCGTGCAGGAGAGATCGGTGCGGAGGCGATGAGTGGTGCCGGGAACGACGCGGACGGAGCCGTCGACATGCGTGCCGAAAGTCTGACCGCCGGAGTAGCGGTTGAACATGGGCGGCAGGATGTGCAGCGGCAGCGCGGCGGACATGAAGAGCGGGCTTTTGCCGAGCGCGCGAAGGATGGTGTCGCCGAGTTGGCGGCCGACGGCGCTGTCGAGCGGGAGCTGCTGATTGGATTTTACGTGCGCGCCTTGGTGGCCGGCGGTGGCTTTGCCGTCGACCCAATCGGCGGAGGCCAGGAGCTGGCGCGCTTCGGCGATTTGGGCGGGCGTGAGAATGTCAGGAACAGCGAGAATCATGGCGTAGAGCGCGGAGCGGGATCAGAACGAATAGGTGGCATTGAAGAGGACGGTGCGACCGGCGCCGGGAATGACGTGACCACCGTAACCGCGATCGATGTAGCGTTTGTCGGCGAGGTTGTTGACGTTGAGGCGGAGCGTGAGGTGCTTGTTAACTTCATACGAGGCCATCGCGCCGTAGAGCCAGTAGCGCGTGCCGAGGCCAGCGGAGGGCGCGGACGTTGCGCTGGGCAGGGCGTAGAAGTAGCCGTCGGTGAATTGCGCGCCGGCGCCGACGGTGAAGCCGGCGGGAAGGCGCTGGGTGGCCCAGAGGTTGAGCGTTTGCCGGGGCACGTATTGCAGCGCGGCGTCCACTTGCTGCGCGACGCCGGAGGATTTCACGGTGCCCTCCATGTAAGCGTAACCGGAGAAGATCGAGAGCGTGTCGGTGAGGCGGCCGTTGACGCCGATTTCGATGCCTTCGACCTGCTGATCGCCGGCGAGCACGGTGTCGCCGGCGGCATCGGTCGTGCGGGCGTTGGTTTTCTCGGTGCGGAAGAATGCGAGCGTGGTCGAGAGACGGGTTTTGAGAAAATCCCATTTGGCGCCGATTTCGCTGCTGAGGTTTTTCTCGGGCGCGAGGCTGGCGCTGCTGTTGCCCGTGGCGGCAAGGGCGAGGCCTTGGTTGGAATCGGCGGAGGGATTGAACGAAGTGCCGTAGCCCGCGTAGAGACTGCCTTCGGGGGCGGGTTTGAATACGAGGCCGCCGCGCCAGCTCAACATGTGGTCGGTGCGTTGGAAGCGGGTGGAGGTGCCGTTGGCCGCGACGTTGCGATAACTGACATCGAAGGTTTCCCAGCGGGCGCCGGCGTTGAGTTCCCATTGCGGGCCGAACTTGGCGGTGTCGAAGGCGTAAACGGCACCGGTGTCGGCGATGGCCTTGGTGAAGGCGCCGGTGCGCACGATGGCGGGCGTGTAAGCGTCGTGCGGATTCGGGTGATAAAGATCGGTCACGGGCGGACGGCCGTGAGAAAACAAATCGGTCTTGGCGTCGCTGCGCTGGTCTTCGCGGGAGACTTCGATCCCGCCGCCGAAATCGTGTTGGACGGAACCGGAGGTGAATGAGGCGTTGAAGTTGGTTTGGTTGGCGAGGATCTCGTCGCGGCGGTCTTGATATTTGGTGTCGGTGCGACGGATTTGAGCGAGCGTGGGATCGAAACCGGGGTCGGCCGCGGCGTTGGCGGCGGTGGCGGCGCGCGGCGGAGTCACGACCGCATCGCGGGTATTGCGCCCGTAGCGCGTGAGGTTGCGCAGGGCGGCGCCGCCAGGGAATTTGTGGGTGACGATCGCGGTGGCGCCATCGCTTTCGATCTTCTCGTAGTCGCGGGCGACGAGGCCGTAGAAGTTGCTCCAGTCCAGGTCGGCAATGGTTTGGCCGGCGGCGAAGGCGACGGCGGGAAGGGTGCCGGGAAGGCCGTAGTCGGGGATGTTGTCCTGCGACAGATGTTGATAGGCGAGTGTGACGGTGGTCGGCGTGCCGAGGCCGAACGCGAGGGAGGGCGCGAGGCCCCAGTTGCGGTTTTTCACTTCGTCGCGTCCGGCGACGCCGGCATCGGTCCAGACGGCATTGAGGCGGATAGCGGTGCCGGGAATGGGGCTGGCGGGGAGCGCTTGATTGGCATCGAGCGTGGCGCGCGCGTAGTCGGCGTTACCGGCGGTGGCTTCGATCTTCGTGGCGTCGCGCAGGCCGGGGGTCTTCGTGACTTGGTTGACGGACCCGCCGGTGGAGCCGCGTCCGAACGTGGCGGACGAGGGGCCTTTGACGACCTCGACCTGCTCAACGTTGAACGTATCGCGGGTCATCACGCCGGCGTCGCGCACGCCGTCGAGGAAGACGTCGTTGCGCGCACCGAAGCCGCGGATGAAAAGGTTGTCGCCGGGGGCATTGCCGCCTTCGCCGGCTTGGAAGGTGATGCCGGGCGTGTTGCGGAGGACATCGCGGAGAGAAGTGGCGCCTTGTTCGGTGTAAACGGCGCGCGGGATGACGACGACGGTCTGCGGCGTGTCGCGCAGGGGTTGGGTGTATTTCGGCGAGGCGATGCTTTTGACCTTCGAATCCTGCACCGTCAATTTGGGCAACGCCACGGGGGCGTCGTGGGTCGCAGCGGTGAGGTTGTCATCGTCGGCGGCGTGGGCGGCGGCGGTGAAACCTTGCATCACGGCGAGCGCGGTCAGCGCGGGCACAAGCTCGGAAATGGCGGTGCGTGGACGGGAGGAGAGTTGACTCATCGTGGTGCGGATGAGTCTCAATAGCCTTAATGTGCGTCAAATCTTTTTTGAGATTTTGTCGCAACAACGCATGACGCGACACGCGCGTCGGTCCATGTCCTGTCCCGGCCTCTGAGAATTAACACTAATGCGCATGAGGCGGGGCGCAGGGCGTTCGAAAGGGGGCGTCGCCCGAAAGCAGTCATTTGCGCTTGCAACTTAGGCCGAAAATGTCGCCTCACGCCCGGTTGTCCGCTCCTCTCGGAGATGCCCCCAGACGATGCGCGATTTTCGCTGCGGGAGCCAAAGCGAGAATCCGAGACGCGACGCGTGGGAGCTGTGCTGGACGGTTGTTGAGCCGCTCCGATTCGCTCAGGTGTTGGCGAGTTCGTAACTCAAAATACTGAGGGCGTAAACGGCCGCCGTTTCACATCGCAGCACGAGCGGGCCGAGGGTGATCGGTTGGAATCCGGCCGTTTGGGCGAGACTCATTTCAGCGGGCGTAAAGTCGCCTTCGGGGCCGATCAGCCAGACGACTTTGCGAGGCGACCGACCGGTGGCGGCGACGTGGGCGGCGAGCGCCGTCTTGAGGGAGCGAGCGCCGGGATGCAGACTGGCAATGAGCTTTAAATCGTAACCGCTCGCCTGATCCATGAAGGCGCTGGCGCTTTGCACAGGGCTGATTTCCGGGAGCCATGGATTGCCGCATTGTTTCGCGGCTTCGAGGGCGGCGAGTTGCCACTTTTCGATTTTGCGGTCCTGACGATCGTCGGCCAGATGGACTTGGGTGCGCTCGCTTTCCAGAGGGACGATACGCGCGGCGCCGATTTCGGTGGCTTTGCGGACGATGGCATCCATCGACGGACCCTTGGGCAGCGCCTGACCGAGGGTGATTTCGTAGGGCAGGGGCGGGGCGGATTGGCGGAAGTTGACCTTCAACGTGGCTTGGTGGCGGTCTTCGCGCTCCAAGGTGCAGATCCACTCGTGACCGCGGCCATCGAACGCCACGACGGTCTGCCCAACGCGGGCGCGGTTCACGGAGACGAGGTGGTGCGACTCTTCCCGAGTCAGGGTAATCTCCACGGGGTCGGCCGAAGGTGGCGTGTGAAAGACGCGAAAGTCGGGCATGGACGTGAAGCAACGCCCAGGGGTGGCGCGTGACAAGCGGGGAGTAGCGCGCGACAAGGCGCATTTTCCATTTTACAACGTTCGCGGCGGTCTTACGGTCCGGCTTCTGGCTGGCCCGGATGGCGGAATTGGCAGACGCAACGGACTCAAAATCCGTCGCCCTCTAAAGGCGTGTGGGTTCGACCCCCTCTCCGGGCACCAGTGCTAGAGGTGAATCGTTATTACGGGACGTAAACGGGACACTCCGCACACAATCCTGAGGTATTCTCGCTTTGGTTGTGGTGCGAACGGAATCTAGTCGACCACCGGCTTTCCGATGTCCAGAAACGAAAGGAACCCCTGCCGCAGTAACAGCTCAAGGGTGGCTTCGGCCTGGGTGCGGACCTCAGGAATCGGGCTTTCGAATGCCCGTTCCAGAATCGGCCGAACGTCTTTCTCCTGCATCGCCCATCGCACCTCGTCACTGGGCTGGCGCACCAAGGCTTCGAGAACCTGCAACATGGATAGGAGCCGCTCCGGCTTGTCGCGCTGCTCGCCGACAAACTTCACCAGACGATAGGGCCGTGGACCCGAAGTGAGGAGATTAAGGGCGCTGATCACCCGGCGCACCCGCCAGTCGAGTGGGAAGCACTCGCAGCGAATCCAGTCGGTGAACGCCGCGAGTTCCTCTTGGTAATCTGTCGAGGCATCTGCCGCTCCTTGGGAGACACCCAAGATCTGGCCGAACCTGCGCTCCCAGATTTGCATGACCCGTTCCCGCACTGTGGCCGAGACGTCCTGTTCAGTTGTCTTCTCAAACGCCGACCCGATCTGATCGATGACTGAACCACGGGTATCCGACGCGGCCAGCGCGAAGAATCGGTCGAGCGCCGCCTCGCCAACTTGGTCGGTCGGGAACGACGCGTTCCAGTGGTAGAAGGCGATGTGGACGCCAAGGCGCGAATCGAACTCCCGCCTCGGCGAACGCTGTTCTTTCTCGCTCTTCGTCGCCTCAGCCGCCAGCGCCAGCCCGGCGGGGATGAGCCCCGGGAACGTGTTGATCACCCCAACCATCGGGTTGTCGTATTTGAAGTGCGCCAGAACAGCGGCGTCGCGATGTTGAGGCCGATCTTCAGGAAACAGCAGCTCGGGACGTGGCTTGAATCTGTCGCCGAAAAGGAACACCAACAGGCGAAGACGCGAGCCGAGCAGAGCAAAGAGCGCCGGGGATTCATCGGGATGACGGAGACGCGTTTCGATCGTTTCGAAAACCCACGGTTCCACCGCCTTTTCCGCCTCGTGCTGCTGCACGGCGACGTCGAGGATGGCCTGCATTGCATTGCCCCGCGCCGAATTGATCGCCGTCGTCAGCCAGTCGTTCATCATCGCGGTTTCCCGGTTCGCGAGGCGCGGATCATCTGCCTGCACGATCAGGCGCAGCAATTGAACCACCATCGCCCGTTGCTGTGGGGTAACCGCAGTCTGGGTCTTCACCATCGCTTCGAGGAACCGCGCTGTGGCGCGCGTCGACCACACCGGTTCCGTCTCATCGTCGCTCGAATCGCTCTGACCTTCACCTTTCGTCGCATGCGCGACCACCCATTTGGCCAAAGCCAGCCAGGTCGCCAGATCGGCTTCGGTTACCTCAGCTCCCTTCTGCTCCCGTCCCGCAATTCGCTCGGCCGCCCGGTCCAGAATGCGATGCAGCATTTCCGGCCGCTCGATCTTCTCCCACCATTTGCTAGCGAGGGAAAAACGCGCAGGGTCGCGCTCGATCAAGGCCGCCAGCGTCGAAGCCAAAGCATCGACACTTTCCTCGATCCACCATTCTGGTTTTTCTCTCCGGTTGCCCGGCTTCCACGTATTGAGGAACTGCCAGAGGTCCGCGTCGGGTTTGGCCGCAAGAGCGCCCACCGACACCGGCGACACTTGCTCGATCATTCGGGCCTCGCCCCTGTGAAACGGTTTGTAGTCGTTGGGCGAGATCGGGCGGTCTTGTTGGATTCGCTGCTTGTCGGCGGCGGTGAGCAACGCTTCAAGGGGCTGGAGTTGTTTCCGCCAGAACCGCTCCCGGTCGACTTCCGGCTCCAGCTTGCCGTCTTCGTCAACGGGTCCTGCAAAGACGGTGTCGATGAGCTTGCGGGCTTCGTCGATGTTGAGGAAAGCATTCCCGTGTTTCTCTGCGTGGCGCTGAAGAAGCTGCGCGAACTCGAAGCCGTGTAGGTAGTCGAATCGCCCTAGGTGCGGAAGGACCTCAAGCACGTCGCGCCGCGCAAACTCCAACGTAGAGTCGGGATATTCCGCATAGAGCTGCCAACGAAGGCGGGCAAAGAGCTCCCAGCGATCCGATCGCAGGAGGGACTCGATGTGCGCGATCTTGGGCCCGTCGCCGCTACCAAACGCGACAGCGCATATCGCATACAGCCGCGTAGCCAGGGTTTCCTCCAGATCGCGCGAGCCGCTCGGCGCCTGCCTAAAGTCCTCCAGCCAAAAGCTCGAGGGTGAGTCGCGTGCCGGATCAGCGATCACGTGACTGTCCCACGGTGTGCGTTCGTCCGTTTGCTCCGGAGCGCGGCGCATCGCGGCCCAGCGCGACAACGCCTCGAAATAGATATGGGCGATCTCCTGCGGAAAAACGTTCGCGAGGTGATCGACGAGCTTACGATCGATCTCCGCCAGCTGCCAATGCCGATCCAGCCGCGGCTGGTCCTCGAACGACGATCTCACCGTGGAACCGACGAAGGCTCGCAGGATGCCAACTGCCTCCATTTGAGCGCCTGCCTTAATCCAATCCTGCAACAGATCATCGATCCACACCGCCGTCGCGCGATGCGTGGTTTCGGCCAGATACACCGATAGCGGACGGACTGAAGTGATAGCCTGGCGATCGCGCAGTTTGGTGAGGCAGCGCAATACTTGGTCAGCGGTGGCCTGCACGGCCGACAACGGCATCCGCAGCAGAATCGCCGCGGCTTGGGAAGGAGTAGTTTCGGAGAAACGAGCGAGAGCAAATAGCGGTAGCCGGTTGCGAAAGATAGTTCGCCGATCGGGCTGGGTTTGGTCGACGAGTGGCTTCGAAAAATATCCCTTCCGCTCCAAGACCGGTAGCCACGCGGCGTCTTTGAGTTCGCCGAAAAACAGCTCGTCGTTGGGGGCGCCCGAGGCCACGAGCGCCAGCGCGCGTGACACACCTTCGGCGTCAGGCAGAGTGATCGCCGCGGATTTGAGCCAGTCGAGTTGTGCTTGAAGCGTCATTTCACTTAGAAAGGAAAGGTCTCAGTCGCGGTGATCGGAGGAATCTGCGGAAGGCTTGGGCTCGGATCCTTGATACCGAGGTGCGAGAACGCGTCCAGCACCTGAAGAAGCCCACTGTGCCGATGGTCGACCTGATCGTAGGCAATCTTCTGGAAGACACCGAACGTCGAGCCCAAAGCTTGCTCATCAGGGTCGTCCTCCGCCCACTCCACGTTAACGAGATGAATGTGTTTGAGCCCAGTCAGCTTGGGGTGGTCGTCCTTTCTCAGTTGCTCCACCACACGGAAGAGGCCGGGTTCATGCAGAGACATTCCAATGAATACGCAGGGCAGATGGGTGAGCAGGTTCTTCCACCAGTTGAAAAGATGATGGCCCGTTTTCGGGTCCGCGTAGTAATGATTATAATCCGACCTTTTCAGGATGATCTGACGTGACCAGTTCGGGTTTGCGGGATCCGCGTAGCCGTGCACCGCGACCAGTCGCCTCCTGTGTTCCAAGTCGCAGGGTTGAGTTGTCAGGCCATCACCATGCCGGCTCGGGTAGACTGTGAACAGGTGGCTGGAGTCGGGGTATCTTTCGAAGAACGCGCGCGGGAGTAACCGATCATAGTTGAACGTGACATAACTCTTGAACGGGATCTGCACGAGGTGCCTGTAAGCGCGGGGGTCCCAGAGAGGGGCCTCCGCATCGAACGAAGTCCCGATTGCCGAGAAGTAGGCTTCCGGGTTCGCAACAAACGCTCGTTCGCAGAAATTCCAAGGATACTCGTCAGCGATCCCCTGCACGTTGCACGCCTTGGCCAGCGCGTCCTTCAACGCTCCCATAGAAGGAACGTAAGGCGTCGACGGACCCGAGCCGATCACCGCGACCCGCTGCGGAAACTCCGCGGCGATCAGATCCTCGATACATTTATCGTTGAACTCCTTCCGGGTCACAGGCGAGTGACGAAATTCTCGCGCGCACTCGGCCGAAGTCGAGCGCAGTCTCAATATAGCGCAGGAGCGGCATCGTGTGTTTGAGCTAAAACTCGTCACGCGCGCTATACCTGATGTCGAGTGCCCAATTGCCCGGCGTTCAACAGTGGGATTGGCCTGCTATACGGCGATGCACTGACCCCGGTGATGCTCGGCTTCGCCGAGGCTTGCGCCGACCACGACTCCCGAAGAGCGGTCCTCCACAGCTTCGTCGGCGACAAAGCCAACGGTATACTGACGTTCGACCCCTCGATAACGGGAGGAGCGGAACGGGACGCACATGATCAGGGGCCATGCTGGCGTTTCGTCATCGAAAAGATTCGCCGCGAGGCCGCTGCCTCCAGCATTCTCGCCGACGAACGTTCGTCTGTCTTCCAGCTCCGTGAACATCATCTACGAAGGAAAGCTGCGGCGGCTTGGCTTCACCATCGCGCATGCCGATGTCCTGGAGGCGCCGGTGGAGGCAATCGTGAACAGCGAGGAGACGGGGTTCCGCCTGGCCCGTAATCCCAACTCCCTCAGTGGCCAGATCCGAATGCGTTACGGCGAGAACGTGCAAGCGGAGCTTGATCAGATCACCCGAGGTGAGGTGCAGCGGCCCGGAACTGTTCTCGTCACCGGCGGAGGGGACGATTTCAAATACATCTTTCACGCGGGCTTTCACGATCCCGCGGACTGGCCCGGCCGGCCCGGTTGTTCCGACGAAGCGGATTATTTCCAAGCGATCCGAGCCTGTGTCGCTGAGACCCTACGTTTGGCCCAGGCGCGCCAGGTTGCATCGCTTGCTTTCCCTCTGCTCGGATGCGGCGCCTTCGGCCTGAGCGTCCATTTGCTGCTCCAGCAGTTTTTGGATACGCTAGATCAATACGATCTGACACTCGCAGAGGGAGCGGAATTGCAGGTTTGGCTGGTGATTCGCGACGAGGCGCAGATGCGGGAGGTGATCCAGCAGTTCATCGCTTTCACGCTGGGCGATCGATGTCGCACCGTCAGCCTAGTGCTACCCAGCACGAAGGTGGCGCCGTTGGATCGGTTCGGTGCGGTCTTGCAGCGGCGGCATCCGGAGGATTGGGCCAAATGGCAGCTCTGCCGGTATGCGGAGGTGGCACTCGAAATCATGTGCTACGGCCTAAGTCGGGCAGCGAAGATCTCTGATCCCGAGGAAGTGCTGCCGGAGGGGGAACCCGCCACGTTCGGTCTGGTTCATGAGCAGGCGAGAAAGGCCGCCTCGGCAGATCTGGATCCGACGATTTGGGGCGCCCGCTTCTTCGCGGGGGTTATTTCGCGTGAGGATTGCGCCCACGCCCTCAGATCTGTCCGTCACGAGCGAAACAACCTCGCTCACGGGAGGAAAAGTATATCGTTGGGTGAACTCGAAACGAACTGCTACGTCGGGTTGCAGCTGGCGGATTGGAGTAGGATTCCCGAGATGGATGGCTCGCTTGATCTTTCCCAATGGAAGCCTTGGATTGTGCGTCGGGACAGCGAGCTCACCGGGGCACCGCGGGAAGGCCTGCTGGAGAGATGTCAGGAATCAGTGCTGCGCTACGTCATTCCCGAAACGGGAGAGATGTTTGCGCTTCCCAAACGTATCAATTTGCCAGCTGCTCTTTCCGTGCCCCGATAGCTTTGGAGCGATCCCGAGCGCACCGATATCTCCATCGACCGCCCCACCGCGCCTCATTGCCGATTTCCTACTCCTTCTCAAAGCCGTGACTCTCGAACTTCAAGGTTCGGCCATTCTCGGTGACGATTCGGACCAGCTGGTCACTCGCGCCCCTGGGCAGGTGTGCGTCGATTTCTAGTCGCACAGTTACTTCCGATCCGAGCTGAGCGGCCAAGTGAGCGATTACCTCGTCGGCGCCCCGGCTCGCATCGCGGCCTACGCGCATGGTGTCCAGCTCAACGGTGCCGTGGTAGCGACGCAGGGATGGCGTTTGCGCCGCGTTCGACACGATGTCGACCGCCCCATTCACCTCGGGATTGCTGACGCCGTTGGTTGGAACCCCGTCCTCCCGCTCACCGCCCGCAGCTGGCGGATTCGGTTTGAGTTCGGCATCGAGCTGTTGGCGGGTGACATTCGCTTTCACGAGTAGCCCGACGTCGTCAGCTCCGATTGAGATTATCTGACCGCACCGCGAGTTCAACCACTTTGGCAGTTCCTCCATGTAAGCCCGATAAATCAAGAACTCCACTCGGCGCTCTTGAAGCGCGATCGACAAATCAGCCGGAGGATCGATCTGAATCTCGGCGTGACTTTGACCCCGCACAAAGCGACCGGTCAAAGGCTGTTTATCTGCGAGCAGCGATAGATGGCCTGAACCCTTCAAGCTTTGCGGAGCATCGCCAAGCATCATCCCCCTATGCCGCCTCGCAGAGGGCGTTGAAGGCCATCCATTCGAGGATGAACGCCTCTAAGTGGTTCCTGTTTTGATATTGTATGGCGACCTTTGCCGAAGTGCGCGGAGCAGTTCTCGCTGATCGCTATCCAAGTCGAGCTGTTTGGGACGCAACAATGCAGAAGTTGAGCTATTCGAGCTGTTGTTCATGCCGCACAAACGAAGTGTCGGGCCAAAGGGCGAAGAGTGCTCGTGATATGGCGGCAAGGCCGTGGCGACGAGAGATAAATGCGGACTCTGCTAACAGCAATTCAGTTGCGGCCTGGCTTGGAGGCGCGCTCCTGATCGCGTTCGAGCTCCTTTAGCACAGGCGAATCTTCGGTGGCGGTTTCCGTGGGACACAACCAAGCTTCGGCTTCGCGTCGTCCTATCCGCTGCTGGGCGAATGCCTCGAGCAAGGGGGCCAGGCGCGAAACGGCCGCCATGTGACCGTCGGCGAAGGTGGTGAGCTGCGCCGCGAGACACATGCCATCGCCCAAATGCAGTACGCTCTCGAAAGTGAATTCGCGGGGATCGTCCGAGATGAACGACGAAGCGAACGTGCAGCGCAAATTGAGGAAATTACAGAATTCAGCAGGGCCATCGACCGCATCACCGATAGGGCAAAGAATACGCGTGAGAAGGACCAGACGAGGGATCGGCGGTTCAGCAACGGCCGTCACAGCGATTACCGAACCGTTCACGCGGGCACGGAAGGAGAGACGCAGCGTGGAACTCTCGTCGAACGCGGTGACGCTATTTCGCACAAAGTAGCTACGCAGGGCCGCTATCGCTTCGCTTGGAGTGGTGATGATGGTGGTTTTCATAAAGCTGGAGATTTGAGGCATTGGTTCAGGACAGAATTGCGCCCGCGGTGATGTCGAACTGGGCAAATTCTGTCTCACCCGGCAGTTCACGGATCTCGGATGCGGGGATGTGCCCCGAGAGATCGTCTGGCCGCTGGTGGTCGAAACGACCACGGTAGCGAATGCCACCGGGCGAGTAAAAGGCGCCTTCGACCTGAAAGGTGGCTCCGCTTGAGCGGTGAACTCCACAGGTGCCGGGGCGGATCACCTGGACGAGGTTGACGGAGGCTGGGTTGGTGGTGTCAGTCGGTGTATCGAGCTCAGCTACTTGGCGTCCCAACTCCTGAGCGGAGTGCGCTAGCGCACGGAGTGCTTGGAGCGTGATGGCGTCCATACTTGCGGAGTTCTGCGCCGCGGTTACCGCGCGGGATAGGACGTCCTTGAGGACATCCGGGCTCGACAGATGACTGGAGAGTCGAAGGCTGCCGTAGACCCGGTCGTAAAGCGCGACGAACCGGTCGCCGCGCTGCAGCCCACGCCGTGAAACCCGGAGCCGACCAGTGCCGGCAGCCAGATCCTGCCGCTCGATCGGCACCACGCGCAGGAAGGAGTCCTCCAGGGCGCTGGCGATTTCACTGATCCGAACCGCAGCATTGGAAAGCTCCGGATGGCTCAACAGCACGCCCGTTGATTCGATATGCCGGCAAAAACGTTCATTGGCGTAAACGACGCCACTCGGCTCGTTCTCCTGGAGCGGATACTGAACATCACGTTCGGCGCTCCCACGGCGTTCATGGAAGCCACTCACGGATTCACGCGCCTGAAGACCGGTCTCTACGACCGACAGGTCACCGTGCTGCCGCCAGACAAGCACCGCTTCGGGGGCCAAATCCGGCTGAATCACCGGGGACAAAGCACGCGGTTTGGTGAAGCATTGCCGGCTCTCGTCCACCAGCACCATGCGCCGATTTACTTGGACGCTCCGCACACGATACGCACGACCTGCATGCCAATAAACTGCGCCGGGGTAGGCTTCACGCAGGACTTGAGCGAATGTCATCGTGCCGAGTTTCATGACAAAATGTCCGCGGCCGCACTTTACCGTGAACTGGAGATCACAGTCGCGTAGTGGAAAGACGTGATGAGGGGCTTCGTCGCCGGCCGGTCGCATGGCACGCAGATCGCCGACCGATTCGCCGCGAAGCTCTTTTCCGCAGAGTTCGAGAAAGCCGGCGGGAAAATCCACTTGAGAGCTGAACTCGCTCGGCGGATTATCCAGCTCACTCCAACGTTCCTCGTGCGCCTGACAAAGAACGTGGATGTATTGGACGCGCGGGTTGTCGAGATAGAGGGTGCTGCGTTGCAGAGGCAGTGTGCGCACTAGCTCCGGATTTCTCATCAATTCGGCGGAGGCCGCAGATCCGTCAGCAACGATGAAAATATCTGCTGGGCCATGGCGGCCGAACCGGCCAAGTCGCTGAAAGAAAGCCGTGGCCGAGCGAGGCGCGCCGACGATAAACCCAAGTCCGAGGTCGGGGAGATCCATGCCTAGTTCAAGCGCACTTGTGCTGATGAGGCCGGACACACGACCACTGCGAAGATGGTCCACCAACTCGCGGCGATAGGAGTTGTCGAACCCGGAGCGATAGGCTCGCACCGCGCCTCCGGCGGCGGCTTCGAGTCCGGTCTCGTTCACCTCGCTGCTTTCATCGTCGATGCTCTGCCGTCCTGCGCCTCGCGCGAAGTGCTCAGCCTGCACTCGACTTTCCACAAACGCGAGGAATCGACTGTCGCCGGTGTCGGCGCACGCGCGGAACCAGCGGCCGAGTCCGGCAATGAGGTCTGACGCCCCAGCAGGTTGGATGAAGTGAAGGCGCTTCAGGTGCTGCGGCGAAGAGTCGCTCTCCGGGCCGACGAGAGTGAAGTCGCGGCCGGTCAGTGCGCGAAGATGACTGCCCGCTTCTGCCATCGTGGCCGAGGCTGCGGCGATTTGGAAGCAGCCACCAAGTCGACGCACGGCATGGTCGAGCCGGCGAAACAAGAAGGCAGACTGGGTCCCGAATACGGCGGTGTATGCGTGCGCTTCATCGATCGCGACCAAGCGCAGGTGCTTCAAGAATCGACGAACCCCGGCTTCCTTCTCGCGGTTCAGCATCGCCCAAGCGTGGAGGATGTCAGGAGTGGCAATCACGATCCGAGCCTTGGCAATCGCCTTCGCGCGCTCTGCCCGGCCAATACCGTCGCCGATGATAAGCAGTGCCTCTGTCTGGAGGCCGGCGATCCGCAACGCTTTGTTCCAACGCTCATGCTGCTCCTCGGCGAGCGCCCGCAACGGGTAAAGTACGAGGATTCGGGACGAATCGTCTTTCGCGATCAGATCGATTGCAGCCGTTTGAAACACTAGAGACTTACCTGAACCGGTTCCCGTGGTGACTGCCGTGTTGCGTCCCGCGAGCAGGTGCGCGAGCGCGAGCTGTTGATGCTTGTATATGCCTAGGGGCGATTGCGACGCGACTCGAAGTCCCGGATCTGTCAGCGGGAGGGTTGCTGGAGCAACCCAGCGGCCGTCACGGACTGGAAAATGCATTGTGTGGATGTGTTGCCAGCTAAGTTCGGCGAGGAGCTGCTGGTGCAGCGCAGGAACGTGGGAATTCGTGGGTTGGGGTATTGCGGCGGAGAGTTGGTTCGTTTCCATGCTCACAGCCTGCCTCATGGCATTGGATTATTCTCGTTTCTTCGCCGTTACTCACATAAGTTTTAAGTTATGGAAACTTTGGAGCTAAGAGCGTGGATCCGGCAGCGCAATCTTGAGGCGGTCACATTCGGGCAGCTGCTCACCTTGCTGGACCTTGTGAGCGCCGAAAGCGTGGAGAAGGTCGGGCGTGAGCAGGGGCGCGAGAAGAACCTCTCCGCCGGAGGCGTGAATGCTCGTCAGAAACTCGAGCGCCTGAATCAAGCGCTCAAACTCGGTCCGAATCTGTTGCGGCGAAGCGGACGATTCTCTCGCCCGACCGAGGCTGGAACGCGTGTCGCAGGTGAGTTCCGAATCTTCCTGCATGGTCTGCGCGCGATTTCCTCGCCGAAGGAAGAAAAGCAAACCTGGGTTATCGCCGCAGGTGATACGTGGATGCAGTCTTTGTTGATGCCGGCGCTGATCAGAACGGCGAAGAAGTATCCCACCTGGCGTTGGGATGCGCGTAACCTGCGGTCGTCCGAGATTCGCTCCGGGCTGCGTGATGGAATCCTTCACTTCGGATTCATGCGTGAGGGAGAAGTAGGTGCCGGTCTGGAGATGAAGCCGGGGTATCGGCACGACTCGTTCACCATCGTCGCCGGGGATGCTGCCGGCGCTCCGCAAACTGCGAACGGACTTATCCGCTGGCTTATAAAGAAGCAGAGACCATTCGTGCAGCAGGCCTCAACCTGGACGCCGATCCGGGAGCAATTACTCAAAGCGACGCCACGGCTGGATGTGCTCTCCGGACTGGAAATCGAGATCGCCTGTCAGAGCCATACGCAAGCGGCGGAGGCAGCACACACGCAGGGGACATGGTGCATTGTGCCATCGGTGATCGGGCGGAATTACGCGGAGTCATGCGTCACGATGGATATTCGCATCGCCGTCGATCGCATGGTGGTGGCATATAATCTTCGGGCCCTGAGCAAGCACGTTGCGTATGATCGAGCCCGCGACCTGCTGTGCGCCGAGATTCTGCGCGGGGGACAAGCACTCGGTCGCTAAATTGGAAGGGCGATGGCCTCTTTTCGCACCGGAGCTTATTGAGGTCGATTCGCCGCCCTCGGATTACAATTTTGGGCCACAGCGTCATGGCCGAGCTTGTCGAGCACCTGCAACAAGAGGGACCGGTCCGGAGGAATCTGGTCTCGGTCAGATGAAAAATAGGCCGATGGCAGTAGCATGCGCACAGGATCTTCCAAACGATCGCGTGACTGCGGCCTCAATAGCGCACTTCGCCAGCGCCGTGCCGAGGCGTGTCTCCGTCGGGTCGAGGACTAACATTTGTTTGGTGCACTCTTCAACTCCCTCCAGGCGCGCAAGTATCAGCGCCAGAAGGCCTCCGAAAAGTCCGCTTAGAAGCGTGACCGGACGAGCGCGGGCAAGTCCTGCGCCGCCGTGGTCGCCTACGACCGGTTGGCGGGAACCGGCTTCATCTCGCGGCGGACGCGAACGGGCAACATACAATCCTCGTGCCACGCGCCGGTGAGCAGAATTTCATGCTGCACTGCGGGCACGCCGGCTTCGTTGCGGTGCATCAGGCCGATGAGCATTTCGACGGCGAGTGCTCCGATTTTTGCGGGGTCGTAAAACACACCCGTGCACGCGAGTTCACGCCGGTGTTCCAGCGCGACCATGGCCACGTCGCCCGGGACACGGCGGCCGATTTTTTTCAACCATTCGACCGCGAGGCGCGGATTGTTGACGAGGAGTGCATCGGGCTCGTGGTCGAGAAACCATTTCCGAAACTGCTCTTCGTTGGTCGGATCCTGCGGACAGACCGGCAGGCGATTTTTCGCGGGCAGCCGGAGCTGTTGGCGCAAATACGCTCCAAGCCAGCGGTCGCCGACGTGAGGGCTGTCTTGTTTATCCGTAAACGCGAATCCGATGCGCTGGTAACCGCGTTCGACACATCGCTCCATGGCCTGCCAGACGGTATCAAAATGGTTTTCCGTCACGTGGTGGAGAATGGGCGAGCGCAACGTCATGCCCAGGGCCACGCAAGAGAAGCGATCCCACTCCAATTCGAGCGAATCCTGGCCGGTGGGGAGGCGGCCGATGATAAGTCCATTAATGCCGCGCGCGGAGAGAATGTCGCAAAAGCGGTGGGGCGTCATGCCGGGTTCGGCGAGCCAGAAGTGTTCGACTTTATAGCCAAAGTCTTCGGCGCGAGCGGCGGCACCGGGAAAGAAGTCAGGACGGTCGTGGTGCTCTGGTTTCCAGCCGTAACGCGTCGGGTAATTCGTAACGAAGGCAATCGTGGCCTGTTTCGGCGGCTTGCCGGAACGGCGGACCTGCATCAGCGCCGACACCAAGGGGTTGGTGCGGTAACCAAGTTCGCGGGCGATGGCTTTGACGCGGTCGCGAGTGGCCTGCGGAATCCGGGGATTATCACGAAGGGAAAGCGAGACGGTGGTCCGGTGCACACCGGCCGCTTGGGCAACGTCCTGAAGTGTCGTTTCGTTCTGCACTACGGGGAGGCGAAAATGAGAAGGAGAAGAAAGCCGTCAAAGACTTGCGTCCGTCGGATCGATTGATGAGGCGGGCCGCAGGTTGCGTTGAACGAGCGGTAGACGAACTGATTTTTCAACCGCCCGCAAGCACGGTGCGTTCACCTTAGTCACCGCCGAGGCTGCGTCGACATGGAGAGGGAGGAAACGCGGTCCGCCCACGGCTCGGGTCGGGACGGTCTCGAATGCGTTTGCCCCGCGCGGGAGGCGGGCGTCACGACGTGCGTGTTAAGCGAGCAAGGAAGCGCACCACATCGGGCCGAGCCGCCCAACCGGGAGGCGCCAAGGTAAGCGCGTGATCGAAATCCGAACGGGCCGCGGCGGTTTGGCCGAGCGCGAGATTGGCTTGGGCGCGCATGAACCACGACTCCGGGTTTTGCGCATCGTGGTCGACGGCCAGCGAGAAGTCGCGCAGGGCGTCGGGCCAGCGGCCTTGGCTCGCCGCGAGGAGGCCGCGTTGACGCGCGGGTGAGGCGGGATTGACCGCGAGTTTGATGGCAAGAGTGAGGTCGGTTTGAGCGGAAGCGGTATCGCCGCGTTCCATTTCATGGATGGCCCGCAGTTCGTAGAGTTCAGGCATGGCGACGCGCGGCGGCGTATGGAGCGCAGCCAGTTCGTGGTAGAGGTAGAAAATGGGATTAACGCGGTCGTTCATCACATGATGCGCCGGCAGCAGGACGGCGGCGCAGGCGCCAACCCACAAGGCGCGCGTCAGCCAACCGATGTCGAGACGATGGAGGAGGATCACTCCCAGCACGCTGGCGGGCAGCACCATCGTCATGGAGCGGCTATAGTCTTGTGCTGTGGCGAGCCCAATTCCCACGACCAGCACGACGGCGGCGGCCAGCAGCCACCCTTGGCGGATAAGTTCCGGAGCTCGCGAAGCAGCGGGTGCCGAGGCCGGGTGTTTCCACAAAAGAAAAAAGCCAGCGCCGGCAAAAAACCAACCGACGCGCAACCCGTCCCAGATACCGAGCGCGATCCGGCTCAACGGAGCATCCAGATAGTGGCGCAGTCCCATGTAGCCCGAAATCGTGGCCTCAGAACTGGAATACCTGCCTAACACGCCGAGGCGCACGACGACAAAAGCGGCCAGCAAAACCGCGGGCACCGCGAGGTCCGTGCGCCAGCGAAAGCGAGCTGTCGCCGGCAGCGCTCCCGCGGCATCGAGCACGGAGCGACAGAGGAGAGCGAGCGGGGCGGCGAGAACGAAGCGTTCATCAATCCAAGGCGCCCAGACGCATGCAAACCAAGCCCATTGGCGGACGTCGGCGAAGGCGACCAGCAGCAAGGCCAGCGCGATCCACGAATCCCAGTAGCCGAGCCAGCCTGTGGAGGTGAAGAACCAAGAAGCCGCGCCAAGCGCGATTCCGGCCAACCCGCACTGCAGCCACGCGAGCCCTTGCCGACGCAGCAGTGCGATGAGATAACCTAATACAAGCACGCAGCCGACGTCGGCCAGGCCGAACAGGATCGCTGGCGGCAAATGCAAAAGCCGGCCGAGGCTTGGAAACAACAACCGCCATTGGATCGCCCGATGCAGCGGATCAGCGATGGGGCCGCCCAAATGATCGACTTGGGCGAGGACGCTCGCGCCGCGTCGAACCTCAAGCATCATTTGCATCTCGGGCACGCGAGCCCAGAGAAGAAAGGCTCCCCAGCAGGGACTAAAAAAGAAGATCAATACCGCGAAGACGGCGACCGCGAGCAACCAACGGCGGAAGATTTCGGCGGAGTTAGGTGAAGTCACGGGTGAGGGGAGCGCGGGAGCGAGCGAGGCGTTCCGCATTGAAGGGAGGCGACGCGCGAGCGCGGAACGTGCAAGACCAATGACAACCGCCGACCGCCGACAACTTAAAATCGCGGGAACGCCGGCGGCGTCGCGGACAGGCCCGGATGTTTTACTCCCAATAAAATCGCGGGTCAGGCCGCTATATAAACAACATCCCAGCCGCGATGCCGGCCGGCCGGTTCCCCTAGTCAACGATGCGCGCAGGGTGCAGCTTGTTAAGCTCCTCGGGCTGTCCTTCGGTCGCCCTGCCTTTCCGAAGATTTATACCCCGCCTCCTAGTTAACGTTCTAATCTCCCGAGACCCTCCAGTGGTTGGCTCGATCTGATTCTTATGACGCTTTCTCCCGCTTACTTCGACGACGCCATCCGGCATGGTCAACCAAGCGTTTTCCTGCGTTTTCTTTATCCCTGTGTTAACCGAGCTGGCCGTGTCTCTGTGCTCGCCGTCGTCCGCCCAGCCAGCTAATTACCCGACGCCCCCCGGTCGCATTCTGCCCCAGTCCCCACTATGAGTATGTCCAATTTTTTTCGTTCGCTGGTTTCGTTGCCCTTGCTGGGCGCTGCCACCGCTCTTTCAGCGGCGACCGTGACGACGCCCATCTTGCACGACACTTTCGCTGCGCCGGCCGCCAATGCCGGCCTCGATGTCGACGCGAACGGTTTCCGTGCGCCGACCGCCACCCAAGCCGTTTGGTATGCAGGCGGCGCCGCCTTGGTCTATAATCAAAACGCCTCGGTCGGCGCGTCGGCCGGCAATCGTGGATTGATGGCCTACTTCACGCCGTCGACCACGGTCGCATCACTGGCAGTGGGAGAAACGCTCACGGCGACCGTGAAGTTTAACTATTCGGGAGGTTCCGGCGCGTCCAGCACGGGGGACTTCCGCCTCGCGTTTCTCAACAGCGGCGGCAACGGCCGGGCGGTCAACGACGGCGCCAGCGCCAATCCCCGCCCTGATGGCGAACTGCCGCCGGCGGCCCGCGTGATTGCGGACAACTTTAGTTTGACGAGCGGCGGCAACACCCCGCGTGGCTACTCCGCGTATATCGTCGACTCGACGGCTTCTCCGACGCCGTCGACCAATTCGCTCGCGTTCTGGCGTCGCGATGGGGCGCCGGGCCGCAGTCAGCAGTGGCTCGGACCGACATCCAGCGATCTCGCGACCAACTCGGCCTTCAGCCAGTTGCTGCCCGGTGCGGGCGGCGGCACGGTCGGTGCGATCGCCAACGACGGCACTTCGTATGTCGCCCAGTTCTCCGTGCGTCGCGTCGCCGACAAGCAAATGGCGCTTTCGTATTCGGTCACGAGTGGCAGCACCACCGTGATGACCTACGCGGTCACGGAAACATCCGACACACCGCTCGTGGGTTTCGATACGTTCATGATCCTCTCGACCTATAATGCGTCGCTGGCCGTCACCGATTTTCTTATCTCCCGCACCTCGATCTCGCCGACGATCACCACCGATCCGGCCAGCCAGACGGCACCGGCCGGCACTGCGGTCAATTTCTCCGTAGTCGCGACGGGCGCACCGACGCCGAGTTATCAATGGAAGAAAGATGGTGTGGCCATTGACGCCGCCACGGACGCGACACTCGCTTTGACCAATGTCCAGCCGGCCGATAGCGGCAGCTACACCGTGGTCGTGAGCAATAGCGCCGGTTCCGTTACCAGCGCTGCGGCCACGCTGATGGTGCTGACGGCACCGGTCATCACCACGCAACCGCCCGACCATACGATTTTCGAAGGCCAGACAGCGTCGTTCACCGTCGGCGTGCAAGGGGCGCCGCCACTCGTTTACGTCTGGAGCAAAGACGGCACACCGGTCAGCGACGGTGGCGTCTATTCCGGCGCGACGACCGCGACGCTTACGATCACGGGCGCTCAGCTCACGGATGCCGGAACGTTCACGGTGACGATCACGAACTCATATGGGAGCGTGACGAGTGCCGCGGCCACGCTCGGTGTTTTTCCCGCGACTCCGCCAGCAATTGATACGCAGCCGACGGGGCAAACCGTCTTTGAAGGCGCGACCGTTGTCCTCGCCGCCACGGTGTCCGGTCCGCCACCGTTTGTTTTTCAATGGTATAAAGACGGTGTGGCATTGGCGGATGACAGCCGCACCTCCGGCAGCGCAACAGCGACGCTGACATTGAACAGCGTGCGCCTCGATGAAACCGGCAGCTATACGCTGACTGTCGCCAATTTTGCCGCGCAAGTGACATCCTCGGCCGCGCAGGTGACCGTTAATGCCGCGCCCCGCCCGGCCGCGCCGGTCGCCGAACTGGCGCGCAATATCAACGAAAACGGGTTCACCGCGCGCTGGGACAGTGTGGCCAACGCGACGGGCTATCGCCTGGACGTGGCGACCGATGCCGGCTTTGGCAGCTTCGTCGCGGGCTTCCAAGATCTCGATGTCGGACCGGTTTTGAGCGACGACGTGGGCGGCCTGGCGATCAATACCAATTACTATTATCGCGTGCGGGCTTATAACAGCAGCGGCACCAGCGGGAGCTCCAATACCATCTTGGTGCGCGTGCAGCCGCCTGTGGCGCCGCAGATCACGAGTGGGGCGAGCACGACCTTCACCGAAGGCGTCCCCGGCACCTTTACGTTTACCGCGACGGGCGCCCCGCCGCCGACGTTTACCGCGAGCGGACTCCCGGCTTGGGCGACGCTCAATCCGCAGACCGGCGTGTTGAGCGGCACGCCCCCGGCGGGCACCATCGGTGCAGGGCTGAGCTCGACGACGTTCACACTCAATGTCACCGCGCAGAACGACAAATCGCCCAACGGCACCCAGATTTTCACGCTCGTCGTCCAAGCGGTCCCATCCGCGGGCGAACCGTTGACTGTCACCACGCTCGCTGGCACCGCGGGATCCGTCGGCACGACCGACGCGACGGGCGCCGCCGCGCGTTTGAATCACCCCGCGGCCATCGCGGTTGACGGAGGCGGCACCGCTTACGTGGCCGATACTGGCAACCATACTATTCGCAAAATAACCGCGGCGGGCGTGGTCACGACGCTGGCGGGGAAGGCGGGCGTCGCGGGTAGCGCCGATGGCGCCGGCACCGCGGCCACCTTCGACGCGCCATCCGGCATCGCCGTCGATGCCGCAGGCAACGTCTATGTGGCTGACACGCTCAATCACATCATCCGCAAAGTCACCGCGGCGGGTGCCGTGACGACGATCGCCGGTTCGCCGGGGCAGGCTGGCAGCGCGGACGGCACGAACGCCGCCGCCCGATTCTCCTGGCCACAGGGCCTCGCGCTCGACGCGACCGGCGCCAATCTCTTTATCGCCGACACCAACAACCATGCGGTGCGCAAAATCGTGCTCGCGTCCGGGACCGTCAGCACGCTGGCGGGGTTTTCGGGCCAGCCGGGCAGCGTTGATGGCGTGGGCGGCGCGGCACGCTTCGATGCGCCTTACGGAGTGGCGGTCGACGCCAACGGCAATGTTTACGTCGCCGATACGGATAATGCCACCATCCGCCTCGTCACGCCCGATGGCGCGGTGACCACGCTCGCCGGTTTGGCGGGCAGCACCGGCGCCGCCGATGGCACCGGCGCGGGAGCGCGTTTCAATCATCCTTATGGCGTCACGGTCGACAGCGCGTTCAACGTCTATGTCGTCGATACCGACAATTACACCGTGCGCAAAATCGTTTCCGCCCTTGGCGTCGTCACGACTGTCGGCGGGCAGGCCGGCAAACCCGGCAGTGTCGACGGCATTGGCACGGCGGCACGCTTCAACTCACCAGGCGGCATCGCTGTCAATTCGGCGGGCGATCTGTATATAGCCGATACCGACAACAACACCGTGCGCTCCGCGGGTGTGCCGCATGGGCCGGTCATCGTCACCCACCCGCAAAGCCTGTCCGTGGCGAGCGGAGCCAGCGCTCAGTTCACGGTCAAAGCCACCGGCCGTCCGGCGCCCACGTATCAGTGGTATTTGAACGGCAACGTGGTTCCGAATGCCACGAGCGACACGTATACGGTGAGCGCCGCTTCCGCCGCGAACGCGGGTGATTACACCGTCGTGGTCACCAACTCGCTGGGGAGCGTCACGAGTAATTCCGCCGGCCTCGTCGTCACCGCCACGTCGGCGCCGCCGGTGAGCCTGCCCGGCGGTGGCGGCGGCGCACCGGGCTGGTGGTTCTACTTCGCGCTGGTCGTCGCGGCCGCCGCCCGCTGGCTGAGCCGGCGACGCGAGCGGAGGTTCTCTTTCATGCGTCACTCCACGTTATTCATCTTCGCCGCTGTCTTGGTGTTGGCCGGCAGCGCCGCCACCTTGCGCGCCCAGGTTACGACCGCGCTCGTGCACGACACGTGGCAGGATGGCACCCGCACCGACCCAAGCGCCACGGACGGCTACGCCGAGAACAATGGCGTAAAGGGGACGGATGCCGATAGCGACGGCGATCTCGAATCACAGTGGTTTCAAGGCGGCGTGGGCACTCTCACTGTGAGTTCCGGTGCGATGACCGCCACCGAGGACACCGCGTCCCAAACGCTTTTCACCTACTTCACGCCCGCGGCGACTCCGGTCACGCTCGCGAAGGCGGGCGACAGCATGACGCTCAAATGGGTGTTCAGGACGACGGGCGTGAACGCCACCAATTCCAGCCAAGGGTTTAACCTGGCGGTGGCCCAAGCGCCGGCGGACTCGCGCGTCACCGCGGATGGCAGCATTCCGTCGGCCGCTTACACCGGCTACGCGATGTTCATGAACATGGGCGCCTCGCTCGGGAATAGTAATTCGTTCCAATTGCGAAAGTGGGCGTTGGGCGCCGGAGTGGCGGGCAACTTGCTCGGGACTTCCGGGAACTGGACTGCCCTCGCCAATGGCGCGCCGAAGAATGTCCACGGCTACGACGATGGCACCGATTATACGTTTACCATCACCTTTACGCGCATCGCGGGCACGCCGAATACGCTCGATATCGTGGCGACGATGTCCGGCGGCACCTTCAACGATACCGGCAGCGCGAGCGTTTCATATAGCGACCCCAGCCCGAGCACCTTCACGTTCGATACGTTCGATGTACGGCCCAGCTCCGCGGCTTTGACGGCCACCACGATCGACTTTCGCCTCTTTGACGTCACTTACACGACGACAGTCGTCGCGCCGAGCATTACGACGGAGCCCTCGCCCGGAAGCCAGTCCGTGGCGGCGGGTGCGACGGTCACCTACACCGTCGCCGCAACCGGCGATGCTCCTCTCGGCTACAAATGGGCCAAGGGCGGGGTCGATCTGGTCGACGAAGCGGGACATATCGCGGGCGCGACCACCGACACGTTGACGATCAGCAACGCCGTCTCCGGCGACACCGGCAACTACACTGTGGCGGTTTCCAACGCCGGCGGCACCGCTTCGAGCGATTCGGTCGCATTGACGGTGACCTCTCCTCCTGCTGCGCCGGTGGCGACGGCGGCCACTGGCCCCAGCACCGCCGGGTTTACGGCAAACTGGAGCGCGGGCGCAGGCGCCACGAGCTACCGCCTCGATGTTTCCACAGACGAATTCTTTGGCAGTTTTGTAAGCGGCTACGCTAATCGCGACGTCGGCAATGTCCTCACGCAGGCCATCACGGGCCTCAGCGACAACACTACGTACTATTATCGTGTGCGCGCGGTGAACACCGATGGAACCAGCGCCTCGTCGAACACCATCAACGTCGCCACGCCACCAGCCCCGGTCTCGATCACGACGCAGCCGGCGAGTCAGTCCGTGACCATCGGCAGCAATGTGACTTTCACCGTCGCCGCCACCAGTTCCACGTCGCTCAGCTATCAATGGCTGAAGCGGGTGGGGGCGGGGGCTTTTGTCGAAATTGGCAACGCAACCTCGGCTTCGCTCGTGTTGACCAATGTACAACTCTCGGACTCGAACAGCGCTTATGAAGTGGTCGTGACCAACGCCGCCGGATCGGTCACGAGCGATCCCGCGACATTGACCGTAACCGCAGGCGCGGTGGCGGTCACCATCGCTACGCAGCCAGCCAGCCAGGCCGTCAACGCCGGCGGCACGGTGACCTTCACGGTGGCCGCTTCCGGCACTGGACCTTTCACCTATGTCTGGAAGAAAGACACCAATGTCGTCAGTGACAGCGCCGGACACATCGCCGGCTCTTCGACCAATACGTTGACCATCACCAACGCCGTTGCGGGCGACGCGGGGGTTTACACGGTCGACGTCTCCAACGCTGCGCCGAGCACGGTCACCAGCGCCGACGCGACCTTAACGGTCCAAAGTCCGCCCACGGCCAGCGCGGCCACCCTCGTCACCGAGAGCCACTTCACGGCCAACTGGAGCGCCGTCGGCGGCGCCACGACTTACCAGCTCGACGTGGCGACGGACAGCGGGTTCACCGCGTTCGTCAGCGGATTTCAGAATTTGGATGTGGGCAACGTCACCTCTTCCGCGGTCACCGGTTTGGCCGCGACTTCGACGTACTTCTATCGCGTGCGCGCCGTTAACGGCAGCTTGGCAACCGCCGCTTCCAACACCGTGAGCGCGACCACGCTCGCCGCACCCGCCGGCGTGACCGTCGTCCACGATGCCGTGACCGCCGCCGCGGTAAACGCCGGTCTCGCGACCGATGCCAACGGTTTCCTTACGCCTACCGCCACGCAAGCGCCTTGGGTGTCGTTTGGCACTGCGAACATCGCTTACAAGCCCGGCACTTCGCTCGGCACATCCTCGGGGAGCACGCGCGGCCTGATGGCCTACTTCGCGCCGTCCGCGGCACCGATTTCGTTGGGGCTCGGCGAAACGCTCTCGGCCAATGTGACATTCGTTTTCGGAGCGTCCACTCCGGCCGAAAATCCTGGCAACTTCCGTCTCGCGCTTTTGAACAGCGGCGGCAATGGCGCCGCCACCAATGACGCCGCCGCCACGATTTCCGCGCGCTACGCTCCCGCCACGTCCAACAGCCTGACCGGCACGCCGACCGGCAATACGGCGCGGGGCTACTCGGGTTATATTATCGATACCAAAGCCGCCACCACCGCTTCCACCGATACGTTATCCTTCTGGACGCGCACCGGCACCTCTGTCGCCGCGAGCGGCAGCACCCAGATTATCGGTCCCACGTCGACCGATCTGGCGGCCACCGGGACATTCGGTCTGCTCGGCTCGGGCGGCGGCACGGCCGGGGCGATCCTGAATGATGCGACAACTGTCTATACCGCGACATTCAATATAACTTACGTTTCGGCTTCGGAGATCGACCTCAGCTACACGGTCAAGAGCGGTGGCACGACGGTGATGACCTACTCGTATAGCCAGACCTCCGGTCCGGTCGTCGCGAGTTTCGATTCGCTGATGTTCTACTCCTCCTACGGCCCGGCGCCGAGCATTCTCGATTTACATGTCACAAAGCTGGCTGCGCCTCCCGTCTTCACCACGCAGCCCGCCACACAATCGGCCACGGTGGGGGCGACAGTGACTTTGAGCGCGGCGGCGACAGGCAGCGCCCCATTGAGCTACCGGTGGCAGAAAAACAATGTCGATTTGAACGACGGTGGGATCATCTCCGGCGCCACGACCGACACGCTGACTCTCGCCGGCGTCCAACTTGCGGATTCCGGCGATTACAAACTTGTTGTCACGAACGCCGCGGCCTCCGTAGCGAGTACGGTGGCGACGCTGACCGTCAGTTCGGCTCCGGTGGCCCCGACGATCACCGCGCAACCGCAATCGGCAACCCTCGCTGCCGGCACGAGCGCCAGCTTTTCGGTCGCGGTGACCGGCAGCACGCCGATCACTTATCAATGGAAGAAGGACGGCGTCGCGCTCAGTGATAATGCGCGCATCACCGGATCGGCGACGGCCACGCTCGCCGTCGCGAATTTGCAGAATGGCGACGCCGGTTCCTACACCGTGGACGTCACCAACAGCGTGACCACGGTGACGAGCGATGCGGCGGTGTTGACCGTGACGGCGCCGCCGCCGGCGATCGTCGTGCAGCCGCTCACGCAATCGGCTTTGCTCGGCTCTCGCGTCAGCCTGAGTGTTTTCGCGACAGGCGTCGGCCCGCTGTCCTATCAATGGAAAAAAAGCGGGTCCGACATCGCTGGTGCGACCGCCTCGACCCTTACGTTGACCGGCCTCGACTCGAGCGACGGTGGCAACTATACCGTCGGCGTCACCAACGGCGGCGGCACCACGACGAGCGCCACGGCGGTTCTGACGACCGTCGCGCCGGCCTCGGCGACGTTGCCCACGCAACCGATCATCCCCGCAGGCGTATTCAACGTCGTGGATTATGGCGCGGTCGGCGATGGCACCACCAATAACACGGCGTCCATCCAGGCGGCGATCAACGCGGCACAGGCGGCTGGCGGCGGCACCATCGAAATCCCGGCGGCGGCGAGCCCGTATCTGACCGGACCGCTGACGCTGCGCAGCAACATGAATCTGCAGATCGACGGGGGCGCCATCTTGCGCGCGTTGCCGTATGGCACCTATCCCAATAGCACGACTTCGCCCGCCGATCTCATCAGTATCGCGAGTGGGGCGACGAATATTGCGATCACCGGCAATGGCGTCATCGAAGGTGACGGTGCTGCATGGTGGACGGCGTATAACAACGATAGCACGATCAGCCGCCCCCGCCTGCTGCAGTTCACGCGGGCGGCCAACGTTCTGGTGAGCGGTATCACGTTGCAAAACTCGCCGCAGTTTCACCTCGCGATGAGCGGGAGCGGCGGCACCAGCAATTCCAACGTCACCATCTTCGGCCTCACGGTCACGGCGCCTTCGTCGTCGCCCAACACCGACGGCGTCGACCCGACCGCGACTAATGTCTTGATCCAAAACTGCACGATTTCGGTCGGCGATGACAACATCGCCATCAAAGCCGCCAACGGACCGTGCAGTAACATCACCGTCGCCGATTGCACCTTTGGCACCGGCCACGGTTTGTCCGTCGGTGGTCAGACCAATCTCGGCCTCGACGGCCTCACGGTATTGCGCTGCACGTTTAACGGCACCACCAGCGGCTTGCGCCTCAAGGCGGATGCCACCCAGGGCGGCGTCGTGCAAAATCTGACGTATTCGGATATCACGATGACAAACGTTCAATATCCCATCGTCTTCTATAGTTACTACAACCAAGTCGGAAATCCCGGAGCGACTTCCGGGAGTAATCAGACCACGCCGACCAAGGTCAAAGCTTGGAATGTCACGCCGCCCAACCCACTGGCGGCGGCCACCGTCTCGGTTTGGAAAAATATCGCCATCAACAATCTCACCGCGACCGGCGCCAGTGGGTATAGCATCATCTGGGGGCTGCCGCTCGCGAACGGCCTGATCAGTAATGTGTCGTTGAACAACGTCAGCATTGCCGGCGGACCTGGCCTCGAACTCTACAACGTCGCTGACGTGCAATACTCCGGCACGACGAGCTTCACCGGTTTGACGACGGCCAATGCACTCGCGATCACCGGTCAGCCAGCCGCGCAAGCCATCGCGCCCGGGCAAACCGCGACGTTCACCGTCGTCGCGGCGGGCACGAGCGGCGTGAACGGCACCGCGCCCACTTATCAATGGCGCCGCGAAGGCATCGCCTTGGTCGATGGCGCACAGTCCAACGGCTCCGTCGTCAGCGGTGCGCAATCCGCCACGCTGACGATTACCGGCGCGCGCAACGGTAACGCCGGTGCCTACACCTGCACCGTCGCCAACACGCTCGACGGCTATAACACCGCGAGCAGCGTGCTGGCCCCTGACAGCCTACCCGTTTCATCGACGAGCAAAGGCGCGCAATTGTCAGTCAGCACTTCGGGCACGTTGCCGACGATCAACACCCCGCCGGTGAGCCAAACGGTGGCCACTGGTTCTACAGTGACGCTGACCGTCGAGGCGAGCAGCGCCACGCCGCTCAGCTACCATTGGACGAAGGACGGCAACGCCCTCGGCGATGGTGGCCGTGTTTCCGGAACCGGCACCGCAACGCTCACGCTCACTGGCGTTCAGCCGGCGGATTCGGCGGATTACGCGGTGGTCGTGACCAACGACGGCGGGTCCGTCACCAGCGCGAGCGCGACGTTGGCCGTGCAAACGCCGCCGCTCATCACCTCGCAATCGGTGTCGCAAGCGGCGTTCCAAGGCGATAACGTCACACTCTCTGTCGTCGCGACGGGCACCGCTCCGCTGAGCTATCAGTGGAAGAAGGATGGAGTAAATCTCGCCGACGGTGGCGCTTTGTCGGGGACCGGGACCGCCAGCCTCACGCTCACGGGCGTGGTGGTGGCCGATTCCGGAAGTTACACGGTGAAAGTGTCCAATGCGGTGGGGGCCGCGACCTCGACGCCTGCGGTGTTGACAGTCACGATTCCGCCGATGGCGCCCCCTGCGCCCGTGGCGCAACCGGCGACGAACCTCGCGAGTGGCGGATTCACCGCGCACTGGAACGCAGTCGATAACGCGCAGGGCTACCTGCTTGATGTTTCGACGGACAGTTCTTTTGCCACGTTTCTCAATGGCTACAACGGCTTCGATGTGGGCACAAATTTGAGCCGCAACATTGCCGGGTTGAGCGCGGGCACGAGTTACTATTACCGCGTGCGCGCCTACAACGACGTCGGCCCCAGCGCCAATTCGACGGTGATCGAGGCCGCGACGCCAACCCTCAGTCAGGCACCCGTCATTACGAGTGCCAGCAGCACTACGTTTACGATCGGTCTGCCCGCTTCGTTCACGATTACCGCCTCCGGCGCTCCTGCTTCGACGTTCGCCGCTGCGGGCCTGCCGGATTGGGTGACGCTCAATAGCGCCACGGGTGTTCTGGCGGGCACGCCGCCCAACGGGACGGTCGGCGCCATTTATCATCTCGTCTTGACCGCGCACAATGGGTCGGGCGCGGACGCCACCCAGGTCTTCACGCTTTCCGTGCAGGACGTGCCGGCACCCGCCGTGCCGATGACGATCACCACGGTCGCCGGACAAGTGCTCACCGCGGGCAGCGCGGATGGCACCGGCACCGGGGCGACGTTCAGAGATCCGATGGCCGTGGCCGTCGATGCCACCGGCAATATTTACGTTGCCGATACGGACAACCACGTCATCCGCCGCATCGCACCGGGTGGGGTGGTGACTACGTTTGCCGGCACGGCCGGCAGCCCCGGCACCGCCAACGGCTCCGGCGCCACCGCGCGGTTTAATTCCCCCGCCGGGATTACCGTCGATAGTTCGGGCAATGTTTACGTGGCGGATACGTTGAACCACACGATTCGGAGGATTTCCGTATCGGGCAGTGTTTCCACTCTCGCGGGCCTCGCGGGCACATCAGGCTCGGCCGACGGCACGGCGGCGGCGCGGTTCTTCGGCCCGCAAGGCGTCGCCTTTTACTCCGATGGTGCGAACAGCAGCCTCTACGTCGCGGACACCAATAATCACACGATTCGCAAAGTGAATCTCGCGACCACGGAGGTCACCACCGTGGCCGGTTTGGCGGGGCAACCCGGGGCCGTTGACGGCACGGGCAGTGCAGCGCGTTTCAACGCGCCGTCCGACGTCGCGGTCGATCGCAATGGCAACCTGTACGTCGCCGATACTGAGAACAACACCATCCGCGCGGTCAGCGCCGGCGGCGTGGTGAAGACGATTGCCGGACTTGCCGGCAGCAGTGGCGCAGCCGATGGCACCGCGACCGCTGCGCGGTTCAATCATCCGTCAGCACTGACGGTGGATGGCTCGTTTAACGTCTTCGTCCTCGATACCGACAACCATACCATCCGGAAGATTGTGTCCGTGGGTGGCGTCGTCACCACGGTCGCTGGCCAGGCTGGCACGTTCGGCAGCGCCGATGGCGTGGGAGCTGCGGCTCGGTTCAAATTTCCCTCGGGCATCGTTCAGGCGCCCAGCGGGGAGTTCTATATTGCCGACACGGTCAACCAAACCGTGCGCCAAGGCGTCTTCCCGAACGCGCCGATTATCCAGACGCAGCCGCAAAGCCAGTCAGTCACCGCCGGCGCCACCGTCCAGTTCTTCGTGGCCGCGACCGGGCAGCCGGCGCCCACGTATCGTTGGTATTTCAACGGCAACCAGGTCAGCTCGGGGACGTCCACGACGCTCACCGTCACCAACGTTCAAGCCTCCAACGCCGGGCAATACACGGTCGTTGTGTCCAACAGCCAGGGCACCGTGACCAGCAATGCGGCCACGCTCACCGTCAACAATCCGCCGTCCTCCGGTGGCGTTGGCGGCAGCAGCGATAGTGGCGGTGGGGGAGGTGGTGCACCGGGTGCATGGTTCTACCTCGCCCTTTCTCTCTTGGCCGCCGCTCGGTGGCTGCAATCTCGCGGCGCTCGTCGTCTCAGCTCCATTAAAAACTCATGACCCCGCAACCTTCGCTTCGCTTTTTGGGCCGGCTGGTCCTGATTCCGGTTTGCCTCGCCACCGCCGCCGTTTCGATCGCAGTCGCGCAAGACGCGGCCGCGCCCGCGCACGATGAGCACCCTCCCGTCACGCCTTTGCCCACAGCGGTGCCACCGCCGGTGGCATCAAGTGCCGAGCAATCCGAGCAGCACCGCGATGAAATCGAAGTGCTTTCGCCCTTCGAAGTCGTTTCGGATACGAAGGGTTATTTCGCGTCCAACACCATGTCAGGCACGCGCCTGAACACCAAGATCGAGGACCTGGCCTCGTCTATTTCGGTGGTCACCAAGGAGCAGATGGACGACTTCGCGATGATCGATATCAACGATATCTTTCTCTACACCGGCAATACCGAGGGCAGTGGCACCTACACGGACGTGACGGTCGATCGCAACGGCCAGGTGACCGATAATTCCCAAGGCAACCCCAACGGCGCCAATCGCGTGCGTGGCATTGCGTCGGCCAATATCTCCTATGGCAATTTCGAGATGATGGGCCGCACGCCGATCGATCCGCTCATCGTGGACGGCATCGAAGTCAGTCGCGGTCCCAACGCCAACGTCTTCGGCCTCGGCAACCCTTCCGGCACCGTCAATCAGGTGCCGATCGCTGCGAACCTCTCGCGGACCAAAGTCAAAACCCAGCTTCGCGCCGACAGTTACGATGGTTGGCGCGCGACCTTCGACATCAACCAGGTGATCCTGAAGGGTAAGCTCGCCATCCGCATCAACGGCGCCGATCAGCACGATGGCTTCCTGCGCAAACCGTCCGGCTTCGATACGAAGCGCCTCGATGCGATGATCAAATGGCGCCCGTTTAAGAGCACGACGCTCTCCGCCTCCTACCTGCGCTACTACGGCGTGGGCAACCGGCCGAATAACACCACGCCTCGCGATTACGTTTCTGCGTGGGTGCAAGCCGGCCGCCCCGGTTGGGACCCGGTCACCCAAACCTATACGCTGAACGGCCAAACCTACGGCGCGAATCCCGCTTACAACGCGACCACCAATCCGAACGTCCCCACGACGATCGCCGGCAGTAACCTCCCGATCACCGATGTGAACCTCCCGAATTTCTTCAGCCGGTCGGGCGGCGCTTTTCAGCGGAGCAACATCTTCGTCGATGGATCCGGCATCACGTATTGGACCGCGCCCATTTCCACGACTGGCAACAGTCCCGCCGCCAACTCCGGCACCGTTCGTTTGATGGGACCGAGCCCTTCGCTGCTCTTTCCTTCGACGGTGGCCGGCCGCTTTGACAACCAGCCGCTGTTCACCACCACCCCCACCACGAGCAGCCAGGAACTCTACGATTGGTCGCGCATCAATCTTTCCTCCATCGATCAGTTTGGCGATCGCACGGACACCTACCTCGTGCAACTCGATCAGATTCTGCTCAACACCGAACGCCATCGGCTCGCGGCCTCCGCGGCCTTGTTCCTGGAAGATGCCGAGCGTTATCGGAGCACGCCGGCCAGCAACTCCGGCACGAGCGGCCAGACCGGCCAGCTCTGGGTCGACGTCAACACCCGCAACCTCGACGGCACCGCCAACCCGAACTTCGGCCGTCCCTTCATCGGCGTGCTTGAGCCGCGGACGACGCTTTCCCCCGCCAAGTGGGAAACCTATCGCGGTCAGCTCGCTTATACGCTCGATCTCACGCACGAGACGACCTGGCTCAAGTGGCTCGGCCTGCATCAAATGAGCGCCTATGCGGATTACAAATACCGCATCAACCGCCAATATGCTTACCGCGATGTCATGACTTCGGACACCGCGTGGTCTGCTGTCGGTGTCGGCGGTATCGTGCCCAACTATGCGCGCGCCAATCAAAGCAGCATCGCGGGCGGTCCGCAGGCCGGCCCCAATATCATGCGCGGCTTCTATCGCTACTATGTTGGCGATGCCAACGGCACCAACGTCGACTACGCGCCGCATTCCTACAATTACGGCACTTATCCCTTCGTGTGGGGCAATACCGGCTCCTGGCACTACGATCCGATCACGCTCGGCCAGCTTCCCACCACTGATGGCACTGGCGGCACCGCCAATTTGAAGCAAATCATCAAGACGCCGGGCTTCGTGATCCAAAGTCACTTCCTTCAGGATAAAGTCGTCACGACATTCGGCGCCCGGCTCGACAAGGTTTACTCGAAGAACGGTGCCACCCCGCAGAGGTTTCTGACCGGCGCCGATGCCGCCGCCGCCGGCGTCCCCGATAACACCGTCTTCGACTATGACCGCATCAACAGTTGGCAGCCCGACTGGCGCACGAGCAGTGGGCGCACGCAAACGGCCGGCGTCGTGGTGCGCGCGTTTCGCGATTTCGACTTTGTCCGGCGCTGGCAGAGTGGGGGCGGCGCGAAAGGGTTCTTCGGCGAGGTCCTCCAAGGCCTCTCGTTTACCTATAACCAGTCAGATAACTTCATTCCCGCGCCTCCCGCCGTGGATCTCAAGCTGCAGCCACTGCCCAACACCACGGGCAAGGGCAAGGACTACGGCTTCTGGTTGAACATGCTCGACGGCAAGCTGGTCGTGCGCGTCAACAAATACGAAAACACGCAGTTCAACGCGCGCGATGGCGATGCCAACACCATCGCCCAACGCGTGCTCCGCCACGACATTGATGCTGGTCAGTCCGACGGCTTTAAACTCTACACCCAGGCGACCAATTGGGTGACAGCGCTGAATCCGAGTTGGACGCCCGACCAAGTGGAGGCCGAGGTGTTCAAAGAAATCAAGTTGGACCCGGCCCGCTACGCCGCCCTCGTCGACAACTATCGCAACGGCACCCTCGCGGCGACCAACGACATCACCGGCAAAGGTGTGGAAATCGAGATCAACTACAACCCAACGAACTTCTGGACCGTCGCTTTCAACGCCAACGAGACGAAAGCGGTGAACACAAACGTATCGGGCGCGATCCAAGATTACCTCGACGAACGTCTGCCGCTTTGGACGACGATTCAGGACCCGCGCTTTGCGACCTTGCCGGATGGCAGCGCCAACCGCTTGTGGTGGACCAATACCACCTATGGTGGCTCCCAAACGGCCGCGGCGAACTACGCGAGCTTTGTCGACGCGCCCTACAGCGTGATTCGCGAGACCCTCGGCAAGTCGCAACCGGCGGTGCGTCGATACGGCTTCAAGCTGAGCACCAACCTCCAGTTGGAAGGCATCACGGACAACGCCATCGCAAAGAAATTCAGCATCGGTGGCGCGGTGCGGTGGGAGGACAAAGGCGCCATCGGTTATTATGGTCAGAACTACCAGCAAGCGCTGGCGAACAACCAGCCGATCACGCACCTCGATGCCGACAATCCCATCTGGGATGGGGCACATTTCTATTTTGACGCCTTCCTCGGGTATAAGACGAAAATCTTCAACAAATACGGCGTCGCGATACGCTTTAACGTCCGGAACCTGCAGGAGGCTGGGGGCCTGAAACCGATCCGCGCCTTCCCCGACGGCACTCCCAGCGCCTACCGAATAGTCGACCCCCGACAGTTCATCCTGACGACGACGTTCGAGTTGTAGTTCCTTGAACCCTATCGGTCTCGCGCGCAACCGCTGTCGCTGCAATTTTAACTTTCGTAACGCGTTCGCATACAACGTAATCAACGATGAGAATGGGTGTTCGTTTGTGCTATGGCGTCGAGACTGGCATCAACAAACTATTCCCCACGCAGCTGTCTACACGAGAAACAAGGACTGAGACGCTTCTGCCACTCCCCCTCACCATGAAGAAAATTATTACAGTAGGTCTGATCTTGCTTTCAACTTCTATGCTGTCGGCACAATCGACTGTATATTCTACCACCGATTTTTCCGGTTGGTTTCTCGGTACCAAACCTACCATTGCGGGTGGTGATCTGGTCACCACGGCTTCAACGACCAACGCAGCGCTGACGTATTTTGCAACACCGGGCAATCAATATGTCATTTCACTTGGTGAAACCCTCACGCTGTCGGCGAATTTCACGTTGGCGAGCGGCTCTTCTGTTAGCAGTTCACGGACCTTCTATCTCACTCTGCAAAACTCAAACAGCACCAGCTCGACCAATAATCAAGTCACTAGCAATCTCGCGGGCTCAACCGCTAACAGCGCTTTCGCCAACTATACGGGTTACGGATTGTTGCTCAACCCCGGCCCTAGCAACGCTTCGGCCGGGCAGTTCGATTATCGTAGCGGTACGAACACAAATATTGTCGGATCCACGACTCCTTGGGCTCTCTCGGCGGGCTCGGCGGTTGTGACTTATCCGACCGTAGGCACGCCGGCCACGTCGCCGACAATTCCCAGCGGCAGCTTTACTCTCGATTCATCGCATAACTACAATATTACCTACACCATCACAGCGACGTCGGCTACGCAGATGGATTTCAGCTATACGATGTCGAATACGACGACATCTTCCACGATTTTTGCCGCGACCGGCTCTGGGACTGGTTTGTCCGGTGCTAGCTATGTGACTGGGTTTGATACCATCGCCATCGGAACGACTTCCGCCCAGACAGGGTCCTATAAATTTTTCGATGTTTCACTAACATCTTCGCTCGCCCCTGTGCCAGAGCCCGCCAGTTACGCTATGGGATTTGGCCTGATTGTATTGGCTCTTGCCGGATATCGCCGATGGGCCAAGGCCCGAACTGCTTGACTCCGGTAGGATGTCCAACCGAAGCGGAGAGCGACTTGTTTCGCTTCTCCGCTTTTTTATTTGGCGTTTCTACATTGCCTCGTGATGCTGCTTTGCACTTCGTGCTGAGTGCGTTCTGAAACGCTCGCTCTGATTCGATTCGATGGCCAATGATGTTGCGGTGAGGGCTCCGTTTTACGCCAACATCTATAATCTCAACGGTCTATGGCGCGCAGCAGCTTGTGCGGGCCTTATCGTCGTGGTTGGCTTGATCGCATATTCCAACAGTATGCACGGCCCGTTGGTATTTGATGATGTCGCAGCGATCGATGATAACCCCAGTCTGAGTCCGCTGTGGCCGTTGTCAGGCCCCCTTCACCCACCGGCATACCGCACGGTTACGGGACGCCCTGTCGCCAACCTTACTCTGGCTTTTAATCACGCTTTAGGAGGCGTGAATCCCGTTTTCTATCATGCGGTCAACCTTTTGATTCATTTGGGGGCCGCACTGCTGCTTTTCGGTATCCTAGGCCGGACGTTGAGCCTACCAATGCTTCAAACAACTTTCGGCGCGGATGCCCGTGGGTTAGCCTTGGCCACCGCAGTTGTTTGGGCTGTGCATCCTCTCCAAACAGAGTCAGTCACCTATATCGTTCAACGAGTGGAGTCGTTGATGGGATTCTTTTACTTTGCCACGCTCTATTGTTTTATTCGCGGCGCTACCGGCGGGACTCGGACGTGGTTTTGGCTGGCCGTGATCGGGTGTCTATTGGGTATGGGCACCAAAGAAGTGATGGTTTCGGCTCCGCTGATGGTGCTGCTTTACGATCGCACATTCCTTTCCGGCAGCTTTAGCGTAGCTTGGCGGCAACGACGTATCTTCTACAGCGCGCTCGCTGCCACGTGGGCGCTGCTTTTCTGGCTGGTGATCGGTAGCGGCAGCAGGAGCGGGAGCGCGGGTTTCAATGTTGGGATTGGATCTTGGGATTATGGGCTTACGCAGTTTCAGGCGATCATTCACTATTTAAGACTCTCGTATTGGCCATCGCCGCTGATTATTGATTATGGGACACACTTGGTGCGCTCGCCTTGGTCAATTTGGCCGCAGGGAATAGTGTTGGTCGGCTTAGCCGGCATGACTGCCCGCGGCATCTGGCGGGGCAGCGCGTTCGGTTTTGTCGGTTTTTGGTTTTTCGCCATTCTTGCTCCTAGTTCGAGTGTGATGCCAGTCGTCACTCAGAGCATGGCGGAACATCGGATGTACCTTTCTTTAGCCGCCGTAATTGTTGTCACGGTCGCTTGCTTGTATCGGCTTTTTGGGCGGCGCACGTTTCTGCTTTGGATGCTGGTATCAATGGCTTGCATAGGTCTCACGCGGGCTCGCAACGACGACTATCGGTCCACGCTGATCTTGTGGCGCGACAACATCGCCAAATGTCCGCAAAACCCTAGAGGCTATGATGCTTTGGGAAACGCACTCTCAGATGAGGGAATGATCGATGAAGCGATCATCGCCTATCAAGCTGGCTTGAGCGTCGATCCGCTTTACGTCGAGTCTCTAAACAACCTCGGAGTTGCATTCCATAAGCGCGGACGGAGTCCAGAGGCAATTGCGGCCTTTTCTCGAGCTTTAGCAATCAATCCCAATTATGCGGGAGCGCATTACAACTTGGGCAACGTCCTCGCCGAAGCGGGTAGGGCGGAAGAGGCACGGAGCCACTATCTCGCGGCACTGCATCTTACCCCCGACGAACCGACCACGCTTCTACGCCTTGGAACGTTGGAGATGCAATTGAACGACCCTTTCGCGGCGGAAGCGCATTTGCGTGCAGCGATCAAGGCCGCTCCGGGATTGATGGAGGCTCGGTTCAACCTTGGTTTCCTGGTTGCGACGCAAGGCCGGTGGGACGAGGCACAGAACGAAATGAGACTGGCGGTCAAAGAGGATCCGCGCTCGGCTATGGCGCATTATAATCTCGCAAACGCGTTGGCGCAGGCGGGGCGACTGCCCGATGCCGCCGTGGAATACGCAACTGCCACGAAGATCGACTCTTCGATGGTCCCCGCTCACTACAATCTTGGGAATACGTATGCCCTATTGGGAAGGTATGACGACGCCGTACATGAGTACGAAAGCGTACTTGCTCTCGAACCTGAGCATCCCCGTGCCGCGCAGAGTTTGGCTGCCGCTCGTCTTCGGCAAGCCGGCGCTGCTTCTGGCCGCTGACGTGAAGTCTCCTGTGAAAATCGATCTGAACGTCATTGGTCGAGCGTTTGAATTTCGTTCATTGGAATAATCAAACGAGCGTCGCACACTTGATCGGCTCCGTACCCCGTCTGGTCAACGATGCGCACGGCGCGCGCCTTGTTGTTTAACGGACTTGTTCGTTGGATTCACGTGTTCGCCCCCTTAGTCCCTGCGTCTTTCCCAGCTTCTTTGTCTCTCGTCGAACCTCATCAGGTTTCCCGACAGTCGGCCCCTTTCTTATGAGTCTCTCCAGATATTCATCCGTCGTGTGTATGTCCGTATCGGCTATACTTTTTCGCGCGCTCGTGACTGCGACTTTCTTGGTGGCGCTGGGCGTTTTAGTTTCGCCGCTCCATGCCCAATTGCGGTGGACCGCCTACGACAATACCGGCGCACTTGTCGGCACACAGAATCAGGCGGCGACATTCGATCCGGGATCCGGCACTTACACGTTTTCCGTGCCTGCAGGCGGAAGAATGGTCTTCGTGACCACCAATTTCGTGCCTATCGCGATGGAGGTGCCGACGGCTGGCACTTCGCTCCAAACGATCTCTTACAAGATGAAGAGTTCTGCGGGTTGGACCAACGCCATCACCGGCAATCGCGTCAATCAACTTGGCTTGTTTAGCGACGGCGGCACGCCGCCCGGTGCGGCGGGTAATTTTGCCGACGACAACGGCTTGTTCGCCAACTTCAAAGGTGGCACATGGGGCAACGAGGTCTTTGGCGGCACAACCACCATTGCTGGCCTACTCGACGGCTATCAAAGCGCGCTCAAGCTGGGCTCGGGCAAGTCGGCCGGTTCCGTTGGCGCGTGGACACTCGCTGACGACTCCTTCGTCAACATCACATTCCGCGTCGCCCTAACGTCTTCCGGCGCGTTCAGCCTTGGTACGTCCTCTTCCTACGCCAATGCGGGGCTCGTGATTGAAGACTCGTCGGCCGTCGGCGCCGGCACGTCCTATCAGGCCATCTACAGCGCTGCGGCCACCGCGGTCACGGCACCGAAGACGTTCAACGAATTCGCGTTCTATTTTCGAAATGATGCGGCCGCCGCCGCTACGATCACCATGACCGATGTGGTTGGTTTGACGTCGCCGCCGTATTTCGCTGCGGTGACGGGGCAACCTCCCGCGACGCTGACCGGCTCCGTGGGCGACACGCTTTCCATCACGAGCACGGCTGTTGGTAGTGCAGTGATTTACCAATGGGAAAAGAGCACCGATGGCGGTGCGACTTTTGTGCCAATCAACGCAGGCGCCAACGGCTCCGCCGCTACTGCCACGCTTGTGCTCACCTCGGTGCAGACGTCGGATGAAGGGCAGTACCATGTCATCATCGGCAATGCCGCTGGTTCTACGACGAGTGCCGCTTGCACTGTCGCGGTGACGGCAGGGGCTGTGGCCCCCTCGGTGCAGACCGATCCGCAGGCCGCTACAATTTTGGTGGGCGCGTCCAACACGTTTGCCGTTAGCGCCAGCGGCACTGCGCCCCTCGCGTACCAATGGCAAAAGAGCGTGGATGCCGGGGCACACTGGGCGGATTTGACCAATGCCGTTGACGCCACGCTGGTCGTGGGGCCCGCGCAACTTTCCGACGCCGGATCATATCGCGTCACCGTGACCAATTCGGTCGGTGCCGCGACCAGTGCCGCTGCGGAGTTGACCGTCAACCAAGTGCCTTCGTTCACCCTGCAACCGGTCGGCGGTAATCTTCAGGCCGGACAGTCTTTAACGCTGACCGCGGCCGCCACTGTTGGGACGCCCGTTCCCACTTATCAGTGGAAATTGAACAACGTCGTTCTCAACGGTGCGACCAGCGCAAGCTACACCATCGCCTCGGCTACGGGGGCCGCTACGGGCAACTACACCGTCGTGGCGACTAACGCCGCGGGCTCCGCCACCAGCGCGACCGCTGCCGTCAACGTCCTTTCAACCGCGCTCGCAACCACGAACACCGCCCCGGCGAACAACGCTTCGGCCGTGTTTCCCGATCAGCCGCTGACGATCACGTTCAACGCTCCGATCACGGCGGGCGTCTCGGGCTCGCTCAAGATTTTCGACTCCGCCAATCCCTCCACGCCCGTCGACACGATCAGCTTTGACGCCGCGGCCGCACGCGTCGCCAACGCCTCCATTTTGGCGTTGCCCGTGCAGACCAAGACGGTCGGTGGCCAGACCGGCCTGCGCTATTACCCCGTGACGATCGACGGGAATACGCTGACGGTCTATCCCCGCGACGGCACGCTCACCTACGGCAAGACCTACTATGTGACCATCGACGCCGGGACGATCGTGGACGCGAGCGGCGCAACCTTCGTCGGTTTCAGCGACAACACGACTTGGCGCTTCTCCACCAAAGCCGCCGCGCCCGACGCTGGTTCGACCCGCCTCACTGTCGCGCACGACGGGTCCGGCGATTTTTACACGGTGCAGGGCGCCCTGGATTTCATTCCCGCTAACAACACCACGCCAACGACCATTTATATCAAAAACGGCATTTACTACGAAATCGTTTCTTGGACTGCGAAGAGCAACATCACCTTCCTCGGCCAAAGCCGCGACGGAGTGGTGATCGGTTATCCGAACAACAATAATTTCAATCCCACCGGCACCGCGTGGCGTGCGGCCTTCACCTGCCGCGGAGGCAACAGCACGGGCATGGTCATCACCAACCTGACGATCAAGAACTTCACCCCGAAGACGGGCTCGCAGGCCGAGGCGCTTTATCTCAGCGGCTCTGCGACCGCGCTGCAGGCCGTGATCACTCACGTCAATCTCTCCAGTTATCAGGACACGCTGCTCATCAATGGCCAGGCCTACATCAGCGACAGCTATATAGAAGGCGACACCGACTTTATGTGGGGCAACGGCCCGGTCTATTTCACGAACTGCGAACTCAAAGCCCTCAGCATTCAAAGCTATTACACCCAGATCCGGAATCCCGCGACGAACCACGGCTTCGTTTACGTGGACTGCAAGTTCAGTTCCGCCGACGCCGACAGCCAGAATCCCGCGAACCCGGTCAGTGGGTGCTACCTCGGTCGGCTCGACCAGAACGCCAATCCGCACACCGAAGTCGTGCTGATCAACAGCACCGAAGGCGACCATATCCTGCCCGTGGCGTGGAACCTTAATGGTCAGACGGTCTCCGGTGCCGCCGCCACCAATTGCGTCGAGTTCAATCCGCGCAAGATCAGCGACAATTCCCCGGTCGATGTCAGCCAGCGCGCTGCATGGTCGTACCAGTGGACCTCGCCCGCCAACGACGCCCAAGTCGCAAACTATAATGACCCGGTGTGGGTGTTGAACACCTCGCTGGCCGGCGATGTGATGAGTGCGTGGACGCCGGCTTTGGCGCCGCTCGTGCTCTCCGCGCCGGTTTCCGTTACGACGCAGGCGGGGGGGGGGGCAACCTTTGGCGTCACCGTGGCGGCTCTGCCGGCGGCGACTTATCAGTGGAACAAGGACGGCAGCCCGATCGATGGTGCCACGGCGGCGACCTTGAGTATCGGCTCGCCCACATCGGCGGACGGCGGGAGTTACACGGTCACGGCCACCAATTCCCACGGCAGCGTCACCAGCGCCGCCGCCGTCCTCACGGTGATGCCGGCTGGCACGCCTCCGGATGTCCCGCAGACGCTCGGGTCCACGAATGTCACCGGCACGGGGTTCACCGCGAACTGGGCCGCGGTCAGCGAAGCCACCGGCTACCGGCTCGACGTTTCCACCAGCAGCGATTTTTCCTCGTTCGTCGCCGGCTATAACGACCTCGACGTGGGCACCAACCTTTCTCGCGCGATCAGCGGCCTGACTGCCGGCACCAACTATTACTACCGGGTGCGGGCGATCAACGCCGCGGGCACCAGTGCCTCTTCGACTGCCGCGACGATCGCGACTTCGGCGGCGGCGGCCGATATCGTAATCGTCAACACCGGCGCGACAGCCGACCGCACCTACAGCCTCGGCGGCACCGCTTATACCCAGAATTTCGACACACTGCCGTCGTCGGGCACCTTTGCCTGGGTCAACGATTCCACGCTGCCTGGTTGGCACGCCGTCCCGACCACCGGTTCGCTCAATGCCACAGGCGTGACGAACGACGGTTCATCCAATCTCGCCGATCTCACGCTCGGCAGCATTGGGACTGCTGGCAACGCCGACCGCGCGCTCGCGTATCACACGCGCCTTAACACAGCGCCGACCTACCTCGGTCTCGCGTTTACCAATCAATCCGGGCGCGTCCTCGATTCGTTCACGCTCACTTACACACCCGAGCAGTGGCGGGAAAACACCACCGGTCGGGATATGACGTTCACGGTTGAATACCGGATCGGCGCTACGTCCACCGATCTCAATGCCACGTCCGGCTGGACGACGTTGAGCGACCTCGCCTTCACCTCGGCCAGCGGCTCCGTGGGCAAAACCGCCACCCTGACCAGCGGTCCTGTTGCCGTTACGGTGGCTGATGGCGCCACGATTTGGTTTCGCTGGAAAACCGCCAACAGCGCGACGTCCTCGACCACGTCCAACGACACGATCGCCATCGACAACGTCTCCGTCTCGATGACGGCGGTCGCCGACGGCAGCCCGGTGATCACCACGCAGCCCGCCGCGCAAACCGTCGATCTGGGCTCGGCGGTCACTTTCACCGTCGCGGCCAGCGGCGATGCCCCGTTCACCTATCAGTGGAGCAAAGATGGCTCACCGCTTTCCGGCGAAACTTCCGCCGCGCTCACCATCGCCAGTGCGCAGGATACCAGCGCGGGCGATTACACCGTCGTTGTCACCAACGGCAAAGGCAGCGTCACGAGCGCGCCCGCCACGCTCACGATTTCCACCGTCGTCAACGCGCCGCAGGTCGTCACGCAACCCCAGTCGCAGACCGTCGACAGCGGCGCGACGGTGACCTTCACCATCACGGCGACCGGCACGGCGCCGCTCAGTTATCAATGGCGGAAGAATGGCACGGCGATTGCCGACGAGATTTCCGACACGCTCACGTTGAACAACGTGCAACCTGCCGACGCCGGCGCCTATACCGTTGTCGTTAGCAACAGCGCGGGCTCCGACACGAGCGCGGTCGCATCGCTCGATCTCACCGGCGTGGTGACGCCGCCGGTCGTCCTTGCCCAGTCCGGCTCGCAATCCGTCGTCATTGGCGGCGCCGTGAGCTTCAGTGTCACTGCCGGGGGCAGCGCGCCTTTCACTTATCAATGGCGGAAAGACAACGCCGACATCCCCGACGCGACCGCGCCGACACTGACGTTGACCAACGTCCAACTCACGGCGGCGGGTAACTACACCGTTGTCGTCACGAATGCCGCCAGCAGCGTCACGAGCGATCCCGTCGCGCTCACCGTGACCGAACCGCCCGCGGTCGGCGAAGGCTCGATCTTCGTGGCTCCGGACGGTCTCGTGGACAACCCCGGCACGTTCGCGCAGCCGACGACGCTCGCCAACGCCATCGCGCTGGTGCCCGCAGGCGGCACGATTTTTGTGCGCGGTGGCACTTACGCGATGTCCACGGAGTTGCGCATCGAGCGCGGTAATAATGGCACGGATGGTGCGCTTAAGAATCTCGTCGCCTACGTCCCACCGGGCGGCACCGCCGAAACGCCGGTGTTCGACTTCTCCTCCCAGCCCTACGGCAATCCCTCCACTGTCAGCAACCCGCGCGGTGTCTGGCTCGGCGGCGACTACTGGCACCTGAAAGGTCTGGAAATCAAAAACGCCGCGGACAACGGCGTCTACGTCGTCGGCAATCACAATATCGTCGAGCTGTGCCGCCTGCACGGCAACCGGGATACGGGCCTCCAGATCGGCCGCTATTCGTCGTCGGCGCCCCGCTCCGAATGGCCGACCTACAACTTGATTCTCAACTGCGAGTCCTACGACAACTGCGACGTCGCCCCTGGCAGTGGCGAAAACGCCGACGGCTTCGCGTGCAAACTCACCGCCGGTGCCGGCAATGTATTCCGCGGCTGCATTTCGCACAACAATATCGACGACGGGTGGGATCTTTATACGAAGAGCGAGACGGGCCCGATCGATCCGGTCGTCCTCGACCAGTGCATTTCCTATAACAACGGCACGCTGACCGACGGCACGCAAAACGCCGCCGGTGATCGCAACGGCTTCAAACTCGGCGGCGAGAAAATCGCCGTCGCCCACTACGTCTCCCGCTGCATCAGCTTTAACAATGGTAAGAACGGATTCACGTGGAACAGCAACCCCGGCGCCATCGTCCTCGTCAACAATCTGGCGTGGGACAACGTCGAGGGAAACTTCAAATTCGATTCCGGCGAGGCCACGTTCTATAACAACATTTCCCTCTGGACGACCAGCTCCGGTCCGGGCAACCGCAATGGCGTCAACGACCGCTACGTCGGCAACAGCGGCGTCCCCACCGGGGCCAGCAATATCTTCTGGTTCGTCGGCTCTTCCAGCCGCGGTCCCAGCATCAACGACGCCAGCCTCACCGCTTACAAAACGGCGTTCGTCACGTTGACCGTCCCGGTCGGCGGCTTCGCGCGCAACGCGGATGGCAGCATCGCGCTCGGCGATTTCGCCCGGCCGGTCGCGAACAGCCCGCTGCTCAACGCGGGCGTCCTCCCGCCGGGCGACGTGATCGGCCAGTTCCCGTTCGCGACGGCCGGCTATTATGAAGACGCGCCGGACATTGGTGCCGTTGAAACTTATCTCCACACGCCTCCGGTCATTGTGACCGCGCCGCAAGGTCAGTCGGTGATTACCGGCGCAGCCGTGACGCTCTCCGTGTCGGTGCAAGGCACCGCGCCCTTCACGTATCAGTGGTCGAAAGACGGGTCGGCGATCGGCGGCGCCACGAATTCTTCCTTCGCGCTCGCCGCGGCCCAAGTGGCCGATTCCGGCAGCTACACGATCACGATCACCAATTCCGCGGGCCACACGACCAGCGACGCCGTCACGGTGACGGTCGGCGCGGCGACCGGCCCGTCGGTCACGACGCAACCGGCTGCGCAGTCCGTTTACGTGGGTGGCTCGGCCACGTTCTCCGTCGTGGTGAGCGGCACGGCGCCGTTTACGTTCCAATGGAAAAAGGATGGTTCGCCGATCTCCGGCGCCACCGGCGGCGCTTATACGGTCGCCAACGCGCAGAGCAGTGACGCCGGCGGTTACACGGTCGTTGTCACCAACAGCATTGACAGTGTCACGAGCGACGTCGCGACGTTGACGGTCACGGATTCTCCGGAAGCTCCCGTGGCGGCGGCGGCCACTGCCGTTTCCAATACCGGTTTCGTCGCCTCGTGGTCCGCGGTCAGCGGAGGCACCAGCTACCGCCTCGACGTTTCCTCCAGCAGCAATTTCGACACGTTCGTCTCTGGCTACCAGGACCTCGCCGTCGGTTCCGATCTCAGCCGCGCGCTCACCGGCCTCAGTTCCGGCACCGCGTATTATTACCGCGTTCGCGCGGTCCACGCCGCCGGAACCAGCGGATCGTCGAATGTCATCTCGGTCGTCACCGCTGGCGCGGCCACCACGACGCTCGATGCCTCCCAACTCACTTGGTTCAAGACCCGCACCGCCGACACCCTCACGACGGGCGTGAACAGCATCACCTTCAACGAAGGCCAGGCTTCCGCCTCCAGTTTCGTCACCTACCTGCCCAACGCCATCAACCTCGCCGTGGGGCAAAAGTTGACGCTCACGCTCGTGTTTCAGATGGGCAGCAATGTCGCGGTCGCCCCCAACGCGCTTCGCTTCGGTCTCTTCAACGCCAACGGCACCCGCGTCACCGCGAGCGCCAATACGGAAACGAACTCCGTCGTCACGGACGACATGGGTTACGTCGCTTCCTATAACATCGACTCGGGCGCCGGTAAGCTTCTCGCCCGCATTCCCGGTTCGACGAACACCACGTTGATGGGTTCGACCGGCGCCACGCTCTACACCGACTTGGTGGCCGCCAACCCTTCCGGCACGACGGCCGCGTTCACGGCCTCCACGACCTACACGCTCACCTATGTTGTCGCGCGCCTCTCCGAATCCAGTGAGTTGACGGCGACGCTGACGGGCGGCGGATTGTCCAACTACGTCCTCACGGGCACGGACACGACCACCGATTCGCGCGCCAACGGCACCTACGATCAACTCGCGGTGCGCATTGCGGGAGGGTCGAACTCCTTCAACGCCCTGACGATCACCGGACTCTCTTACAGCATCGAGGCCGCCGGCCCGTCCGCACCGTCCATCGACACGCAACCCGCTTCGGTGGCGGGCGCGCTTGGTGGAAGTGCAGCGTTCACCGTGGTCGCCAGCGGCACGAATCCGCTCACTTACCAGTGGCAAAAAGACAACGTCGCCATCAGCGGCGCCACCTCCGCCACGCTCGCGCTGACCAACCTCACCTCGGGCGACGCCGGCAGTTACACCGTTGTTGTCACCAATGATCTCGGCTCGGCCACGAGCGCCGCCGCGGTGCTCACCGTCACGGTCGCCACGCCGCCGGTGTTCACCACGCAGCCGCAATCCACCTCCGTGACTGAAGGGGCCAACGTCACCTTCACCGCCGCTGCCACCGGCACGGACCCGCTGACCTATCAATGGAAGAAAAACGGCTCGGCGATCAGCGGCGCGACCAGCGCCACGCTCACGCTGAGCACCGTGCAACTCGCCGATGCGGGCGACTACGTGCTCACGGCCACCAATTCCGCGAGCGTCGTTGATTCCGCGGTCGCCACGCTGACCGTGCAGGTCGCGCCGCCGCAGATGCCGGTCATCACCGCCCAGCCGCTGGCGCAAACCGTCGCGGCCGGCACCAACGCCACCTTCACCGTGACCGCCACCGGCACCGCGCCGCTGACCTACCAATGGAAGAAGGACGGCAACACCCTCGCTGGCGCCACGACTAGTTCGCTCACGGTGAGCAACGTGCAGGCGGGCGACACCGGTAATTACGCGGTGACCGTTTCGAATGCGGCCGGATCCGTCATCAGCGACGCGGTCGCGCTCAACCTCGCGTCGGCCCTCCCGGTCACGGAATTCAATCTCACCGGCTTCGCCACGGTCGGTTCCGGCACGACCGGTGGCGGTGTGATTCCGGAGAGCGATCCGGCCTACCGCAAAGTGACCACGGCGCAGGAGTTCGTCCAGGCCATCTCCGATTCCAACAAGACCGCCGGCAAGGTGAAGGTCATCGAGATCATGAACGACCTCAACCTCGGCTGGATCGAGGTCGGCGCCACGGTGCAAGGCCTGCCGAGCAATCCGTTGCGCTCGCACGCCACGCCGAAGCTGCACCCGGCTCTGATTGCCTCGGGCGTCAGCGTCCTCGACATCAAGGCCAAGAGTCCCCTCACGATTTTCTCGGCGACCGGTGTCACGATCAAACACGTCAACTTCAACGTGAAGGGCACCTCCAACATCATCATCCGCAATCTCAAGTTCGACGAAATGTGGGAGTGGGACGAGGCCTCCAAAGGCAATTACGATTCCAACGATTGGGATTTCATCACCGTCAGCAACGGCGGCGACGTGTCCAACATCTGGATCGATCATTGCACGTTCACCAAGGCCTACGACGGCATCGTCGACCTCAAGGCCGGGACGACCAACGCTACGCTTTCGTGGTGCAAATACATCGGCGACGACGAGGCGACGAACCCCAACAGCCCGGTGCGCGTGCAACTCGCCGCGCTCGAAGCGAAGCGTTCGTCTTATCCGTTCTACAATTTCCTGCGGACCAACGGCTATTCCGTCGACGACATCGCCACCATCATCCAAGGCCACGACAAAGGGCATTTGATGGGTTCCAACTCGCTGAAAGCGGAGAACGACTCGCTCACGGCGACGTTCCATCACCAATGGTTCAAGAACGTCTGGGACCGCGTCGTGCCCCGTCTCCGCGGCGGCAACGTCCATGATTACAACATCTACGTTGACGACGTTGAGCTGCTCGCGGCGAAACGTCTGCGCGATGCGCGCGCCGCGTCGCTGAGTTCGGCGCTGCTCAACACGCTCAACAACACCTACAGTTTCAATCCGCCCATCAACGGCACGATCTCCACGGAGAACGGCTCGATCCTTGTCGAGAAATCGATCTACGCGGACTGCCTCTGGCCGCTGCGCAACAACCAGACGGATCCGTCGAGCGCCATCTACACCGGCAAGATCAAGGCCCTCGATTCCATCTACAGCTTCCACGCTCCCGATGGCACGCTCACGACCGTGCGCGGCAACAGCACCGATGCGAACAACCCGATGGGACCGTTCCAAGCGCCGGTGATTCCGTTCGTGTGGGACCTGCCGAACAATCAACTGCCCTACGACTACACGATGGACGATCCCGCGCAGTTGCCCGCCATTCTCGCGGCGGGCTCTGGCGCCGGCACGCTCACGTGGAGCAAAGACAACTGGCTCAAAACGGCCTACACCGTCGATACGTCCGGCGCGCCCACCATCACCGCGCAACCCCAGAGCCAGACCGTCGCCACCGGCGCCGACGCCACCTTCACGGTCCAGGTCACCAGCGGCACGACGGCGACCTATCAATGGAAGAAAGACGGCACTGCGCTCTCCGACAGTGCGCATATTTCGGGTTCCACCACCGCCGTGCTGACGATCTCCGCCACCACGCTCGCCGATATCGGCACCTATTCGGTCGTGGTCGCCAACACTGGCGGCAACATCACCAGTAACGGCGCAGCCCTCACCGTGATTGCGGCCACCGCGCCGTCGATAACGACGCAGCCACAATCCCAGTCGGTGGCGATCGGCAGCGATGTGGAATTTGCCGTGGTCGCCGCCGGCACGGGACCGTTTACCTACCAATGGAAACATGACGGCGCCGATGTGGTTGGCGCCACCGGCCCGATCCTCGATCTTGCGAATGTGCAAGCGGGCGACGCTGGCAATTACACCGTTGTGGTCACGAACACCGTCAGCGCGATCACCTCGAGTGCCGCCGTGCTGACCGTCAACTTGCCTCCCGCTGCGCCCGTCGCCAGTGCAGCCACGAGTGTCACGGTGGCCGGTTTCACGGCGCACTGGAACAGCGCGCCGACGGCGACTGGCTACCGCCTTGATGTGTCCACCAACGACAGCTTCACGAACCTGGTTGCCGGCTATGCCGATCTCGACGTCGGCGCCGCGCTGAACGCCAGCGTCACCGGCCTCTCCGCGAGCACCACGTATTACTACCGTATCCGCGCGACCAACGCTGCCGGCACCAGCGGCGCGAGCGCCACCATTACGGTGGTCACGAGCGATGTGCCGCCTACGCCGGTCACGCCGACGCTGACTTGGGCTACGCCGGCCGCGATTGGCTACGGCACCGCCTTGAGTGCCACGCAACTCAACGCCACCGCCGACGTCGCGGGCGCCTTCGTCTACACGCCGGCCTCGGGCGCGGTGCTCGCGGCGGGCAGCCAGACATTGAGCGTCACGTTCACACCGACGGATTTGGTTCATTATACAAACGCAACCGCCACCGTTTCGCTCACAGTGAACAAGGCCACGCCGGCCATCACGTGGTCGGCGCCAGCGGCGATTACGGCGGGCACTGCGCTCGGCGCCACGCAGCTCAACGCCTCAGCGAATGTGGCCGGAGCGTTCGTCTATACGCCGCCTGCGGGCACCGTGCTCGGTGCTGGCGTCGGTCAGACCCTCAGCGTCGCGTTCACGCCAACTGATTCCGCTAATTACAAAAACGCCACGGCCACGACAACCCTCACCGTCAACCCGCTGATCATTGCGCCGGCGATCGCCACCGCGCCGGTGGGGCAGTCGGTCAGTGTTGGCGATGCCGCCAGCTTCTCGGTCGTCGCGAGCGGCACCGGTCCGTTTACCTATCAGTGGCGCAAGGACGGCGTCGCCATCGCCGGTGCGACGAGTGCCACCCTCGCGTTCACGTCCACGGCGGTGACCGATGCCGGAAGCTACTCCGTTGTCGTCACCAACGCGGCCGGCTCCGTGACCAGCGATTCCGTATCGCTGACGGCGACAGTCCCGAGCTTCACGGGCATCTATTTCGGACAATTCACCGCGGGCGGCGATTGGGCATTGTCGGTCAATGCCGACAACACCGGCGTGTTCATCGCGAACCTGCCGCAGCGCCAGAGCGTAATCGTCTTGGACGTCACCCTCGCCGCGGATGGCAGCTTCACGGTCACCGGCAGCGAAATCCGCGCCACCGGCACCGCGACGCCGACAGTGGCGATCGCCGGGACGCACGCGCCGCAGGCCCTTGTTTCCGGCCAGTTCACACTGACGGGCCACGTCGTTCACCAGAGTGTGGTGGGGCAACTGGAAGGCTTGGATGAAACCTTCAGCGGCGCGGCGGATCCTTCAACGGGCGCGGCGCAGGGCGTGGCCGGCTACTATGCCGCCGCAGCCCTCGGCACTTCCGACGGCGGCGTTTACACCGTCATCGGAGCCAGCGGCCAGGCCTTGGTCGTCACGACCACGCCTGGCTCGGTTGGAGGCGGCACCGGCACGATCGATGCCAACGGCCAGCTCACGGTTGCGACCGCGAACTCGTCGGCAATCACTGTTTCGGTCGCTCCGGAGAGCGAGAGCGTCACCGCGAGTGTTCTCCCCGTGGGCGCGACGACGCCGATCAGTTTCGCGGGGTTGAGCGGCTCGGCGATCTCGACCTCACGCATCGTGAATCTCTCGGTGCGCAGCGGCGCCGGCAAACTCGACCAGACGCTCATCATGGGCTTCGTCGTGGCTGGTTCCGGCAGCCAGGATGTGTTGGTGCGCGGCATCGGTCCCGGCTTGGTGCCGTATGGCGTGCCGGCGGCGACCGTCCTCGCTGATCCGCAGATCCGTCTCTTCGACAACGGTTCGGCCACGCAGATCGCTGAAAACGATGACTGGGGCGGCACCGCGCCTCTCGTGGTCAAAACCGCCGAAGTCGGCGCGTTTGTCATCCCGTCCAATTCGAAAGATGCGGTGTTGCTCGCGCCTCTCACGGCGGGCGCTTACAGCGGCCATATCACCACGACGGGCACGGCAGCCGGTCTCGCACTCCTTGAAGTCTACGACGCCACCCTCGTCGGCGATGCGCACTTCGTAAACGTCTCCGTGCGGTCCGAGGCGAAGACCGGCGATGGCATTTTGATCGCCGGCTTTGTCATCACGGGTAACGCGCCCAAGAAGCTGCTGATTCGCGGCGTCGGACCGTCCCTCGTCACCTATGGGGTGAGTGCATCCAGCGTGCTTCAGGATCCCATGCTGACGGTGTATCAAGGTTCCACCGTGGTCGCGACGAACGACAACTGGGGCGGCACCACCGCGCTCAAGGACGTGGCTCAGTCGGTCGGCGCCTTCGCGCTGGATTCCGATACGACCAAAGATGCCGCCGCGGTCGTGACGCTCCAGCCCGGCGTCTATACCGTGCATGTGGCGGGAGTGAATAACACCAGCGGCGTCGCCCTGCTCGAAATTTACGACGTCAACCCGTGAGTCGGGCGCCGGTCCGTGCCCGCACGGCCCGGCGCGGTTTTTCGCGATGCGCTTTCCTCCCGCCACTCTGCGTCCGCCGCTGTCCGCCGCGCTAGCGCAGGCGAGGGGGCGATGCTCGCGGGTCGGGATTGGGGATGCGACCCTCGTCCTCGCCCGTCATCGCAGCCTGGCGCCGACGCTTCCGCTGCGGCGGTGCGTATCAGCCGGCGTTCGGTTTTGCGCGTCGGCGACAGCACAACCACAGCGCGAAGCCGTAAAGCCCTCCCGCAATGTGCGCCGAGGTGGCAACATGGATGCTGGGATCGTCGAACTGAATGAATCCGCCGCCGTGGCCTTGGCCGCGTGTCGCCTCGAGCACAACCTCGCCAATGTAGATCGCGAGGATCGTGGGCCAAAACCAGTCCCACCGATTCCGCTGCCAGCCTTGAAACGCGTAGAAAAGCAGCAGGCCCAGATTGACCGCGCTCAAGCCCGCATAGCGTTCCAGGGCGGGGTCGCACGTATAGAGCGCGACGGAAATCACGACGGGCATCAGCACCGCCGAAATGCGCAACGCCACGGGATACTTGCGCTCCAGCAAGCGGCCGAGAATGAGGAAAAGTCCTGCGTCGGCGACGAGGTGCGGCCAGCCGAAATGCACAAAATGGCCGCTCCACAGCCGCCAGATTTCTCCGTGTTGAAGCGCCCGGCGGTCGTAGATCAGCCCGGCGCGCCAAGCGGGATGGAGCTGAATCACCACGGCGAAGATCGTCAGCGCAAGGAACACCCACGGAAATTTGTCCCGGGCGAACAAACGGCGCAGCGATGTCTGCAGTTCGTTCATGCGCCGTCGTTTTTTCCCGCGTTGCCCTCGGCGGCGACGCGGCCGTGCGCTGATGCAGCGCGACCGGACGGGGTGGAGCATTTCTCGTGGATCATCGCAGGACGGTGAAAAATGAAATTCAGGACAGAATTAGTTTTTCCTCCACCTTTCTTTTCGACCAGTAACTCTCTGCGCTCCTCCCTCCGCGCCCGAGTGAGCCGCAACGCCCGCTTTTCACCCCGCGATCGTGCGTCTTGTTTTTCCCCGCCCATGAAACTCCGCCTGCTTGCCAGCTTCCTTCTGACTTTCTCCGCTCTGTGGGCCGCCGATCCGGCGCCCGGCCAATTCTCGGGCGCCGCACCGCTCGAGTGGTCGCAACGCCTCGCGCGCTCGGAAATGGCGCGCCGGGGCGATTCCTTGTTCTACGGCGGGAGCAACCCACGGGCGCGCTGGGATTATACGTCTTCGCTCTTCGGCCTCGCGTTGCTAAAGCTCGGCGCCGCCACCGGTGAATCGGACTATATCAACTACGGCGCCAAAACCGCCGAGTCGTTTGTCGCCGCTGACGGCACGATCCGCACTTACAAGCAGGCCGACTACAATCTCGACATGATGCCGCCCGGCAAAGTGCTCCTTACGCGCTGGGAGGACGGCGTGCGCGAGCCGCGTTTCCGCACGGCGCTGGCCACGCTCCGCGCCCAAATCACCCATCAGCCGCGCACGAGCGAAGGCGGCTTCTGGCACAAGCAACGCTATCCCGACCAGATGTGGCTCGACGGCGTGTTCATGGCTTCGCCGTTTCTCGCCCAATATGGCCGGGTCTTCGGCGAGCCGGCGCTCTTCGACGACGTCGCCCGGCAGATTTTATTGATGGACCGCCACGGCTACGACGCGAAGACCGGACTGCATTTCCACGCGTGGGATGAAAAGCATGCGCAGGCGTGGGCGAATCCGCAGACGGGGCAGTCGCCGAATTTCTGGAGCCGCGCCGAAGGCTGGTATGCGATGGCGCTGGTCGATTCGCTCGACTTTCTGCCGCCGACGCAGCCGGACGTGGATCAGATCAACGACGTCCTGCGGCGCGTGGCGGATGGTATTGTGCGCTGGCAGGATCCGGCCAGCGGGCTGTGGTGGCAGGTCACCGACCAAGGGGATCGCGCCGGCAATTATCTCGAAGCGACCGGCTCCTCGATGTTTGTCTATGCGTTGGCGAAGGGCATCAATCGCGGCTATCTCCCGCGCGAAAAATATCTGCCCGCCGTCTTGCGCGGTTATGCCGGGCTCATTCGCGATTTCATCCGCACCGACGCCGACGGACGCGTGAATCTCACGCACTGCTGCGAGGTTGCCGGCCTCGGCTACACCAATTCCAAGGGCCGCGCACGCGATGGCTCGTTCGACTATTACGTCAGCGAGCCGGTCATCGAAAACGATTTGAAGGGCGTCGGCCCGTTTATTCTCGCCGGCATCGAGGTGCAGCAACTGCTCGCATCCTCCGCCGCTCCCGTCGCGGTGCGCGGGTGGGGCGATCTCGACGCCGTGCTGGCCCGCATCCAGGCGCCGGAGTTTCCCGCGCATGATTTCCCGATCACGGATTTCGGCGCGAAACCCGGTGCCGATGCCACCGCCGCGATCCGCGCTGCGATTGCCGCGTGTCATGCTGCGGGCGGCGGCCGCGTCGTGGTGCCGGCCGGCGAATGGCTCACCGGCGCGGTTCACCTGTTGAGCAACGTCAATCTCCACGTGACGAAAGGCGCCACGCTCAAGTTCAGCACCCGGCCCGACGATTACCCGGTGGTTTTCACGCGGTGGGAAGGTGTTGAAGCGATGAGCTATTCGCCGCTGATCTACGCATTCGAGCAGGAAAACATCGCCGTGACGGGCGAGGGGACGCTCGACGGCCAGGCCGACTGGTCGAACTGGTGGGCGTGGAACAAGAAGGAAAAAGGGAAGAAAACGCTGCAAACCGCCGCGCGTGATCGCCTGAACAAAATGGGCGAGGCCGGCGTGCCGGTGGCGGAGCGCGTGTTCGGGCCCGGCAGCTTTCTGCGGCCCAATTTCATCCAGCCGTATCGCTGCAAAAACGTGTTGATCGAGGGCGTGACGATCGTGCGTTCGCCGATGTGGGAAATCCATCCCGTGCTTTCGCAAAACATCACCGTGCGCGGCGTCCAAATCCATTCGCACGGCCCGAACAACGACGGGTGCGACCCGGAGTCATCGCGCGACATCCTGATCGAACGCTGCGTGTTCGACACCGGTGATGATTGCATCGCGATCAAATCCGGCCGCAACAACGACGGGCGCCGCGTCAATGTGCCGAGTGAAAACATCGTCGTGCGCGACTGCACGATGCTGGACGGCCATGGCGGGGTGGTCCTCGGCAGCGAGATATCCGGCAGTGTGCGCAACGTCTTCATCGAAAATTGTCGCATGGACAGCCCGCACCTCGAGCGGGCGTTGCGTTTCAAGTCCAACGCCCGTCGCGGCGGCGTGCTCGAAAATGTTTTCATGCGCAACGTCACCGTGGGCCGCGTCCTGGAAGCGGTGCTGACGATCGACTTGATTTACGAGGAGGGCGCGCAGGGTTCGCACCCGCCGACGGTGCGCAATGTTTCGCTTGATCATGTGACCAGTGCGGCTAGTCCGCGGGTGTTGTGGGTGGCCGGTTTTGAGGGCGCCACAATCGATGACATCCGCCTCACCGACTGCACGTTCAACAACGTGACTGAAACCGATCTCGTCCGCCATGCAGGTCGCCTTACGTTCACCCGAACCTCCGTCGAGCCGGCCCGGAAAGCTCGCAGTTTGAGTTCCCCGTCTGTTGCCCCGAACCCCTGATTTCCTCTTTTCATGCCGCCTACCGCTACTCCTCTCCCGCCCGCGCCTCGCATCCCTTTGAGCGAACAAATTGGTCGCTATCGTTGGACGATTTGCGGCCTGGTTTTCTTTGCGACGACGATCAATTACCTTGATCGCAACGTCCTCGGCCTGCTCAAGCAGACGCTCTCCGAGCACGGCGTGTTTGGTCCCGACAAAGCCGCGCAGGAGCTCAATTACTCCACGGTCGTCATCTGTTTTCAAATCGCCTACGCGGTCGGCATGCTCGCCGCGGGTCGTTTTATCGACTGGGTGGGCACCAAGACCGGTTATGCGGCGTCGCTCATCGGCTGGAGCATCGCCGCCATCGGCCACGCGTTCGGCCACCACACGTGGAGCTTCGGCTTCTGGCGCGCCGCGCTCGGCTTTTCGGAAGCGGGTAATTTTCCTGCGGCCAACAAAACCGTGGCCGAGTGGTTTCCCCGCAAAGAACGCGCGTTCGCCACGGGACTCTACAATTCCGGCGCGAACGTCGGTGCGATCGTGGCGCCGTTGTGCGTGCCGTATATCGCATCGGCGTGGGGTTGGGAGTGGGCGTTTATTCTCACCGGTGCGGTCGGCCTCATCTGGATCGTCTTCTGGGTGAAAACCTATGCGTCGCCCGCGGCGAAATTGCAGAGCGGTCAGCTCAGCCAGGCGGAGTATGATTACATCCACAGCGACCGCGACGAGCAGGTCGTGGAGCAGGCCGACGCCGGGGTGCGCATCTCGGGCGCGCGTCTGCTCGGTTTTCGCCAGACCTGGGCTTTCATTCTCGGAAAGTTTCTGACCGATCCCATCTGGTGGTTTTTCCTCTTCTGGCTGCCCGCCTTTCTCGAAGGCGAAAACGCGCGCAAAGTGGACGCGTTTCTTGCGACGCATCCCGGCTTCACCGGCGATCACAGCTCGATTCCCGGCGTGATCAGCTGGCCGATTGCCGTTGCGCTGGTTTATACGGTGGCGACCGCAGGTTCGATTTTCGGCGGGTGGCTGCCGAAAGCGTTTATCAACCACGGCATGACTGCGAGCAAGGCGCGCAAGCTCGCCATGTTCATCTACGCCCTCCTGCCGCTGACGGTGCTCTTCGCGTCGCGCCTCGGTGCGATCAACACGTGGCTCGCGGTCGCGACGATCGCCATCGCCTGCTCGGCGCACCAAGCGTGGTCGGCCAATATTTTCACGACCGCCTCAGACATGTTTCCGAAAAAAGCCGTGGCATCCGTCACCGGCTTGGGAGGCATGGCGGGAGCCATTGGCGGCATCCTGATCGCCCGTGTGGCGGGCAAGGTGTTGGAGCACTTCACGGCGCTCGGTCATCTTGAGGCCGGTTACGCCCTGCTCTTCGTCATTTGCGGTTCCGCCTACCTCGTCGCGTGGCTGGTGATGCACGCGCTGGCCCCGAAATTCGAAATGGTCGACCTGCGGACCCGCTGATCGCCATGCGCTTCTTCCGGCCGTTCCTTTCGCTGCTGCTGCTGTCCCTCGCGGCCGAAGCGCGCGCCGCGGTGGCGTGGCGCGCGGTGCTGCGGCAGCCGGCCGCGTGGTATGCCTCGGCCGAGGCGCGCGCCGTGGGGGAAAGTGTTTTGCTTTATCAAACGCCGTCAGGCGGCTGGCCGAAGAATCACGACATGACGCGACCGCCCGGGCCGGCGGAATTTGCCGATCACGAAAACGTGGCGCCCACGATCGACAACGATGCCACGTGGACGCAAATCCGCCTCTTGGCACGCATTGACGCCGGCCAGCCTGAGCCGCGTTTCCGCGCCGCCGCGCTCCATGGGCTCAATTACCTGCTCGCCGCCCAGTATCCAAATGGTGGCTGGCCGCAGTATTTTCCGCTGCGCCCCGGTTACTACACACGGATCACGTTCAACGACGACGCCATGGTCGGCGTGCTCGCCACGCTGCGCCCGGTGGCGCGCGGAGACGCTCCGTTCCAGTGGGCGGATGCGGCGTTGCGGGCGCGTTGCGCGGAAGCCGTGCAACGTGGAGTGGCGTGCATCTTGCGCTGCCAGATCGTGGTGAACGGCCGCAAAACGGTGTGGTGCGCACAGCACGACGAGCTGACGTTCGAGCCCGCCCCGGCGCGCAAATACGAGCACGTTTCCCTCTCTGGTCTGGAGAGCGTGGGCATCGTGCGGTTTCTGATGGGCGAAGAAAATCCGTCGCCGGAAGTGATCGATGCCGTCCGCTCCGCCGTGGCGTGGTTTGAAACGTCGAAGCTCACCGGGCAACGTCTGGTGGAGCGTCCGGACCCTGCCTTGCCCCACGGGCACGACCGCGCAATTGTAGCCGATCCTCATGCTCCGCCCTTGTGGGCGCGATTTTACGAGATTGGCACGAACCGGCCGATCTTCGGCGGGCGCGATACGCTCATTCATTACACGCTGGCCGAAGTCGAGCCGGAGCGCCGCGGGGGCTACCGTTGGTATGTCAACGATCCAGCCGCACTGCTCGCGCGCGATTATCCCCAGTGGGCCGCACGCTGGCTGAAAACGAGTTCGTGAGCCATGAGGTCATGGCTCGCCGTCTTCGTTGCCTGCTGTCTACTCCCGTTCGGAGCGCGCGCGACGCCTGACGCCGTCGTCGCCACGGATGGCTCCGGGCAATATCGTTCGGTCCAAGAGGCGATCAGCACCGCACCGCTGCGCACCGATCCAGCGACGCCGCCGTGGGTGATTCTCGTCAAGCCCGGCACGTATCACGAACGCATTTACGTCCAGCGCGAACGCGGCCACGTGCGGATCGTCGGTGAGGATGCGGCCACCACGACGATCACTTACGATCTTAGCACCGGTTCGCCCGGACCCGACGGAAAGCCCATCGGCACGTTTCGCACGCCGACGGTGCAGATCGATGGCGACGGCATGGAGTGGGAGAATATCACCATCGCCAACAGCGCTGGTCCTGTCGGCCAGGCGCTCGCGTTGCGTGTGGAGGGCGACCGCGTCGTGTTTCGCCACTGCCGCTTTCTCGGCTGGCAGGACACGATTCTGCTCAATCGCGGCCGGCAATATTTCGCGGATTGTTATATCGAGGGCCACGTCGATTTCATCTTCGGTGGGGCGACGGCGTATTTTGACCGCTGTGAAATTCACGCGCTGAAGGACGGCTATCTCACGGCGGCTTCCACGCCGAAAGGCCAGACGCATGGCTTCGTGTTTGCCGACGGCAAAATCACCGGGGCCGCCGGCGTGAAAACCTATCTCGGCCGGCCGTGGCGCGATTACGCGCAGACGGTGTTTTTACGCACGGAGATGTCCGGCGTCGTGCGCGCCGAGGGTTGGCACAACTGGAACAAGCCGCAGGCGGAGATCACCACGCGCTATGCCGAATTTGGCAGCACCGGCCCAGGCGCGAATCCGGCCGGCCGCGTGCCGTGGGCGAAGGCGCTCACCGCGGCTGCCGCGGCGGCGTTGACGCCGGCCGAGGTGTTGCGCGGTCACGATGGGTGGAATCCCGCCGGTCGCGCGCCCATCGCCCGCAAGGTGCGCATCGTGCTCGTGGGCGATTCCACGGTGACCGACGAAGTCGGGTGGGGACGCGGGTTCAAGCAACTCCTGACCGACGCGACCGAGTGCATCAACACCGCCCGCGGCGGTCGTAGTTCGAAAAGTTTTCGCGCGGAAGGGCATTGGCCACCGGCGCTCGCGTTGCACGGCGATTACTACCTCATCCAATTCGGACACAACGATCAGCCCGGCAAAGGGCCTGCGCGCGAGACCGACGCAGGCACGACGTTTCTCGCCAACATGGCCCGCTACGTGGACGAGGTGCGCGCGATCGGTGCGCAGCCGATTCTGGTGACTTCGCTCACGCGTCGCGATTTCGACCACGAAGGTCGCGGGAAAATCGTTTCCACGCTCACGCCGTATGTCGATGCCGTGCGAAAGGTGGCGGCGGAAAAACGCGTGCCGCTCGTTGATCTGTATGCGCGCAGCGTCGAACTCTGCGAGCGCCTTGGTCCGACGGAGTCGGCCACGTTTAACCCGATCAAGAACGGCAAACCGGATACGACTCATCTCAATGCGAAAGGCACCGCGGCGTTTGCCGCACTGGTGGCCGACGAACTGAGGCGAGTCGTGCCGGAACTCGCGCCATTTCTTCGCGCCGAACCCGCGACCGATGTTTTGCGCGACATCAAATACGGCGAGGCGGACGGCGAGCCGCTGTTGCTGGATGCGCACGTGCCGGTGGGCGCCGGTCCGTTTCCGGTGGCGATCCTCGTGCATGGCGGCGGCTGGAGCCGGGGCGACAAACATTCCGTGCCGGCCGGTGACGGCGCGGATATTTCGCCTTGGTTTGCACCGTTGAGCGCCGCGAATTTCACTTGGTTTTCCATCAACTACCGGCTCGCGCCGGAGCATCGTTGGCCGGCGTGCTTCGACGATGTGGAGACCGCAATTCGCTGGGCGAAAGCGCACGCGGCCGAGTTTAAGGGCGATCCGCAACGCATGGCGCTTTTCGGGCATTCCTCGGGTGGCCATCTCGTCTGTCTCGCGGCGACCCTTGCGGGCGAAGACACGCGCGTGCAGGCGATCGTGGGCTTCGCGCCGGTGACAAATCATGAGCAGGACTTGGCGGCGCGGGGCGGATTGAGTCCGTCGTTGCAAGGGCTGCTCAATTTGCCGCGCGAAGTCACCGTCGGTTCACGGGCCGTGTTGCGCGACATCTCGCCGCTTAATCACGTCCACGCGGGCTTGCCGCCGTTTCTGCTGCTGCATGGCGAGGCCGATAAAACCGTGCCGCTTCAGCAGTCGCTCGATTTTCAAGCGAAGCTCCGCGCGAATGGCGTGCGGTGTGATTTGCTCACGATTCCCGGTGCGCCGCATGCCCTGGAAACGTGGGCGCAACTTCGGCCGGACTACGAGGCGCACTACATCGCGTGGTTGCGGGAGGTCTTGGACGCGCCGGCGGAGCGGGCTCCGCAATGAAACGACGGCGGACAGCCTTTCTTTTCGCCCTCGTCACGAGTTTGGCGGCGGCGCATCCGACTGTTTTTAATGTGCGCGACTTTGGCGCGACGGGCGATGGGGTTACGATCGAGACGGCGGCCTTCGCTCGCGCGGTGGCGGCGGCCTCGTCGGCGGGCGGTGGCACCGTGCTCGTCCCCCCGGGACGTTATCTGAGCGGCACGATTGAGTTGAAAAGTCACATCACGCTGGAAGTCGCCGGTGGCGCGACGATTCTGGGGAGCGAGCATCCGGACGATTATCCTGCCACGCCCGACGAGTGGGGCGAAGAGAAGGAAGTGATTGCGCCGCTCATCTACGCCGTGGACGCGGATAATATCACGCTGACCGGGCGCGGCACGATCGACGGCCAAGGGCGGATTTGGTGGAAACGGCTCGAACTCGCGCACCCAAATCCCAAACGCGGATGGCGGCCGCCCGCGACTCCTGCTGAGAGGGCCGAGGTTAAAAACCTCAGCCGTGGCCGGCCGCGACTAATCCGGCTCGTGCGCTGCCGCGACGTGCTCATTGAAAACCTTAACCTGCGCAACGCCGCCGACTGGACCGTGCATCCGTTGCTCTGCGAATTTGTGCGGGTCGAGCGCGTTGCCATCTTCGGCGAAAAAGGTTCGCACAACACCGATGGCATCGACCCCGAAGCCTGTCGCCAGGTCGTGATCGCGGGCTGCCGCATCGATACGGGCGACGATTGCGTGACATTGAAATCGGGGCGCGACGCGTCCGGGCGCCGGATGGGCCGGCCGACGGAAAATGTGACGATTTCCGATTGCGTGATGTATCGCGGTCACGGCGGGGTGACGATCGGCAGCGAGATGTCGGGCGGCGTGCGCAATGTCACCGTGACGAATTGCGTGTTTCAGGGCACCGACACCGGCATTCGCATTAAATCGCAGCGCGGGCGCGGCGGGGTGGTGGAGGGCGTGACCGTGAGCAACATCGTGATGCAGGACGTGGCGACGCCGTTCCTCATTACAACCTTCTATGCGGGCGGCGATCAGCCCGAGGACGTGCGGCCTGTGGACGAAGGCACGCCGCGTTATCGCGATTTTCATTTTGCCAGCATCACGGCGCGCGGCGCAAAGATTGCCGGCGCGATCACCGGTCTGCGGGAAATGCCCGTGGGCGATTTCACGTTCACCGATGTGCAGATTGCGGCGCAATCGGCGTTCACGATCACCAATGCGGCTGATGTGGTGTTTCGCGGTGTGCGCATCGACACGGCGCAAGGACCCGCGCTGGTGGCGCACAACAGCGATCGGATCAACACCGAGGGCCTGACCCGTGGATCACCGCACGCCGGCGTGCCGCTGATAGTCGACGACGGAAAACAGTGAGCCGCCCGCGCAGCCGCCTTTGCCGCATGTCTCATTCTGCTGCTTCCACCTCACCCGGCCGTTTCCGCTGGGTCATTTGCAGTCTCCTTTTTTTCTCGGTGGCGGTGAACTATATCGACCGGCTCGTGCTGGCGATTCTCAAGAACGATCTCAGTCGCGATCTGGGTTGGACGGAAGCAGACTACGGCTGGATCACCGCGGCGTTCTCGTTCGCCTACGCGTTTGGTTATTTGTTCGGCGGGCGGCTGATGGATCGCTGGGGCGTGAAGAAAGGCCTGCCGATTTTTGTGCTGCTCTGGAGTTGCGCGGCGACGGCCCATGGTTTGTGCGGTTTCATCGCCGTGGGGCACACGTTTTCGATGCATCTGCCGTGGTTTTCGTGGGCGGAGAAGAGTGTCGGATGGATTCTGCTGACGATGCCAATGACGGCGGCGGGCTTCATGCTCGCGCGCATCGCGCTCGGGCTCGCCGAAGGCGGTAATTTTCCCGGTGCCATCAAAGTCGTGGCGGAGTGGTTTCCTGTGAAGGAGCGCGCGCTGGCGACGGGCCTGTTCAACGCAGGGACGAACGTCGGCGCGATCATCTGCCCGATCGGCGTGCCGTGGCTTTACGCGCATCTGGGCTGGCAATCGACCTTCTATATCACGGGCGGCGCCGGCTTCGTGTGGGTGATCGCGTGGTGGCTGGTTTATGATTCGCCGGAGCAGGCACGGCATCTTTCAGCCGCCGAGCGCGATTATATCCGCGAGGGCCAGCCGCCGGCGGAAGCGGTGCCGACGCGGATGCCGTGGCTTCCGCTGCTGCGGCATCGGGCGGTTTGGGCTTACGTTATCGCCAGCATTCTCGCCGGGCCGGCGTGGGGTTTCTATCAATTTTTTGTCCCCGACTTTCTGACGAAACGCTTCGGTCTCACGACCCAGGCAGTGGGGTGGTGGACGGGTGCGTTTTTCGCACTGGCCGCGGTGGGCGGGATTGCGGGCGGGTGGCTCGCCGGGTGGTTGCTGGAACGCGGATGGACGGTGAACGGGGCGCGTAAGATCTCGCTCTTGATCTGCGCGGTTGCCGTGGTGCCGGTATTTTTTGCGCCGTATGCCGGCACGGTGTGGCTGGCGGTGGCGATCGTGGGACTCGCGGGCTCGGCGCACCAAGGTTGGTCGGCGAACTTGTTCAGCGTTGTTTCCGACACCATGCCGCGTGAGGCGATCAGCTCGGTCGTGGGCTTGGGCGGGTTTACAGCCTATTTCACGGGCGGTTTCGTCAACGGTTTCACCGGCGAAATCCTGCAGCGCACGGGGAGTTATGTGCCGGTCTTCGCGTATTTTTCCGGAATGTATTTGTTGTCGTTGTTCGCGTTGCAATTGCTGGTGCCGCGGCTGGGCGTGGCCACTGTTCGGACATCATGATGCTGCCCCTTGCCGCCGCCATGACTCTTGCTTGCGTTTCGCCTTGGCAGCCGGACCTCGGCGATGGGCGCTACCGCAACCCGGTGCTTTATGCGGATTACTCCGACCCCGACGTGGTGCGGGTGGGCGATGACTATTGGCTGACGGCGTCGAGCTTCAGTTGCGTGCCGGGGTTGCCGCTGCTGCACTCGCGGGACTTGGTGAATTGGACGCTCGCGGCGCACGCGTTGCCACGGCTGGTGCCGGAGGAGGCGTTCGCGAGTCCACAGCCGGGAAAAGGCGTGTGGGCGCCGGCGATTCGGCATCACGCGGGGCGTTTTTGGATCTATTATCCGGATCCGGATTTTGGTCTCTATGTCATCACGGCGGCGGACCCGCGCGGGCCGTGGAGTGCCCCGGTGTTGGTGCAGGCGGGGCGCGGATTGATCGATCCCTGCCCGTTGTGGGATGAGGATGGCCGCGTCTATCTCGTCCATGCGTGGGCGAAGAGTCGTGCGGGCATCAATAACGTGCTCACGTTGCTGCGCCTCGACGCGGGCGGCACGCGCGTGGAGGAAGATCTCGGCGTGATCGTCGATGGCCACGCGCTGCCGGACTATAGCACGCTGGAGGGACCGAAGTTTTATCGCCGCGACGGCTGGTATTATATCTTTGCGCCGGCGGGCGGCGTAAAGACGGGCTGGCAATCGGTGTTTCGGGCGCGCGACGTGCGCGGCCCTTACGAGGCGCGCATCGTGCTGGCTCAAGGGAGCACGGCCATCAACGGGCCGCACCAAGGTGCGCTGGTTGATACGCCGAAGGGCGAGTGGTGGTTCGTGCATTTCCAGGATCTCGATGCGTATGGTCGCGTGGTGCATTTGGAGCCGGTGGTGTGGCGCGAGGGCTGGCCCGTGATCGGCAGCGATCCCGACGGCGATGGGCGCGGGGAGCCGGTGCTCACCCACCGCAAACCCACGCTGCCGCCGGAGCCGCGGGCGACGCCGCCGACGAGCGATGCGTTCGATTCGCCGACGTTGGGACTGCAATGGCAGTGGCCCGCCAATCCGCGCGAAGGTTGGTTTTCGCTGACCGATCGTCCGGGCGCATTGCGTCTGCACCCGCAGGCGGCGGTCGCACCGCTTTCGCTCGCCCCGTATTTGCTGCTGCAAAAATTTCCCGCCCCAACGTTTGTCGTGACGACGCGCCTGGAACTGCCCTCGCCGGGGCTCGGCCAGCGCGCGGGATTGATTGTGGCAGGAGAAAAGTCGGCGTGGATGGGACTGCAGCGCAGCGCGAACGGCGTCGAAATCGTGCGAGGCGGCGATCCCGCGGAGTCACCGGCGGTCGTGTCGACTGCACCGGCGGCGACCGGCGCGATTTTTATCCGCGTGACGGTGCGCGAGCACGGGTGCTGCGAATTCAGCTTCAGCTCCGACGGGCACACGTTTTCGCCCCTCGGCGGGCTATTTACAGCGGTGCCGGGCCGATGGATCGGAGCGAAAGTCGGTCTGTTCAACGACGCTACCAACGTCAGCGTTGCCGGCCCCGCCGATTTCGCGTGGTTCCGTGTGGAGCCGCTGCCCTGAACCTCATTTTCAATTTATGCATCCTGAAAGTTATCTGACTAATTTGTTTGGCCTCACCGGCCGCGTCGCCGTCGTGATCGGCGGCACCGGCGAGTTGTGCGGCGCGATGGCCGAGGGTCTCGCCGGCGCGGGCGCGGACGTTGTGCTGGTGGGACGCAACGCCGAAAAGGCGCAGGCGCGGGTTGACCGCATCACGGCGGCGGGCGGCAAGGCGTGGTTTTACGCCGCCGAAGCCACCAGCAAGGCGGAGTTGGAGGCGCTCCTCGCGGCGGTGTTGGCACGCAGCGGACGCGTGGACATCGTCGTCAACGGCGCGGGCATCAATTCCGCCACGCCGTTCCTCGACATTACGGAAGACGAGTTCGACCGCATCGTGCGCGTGAACATGAAGGGCGTGTTTCTGGGCTGCCAGGTTTTCGGGAAGTATCTCGTCGAGCGCGGCGAAGGCGGCTCGATCATCAATCTCGGCTCGATGTCGGGCGTGGTGCCGCTTTCGCGGGTGTTCACCTATTCGGCGACGAAGGGCGCGGTGCACAATCTCACGCTCAATCTCGCGCGCGAGTGGGCGCCGCACCGGGTGCGCGTCAACGTGCTGGTGCCGGGCTTTTTTCCGGCGGAGCAGAACCGCAAGGTGCTTACGCCGGACCGCGTCGCGAGCATCATGGGCCACACGCCGGCCAAACGCTTTGGGGAGGCCCGCGAATTGATCGGCGCCACGCTGCTGCTGGCGAGCGAAGGTGCGGGCTCGTTCATCACCGGCGAAGAGCTGATCGTCGACGGCGGTTACCACGCCATGACCATTTAAAGGGAGACCACGATTTTGAACACGAACGCGATTAATTCATTCCTGCGGCAACACGACCTGCGCATTGCGCAGAATCCCTGTGTCAGCCCCGATTTTTGTCTCGATTGGGCGGCGCTGAGCGCCCGGCTCGTCGCTGGTGGTGCCATCAAGGAGTGGCCGAAAAGCCACTTCGCGACGGCGGCGGGCGAGTGGACCCTGCTGGAGGACGAAGGGACGGGCGATTGCGCCTGGCGGCTGACGACGCAGGCGGCGAACGGCGCGGGCGGCGTGTTGACGGGTGGCGTCCGCGTGGGCGGCGGCACGATGGTGTTTCCGGCGACGTGGGAAAACCTGCTGCGCCTGAAAAATCTGGTGCAGGAACACGATGCGGGAGCGACGATTTTTCCGACGAGCGGCGCGCAATTGGGCCGCAGCACCCTCGGCATTGGCGCGCGTTTCACGACCTTGCACTGGCCGGCGGTGGATTGGGCGATGAGCGCGCTCGATCTCGGCGTCACGGCGAATCAAAACAGCATTCCGCGCGAACTCGTTTACGATGTGAACGCGATGCTGGAAGGGCGGCTCGATTCGGTGCCGTTCCCCTTTATCGGCACGAATGTGCCCGAAGGTCACCAAGGGCAGAGCGTCGAGGGCATGAGCCACGGCTGCGTGTTGGCGAAACTGAAGTCGGGGTTTCACCAGCGGCGCATTGCGTGGAGTTTCAATGCGGATCACCAGCCGATCGGCGGCAAGTTCGATGCGCGAGAGGACGATCTGGTGCGCGGATGCCTGCTCGCGAGCTACATCACCTTCGATCTGTCGCCGGAACTGGCGTTGAATCGACCGGCGGTCATCGCGGATGTGCCGGCGGCGATCGTGCAGCAAACGCGCGCCCGGGTGGCGCAGGCGGGCCTGGCCCTCGACGATGCGGCGTTCGGGCGATTGCTCGGCACCGTCTGGCCGGCGATGCTGAAAATGAAGCAACGCGACGACAAATACGCCACGGCGCGGGCGGCGGCGTTTACGACCGACATCGGACGCACGTATCTGCGGGAGCTCTCCATCGATGAACTGCCCGGCCTCACCACGCCGGAGACGACCGCGGTGATGCTGGCGTTGTGCGAGGTGCTGGAGATGCCGGTGAACTTCGTGGCCCCGGCATTCGGCTTTCAGAAAAACATGCCGTATCCCGACAACGCGGCGTTGCGCACGCTGATCGCGCGGCAGTGGGCGGTGTGCGAGAAGTTCGGCGTCAGCATCGGCTTCCACTCCGGCTCGGGCAAATCGGCGGAAAATTATCGCGTGATGGGCGAGGTGACCGGCAGCCGGCTGGAGATTAAGACGAGCGGCCGTTACACCTACGAAATGGGCGTCGCCATCGCGCAATCGCGCACCGCGGCGGATCAGGCGCTGTGGCGCGACTGGTATCGGTTCACGCTGGAGATGGCGCTGGCCGGAGCGTTCAGCAACGACGCGACGGAGCAAAAGATGGCCCGCACGTTCATTGTCGATCCGCTGGTGAAGTGCGGCAGCCCGTTGGCGCACGACGACGCCCTGTTGTTCGGCTCGCCGGAGGCGACGCGCGCCGCGCTGGAGGCGTTGCCGGCGAGTCCGGAGCACATGTTCTTCTTCGAGTATAACTTCCTCTACGTGCTCGCGGCGGGAGGGCGCCCGGCAAAATCCTCCCTCGGCGATCATTCGCCCGCGGGCTACCAGCAACGCGCGCGGTTTTATGCGATCAGTCCGGAAACGCAGTTGCTCTACGCCAAAGGGGTCGCGCGCTACATCGTGTTTCTCGCCGAAGCCACGGGGCTCGTGCCGGAGGAAACGTGCGCTTCGGCCAAGGCGCGCCTCGATGGCTACGCGACGTTTGCCGCTCTGGTCGATGAGATCAGCGAGGCGCCGGTTGCGGCAACGCGGTGATTTCGGTCGGCGGGCGTGACGGCCGCCCGCCCGCGGGAAATCGAGGCGCTCACCCAAAGCGGTGAGGGTGGGCCGGGATGCGGGCCCGGATGCCCACGAGCTCGGGTGCGCGTGCGCGCGAGTTCAGGATCGCGGGAAACAACACGAGCTTCCCGCCGCTGGCGCGCGTCTGCCCCGCTGCAAACGCGTTCAGTGGGTCGGTGCCGCGTGACGCTCGGGCGCAGCGGCCGTGGCGCGCACCGTGGGGCCATCGACCCATTTGCCACTGATGGCGACGGTGCGCGGGTCATCGGGCAAGCCGCTCTCGTGGCGGTGGATTTGGGCGGCAATGGTTTCCACGGCAACGATGCCGTGAAGTTCAGGTTGCAGGTCCAGCCCGGCGCAGGTCTCGGAGCGCTCGTTCCAGTTCAAATTGAAGAAACCGATATCCGCGGGCGCGGAAACTCCGGCCGCGCGAAGCCAGCCCAACACTTGATCAACGTGTCCGATGATGAGATCGGGGCGGTGGCGGCGATACCAGTCCATGAAAGTAGCGGGATTCATGTGGTCAGCCATCAGCACGGGGAGGTGATCGATCCCGCCTTGGTTTTCTTGGAAGGAGCGAAACGCCGCGGACCATTTGTGAATGAGGCGCTCGTCTTTGTGCCGTTCGATGAACATGCCAGCGCGGCCATAGCCCAAGGAGCGGAGTTGGCCGAGCGCACTGGTCAGCGTGAGATGATGATCGAGGCAAACGGTGTGCAGCTTCGGAATCGGTGACCCGTAATCGATCTGCAACGTCGCAAAATTCGCCCAAGGAAAGCCGTTCGTGGTATCGTTGGAGTTGGGTTGGAGAAAAATCACGCCGACGATGCCGCGGGCGCGCAGCACGCGTCCCAACGTGGCCGGACCACCGCTCTCACGATTCAGACTGAAAACTTCGACCGCGAAGCCGAGTTCCTGTCCGCGAGCTTGGGCGGACGTGATCATGCGGCGTTGCATCGGTCGCATGGCGGGCTGACTGGGCGTGGGCACGTGGACGACAGCCAGGTTGCCGATGAATTGCTGGGTGCGGCGGCCCCGCATCTGCCCCATCAACTCGCTGACGAGCTGATTGCGTCGGTAACCGCATTGCTCGGCGACACGCAGCACGCGGGCGCGGACCTCGGGTTTGACATTGGGATGCCCGGAGAGCGCGCGGGAGACCGTGGCCACCGAGAGCTGACAATTCTTAGCCAAAACACTAAGCGTGACAGGGGCGGGGAGCATGGGATTGCAACGCTTCCAACACGACCGCGGCGACTTGTTTCACAAGCGTAATCTACATCCCGTTCGCGACGATCCTCTACCCCGCCGGCTTCAGTATATCAGGATCAATTCCATGGTCTGAGACGTCGCAAACCTATGAACCCCAAGAAACTACACTCCAACCGCCCGCGGCGATCCCTCGGCCTCGGGTTTGGTTTTATATTCCTAATCGCTCTGCTCGCCAATCCGTTGCGCGCGCAGGAGAGCTTGCAGTCAATCGTCGATCGTCTGGAAGCGGAAAACGCCGCGTTGCGCAGCGAAAACGCGAAGCTTCGCCACCAGACGCCGCCGGCCGAAACGCCGGCCGCGGCGCCGGCCAGCCCGCGCGCGGTCGCGCCCGCGGAGAGTCCTGCGAACACCACCGCGTCCTCGTCGCGCAGTCTGCCGACGGACAGCGGCGTGACGGTCATGTCGGCCTTCGAAGTGAGAAGCGACCGCGACCATGGTTACCTGAAAACGAACGCCGCGACCGCCACCCGCATCGGCATGGAGATTCAAAAGGTGCCGATGAACGTCTCGGTGGTTTCCCGTGAGTTCATCGACGACACGAATGCGCGATCCTTGATGGATCTGCTGCGTTACACGGCGGCAGCTTCGGGCGACACCCGTTATGCCATGCGCCGGCCGGGCAACGAGGCGACGCCGCAAGGGGCGTTCACCGTGCGCGGCTTTCCGGTCAATACCATCATGCGCAACGGTGTCTTCCGCTATATTGCTTATAATATGGACAGCGTCGACCGCGTGGAAGTGGTGCAAGGACCTGCGGCGGTGTTCTTCGGCCAGGGTTATCCGGGTGGCGTGATCAATTATGTGACGAAGCAACCCGTGTTCGCGAAGATCCCCACGACGTTTCGCTATTCGATCAACGATAACAGCGGGCAGAAGCTGACGGCGGACATCAACGTGCCGTTGTCGAAAAGAGTGGCGTTTCGGCTCACCGGGGGGTGGGAGGATACGCAGGGCGAACGACGCTTCGAGTTTCGGAAAAACGTGAACTACACGCCGAGCATGACCTTCGTGCCGTTCGACAGCGGCAAGCTGAAGATCAACATCGAAGCGGAGTCGCTGCACGAGAGTTTCAACCAGAACGATTACGATTGGATCTACTCCGATTTTGCGGGCTGGAGAACGGCGGCGCTGGCGAGCGGCCCGAAGGTGCCGAACACCACCAGCACGCCGAGTCTGGCCTACGCCACTTACATCAACAACAAGCGCGTGGCGACGGGTGATTATGCACTCCCGGCCTATACTAAAGTGGAGCGCGGCGCTTATTACACCGATGCCAACGGCAACTTCATTCACGACAAGGCGTTCAATTACACCAGCCGTGGCGCGCGCACGACCAACGATGTGAGCTCGTTCACTGCGACGGCGGATGTTTCCCCGACCGAGTGGCTCGATGGGCGTTACGTGTTCCTCCATGACAACAGCCGCTTCAATAATATCGAAGGCGTGACCACCCCGTGGGGCGATGGCATTCACTGGAACGTCGGCGCAAGTGCGACGTCGGGCTACTACCGGCTCACCGACACGCACCAGCTCGATCTGATCTTCAAGTTCAATACCGGAGGTTTGAAGCACAAGATTCTCACGGGCTACAACTATACGACGTATCTGCAGAACTATCTGGGGAACGACATCAAGTTCACCCCTTACTACGGACACGTGCCCGGTTCCACCAACCCGGTTGCCAACCCCGGCTACGGCACCACGGGCGGCACGCAGGTGGCGGACAACCTCGTGGGCGAAGGCCGCAGCCATGACACCGGCCCGCCCACCGTGAACCAGGTCGTGCGCGACCGCAACGGGAACATCAAGCTGGTCAAAGCTGTGTATAGCAATTTCGACCCGGGCTTCGAAACTTACCCCACGATCGACATCCTGTTCCCGATGGACCGCGTCTGGCTCGATGGCTACAAGCCGATCAATTCCGCCGCGTATCTGAACTATCAGCTCTCCGCGTTTAACGACCGGTTGAACATCATCGCGGGCTACCGGAGGCAATGGCAGCAGGAGAAGGGGCAATACCTCGAGGCGAACTATCCGTGGTATCAGGTGCCCGTGAATGCATGGCGCGATCCGGCAAACTATCCGGCCGATGCATGGGGTTACGGCGCGAATTATATTCAAGCCCTGCGCGTCTACAAACGGCATGGCGATGCCTGGATGGCCGGAGCATCCTTTGCCGTGACGAATGCGATCAACGTGTATGCGTCCGTGTCGAAGACGTTCCAATTCAACATCGGCAACGTCGGCGGCGTCTTCACCGGCAATGAAATCCCGGTGGTGCAAAGCGCGCTCGATCAAAATGGCGGGTCCTTCCAGTATCTCGGCCAGACCATCACCTCGGTCAACCAGTTCGTGGCCATCGAGAAAAGCCGCGGGGCCTATGATGACCTGCGCGACGAAAATGGCATGAATTGGGAATTGGGCGCGAAGATCTCGACGCAGGACAGCAGGATCGTCGGCACCTTCTCCGTCTTCCGCGGCGAGCGCACGAACCAGATGCTCGATGATCCGGTCGCGCAGTCGAATCTCTCGGAGCCGCTCAACTATAACACGACGCTGTTTGCGCCCGGCACGGTGGGCTACAACACCCGCGTCTTCCGCTGGCGCACGACGAACCTGAAAAACCGCATCGAGGGTGCCCAGGCCGAAGTGATCTGGTCGCCGCTGCCGAACTATCAGGCGGTCATCAACGGTTCGTGGCTGTGGACGGCGAAGACGCTCTACGACAAAACCAAACCCATGCCCGGCACGCCGGACTACAATGCCGGCACGGCCGCGCAGAAAGTGGCGTGGGACATCTATTACGGCGCCCGCATCGAAAATGTGCCGGAATATCGCTTCAACGTGTTCAATAAATACACGTTCTCCGACGGCTTCGCGCGCGGAGGTTCCGTGGGGCTGGGCATGCGTTATTCCTCGAAGACGGTGGTCAGTCGCTCGGTGGACTGGAATCCGCTTAACGGTGGCTACCAAGCCGGCGATTACGTCGTGTTTGATGTGACATTGAGCTACCCCTGGCAGATCTTCGGGCAAAACATTGCGACGTCGCTTGGAATCTACAACGCGACCGACGAGCAGTATTCCGAAGGCTCGTTCGTGCTGTCGCCGGGCCGCAACTGGCTCTTTTCGAATACGCTTTCGTTCTAAGCCGGAAGCAAAGACGAACGCGCTAACCGCAACGGCGGAGGTCCCGAAGACCTCCGCCGTTTTTTTGTGCCGTGAGCCATCGTCCACCGCCTGCGAATCGCGTAAGTTGTCGCACGTTGGTTCGCGCTCGGGATCGCCTGGGAATCGAGCGCGGCGAGTGGCGCAGGACGCGTGACGGGGACAATTGGGGAATCTGGGTCGTGACGACTAAGAGACGCGCGGTGCGGTGGAAACGAATCGGGCGCAGCGCGGAGAGCGTTAAGCGGGGCGACTTGCCGACGCGCGCGGGGCTAATTTTTCCGGCGCATTCGGGCCCAGGTGTCGGTTTGGGTTGAAGTTTCGGCAATCCGGCGCGATTTCGGGAGGCGCTCATGCGTTTTCACACTCCGCTGATTCTCGCCGTGGCGTGCCTCGGCTGCTTCGCCGCCTGTCGCGAAGCGAAAGTTAAACATTACCGCGTGGCCCACGAGGAGGAGCCCGCGATGCCGGCGGCCAACGCCGACGGGGCGAATGGCGCGGCGACCGGAAGCGATATGGCGAACACGGCGGTCCCGACGGCAGAAGGACCGGCCCTGTCTTGGACGGCGCCGGCGGACTGGACGGCGAAGACGTTGTCGGCGATGCGCAAAGGCAGTTTTACGGTGCCGGGGCCGGGCGGGGACGCGGATCTTTCGGTGACGGCGTTTCCCGGCGATGTGGGCGGCGATCTGGCGAACGTGAACCGCTGGCGCGGTCAGGTGCAGTTGCCCCCGCTCGCCGCCGGGGACTTGGAAGCGACGTTGAAACGCTTTTCGGCGAACGGGCTGGATTTCGCGGTCGTGGATCTGGCGCCGCAGGACGAAAAATCCGCGCACTTGATCGGTGCGATCGTGCCGCTGAACGGGGCGACCTGGTTTTTCAAACTGATGGGACCGAGCGCGACGGTGAGCGCGCAACGCGACGCGTTTTTAAAATTTCTGCACACGGTGAAAGTCGGCGACGGCGAAGCGGCACCAGCAGCGCGTGCGCCGGCGGCGAGCCCAGCGGCCATGGGAAATGACATGGCGACTACGGCGGTGCCGACGGCGGACGGCGCGGCGCTGGCGTGGGCGGCGCCCGCGGCCTGGCACGAGAAAACACTGTCGGCGATGCGCAAGGGCAGTTATGCGGTGCCGGGCGCGGGTGGAGAAGCGGATCTAGCGATCACGGCGTTTCCGGGCGACGTCGGCGGCGATCTGGCGAATGTGAACCGCTGGCGCGGTCAGGTGCAGTTGCCACCGCTCACCGCCGGCGAACTGGAGGCGACGTTGAAGCGTTTTTCCGCAAACGGGCTCAATTTTGCGGTCGTGGAGCTGGCGCCGCCGGCGGGCAGTCAGGCGCCACGGTTGATCGGCGCGATCGTGCCGCATGGGGGCGCGACGTGGTTTTTCAAGCTCATGGGGCCGGATGCGACCGTGGCCGCGCAACGCGACGCGTTTCTGGCGTTTCTGCACACCGTAAAAATCCGTTAAGTCATGCGCTCTCTCTGGCATTCTCTGCTCGTTTTTTTCAGTTCGCTGACGCTGACGGTCGTGCTGCTCGCGCTCTCGATCGTGCTCGTTTTCTGGGCCACCCTGGCGCAGGTGAAGATCGGCGTGTGGGGCGTGCAGGAACAGTTTTTCCGCACGCTGTTTGTGCTGGGCTTCATTCCCGGCACGCGCATTCCGGTGCCGTTGTTTCCGGGCGGCTACCTGCTGGGCGGCATGCTGCTGCTCAACCTGTTTGCGGCGCATCTTTACCACGGCAAGTTCGCGTGGCGGAAGCTCGGCATACATCTCACGCATCTCGGCCTCGTGCTGCTGTTGCTGGGCGAACTCTTCACGTCGATCTGGCAGGAGGAGTTTCAAATGCGGCTGACCGATGGCGAAACGAAGAGCTATTCGGAGAGTTATCGGGATGTGGAGCTCGCGGTCATCGATCGCACGGACCCGAAGGTCGACGACGTCGTGGCGGTGCCGCAGAAGGTGCTGGCGCACGGCGAACCGATCCAGCAGGCGAGCCTGCCGTTCCGGATCGTGCCGCGCGCGTTCTATCCGAACGCGGTGCTGCAACTGCGCAGCAAGGTGCCGAATGCGCCGGAGTCGCCGGCCACGCAGGGCATCGGTCCGCAGGTCGTGGTGACGCCCATTCCGATCACGTATAAACAGGATGAGCGCAATCTGCCGGCGGCCATTGTCGAGCTGGTCGGGCCGGACGGCTCGCTCGGCACGTGGGTCGTGTCGGCGATGCTGGGCGCGCCGCAGCACGTGAATTACGCAGGGCACGATTACGTGCTCACGATGCGCTTCGAGCGAAACTACAAGCCGTTTTCGCTTAAGCTCATCAAGTTCAGCCACGACGTTTATGAAGGCACCGACATTCCAAAAAACTTTTCGAGTCTTGTGGAGGTGAAGACACCGGACGGGCGCGACAATCGGGAGGTGAATATTTATATGAACCACCCCCTGCGTTACGCCGGGCTGACGTTTTACCAATCCGGTTACGAGGGCGAACACACGACGATTCTCCAAGTGGTGCGCAACCCGAGCTGGCTCATGCCCTACATCGCGTGCCTGATCATGGCGTTCGGTCTCGTCATTCAGTTTGGGCTTTCCTTGATCAAGTTCGCGCGCCGCCGTCGCGCCGCTTCCGACCCTGCCGCCGTATGAACGTCATCATCATTGTTAAATCGCACCTGCCCGCAGCCGCAGAGGCGGGCGCGTCGCGCGGGATTTTTTCCGCCTTGCCGGCGGTCGGTGCGCGCGGGGCTTTCGTTCACCTTCAAAGCGGGAACCAAGCATGAAGCGCCTCATCCCGCTCCTCGCCTTGGTGCTCGCGCTCGCCGCGGTGGGTGCGTCGTTGTGGCCGCCGCAAAATCCGGATGCGTTTGATCTCACCGGCTTCAGCCGCCTGCCGGTGCTGGTGAACGGTCGCGTGAAGCCACTCGATACGGTGGCGCGCAACGCGCTGCTGGTCTTGCAAGGCCGCCAGCGGGTCGGCGCGCCCAACTCCGACCTCACGCGCACGCCGCAGCAGTGGCTGCTCGATGTGTTGTTCGATCCGGCGAAGGCGAACACGTATCCGACGTTTGAGATCGATCATCCCGATGTGCTCGCGCTCGTCGGGCAGACGGACGAGACGCTCGCGATCCATTACGAGTCGCCGGCGAAGCGCACAATGGCGGTGGTGGGTTTCCTGCCGAGCCGTTTCCGGCGATTCAGTTTCGATGCGCTCAAGCCGCACTTCGAGGCGATCGACCGGCAGGCGGGACTGGCGACCGAGGTCGATCCGCAGCAGCGCAGCCGGTATCAGAAAGCGGTGCTGCAGCTCCGCGACAACATCGCGCTCTACACGCGGCTCCAACGCAGCGCGGCGATGCCCGACGGCGATAATTTTCTCGCCGAACTGAACCAATTCCAGGCGGCGCTGCCGGCGGGAATTGCGGCGGTGCAGGCGCGGCAGGCGGGCAAGCCGTTCGACGAAGCCGCCTTCCAGCGGATCGTCGATTTTGGTCAGCGTTACGACCTGATGGCGAAGTCCGCCTACTTGATGATCGTTCCGCACGATGGTTCGTGGCGCAACGCGGGCGACGCGCTGATCGATACCTTTCGCACCGGCGAAATCGATCCCGGCGTGCTGACATATGCGGGCCTCGGCTACGCGTGGCGGAAGCAGGATGCCAGGGCGTTCAACGAGATCGTGCGGCTCTACCGCGAACAGTTGGAAAAACAAGTGCCGGCGACGCTGCGCAAAACCGACCTCGAAGCGCGCTTCAACGCGGCGGAGCCGTTTGGCCTCGGGATGAACCTCTACGTCGCGGCGTTTTTCATCGCGATCGCCTCGTGGCTGATCTGGCCGGCGATTTTGGGGCGCAGCGCGTTTTGGGTGCTGGTGGTGGCGTTTGGCGTCACGACGGTCGGCATCCTCGTGCGCATGTGGATCGAAGGCCGGCCGCCGGTGACGAATTTGTATTCGTCGGCGCTCTTTGTCGGCTGGATCGCGGTGGGATTGTGCGTCGTGCTCGAGACAATTTATAAGAACGCGATCGGCACGGTGGCGGCGGGAGCGGTGGGCTTCGGCACGCTGCTGATCGCGCACCATCTGGCGCTCGGCGGCGACACGATGGAAATGATGCGCGCGGTGCTGGACTCAAACTTCTGGCTCGCAACGCACGTCGTGGTGGTGACGACGGGTTACGGGGCGACGTTTCTGGCGGGTTTTCTCGCGATCATCTACGTGGTGATGGGCGTGTTTACACCGTGGCTGGCGCGCCGGCCGGGCGCGGCGGGAGGGATGGATAGTCGCGCGGTGGCGGCGGCGCCGTCGGGAGGCAAGACGGCCGGGCCGACAATGGCGCGAGCGGATACGAATGCGCAGATGCTCGGGCGGATGGTTTATGGCATCGTGTGCTTCGCGACGTTGTTCAGCTTGGTCGGCACGATTCTCGGCGGCATTTGGGCGGATCAATCGTGGGGACGTTTCTGGGGCTGGGATCCGAAGGAAAACGGAGCGCTCATCATTGTGCTATGGAACGCGATCATCCTGCACGCGCGCTGGGGCGGGTTGGTGAAGCAGCGCGGTCTCATGATCCTGGCGATTTTCGGCAACATCGTGACGAGCTGGAGCTGGTTTGGGACGAACATGCTCGGCATCGGTCTGCACAGTTACGGCTTCATGGAAGCGGCGTTCTGGTGGCTCTTGGCGTTCATCGCGGTGCAGTTGCTCTTGATCGCGCTGGCGAATCTGCCGGTGGAAAAGTGGCGGAGTTTCCGCACGCGCGAGGTGTGACGCGGCGCCCCGCGGCGCACCGGGCGCCTTCAAGGCCAGAAACGCTGGGGAATCGATCTTTCGGCGTTCGCGGCGCAACCGGACGCCCGGTTTGCTGGTCACGAGGGCATGCTTCGCTGGTTTCGGATCCTCCTCACGGCCGCCAAGGAATGGAATGCTGATCACGTGTTTCGGCACAGCGCGGCGGTGAGCTTTTATACGCTCTTTTCCCTGGCACCCATCACGGTGATCGCGGCGGCGCTGGCGGGCGCGGTGTTGGGCAAGGAGCGGGCGGGCGATGCGCTGCAGCAGCAACTCACGGAGCTGATCGGCGCGGACAGTGCAAAGATGATTCAGCAAACCGGCGAGAAGGCGGCGGAGGCGACACACGGCACGTGGATCACCACGACCATCGGTGTCGCCGTTTTGCTTTTTGGAGCGACGACGGTGTTCAGTCAGTTGCAGGATTCGCTCAACGCGATTTGGAAAGTGCAGCAGAAACCGAGTCGGAGCGGGTGGCTGGTGTTGCTCACGCAGCGGATCCTCTCCTTCGCGATGGTGCTGACGATGGGTTTTCTTCTGCTGGTCTCGCTCATCCTGACCACCGCGTTGGAAAGTTTGACCGCCCATTTTGGGGCCGGTTGGAATGGCGCGGTGCTGAAAATCGCGGACCTCTCGGTCTCGCTCGCCGTGATGACAGTTCTTTTTGCGCTGATCTTGAAAGTGATGCCCGACGTGGAAGTGCGATGGCGGGAGGTGTGGCGAAGCGGGTTGGTGACGGCGGTGTTGTTTACGATCGGGCGGTTCGCGATCTCGCTCTATCTGGCGCATTCCACGATCGCGTCGGTTTACGGGGCGGCAGGATCGCTCGTGGCATTGCTGATCTGGATCTACTACACGGCGGCGATTTTCTTTTACGGGGCGGAATTTCTGAAGGCGGATCGCGCGGCACATCGTCTGCCGGTGACACCGAAAAAGACGGCGGTATTGGAGAGGAGTCAGGCCGGGACGGGTGCATGAATGGGGCTTGCGCGGGCGGCGGGGTTCGCAAGCCTGCGAAGGATGAACTCCCCGTGGCGATGGGCGTGGTGGTGGTGTGCGTTGTCCTGCGGTCTTCCGGTCGTGCAGGCAGCCGATGGCGCCGCAGGCAGCACGTCATGGCACGGTTACGCGCGGGAGGATTTCACGGTGGCAGGACGGCCGTGCTTGTTGATCTCGCCACACGCGGCGGCGCCGGGGAATCCGTGGGTGTGGCGGGCGGAATTTTTTGGCGACGAGCATGCGCCGCAGGTGGAGTTGGCGCTGCTGGCGCGGGGCTGGCACGTCGCCTACATGCAGGCGAGCGACATGTATGGCGCGCCGAAGGCGATCGGGTTGTTCGACGCGTTCTATCGCGAGCTGGTGGAGCGGCGTGGACTGGCGCGGCGGCCGGTCATCGAGGGCTTCAGCCGGGGCGGATTGTATGCGTTTAATTTTGCGGCGACTTATCCGGAACGCGTGGGAGCGCTTTACCTCGATGCGCCGGCGCTCGACATCAAGAGCTGGCCCGGGCCGAAGCATCCGTTGTGGAAGCAGTGCCTGGCGTGCTACGGGTTGACGGAAGCGGAAGCGATGACGGCGAAAGTGAGTCCGCTGGATCGCATCGCGCCGGTCGCGGCGGCGAAGATCCCGATCATCGGCGTGGCCGGCGACGCGGATGAAACGGTGAAGCCGGCGGAAAATCTCCTCAAGCTGGAGCAGCGTTATCGTGCGCTGGGTGGCGAGATCGAGGTGATCATCAAGCCGGGCGGGAAACACCACCCGCACAGTTTGCCCGACCCGACGCCGATCGTGACGTTTATCGAGGCGAAGCGCTTGAAATGAAAAAAGGCGCGGCACTGCGTTGGCCGCTGGAGGCGTTGGCGGACGGCGTGCGGGGGAACTATCGAAGTCGGGCGCAGAGACGATGGCGTGGGCAGGTGATGAGGTGATCGTTGATCAGACCGCTCGCTTGCATGAAGGCGTGGCAGATTGTCGGGCCCACGAATTTGAAGCCGCGGCGGAGCAAGTCTTTGCTCAAGGCGTCCGACTCGGGCGAGCGGGTGGGGACGTCGGCCATGGTGCGGCGCTGCGGTTGGAGAGGCCGGCCGCCGACAAACGCCCAGAGGTAGCGATCGAAGCTGCCGAATTCGCGTTGCACGGCGAGGAAGGCTTTCGCGTTGGCGAGGGTGGCGGCGATTTTGAGGCGATGGCGGACGATGCCGGCGTCGGCGAGGAGGCGGGCGGTGTCGCGAGCGCCGTAACGGGCGACTTTCGCGACATCGAATTGATCAAAGGCGCGGCGGTAGTTTTCGCGTTTGTTGAGGATGGTGGTCCAGCTCAGGCCGGCTTGCGCGCCCTCAAGCGTGAGAAGTTCAAACAAGGCACGGTCGTCGTGGAGGGGAACGCCCCACTCGGTGTCGTGGTAAGTGAGGTTGGGCTCGGCGGCGGCCCAGGCGCAGCGGGCGGAGGAAGCGGAGGGGGACATGGCGGAAAGTGGAGGGAGGCGAACGGGATTGTGCAACGGAAGTTGCATCGCGGAACGGGGGCGGCAGTTTGGCGGGTTCATGGCATTGCTCAGTCTTCTTGATGTAAGTCTCAGTTTCGGTGGTCCGGCGGTGTTGGAGGCAGTCAACCTCCAGATCGATCCGGGCGAACGCGTGTGTCTGGTCGGCCGTAATGGCGCGGGAAAATCGACGCTCATGCGCGTGATTGCCGGCGAAATGAAGCCGGATCGGGGAGACGTTTTCCGGCCGGCGGGCGCAGTTTACACGCGGCTGCCGCAGGAAATTCCGACGGACATCGAGGGAACGGTGCACGACGTGGTCGCGGGGGGCTTGCGCGAAGCGCACGTGCACGAGGAGGAATGGGAACGCGATGTGCGGCTGGAGGATTTGTTTGAGCGGTTGCAATTGCCGCTGACGAAGCCGTTCGCCGACCTGTCGGGCGGGTTGAAGCGTCGCGCGCTGCTGGGCCGCGCGCTGGCGGGGGCACCGAGCCTGCTGCTGCTGGATGAGCCGACGAATCACCTCGATATCGAATCGATCCTCTGGCTCGAAAAGTTTCTGGCGACGGAGAAGCTGTCGCTGTTTTTCGTGACCCACGATCGGGCGTTTTTGAGGAATCTGGCGACGCGGATCGTGGAACTGGACCGCGGGCGGCTCTCGAGCTGGTCGTGCGATTACGACACGTATCTCGTGCGGAAGCAGGAGGTGCTGGAAGCCGAGGAGAAGAACGCGGCGCTCTTCGACAAAAAGCTGGCGCAGGAAGAGGAATGGATCCGGCGCGGCGTGCGGGCGCAGCGCTCGCGGGCGACGGCGCGGATCAACCAGCTCATGCAAATGCGGGCGGACCGCGTGGCGCGGCGCGAGCGCGCCGGCAATGTGACGATGCGGCTCGCGGAGGCGGACCGCACGGGGGTGAAAGTGATCGAAACGGAGAACGCGTCATTCGCGTTTGCCGACGGGCACACCGTGGTGCGCGATTTCACGACGACGATCACGCGCGGCGACAAGATCGGGCTCATGGGGCCGAACGGCGCGGGCAAGACGACGTTGATCAAACTGCTGCTGGGACAACTTTCGCCGACGGCGGGCACGGTGACGCACGGCACGAATCTGGAGATCGTTTACTACGATCAGCTGCGCGCGCAGATCGATGACGCGAAGAGCGTCGCGGATAATATCGCCGACGGAAACACGACCGTGACGATCGACGGGCGCACGCGGCACGTGATCAGTTATCTGCAGGATTTCCTCTTCACGCCGGACCGGGCGCGGACGCCGGCGCGCGTGCTCTCGGGCGGCGAGCGCAACCGCTTGCTGCTGGCGCGACTGTTTACGAAGCCGGCCAATGTCCTCGTGCTGGACGAGCCGACGAATGATCTGGATGCGGAGACGCTCGATCTGCTCGAAGACCTGTTGGTCGAGTATCAAGGCACGCTGCTGCTCGTGAGCCACGATCGCGAGTTTCTGGATAACGTGGTGACGAGCACGTTCGTCTTCGAAGGCGACGGGCGGATCGCGGAATACGTGGGTGGCTACGCGGACTGGCAGCGCGAAAAGGAGCGGCAGGCGGTGCGAGCGCTGGCCGCAGCGCGCGCGACGGAGGCGGCCGAGGCGGCGAAAGCGCCGGCGGTGCCTTCGGCGGACGGACCCGGGAAGACGGCGCGACCGCGTAAGTTGAGCTTCAAGGAGCAGCGCGAACTGGAGGCGTTGCCCGCGCGCATCGAGGCGTGGGAGAAGGAGCAGGCGGAGCTGACGGCGAAGTTGGTGGACCCGCAATTTTATCAGCGAGGCGGCGCGGCGGTGCGCGAGATCGAGAGCCGACTGGCCGAGATCGAGCGCGAACACGCGACCGCGTTTAGTCGCTGGGAAACGTTGGAAACGCAGCGTGCGGCGGCGGCGAACTGAATCTAACGGGCGCGGTCCAGCGGGGCATGACGGCTCCGCATGGTGCGGCTCTTGCGGCCACGAGGACGAGTCTGCGCGCTCTGCGCGACGCGGCGGCGGACTGTCGTGCGTGTCCATTATGGCGGGCGGCGACGCAGACCGTTTTCGGCGAAGGCCGTCGGCCGGCGCGGTGGATGTTCGTGGGCGAGCAACCGGGTGACCATGAGGATCGCTCAGGGCGGCCGTTTGTGGGACCGGCGGGCAGGTTGCTCGATGCGGCCATGGCGGAAGCGGGCATCGACCGACGCGAGGTGTATGTCACAAATGCGGTGAAGCACTTCAAATGGGTGCCAGCGGGTCGGCGGCGGTTGCATCAGAAACCCAACGCGCGCGAGGTCGCGGCGTGCCGGCCGTGGCTGGACGCCGAGATCGCGCTCGTGCAGCCGGAGGTGGTGGTGGCATTGGGCGCGACGGCGGCGCAAGCATTGATGGGACGGACGTTTCGCGTGACGCGGGAGCGCGGGAAATTACTCGCGGTGGGCTGGGCGCGGGCGTTCATGGCGACGGTGCATCCGTCGGCGATTTTGCGGATGAAGGGCGCGGATCGGGAGGCGGCGCGGCAGGCTTTGGTGGAAGATTTGCGGGTGCTCGTCGCATCGTGATTGCGCAGGCGGTTGCCAGTCGTTGGGTTGACCGCGTCCGAAGGAGACATCTGCCGTCGGAAAATCCGCCAACTTCAACTTATTCGTTTCGCATGAAATCGTTCCTCAAGATCCTCCAAATTAATTACATTCCCCGGAGTCCGGATTTCGCGCTGCTGGTGCTGCGGGTCTGGCTGGGCGCGACGCTGGTGATGAACCACGGCTGGGTGAAGGTGATGAAGTTCTCCACGATGTCGTCGTCGTTTGCCGATCCGTTTGGCGTCGGCTCGAAATGGAGTCTCGGGCTCGCGATTTTCGCGGAGGTGGTGTGTGGGGCGTTGCTGGCGCTCGGGGTGGTGACGCGGTTCGCGGCGCTCGTGGTGATCGTCATGTTAAGCGTGGCGTTTGTGACCGTGCATAACACGCGCATCGCTTCAGGGCCGGGCAGCGGTGAGCTGGCGTTTATTTACCTCGCGGGATTCGTCACGATTTTCATCGCGGGTCCCGGACGTTTTGCCGTGGACAAAGGTGCGTAAGGAGCGCTTGCGCTCGGCCTGCGGTCAGCCGCGGGCGAGCCAGGCGCGCGCGGCTGAAAAGTCGACGGCGGTGAGGCCGTGATCGGCCCGCGTCCACGCGATCTCGACGTCCGCGCCGCCGGTGCGAAGGAGTTCCGCGAGGTGCGGAGGCTGGTCGACAGGCACGAGTGAATCGCCGGAGCCGCTGGCGAGGAGGACGCGTTTGCCCGCGAGAGAGCCGGGCGGGGCGGGTTGGTCGAGCACGACCATCGGGCGGAGAAGAACCGCGGCGCCGAGCGTTTCGGGGCGCAGCAGAAGGAGGGTGGCCGCGATATTGGCGCCGTTGGAAAACCCGAGCGCGGTGAGGCGGCTCAGGTCGAGATGGTGATGCTCGGCGGCGCCGAGGACGAAGTCGGCGAGTTCGTGCGTGCGCCGGATGATTTCATCGGGATCGAAAACGCCGGGGGCGAGGCGGGCGAAATACCGCGCGGCGCCTTGTTCGGTGACGTTGCCGCGAGGCGAGAGGATGGCGGAGCCGGGCGCGAGCGTCCGGACGAGCGGAAGGAGATCGTGTTCGGTGCCGCCGGTGCCGTGCAGCACGAGAAACGGCGCCGCATCAGAGGATTTGGCGGGCTCGAAGAGGTAGTGATGTGACGAGAGGGCCGTCATCACAAAGTCGCCGCGCGGAGCGAGGGCGGCGAAGGAGGATTGAGGAACCGTGGGGCGTCGACGCAGGCGACGGGTGCGCGCGGCCCGCGAATAGGAATACGCATAGGGCGAAAGAGCGCGGGAACCCCGCGGGGTCAAACGGTGGAACCAGTCTGCGAGCCAAGTCGCGGCAGAGTGGTCAAATGCCGTCGATTTTTTGCAAACGGGCGATGTGCCGGCCGCCTTCGAAAGGTGTGGTCAACCAGACGCGCACAATGTGCAGAGCCTCGGCTTCGGAAATGGTGCGTTGGCCGAGGGAGAGGCAGTTGGCGTCGTTGTGCGCGCGGTTCCAGATGGCGACCTGCTCGTTCCAGCAGAGGCCGCAGCGGACGCCTTTCACGCGGTTGGCGACCATGGCTTCGCCGTTGCCTGAACCACCGAGGACGATGCCGCGCTCGACGTCGCCGCGCGCCACGGCTTCAGCGACCGGACGGATGAAGTCGGGATAATCGCAGGGAGCTTCGGAGTAGGTGCCGAGATCGCGCACGGTATGACCTTCGCCGAGGAGCATCGCCTTGATGGCTTCCTTGTAGGTGAAGCCGGCGTGGTCGGATCCGATGGCGATGGTAAACGTTTTCATACGAGAAAGATGACGGCGGGGGCGGCGAACTTCGAGGGTGGGCGGCTGTCGTTATCTCGTTCGCCAATTCGTGTCGCAAACCCAAACACAGTTATGAAACGGATTCTCCCGGCTCTCCTTCTCGGTGTCGTGCTGACGGCGGGTTGTTCAAGTATTTCGACGCGTATTTCCAGTCATCGGGCCGCCTTTGATTCGTGGCCCGCGGATGTGCGGCAAAAGGTCGAGGCCGGGCGGATTGATGTGGGATTTACGCCCGAGCAGGTGACGGTGGCGATGGGCGAGCCGATGCGGAAATACACGCGCACAACGAAAGACGGGGCGGAGGAAGTGTGGGCCTACGAGGACCGTAAGCCGCGCTTCAGTGTCGGCATCGGCGGAGGCAGTTACTCCGGTGGCGGCGGAGTGGGCGGCGGCGTGACCGTGGGTGGCGGTTCGCGCGGCGAAGATACGGCGCGGGTGGTCTTTGCGAACGGCAGAGTATCCGCGATCGAGCAGCGCGTGCGGTGACGGCGAATGACCGGCGCGGACGCCGTCAGAGGGCGTTGAGCAACGCCGCGAAGCCAGGGTCGGCGAGCGAGGCGAAGGCAGCCGTGGGCTGATGCGATTGCAACTCAGCCAGCGAATGAAGACCGGTCGCGACGGCGACGGTTTGCGCACCGATGATGCGTCCGCAGGCGATGTCATGCGGCGTGTCGCCGATGACGATCACGCGATGCGCCGGGAAATCGACGCCGTGAAAGTCGCGGGCGCGGCGCAAGGCGACGGGGCCGAGGTCGTTGCGCAGTTCGGAGTCGTCGGCGAAAGCGCCGAAGGGAAAATAGCGGGCGAGATCGTGGTGGGCGAGTTTCACGCGGGCGCCGCGCTCGACGTTGCCGGTGAGGAGCGCCTGGGCCCAGCGGTCGTGGGTGTGCACGCGTTCCAAGGCTTCGCTCACGCCGGGCAGCACGTGACTTTGATGGGTTACGAGCGAGGCGGGCAGCGCCCGAATGTAAGCATCGAGATAGCGGGTGAACGCGGCGTCGTCGGCGGCGAAGCCGAATTTCGCGAAGATTTGCCGAAGGATCCACCGATCGGTGCGGCCGGAGTAATCGATATCGGCGAGCGAGGCGGTGACGCCGAGTTCGAGGCGCAGGGCGGTTTCGAGCGCGTGCAGGCCGGCACCGCTGGAGCGGGTAAGGGTGCCGTCGATATCCCAAAGAAGCAGTGCGTCGCGCATGAAGGCGACGAGGCTTGGCGTGCGGACGGCGATGGCGAGGGCAAACGGGGCGGAGAGTTGCGGCGGCGGGGCGGAGCGGCGAGGTTTATGAAACAACCGGCCGGGCGCGGGCGTCAAAGTCGGCAAACCCAACGTCTATGAAATCGTTCATCTCTCTTTTCACCGTGGCGCTGCTCGCGCTCGGTTTGGCGGCGTGCAGCACGCCGGACGCACGCATCCAGCGGAATCCGGAGATTTTCGCGCGCCTGACGCCGGCGCAGCAGGAAATGATCAGGCACGGCCAGGTCGGTCTCGGCTTCACGCCGGAGATGGTGCGGCTGGCGTTGGGTGACGCCGATCGGGTGATCCAGCGGCAGGATGAGACTGGCACGAGCGAGATCTGGAGTTACGTGACTTACGACGGGCCGGGCGGCATGCCGCTTTATCGCGGCTGGTATCATCGTTACTACGATTGGAACGACGTGCGCTACCCGTATTATTTAAACTATCCGGCGCGACGCGACCGGGAGCATTTCCGGGTGGTATTTCAAGACGGCAAAGTGACGTCGATCGAACAGCAGACACGGTGACGGAGGCGCGGTCGCGCCGCGCCGACCGCGGGGCGGCGGATCAGTTTTTGATGAAGCGCAACAGGTAGCTGAAGAGGACGGCACCGGCGATGGCGAAGACGAGTTGGCCGATGAAGTTGTGGGCGGTGAGGCCGAGCAGACCGAAGCAGAAGCCGCCGAGGAAGGCGCCGACCACGCCGACGATAAGGTTGCCGGCGAGGCCGAAGCCGCGGCCTTTGGTGATGAGACCGCTGATCCAGCCGGCGAGGAGTCCGATGACGAGAAAGGTGAGAAACGCCCGGGCGGACATGCTATTGGGCGGCCGCGGGTTTCATGAACGTCATCTTGCTCAGAATATCCATGAGGTGGTCTTTCAGGAACTGATCTTCCTCGGCGGTCGTTTTGTGGTAACTGGTGCCCTCGGTGATGCGTTCGGCGAGTTCGGTGCTGATGACGTAGATAAAGCCATCGCGCACGAAGAGGAGATTGCCGCGCTTGGCGACGTGGCCACGCGTGTCGCCATCGATCGTGGGCCGGTCGCCAAACATGGAGCCGCCGGGGAGCAGCGTGTAGGCGATCAGCGCGCCGCCCTGTGTTTTCGGGAGGAAAGTGATGCTCTCAATGCTGATCGCCGGGACCATGCGTTGGAAATCCGGGACGACAAAGTCGGTGAAGAAGACGGTGAGGTAGTCTTTGATGCCACGGGTGGATAATTCCCAGCGTTGCGTGGCATCCTGCGGAAACGTGGCGATGCTGATGTGGACGGTGAAATGATCCTCGAAGGTGACGACGTTATCGGTGTCGTTGACGGTGCCGCCGAGTTCGCGGAGCACCGGGATGGTGATCCGATAGGCGCCGGTGGGAGAGTAATAGGTATGGCCCTCGATGCGGCCGCTGAGGGCGGCGGGATCGGATTGCGCGCAGAGGAGTCCGGCGAGGAGCGGGAAGAGGAAAAGAAGACCAGCGACGCGGAGTTTCATTCGGAAGTGTGATGAGAGAAATGGAAATATGTTTCAAGCTGCGTGGAGCCGTTGCCACGCGGCGACGGGAATTTCCTCGGGGCGGGCTCGCGGCGTGAGGTCGAATTCGGCGAGGCCGGCGAGCCAGGCGGTGCCGTCGTCGGGCAGGCGGCCGCGGAGAAGGGCGGCGATCTGCTTGCGGCGTTGCTGGAAGCAGGCGCGGATGAGGGTTTTCGTCGCGGGATCGAACACAAATGCCGGCGGGCGGCGGACCAGGTGCAGCAGATACGATTCGATTTCGGGCCGCGGGTGAAAGCAGGCGGCGGCGACTTTATGGCCGGGAGCGATTTCGTAGGCGGACTGCAGGAAAATCGAGATGGCGCCGAATGTCTTGCTGCCGGGGAGCGCGGCGTAGCGTTGGGCGGCTTCCTGCTGCAGCATCAAGACCAGGCGCTCGGGGAGCGGACCGGAGAGCACGGCATCCATCCACGGGGTGGAAATCGCGTAAGGAAGATTGGCGATGACCTTGAATCCGGCGGCGGCGGACGCGGCCGGGAGGTTGGCGAGGGGATGGTCGATGGCGTCGCCTTCCAAAAGATGAAGATGCGCGGGGAAGCGCGGCGCGAGGGTTTCGCGGAGGTGTTGCGCGAGTGCGCGATCCATCTCGACCGCCCAGACATCGGCGCCGGCTTCGAGCAGGGCGGAGGTCAACGTGCCGAGACCGGGCCCGATTTCGACCACGGTATCGCCCGCGGCGAGGCGGGCGAGCTCGAGGGATTTGCGGACGATGTTGCCGTCGACCAGAAAATTTTGGCCCAAGTAACGTTTGGGCGTGTGCCCGAGGGCGGCGAGCAGATCGCGGGTGCTGGAAGGTGTAAGCGGCACAGCGGGGCGACGATGCAGGAAGTAAGGACGCCGGCGGCGGCGGTCAGGGGGCGCGGAACGCGGCCATCAAGGCGGCGGGATCCGGGGCTTTCATGAGGGCCTCGCCGACGAGGACGGCGTGGGCGCCGGCGGCGCGGGCGCGGGCGCCATCGACGGCGGTGAAGATGCCGCTTTCGCTGACGGCGATCACCTCGCGCGGGAAAAGCGGGATGAGGCGTTCGCTGAGGGCGAGGTCGGTCGTGAAGCGGGCGAGATCGCGGTTGTTGACGCCGATGATCTTCGCCCCGTGAGCGACGGCGCGGTCGAGTTCGGCTTCGTGATGGATTTCAAACAGCGCATCGAGGCCGGCGGCGATGGCGGCGGTGTGGAGGGATTTGATTTCGTCGTCGGTGAGTGCGCGAACGATGATCAGAATGGCGCTGGCGCCGGCCTGGCGGGCTTGAAGCACCTGGATCGGGTGCACCATGAAATCCTTGCGGAGGCAGGGCACCGCAGGCGGGTCGCGATGGAAAAGCGCGGTGACGGCTGTGAGATCGGCGAGGGAACCGCCGAAATATTTTTCGTCGGTCAGGACGGAGAGCGCGCTGGCGCCGGCCGCGCGGTAGCGTTGCGCCTGATCGGGGGCGGAGACGGCGGTGGCGATGGGGCCGGCGGACGGCGAGCGGCGCTTGATCTCGGCAATGACGGCGAGTTGTCCGTCGGCGGGACGCAGGGCGGCGCGAAACGATGGCGGCGCGGGTCGCGCGGCGGAAGCGGCGGCGAGTTCGGATTCGGCAACGGGACGGACGAGCGCGGCGATTTCGTGCCGCTTCCACGCCATGATCTCGGTGAGTTTATCGGACATGCAGGAAACAACGAAATACACGCAGCGGGCTGAAAACCAGACCAGAGTGGACGGGTTTTGGCATGGATTTCACCCGGAACGTCGTTGTGCTGGGCGGATGAGCGCGATGGATGAGTTGAAAGCGACGATTGCCCGGTTGCGGGGGCCGGGCGGGTGTCCGTGGGATCAAGAGCAGACGCATGCGTCTTTGGTGCGGTGTCTCATCGACGAGGTGAGCGAACTCATCGAGACGATCGACCAGGCGGATTTTCCGCACATGCGCGAGGAGCTGGGCGATGTGCTGATCCAAGTAGTGTTTCATGCGCACCTCGCGGAGGAAGCAGGACGGTTTTCGCTCGAGGATGTGGCGCGGGAGGTGAATGAGAAACTGGTGCGGCGGCATCCGCACGTGTTTGGAACGGGCAAGCTCGACACGTCGGAGCAGGTGATCACGCAGTGGGAGCAGATCAAAGCGGGCGAAAAGAAGAATGGCGCACCGGCGAGCGGAGTATTCAAGGCGCTGCCGCCGCGGCTGCCGGCGTTAATGTTCGCCGAAGCGGTGGCGAAGCAGATCGAGAAAAAGCAGTTGCCGGCGGACGGCGCGCTCGATGCGGCGAAGGTGCAGGCGTTGGGGCGGGAGCTGGATGAGGCGACGCTGGGCCGGAGGTTGTTTGAACTGGCGGCGGCCGCGCGGGTGCACGGCCTGGATGCGGAGGGAGCGTTGCGGCTGCACGCGACGAAGGTGATGCGCGATGTCGAGCAACGCGTCCAGCAGCGCGCCGGTTGACGCGCTCCCGGCGGAAATCGCCGCGGGGTGGTGGGCGCCGTTTGAAACGTATCTGGCGCAGGAGCGGCGCTATTCGCGCTACACGTTGCGCAACTACCGGCAGGCGCTGGAGGATTTCGTGCGCTGGCGGTTGGGCGAAGGGCGGAGCGACGCGGCGCTGGAGAACGTGCAACCGCGGGAGGTCCGGGATTTCGTGATCGAGGCGCAGCGGCGGTTCGATCGGCGGACGTTGCACAACCACGTATCGGGGTTGCGTTCGCTGTATAAATTCTGGGTGCGGCGCGGGCGAGTGGTGGCGAATCCGTTCGTGGGTGTGCCGCTGCCGCGGCTGGAAAAACGGCTGCCAAAATTTTTGACGGAGGAGCAGATGAGGAAACTGCTGCTCGGGCCGCAGCGGTTGCTGGAGAATGAGACGGTGGACTCGTTCACGGCGTGGCGCGACCGGCTGGCAATGGAGTTGATCTATGGCGGCGGGTTGCGGGTGAGCGAGCTGGCGGGGCTCAACTACGGGCAGATCGATTTCGATGGAGGTGTGGCGCGCGTGCTCGGCAAGGGGCGGAAGGAGCGGTTGTGTCCGCTCGGGACGGTGGCGCTGGCGGTGTTGAAGAAATTTCGCAGCGAATTTGCGCAGGACACGGGCGCAGAGGCGCCGGTCGTCGTGACGGCGAAACACGAGCGCATCACGCCGCGAGCGGTGCAGTTGTTGTTAAAGCGTTATCTGGCGCTCGCGGAGCTGCCGCTGGATCTCACGCCGCACAAGCTGCGGCATTCGTATGCGACGCATCTGCTGAACGCGGGCGCGGATTTGCGGCTGGTGCAGGAGCTGTTGGGGCACGCGAGTCTGTCGACGACGCAAATCTACACGCATGTGAGCGTGGCGCGGTTGAAAGAGATTTACGCGAAGGCGCATCCGCGGGCGTAGGCGGCGGCGGAGGTTGCGCGTCGTTTACGGCGTGAGCACGGAGTCGTCGGCGGGGTTGCGCGTCGTTTACGGCGTGAGCACGGAGTCGTCGGCGGTCCACATTTTCCGGTCGGGGCCGGCGGAGCGGATTTCCATGCGCGTGCCGGAGAGTTGGTGGAAAAAGAACGGGGTGCCCCAGCGGTCGCAGAGTTCGCCGCGGGCGTTGAGCGCCGGGTGATGCGGGGAAATGAACGCGAGGTGCAGCGGGTTGCCGCCGGTGAGCGTGGCGACGATCTCGGCGTTGAGGCCGACGGGGTTGCCGCGGAAGTTTGACTGGTAGCGGGTGAACATGCCGTCGAGGAGCTGCAGGTCGGCGGAGATCGTCGTGGCGGGCGAACCGAGTTGCGCGAGGGCGGCGAGGCCCGTGTCTTCGTCGAGCGGGGGCGGCGACGCGGGGCGGGCGATCGCGGTCGCGCCGGGCGCGGAGGATGGGGCGCGGGAGGCGACGGGCGACGTGGGCGCGGGTCGGAGCCAGAACCAAACGGCGAGCAGCGCGGCGACGGCGAGGACGAGCGCGGCGAGGCGGCGACGCGTCATCCGAGGAAGCCGAGATTGGGTTGCGCGAAACGGCCGATGTTGGGCAGCACGATGGGAAGATCGGTCGGGCTGACGCCGAACCAAGTCGCGAGCGTGGCGGCGTATTCGTCGACACTCGTCGTGGGAATCCAGCGACCGCGGCCGGTGTCGTTTGGGCCGTTGATGGTGAGATCGGGGACGTGACCGAAAATATCGCGGCCTTGAACGGCGCCGCCGACAACGAGGTGATGGCTGCCCCAGCCGTGATCGGAGCCGTCGCCGTTGGTGTTGTAGGTGCGGCCGAAGTCGGAGGCCGTGAACGTGGTCACTTGCGAGGCGACGCCAAGTTCGACGGTGGCGGCGTAGAAGGCTTGGAGCGAGGCGGAGACGTCGCCGAGGAGAGTGGAGTGGGCGACGAGTTGGGAGTCGTGCAAATCCCAGCCGCCGAGGGCGGCGAAGAAAACCTGGCGCTTGAGGCCGAGCGCCGGCGCGGAGGCGATCAGGCGCGCGATCATCTGCAATTGCTGCCCGAGGCTGCTGTCGGGAAATACGGTGGAGAACGGGATTCCCGCGGTGGAGCCGACGTATTCGGCGAGCAGGGCGCTGTCGGAAATCGCATCGCGCGTGACGGTCCCGAACGCCGTGTCGAGCAAGTGACTTTGCGAAGCGGCGAGGAGGTCGGATTGGGCGCGGGTGCGGATGCCGGCGAGGGACGAGTTGCTTTGCGACGAGCCGCTGAGGGCGACGGGGCCGGTGCTTTTGACGGAAAATTGGGCGACGGACTGGCCGACTTGAAAGGAGTTCTGGCCGGCGAGGCTGATCGACATCGAGATGGTGTTGTTCTCGTTGAAGGCGTTGGTGAGATCGGCGAGACGGCCGCCCCAGCCGGTGGTGAACGGACGGTCGGGGAGGCTGCTTTGCCATTCCACCTGCTGATCGCTGTGGGAAAATAACTGGTTGGGCAGCGGGACGGACTTGGCGGTGTATTGGGCTTTGGTCGTGGGAACGACGAGGGTGCCGACGTTGGCGAGGACGGCGGCCTGACCACCGGCGAAGAGGTTCTGAAACTCCGGCATCGATGGATGGAGCGCAAAGGCGCGGCCGTCGCTGGTGCGGGGTGAAAGCGGGAGGAGGCCGGTTTGGGGAAGGACGAGGGCGCCGCGAGCGGCGGCGTAGCTGGCGTAGCCGGCGGTGTCGTTGGGGATGAGGAGATTGTTGGCGTCGTTGCCGCCTTGGAGGAAGAGACAGACGAGGGCTTTGTAATCGGAGGCGGCGGCGGTCGCGCGGGTCGCGGACGCGCCGGGGCTGGCGATGGCGCCGATGAGGCGGAGTTGGGCGAGGGCGGAAAGCAGGCCGGTGGTGCCGACGGCGGCGCAGCAGGAACCGAGGAACTTGCGGCGGGAAAGAGGCTGACCGGGCGTGAAGGACATGAGCGGCGTTTTATTTTTGCACGGCACCATCGGGCGAGGTGACGACGAGGTAGAGGGCGGTGCGCACGCGGTCGGTGTTGCTGGTGCCAGCGGGGAGCGACTGGAGCGCGAGGACGACGCGGTCGCGGGTGGCCGGCGCGAGGCTGTTGCCGACGAGTTGGAGGCTCAATTGATCCGTGAGCGCGGCGGGTTGGTCGGCGAGCGGGAGGAGACGGGCGAAGTCGAGGCTGACGCCCTGGTAGGTTGTGTTGGTGATGAAATTGTAGAGGTAATTCGGAACGCTGATAGCGGTGCTGGCAGTGAGAATTTGATATTCGGGCGCGACGAGCCCGGCGCTCGCGAGGTCGCCGGGCTGCACGTAGGACGGCGGGAAAAAGTTGAAGACCGTGGGCGAGCTGAGCGGAGATTCGCTGAGGCTGTTGTTGGTGTTGGAGAACGGAAAACGGCCGTCGGACGTGGTGACGCCGACGGCGCGGAGCAGGGCGGTGACGCGCAGGAGAGGTTCCTTGAGTTTGCCGAAACTGGCGGTCGCGGCGGCGTCGCTCGAACGGGCTTCGTAATCCAGAAGAATCGCGCGGACGACGGCGGCGAGATCGCCGCGGACGCCGGAGCCGTTGTTGGCAAACACCTGGGCGACGCGATAAACGTAGGCGGGGCTGGGATTGCTGGTGACGAGGCGTTGGATCAACTGGCGGCAGACGAAGGGACCGGTGTTGGGGTGGTTGAAGAGCGCGTCGAGGGCGTCGTGCAGATCCTGCGTGCCGGTTTGCCCGGCTGGAAGTTGAAGACCGCCGACGATGGTTTTGGCATCGGTGTCATGGTAATCCGAATAGAGCGTCATCGGATCGATATAGTTGGCGGGGCTCGTGCGGAAATTGCGGGAGGTGGGATTAGTATTATGGAAGGCCCAGCCGGTGAAGACGCGCGCCATCGCTGTGACCGTGGTTTGATCGTAGGTCGGCACGGGGCGGCCGGAGGCATCGAGTTTGAGCGTGCCGTCGGGCTGGAGTTGGGAGAGGCCGATGGTGAAGAGCTGCATGACCTCGCGGGCGTAGTTCTCATCGGGCTGCGCGCCGGTGACGGGGTCGGCTTTGGCGTTGCGCAGATGGCTCAGATAAACGCCCATCATCGGGCTGAGCGTGACGTCTTCGAGCAGCGTGCGGAAGTTGCCGAGGGCGTCAGCGGCGAGGACGTCGTTGTAGTTCGCGAGAGCTTCCTGGTTGTTGTTGATCGCTCCGTCGACGTCGGAGACGACAAACAGTTCGCTCAACGCGAAGGCGACGCGCTGGCGGAGCTGGTCGGGGCCGCGGACGGCGATCTGCCACCAAGCGGAGCGGCGATGGACCGAGCCGGGGCGCGTCGGGGTGCCGTTGACGGATTGCTGCCCGCCGTTGGGATTGAGATTAAAGTCGGCGAGCAGCTTCGCGCGGTGGTTGGAGGCGGGTTGAGCGAGCTGCGCGGCGAACCAGGCGGCGTAACCCTGCTGCTTCAAGTTCGCGATGTCGTCGGCGGTGACGCCGAACGTCGCCTGCGTGAGGAAGCGCGCGGCATCTGTGTCGGTGATGCTGGCAAGATCGACGGCGGGCGGGTCGGAGGGCGCGGTGAAGGTTTGGGAACCATTGCTCTGGATGAACTGGCCGCGGATTTCGCCGGTGGGAAACGCCTCCGTCTGGACGTTGACGAAGAAGCGGCCGGCGCGCAGGGCGGCGACGACATCGTCGAGGGCGAGCGTCCCGACGGCTTTGATGGTCCACGTGGCAGAATCGACTTGGCCGATCGGCAGGCGGAAAAGTTCCTCGCCAATGGTGCCGGGGTCGCCGAGGCGGACGTAGGTGACCGTCTCGGGCGAACTGAGGCCGGCGAAACTCAGGGAGACGCTGATCGTCGAGGCGTTGGCGCTGAGCAGGAGGGTGGCGGTGCCCGAAGCGATCGAGGTGGAAGAATCACCGGCGCGGAGATCGGCGACGAAGAGGGAGGGCGGGCGATCCGCGAGAGTGACAGTTGCGGTGGACGTTGCGCCGGGCGAGTAGCTCGCGGCGGGCTGCAGGGAAAGTTGAAGGGTTTCGTCGGGCTCGGTCTCGAAGTCGGCAACGGGAACGACCAGGACGGTGGCGGACGTCGCGCCAGCGGGAATGACGAGGCTGCCCGGCAGTGAGGTGTAATCGGCGCCATTGGTGGCGGTCCCGCCGGCGGTGTAGTAAACGGTCAGCGGGGCGGTGGAGTCGCCGTCGCGCGTGAAGGTGAATTGGAGCGGTGTGACATTGCCCTCGTCGGTGCTGGTGCGGTCGACGCTGAGCGTGACGGTGGTAGGCTCTGCAGGCGTGACGTCGTAGACTTCCGCCAGTGCGATGCCGGTGGTGTCGCCGACGCCGGAGACAGTGACCGTGTAGGCGCCCGGAGGAAAATCGCCGAGGAGGGCAGCATCGTGGCTGGCATCAGGAAATGGAAATGCGCCGACGGCGGAAAACGCGGCGGCGAGGCCGGCGGATGTGGCGACGGAGCCCCAGTCGTCGTTGGTGGCGAGGGCAACACCGTGGGCATCGCGGACGACGAGGAGTGGGTCGGCGAGTTCGCCCGTGAAGCCGGGAGCGATGGCGGCGAGAGCGGGGCCGGCGGCGCGGATGAGGAGGCGGCGGGGGCCTTTGTCGGGCGCGATGACGAGGCCCGCGATGAGGGTTTTATCGCCAGTGCCGACGGGCGCGCGCGTGGAAAGATTCAGCAAATGAGACGTGCCGGCGGAGACTTCGTAGACCTCGACGAGGGCGAGATTGCGGGCGGTGGCGGAGCCGTTGACCACGGCGGTATAAGCGCCGGGTTGGAGTGTCTGCACGACGGCGGCGTCGTGGCTGCCGGCTTGCAGCGGAAATGCGCCGACGGCGGCCATGGTGTCCGCATCGGCGGCGAGCCAGGCGGCGTTGGTGGCGAGCGGCGTGCCGCCTTGGTAAAGGGTGACGACAGGATCGGTGACGGTGAGCGGCGCGAGATCGGGGGCGACTGTGGCAAGACCGGGGCCGACAGCGCGAATGAGAACCGTTTTGGGCGCGCCGGGGCCGATAACGAATCCGGCGATCATGGCGTTATCGTTAACACCCGCCTGGCCGCGGGTGGAAAGGTTGACCACGCGCGAGGTGTCTTCGCTGGCAAACACGGAGGAGCCGAGAGCCAAAAACAGCAGACAGCAGCGCAGGAAACGTGAGGGGGCGGTCATCAGCGCGGGAGCGAATGGAGACGCAGAATGGGTCCGGAGATAACCGCGCGGATTGAAAATTCAGCAAGAATTCTCGCGGCGGGCGAGGCGTTGCGCCGCAACAAAAGGTGACGGGCGCAGTGAACGGACGGTCGACAGCTAGGCGCGGACAAGAGACGCGCCTACAGTCTGCAAACCGGGAGGCGTTGGAATTACGGCGCGAGGGGGAGGCGGCGGGCGGAGCTGTTGCCGGCGGCGTCGTAGAGAATGACTTCGACGGACGTGGCGCCGGCGAGGCGCGCGGATGGAATTTCCAACACGAAGGTTTCTTCGCGGCCGTCGAGAATACCGTCGGCGGGTTGCTCGACGGTGTCTTTCGCGCCGTTGTTGAAATTCACTTCGAGGGCTTCGAGCAGCGACAGTGCATCGCGACCGCGGACGGTGACTTTGGTGGTGTCGCCATCGCGCGTGACGGTGGCGGCGGAGATTTCGGGGGGCGTGCGGTCGATGAGCAGGTCGTCGGTCTCGAAGGTGGTTTGCAGGCGATCAGCGGCGGGGCGCGGGGCCTGTTCGGTGGCGACGAGGCGGGTGAAGTAGAGGCCTTCGGGGAGATGCGTGGTATCGAACTGCACGTAGGAATCGCTGGTGTTGCGCGCGAGGTCGATCCAGGCGGAATCGCCGTCGTGACGAATGGAAACGGTGCACGTCACCTCGTCGTTGTCGGGATCGGTGACGTTCCACGTGATCAGTTGATTGCCGGGAGCGGGGACGAGCTGGCTCGCAAGCAGGGAATCGTGGTGGCGGTCTTTGTCGCTGTTGCCGGACGCGTTGAGGACTTGACCGAGCGTGATGCTGGCGGAGGGCGCGGAGTCGGGTTGCGGAATGAGGGCAAGATTGGGCGTGAGGATGCGAAAATCGGCGAGCTGCGGGCGGCGGTTTTGCGGGAGCGAGTAGAGGTCGGCTTTGTCGAGTTCGACGGCGGAAGCGGCCGGGGGAACGCGGAGACGCAGCTTCACATAGCGGCCGCGCAACGGGGTGGCGGGACGCCAGCCGCCGTCGGCGAACGCGAGAGGAGTCCACGGCGTCCAGCCCTCGGCTTCATCGGTGCCATTGCTGGCGCGGGCTTCGAGGGCGAGCTGGCTTTCGTCGACGGAGCGGACGCGGTTGAAGCGGAGCGCGCCGAGCCGGGCGGGCGAGCCGAGGTCGAGGCGGCGAGTCTCGGCCGAGCGCGGAGCGGCGCTGGTAAAATCGAGCAGGGCGAGGCCGGGGGTGTTGTTGCGCAAAACGAGAAAACGGCCGGGTGCGCCGGGGAGCGCGGCGAGGGCGTTGAGTTGCGCGGACGCGCTGCCGGCAAACGTGAGCGAGGTGCGGCGCGTGAGATCGTAGCCGAGGAGTTCGCCTTGTTCGCCGCCGGCGACGAGGAGGACGTTGTCGTGACGGGCGAGGCGGTAAAAGCCGGTGTTGTTGCGGGAGCTGAGGGTTTCGGGAAAACCGTCGGCGGGAAACCAGACGAGGGAGCTGCGGCCGGTGAATTTTTCCAGGAGAGAGGGCAGGTCGTCGGAGCTGTCGTCGTCGTTGGCTTTCGGATTCTTGAGCACGGGGTTGAGGCGGATCGCGGTCGGTCCGCCCGAAAAGACGATGCTCGCGTAAACGCCGCCGTGGTCGTCGGGCAGGAGGTCGGTGACTTCGGCGTCGCGATTTTCCTGGAGGAGCAATGGCGCGCCGCCGGTGGCGGGAAACTGGTAGATGTTACCGCGGGGCGCGGAGCCGGCGACGACGTGATCGCCGACGCGGATGAGGCGGCGGACGTTGCGGTCGCGGATCTCGCTCCAGAGGCGGAGGCCGTGGGCGGCGAGCGCGGCGTCGTCGGTGAGTTTTTCGGTGGCGAGACCGGCTTTCGCGAAGCGGGCGAGGTCGACGGCGTAGATGCGGCCGGGATTGCCGGTGGCGACGAGGACTTCGCGGCCGTCGGGCGAGGGGAGAAAATCAAAAACGGAGTCGGCTGGCAGGAGCACGCGCGCGACGACGGTGCCGGTCGCGGTGAGGAGGGAGAGCGAGCCTTTGGGTGAGGTGCCGGCGAGGACGGTGCCGTCGGCGAAACGGTGGACGGCGAAAACTTGGGAGTCGTCGAGCTTGGCCCACGTGCGGCTGGTGAAGCTCGGGCCGGAGGAGGCGTTCGCGGCGGAGTGGGTGGTGACGGTTAATTCGAGGATGCGCCCATCGGGGCCGGAGCCGGCGAGCCACTTGCCGTCGGTGGCGGGTTCGAGATTCCACAGGAGTTCGGCGGGGAGGGGGCCGGCGAGATCGGTGAGGACGGGGCCGGCGACGAGGCGGCCGTCGGAGCGCGTGGCGAGGCCGTGGAGATTGCGGCTCGGGACGTCGCGGAAAAAGTCGACGTTGTGGCGGTTGGAGAGCGGACCGGCGGCGATGGCGGTGGACGCAACAGCCGTGGAAACACCGAGGACGAGGGACGCGAGCGAGGCGCGAAAGAAAGAGGGCATGAAGAGAAAGGACGGACGCCGGGGCGTCACTCGACGACCTGGAGCGTGCGACGGTAGGCGGAGCCGGTGAGCTTGCCGGGAAGGAGATGTTTTTCCCAGAGCGGCACGAGGGCGTCGCGGTTTTGGAAACGCGTTTCGTCGGCGGTGCGCGCGATGCGTTCGAAGGAGCCGGGAAGGTCGGTGGTGCTTTGGGTTTCGTCGGTGAAGACGCGGCCTTTTTCGAGGACGGCGAGGTAAACGCCGTCGGCCTCGCGGTCTTCGCGCATGGCGGCGAGGTAGGCGTTGAAGCTGCGGAGTTGGGCGGCGAGGAGCGTGCGCGAGCGGCCGGAAAGTTCGTCGAGGTTGTGGCCGGGGAGGAGGACGACATCGAGGGTTTTACCGACCCAGGCGGAGTCGATGGGAACGTCGATCGTCTGGCGATGGGCGGCGCCTTGAAAGTCGCGCCACGCGAGGGTGGCGGTGACGGTTTCGCCGGCGCGCGCGGTGGTGCGGGAGAGCTGGAAGAGGTCGAGCGTGATGGCGGGGTTTTCGGCGAGGGGCTCGACGTTGAACTCCACGTGGTCGGGAAACGTTTTCAGGTAGGGGTTCTGAAGGTTGGCGGCGAGGCCTTGGACGAAGTCGTTGAGGCCTTGGGCGAAACCTTGGGGGCCGGCGTAGAGGGATTGGCGGGTGAGGGACTGGTGGGCGGCGAAAGTGATGTTGCTGCGAAGGCGAAACCCGTTGGCGAGGCCGGCGTCGTTGGAACCGAGAATGGCCTGCGTGACGCCGGTCGCGATGAGCGTGGGCGTGAGTTGTTGTTGACGCGCGACCGCGAAGTGGAGCTTGCGCGCGGTGGTGCCTTCGCCGCCGACATTGACGTCGACCGCGATCATGTCGGGGCCGGCGCCGAGAGTGCCGGAGACGGCGGAGAGGCGATCCTGGGAAATCGTGCCGATGACGCGGCCGGTGTTGGCGACTTTGATCGACTGAAGGTTCGAAGGCAGAATCGCGACGACTTCGGCGGAGCACATGGGGAGTGCGACATCGCCGAGGGTGAGCAGCGGATGACCGAACGCCGTGACGTGGCGGCCGTCGAGGCGGGAAACGCTGCCGGTCGCCGCGAGCGTGACATCGCCGGTCGCCACGGCGACGGCGACGGCGGAGCCGGGCTTGAGCGGGGTGACGGGCGCGGCGGGATCTGCGGCGGTCGTGCTGCCGCCGAGCGAAGCGGCGGAGAGCCCGAGGGCGGCGAGGCGCGGGGCGAAAAGATCGGCGACTTGCGGGCTGAGCCCGCTGATCGTGAAGACCGGACGGAGCGGTTGATAACTGCCGCGGGGCGAATCGTAGGCGACGGGCGTGGGCGAGAGGCCGGGCGAGCTGGATTTGGCGCCGACTTCAGCGAGATCGGACGCGGGCGTGAAACCGGCGTAGTGGACGGTCTCGAAGCGTTGGATCTGGTAACTGAGCGCGCCCGCGAGCTGGCCGTCGATGTAGAGCGGGCTGCCGCTCATACCGGCGACGGCGCCCATGTTTTGCACGCGCGGATCGGTGAGGCGGCAGAGGATGAGGGATTTGCCGGGGCCGAGGGCGTTGCGGACGACGCCGGCGACTTCGACGGTGAACGGCTCGGGTTGCGTGCCTTGGAAGACGGTCCAGACCTCGCCCTTCATGCCGGCGCGAACCGCGTCGAGGGGCATGAGGGCGGGTGAAACGGGTTGCGCGGCCTGAGCGGATGAAAAGGCGGGAACGAGACAGCAGAGAAAAAAGGCAGTGATCAGGCGGCGCATCGATGGACTAGGTGGGCGGGGATTGAATTAAAGTTCCTTGATTGCGCGGCTGAGGACGGTGCAAGCGCGATCGATCGCGGCGCCCTCGTGCGCAGTGCTGATGAAACCTGCTTCGTAAGCGCTCGGGGGCAAGTAAACGCCGCCGGCGAGGCAGGCGCGGAAGAATTGCCCGAAGCGCGTGGCGTCGGCCCGGAGCGCGGTGTCGTAATCGCGAACCGGTTGGTCGGCGAAGAAGATGGTGAACATGGAGCCGCATTGCGGCACTTGCACGGGGAGGCCTTTGGCGCGGGCGGCGGCGAGGACGGCGTCGCGGAGCTGGCGGCCGAGGGCGTCGAGGCGGGCGTAGGGATTGAGCTCGTCGAGGAGCTGGAGGGCGGCGATGCCGGCGGCCATGGCGAGGGGGTTGCCGCTCAAGGTGCCGGCTTGGTAAACGGGACCGAGGGGCGCGATGAGATTCATGATGTCGGCGCGGCCGCCGAACGCGCCGACGGGGAGGCCGCCGCCGATGATTTTGCCGAGCGTGGTGAGGTCGGGCACGATGTTTTCGAGCTCCTGCACGCCGCCGCGTGCGAGGCGGAAGCCGGTCATGACCTCGTCGAAGATGAGGAGCGCGCCGTGCGCGGTGCAGGCGGCGCGGACGTGCTGGAGGTAACCGGGGTCGGGTTGGATGAAGCCGGTGTTGCCGATGTAGGGCTCGATGATGACGCAGGCGATCTGGCCGGGGTTGGCGGCGAAGCCGGCGTCGAGGGCGGTGGGGTCGTTGAAGGGGAGGACGACGGTTTGCGCGGCGAACGCGGCGGGGATGCCGGCGCTGTCGGGGTTGCCGTGGGTGAGGGCGCCGGAACCGGCTTTGATGAGGAGCGAGTCGGAGTGGCCGTGGTAGCAACCGGAGAACTTGATGATCTTGTCGCGTTTCGTGAACCCGCGGGCGAGGCGGATGGCGGACATGGTGGCCTCGGTGCCGCTGTTGCACATGCGGACTTTTTGAATCGACGGGAAAAACGAGACGATGAGCTCGGCCATCTCGACCTCGGAGGGATTGGGCGTGCCGAACGAGGTGCCGTGCTCGAGGGCGTGGGCGATGGCGGCTTTGATGCGGGGGTGGTTGTGGCCGTGGATCGCGGGGCCCCAGGTGCAGACGAAGTCGATGAGCTCGCGATCGTCGGCCGTGACGAGGGTGGCGCCGTGCGCGGCTTTGACGAAGAACGGCGAGCCGCCGACGGAGCGGAAGGCGCGGACAGGGGAGTTGACGCCGCCGGGGATGAGCTGGAGAGCGCGGGTGAAGAGGGATTCGGAGGAGGACATTTTAACCGCTGATTTTCGGCCATTGGCGCTCATCTTTCTGATGCGCGCAAAGCGTTTCCACTCGAGTTTGTCGCGACAGCCGACGTTTGCGACGCAACGGTCGGGCTGGTCGGAGATGGAAATGAAAGGGAAACGCGCAGGCTGACTTCAGCTCACGTATTTTTGGACGATGGGGATGCGGCGGCCGACGCCGAAGGCGAGGGGCGTGATTTTCAGGCCGGGGGCGGCTTGCTTGCGCTTGTATTCGTTGAGGTCGACTTTGCGCGCGATGTCGTTGACGACCGCTTCGACGAAGCCGCGCTCGACGAGGTCGCGCCGCGAGAGTCCCTCCTCCACGTAACCCTTCAAAATCGCGTCGAGGATTTCATAGGGCGGCAGGCTGTCTTGATCGACTTGATCGGGGCGCAATTCGGCCGAGGGGGCTTTCTCGATGGTGTGGCGCGGGATGATTTCGCGGTCGCGGTTGATCCAGCGGGAAAGGGCGTAAACCTGGGTCTTGAAGACGTCGGAGATCACGGCGAGCCCGCCGGCCATGTCGCCGTAGAGCGTGCAATACCCGACGGCGACTTCGCTCTTGTTGCCGGTCGTGAGCAGGAGGGAGCCGAATTTGTTGGAGAGCGCCATCATGAGGACGCCGCGGATGCGGGCCTGGATGTTTTCCTCGGTCACGTCGCGCGGGCGATCGGCGAAGATGGGGCCAAGGGCGGATTCGGTTGCAGCGACGGCGTCGGCGATGGCGATCGTTTCAAAGCGGATGCCGAGGTTTTCGGCGAGCACGCGGGCGTCGTCGCGGGAGTGTTGCGAGGAAATGGCGGACGGGAGGGAGACGCCGAGGAGATTTTCGGCGCCGAACGCTTCGCGGGCGAGCACGGCGACGAGGGCGGAATCGATGCCGCCGGAGAGGGCGATGAGGGCGCGTTTGAAGCCGCTCTTGTGCGCGTAATCGCGAAGGCCGAGGACGAGGGCGTCGTAGATGTTGGCGAGTTCGGGCTGGGAAAATGTCGGCGCGGTGACGGGCGTGGTGGAAGGCGCGGCGGTGTCGATGACGGCGGTTTCTTCGCGGAAGGCGGCGAGGCCGAGGGTGACGCGGCCGGCGGGATCGGCGGCGAGGCTGCGGCCGTCGAAGATGAGTTCGTCATTGCCGCCGACGGCGTTGACGTAAACGACGGGGCAGCCGAGGGCGCGGGCGGCATCGGTGACGAGGGCGTGACGCACGCGGCCTTTGTCGTAGTGCCAGGGACTCGCGGAGAGGTTGACCATGAGATCGCACTTTTGCGCGACGAGCTGGTTCATGGGCGACACGCCGCGGTAGAGCTGGCGGGTGTTGATCATCGGGTGCGTCCAGATGTCTTCGCAAATGGTGATGCCGATGCGGTGGCCGTTGTGGGCGACGACGGTGGGGCCGGGCGCGGGTTCGAAGTAGCGATCCTCGTCGAACACGTCGTAAGTCGGCAGCAGGCACTTGTGCGCGTTGACGGGGATCACGCCACGGTGGCAGAACGCGGCGGTGTTAAAAAACGGGCGGCCGGAGCCGGAGACGTTTTTCGTGACGGTGCCGATGACGGCGGGCACTTCGCCGATTTCAGCGGCGAGCCCGCGGAGGGTTTCCTCGACGTCCGAGACGAAACGGCGCTTAAAGAGCAGGTCGCGCGGAGGGTAACCGCAGACGGCGAGCTCCGGAAAGACGATGAGCTCCGCGCCTTGCGTCACGAGCTGACGATAAACGGCGAGGATTTTACGGGCGTTGCCGGCGAGATCGCCGACGGTGGGATTAAGCTGGGCCAAACCGATGCGCATGACGAAGAGATCGGGCAACGTGAAGGGCTTTGCGCAGGCTGACAACTCGCAAGGCGGCCGCAACTAGGGCGAACTACTCACTTGCTTTAGTTGCAACCGTTGCGATCACGGTCGGATGAAATTCGCACTGATCCGTCGCGGTTGCCTCGTGGCCTCGCTTTGCAGCGCCCTGATTGGAGCGGCGCGCGGCCAAGTATTAACCGGGGATACGATGCAGGGAACGGATTTGCTGGCCACCGGTTATGCAGGGGCGCTGGCGAATGATATCGCGCTGACGCAGACTTTTTCGGGCATCAGTGGCATCGACACGATTACGTTTCGTTTCTTGTCGGCAGGGGTGAACTCCATCTCGTTTGGGCCGGGCACGGTGGATTACGTTTTCGGTGAGTGGAGCAATGCGACGGGTGCAACGAGCACCCTCCAGAGCTCAATCGCCTCGGGGCAGGCGAGTTTGGCCGACGCCAGTAGCTGGACCTCCGTCCCCACGCTGACGTCGCCCTTGACTGACTACGGTTTCAACGTGGCCCGCTATTTCGATGTGACGTTCGATCTCAGCAACTACGTGCTGGATAGTTCCCGGGTCTATGGGCTGACGTTCTTCGGCAACGGTTTTTCGGCGGCGAATGGCATTGCGTTGGAAAAATCGCTCTACGGTCCGGGCAGTCCGGATTATTACGCTGGCGGGACGGCCTACGCGCTTTACTCCAGCGGATACTCCGCAGGACAAAACCTGGGCACGCTGGCCGCGATTTCGGGAGATGAGCAAGGCACCGATTTTGCGTTCACGGCCAGTGCGATTTCACCGGTGCCGGAGAGTAGCACGATGGCCGTGATGCTGGCGGGACTCTTCGTTGCGGGATTGGTCATCGTGCGTCGGCGGCGTCAAGCGACGGTCGGAGTGAACTGAACGCGAAACGCGCTTTTTCGGCGTCGGATCCCGTTTTATTGGCTGCAGCGCCGGATCAACCGCGGACGCATCATCGAACGTTGGCCCGCGGGTGATCGCGGAAGTCACGCAGGTGGAGCCGGGCGGCGTTTCAAAGCATCCTTGATTTCGGAGCGCGGGGCGTTGACGTGGGCGGCGAACGCACTGATGCAGGCCCGCCCTTTATGTCCACTCCGCGCACGTTGATCCTCGCCTCCGCCTCGCCTCGCCGGAAGCAGTTGCTGGCGCAGCTGGGGGCGACGTTTCTCATCGAGGTCGCGCGGGTGACTGAGCACGAGGATCCGGCGACTGATCCGCGGGAGATGGTGGCGCATAATGCGGCGTTGAAGGCGGACTGGGTGGCGGCGGTGCATCCGGAGGCGGTGGTGCTCGGGGCCGACACGACGGTGTTCATCGACGGCACGGTGCTGAACAAGCCGATGGACATCGGTGACGCGCGGAAGATGTTGCAGCGGCTCAGTGGGAAAACGCACACGGTATTTACGGGACTCGCGGTGCGGTGCGCGGCGACGGGGTTGCGCCTGGATGAGGGCGTGGCCACGGAGGTGACGTTTCGCCCGCTCGATGAGGCCGCGATCGACGCCTATCTCGGCAAGGTGGACCCCCGCGACAAGGCCGGTGGGTATGCCATTCAGGAGCACGGCGAGATGATCGTGGCGGGCTACACGGGCTCGTATACGAATATTGTGGGTTTGCCGGTCGAAGCGACGAAACAAATTTTGACGAAGCTCGGTCTCCTCGGCTGAGTTGTAACGCTCTTCTCCGGATGACCCAAACGCTCGAACCTCCTTCCCGTCGCCGCCGGCGCCGCTTTCCGGTGCCGCGCTGGTCGTCCGATCCGGAGACGCGTTCGCTGCAGATCGGGATCATCGGCACCCTGCTGGTGCACTTGCTCTTGTTTTGCGGAGCCCGGGCGTTTCGGGCGCCAGCGATTACGTTTCCGCGACACGAAAAGCCGCGCCCGGAGTTCAACATCCAGCTCGCGCCGGAGGAATTCAAGATGCCGCAAAAGGAAGCGAAGCCGCCGCCGAAGAAGTTCGTGGAAGCGAATCCAGATGCGCCGGACAACGTGCCCGACAAGACGAATAATTTCGCCGCGCAAAATCAGCAAGTGGCACAGGAGAAACCGACGCCGAACGGGAAGAACGACATGCCGGCGATCGAGGGCCAGACGGAGATCAAAACCACGCAGATCGTGGATGGGCGCCTCGTGCCGCCGTCGGAACGCGTGCCCTCGGCGCCGCAACCCGAAACTCCGCCGACGCAGGAGGTGGAAAAACCGCCGGCGCTGGAGCAGACTCCCTTGTCCGGATTCGAGAAGAAGGAAGGGGATGACGAATCGGGCCTGGGCTCGAATATCGCAAAGTTCGCGCCTAATGCGAAGGCCGTGCCCAACAAGGTGGAGGGCATGAAGGACGTGCCGCTCATCCAAGACGCGACCGCCACGCGGCCGGTGATCGACCCGAAGCGGCCGCAGCCGCGGCCGAGCCTCGTGCAGGCGCCGTCGACGCGACCGGCGATTTTCACCGAGAACAAATTCGGCACGCAAAACATCGGCCTGATCGGAGTCAGCGCGGAGTTCAGCAATTACGGCGCGTATCTGCAAAAGATGATCGAGACCGTGCAGATTCAGTGGGACCGGATTCTGAGCGAGAGCCGCATCTATCCGCCGTCAGGCAGCATGGTGACGGTGAAATTTATCATGAACACCGACGGCGCGATCTCGCGGATCGTGAATGTCGACAGTCACTCGACGCAGCAGGCGGCGGCGGCGTGCACAAGTGCGATCACCTCGCGGGCGCCGTATGGCAAGTGGACCGATGACATGGTGGCGATCCTCGGCCAGGAGCAGGAGATGACGTTCTCGTTTTACTATCAGTGAAGGAGCTCGGCGAGAGCTTCCGGGCGGGACTGCCGCTGGGGCGGAACGTGATGCTGCTGCACGTGGACGAAAACGGCGTGGCGGCGTTTAACAAGCCGGCGGGCGTGCTGTCGCATCCGAACACGCGGGAAGACGAACCGCGCTCGTTGCTGACGGCGCACTATGATTTCGACGGCGAGTTTTTCCAATGGGACGACGGCGGAGTTGAGCGGCGGTTGTGGCTGCTGAACCGGCTCGATTCGGCAACGTCAGGCGTGATTCTGGCCGCGGCGGATGAAACGCTGGCGAAGGAGATTCGCGCGGAGTTCAAGCGGCGGCGGATCCGCAAAGTTTACCGCGCGGTCGTGTTTGGCGCGCCAGCGATTCCCGCCCAGTTCTGGCGCGACACCCTCACGGTGGAACGGCGCGGCGGCATGATCCGCACGGGCGCGGGTCACATTCCGTGCGAGACGCAAATGTCGCTCGTGCGGCGCGGCGTGCCGGGTCCGGCGCAGCGTTCGCTGTTGAAGCTGGAGCCGCACACCGGGCGGAGTCACCAGTTGCGCGTGCAGTGCGCGAAGCGCCATCTGCCGATCGTGGGCGACGCCACGTATGGCGACTTTCGCGGCAACCGGGAGTTCGCGCGGGCGATGGGCACGAAGCGGTTGTTTCTGCATTCGGAGGAGACGATTTTTCGCTACGAATGGAAAGGGCGGACGTGGGATTTCGCGGCGCGGGCGCCGCTGCCGGCGGAATTTGAGAAGGCGTTGTGACGTGAGGCGGCGGGAGAGCGGGCGGGCGGTTTTGGCCTTTGCGTCGCGCGGACAGGGTGATTTCAATCGGCGGCCTTTTCGCCATGATTCTGCCTAAATCCCACCGCCTGACACCGGAGCAAGTCGCCGAGATCACCGCCATTGCGGGTGAATTCGGGTGCAAGATTCAGCCGATAATCGGCGCGGTGCGGACGATCTACGCGATTGTCGGCGATGAGCGGGATGAGTTGATGATCAACCGGCTGGAGGGGCTGGACTACGTGGAGCGCATCGACCGCATCCAGTCGCCCTTCAAGTTGATGGACCGGCGTTCAGATCTGGCGAGTCACCGGATCAAGATCGGTGGCGTGACGCTCGGTGAGGAACTCCTTGTCGTCGCCGGGCAATGCACGATCGATCCGAAGAATCCCAATTTCTTCTACGAGACGGCGGCGGCGGTGAAAGAGGCGGGCGCGCACGTGCTCCGCGGCGGCGTGTGGAAGCCGCGCACGAATCCGTATTCGTTTCAGGGCGATGTGAAGTCGCTGGATATTCTGATGGAAGCCTCGCGGCGCACGGGGCTGCCGGTCGACGCGGAAGTCATGGAAGAGGAGCACATCGGCGTGGCGCTCGCGGCGGGCGTCAACATGCTGCAAGTGGGCGCGCGGAACGCGTTGAATTATTCGTTGCTGCGCGCGATCGGGAAAGCGGTGGCCGAGCGCGACACCGTGGTGCTGCTGAAGCGCGGACTGCACATGGGGCCGCTGAACGAGTTCATCTCGGCGGCGGAATATATCGCGGCATTTGGCAATCCGAACATTCTGCTGTGTCCGCGCGGCACGGCGCCGACGCTGGATGGCTATCGCAACCATCCTGACGAAAGCATCACGCCACTGTTGAAAGAAAAGACCTGGGCGCCGGTGGTCGTCGATCCGTCGCACTCCGTGGGCAAAGCGAGCTACGTGCCGGCGTGCGCGCTGGCCGCGGTCGCTTACGGGGCGGACGGACTTTGCATCGAGGCGCACGTGAGCCCGAATCAAGGGATCGGCGACGATCCGAAACAGGCGGTGACGCCGGACGTGTTGAAACAAATCATCGGGCAGGCAAGGCAACTCTGGACGCTGCGGCGGACGGGAGGGAAAGGGGAGAAAGCTTGACGTGTGGCTACATGAGGCCACATTAGAGGCATGAAGAGAAAAGGACGGGAAAAAGGTAAAGAATATCCCGAAGTGAAGGATGCGGCGGCGCAGATCCGGGAGGATGCGGCAGCCTATGGGTTGCGCCGTGATGTGCTGGGCGTTCGCGAGGCGAAGGACCAACTTTCGGCGCTTCTGCAGCGGGCGTCGGGCGGAGAGGAAATCGTGATCACGAGCGACGGCCGGCCGACGGCGATGATCGTGCGTTACAAACCGGTGATCCGCGGGAAACCCTATCAGCCAAACCGGGAGTTGATGCGCTCGATGCCGATGACCTCGGATTCGACGCCCCACATCCGGGCGGAACGCGACAGCGGCCCGTGAGCCGATGTATCTCGACACCTGCGTCCTCGCGAAACTGTTCGTCAACGAGCCGGATTCCGCGGCCTGCGTGGCCAAGGTTTCCGGCTCGGTGATTGTGACCTCGGAGCTGGCGTATGGGGAGCTGTTCTCGACGCTGCTGCGAAAGGAGCGGGCGAAGGAAATCAACGCAGCGCAGCGCTCGCTGTTGTGGGCGGAGTTCGAGCGGCAAGTGCAGGAAGAAAGCATTTATCTCGCGGTGCTCGACGGCACGATCGCACGGAAGGCGAAGGATGTGATGCTCGACGTGCACCCACACGTGCCGTTGCGCACATTGGACGCGATCCACCTCGCGACGTATCTGTCGGTGATCACCGGCTCGTTTTTCACGAAGGATCAGCGGATGCGCGAGGCGGCGAGACTGCTGGAAATTCCGCTCGTGGAGTGAAGAGGCGGGCGAGCCGCAGGCGGAAACGAGCGCGGGCGTCGGCAGCGGCTCTCTGCACGCACACGCGGCCACTACGGCGCAGAGATAAGCTGCGAATGCGGACTCACAGCAAACTGAGCTGGGAGTCGTCGGTGGGGGTGACGCTGATTTTCTTTTTCGGGCGCACGGTCGGCGCGGGAAGGGAAACGGTGGCGTCGTCGCTCTCCAATTTCGCGAGGATGGTTTTCGCGCGGTCGATGACGCTGAGCGGCAGGCCGGCGAGGCGGGCGACCTGGATGCCGTAGCTGCGATCGGCGGCGCCGGGAATGACACGCCGGACGAAGACGATCTCGTCGTTCCATTCCTTCACGGCGACGGAGAAGTTGCGCAGGCGGGGGAGGTGTTTCTCGAGTTGCGTGAGCTCTTGGTAGTGCGTGGCGAAGAGCGTGCGCGGGCCGCGTTCGGGCGAGCGGTGGAGGTGTTCGACGACGGACCAGGCGATGGCGAGGCCGTCGTAGGTGGAGGTGCCGCGGCCGATTTCGTCGAGGATGATGAGCGAGCGATCGGTGGCGTTGTTGAGGATGTTGGCGGTCTCGTTCATCTCGACCATGAACGTGGAGTTGCCGCGGGCGAGATCGTCGCTGGCGCCGACGCGCGAGAAGATGCGATCGACGAGACCGATGCGGCAGGCTTTCGCGGGCACCCAGCAGCCGATTTGCGCGAGGAGCGTGATGAGCGCGACCTGGCGGATGTAGGTCGATTTACCGGCCATGTTGGGACCGGTGATGAGCATGAGTTGGGCGTCGTCGCAGGCGAGGACGGTGTCGTTGGGCACGAACGCGGCAGAGCCGGCGTGCAGGCTGCGGTCGCTCTTCATCATCTGCTCGACGACGGGATGGCGGCCGTCGGTGATTTCGAGGGCGTCGGCGTCGTCGAGCACGGGGCGGCAATAGTCCCATTCGCGGGCGAGGGCGGCCCAGCCGGCGAGGACGTCGAGGGCGGCGAGATGATCGGCGGTTTGCGCGAGGGCGACGGAGTGGTCGAGGACGGCGGCGACGAGCTCGTTGAACAACGTGAGCTCACGGTGCAGCGCGTTTTCCTCGGCGTGGAAGATTTCCTTTTCCTTCTGCTTAAGCGCGTCGGTGATGAAGCGCTCGCCGTTCACGGTGGTCTGCTTGCGCACGTAGTCGGAGGGCGCGAGGTGGAGATTGGCCTTCGTGATTTCGATGTAGTAACCGAAGACGGAATTGTAGCGGACCTTCAGGCTCTTGATGCCGGTGCGCTCCTGCTCGGTGCGCTCGAGGTCGGAGAGCCAGGTTTTGTTGCCGCTGGTGAGGGCGCGCATGCGGTCGAGCTCGGGATCGAAGCCTGCGCGGATGAAATTGCCGTCGTTGAGATCGGCGGGGAGCTCGTCGGCGAGGGCGGCGGCGAGGTGGGCGCGCAATGCGGGGAGCTCGGCGAGCTGGGCGCCCAAGGCGGCGAGGGCGGTGGCGGGACCGGCGCCGGTCAGGCAGGCGCGGAGCGGGGGGATTTGTGCGAGGGTATCGCGCACGCCGCCGAGCTCGCGGGGATTGCGGATCCGGTTTTGGAGGCGGCCGAGGATGCGCGGGATATCGCGGACCTGGCCGAGCGAGTCGTGCAACCCGCCAAGGGTGCCGGGACGCTCGACGAGTTCGCCGACGAGGGACTGGCGGCGGCTGATTTCGGCGAGGTCGAGGGTGGGGGCGGCCATCCAGCGTTCGAGGAGGCGGGCGCCCGCTGAGGTGACGGTGCGATTGACCGCGGAGAGAAGAGAGCCCTCGCGGGTGCCGCGGGTGGACTGGAAGATCTCGAGGTTGCGCAGTGTGGCGGGGTCGAGCAGGAGGGTGCGGGTGCTGCGATATTCCTGCAGCGAGCGGAGGTTCTCGGGTTTGGCGCAGAGATTTTCCGTCGCGTAATGCACCAGTGCGCCGGCCGGGCCAAGCGCGGGATGGTCGGGCGCGAGGCCGAAGCCTTGCAGATTGAGCACGCCGAGGGCGGTCGTGACGGTTTGGGCGCCGAGGCCGGGTTCAAAATGGTAGCCGGGCAACTCGGTGCAGAGTCGCGGCGCGCAAAATTGATGGAGCGCGTGGAGCGCAATTTGATCGTGCGGGGCGGCCTGCCAGCGGGCGAGATCGCCTTCGGTGAGGACGAGTTCGGCGGGGTTGAGCGCGGTGAGGACGGGCAGAAGGTTGTCGAGGAGAGCGTCGGTCGCGACGCGGAATTCACCGGTCGAGAGATCGAGCCACGCGGCGTGGAGGCCGGCGCGGTCGCAGGCGAGGGCGCAGAGGTAGTGGTTGCGCGCGGCGTCGAGCTGGTTGGCGGAGAGGGTGGTGCCGGGGCTGAGGATGCGGGAGACTTGGCGGCGCACGAGTTTGCCGGGAACGGCGGGCTCCTGCTGGTCGCAGAGGGCCACTTTTTTGCCGGCGGCGAGCAGTTTGGTGACGTAGGAATCGGCGGCGTGATAGGGGAGGCCGGCCATCGGGTAGTCCTGGCGTTTCGTAAGCGTCAGGCCGAGGAGTTGCGACGCGAGCACAGCGTCGTCGAAAAACATTTCGTAGAAATCGCCGAGGCGGAAGAGCAGCAGCGTGTCGCGCGGGAGGCCGCGTTTCACGTCGAAGTATTGCTGCATCATCGGCGTGAGTTTTTCGGGAGGCGAGGACATGCGGGCGGAAGCGGGAGCGGCGAGGCGGGGAGCGGAGTGAACGGCGGTGGAGAGGAAAGGAGTTAACGGGAACGAGGCATTGAGGACACAGAGATTTTTTCGGGTTTGTCAGTCCATTTTCTCCGTGTGCTCACTGTGGGGGTGGTAAATCTTTTTCATCGCGATCTCGGAGGAGCGGGGCGGCCGCGGCTGGTGATTCTGCACGGGCTGCTGGGATCGTCGCGCAACTGGCAGACGGTGGGACGCGAACTGGCGGGCAGCTTCCATGTGCAAGCGTTGGATTTGCGCAACCACGGCGGGTCGGCGCACGCGGAGCCGATGGAGTATGAGGCGATGGTGGAGGACGTGGTGGGTTGGCTCGATGCGCAGGCGGAGGGAGCGCGGGTGACATTGCTGGGCCACAGCATGGGCGGGAAAGTGGCGATGCTGCTGGCGTGCCGGCACCCGGAGCGATTGCGGCAGTTGATCGTGGTGGATATCGCGCCGCGGGATTACCATTCGGAGGCGCATCGCGGGGAGTTCGAGGCGATGAATGAGCTGCGATTGGAGGAGCTGCACTCGCGGGCGGAGGCCGAGCTGCGGTTCGAGGCGCGCGTGCCGGATTGGGCGATGCGAAAATTCCTCACGACGAATCTGGAACGCACGGAGGACGGCCGCTGGCGATGGCTGATCAATCTGCCGGTGCTGACCGAGACGCTGCCCGTGCTGGAACGCGATGCATTGCGCGAGACGGATCGCTTTGGTGGGCCGACGCTGTTCGTCGCAGGCGGAAAGTCGCGTTATGTGACGGCGGCGGATCATGCGGCGGTGCGGCGGCATTTCCCGGCGGCGGAGATCGTCACGATGCCGGAGGCGGGGCACAATCCACACATGGAGACGCGGGAGGCGTTTGTGGCGCTGATAAAAGCGCACACGGCGCAGTGAGGAGTTGCGCGGCGCGGCGAGTTCGGGCGTGCTGACCGCCTCTATGGAGCTCCTCCAGACTGGCGCGCTGAAGACCTGGCAAAACCCTGAAACGCTGTCGCTCAACCGCCTCGCGGCGCGGGCAACGCTCTATCCGTTCCCCACCGCAGCGGCGGCGCGTGCGAACCGGCGGGAAGGTTCGCCGTGGTGGCGGTCGTTGAACGGCGAATGGGATTTCCGGCTCGTCGCGCGGCCGGAGGATGTGCCGGCGGAATTTGTGCGCGCGGAGTATACGTTGGGCGCGGAGTGGTCGAAGTTGCCGGTGCCGAGCAACTGGACGATGCACGGGCACGATCGTCCGCACTACACGAACGTGGAAATGCCGTTTCCCGACCTGCCACCGCACGTGCCGGATGCGAATCCCACGGGGCTTTACCGGACGACGCTGGCGGTGCCGGCGGAGTGGGCCGGACGGCGGGTGGTGCTGCACGTGGGCGGCGCAGAGAGTGTGCTTTATGTGTGGGTCGACGGTCAGCCGGTGGGACTCGGGAAGGACAGTCGTCTCCCGTCAGAGTTTGACGTGACGCCGTTCGTGCGCGCCGGCGGGACGCACACGCTCGCGGTGGCCGTCGTGAAGTGGTCGGATGCGAGTTTTATCGAAGATCAGGATCAGTGGTGGATGGGCGGGATTCATCGCGACGTGTATGTGTATTCGCAGGCGCCGCATTTCATCCAAGATGTGTTCGTGCGGGGCGACGTGGCGGCGGATTTGCGCAGTGGAAAACTGTGGGCGGAGGTGCAGCTCGGCGCGCCGGACGTCGAAGCCAAGGGCTGCCGCGTGCGGGTGCAGCTTTACGATCCGAACGGGCGCGCGGTGGGAAAGCGCGCGGAAGGCACGCCGACGAATGATTTCTGGCAGCGCGCGCGTCGGATCGTGACGTTCGCCATGCCGGTGCGGGCGCCGAAATTGTGGTCGGCAGAAACGCCGCAGCTTTATCGGGTGGTGGTCACGTTGATCGGGCCGGATGGACGGGCGATCGAACACACGGGGTGTCGCGTGGGGTTCCGCCGCGTTGAGGTGCGCGACCGGCAGTTGCTCATCAACGGGGCGCCGGTGCGGTTGCATGGCGTGAATCGCCACGAGCACGATGATACGCGCGGCAAGGCGGTGACGCACGAAGGCATGCGACGGGATGCGGAGGTGATGAAACGTTTCAACGTGAATGCCGTGCGGACCTCGCACTACCCGAACGATCCGCATTGGTATGCTGTGTGCGACGAAGTGGGGTTGTATGTTTTCGACGAGGCCAACATCGAATCGCACGCGTTCTATCATGAGGTGTGCCGCGACACGCGTTACGCGCCGGCGATGTTCGATCGCGGCGTGCGCATGGTGGAGCGCGACAAGAATCACGCGTGCATCGTGGCGTGGTCGCTGGGCAACGAGAGCGGCTACAGTCCGGTCCACGATGCCATGGCGGCGTGGATGCGCGGGCGCGATCCGAGCCGGGTCGTGCACTACGAAGGGGCGATCACGTTTGACTGGCGGGGCGGACGGGCGGCGACCGATCTCGTGTGTCCGATGTATCCGGAGATCGCGAAGATCGAGGCCTGGGCGCAATCGCTGGCGAAGGACGATCCGCGGCCGTTGATCATGTGCGAATACTCGCACGCGATGGGCAACAGCAACGGGAGTCTCGCGGATTACTTTGCGGCGTTTGACCGGCACCGCGGGTTGCAGGGCGGATTCATCTGGGAGTGGGTCGATCACGGGCTCAAGCAGCGCACGGCGGACGGGCGCGAGTTCTGGGCTTATGGCGGCGATTTTGGCGACACGCCGAGCGACAAGAATTTCGTTTGCGATGGGCTCGTCTGGCCGGACCGCACGCCGCATCCCGGCCTCGTCGAATACAAACATCTCGCTCAGCCGGTGCGGGTGCACGCGATCGATGGGCGGCGGGGAAAGTTTCGCGTGGAAAACCGGCGGTGGTTTACCTCGTTGGCGGATCTGCGGGGCGAATGGGAATTACTGGCGGACGGCGTGCGCGTGGCGCGCGGAAAATTGCCGCGGCTGCGAACGGCTCCGCAAGCGAGCGAAGCGGTGACGGTGCCGTGGCCGAAAACGCTGCCGACGGGAGTGGAGTTGCACGTGACGTTTCGTTTCCGGCTCAGCCGCGCGACGGCGGATGGTCCGGCGGGGCACGAGGTGGCGTGGAACCAGTTCGCGTTGTCACGAGCGACGAAGAAAGCGGCGACCAAGAAGATTTCGGGGAAAGTCGAAGTGAGTGAAACGCCGAGGGGTTGGAGCATTTGCGCCGGCGGGACGGAGCTGAGCGTCGATCGCGAAGCGGGCGTGATCGAGAAATGGCGGGTGGGCGGACGAGAAGTCATCACGCGCGGGCCGCAGTTGAACGTGTGGCGCGCGGCGACCGACAACGATGGGCTGAAACTTTTCAAGGAGGTGAAGTGGGGCGTGTCGCGCATGCTGCCACAGTGGCTCGGCGCGGGTTACGACCGGTTGGAACTGCGGGACACCCGCGTGACGTGCCGGCGCAGTGCGAATACAACGGAGGTGCGCATCGCGCAGACCTGGTGGTGTCCGGGCGCGGGCCGGCCGATCGGGCATCGACACGTTTACCGCGTCACCGGCGACGGCCGCGTGACAGTGGAGAATCGTATTGAGGTGGACCGTGCGCTGCCGGAGCTGCCGCGGTTGGGAGTGTCGTTGGTAATGCCGGCGGGTTTGGAGCAAGTCGCGTGGTTTGGCCGCGGGCCGGAAGAGAATTATCGCGATCGCAACACGGCCGCGCTCGTGGGGCGTTACGCGGGGACGGTGGCGGGCCAATACGTGCCTTACATCCTGCCGCAGGAGCACGGCAACAAGACGGAGGTGCGGTGGTTGGAGGTGAGCGATGCGCGGGGCGCGGGCGTGCGTTTCGAAGGCGCGCCGTTGATGGAGGCGTCGGTCAGCCATTTTACCGCGGCGGATTTGTTTGCGGCGGCGCATACCACGGACCTGGTGGCGCGGCCGGAGGTGCACGTGAATCTCGATTTAGCGCAACGCGGGCTCGGGACGGCGAGCTGCGGTCCGGATACGCTGCCGGCGTATCGCATCGAGCCGGGGCGGTATCGGTTCGCGTTTACCGTTTCGCCCAGATCCGGAGGGAGCTGAGGAGAAAATCTTCGAGCGCGGCCAACTCGTTCAAGTTGAGGCGGAGAAGGCCGGTGTCGCGCTCGAGGCGGTCGATGGCGTGGCCGAGGGCGCGGCGGAGGGTGGCGCGCTCCGGCTCGCTGGTGGCGGGATCGGCGAGTTGGGGCAGGGCGAAGGCGCTCGTGGCGGTCGCAATCTCGGCGAAGAGGCGGAGGCGGAGACCGTTGGTCAGGCCGGTTTCGATCGCGATCTGCTCGGCTTCTTCGAGGTCGGCAGGAAGGCGTTGCTTTTCGATTTCCCACGCCTCGGTGGTGGCGGCTTCGAGCGTGTGGCTGAAGCGGGCGATCAAACCGTAAGCGGTGAAAACGTAGTCGGCGGCGTCGCGTTTGCTGGAGACGCCGGCGGCGAGGCGGCCGAGCCAGGCGCGATAGTCGGCGAGCCATTCGGGCCAGCCATGAGCATCGAAGGTCGTGCCGGAGGAAGGGAAGCGGAAATGGAGGACGCGGCTGCGGATGGTGGGCAGGAGCGCGTAGGGCCGCGTGGTGAGCAGGAGAAGAACGGAGTTGGCCGGGGGCTCTTCGAGGGTTTTGAGAAAAATGTTGGCCGCGATGAGGTTCATGCGGTCGACCTCGTGGAGAATCGCGACTTTGCGCGGGGCGACGGCAGGTGAAACTTGGAGTTTGCCGATGAGCTCGCGGGTGGCGTCGGCGGAGATCTGGCGCATCTTGCCGGCCGGGCGCAGCGCGAAGCAGTCGGGATGTTCGTCGGGCGGGAACGAGGCGGGCGCGGAGGGGGTGTTGAGCAGGCGGTCGGCGATCGCCTGCGCCACGCCGAGGAGCGTGGCGTGATCGTCGCCGTGCAGAAGGATGCTGTGCGAGAGGCGCTGGCGGGCGATGGCCTGCTCGATCACCGCGACGGCGGGCGTGCCGACGAGGGAGGCCGGCCAGGAAACAGCAGAACTCATCCGAAGCGCGCCGCTGGAATCAGACCAGCACGGCGGGAGAGGCCAGACGTTCAGACACGGCGTGCCAGACTTTTTTCTCAATCGCGTCGGCGGACAAAGTGCCGTCGATCACGACAAAGCGGTCGGGCATGCCTTTGGCCAGGACGAGGTAACCTTCGCGCACCTTTTCGTAGAAATCGATGTTCTCGCGCTCCATGCGATCCGGGAGATCGGAGGCGCGCTGACGGATGCGTTCGAGGCTCACATCGGTGGGCACGTCGATGACAATGGTCATGTCGGGCATCACGTTGCCGACGGCGAAGCGGTTGATCTGGTTGACGGGATCGGCGGCGAGGTTGCGACCGATGCCTTGGTAAACGGTGGACGAATCGAGAAAGCGGTCGCTGAGGACGATGGCGCCGCGAATGAGAGCGGGCGCGATGATCTCGCGGACGAGCTGGGCGCGGGCGGCGGTGAACAGGAGGAGCTCGGTCTCCGCGCACATTTCGTCGCCTTTGGAATTATGGACGATGATATTGCGGATCTGCTCACCGATCTCGGTGCCGCCGGGCTCGCGGGTCGTGACAACCTCGTGATGCGCTTTCTGCAGATGCGCCGCGAGGCGGGAAAGCTGGGTCGATTTGCCCGAGCCTTCGGACCCTTCGAATGAGATGAGTTTGCCGGCGGGTTTCTGTTTCAGAGGCATGGTGCGACGTTGGGGAAATTATTGCCAGTTGGCGAGGAAGGTTTCGAGGTCGCCGTGGCTCGGACTGCGGGCGGTGCGCACGTAATGCCCACTGGTGCAGACGCCAACCCCGAGGCAACTTTCCGGGGAAAGCCCGATGAGCTGGCCGGCGGTAAACCCGGCGTTGAAATGATCGCCGGCGCCCGTGGTGATGAGCGGTTGCGCGACATACGGGCCGGGAACCCAGTGCGTGGCGTCGCGGGTCGCGCAGGCGGCGGATTCCTTCGGGTGCACGACGACAGTCGTCAGATCGAGGTGTTGGCGAATGTCCGCGGCCATCTGGCGCAGGCCTTCTTCGGCCTCAGTCAACGGAGCAAACCCGAGCGTGGCGTGAACCTGTTGCGCCTCCTTGAGGTTGAGGCCGAGGGTGACGCGGCCGAATTGTTCAAACTTGGCGATCGTGGCGAGGGCGTAGGCAAGATCGGCGCGGGAGCGTTTTTCGGGATCGCAGAGATCGAAGAAGAAGAGGCGGCCGGGGCGCACGGGGGTTTGCGGGAGGACGCGTTCCACGAGGTCGGTAAAGACGGCGGTGAGGTTGGGAATCATCGTCCAGTTGACGAGGGCGACGAGGTCGGAGCGGGCGAGGGCGTCGCGATAGCCGTCGGCGCCGAGCACGGCGGAGATTTTCTCCGGGGTGATCTCGTCGAGCGAGCGCATGAGGCCGAGCATGATTTTGCCGTCGTTGAATTCCGCGGCGACGGTGTGGGCGGGGGCGCAGAGGGAGATGACTTCGGCGTGTTGCGCGAGGTCGGCAAACACGGGATGCACGGTGCCTTCGCCGAGCGCGCCGACGTAGGTCACGCGAGCGCCTTGGGCGAGAAGGGCGTTGGCCATGATGGGACCGTTGCCGCCGAGTTTATCCATGCGCGGATAGAGCTCGATGTTGGTGCTTTTGCCCGCCGCGCCGACGATGCGCTGGCCGAATTCGGCGATGCCGGCGAACGGCGTGAAATTTTCGCCCTGGCTCGCCCGCAGCGCCACGGGGGTGACGATGGTGTCGACGAAGCCATCGAAGCCGAGCAGCGTGCGTCGCGAGGCGAGCATGCCGCGCGCGGCGCGCAGTTCCTGAAGCGTGCGGGTCTTGAAGTCCATAAGGGGAGAAAAAGCAGGAAAAAATTTCCCCAACGAACGAGCAACCAGAAACGGGGCGGGGCCGGCCGGTTTGCCGTTGAATGCGTCCGGCAAAACCGCCAACTCTCACGCCACATGCTCGCTGTGCCTCCGCCCCTCTTCGCCACCACGAACATCATCCAAGTTTTTCTGCGCTGCGACACCGTCGGCCAGGTGATCACGGTCGGGCTCGGCGTGTTCAGCCTGATCGCGTGGACGATCATGTTCGGCAAACACTACGAGTTGAAACGCCTGCGTTTGCTCAACCACTCGTTCGAGGGGCATCTGCGCGACCAGCGCACGCTGCTCGACTTGCCGGAGTCGTATCGCAGTCGGCGCTCGATTCCCTACGCGGACCTGTTTGCGGACGCGATGGAGTCGTATTGGCGGGCGGCGGCGATCGGGAAGGAGAAGGGCGTGGACAGCCAGCGGTCGCGGCTGGAGCACACGGAAAACGCGCTCCAGCGCGCGCTCGCGCGGCAGACGTTGCGCTACGAATCGAGCATGATCTTCCTGGCGACGATCGTCACGGGCGCGCCGTTTCTCGGGTTGCTCGGCACGGTGTGGGGCGTGATGGAGGCGTTTAGCGCGGTGTCGGTGCAGCAAACGGCGTCGATTCAGACGCTGGCGCCGGGCGTTTCGGCGGCGTTGCTGACGACCATCGCGGGCCTGGTGGTCGCGATCCCCTCGGTGTTCGGCTACAATTACCTCCTGGCGAACAGCAAGCGGTTGATCACGGAAATCGAAAACTATGCGAGCGCGCTGGCGGATCGCATCGAGCTGGAAAGCCAGTAACGGGCACGACCATGGCGCGCACTTTCCGACGCAAGCAGGCGGCGCATCCGATCTCGGAGCTCAACGTCACCAACCTGATCGACGTGGCGTTCACGTTGTTGATTATTTTCATGATCGCGACGCCCCTCATCCAGCAGGAGCAGACGATCCCGATCAACCTGCCGGCCGAATCGAAGAGCGCGCAGCAGCCGCCCGATAAGGACCAGCGTTTCGTGGCGATCTCGATCAACGGGCAGGGCGAATATTACGTGAGCGATCAGCCGGTGAGCTTCCGGGAGTTGCAGTCGAAATTGCGGGCGTTTGCCGAAGAGGCGAAGCCGCCGGTGATCCGCATCCGCGGCGATGCGAAAGTGCCGTATGAAAAAGTCATCCAATTGATGGATGAGTTGAAAAAGAACAATCTCTCCAAGGTGACGTTCGACACCCAGGCTGAGGGGTGAGGGAAACTGCACGATGACGGTTCGCTCGCCGGGCGCCTTTCTGCTTTCCGCGCTCCTTCACGGAGCGCTCGTGGCGCTGGTGCTGTTTTTTGCCTACGCGCTGCAACCGCGGCAGCCGGAGACGACGAAGGTGTTCCAACTCGTCGCGGGCGAAGGCGACAATTTCGCCGCGACGGACGCGCCAGCCCTCGGCGAAGAAGGCGGCGTGAAGTTGACCGTCAACATCCCTGAACCCGTGCCGCAGCGTCCGACGCCGATCGTCGAAACGGCGCCGCCGGAGCCGACGCCCGCGCCACAGCCGGAGCCACAGCCAGCGCCGGCGACAGTCATCCCCACGCCGGCGGAAAAAGCGCCGGTGAAACCGGTCGAAACCAAGGCGCCGAATTTCGCGAAAGATGTGAAACGCATCGCGGACAAGCGCGCAAAGCGGCTGGAAACGAAATACCGGCATGAACGGGAGGCGGCGGAAAAGAAGGCGAAGGCCGAGGAAGCGGCGCGGCAAAAGCAGATGACGAAGGCGGAGTTCGACAAGCTGCATGGCACGAAGACGACGGCCACGAAAGCGGGGCCCGCGCCGAAGGTGGCGAAGATCGATGCCGAAGGCATCCGCAGCGGCGTGCTCGGGGGTTCGACGAGCAACAAAACCGGCGGCGCGGGCGGACGAGCATTGCACCGCGACGACGGCGACGATCTGGATATGTATTACGCCTTGTTGAAATCGCGCGCGCACGACGCGTTGGAAAAACCGCCGGGCCTGAGCGACACGCTCGTGACGGAGGTGACGTTTAACATGAGCCCGAGCGGCACGATTTCCGGAGCCCGGGTGACGCAGACATCGGGCAGTCCGGAGTTTGACGCAGCGGCGCTGGCGGCGATCAATCGGGTGCGGATGCCGAATCGTCCGGATCGCAAAAGTGAGAATGGTCTGTCGCTGCTGTTCCGGATGCGTGACCCCGTGGACAACGGTTGAAAAAGTCCTTGCGTTCAGACGGTGAAGCCCGATTTTCCTCCGTCCTGTCTTTTACGGGCTCTTAGCTCAGTTGGTAGAGCGCCTCAATGGCATTGAGGAGGTCAGCGGTTCGAACCCGCTAGGGTCCACCAATTTACCCGCCGCAAGGCGGGTTTTTTGTTGGGCGGTGGCAAACAACTCGCCGCGCGGAGCGGCGCTCAACAAGTCGAAGCCCGGCGAGCGTCTCAAAGAAGCAACGAACGGCTTTGGCGTGGCGGCGGAAATCACCTGCACGCCGCTGACCGAGCGCGACGCCGCGACGGGAGCATTCACCGTGTTTGAAAAAGGACCCGTGGACGACTCCACCGCGCCGGACACCATCGCCGTGATTGCCCCCATGCATGTCGTCAAGACCGTCGAGAACGTTAGCGAATTCAGCTTCGGCGCGGCGCACGAACGCGTGAAGCAGGTGAGTCACCTCGGCACCACGCTCTACATCGGCAGCCTTTTCGAGAAGGTCACCGGCACAGGCGGGAGCCCGTTGGTGGAGAACCGCCACTACATCATGGCGCCGACGGGCCGGGTCGCCGTTTACGTGGAGCGCAATGACTCGACCCACGAAGTACAATACTTTCACACCGATGGGCTTGGTTCGATCACGGCCGTGACCAACGAACTCGGGCAGGTCGTGAAGCGCTTCGCCTTCGACGCATGGGGCAAGCGATTCGATGTCGACCTGAGCACCTACGCGACCGCGCTCGTCACCTCGGCCAACAATTACAAAGTCACCCGCGGCTTCACCGATCACGAGCACCTCGACGACCTCGGCCTCATCCACATGAATGGCCGCGTCTATGACCCCGTGCTGGGGCGGTTCCTCTCGGCGGACCCATTCGTAGGGGATGCTGGAGACTCGCAGGATTACAACCGGTACTCCTATCTTTCGAACAATCCCTTGGGTGGCACCGATCCGAGCGGCTACTTCAGTCTGAAAGATGTCGGTGTCATCGTCGCAGTTGTGGTCGCGGCAGTCGTGACCGCTGGCGCAGCATTGGTCGCAGTCGGTGCGATGTGCGGCCAATATTTTTCACTGGCGGTCGCGCTTCAGGCGATGGCTGGTGTGGCCGGAGCGCCGGCGCTCACTGCCTTTGGCGCGGTAGTCGCGGGGGCGGGTGCTGGGTTCGGATCCGCTTTCGCTGGATCATTGCTCAACGGCGGTAGTGTCGGCGACGCGTTTAAGGCTGGTGCGATCGGTGCAGTTGTTGGAGGCATCGCGGGAGGGCTGACCTATGGGATCGGGTCGGCGTTTCCGGACAAGGATCAACTTTTTGAGCGCATGCTTGCGCACGGCGTTGCCGAAGGTGGCGTTTCTGAAGCTCAAGGAGGTCAGTTCCGCCATGGCTTTTACGCGGGCTTCTTCACAGCCGGGGCTTCGCCCTTCGTCGGCAACGGATATGCCGGCGCTGTTGAATCCGCTGTTGTTGGTGGAACGGCCTCAGCGCTCGGCGGAGGCAAGTTTGCCAATGGCGCCGTTAGTGGAGCGTTCCAGTATCTTCTCAACGCCGCACAGCATGAGTCGCAGCTTCCATCAAACGAGCAGGACGCCAAGGTTTCGGTCGGCTTTTATGATAAATCCGACAAGGGCGACTTCCTGAACAGTGCTGCTTCGCACGAGGACTTCGAGGCCGGCGCGAATGCTCGGAGCACCCTGTCCGTCGGCGTATCGAACGAAAAAGAGATTGCAGAGTGGTTCAAAAACAACCCTGGCAAGGTCGATTCGATTGGGTTCTTCGGACACGGAAACAGCGACGGCATTTACATCAACGGCAAGGCTGTTTCGGCGAGCACGATCAGGCTGTTCGCGAATCACCTGAATCCGTCCGGGAAGGCTTACTTCTTCGCGTGTGAGGTAGGTGCAGCCGGCGGAGGAACGCCCAATGCCTGGGCACGGAGATACTTCTATCAAGGCCAGACGATTTATGCCGCCAAAGACTTAATCAAATACACAACCGAGCATCGCCCCGGCGGACCTGTTCACACGGGGAGGATGGGAACCGATGGTGACTATCTGTGGATGTGGAGTTACACGGGAGGCAAAAAACCATGATTACAAAGACACCTCTTCGAATTGTTCTTGGCCTGTTTCTCACGGGATGGCTCTTCCCAAAAAGTCTGCGTGCGGCCGATGCCATGCACGCCACCGCGACTGTCAGTGCGTTGAAATATGAGTTCGATCCGAACGCACCCGACAAACTGAAAGAGCGAGATGCCTACCTCGCGAGATACAAGGTGGTGATCACAAATAAAGGGACCAAGTCGCTCCGAATCCCGACTGCTGATTTTATCAAGGGAGGCGAAGCCGGTCCGAACTACACGAGAACCACGCTGGTCTGGGATCTCGACACGAACGACGACGGCGTGACAACCGTGGTGCCCGAAGCTGATCTGAAGCCCGTTCTGCTTCGGCCAAATGAGGCGGTAACGATTCGTTGGCAGGAGCTCGTGTATGAGTTGTCCCGCCTGGATCAGGTGCAGATCACACTTCGGATCACCGAAACTTTTGGGAAGCGTTACGATGTTTGGGCGGGGGAAATCGTCGTCAGTGACATCCAGGTGTATCGCGAGAAAAAGCAGTGAGTGGTTGCTTGCGCTCACGAGCAACGTGGAACATGCGGCACACGTCGCGCCATCGCTACGCGATGTCACGCCGTCTGCTTCCTCCTTCGCTGGCGCTTCGTCCGGAGGAGTGAACGAGTCGAATGGGGTCAAACGAGTCGAATGGGGTCAGGCTTTGTAATATGTAGTCGAGGGAACGAAGGCCATCGACGACGTGGGAGACATGGCACGCCCGTTGATCCCGGAAGAGCCCGGCTTTTTTGCGATCGCGCGGAGGGCACCGGTCAAGGGTCAGGTTTTGTAATATGTAGTTGACGGGGCGAAAGCCATTAATGGAGTGTGGGCATGGCGAGACCATTGCGGATGGAATCGGAGGCGGGGGTTTATCATGTGATCAACCGGGGCAATTACCGGGCGGATATTTTTCGGAGTGAAAAGACCCGGGCGGCGTTCCTGACGTGTTTGGATGAAGCCTGTGCCAAAACGGGCTGGCAGGTGCATGCGTGGTGCCTGATGTCGAATCACTACCATCTGGCGGTCTCCACGCCCGCCGCCAATTTGGTGGAAGGGATGCGCTGGTTGCAGGGGACCTTCGCGGTGCGGTTCAACCGATTGCGTGAGGAACGTGGCCATCTTTTCCAAGGTCGTTACAAGAGTTTGATCGTCGATCCCGACGCCGGGCTCGGCCCGCTTTGTCATTACATCCATCTCAATCCCGTCCGCGCCGGGTTGCGAAACGTCGCCGACCTGACCGAATATCCCTGGGCGAGCCTGCACTGGTTGATGAATTCGAAAAAACGTCCCGACTGGTATGATCCGCAACCGGCGTTGACGCATGCCGGATCCCTTGCGGACACCGCCGCCGGGCGGAAGAAATACCTGGGATATCTGAACTGGCTCGCCGAGGATGAACCGGCCCAGAAGGAGCAGAGGTTTGCCGAGATGTCGAAAGGGTGGATCGTGGGAACCACGAGTTTTGCCAAAGCAGTCCTGCAGGAGCACCGGGCTCTGGTGGGGCAGGGACGGCGGATGGCCGCCGAAATGAAGGCGACCCGCGAGGCGCTTTGGCAGGAAGAGTTAGCGGCCTTGCTGGCCAGACTCAAACGCGGGCCCGCGGACGTGGAGCAGGAAAGGAAATCAGCGGTTTGGAAAACCGCGTTGGCGGCGGCGATGAAAGACCGCACGACGGCGACCAACCGCTGGCTGGGAGAGGCCCTCAATATGGGAGGCCTGCACGAAGTCAGTCGTCAGGTTGGGCGTTGGAAACGAAACCCGGATGTGCGATTGAGCAAGCAACTGGCATGAACTACAAACTACAAAGCCAGACCCCCTTTTCCGGTACCCGGTGATAGGTAACAAACTATCCGGAGTGATAGGTGACACTTTTTGTTGATAGGTTGGGAGGGTTGGAGGCCAAGTATATTTAAGGGGAGGGTTTAAGGGAGGGGGCTTGGCTCCCTCCCTTTTCTGGATGGATCGGGCGGAAGGGAGCGACGTAGGCGGTCGGTTTGAAGCGGCCACCTTCGGCATCAAAGCGCAGATGGCCGAGCAGGATATTGGCAAAATGCAGTTCCGTCTGGCCGTCGGGAGCACGGCGCAGGCCCACGCGTTTGCCGGCGAAGGCTTCGCCGAGGTGGTAGTTCTTTCCTTCGTGGGCGACATGGCCGCTGGTGCTGACCACCTTCACCTCGAACTCCGGGGCATAGACGATGGGTTTGTCGTGCTCGTTCAAGCGTCGGGTGCTGGGACGGTAAACCTCGGCCGGACGTTGCAGGTTCAGCGCCTCGTGCGGTCGTTCGTGGTTGTAGGTGTGCCGCCAGCGCTCGAAGCGGCGCTGCTGGGCGGTGAAGGTGGGCGAAGGAGGTTGGGTGGCCTCGGCCTTGAGATCGCGGTGCATGCGCTCGTGCGAGCCGTTGTCCTGTGGCGAGGCCGGGCGGGTGAACTCGACTTCGATGCCCTGCTCAATCCACCCCACGCTCAAGGCGGAGAGCCGGCCCAGCCCGGTCGAGGCGAAGGGCGATCCAAGGTCCACCCGGATGATCTCGGGCAGGCCGGTCTGGCGCATGAGCGCCCGGAAGGTCGCCCAGGGTCCGGCGGAACTGCTGGTCGGGCTGGCCCCGCACCGCCATGACGTAATGGCTGTAGCGGTCGCAGATGGTCAGCGGATCGCAGCGCTGGTTGTTGCCGAGCAGGAACCAGCCTTTGAAGTCCACGGTCCAGACCTGATTGGGCTGATTGGGCACCGTCAGCGCCTGGTTGAGGGCGGGATAAACCCCGGGCCGACGGCGGCGCTTCACGCTCTGCCCGTGCCGCCGCAGGATCTCGCCGATGGTGCTGCAAGCCGGTGGCCGTTCCACCCCGTGCTTGGTCTCCAGCAAGTCCTGGATCTTTTTCGGCCCCCAGGTCCGGTGCAGGCGACGCTCCGCCAGGACCAGCTTCTCGATCTGCGCGTCCGTGCGCTGCGGAAAACGGTGCGGGCGGTGGCTGCGCGGGCTCAAAGCCGCAGGCCGCCTTCGGCGTAGCGTTCCAAATGCTTATAGGCCGTCTTCCGGCTGATGTTAAACTGCTCGCACAGATCCGTGATCGTGAACCGATCGGTCTGCGCCAAGCTGACGAAACGAATGATCTCTTCCATTGGGGTGGTGGTTTTCCACGGCATAGTGCCGCAGAGTGTAACCCATCACCCCGGATAATCTGTCACCTATCACTCCGGATCATACCCGCCCGCTATTGGTTGCCGCTTTTCCTATCCTCCTGATCGTAATCTCCTAGGTCGCAAATTATATAAACGCGACTATCTATTTTTTCTCCCCACTTATCGACAAAATATTTTGTAACATCTCCAAGCTCTTGATTAAATGGCACCAAAATTCCACTACGGCGACCCTCATAGAAAAAAGCGGCTTCATACTTATTATGACGCCCGATCAAAGCAACTTTCGACTGCTCTGCCCGAAAGTGCAAAAACTGCCAGTCCACCGGTCGATCTAATATTACGTTACTGAGACTTCCTGGTAATGACACAGTGTATTTTTCAACGCCAGCGATATTGGCATTTTTATCTACCCACTGCAAAAGGTAAGACTTAACACCTATGCTCGAAACCACTGACATCAACTTACGACATTCCCTCCTTTCTCGCGTAAACGACAAGTAAACATCGGCACCCACTATTGCTAACGCTATAAAAAATATAGCAATTAGAAACCATCCCATTAAATTTAATTTTTTCATCGCTTTCACTTTCTATATCGCGAGTTGTAAAACTCAAAACCTCTCTCCGACCACTTTACAAGACCTAGCACTGCCTCATCGCTCCTGCGTGGCTGATGCTTAAAGGTATTATACCACACTATCATTCTCGTATTTGGGCTACTCCATCCGCGAGCTGCACTTGCCATTCCTTGAAAATAATAGCTAACATCACCTCCGAAGTATTTTTTGCCATCAATCACAAACATCGTCGACCCCCAGGAACGAGTCGAATGGGGAACGAGTCGAATGGGGTCAGGCTTTGTAATATGTAGTCGACGGAACGAAGGCCATCGATGACGTGGGAGACATGGCACGCCCGTTGATCCCGGAAGAGCCCGGCTTTTTTGCGATCGCGCGGCGGGAGCGAGCGGCGTCGAAACATAACAGTACGGGCCGCCGACGGGCTCAAAAGTGAAACTGATCAATGTTGGCCGTGGTGAAGACCAGAGGTTGTCCGAGAAGGATTTGGTCGCGGTCCACCTTGAGTGGGCCGAGCCGGCCGGCGGTGAAACTCGTGTCGCCACGCTTGAGCCGGCCTTCGCGGGCCGCCGCGGATGCGTACACGGTGAGGTAGCCGAGATCGCGGGTATTCCAGAGCACGATGCTTTGCACCCAACCTTCGTGAAGGTAATCGCGGCAGAGGTTGGGCGTGGAAAGACCGGTCAGTTTTACGTTGTGGTTGTCGGCCTGCTTGAGCGCCTCGGCGGCGCCGGGGACGGCGGGCGAGCAGATGGCGATGAGCACTTTTACGCCGGGGTAGGCCTGCACGATGTTGCGGGCCTCGGTCATGGCTTTGTCGCGCTGGCCGTCGCAGGGATGAATCGTCGCGAGGGTCATGCCGGGATGCGCGGCCGCCATGCGCGCCTTGATGGCTTTGATCCATTCGTTCTGGTTCGTGTCAGTCAGGGTCGCGGTGATGATGGCGTATTGCCCCTGGCCGTCGGCGAGGCGGGCGCCTTCGTCGGCGAGGGTGGAGCCGATGCCTTCGGCGGTGGCTTGGTTAACGAAGAATTCGCGCGCGTCGGGCTCGGCGTCGGAATCCCAAGTGAGCACGGTGATGCCTTGGTTCTGGGCTTTGCGCAGGACGGACGAGATGGCGGCGGGGTTGACGAGCGCGCCGGCGATCACGTCCACGCCCTTGGTAATCCAGCCGTTGACGATTTCGTTCTGGGCGGCGGGATCGCCGGTGATGGGGCCGTTCCAGAGGAGATTGACGTCGAGTTCGCGCGCGGCTTCGTCGGCGCCCTCTTTGCAGGTGACGAAATAAGGATCGGTGGTGGTTTTTGGCGTGACGGCGATCGTAAGTTTGGCGGGCGCGGGGGCGGTGCGGGTGGCGGCGACGCTGCGCAGCGAGCGAACGAGCCACCAGTTACTCCCGGCGACGAGGAGGGCGGCCGCAAACATCGCGGCGACGAGGAGGGCGATCTGGCTGTTTTTCATGTGGAATTCCTCCGGAGCAAGTGGGGTCGATGGGCGGAGCAAGGAAATCTGACGGGTGCGGCGCATCCGCGTCCACGACTGGTTGAGAATGATGGCGACCAGAAGAATCAGTCCGGCGCCCAAGCCGGCGATTTCCTCGGGTTCACCGGCGAGGCGCAGGCCGTTTTGCAACACGACGAGGCAGAGCAGACCGAGCAACGAGCCGTGGAGCGTGCCGCGTCCGCCCATGATGGACGTGCCACCCAGCACGACGGCGGCGATCGCGGGCAATTCGTAGCCGAAGCCGGCGTCCGCCTTGGCCTGGCCGATGCGGGCGACGTAAATGAGGCCGGCGAGCGCGGAGCAGAGGCCGCAAATCACGTAGGCGCGGACAAGCACGCGGTTGACGCGGACGCCCGCGAAGCGCGCTCCGGCGGCGTTGAAGCCGAGGGCGGCGATTTCGCGGCCAAGTTTCGCGCGGTGCAGCATGAGCCAGAGGCCGGCGAATACGGCTGCGAACAAGGGCAGTTGCGCGGGCACCCAACCGGCGACGCGACCTTGGCCGAGGTTGAGAAACCATGTCGGAAAACCCGAGTAGCTGGCGTAACCGCCGGTCATCGCCTCAGCGAGGCCGCGATAGAGCGAGAAAGTGCCGAGCGTGACGATGAGCGGCGGCACGCGGAGGCGGGTGATGAGCAGGCCGTGAAACGCGCCGCCCGCGGCTCCGAGCAGCAGGGTAACGACGAGCGCCGCGCCGAGGGGAAGTCCGAGGACCGACCAGGCGCCGCCGAGCACGACGGCGGCCAAGCCCATCATGGAAGCGACCGAAAGATCGATGCCGCCGGTTTTGATCACGGGCGTGAGGCCGAGCACGAGCAGTCCGATCTCGGCGGCCTGGCGGACCAGATCAAATGCGTTGTTGGTCGTGAAAAAATGGGGCGCGGTCAGTCCAAAGACGGAAATCTCCAGCGCCAACACGACCAACAGCACCCATTCGGCGTTGGGGCACCAGCGGGCCAGCCAAGGCGGGCGAGCGGTAGCGGTCTCAGTCATGCGCGTGGTCCCGCCCAAACGCGGTGTCGCTGACGACGGCGGCGAGGATGATGAGTCCCTCGATCGCCTGCGCCCACGCCGGGTTGATGTGCAAAAACGTGAGCACGGTGCCGATCATGCCCAGCAGCACGACGCCCAGGAGCGTGCCGAGGAGATTGCCCCGGCCGCCGGTGACTGCCGTGCCGCCGACGACGACAGCCGCGATGACCTGCAGCTCGAAGCCCACGCCGGCGTTGGTTTCGATGGTGGGATAACGCGTGAAGTTGAACAACGCGGCCATCGCCGTGAGCGTGCCGAGGAGAACGAACGCGGCGAGAATGATGGCGGGCGGATTGAGCCCGACGCGCCGCGCCGCCACCCGGTCGCAACCGACCGCATAAAGCGAGCGGCCGAGCGACGTCTGCCGCAGCGTCCAGACACCCGCGACAACGAGGGCGAGCGCGAGCATGAGATAGACAGGTTGCGCGAGGTTTTGGCCGAGGCCGAACCATTGGAATCCGGGGGGCAGATTTTGAATCCACGCGCCGCCCGTCGCGTGGATGATGCCGTTGCGGAGGATCGCCATGGTGCCGAGCGTCGCGATGATCGACGGCACGCGGGCCCAGGCGACGAGCAGACCGTTGACGGCGCCGAAGAGCGCGCCGGCGCCGAGGGTGGTGGCGACGACCAACGGCATCGGCAGTCCTGCTTGAGCGGTCAGGCCGGCGAGGGCGCCGCAAACGACGAAGACCGAGCCGACCGAGATGTCGATTTCCGCAACGATGATGACGGCGGTCATGCCGATCGCGGTGACCAGAACGGGCACGTTGTCGAGCGCGAGGTTGCGCAGATTGGCCACGGTATAAAAACCCGGCACGCCGAAGAGCGGCAGCAGGCCGAGCACGAGAATGGCGCCGAGGAGGGCGAGTTCGCGTTGGGCGGATTTCACGCGGAGACTTTCGTCATGGCGAGTTGCAGCACGTGTTCGCGCGTCGCGCCCGCAGCGGGGAGCACGCCGGCCACACCGCCCTCGCGCATGACGGCGATACGGTCGGCGAGCGCGAGGAGTTCCGGAAGTTCGGAGGAGATGAGGATGAGGGCGAGGCCCTGCCGGGCCAGCTCGCCCATCAGGCGGTGAAGTTCCGCCTTCGCGCCGACATCGATGCCTTGCGTGGGCTCGTCGAGGATCAGCACGCGCGGATGAGTGGCGAGCCAGCGGGCGAGGGCGACTTTCTGCTGGTTGCCGCCGGACAGGGCGCGAGCGGGCGTGTGCAGCGACGGCGCTTTTACGCCGAGACGGTGCGAGTAATCGGCGGCGATGGCCCGCTCGCGAGCGTCGTGCAACCAGAGGCCTCCCTCGCGGCGAAGTTGCGCGAGGGAAATATTTTCCGCGATCGACAAATCTTCGATCACGCCGTGCGCTTTGCGGTCCTCGGGCACGTAAGCGAGTCCGTGCGCAATAGCTTCGGAGGGAGAGCGGACCGTGACGGATTTTCCGTCGAGGAGGATCTCTCCGGCGGTCGCGGGCGTGAGGCCGAAGAGAGTGCGGGCCAATTCGGTGCGGCCCGCGCCGACGAGACCGGCGAGCCCGAGGATTTCGCCGCGCCGCACGGTCAAATTGATGTCGCGCACGCCGGTCGCCGCACAAGTGAGGCCGCGCGTTTCGAGGGCGATGTTGCCGGGCGTCACCGGTGTTTTGGGAAACAATTCGGTGAGCTCGCGGCCGGCCATGAGCTGGATGAGGCGGGCGCGGTCCACGTCGGCGCGCGGGTGGCAGCCGATCCACGCGCCGTCGCGCAGCACGGTGAACCGGTCGGCGATGCGCAGAACCTCTTCGAGCCGGTGAGAAATGTAGAGGATGCCGGAGCCGTCGGCGCGAAGTTTCTCCACGAGGTCGAGCAGCCGGTCGGCGTCTTCGCGGGAGAGCGCGGCGGTGGGTTCGTCGAGGATGAGCACGCGCGCGTGGCGACCGAGGGCGCGCGCGATTTCGATGAGTTGTTTTTCGGCCATGCGCAGGGAACGCACGGGGCGGTCGAGATCGAGGGTGACGCCGATGCGGTCGAGCCGGCTGCGCGCCAGGGCCCGGCGGGCACGCCACGAAATCACCGGGCCGTCTTCACCGAGACAAAGGTTCTCCATCACGGAGAGCTCATTGAACAATGTGGGGTTTTGGTAAACGGCGGCGAGGCCCAGCGCGGTCATGTGGCGGGGCGTAGGCTCGGTGATCAGCTGGTCCGCCACGCGGAATTCGCCGCCGGGATCGGCGGGCTCAAGGCCGGTGAGAATTTTGATGAGCGTGCTCTTCCCTGCACCATTTTCACCGAGCAGCGCGTGCACCTCGCCGGGGCGAAGCGTGAACTGCACGTCGCGCAGCGCGCGAGCGCCGGGGTAGGTTTTGGAGATGTGGTTGAGCGCGAGAAGCACAGGAAAACGGAGGCGCGAAGATTGTCCGGCGGCAGTGGGTTCCTCAGGTCGGGGCGAAGTCAGTCAATCCGCGGCGCTCGGAGCTCGACGGGGCGCGGCGACATTCTTGAACCACGCGGCGGGCGCGAGGAATTTCACCGCGCGTGGGGCGCGAGGGTTTCGTCGCCGGCGGTCGTGATGTGCACGTTGCGAATGATCAGGTGGCTCTTGACCGTGCGAAAACCGAAGTAGCCTGAGCGCAACGGAGCGGGATCGGCGTAGGAAAAGATGCGTTCGCCGTCGCGCCAGAATTCGGCGCGGCCATCGCGCGCGACGAGCTTGAGGTGGTAAACGCGGTTGGCGGTCAGCAAGATGGCGGGGGCACGCAAGTCGTGTTGCGGCAACAACGGCCGTGCGCCGGTCCCGGTGTAGCGGCGGAAGCGCGTAGTGGTGTTTTCATTGCCGCCGTAACCGACGTAGTAGGTCGCGAGCGAATCGTAATCGGTAAAGCGTCCGGTGCGATGCGCGGTCGAGGCGATCAAGCCCGCGGGTTCGCGCGGCGTGTCGGCCATCCAGAAGCAGTTGAGATCGGAGAGGCGGTCGCACGGGCCGCCGTGCATGACGACTTCGGCATCGTAGGTGATCTCAACTGGCGCGACGAGCCGATGCCGATACCAGACGGTGCAGCCATCGACGTCCTCGATCACGAGCGCGCCGTTCGCGACCGTCACGTGACCGCCGGGCATTTGTTCGACGAGCCAATCGTTCAGGTCGGGGGTAAACGGCACAGTGCCATCGGAAGCGGCGTGCGCGAGGGTGCCAAGCAGCAAGGTCGCGAATAGGTAACGCAGGGGCATGGGAATGAGGATGCGCGGGGAAGGAAGCGCGTCTACACCAGTTCGCTCAGTTTCGTGGCGGCGGGGACGAGCGGCACGAGGTCGGTGAGATTGACGGGCAGATTGCGTTTGATGGATTCGACGGCCGCGATGCCGACGAGGATCGACGCGGCGCCTTGTTCGTGGCCGGCAAAGCGTTGAAACGGGTCAGTCGCGGGGGCATCGGGCGAGAAAAAGGAGTGACAGAGCACCGCGTCCGCGCCGCCATGGGCACCGCTCGCCGGGGGAAGCGGCACGAGATAGCTGGGCTGAAAATGCGGGTAGATGCGGATGGACTCGCCCTCGGCCTCGGCGCCGGGTTGGTCTTCGATTTTGAAGTCACCCGGGCGCACGGCGCGATTCATGTGGGTGCCGATGAACTCGCTGTATTCGAGCCGGCCGCGGTCGCCGTTCATCGTCACGCGCATGCCTTCGCGCGGACTGTAGGCGGTGAGCGAGTAGGTGAGGACTTCGCCGGTGCGATAGCGGACGTTGAGCGACATCTGGTCGAATATGTCGATGTCGTCGCGAAACACGTTGCGATCGCGCAGGTAGCCGGAGTCGGCCTCGGCGGCGCGATAGAGGCCGCGAAAGGATTCGCTTTCGTCGAGGTCGAGTCGGAAGGGATCGCCCTTGGCGCGCGGTTCGCCGGTGTAGCGGGGGTAGGCGGCGAGGTGGCCGTCGCCGCGAGCCTCGGCGTTTCTCCGACCGTAGAAGACGAGATCGCCATAGGCGAAAACCTGGGCGGGGATCGCATCGAGCCACCAGTTCACCAGATCGAAATGGTGCGTGCTTTTGTGCACGAGGAGCGTGCCCGAATCGGCGGCGTGCGCGTGCCAGCGGCGGAAGTAGTCGGCGCCGTGATTGGTATCGAGGAGGTATTCAAGATTCACGGAATGCACGCGGCCGATGGTGCCGGCGGCGAGGAGTTCGCGGACCTTGGTGCGGAAAGGCCCCCAGCGATAGTTGAACGCCACGCGCACCCGGCGGCCGGAGGCGCGTTGCGCTTCGAGGATGGCCTGGCATTTCGCAGCGTCGATGGTCAGCGGTTTTTCCGTGATGACGTCGCAGCCGGCGAGCAGCGCCCGGATGATATAGTCGTGGTGGGTGCTGTCCTTGGAACAGACGAAGACGACGTCGGGCTTGGTCTCCGCCAGCATCGCGTCGAAACGATCGGCGGGATACGCGGGGACGGCGTGATAGCCCCAGGCGCCGGCCAGCAAACCGTTGTAATAAGCCAGGCGAGCAGGACTGAGGTCGCAGAGCGCGACGAGCTCGTTGGTGGCGCGGTAGGTGGTGACGAGCGGCTCGATGAAACTCATGGCGCGGCCGCCGGTGCCGACGAACGCGAAGCGTTGGGGTGGCATGGTGAAAATCCGCGCGGTGGCGGGGACCCAACAAATCCGTCCGGCGAGGGGTGGCGCAATCGTCAAATGCGTCGGACCGTCCGAGCATGTCGGCACTCCTCAAGCACGAAAATTTGCGGCAACGTCACGCGTCCGTTCGTGAAAACCGTTTCCCTCCCGATCATGAAAAATTCTCTTTTACCCTTCCTGCTGATCCTGTTGACGGCCGGGACGACCGCCACGGCAGCGGAGTTTCCCACGGAGTGGGTCGATCCGGCGACGGGTCATCGCGTGGTGCAGCTCTCCCGCGAACCCGGCACGCACAGTCTCTACTTCAACCAAAACGCCTACACGCCCGATGGGCGAAAACTCATTGTGACTTCGCCGAGCGGCATCTCGACGATCGATCTGGCCACGCGGGCGATCGAACTTGTGGTGCCGGCACCCGCCACCGTCATTGTGGTGGGGCACAAAACCGGCGCGATTTATTATTCGAAACGCGAAGGCGCGGAAAACTGGATCTACGCGGCGGACCCCGAAACCAAGGCGATCCGCAAACTCGTGCGCGTGCCGCGCGGCGGCGTGGCCACCGTCAACGCCGACGAGACCTTGATGGCCGGGACTTTTTCCGCCGTCGATGAAGAGCACGGCTGGCAGCGCGGAGGGGCGGCGGACAAGACCGACAAGAAGCGCACGATTGGGCAGGCGGAGTATACGGCGAAATGGCCGGACGGCACGCCCATGGTGTTTGCCGAGGCGAAGGAATACCGCCTGCACGAGCAACTCGCGCGCATTCACGCCGAGCCGCCGCGGTCGCTCTTCACCCTCAATCTTACGACGGGCGAAGTGCGCGTCATTCACCGGGAGAGCGAGTGGCTCAACCATCTCCAATTTTCGCCGACGGATCCGGGTTTGCTGATGTTTTGCCACGAGGGGCCGTGGCACGAGGTGGATCGACTTTGGACCATTCGCACGGATGGCACGGGCCTGACGAAGGTGCACACGCGGACCATGAACATGGAAATCTGGGGCCACGAGTGGTTCGGGGCGGACGGCAAAACCATCTGGTATGACTTGCAGACGCCGCGCGGCGAAGTCTTCTGGGTGGCGGGCTACGACGTGGCGACGGGCCGGCGCACGTGGTATGCGCTCGATCGCAACGAATGGTCGGTGCACTTCAACGTCTCACCGGACGGCACGTTGTTCGCCGGCGACGGTGGAGACCGCGAGATGGTGGCGCACGCGCCTGATGGCAAATGGCTCTACCTGTTTCGCCCGCACGGTATTCCCGATGTCGCCGGCATCAAAGCGCCCAACGCGGCGGGTTTGATTCATCCCGGACGGCTGGTGGCGGAAAAAATGGTCAACCTGTCGAGCCACAACTACAAACTTGAGCCCAACGTCACGTTTTCGCCGGATCAGAAATGGCTCATCTTCCGCTCGAACATGCACGGCGCGACGCAGGTGTATGCGGTCGAGATTGCGAAGGCGAAGTGAGCTTACATCGCGGTGAGCAGGGTGACCGCCATCGCGTTGCAAGGCGTGGCGATGCCGTGCTTGCGGCCGAGGCGGACGATGACGCCGTTGCGCGCATCGACCTCCATCGGACGACCGGCGGCGCGGTCGGCGTGCAGGGAATTGATCGCGTTGGGCGGCGCGGCCTGCTCGCGGGCGATCACGTCGTCCACTAGTGAATCCGGCAAAATCGCCCCTTCGGCGCGGCCCACGGCGATGGTTTCGCGCACGATCGCGCGCGCGAGCTGGGCGACTTGCTCGTCGCGGACGACACAGGCCGGCCGCAGCAGCAGGGCGGAGACGACGCCCGCGGCGTTCACGCAGAGTTTGCGCCACGCGGCGCTTTTGAAGTCGTCGGTCAGACAGGTCGCAATCGTAGTGTCGGCGAACAGGCCGGTGAAGTCGCGGCCGTGTCGATCGTCGGCGACGGTCAACAAGCCGCGACTGCGTTGCCGGATGAGGGAAGGTTCGATGCGCTCCGCCGAGAGGTCGACAACGACGGGCAGCAAGCGGTCCGCAGGCACAAACGCGCGAAAGCGTTCGCGGTGCTCCACACCGTTTTGCAGCACCGCCACGACTGTTGCGGGACCGCACAACGGACCAAACCACGCGGCGGCACCGGCGGCGTCGTAGCTTTTGGTGGTGACGAGCACCCAATCGACGGTCGGGGCGGCGTCGGGCCTGATGACTACGCGGGGGCGGACGGAGAGCGGGCCGTCCGCTGTTTCCGCGGTGAGCACTTCAATCGGTCGGCGCGCGCACAGGACAACGTCGTGCCGGCCGGTTTGCATCAGATGCGTTGCGAGCACTCCGCCGATGGCGCCGGGTCCGATGATGGCGACACGCGGCATGGCGATCAGTTGCCGCGCGGGCGGACGTCGCTGTGCAGCGGGCTGGCGGGCAGGTGGAACGACTGCGGATCGTCGGGTTGCGCGGGGTCGAAGCCGGTGAAATCGGGCGCGAGATGGGCGGCGAGCGGCAGGTCCGCGGTGCGAAGCCCTTGCGCCACGCATTTGGCGAGTTCGTAGGCGCCGTAGTTGTTGTGATGCGTGGCTTCCCTGCCGTGATTGCCGAACGCGAAATGGGCACGTGCGGGGCCGAGCGTTTCATAAAACGCGACACTCAGGCGATCGAGATCGATGAGCGGCACGTGTTCTTCTGCGGCGACTGCGCGCACGGCTGCGGTGTAATCGCCGTGCGTGTTCCTGATTTTGCCGTGGGCGTCGAAGGTGCGGCGCTGCATCGACGTGACGAGCACGGGCATCGCGCCGCGGAGACGCGCCTCAGCGATGAACACGCGGAGGTAAGCCTGATAGGTGGTGTGAGCCTCGACGTAGGTTTGCGGCCAGTTTTTCTTCTCATCGTTGTGGCCGAATTGGATGAAGAGGTAGTCGCCGGCCTGGAGCTGCGAGAGGATTTTGGCGAGGCGCAGCTCGGAGAGAAACGACTTCAACGTCTCGCCGGATTCGGCGTGGTTGGCGACCGCGACGCCGGTGAGAAATCGCGGCAGCATCTGGCCCCAACTTGCGCCGTCCTCCCAGCGTTGATCAGTGACAGTGGAATCGCCGGCGAGAAATACGGTGGGCACTTCGACGGGTTCGACGCTGATCCGGCGCACGAGCGGGGCGCCGTCGAATTCGAGCGTGAGTTTCGCGTCCCACGTGAAGGAACCGTGCTCGCGATCGTTGAGGGCAACGGCGGTGCCGCCGGGGGCGTTGGGCGGGGGCGGCGGAAGGGCGGGCGTCCGCACATTCACGATGACGTCACGGCTCACGGTTTCGCCGGGAGCGGTGAGCACGTGTTCGAGCATGAGCCGGCGCGATTCGGCTTTGACCGTGGTGTCGCCGGCGGTCGGGCCGCCGAAGGTGATGGTAACGCGGTAGTTTCCCTCGGGCACGGCGACGGAAAAGAAAAACGGCTGTTTGTCGGGCGTGGGGGCGGTGCCCAGATCGTAACCGAAACCGCGTGAGGCACTGAACGCGTCATCCGGCGTCCGGTTGCTCAGGTCAAAGTGCCGCGGGTTTCCGTGGGCGGACAGAAATGGCAAGAGCAGCAGAGCCAGGAGCTTTTTCACGGTTGAGAAAGGTGACGTGTTGTGAGCGCGCCGGCGCAACGGTGCGCGGAATCAAGCGTGCGAGTGGGGTGACGCCGACGCGGGCGGCCGAGAGGAGAACTTTAGAGAGTGAGCACGACCACGGATTTGGACGGCAGGTTGATCGTGAGATTTTCGCCGGAGAGGGTTGCATCGTGGAAGGGCTGCGGAACCACGACCTCGGGTTGCGCAAAGGTGTTATGCGCATTCATCGCCGGCGCGGTGAGCACGCGGCCGGCGATGTCGTGAGGCGCGAGGCCGACGAGCCGGCACGTCACGGTGACGGCCTCGTGCGGGTCGGTATTTACGAGCGACAGATGAACGTTGCCTGCGGCATCGCGCGAAGCGGAGGCGCTGACGGCGGGAATGCGTTGTCCGCCGTAGGTGTAGTCGGGCGACGTGAGATCGAGGTGGAGGGTCGTGGCGCCTTGATGAACCTTATACATTTCAAAAACGTGGTAGGTCGGCGTGCGGATCATGTTCGCGCCGTCGGTGAGGAGGACGGCCTGCAGCACGTTCACGGTTTGCGCGATGTTGGCCATCGCGACGCGATCGGCATGCGCTTGGAAGATATGAAAATTGAGCGCCGCCACGAGGGCATCACGCAGCGTGTTTTGCTGGTAGAGGAAACCGGGGTTGGTGTTGGGTTCGACATCATACCACGTGCCCCATTCGTCGACGATCAAGCCGACGCGTTTGGGCGCATCATATTTATCCATGATCGCGCTGTGCCGCGTGACGAGTTCGTCCATGCGCAAGGAGCCTTGCAGCGTGGAGAACCATTCGTCTTCGGCGAACTGCGTGGCGGAGCCTTTGTGCTGCCAGTTGTCTTTTGGGAGGGTGTAATAGTGCAGCGAGAGACCGTTCATGAGCGGCGCGGCCTGCCGCATGAGAACGTCGGTCCAGTTGTAGTCAGCGCCGTTGGCCCCGCAAGCGATGCGATTGATCGGGTGGTCGGGTTGGTAGTTTTTGACGAAGGTATTATAGCGCCGGTAATTGTCGGCGTAGAACTCGGGCGTCATGTTGCCGCCGCAGCCCCAGCTCTCGTTGCCCACGCCAAAATACTTGACGGTCCACGCGGTGTCGCGGCCGTTGGCGCGGCGAAGATTGGCCATCGGCGAATCGGCGTTGGAAGTGAGATATTCCACCCACTCCATCATCTCCTGGACGGAACCGCTGCCGACGTTGCCGCAGATGTAGGCATCGCAGCCGAGTTGTTCCACCAGGTCCATGAACTCGTGCGTGCCGAAGTGGTTGTTTTCGACCACGCGGCCCCAATGAGTGTTGATCATGGAAGGGCGTTTCTCGCGCGGGCCGATGCCATCCTTCCAATGATATTCGTCGGCAAAGCAGCCGCCCGGCCAGCGCAGGACGGGAATCTGCAGTTGCTTCAACGCGGCGACGACGTCGTTGCGGATGCCGCGGGTGTTGGGGATCGGCGAGTCTGGACCGACCCAGATGCCTTCGTAAATGCAACGGCCCAAATGCTCGGCAAAATGGCCGTAGATATTGCGGTTGATGACTGCGCCGGGTTCATCGGCGCGGAGCGTAAGGTCGGCGTGGGGGACGGGGGTGGCGGACGCGGAAAGGTTCATGGCGAAAAGAATCGGAACGAGACGCAAGTGGGAGAGTGGAATCATGGGGTGGGGCGGAGTGCCAGCCGAACGGCGTCGGCGAGCTGCACGATGGAAACTGAGGAACGAGGGCGCCGGCGCACGCGACGAGATATCGGACAGTTCGCGGCGGCGCGGGACGTGGGCTTAGCGGGGATCGACGTGCTCATCGGCGATGGCATCTTCCGCCGGCGCGTGCCCGGCGGCGTCGGTGACGGTGAGGGAACCGCGCAACCGGATGTCCGTTGACGATGCGCCGACCATGACCGTGAAGCGACCGGGTTCGACGACCCACTGGCCGGAGGCGTTGTAGAGTTGGAGCTGGGCGCGTCCGAGCGAGAAGCGAACGCGTTTGGTTTCGCCAGGGGCGAGGGTCACCCGCGTAAAGCCGCGCAGGGCGAGATCGTAGGTGGTGACCGAACTGTAGTCGTCGCGCAGATAGAGCTGCACGACTTCGTCGCCGGCGCGCGGGCCGGTGTTCGTCACATCGCACGCGACGGTGAAGGTGTCATCCGCGGCGGCGCGAGTCGGCGTGATCGCGAGGTGATCGTAACGAAACGTGGTGTAGCTGAGGCCGTGCCCGAAGGGGAAGAGGGGGCCTTGCACCTGGCCGAAATCGCGCGCTTGGGAACCGGGGTGGGCGGGAAAGTTGAACGGAATCTGCCCGACGCTTTGCGGAATAGTGAGGGGAAGACGCCCCGAAGGATTGGCTTCGCCGAGCAGAATGTCGGCGAGGGCGGTGCCACCGGCCTCGCCTGGAAACCACAGTTCAACGATGGCGGGGACGTGCTTCGCCGCCCAGTTGACGCTCAGCGGCCGGCCGTTGCTGAGGACCAGGACGAGAGGTTTGCCGGTCGCATGCAGCGCTTCGAGCAGTTCCTCCTGATAGCCGGGCAAGTTGAGGCTGATGCGACTGACGGACTCGCGGCAGAGTTCATCGGTTTCACCGAGGACCGCGATGATGACATCCACCGTTTGAGCCGCGGCGACCGCTTCGGCGATCCCCGCTTGAACGGCGGCGGACGGCGGTTCCTTGAGCACGTCGCTGGCGGGCCAGTCGGCGTCCTTTACGTCGACGCCTTTGACGTAGTGCACGTCTACGCCGGGGCCGAGTTTGGTCCGCAGTCCTTGAAGGGGCGTGACGAAATCGAGGCGTTGCGCGCCGTAGCGCGACCACCAGCCGTGGGCGTCATCGGCAAGCGGACCGGCCACGAGGACGTTGCGCAATCGGCTGCGATCGAGCGGCAGGGCGGCGCCGTCGTTTTTTAGTAACACGATCGCTTCGTGAGCGGTGCGGGCGGCGGTGTGGAGATGGGCGGGCGCGCGCACCACCTGGTCGGTGGCGGCCGGGTTGCGACGATACGGTTGATCGAAGAGGCCGAGCCAATATTTGACACGCAGGATATCGCGCACCCGTGAGTCGATCACCGCCATCGAAATTTGCCCATCGCGCACGAGTTCGCGCAAGGGTGTGGCGTAAGCCTCCGGCGCCGTAAAGTTCGTGCGGATGTTCAGCCCGGCCTCGACGGCTTGCCGGATGGCATCGCGGGCGGTCGGCGCGGTGCGATGCTTCGTATGAATGAATTCAACGGCGCCGCTGTCGGAAACGACGTAGCCTTGGAACCCCCACTCGGCGCGCAGGATTTCGGTGAGGAAACGGTGACTCGCTTCGATCGGCACGCCATCGTAGTCGTTGTAGGAAGCCATGACGCCGAGGGCACCGGCTTCGCGCACGACGCGCCGGAACGGCTCAAGGTAGAGCGTTTCGACATCGCGCCACGTGGCATGTGGATCCGTGCGCGCCTCGCCGTCGCGGCCGCCCTTCGGAATGCTATAGACGGCGAAATGTTTTAACGTCGAAACGACGCGCTCCTGTTGAATCCCGCGGGCTTGTTCGACGCCGAGGGTGCTGACGAGAAACGGATCTTCCCCGTAGGTCTCGATGGTTCGTCCCCAGCGGGGATCGCGCGCCAGATCAAGGACGGGAGAGTAGACGTTGGTATAGCCCAAGGCGCGCGCTTCGCGTCCGGTGATGCGGCCGATCTCGCGGACCAAGGGAGCGTCCCACGTGCTCGCCACGGCGAGTTCAGCGGGAAAACTCGTGGCGCGGGAGTGGAGCAAACCGCGAATGCCCTCGTTCGTGAAATCGACGGGAATGCCGAGCCGCGTTTGCTCGATGAACCAGCGTTGCACGGTGTTCAGGGCGCGGGTGTGCAACGACCAAGGCAGGTCGTGCACGGGGTCGGGAAGATTGTTAGTCCAGCCGGTATTGCCGTTGATGTGTTCGTCGATGTTGCCGATGCCGTCGCGCCAGAATGCGTTTTTCCACGCAGCGGTCGGGAGCTCATCCTGAAGCACGCGGGGATAACCGTAGAGGGTCGTCATCTGCGCCGTTTTTTCGTCCACGTTCATGCGACCGAGCAGATCCGTGATGCGCGCTTCGACTGGCTGCGCGGGATCTTCGTAGGGGTCCTTCACGCCGTTTTTGTTCAAGTCGATCCAGCCGCGGTGGTAGATGGCGGTGTCGGTGGCTGAGTCTCCAACAAAGGCGTCGGCGGATGGCGGGACGGCGAACGAGCGGGACGCCAAAGCGAAAACGCCGGCCAAGGCGCACGCGAGGAGGAGGATGCGGCCGGAATGACGAGTAAACATAGGGCAGGGGAGCGGAGGCCGGCGAGGGGGGCGCGCCGACTGGAGAAGACGAGAGGAATGCCCGCAAGGGAGGCGGATGCGGACAATCCGAAACGACAGCGGCTTTTCGCCGCCCGCCTTTGCTTGCACGGTGGGTTTTCTGCAACCCCCGACACTTTTTATGGATTCTCCCGATCTTTCGTTTGGCGACTTCACGCTGCCTGGTGAAGCCGGGCACGAGCAGTTAACGCTCCGTCTCGCGCAGCAGTGGGGAGCGGACACGATCCGTGACTCCGATGGCACCCAGTTGTCGCCGGCGATTGTGCAATCAGGGCACGCGATCTACTCGACCCTGTGCCTCGTGCGCTCCGTCCAGCCGTGGGCGCGTGAGCATCGCGACCAGTTGCAGCAGAATTTTCTCATGAGTTTTCCCGTGGTGGCGGAGAAGACGCAGACGACGATCACCTTGCTGGCGGGCTATTTCACGGAGCAGTTTTCCGTCAACGCCAAGGCGAGTCCGAAGCGGTGGTGGCAGGTCTTCGATCGCACGACGGGCGCGGAAGTCCCGAAAGCCCGGTGGCGGTTCAACGCGCCGAAAGGCACGGTGACGATCGAACGCACGCAGGCGGGGCATACCTACACAGTCAACTTTCTCGCGTTCCGTCTGTGGGAGGAGATCTCGATGTATAACCACCTCACCAACCACTGGGGGGATCGAGAGCACCTCGCCGCCGTCGATCCGATGCAGCCGGCTACGCAAAAAGTGCTGCTGACCTTTCTTGCCCGCTGGCTGACGGAGCATCCCGACACAAACGTGGTGCGCTTCACGTCGATGTTTTACAACTTCGCGTGGTTCTGGGGGGCGGATCACCAACGCCTGCGCGATGTGTATTCGGATTGGGGCGATTACGCGATGACGGTGAGCCCGCGCGCGCTGGTCGCGTTCGAGAAACACGCCGGCTATGCCTTGTGCTCGGAGGATTTCGTCCACGGCGGACTCTACAATTCGACACACAACGCGCCCTCGCGCCGCTACCGCGATTACATGGCGTTCGTGCACGATTTTGTGATCAAGTTTGGCCGGCAGTGCATCGACCTGGTGCACCGGCACGGCAAGAAAGCGTATGTATTTTACGATGATCACTGGATCGGCGTGGAGCCGACCAGCCCGCGTTTTCGCGAGTTTGGTTTCGATGGCCTGATCAAGTGCGTGTTCAACGCCTTCGAGGTGCGGCTTTGCGCGCACGCCCGCGGCGTCGCCACGCATGAGCTGCGCCTGCACCCCTACCTCTTCCCGACCGGGCTGAAAGGTGAGCCGACCTTCAAGGCGGGCGGAAACCCGACGCTCGATGCGAAAAATTTCTGGATCGATGCGCGCCGCGGAATTGTGCGGGCGCCGATCGATCGCATCGGCCTCGGGGGCTACCTCTCGTTGGTCGAGCCGTTCCCGGATTTTCAGCAATATATCACGGAGGTCGCCCGGGAATTCCGGCTGTTGAAATCGCTGCATGCGCGCGGCCGGCCGTGGACGGCGCCGTTCAAGGTGGCGGTGTTGACGGCGTGGGGCGATCTGCGTGCGTGGACTTGCTCGGGACACTTTACCGCGGGAGTGCAGCTTTACGATGTGCTCGAATCGCTGGCCGGTCTCGCGCTGGACGTGCAATTCATCAGTTTCGACGATTTGGTGGCCCAAGGCGTTCCCGCAGGCGTGGAGGTCGTCATCAACGGCGGCCGTGCGGGGTCGGCCTGGAGCGGCGGACACTGTTGGGCGGATCCACGAGTGGAGGCGATTTTGACGCATTGGGTCCAGCGCGGCGGTGGGGTGGTGGGGATTGGTGAACCGAGTGCGTGGCCGCAGCCCGGCCGGCAATTCCGACTCGCCTCGGTCTTCGGTCTCGACCGCGATCGCGGCGAGCGTCTGGCCAACGGAAAATTCAAGTTCACCAAACCAGCCGGAATCATCGGCACGCATTTTATTACAACCGATACGCCCGTCGGGACGGCGTTGGACTTGGGGCACGACACGGACGGCCTCTTCGTTCTCGGCGCCGGAACCCAGGTGCTGGCGGAGAACAACGGTTCTCCGCGCCTGACGACGCATGCCTTCGGGCGCGGCAGGAGTGTTTACCTGAGCGGCTTCAAATTCACCTATAACAACACGCGATTGCTGCACCGGGCGCTTTTCTGGGCGGCCTCCCGCGAGGACCAATGGGGCGTGTGGCAGTCGGAAAATGTGCGGACGGAAGCGACGTGGTTTGCCAAAGCGCAAAAGCTGGTGGTGCTCAACAATGCCGGATCGCCCCAGCATACCGTCGTGACGTTGGCTGACGGCAGCAGCCGGCAGAAAGTCGCCCTCAAAGCCCACGGGATCGCGGTGCTGGACGTGTGACGTTGTCGGCGGGTTGGCGAGCGGCGCACGGTAGGGCGCGGGGCGGCAGATCGGTGCCGGCACGCGCGACGTTCCGACTGTCAAAGAGCGCGCCGGTGGCCTTGTGAATTGCCGGCGGCACATTCCCGCCGCGCTCGCGCCAGACCATGTGGCGCCGCCCTCTTTCAATTCACCCCCTCGAACTTTCCCCGCCCAAAGTCCCGGAGCGCTGCGGCGCGCTGGCGATCAGCAGGGCATTGCCCACGGTCATGAACATTGCCTCCTCTTCTCCTGTGCCCCGAGCGGCAGTGATCGGCGTATCCGGTTACGGGCGCATTCACCTGCAATTGTTGCGCGAATGCCGCGCGCGCGGAGAAATCAAGCTTACGGCGGCCGTCGTTATCAATCCGCAGGACGAGGCCGAGAATATCGCCGAGTTGCGCGCTCACGGCTGCGCGATCTACGACACGTATGAAGCGATGCTCGCGCACGAGGCGGGGCAAATCGACCTTTGTCTGATTCCGACCGGCATTCACTGGCACGCCCAGATGACGCTGCACGCTCTCCGCGCGGGCGCCAACGTGCTGGTGGAAAAGCCGCTCGCGGCGGCCGCAGCGGATATCGAAGCCATCGACCGCGCCGAGCGGGAGACGGGTCGGTTCGTGGCCGTGGGGTTTCAGGACTATTACGAGAGCGGCACGCAATGGCTGAAGGAGCAGATTCACCGTGGTGCGATCGGCGAATTGCGAGCGGTGCGATTTCTGGGCATCTGGCCGCGGCCGCGAAGCTACTATTTGCGCAACAACTGGGCCGGGCGCCTACACGTAGGCGCGCAGTCCGTGCTCGATTCGCCGCTCAACAACGCGTTCGCCCACTTCGTGATGCTTGGTTTGTATTTCGCGGGCGCCGGTCGGGACGATGCCGCTGCGGCGGTCATCGAAGGCGCCGAACTCTATCGTGCGCACGCGATCGAATCGTTCGACACGGCAGTAGTGCGGCTCCGCACCGACCGCGAGGTGCGGCTGTGGCTGGGGGCGAGTCACTGCTGTCGCCCGCAGTTCGAGCCGGAAATCAAACTGATCGGCACAGCAGGTTCGGCCGGCTGGAGTTATGAAAACGAGGCGTGGGTCACCACCGCGACGGGCGACAGCATTCGCCGCCGAGTCGCCGATATCACGGGCGCGAGGCGCGAAATGATGGCGGCGGTGCTGGCGCGGTTGCGAGACCCCCGCGTGCGCGTGTGCCGGCCCGCCATCGCCCGCCGCCATGCGGAGATGGTCTTGGCGTTGCATGCGCATTCGGCGATTACGCCCGTTTCTTCGGATTTGCTCGCCTGGTCGGGCGATGCGGGATCGGACGCGGCGATACCCATCGTAAACGGGCTGGAAGAAGCGATGCATAGCGCGTATCGCCGCCATACTTCATTGCAGGACGCGGGCTTCGCTCCCGCGCCGGAGGCGCTGAAAGCGTGATGGCTGCGGGCGACATCGCTCGGCGGCGAAAGGTCTTGCGCGGTGGCGCGGCGGGAAAGATTTTGCGGCGCTCCGGTTGCGGCATCGAACCGCCGAATCGACATCTGCGAGAACGTCAATCGGACTGTCTGAGGAGCGGTCAGATTGAGTGAAATATTTCTGCACGCCTTGGTGTGCCTGTTCCAAGGCGACCCCAACGCCGATTTTTACCATCCCCTCACTGTTTGCGCGTTCCCTAGGAGCGAAATCCTATTCTCTTTCGCTCTCTGCTCGCAACCTACGACTCATGACCTCACACCCCACACCTATCCGTTCCGGAGGCCGGCTGAGCCTATCGGTGCTGCTCCTCCCATTCCTGGCAGCTACCTTGTTTGCCCAAGGGAATCCCCAACCGGCGAATGACTCCGGGGCGTCAACAGCGACGCCCAAACAGAAAACGACAGCCGAGTCGCTGCCCACGCCTGAGGAGGTGGAGCAGCTCTCGCCGTTTACCGTCAGCACCACGAAGGATTCGGGCTATTTTGCCGCCAATACACTGGCGGGTAGCCGCATGAACACCAATCTGGCGGATCTGGCGTCGTCGATCTCGGTGGTGACCAAACAGGAGATGGAGGACACTGGCTCCACGGATATCAACGACGTCTTCCGCTACGAGGTGAACACCGAGGGTTCGCTGACCTACACGCCCGGCACGCAGAGCATGCGCAATGACGGCGTGCTCGACGTAAACGCGGGCGGCACGCAAGGGAACAATACCACGCCCTACACCAACGCGCAGGCTAATCGGGTGCGGGGACTTGGTTCGCCGAGCTCCGCGATCAACTACTACCCCTCGATCGCAGCCGTCCCGTTTGATTCGTATAACACCCAGACGGTCGAAATCAGCCGCGGCCCCAATTCCATGCTGTTCGGCCTCGGCAGCCCGGCCGGCATCGTCAATCAGAGCACCGCGCAGGCGCAGTTGAACAAACGTTCCGCGCAAGTCTCCCTGCGCACGGATCAATACGGTTCCTTCCGCAGCTCGATCAATTTCAACCAGGGTTTGATCCCGGACAAACTCGCGATTTACGGCGCAGCGCTCTACGATGACCGCCGCTTCGACCGCAAGCCCGCCTATGACAAAACGAAGCGATACTACGGGGCGGTCACCTACAAACCTTTCAAAACCACGACGCTGCGGGTCAATGCGGAGAAATACGATAACAACAACCGCCGGCCCAACACGCTGACGCCGCGCGATTACGTCACGCAGTGGAATCTCGCCGGCCAGCCCTATTACGATCCAATCACCAAGAAAATATATAGTTTGAAGTCGGGGCAGGAGCTCGGGATGCGCATCAACGACGCCGCGTCGCCCTACGCCAACGACCTTCGCACCTTTATCGAGGCTCGGCCCGGGTTCGACCCGAGCAAGTGGAATGCGGCCAAGACGCAATACAACGGCATCAATATTTTCGGTAACAACAGTTGGGCGGTTCCGGCCGACTGGGTCGCTGGCACGCCTTCGCCGAATATCCTCTTCGTCCCGGGCATCGGCGAGGCCAATCAAGGGCGCAGCATTATGCAGATTGCCAACAGTCAGCTCGTGAACTGGTTCCAGCCCACCTGGCAATACAAGTATCTGCCCAACTTCGGCACGCCCGCCAATCCCGCGGCCAACCCGTCGACCGGACCGACCAACGCGGCAATCTACGCCAATCCAGCATGGGCGGACATTTACACCCGCACTTATACGTCGTCCGCGCCGTGGACGGCGGCGGGCAATGGCATCGCCGCCGCCAGTTACCGCTATCCAGGCGTGACCGACCAATCCATCTACGACTGGCGCAAGGTGAATATCAACTCGATGAATTTCGGTTATCAGGAAAACACGAACTACAACGTTGAATTCGAACAAGAGCTGCCGGCGGATCTCTTCCTGAGTGCCGGTTGGTTTCGTCAGGACTTCTTTCAGCGCACGAATTACACGGTGGCGCAACTCAACGTCGCGACCCTTTTTGTCGACACCAATAAGAATCTGCCGGACGGCACGCCGAATCCCTACTTTGGCAAACCTTATCTCGAGGACCAGGATCCCGATAGCTACATCAATGGCGAAATCGACGATCACTATCGCGCGATGCTCGCTTGGACGCCTGATTTCCGTCAGAAAAGCGGATGGCTAAAATGGCTGGGCCATCACCAAGTCCTCGGCTTGTGGTCGAAGGATAACTATCTTTCGACGACGATTCGCCAGCGTCTCGCCTATTTGAATAGTGCGACCGACGGCGGACGCTTTCGTTACCTGCAAAATCCGAATAATAATGCGGATGGCTCGCCGACGGGTTGGAAGCATTTTCCCAGCAATAACTCAACGCTGCGCCGGACCTACTATCTTGCCGCACCCGGCGACCCCAACGGCGTTGTGACCCAAGCCGCAGGAACATGGAATCCCCTGAATTACACGGGAAATATCACCGCCTATGACTACGATACCAGCAGCTTTCAGTCCTTTAATGTCAAAACCGGATTCGATGACATTGATGCAGGCACGGTGCGCAACCAGCGCGTGGTCGACTCCATCAGCGGCGGCATCACGAGCTACTTCTGGGGCGATCGGCTGATCACCACATTTGGTGTTCGACAGGATAAATATAAAGCGCGGGTCACCAATACGGGGACGACCGCAATCAAGGACGCAGCGGGCAATGTGATCGCTCCTGCCATCACCAATGCGCAGAAGTGGGTGAATGGAGAATTCCAGCGCGACTTTCTGCTTAACCGGTGGGGGCCCTATAACGAATTGACCGGCACCACCCGCACGTTGGGCGGGGTGGTGCGGCCGTTCAAAGGGTGGGATTCGATCGAGACTTCGGCGAATAACGGATCCGAATGGTGGCGCTTCGTGCGCAGCGTGGGATTCAGCTATAATCAGTCCGACAACTTCAATCCCCCGCCGCAGGCGTTGGGTGATTTCTATGGCAATCCGCTCCCCAAACCGAGTGGCGAAGGCAAAGACTACGGTGTGCAATTCACCTTGCTGCAAGACAAGCTCTTCGCCCGCGTCACTTGGTTCAAGGCGTCGAATCTCAATGAGAACATCGCTGCTCCCGTCGTGTTCGGCCGTCTTTCGAGCAACGTCGACCAGACCTTGTTCAGGAATTGGGCGCGCACCATCGCGTTGATTAACATGGGCAAGGATCCGACCGCAGATGGTTTCGGGACCAATCTTAGCACGGCGGATGAAAATGCGGTGCAGGCGGCGGCGGAGAAAATTTGGAAGATTCCGTATAACTACTACGAGAGTCGTCCCTATACCATCGGTGCCACGCGCAATGCCGAGGCCAAAGGTCTTGAGGCGGAAATCAACTACAATCCGACCCGCGATTGGACGATGAAGTTCACCTTCGGCAAGCAGGACACCAAGTATGCCAGCGTGCTGAAAGAATTCCAGCCATGGGCCGCCGATCGGCAGGCGGTTTGGGCGGCTGCGAAGGCGAGCGACTACTTGCTGCCCCAATATCAAAACCTTGCGACCTACACGACCTCGGGCGGCCGGCAGGTGGATTTGACCAACTTCCTCACGTCCTACGGTTACAATTCCTCGGTCTTTCCGGAGGCCGCCAATGCTTACGCCAACCCGCAGGCTTACTATGCCGGAGTGGTGGCGCCCCAGCTCGCCCTCGATAGCGATCTGCAGGGACAGTCCGTGCAGGGCCAGCGGAAATACCGTTGGTCGTTTCTGACGAATTATAACTTCACCGACGGTTTCCTGCGGGGATTCACGGTGGGCGGTAACGAGCGTTGGGAGTCCAAAGCCGTCATCGGCTATTACGGCAAGGCGAGCGGCGTGAACAAATATGCGGGACAGCCCGTGATGGATATCTCCGATGTCACACGTCCAATCTACGATAGTCCCAATTATTACACTGACCTGTGGATCTCGTATCGGCATCCGATTCTCAACGGCAAGGTGGGGATGAAGATCCAGTTGAACGTTTCCAATGTGTTCGAAAACGGTGGCTTGCGGCCGGTGGCGGTGAACTACGACGGTTCGCCTTACGCGTTCCGCATCGTCGATCCGCGTCAGTTCATGCTGACCACAACGTTCGATTTCTGAGTTCGGAGGTTTGTTTGTTTCCTCAGACTCCCTGACCCACGGTCAGGGAGTCTTTTTGTTTTGGAGCCGTCGCATCGACTCCCGTCGCGGGCTCGCGAACTGTCCGAGTCGGACATCCTTTTGAGGCGAGCGGGCGTCGCTACGCTCGAAGCGTTTTCCCGCTGCGTAACGTCGGCCACGGATGGCGGTTGATTGCGCAGAGACGACCGTTCCTTGCGCGCCTGCGCCCGGCCAACCATTTCCTTTTCACCCCATGTATTTTGGCAGTCTGCACGTCGTCGACCTGCTGGTCATCCTGGCTTACCTCGCGCTGGTCATTTACATTGGGCGGCGGGCGTCCAAGTCGAATATGAGCGAGGAGGGCTTCTTTCTCGCGGGCCGCAAACTGGGCAAGCTCTACCAGTTCTTCCTCAACTTCGGCAACGCCACCGACGCCAACGGCGCCGTGAGCACCGCGAGTCTCGTTTACCAGAAGGGCGCTTCCGGCGTCTGGTTGTCACTGCAGACGCTCTTCATGAATCCCTACTATTGGTTCATGAACGCGTGGTTTCGGCGCGTGCGGCTCGTCACGGTGGCGGATTTGTTTGAAGACCGTTTCGGCAGCCGGTCGCTCGCGCGCTTCTACGCGATATTTCAAATCTTCGCGACCGTCGTGGTCATCATCGGCTTTGGCAATCTGGTCGGTTACAAGGTCACCGCGTCGCTGTTGGTCAAGCCCGAGGCGCGGTGGACGGCGGCCGAGCGCGCCTCGGTGGCAGGGTATCACGAAATGAAGCAGCTGGAGGCGACGCAAAAGACCGCGCCGCTCGCGGCGACGGCGGTGGCGCGACTCGGTGAATTGCAGGACCAGAACAAGCGCGGCGAGCTGCGCAGCTACATTTCATGGCTCGACAGCCCGACGGGCAAATGGAGCTACTACCTGATCTATACGCTGATCGTCGGCGGATACATCGTGATGGGCGGCATGGCGGCGGCGGCGGTCAACGAGGCGCTGCAAGGGTCGTTGATCGTGGTGTTTTCCTTCATCCTCATTCCGTTCGGCCTGCAGGCCATTGGCGGTTGGAGCCAGCTGGCGGTGCGCGTGCCGCCGGCGACGTTCGATCTGCTGGGCGGCGGCACCAGCGGCATCGGTGGCTGGGAGCTCGCCGGCATCTTCCTCATCTCCATCGTTCAAATCCACGGCATCATCGGCAACATGGCCGTCTCGGGCTCGGCGAAAAACGAATTTGCGGCGCGCTTCGGCGCGGTCTCCGGCACTTACGCCAAGCGCGTCATGATCATCCTCTGGGCTCTGTGCGGACTGATCGCCATCGCCTTGTATCAGGGAGCGGCGACGCTCTCCGATCCCGACGCCGCGTGGGGTTCGATGGCGCTGCTCCTGCTCAAGCCCGGCTTTCTCGGCTTGATGATGGCGGGCCTGCTGGCGGCCAACATGTCCACCGTGGCGTCGCAGACCATGGCGGTGTCGGCGCTCTTCGTGCGCAACGTTTACAAATATCTGCGTCCCGCGACGGATGAACGCGGCATGGTTGCCGCCGGCCGCTGGGCGATCGTGGTGATTTTGGCGACCGGTGTTTATGCCGCCGCGAGCATGGACGATGTTTACTCCGTCGTGCAGTTGCTGCTCACGGTCAACGTGCCGTTTGGCGCGGCGGTGATGCTGATCTATTTCTGGCGCCGGCTGACTGCGCCGGCGGTCTGGACCGCGGTGATTGTCTCGGCGTTGCTCAACATCATCTTTCCCTCGTGGATCGCGCCCCATGTCGATGCCATCGCGCGCAACCCCGCGTTGACGCTGCAGGTCGGCGAACCCGGCCGGACCTCGGCCGTCTACTTTGACAGTGTGGCGCGGGTCGATCCCGAGGTGCAGACAGGCGCGCTGATCGGGTTGAAGCGCTTTCATTTCGAACTCTATGTGCTCGACCATCTCGGGTTGAAGGTGCGGGCGCTGACCCCGAGCGGGCGCAATGCCGCGCGCTTCATCTACGACGGCCTGTTCCCGTTTGTCGTGTTGATTCTCGTCAGTCTCGTGACGCGTGCGCCGGAGCGTGCACGCACCGATCAATTTTTCGGCAAAATGAAGACGCCGGTCGGCGCGACGCCCGAAGCAGAAGCCGCGGCGATGGCGGCCACGCGGGATCGTCCGCACCGCTTCGATGACACCAAGCTTTTCGGTTCCGCCTCCCAATGGGAGTTCACCCGGTGGGACAAGGTGGACGCGATCGGCTTCATCGCCTGTCTCGCCGTCTCGGGCGGCATTCTCGTTTGCTTCTGGATGTTGCTGCGGGCCGCGGCGGCGGCGTGAGGCAGCGTTGATGTTTCGAATCCTTTCCTGTCATGAAAATCAAACTCACCTCCCTCTCGATTTTGAGCGCCGGCGTGCTGGCGTTGGCGGCCACACTGCGGGCGGAAACACCCGCGCCCGATTTGAAAGTGAATCCGCCCGCCACGGAAAACGCCCTCAACCCCGCTTTGCCGACGATCTTTGTGGCGGGCGATTCCACGGCGGCGAAGAACAACGGCCATCCGATCCAAGGGTGGGGCGTGCCGTTCGCAGAGTATTTTGACGCGACCAAGGTCAACATCGCCAACCGTGCGCGGGGTGGGCGCAGCAGCCGCACGTTCATCACGGAAGGACTCTGGGCCAAACTGCTGGCGGAGGTGAAGCCCGGCGATTTTGTGCTCATCCAATTCGGCCACAATGATGCCGGTGCGATCAACGCCGAGCCACCGGGTTCGAACCGGCCTCTGCGCGCACGCGGCTCTTTGCCCGGCCTCGGGGACCAAACCGAGGCAATCGACAACGTCCTCACGCATCAACCCGAGGTCGTGCACACGTTTGGCTGGTATATGCGCAAGATGATCGCCGACACGAAGGCGAAGGGCGCCACGCCCATCGTGCTGTCGCCCACGGTCCGGAATATCTGGGCCAACGGCAAAGTGGAGCGCGATCTCGGTGATTATCGCCGTTTGGCGCACGACATCGCCGAGCAGGCCGGCGTGCCGTTTGTCGATGTCACGCGCATCCTGGCGGACGAGTATCAAGCGATGGGTCCGGAAAAAATGGCGGCGAATTTCCCGCGCGATCACACGCATACCAACACCAGCGGCGCCGACTTCACGGCGGCCGCGGTCGTCGCCGGACTCAAGGGCCTGCACGACGGTCCGACGTTTGCGGATTTCCTTTCCGCAAAAGGCCGAGCCGTGGCGGCTGACACCATCGGCTGGCTCAATCTGCCGGAACCGGCGGACCCGAAACTGCCCACGCTTTTTCTCATCGGGGATTCGACGGTGCGCAATGGCCGCGGTGACGGCGCGGGCGGCCAGTGGGGTTGGGGCGACGAACTCGCGCCGTTTGTCAACCTGGCGAAAATCAATGTCGTCAATCGCGCCATCGGCGGTCTCAGCAGCCGCACGTTTCTCACGCAAGGGCATTGGGACCGCGTCTTGAATCTGCTCAAGCCGGGCGACTTCGTGGTCATGCAATTCGGCCACAACGACAACGGCCCGCTCAACGACAATTCCCGCGCCCGGGGCACGATCAAGGGCACCGGCGGGGAGACGCAGGCCATCGACAACCTCCTCACGCACCGGCACGAGATCGTGCACAGCTACGGCTGGTATTTGCGCCACTACATTCAGGCAGCGCGCGCACACGGCGCGGTGCCGATCGTTTGCACGCCCATTCCGCGCAAGCAATGGCACGACGGGAAAATCAAACGCAACCAAGCCGGCTACGGCGGGTGGGCGCAGGAGATTGCCCGCGAAGAAAACGTGCCCTGCATCGACCTCGGCGAGCTGATTGCGGAGCGTTACGAGCAGATGGGCGGGGCGAAGGTGGAACCGCTCTTTGCCGACGGCCACACGCACACGAGCCTGGAAGGCGCCAGGATCAACGCCGCCATCGTGGCGCACGCGTTGGTGGACCTGCCGGCGACACCTTTCAAAAGTGATTTGAACGCCTCGCGGACCGACACTCCGCGGTGAAGGCGGTCAAGCTGGGCCGACCGCCGGTTTCACTTTGCGTTTCGCGCCTGTCGCGGCGGCCGCTTTGCGCGCGGGGAGGGTGGGCCCTTCGAGCAATTTAATTTTCAACGTCGTCAGCGATGGCTCCGCGGGAACCCCGAGTTCGTTGTGCAGCAATTGCGCAATGACGAGTTCAGTGGCGCGCGCACCGAGCTCTGCGGCAGGTAGCTGGAGAGCGGCACAATCACCATCGGTGCGGAGCGAATTGAGGCAGACAAAGGCATGCGTTTCGGGAATACGCGCGCCGCACTTGGTCATCCAAGCCATGGCTTCGGGAAAATGTCCCAGCACGACATCCGGCTTATGTTTTCGGAACCATTTTTCGAATTGGGGTTGGGTGACCGATTCGATGCGGAGCGGCGGCACTTCGGTGATTTCCGGCAGATATTTTTGCGTCGCGAGGTAGGCGCCCTCCCAGCGGAACTGCAGCCGTTCGTCCAGCGCGATCTCCATGAACAAACCGGGCCGGCGGTAGCCGCGCGCATATAATTCCTGCAACAGCGTGACCATGGAACGATAGTGATCGGCGCACACGCAGTGCAGTGGCGGGTGGTCGATCAAATAGTCGGTGTAAACGGCCGTGTAACGGTGCCAGCTCAGCTCGGTCATGTCCGGAAAACCGGCGGCGGGCAGGAGCACGAGGCCTTGGATGCCGCGCGCGAGGAGAATCGCATCGAGCCGGCTCAACCGCAGGCCATGCGGTCCGATTTCGAAGTTCTCCACCTTGAAACCGAGCTCGCTCGCGCGCCGGTTGATGCCGTCTTTAACGGCCTGACTGTAGCGCAGGCTCTGGGGCGCGCGGTTGGGCTCGACCAACTCGATGGCCGCGATCACGCCGCGGAATTGCTGACCGCGCGATCGACGCAGTTGCGACATGACGGCGCCCGTCAGGGGATTGTGTTTGTAGCCCGCGGCATCGGCGGCGGCGCGCACGCGCGCCATGGTCTCGGCATTGACCCGGGGCGAGCCGCGCAGAGCGTCGGAGACGGTGGTGCGGGAGAGGCTGAGTTCGCGGGCCAGGGTCCTGAGCGTGGGGATCGACATGGGGCGAGTGAGGCCTCGCAGCTTGCCCGCGCCGCTTCAACGAAAATTCGTTCAGTCCGAATTTGTCCGGTCGGAGCTCGCCGCCGCGAATTTCGGACTGTCATAGCGACGCCGCTTTGCGCTGCGCCGGTGGGTCTTTCACGTTCCCGCATCCCCCGAGCAAACACCGCAAAATTGGTTGTGGTGTGAAGACTCGCCGAGCTGCCGCTGTCACCCGCATAAATCTTGAATCGTCCGGCGGCCTCGCTCCGCCCATCCCCAACGTTATCGCCATGTCCTCCTCATCGTTGACTCGCCGTGAATTCGTGCGCCGCGCCGCCCTCGCTGCGGCCGCCGCCCAGTTGTTTGCCTCGTCGCGCGCCGCCGCGTCGCCTGTTTCCGCCCCCGCGGCGCCGTTGCGGCTGCCGCCGGGTGCAGCGCCGGTGCGCTGGCTCGACGGCAAGACGCCGGGAGAAACGATTGGCAACACGTGGGGCGTTTCGTGGCCGCGGGGGCAGTATCCGCGCGACACGAAATTCGCCTTGCGGGCGGTGGGCGGCGAAGCGGTGCCGGTGCAAAGCTGGCCCACCGCGTATTGGCCCGACGGGTCGTTGAAGTGGACGGCACACGCGGTGCCGGCGGATGCGAAGCCGGCGGAGGCTTTTGAACTGAGCGCAGGCGAGCCGGCATTGCCATCGCGGCCGCTCACCACCACGACGAACGCGGACACCATCACTGTGGCCACCGGCGTGATCGAAGCGGTGATCGCGCGCCGCGGCGATGTGCTCGTGAAGACGATCCGGCGCGACGGTCGCGACGTATTGAAGCAAGGCCGGCTCGTGTTGCAGCGACAGGATAAACCGGATGCGGGGGTCGCGATCGAATCGTTCACCGGGCGGATCGAGAAAGTGACGGTCGAGCAAGCGGGTCCCGTGCGGGCGGTGATAAAAATTGAAGGCCGGCATGCGGCCGTCGCGGGCACTCGTGAATGGCTGCCCTTCATCGTGCGCCTGTATTTCTACGCCGGGGGCGAAGCAGTGCGCATGGTGCACACGATCGTGCATGATGGTGACGAACAGAAGGATTTCATCCGCGGGCTGGGCGTGCGTTTTGAGGTGCCAATGCGCGGCGCGCTGTATGACCGGCACGTGCGGTTTTCCGGACAGGACGCAGGGCTCTTCGCGGAAGCAGTGCAGGGCATCACGGGTTTGCGGCGCGATCCCGGGGTGGCGGTGCGCGAGGCGCAGGTGGCGGGGCGCGCCACGCCGCCGTTGGAAACGTGGAGCCCGGCGGTCAGTCAGCGGTTGCAATATGTGCCGGCGTTTGGCGATTGGACGCTCTTTCAATCGACCGCGGATGGATTCGAAATCCGCAAGCGCACGCGGGAAGGCTTTACCTGGATCGGGCCGGCGCGCGGACAGCGGGCGGGCGGGCTCGGTTACGTGGGGACGCCGCAGGGCGGCGCGGCGTTTGGCGTGCGTCATTTTTGGGAGAGTTATCCGGCCCAGTTTGATCTTCGCGGGGCCACGACGGCGGAGGCGGAAGTGACGATGTGGCTGTGGGCGCCGGAGGCGGGCGCGATGGATTTGCGCGGCTATCACGACGATATGGGCGAGGACACTTACGCGAAGCAGACGGAGGCGTTGGAAATCACCTACGAGGACTACGAGCCCGGGTTTGACCGGCCGGAAGGCGTGGCGCGCACAAGTGAGCTGTTCCTGTGGGCGCTGGCGGCGACGCCGACGCGTGAGCGGTTGGTTGAGCTGGCCGGAGTGGTGCGCGAGCCGCCGGTGCTGCTGACAACGCCGGCGCATCTCCACCTATGCCAGGTCTTCGACGGACTGTGGGCGCCGGTGGATCGGTCAACGCCGGCGCGGGCGGCGGTGGAGGATCAGCTCGATTGGTATTTCGATTTCTACCATGGGCAACGCGAGCAGCGCCGCTGGTATGGCTTCTGGAATTTTGGAGACGTCGTGCACACTTACGATGCGGACCGTCACGAGTGGCGTTACGACGTCGGTGGCTTCGGTTGGGACAATTCCGAGCTCTCGACCGATCTCTGGCTCTGGCTGTTTTTCCTGCGCACCGGCCGGGCGGATGTGTTTCGCTTTGCGGAGGCGATGACGCGGCACACAGGTGAAGTTGACGTGCATCACCTCGGGCGCTTCGCGCCACTGGGTTCGCGCCACAACGTGCTGCACTGGGGTTGCAGCGCGAAGCAACTGCGTATCAGCACGGCGGCCAACCGGCGGTATTACTACTATCTCACCGCCGACGAGCGCGTGGGTGATTTGATGCGGGAGCAGATTGAAGCGGTGCGCGCGTTGGTGCGGATCCAGCCCGGCCGGAAGCTGCCCGCAGCCCGCCACGCAGGCGACCTCGCGCGCGAAACGCCGTCCGATGCCGATCATGCAGGCGTTGGCTTTGGCACCGATTGGGGCGCAATTTCCGCTGCGTGGCTGACGGAGTGGGAACGCACGGGCGATCCGAAGATTCGCGACCGACTTGTGGCGAGCATGCGAACGATCGGGCAGCAGCCACGGGGATTTTTTACCGGCGCCGGGATCATGGATCTCGATACGGGCGCCTTTGCGATTTCGAAGAGCGACAAGGTTTCCGTGTCTCATCTCAGCGCGGTCTTCGGTCTCGTGGAGGTCTGCGCAGAACTCATCCAGCTCCTCGATGTGCCGGAATTCAAGAAGGCGTGGCTGGACTATTGCGAACTCTACAATGCGAGTCCGGAGGAACAGCAACGCCGGCTTGGACAGCCGTTGCACGGTTTGAATCTGCAGCAGGGCCACTCTCGCCTGACGGCCTACGCGGCGAAACTCACGGGCAATCCGGCGTTGGCGAAGCGGGCGTGGCGCGAATTTTTCCGCGGGCAGGGTGGCATCCGACGTCGAGGAAAACTCGCCGCGGTCCGTGTGACGGGCCCGGCGGTGCTGCGTCCGGTGGACGAGGCCGATTTCGTGTCGACCAACGCCACGGCGCAATGGGGTCTGGCGGCGATGGAGTGCCTTGCCGTGACGGATCGTTCCCTGCCGGCGAATGGCGATTAGTGCACGCGGTGAGTTTATAGAGACTCCGCGGTATCGGTGGCCGCCGGGGTCCGCGAGGCGTGGGATCGATCAAACAAGCGGCATGCACCGGCGGGAAATTTCAATGCTGCGGGAAAATGGAAGCCTGCGGGATTCTTGCATTCCGTCGGGTGGATGCTAATCACGGCGCGTGTCTGGCGCGACCCCTGCACGCAACTGGCTCTTTCTGGGCGGACTGTTCCTGCTGACCGTGGGGCGCGCGCCGGCGGAGGAGGCCGTTTTTGCCACCGAGCGGTGGACGCGTTTTGCCGAGACGCATTGGGCGCCGTGCCTGGTCGCCGGCGTCGTGCTCGCCGGGATGGCGGGTTTGCTGCTGGGATTGCATTTCAATCAAGGGCAGGAGCGGCCGGTGCAGACGCAGGAGCTCGCCGAGGAACGTGCGCGGGCGATCGAGGCGCGGCGCGCGCAAGAGGACGCCGATGCGGCGAACCGCGCCAAAAGCGATTTTCTCGCGACGATGAGCCACGAAATCCGCACGCCGCTCAACGGCATCATCGGCTCCGCCGAGCTCATGGCGGAGACGTCGCTCACGGCGGCGCAGCGCGAATACATGGCGACGGTGCAGGCGTCCGCCGAGGCGCTGCTTTCGATCATCAACGACATCCTCGACTTTTCAAAAATCGAGGCAGGCCGGGTGCAATTGGAACACGCGATGTTCGACCTGCGCCAGCCGGTGATCGAAGTGGTCAAAATCGTCTCCAGCCGCACCGCGGGCAAAGACGTTGAAGTGATTCTGAGCATCGCGCCGAGCGTGCCGGCTTGCGTGTATGGCGACTCCACCCGGTTGCGGCAGGTGCTCCTCAATCTGTGTGCCAACGCGATGAAGTTCACCCCGCGCGGGCAAGTTGTGGTGCAGGTGGAGCCAGAGGGAGACGCACTCGCCGACGGAAAGCGACGCGTGCGGTTCGCGGTGGCGGACACCGGCATCGGCATCACGGCGGACGCGCGGCCGCAGCTCTTCCAAAAGTTTCACCAGGTCGATGCGTCGACCACGCGGCGTTTTGGCGGCACGGGGCTCGGGCTCGCCATCTGCAAGCGGCTGGTGGAGTTGATGGGCGGCGAGATCGGGGTCGAGAGCGAGGTCGGGCGCGGGTCGACCTTTTGGTTTGTGCTGCCGTTCATCGTGGAAGATCTGCCGGTGGCGATGGCGCCGCTTCCCTGGCCGCGCCGATTGTTGATTATCGACCGGCTGGAGTCGCGGCGGCAGGCGGTGGCAGCGATGGCGCGGGGGCTGGGTATCGAAGTCGCGGTGGCCGAATCGGCGGCGGTAGCGCTGACGGCGAGCGACGGGTCGCCGGCAACTCGGCCGCAGGTGATTCTCGTCGACGAGAGCGACTGGGCGGAGGCGACGGCGGAGATGGCGCGGTCGGCGAACGCCCCAGGTTGGGCGGAGTCGCCGTGGGTGGTGCTCGCGAGGCCGGGAGCAAAAGTGGCGGAGGGGAAGGTGGCGGCGACGGTTTTCAAGCCGGTGCTGCAACCGGAGCAGTTGCTGGAGGCGTTGCGCGTTGCCAATGGCGGCATGCGCTTGGAGCCTGCGACGACGGCGCGCGGCGAAGACGATAAACCGCGCCACCGCGTGTTGCTGGCGGAGGACAACGCCGTCAACCGCATGGTGGCGTCAGGGATGTTGCGCCGACTCGGGTGCGCGGTGGAGATCGCGGAGAACGGAGCGGAGGCCGTCGTCAAGGCGCGGCTCAATCACTACGACGTCATTCTGCTCGATTGCCTCATGCCGGAGATGGATGGCTGGACCGCGGCGTCGGAAATCCGGCGGTCAGGCGAGGGCAACGCGCGCACGCCGATCGTGGCCACCACCGCGAATGCCACGGCGGGCGATCGGGAACGCTGCCTGCAAGCGGGCATGACCGAGTATCTGGCGAAACCGTTGCGGCTGTCGGAATTGGCGCGCGTCATTGAAAAATACGGCCGGAAAGACGACGCGGACGCGACGACGGCGGGATCCTGAAGCCGCGGAGGGCCCTGGCTGAGGTCGCGCCGCGAGAGCGAAGCGCGCGTGGTTGCGCGTGCGGGGCCGCGGCGAACTTTTGGTGTGCGCGGGCGGAGACGCCGGCGGGCGGAAGCCTCAAGGCTTTTCGGCGGGTTGCGAATAGAGTGAGACGAGGCGTGCGACGAGCACGGCGAGATAGAGCACGCCAGCAATGGATTCGAGAGTGGCGAGCATACGCACGACGCGATTGACCGGCGTGATGTCGCCGTAGCCCGCCGTGGTCAGCGTGCAAAAACTGAAATAGATCGAATCCGCGAAATCGAGCGGCGTGCCGCTGGCCGGGGCAGGGGTGAACGCAAACGCGTTGGGCACCATGCCGGCGACCATCAGATAGAGAAACGCCCACAGCAGACCGACGAGCAGGTAGACCGAAATCCCGGCGGACAGCACTTCGGCGTCGACGCGCCGGGCGCGCAACGCGAAGCGCAAGAGTTGCCAGATCGTGAAGCCGACGAAGATCGCCAGACTTCCCGCGGACAGCGGATGATCCGGCGCGAGCGCGGTGAAATGCGGGAGCCAGCGGAAGGCAATGGCGGGCGCGAGCAGGATGGCGCCAATCACGAGCACGCGGGGCCGGCCGCCCACGGCGAGCAACGCGGTGAGCATCACGTAGGTGAAGAGAGCGCTGGTGATCGATTCGCCGTGCGGCATGCCTTCGAGCACCGGATACGCCACGAAGAGCACGACGAGCGACAGCAGAAGCTGCAGCCCGGACGAGCGAAACAGGCCCTTGCGCACCAAGCCGTCGAGGCGGGCGCGCGCCGTCGCCGCCAACTTGGATGGGGCGATCTCAGACATGGGGGCCGGCGGTTACTCGGTGCGGAGGAGCTCGGCGAGTTTGCCAGGCTCCTTGCCGCCGCCCATCGCGAAGTCGGGCTTGCCGCCGCCTTTGCCGCCGAGTTGCTGGCTGAGGTGCGCGACGAGTTTGCCGGCTTGATGGCCGGCTTTGATCGCGGCGGGCGAGCAGAGGACAACGAGGCTCGTCTTTTCGCCGAAGGCGGCACCGAGCACGACGACGCCTTCGCCGAGGTGGCCGAGAATCTGGGCGCCGAGCGAACGCAGCGTTTCCGGAGCCTCGACGCTGACGACCGCGCGGACGAATTTCAGGCCGTCGCGTTCGACCGCCTGCGCGGCGAGTTCGCCGGCGAGGGCGGCGGCGGCGCGTTGTTCGAACGCGCGCAGCTTTTTCTCGAGCTCTTTCTGATGCGCGAGGAGCGAGTCGAGTTTTTGGGCGACATCGTGCGTGCCGGCGTTGAGGCGGGCGTTGACGGCGGCGAGGGCGGCGTCGCGTTGCGCGATGAACGCGAGCGCGGGCTCGCCGGCCACGGCTTCGATCCGGCGGGTGCCGGCGGCGATCGCCATTTCCGCGACGAGTTTAATCGGGCCGATTTCCCCGGTCGTCGTGACGTGCGTGCCGCCGCAGAGTTCGCGGCTGTAGCCGCCGATGTCGACGACGCGGACGATCTTGCCGTATTTGTCGCCGAAGAAGGCGAGGGTGCCCTCGGGTTTCTTGTCGAACTCGGTTTCGTAGGTCTCGACGCGGGCGTTATCGATGACCTTTTCGTTGACGAGGTGTTCGACGGTGTGGAGCTGCTCGGGCGTCATCGCCTCGAAGTGGGAGAAGTCGAAACGCATGCGGTCGGGCGTCTTCGAGGTGCCGGCCTGGCGAACGTGGGTGCCGAGGGTCTGGCGCAGCGCCCAGTGAATGAGGTGCGCGGCGGAATGGTGCCGTGAGATGGCGCGGCGGCGGGCGAAATCGATCGTGAGTTGCGCGGGGGAATTGCGCAGCGCCGAGGCGGAGTAACGGATGTCGTCGGTCGCGAGCTTGTGCAGATGACGGCCGGCTTTGTCTTTGATCGTGTCGACGATGTTGAACGTCTGCCCGCCGACGACGGCGGTGCCGGTATCGCCGGCTTGTCCGCCCATCTCGGCGTAGAAAGGGGTGCGATCGAACACGAGGTAAGCGGCGTCGCCACCGTGCACGATATCGAGGAGAATGGCGGCGACGGGTTTCTCGGTGTCGACGACGTAACCGGTGAAGAGGGAGGCTTCGAAAATTTCAGAGGCATCGCCCTCGGTGGCGGCCACGAGGATGTCTTTCTTGTGGGCGGCGCGGGCGCGTTCACGTTGCTGGCCCATGAGGCGTTCGAATTCCCCGGTATCGACGGTGAGTCCGCGCTCGGTCGCGAGGAGCTGCGTCATGTCGAGGGGGAAGCCGTAGGTGTCGTAGAGTTCGAAGGCGAGGGCGCCCGGCACGGCGACTGCCGTGAGATGAGCGGTCTGCGAATTGAAAATAGAGAGCCCCCGATCCAGCGTGCGGCCGAAGGATTCCTCTTCCCCGCGGATGACGCGGCGGATGACTTCCTGCTGGGAGACGAGTTCAGGGAAGACGGCGCCGAGGCTTTCGACGACGGGAGCGACGAGCTGCTCGAAAAAGCCGGGCGCGAGGCCGAGTTTCTTGCCGTAAAGAATGCCGCGACGGAGAATGCGGCGGATGACGTAGTTGCGGCCTTCGTTGCCGGGGAGAATGCTGTCGGCGATCGCACAGCTCACACAGCGCGCGTGATCGGCGAGGACGCGAAAGGCGACGTCGATGTTTTCCTGCTCGGTCAGGCCTTCGCGTTTCGTCGGGACGGTGGCGTGATAGGTGTGGCCGGAGAGTTCGGCGATCTTGCGGAAGGAGGGGGCGAAGACGTCGGCGGCGTAGTTGGACGGATCTTTCGTGAAATCGGTGAAGCCGTTGGTCGTGGCGTAAATGCCGGCGACGCGTTCGAAGCCCATGCCGGTGTCGACGTGTTTCGCGGCGAGCGGAGAAAAGGTGCCGTCGGCGTTGGCGTTGAACTGGATGAAAACGTGATTCCAGATCTCGATGCAGCGCGGGCTGGAGGCGTTGACGAGTTGGCGGCCGGCACTCTCGTCGTCGGACGGGAGGAGGTTGAAGTGGATTTCCGAGCACGGGCCGCAGGGGCCGGTGTCGCCCATCATCCAGAAATTATCCTTCTTGTTGCCGTTGACGATATGGACGGCGGGATCGAGGCCTTCGGCGCGGAAAAGGCCGGCCCAGATGTCGTAGGCTTCCTGATCGAAATCGGAGGGGTCGCCCTTGGTTTTGTCGGGCGCGTAAACGGTGGCGAACAGGCGTTTGGCGGGAATGCCCCAGACCTTGGTGATGAGTTCCCAGCCCCACGTGAGGGAATCCTGCTTGAAGTAATCGCCGAAGGACCAGTTGCCCAGCATCTCGAACATCGTGTGGTGATAGGTATCGTAACCGACGTCCTCGAGGTCGTTGTGTTTGCCGCCGGCGCGAATGCACTTTTGGGTGTCGGCCGCGCGGGTGTTTTTGGCGGGCAAGGCGCCGGCCCAGGACGCGACGTCGGGCGCGCGATCACCGAGAAAAATGGGCACGAACTGGTTCATGCCGGCGTTGGTGAAGAGCAATCCGGGGGAATCGGGCAGCAACGACGCCGAAGGGACGATCGTGTGGCCGTGCCGGGCGAAGAAATCGAGGAAGCTCTGGCGAATCTCGGCGGAGGTCATGGCGATGGCAGAAAATCACGAAGACACAGGGCGGCCGGGGCGTTAGCAAGAGGGGAATTGGCGGCGGGGACGATGAACCCCGGCCACGCGCAGGCCGGGGATTGCCATCGACGGGCGAGGCGGGTCGTGGCAAGTTTCCGCCGGTGAAAGGGCTTTCGATTTTCGTGGAGGCTGGCCCCGCGGGCGAGCAGGCGAGAGGGCGCAGAAGCGGCCGCGCCTCGCGTGGGCGCTGGTGGCTGCTGTTGTGGGTTTTCTGCCTCGCCGGGCTGCGCGGCGCGGAGGCGCCGGAGCCGGCATTGAGCGTGGTGCGCGTGGTCATGGACGACAATTATCCGCCCTACATTTTCAAGGATGCGGACGGCCGTTTGCAGGGGATTTTGGTGGATCAATGGGCGGCGTGGGAACACGTCACGGGCATCAAGGCGGAGTTGCACGCGATGGATTGGGCGCAGGCAATTCGGCGGATGCGCGCGGGGGAGTTTGACGTGATTGACTCGGTGTTCGTGACGGACGAGCGGAAAACGTATTGGGACTTCACGGCACCTTACGCGAAGATCGTGGTGCCGATCTTTTTCCGCAAAAAAATCTCGGGGATCACCGATCTGGATTCGTTGCAAGGATTCGCGGTGGCGGCGAAGGAGGGCGATGCGGCGGTCGATCTCCTGCGCGCGCACGGCGTGACGACGATCCAGACCTTCCGCAACTACGAGTCGGTGGTGGCTGCGGCGCGGGAGCACAAGGTCAACGTGTTCGTCATCGATGCGCCGCCCGCGCTGTATTTTCTGAACAAGGCGGGGATTGCGGATCAATTCCGGCGATCGGGCCCGGTGAATGTGGGGCGCTTGCACCGCGCCGTGCGGAGAGGCAACCGGCGGGTGCTGACGGCCGTGGAGCGGGGGTTTGCGATGGTCGATCGGGCAACGCTGCACGCGATCGATGAGAAATGGTTCGGCACGCCGGTCGAAGGAACCGCGAGCCGGCGAGCGTGGCTTTACCTGGGTTACGGGGCGGCGGCAGCGTTGCTGTTGATCGCGGTCCTCGCGGCGTGGAGCCTGGCGCTCCGTCGGCGCGTTGAGCGACGGACGGCGGCGCTGCAGGAAAGCGAGGCGCGATTTCGGCAGGTGGTGGAGAACATCCAGGAGGTTTTCTGGATGCGCGACGTCATTGAGCAGCGGATTGTGTATGTGAGCCCCGGCTATGAAAAAGTGTGGGGTCGCAGCTGCGCCTCGCTCTACGAATCGAATCTGTCGTGGCAAAACAGCCTCCACCCGGACGACGTCGAGCGGGTGATGGCCGCCACGGCGCGGCAGAGCGAGGGCGACTACGATGAAACTTACCGCATCATCCGGCCCGATGGCACCGTGCGCTGGGTGCGCGATCTGGCGTATCCGGTGAAGGATGCGGCGGGGCGTCTCGTGCGGCTGGTTGGATTGGCGGAGGATATCACGGACCGGCGGCAGCTGGAGCAGCGGTTTCTCCAGAGCCAGCGCATGGAGGCGGTCGGTTCGCTGGCCAATGGGCTGGCGCACGATTTGAACAACATCCTCGCGCCGGTGCTGCTGTCCGCCGGCTTGTTGAAGGTGAGCCTGAACAATCCGCGCGAACTCGAATTGGTGACGTTGATCGAGCGGGCGACGAAACGCGGGGCGGAAATCATCAAGCAATTGCTCATCTACAGTCGCGGGACGGAAGGCGTGCGGGTGCCGGTGGAGATTCGCCACGTGATCGACGAAGTCGCTTCGATCGTGCGGGAGACGTTTCCGCGCAGCGTTGAGCTATCGATGAATCTCGCGCAGGGCCTGCCGCTCGTGCTGGCGGACACCACGCAGTTGCACCAAGTGTTGCTCAACCTGTGCGTCAACGCGCGCGATGCCATGCCGGCCGGCGGCGCGTTGAGGCTGAGCGCGCGCGCGGTGTTGGTCGACGACGGGGAGGCGCGGCAGCATCCCGCCGGTCGGCCGGGAGAATTTGTCGACGTGACGGTGGAGGATACGGGCCACGGCATGGATCGCCCGACGCTTGAGCGCATTTTTGAACCGTTCTTCACGACGAAGGCGGTGGGACACGGCTCGGGGCTGGGACTTTCCACCGCGCTCGGAATTGTGCAGAGTCTGGGCGGCTGGATCACGGTGACGAGCGAGCTCGGGCAGGGCAGTGCGTTTCACGTGTATCTGCCGGCGGTGGCGGCGCCCGATGCGCCGAGCATCACGTCGGACTCCGTGAATCCGTGGTTCGGTGGCGGCGGCGAATTGATTCTCGTGGTCGATGACGAGGAGCCGGTGCGAGAGAGTATGCGCCTGCTGCTCGAACGCGCGGGCTATCAGGTCGTGACCGCGGAATCCGGAGCCGAGGCGATCGCCTTGCTCCGCGCCAGTATCGGCCATGTGCGGGTGCTCCTCACCGATCTCATGATGCCGGGAGTGGATGGCTGCGAGGTGGTGCGCGCAGCGCGCGCGTTGCGGCGTGACCTGCCCATCATCGCGGTGAGCGGTTACATCGCGGAAGAAAAACGCGCGGCCCTGCGGACAGCCGGCGTGAACGAAATCCTGGACAAACCTTACGGCGCGAGCGCGTTGCTCGGCGCCGTGGCGCGCGTGCTGCGTCCGGCGGACTGAGTTGCGCGAACGACGGCGGCGCGGGGCGGCGGGCGTTACAACTGCGCAATGATCGCGTCGGCCATCGCCTTGGTGCCGACGGCGTCGGTGCCGAACGCGATGTCGGAGGTGCGCGTGCCGCTGGTGACGGCTTTCCGCACCGCGGCCTCGATGCGCGTGGCGATCTTTTCGAGGCCGAAGCTGAAGCGCAGCATGAGCGCGGCGGAAAGAATCTGTGCGCACGGGTTGGCGATGCCTTTACCGGCGATGTCGGGCGCGGTGCCGCCCGCGGGCTCATACAGCCCGAAAGGCAGTCCGAGGGAATTTTTGCTGGCCCCGAGCGAGGCCGAGGAGAGCATGCCGAGCGAACCGCAGATGACGGCCATCTCGTCGGAGAGGATGTCGCCAAACATGTTTTCGGTCACGAAGACGTCGAACTGGTTGGGGTTGCGCGCGAGCTGCATGGCGGCGTTGTCGACATACATGTGGCTCAATTCCAAGTCGGGGGCATGGTGCGCGACGTAGGCGTTGACGGTTTTGCGCCAGAGCACGGAGGTCTCCAGCACGTTGGCCTTGTCGATGGAGCAGAGTTTCTTTTTGCGCGCGCGCGCGGTCGTGATGGCGACGGCGAGAATGCGCTCAATCTCGCTCCGGCGGTAAACCATTGTGTCGACGGCCTGCACGTCCCCATCGGGCAGCGTGGTGGTTTGCTTGGGCTGGCCGAAGTAAACGCCGCCGGTGAGTTCGCGGATGCAGACGATGTCGATGCCGTCGGGGATGCGGCTGGTTTTGAGCGGGGAAGCCTCGGTGAGTTCGCGGTAGAGCAGGCCCGGCCGGATGTTGGCGAACAAGGTGAAGTGTTTGCGCAGCGGCAGCAGGGCGGCGCGCTCGGGCTGCTCGTGGGGCGGAAGTTTCTCCCACTTCGGACCGCCGACGGAGCCAAAGAGAATCGCGTCGTGTTCCGCGCAGATCTTGAGCGTCGACTCGGGGAGAGCCTTGCCGTGGCGGTCGATTCCTGCGCCGCCGACATCGGCCGCGGTGTAGGCGAGCGTGAGATTCTCCTGTCGGGCAACGTGCGCGAGGACGCGAAGAGCCTCGGTCATCACTTCAGGACCAATGTAATCACCGGCGAGAACGGCGAACTTGAGCGTGGGCATAAGAGATGAGCGTGGCAGGCCCCTGCGGCGTGAGGCAAGAGGGGAGTGCGGCGGCTGATGGGTTGGCGAACAATGCGGTCTTCGGCAGCGGTCCGAAGAATCGACTTAGGGCCGTCGGAATGGTGGGCGAAGGGATCTACCGCCGTTCACTACTTCGTGGGTCAAGAGTCAAGACATGGGGTTTTGGTTTTAGGTTTACTGGTTCGGCTCTTTGCGCGTGCCGAGAAAAACATCGATCCAGTATTCGACTATGGCGTAATTCCTATGGACCTCGCGATGGTGGATGAAGTGCAGTTCGCGCTTCGTCCTAAACCACTGGAACCTCTCCCAAACGCTACCTCTGAGGTGATACTGCTTGTGGAGATAGATGTGCCACCAGATCGCGAACGCCATCGCAGCTACGTGGCTCAAGAAAAGCCACGTCCCCAAAAGCCACGCGACCAATAGCGCCACAGGGACAAATGGAATTGCGTAATACCACATCACATGCTGCTCGCTGTCCAACCACTCGTCAGCAATCAGGCGATGTGGCGGATACTTTCCGTGATGGCCCTTCGCATGCGTCTCGTACACCTTTCGAATGCGGTCGTGATGGCCGAAGATTCGGTGGAGCAACGTCTGAATGATCGCCGCAAAGTAATATGTGCCGACGAACATCAAGCTGCAGTGAATGGCGATCATCGATTTTACCGGGGCATTATAGCTGCGATGAAGGAGCGGAAAGCGAGGAGGGTGCTTGTCCTTGGTAAACGCGGGTTACGCTCGAAGAGCGCCGATCCGCAGGGGTGTGGCGTGTAACCGATACAACCAAAACCGGAGGCAAGCACATGAAGCTCAAACAAAGATACGTGGGCCTGGATGTCCACAAAGATGCGATCACGATAGCGACGGCGGAAGGCAAGTTGCGCGTGGAGGGACAGGGGAGTTCAAACCTGCGAGTCTTGGAGACGACGTCGCGCACGATCTGGTTCAAGGGCGCAACGCGAACGTCTCGCCTCGCACTCGGAAAATTGGCGTGTTTCGCGTGTTCGGGCAGAGGTGCCCGAAATTCGCTTCGGTGGTCAATAGTCAAGGCATGCGGTTGGATGGCTTTCTACATAATCGGCGGCCGAAGCCGCGGCCGCCTTCGTCCCGGGCTGGTTCAACCCGCGTCCCCGTGCGCGCTACGGCGCAGCAGAACGCGCAGAGTTAGGCTTCTTTTTCATTTCTAATTACATCTGTTGGGCGCCTAGAGCGCAGGAGCTTCACAACGTAATGCTCGGAAATGGTATCGCGAATCAGCATATTTCCGATAGCGACAGACAAGACACACATCCAAACCTCCCATGAGTCGTATTGCCGAATCAGATAAACGAGAGGAAGAACGGTGAGCACAAGGCCCGCAATGTAATACCAACGCTTCCGATATACCTTCAGTTCGGAGAAGTGAATTTGCTTCCCCTCTTCGTATTCAGCGGGCGTGCCGCAGAAAAACCAACGCAGGAATAGGCGCTTCATATTTCTGTTTCTGCCTAGCGGCTTCATATCGGAACTGGTATTGGAATTATCACCGGATGGTGGATGTCGAACGAAAGCTTTTCAGAGACAACCGCTCGGCTCGCACGGTCGACGATGCTCACTTCCACTCGATCACCGGATCGCGCCAACGAAACTGCATACATAACTCCAGGTTGGAGGTCGGCCGTCAGCGCGAACTTCGCAGTGCCAAAGCTACGAAAGACGCTTTCGGATGACGTCATAACGTCCAAATACAATTTGTGCCGACCCGGCGGCACGGCAGAAATGAGCTCATCGCCGCGTTTGATAAACTCACACGAAGCGCCGTCCTTGGGAACGTCCGCTGACCGGACCGTGCAAGCCTCGAACGACTTCCACGAGTGCTTTTCGAAGAACCGAGCAACGTAAGCTTTGCTCGGAGTCATGGGCGCGTCCGTAGGCTGCTGAGTGACCGACACGCATCCAGCGCTGATAAAGACTGAGACGCAGAGAAGGGACGCGAGTGACTGCTTCATAATTGTTGCCTAGGTATTATAGCTGCGATGAAGGAGCGGAAAGCGAAGTGGGTGTTTGTCTTTGGTGAACGCGGGTTACGCTCGAAGAGCGCCGATCCGCAGGGGTGTGGCGTGTAACCGAAACAACCAAAACCAGAGGCAAGCACATGAAGCTCAAGCAAAGATACGTGGGCTTGGATGTCCACAAAGATACAATCACGATAGCGACAGCTGAAGGCAGCCGCGAAGGCGAGTTGCGCGTGTATGGACAGGGGAGTTCAGACCGGGGGGGCTTGGAGAAGACGTTGCGCAAGATGCGGATGGCGAGAGCAATGCGAAACGTCTTTCGTCGAGCTTGGAAACTTGGCGTGTGCAACGTGCTCGGGCGGGAGTGCCGCTATTCGCTTCGTTTGTCTAGAGTCAAGGCGTGCGGTTTTGTGGCTTTATCCAAAACGCATAAGCGGCGGTCGACGCTCCTGCTGCCTTCGGAACGGGCTTGTTCAACCCGCGTCCCGCTGCGCGCTACGGCGCAGCAGAACGCTCAGAGTTGGGCCTTTTCTTTTTCACGCTTTGAGGCCCAGAAATCCTTCGAGCCACGCATCGAAAGAATCCGCTTCGGGACGAATCTGGCAATAGTCGTGATCGAAGAACAAAACTGGAGCATCGTCTGGACGGACTTCGATCTTCTCTCTCCGAAAACCAAACACGCTTCCACCCGAATCCATGGCGAATGGAATAAGCGAATGATCCATGCCGCCACTGACGTAGAGCGAATACGTCCGCACGATCTCGGCTGGAGGAAAAAACTCCCGAACGTCGAAGCCTTCTTTTTCAGGGCTACCGCCCACTTCATGAGCAGCGACCATCAGAGGCAGAATGTCCGGCGTGAAGATCGGACCGTGTTCGACGAGAAATGAAAGGTAAGACGAAGGAAACGTGGTCGTGAGGCTTTCCTCGACTGCGAGCAAAGCGCTGTGCGTCACGGGCGCTGGCCGCTCCAGCGGAGGAAATGAGAACTGCTCGACAAAAGCCCTGTGAACCTGGCCGCGCTTCATCTTTGTTTTGCCCAACGTTCGAGATCAGCCACGGCCGGCTGCGGCCGTTGGCTGTAGCGCCTGGTTGAACCAAGCCGCTGCGCGGCGGGGGTGAGCGGGTGTATATAGTGCGGGGCGGGGCACGGGCGGAAGGATGGGCGGGAGTGCGGTGGCTGGCAAGGCTGCGGGTCTATGCCCACATCAAAATCGACGGGAAGAGAGTCCACGCACGCGTCCACGCTCCGGGGTGGCGCCAGGAAGATCCACGCACCCGATCCGGAGTCGGTGCAGCGTTTCGCGGAGACGATGCGGCTGCGTTCGCTGGCGGCGGCGACGCAGGCCGAGTATCTGCGGTTTGTCCGCAAGCTGGCGGCGCGCCACGGCGGCGATCCGGCCGCGCTCGATGAGGCCGCGGTCCGCGCGCATCTGCTGCGGTTGAAGGACGAACACCACTACTCGCCCTCGTCGATGCGAACCGCGGTGGCGGCGATGCGGGCCTACTTCGGCCTGCACCTCGGGCGCGACTGGAAGCTGTTCGATCTGGTGCGTTCGCCGTCGGCGCAAAAGCTGCCCACGGTGCTCACGCGGGCAGAGGTGGCGCGGCTGTTCGCGGTGGTGCGCGAGTTGCGTTTCCGCACACTGCTGCGGTTGATCTACGCGTGCGGATTGCGCATCGGCGAGGCGGTCAACCTCGAGGTGCGCGATCTGCGCGAAGCGGGCCGCGTGCATATCCGCGAGGCGAAGGGCAACAAGGAGCGCTACGTGCCGCTGCCGGAGGCGATGTTGCACGAGTTGCGCGCGTTCTGGCGGACGCACCGGCATCCGCGGTGGATTTTCCCGGGGGTCGGCCGCGGCTGGCGCGAGCAACCGGCGCGCGCGGCGCAACTGGCGGCCGCCGTCGAGCCGCTGGGCGTGGGCTCGGTGCAGCATTGCCTGCGGCTGGCGCGGACCGAGGCGCGGCTGCCGGCGGGCACGGTGGTGCATACGCTGCGGCATTCGTATGCGACGCATCTGCTCGAGGAGGGCGTGTCGATCCGGCTGATCTCGGCGTATCTGGGGCACGCTTCGCTGGAGACGACGTTGATCTATACGCATCTGACGGCGGTCAACGAGAGCCACGCTCGCGCGGCGGTCGCGCGGTTGCTCGAACCGCGCTGACCGGTGTCGGTCCTCGCCGACTGGCTGGCGCGCGCCCGCGTGCCGGAGCGTTGCGCGCCGCGGGCGCGGCGCGCGCTCGCAGCGATCCGCCGCTGCCGCACGCCCGCCTTGGGCGGGCATGTGTATCGCTGCACGGAGTGCGCGGGCACGGACTTCGCGTATCACAGTTGTCACCATCGCGCTTGTCCGCGCTGCGGCGGCGAGCGCACCGCGGCGTGGACGGCGCAGCAGGAGGCGCGGCTGCTGCCGGTGCCGTATTTTTTGGTGACGTTCACCGTGCCGGAGGAACTGCGCGCGGTCTTCGCCGCCGAGCCGGCGTTGATGCACGACCGGCTCTTCCGCGAGAGCGCGGCGACGTTGCAACAAGTCGCGGCGGAGCGGCGGTTGCTCGGTGCGGAACTCGGCTTCGTCGGCGTGCTGCACACCTGGGGCCGGCAGCTCCAGCATCATCCGCACGTGCATTATATCGTGCCCGGCGGCGGGCTCAGCGCCGACGGCAATAAATGGGTGAACGCGCGGCAACGCGACTGGCTGCTGCCGGTGGCGAAGCTGGCGGCGGTGTTTCGCGGGCGGATGGAGGCGGTGCTGCGCGCGAGCGCTCCGGCGCGGCACGCTTTGATTCCGGCCGGCACGTGGCGGAGCCGTTGGGTCGTGCACTGCCAGCCGGCCGGCAGCGGCGAGGCGGTCGTGCGCTATCTCGCGCGCTACGTCAGTCGCACTGCGATCAGCGACGAGCGCCTCGTCGTCGCCGATGACGAACACGTGGTGTTTAACTATACCGATGCGAAGACCCAGCAGCGGCGGCAGTGCACGCTCGGCGCCGAAGAGTTCCTGCGGCGGTATTTGCAGCACGTGCCGCCGGCCGGCCAGCATCGCGTGCGTTACTTCGGCTGGTTGCACCCGGCGGCGCACGCCCGCCGGATGACGGTGGAGACGCTGCTGCAAAAGCCGATCGTGCTCGCGGCGCCGCCGCCGGAGGCGCCGCGCTGGCACTTGCGTTGTCCGCACTGCGAACGGTTCACGCTCGTGCGCGTGGGCACGCTGCCGCGGCAGGCGCGAGCGCCGCCCCTTTGCCAGCGATGAGTATAAAGATCAGGGACCAACTTATTATATTATTGCGGCCCGCGCCCCGTGCCGCCGGCGGCAGCCTTGGCCGCGACCGACGCAAGACGGCTCGCGCCCCCGGTGACGGGTGGCGGACTCCCTCTCGGCGGGCGAAAACGGACGCTACCGGCACGTGCGCCCGCGACCGGCGAAGGATGCCGCCGTCCGGCGCTCCGCCCATCGGCGGTCGGAGGCCACTACAAAACGCATAAGCGGCGGACGGAACCGCGGACGCCTTCGAAACGGGCTTGTTCAACCCGCGTCCCGCTGCGCGCTACGGCGCAGCAGAACGCTCAGAGTTAGGCTTTTCTGGAGGACGACCTCTTGCGATCGCTTGTCCTAGCTGCGTCCGAATTCCCGGCCACTCCTTCGCGAACATGCGAACGCCTACCTCCGACAGTGGAAACTCCCATGGCATACTTTCTTCTTTCGGGTATTCGAGCTTCGGTCGCGACCACAGAATTCGCACCCAAATCTTCGGTGTGAGCGCGGAGCTGACTACGACACTGACGCATACCTGAGACCACGAGGACCCCGAAGTGAACTCGTGCTTCACTCCTAAAGCGTGAATCTCCTGCGCATGCCGATAGGAAAAGAAAGTGCCTTCGCTTTCGTCCCGCTGCCCGTCGACGACCTGCTCAACCAAAGGCACGATCAAATCGATGCTCATTTCTTTGCCTAACGTCAGCAGTCAGACACGACCGGGCGCAGCCCGGCCGTTGTCTGTGATGCTCTGGATGGGCTCCGTTTTCATGCGTAGCGGGAATCAAACTCTAGCACCTCAATCTCGCAATCATCTCGGAATGCGAAGCGACGAACTTCCGTGTCGCTCTCGAACGAAAACAAATAGCCGCCGACGCAGGTGACCGTCGTATAAAATTTCACTCCGTCCACCTTCGTGACCGCCTTCGCTAGCACAAACTCACGATCATCAAAGAGAGTCGGCAGACCGCTTCGATCAACTCTTCCTTTCTTCTTCACGTAGAGGTCGATCTCCCGCCAGCCGAGGATGCGCTGAACCTTATTCACGGCGGCGAGCTGCGTGCGAAGTATGCTCTGCGTCTTGGGACCAAGCTTTGAAAGCACGGCACTCGTGAGAGCTTCCTCCCACGGAGTCCAAGTGCGAAAGGCGGTGCGTATCGCTGAGATCATCTTTCCTCGCCCATCGTCAGCAGTCAGCCACGCTGGGGCGCAGCCCCGGCGTTGGCTGTGCCGCCTGGTTGAACCAAGCCGCTGCGCGGCGGGGGTGGGCGGGTGTATATAGTGCGGAGTGGGGCACGGGCGAAAGGATGGGCGGGAGTGCGGTGGCTGGCAAGGCTGCGGGTCTATGCCCAAATCAAAATCGACGGGAAGAGAGTCCACGCACGCGTCCACGCTCCGGGGTGGCGCCAGGAAGATCCACGCACCCGATCCGGAGTCGGTGCAGCGTTTCGCGGAGACGATGCGGCTGCGTTCGCTGGCGGCGGCGACGCAGGCCGAGTATCTGCGGTTTGTCCGCAAGCTGGCGGCGCGCCACGGGGGCGATCCGGCCGCGCTCGAGGAGGCCGCGGTCCGCGCGCATCTGCTGCGGTTGAAGGACGAACACCACTACTCGCCTTCGTCGATGCGAACCGCAGTGGCGGCGATGCGGGCTTACTTCGGCGTGCACCTCGGGTGCGACTGGAAGCTGTTCGATCTGGTGCGCTCACCGTCAGCGCAAAAACTTCCCACCGTGCTCACGCGGGCAGAGGTGGCGCGGCTGTTCGCGGTCGTGCGGGTGCCGCGGTTTCGCACGCTGCTGCGGTTGATCTACGCGTGCGGATTGCGCATCGGCGAGGCGGTCAACCTGGAGGTGCGCGATCTGCGCGAGGCGGGTCGCGTGCATATCCGCGAGGCGAAGGGCAACAAGGAGCGTTATGTGCCGCTGCCGGAGGCGATGTTGCACGAGTTGCGCGCGTTCTGGCGGACGCACCGGCATCCGCGGTGGATTTTCCCGGGGGTCGGCCGCGGCTGGCGCGAGCAACCGGCGCGTGCGGCGCAACTGGCGGCCGCCGTCGAGCCGCTGGGCGTGGGCTCGGTGCAGCATTGCCTGCGGCTGGCGCGGACCGAGGCGCGGCTGCCGGCGGGCACGGTGGTGCATACGCTGCGGCATTCGTATGCGACACATCTGCTCGAGGAGGGCGTGTCGATCCGGCTGATCTCGGCGTATCTGGGGCACGCTTCGCTGGAGACGACGTTGATCTATACGCATCTGACGGCGGTCAACGAGAGCCACGCTCGCGCGGCGGTCGCGCGGTTGCTCGAACCACGCTGACCGGTGTCGGTGCTCGCCGACTGGCTGGCGCGCGCCCGCGTGCCGGAGCGTTGCGCGCCGCGGGCGCGGCGCGCGCTCGCAGCGATCCGCCGCTGCCGCACGCCCGCCTTGGGCGGGCACTTGTATCGCTGCACGGAGTGCGCGGGCACGGACTTCGCGTATCACAGTTGTCACCATCGGGCGTGTCCGCGCTGCGGCGGCGAGCGCACCGCGGCGTGGACGGCGCAGCAGGAGGCGCGGCTGCTGCCGGTGCCGTATTTTTTGGTGACGTTCACCGTGCCACAGGAACTGCGCGCGGTCTTCGCCGCCGAGCCGGCGTTGATGCACGACCGGCTCTTCCGCGAGAGCGCGGCGACGTTGCAACAAGTCGCGGCGGAGCGGCGGTTGCTCGGTGCGGAACTCGGCTTCGTCGGCGTGCTGCACACCTGGGGCCGGCAGCTCCAGCATCATCCGCACGTGCATTATATCGTGCCCGGCGGCGGGCTCAGCCCCGACGGCAAAAAATGGGTGAACGCGCGGCAACGCGACTGGCTGCTGCCGGTGGCGAAGCTGGCGGCAGTGTTTCGCGGGCGGATGGAGGCGGTGCTGCGCGCGAGCGCTCCGGCGCGGCACGCTTCGATTCCGGCCGGCACGTGGCGGAGCCGTTGGGTCGTGCACTGCCAGCCGGCCGGCAGCGGCGAGGCGGTCGTGCGCTATCTCGCGCGCTACGTCAGCCGCACTGCGATCAGCGACGAGCGCCTCGTCGTCGCCGATGACGAACGCGTGGTGTTTAACTATACCGACACGAAGACGCAGCAGCGGCGGCAGTGCACGCTCGGCGCGGAAGAGTTCCTGCGGCGGTATTTGCAGCACGTGCCGCCGGCCGGCCAGCATCGCGTGCGTTACTTCGGCTGGTTGCACCCGGCGGCGCACGCCCGCCGGATGACGGTGGACGTAGCGCGACAGCGCGGAGATGGCAACGCCGCAGGCGTTGGCCCGAAGGGCTGGCCGATGGCGGGTGCCCTCGGGGCGCCAACGGACACAAACGCTGCTGCAAAAGCCGATCGTGCTCGCGGCGCCGCCGCCGGAGGCGCCGCGCTGGCACTTGCGTTGTCCGCACTGCGAACGCTTCACGCTCGTGCGCGTGGGCACGCTGCCGCGGCAGGCGCGAGCGCCGCCCCTTTGCCAGCGATGAGTATAAAGATCAGGGACCAACTTCTTATATTATTGCGACTCGCTCCCCGTGCCGCCGGCGGCAGCCTTGGCCGCGACCGACGCAAGACGGCTCGCGAGCCCGGTGAAGGGTGGCGGGCACCCTCTCGGCGGACGAAAACAGACGCTACCGGCACGTGCGCCCGCGACCGGCGAAGGATACCGCCGTCCGGCGCTCCGCCCATCGGCGGTCGGCGGCCACTACAAAACGCATAAGCGGCGGACGGAACCGCGGACGCGTTCGAAATGGGCTTGTTCAACCCGCGTCCCGCTGCGCGCTACGGCGCAGCAGAACGCTCAGAGTTGGGCCTTTTCATTCGACGGCGGAAATACGTGGAGCCAAATGCTCAACTGGAAAAGAGGATGCTGGATGAACGGCTACCGAATCTGCGAGGCACTCAAAACTTTCGTCGTGAGCGGTCACGATGAAATGCTTTCTGGCAGGCATGTCGAACTTTGGGAATGACACGCGATTCTGGGCTCTGACTTCTTCCATCCACGGAGATGACGAAACTTCAAAGAAATCATAATCGCCGAGACCGTAGCGATACAGCGGATGACCCGGCAGGGCTTCATCGTTCGGGTAACCGAACCGCGATGCCAAGCAGCCCTCGAATACCGCGACGGCTCTTTCTTCTTCGGCGCCGCGCTGCCGTCGGCCAGTGAAATAAAGGAGTGCTCGCCGGCCATCGTGCACGAGCGCGAGCCGCGGATAATTCACGGTCGGCTTAAAATTCGCAGCGATGCGCGTAACCGAAATGGTGCTCATCTTTCTTTGCCCAACGATCACTGGTCAGCCACGCCGAGCTGGCGACTCCAAACTCGAAACGGACCCCGTCGAGGCGTTGCGCTGTAGCGACTGGTTGAACCAAGCCGCTGCGCGGCGGGGGTGAGCGGGTGTATATAGTGCGGGGCGGGGCACGAGCGGAAGGATGGGCGGGAGGGCGGTGGCTGGCAAGGCTGCGGGTCTATGCCCAAATCAAAATCGACGGGAAGAGAGTCCACGCACGCGTCCACGCTGCGGGGTGGCGCCAGGAAGATCCACGCACCCGATCCGGAGTCGGTGCAGCGTTTCGCGGAGACGATGCGGCTGCGTTCGCTGGCGGCGGCGACGCAGGCCGAGTATCTGCGGTTTGTCCGCAAGCTGGCGGCGCGCCACGGGGGCGATCCGGCCGCGCTCGATGAGGCCGCGGTCCGCGCGCATCTGCTGCGGTTGAAGGACGAACACCACTACTCGCCCTCGTCGATGCGAACCGCGGTGGCGGCGATGCGGGCCTACTTCGGCGTGCACCTCGGGCGCGACTGGAAGCTGTTCGATCTGGTGCGCTCACCGTCAGCGCAAAAACTTCCCACCGTGCTCACGCGGGCAGAGGTGGCGCGGCTGTTCGCGGTGGTGCGGGTGCCGCGTTTCCGCACACTGCTGCGGTTGATCTACGCGTGCGGATTGCGCATCGGCGAGGCGGTCAACCTGGAGGTGCGCGATCTGCGCGAAGCGGGCCGCGTGCATATCCGCGAGGCGAAGGGCAACAAGGAGCGCTACGTGCCGCTGCCGGAGGCGATGTTGCACGAGTTGCGCGCGTTCTGGCGGACGCACCGGCATCCGCGGTGGATTTTCCCGGGGGTCGGCCGCGGCTGGCGCGAGCAACCGGCGCGCGGGGCGCACCTGGCCGCCGCCGTCGAGCCGCTGGGCGTGGGTTCGGTGCAGCATTGCCTGCGGGTGGCGCGGACCGAGGCGCGGCTGCCGGCGGGCACGGTGGTGCATACGCTGCGGCATTCGTATGCGACGCATCTGCTCGAGGAGGGCGTGTCGATCCGGCTGATCTCGGCGTATCTGGGGCACGCTTCGCTGGAGACGACGTTGATCTATACGCATCTGACGGCGGTCAACGAGAGCCACGCTCGCGCGGCGGTCGCGCGGTTGCTCGAACCACGCTGACCGGTGTCGGTGCTCGCCGACTGGCTGGCGCGCGCCCGCGTGCCGGAGCATTGCGCGCCGCGGGCGCGGCGCGCGCTCGCAGCGATCCGCTGCTGCCGCACGCCCGCCTTGGGCGGGCACGTGTATCGCTGCACGGAGTGCGCGGGCACGGACTTCGCGTATCACAGTTGTCACCATCGCGCTTGCCCGCGCTGCGGCGGCGAGCGCACCGCGGCGTGGACGGCGCAGCAGGAGGCGCGGCTGCTGCCGGTGCCGTATTTTTTGGTGACGTTCACCGTGCCGCAGGAACTGCGCGCGGTCTTCGCCGCCGAGCCGGCGTTGATGCACGACCGGCTCTTCCGCGAGAGCGCGGCGACGTTGCAACAAGTCGCGGCGGAGCGGCGGTTGCTCGGTGCGGAACTCGGCTTCGTCGGCGTGCTGCACACCTGGGGCCGGCAGCTCCAGCATCATCCGCACGTGCATTATATCGTGCCCGGCGGCGGGCTCAGCGCCGACGGCAATAAATGGGTGAACGCGCGGCAACGCGACTGGCTGCTGCCGGTGGCGAAGCTGGCGGCAGTGTTTCGCGGGCGGATGGAGGCGGTGCTGCGCGCGAGCGCTTCGGCGCGGCACGCTTCGATTCCGGCCGGCACGTGGCGGAGCCGTTGGGTCGTGCACTGCCAGCCGGCCGGCAGCGGCGAGGCGGTCGTGCGCTATCTCGCGCGCTACGTCAGCCGCACTGCGATCAGCGACGAGCGCCTCGTCGTCGCCGATGACGAACGCGTGGTGTTTAACTATACCGACACGAAGACGCAGCAGCGGCGGCAGTGCACGCTCGGCGCGGAAGAGTTCCTGCGGCGGTATTTGCAGCACGTGCCGCCGGCCGGCCAGCATCGCGTGCGTTACTTCGGCTGGCTGCACCCGGCGGCGCACGCCCGCCGGATGACGGTGGACGTAGCGCGACAGCGCGGAGATGGCAACGCCGCAGGCGTTGGCCCGAAGGGCTGGCCGGTGGCGGGTGCCCTCGGGGCGCCAACGGACACAAACGCTGCTGCAAAAGCCGATCGTGCTCGCGGCGCCGCCGCCGGAGGCGCCGCGCTGGCACTTGCGCTGCCCGCACTGCGAACGGTTCACGCTCGTGCGCGTGGGCACGCTGCCGCGGCAGGCCCGGGCGCCGCCCCTCTGCACGCGATGAGTATAAGGACCAGGGACCAACTTATTATATTATTGCGGCCCGCACCCCGTGCCGCCGGCGGCAGCCTTGGCCGCGACGGACGCAAGACGGCTCGCGAGCCCGGTGACGGGTGGCGGACACCCTCTCGGCGGGCGAAAACAGACGCCACCGGCACGCGCGCCCGCGCGCGGCGAAGGATGCCGCCGTCCGGCGCTCCGCCCGTCGGCGGTTGGCGGCCAATACAAAACGCATAAGCGGCGGACGGAACCGCGGACGCCTCCGAAACGGGCTTGTTCAACCCGCGTCCCGCTGCGCGCTACGGCGCAGCAGAACGCTCAGAGTTCGGCCTTTTCATCTGAACGCCCCAAGGAAGTGAGCGCATCCGTAAATTCCAAAAAAGAACGCAAGTCCGACCACCGTCAGAGCGACATACTTTCCGATCTTTCCCTTCAATGAACGATCATGCTGACTCTGCTCTTCTTCGGGATGCTGCGCAGCAAGATGGACGTGCGACCACGGCGATCGCAGCTCGCGAATGTCGCCTTCGCCCTCCGCGAGGGCTCGATCGATCGCTGCACGCAACGTCTCGAGACCTTTCCGATCTCCGACCAGGAAGCCCTCTTGAATCGGCGTCTCGTTGCCGTCAGCCAGCCAATTCTGCTTTGGAAGATTCGTAGCCATGCGAAGCTTTTGCCGAACAGTGTTATTCGCCCATACTCAGTGTGGCAATGCCAGAGCTGAACGAGAGCGGGGGTTGCAGTTGAGGTGGGGAACGGAAACTCGGTTAGCCGTTGTGTCGTCGTGGTTTGATTTCATGCGACGGCGGTCGGTCGGCGGCGAAACCTTGGGAATCGGATTGCTCGGGGCCGCGTAAAAGCCACACTGGTAGTATGGCTTTAGCCGGCGAGCGCACCGAGCAAAAGCTGGACGAAATCGTGTCATTTCCGGAGTGGGGCGAAGTGTTGAACGGGGCGAGCGCATGGTCGGCGGAGGTGAAGCAGGCGCATGTCAGGGCAATTTTAGGATTGTTGCGAGCTTGCAAAGCCACGGGCCGGCCGCTGTCGGCGGGTTTCATCCGCTGGCATCTGGCGCGTGCCGGTTTGACGGAGAACGCGCGGCGGGCCGAGCGCGCGGCGTTCGCCTGGCTCTTCAAGGCGGCCAGAGCGGCGGGCAAGACGCGCCCGGCGGCGCGCGGGTTTGTGGCGCCGGAGGTCGGGGAGCAACGGCCGGCGGATAACCCGCGGCGGTCGGGGCCGGGAGCGGGGCCGGCCGTGCCGCCGCTGGCGGCGGCGGATCAGGGCGGAGCGGAGTGGGAGCGCGCGTTGATCACGGCCATCCGGCGCAAGGGATTTTTGTGGCGCACGGAGCAGACGTATCGGGCATGGGCGGCGCGGTTCGCGCGGTTCCTGGCCCCGCGTCTGCCTCAGACGGCGTCGGGCGACGACGTGGCGGCGTTTCTCTCCGCGCTGGCGGTGGAACAACGGGCAGCGCCGTCCACGCAGAAGCAGGCGCTCAATGCGCTGGTGTTCTTCATGCAGGAAGCGTTGCGGCTGGATCTGGGGGAAATGGATTTTCGGCGCGCGCGCGCTCGCGAGAGAATACCGACAGTGTTGAGCAAGGCGGAGGTGCGGCAGGTGCTGGACCAATTGCCGCGCGGCTACCGGCTGATGGCGGAGGTGATGTATGGCAGTGGACTGCGGCTGATGGAACTGCTGCGGCTGCGCGTGCACCACCTGGATCTGGCGCGCGGGCAATTGAAAGTTTACGGCGGGAAAGGCGACAAGGACCGGCTGACGGTGCTGCCGGAATCGCTGCGGGAAAAACTGGAGGCTCATCTGGCCCGACTGCGGGAGATTTTCGCGGAGGACCGGGCGGCGGAGGCGCCGGGAGTGTGGTTGCCGGAAGGGCTGGCCCGGAAATATCCCAAGGCGGGGATGACGTGGGAGTGGCAGTGGTTGTGGCCGTCGCGCGAATTCATGCAGGACCCGGAGACGGGGCGGCGGCGGCGACATCATATCCTCGACGGGACGTTCCAGAATGCGGTGCGCAAGGCGGCGGGCGCGGCGGGGATGACGAAACGCGTGACGCCGCATGTGCTGCGGCACTCGTTTGCGACGCATCTGCTGGAGGCGGGCACCGATATCCGCACGGTGCAGGAACTACTCGGCCACCAGAGCGTGGAGACGACGCAGATCTATACGCATGTGATGCAGAAGCCGGGGCTGGGCGTGCGGAGTCCGCTGGATGCGGGGTGAAGGGGGCGGGTGGGTGGGCGGCGGAGGACGAACGGAGGAGGGCGGACGGAGGAGGGAAACCTGAAGGCTGAAACTTGAAACCTGAAGGAGCCAGAGGGGGGCGCGGAAGGATGCCGGGTGAGGGCACCCGACCCACAGGGACGCGGATGAAGCGCGGAGGGCGGCCGCGACGGCGAAACGCTGACGCGTTCCGCTACGGGACGAGCGGGTGGACGGCGAAGGAGGGACGGAGGAGGGAAACGTGAAGGCTGAAACTTGAAACCTGAAGGAGCAGAGGGGGGCGCGGAAGGATGCCGGGTGAGGGCACCCGGCCCACAGGGATGAGAGGTGAAGCGCGGAGCGCGGCCGCGACGGGCGAAACGCTGACGCGTTCCGCTACGGGACGAGCGGGTGGACGGCGAAGGAGGGACGGAGGAGGGAAACCTGAAGGCTGAAACTTGAAACCTGAAGGAGCCGAGGGGGGCGCGGAAGGATGCCGGGTGAGGGCACCCGGCCCACAGGGATGAGAGGTGAAGCGCGGAGCGCGGCCGCGACGGCGAAACGCTGACGCGTTCCGCAACGGGACGAGCGGGCGGATTAGGCGATCGTGCTCGTTATCGTTATCTTAATCTTTCTCGGGTTGGGGGAGTGAAAGGGCGAGAGGGAGCGGCACGGAAGATGTCGGGTGAGGGCACCCGACCCACAGGAACGGAATGCCGGGTGAGGGCACCCGACCCACAGGGCGGGGCGGGGGCGGGAGAACGCTTGCGATTACGAGGACCATGCGGAGGGCGCGAACGATTGGCGGGCGCGGGTCGGCTGCTTTTCGCGTTTGCGGTGGCGGCGAAAGCCCGTGGACTCTGCGGCGTGACGTTGCATGTGCTGCCTGCCGGTCCGATCCAGACGAATGCTTATCTGCTCACCGCGCCCGAACGCGGCGAGGCGGTGCTGATCGATGCGCCGGGAAACGTGTGGGCGGACGTCGCGCCGCTGCTTGCCACGGAGAAATGCGCGTTGCGGGAACTCTGGCTGACGCATGGGCATTGGGACCATACGCAGGGCGCCGCGGAAGTCGTGCGGGCCACGCAGGCGCGGGTGCGCGGGCATCGCGCGGATCGTGCGCTTTATGAAACGCCGGAGGTGATGAGCGCGTTTCTCATGCCGGGCCTCCAGCTCGAGGCGGTGATGGTCGACGAGTGGGTGGAGCAGGGGACGCGGTTTGCGGCGCTCGGGATGGACGTTGAGGTGCGCCATGTGCCGGGGCATTGTCCGGGCAACGTGTTGTTTTATCTGCCCGCGGCCCAGGCGGCGTTTGTCGGCGATGCGTTGTTCAACGGCAGCATCGGGCGAACGGATTTGCCGGGCGGAAATTTTGCGCAATTGGAGAACGCGATCCGCACGCAGATCTATGCGCTGCCCGACGCGACCGCGGTTTATCCGGGGCACGGAGAGCCGACGACGGTGGGCGCCGAGAAGGAGGGCAATCCGTATGTCCGCGGTTGAACACGAGCGTTTCATGCAACGTGCGCTGGAACTGGCGCGCGGCGTGTGGGGCACGACGCATCCGAATCCGATGGTCGGTGCGGTGATCGTCGAGGACGGGAAAATCGTGGCCGAAGGCGCGACGGCGCCGGACGGCGGCCCGCATGCGGAGCGGCTGGCGTTGCTGGCGCGCGGGAAGCCGCCGCGGCCGGGAGCGACGTTGTATGTGACGATGGAGCCGTGCTCGACCGAAGGGCGGACGGGCGCTTGCACGGACGCCATCATCGCGTCGGGTTTGAAGCGGGTGGTGGTGGGCGCGGCCGACCCGAATCCGGACCACGCGGGGCGCGGCTACGAGGTGCTGCGGACGGCGGGCGTGGAGGTGATAACGGGCGTGTTGGAGCGCGAGTGCAGCGATCTGAATCTGATTTTCGAGCACTGGATCCGGCGGCGCACGCCGTTGCTGGCGGCGAAGGCGGCGGTGACGCTGGATGGCAAGGTGGCGTGCCGCACGGGCGATTCGCAGTGGATCACCAACGAGGATTCGCGGGCGAACGTGCACCATTGGCGGCGGTTGTTTCCGGGCATCGCGGTGGGCGCGATGACGGTGCTCAAGGACAATCCGCGGTTGACGGCGCGGCGCGAGGGCGACGAGTGGTGCCCGTGGCGGTTCGTGTTCGACGGGTTGCTGCGGACGGTCGTGGATAAGAACCTGCCGCGGGTTTACACCGACGAGCATCGCGAGCGCACGATCGTGGTGACGACACCGCACGGCGGCCTGGGCTACGTGCGGAAATTGCGGGAGATGGGGGTGAAGGTGTGGTGCCTGGATTCGGCGACGCAACGCGTGTCATTTGCCGAGTTTCGCCGGCGCTGCGCCGAGGAGAAAATCACGGGTGTGTATTTCGAAGGCGGGGCGCAATTGCTCAGCGAGCTCGTGCGCGACCGGGAGCTGGATTACCTGTTTCTCTATCGGGCGCCGCTGCTGCTGGCCGATGAAAAAGCGAAGAGCATTTTCTCGGGCTTGCGGCCGGAGCGGGTCAAGGACGCGGTGCGCCTGCGCGATGTGCGGCACGAAAATTTCGGCGAAGACGATCTCACGCGCGGACACGTGGTGTATCCGGAGAAGATGATGGTGGACGAAACGATGTTCAGTCTGCGGTCGGGCTGAGGGCGCGCGTTGTGCGGATCATCGTCGCATCAGGCAACGCGCATAAAGTGGCCGAGCTGCAGGCGCTCGCGGCGGCGGACGGGCTCGGCGTGCAGCTGGAATCCGCGCGGGCGGTGGGCGGGATGCCGGCGGTCGAGGAGGACACGGGGACGTTTATCGGCAACGCGGGGAAAAAGGCGCGGGCGTTGCGCGCCATCGCGCCGGCGGAGGCGTGGGTGCTGGCCGACGACAGCGGACTGTGCGTCGATGCGCTCAGCGGCGCGCCGGGCGTCGAGTCGGCCTACTACGCGGGGCCGCAGGGCGACGGCGCGGCGAATTTGCAGAAGCTGGTGAAGGCGTTGCGCGCGGTGCCGGCGGAGCGACGCGGCGCGCATTTCGTGTGCGTGCTGGTGCTGATCGCGCCGGACGGTCGCGAGCAGGCCTTTGAGGGGCGCGCGGACGGGATGTTGTTGCGCGAACCGGCGGGCGGAGGCGGCTTTGGTTATGATCCGTTGTTTGTGCCGGCGAATGAGACGATCACCTTCGCGCAGCTGGGCGACGAGGCGAAGAACCGGCTGAGCCATCGCGCGGACGCGTGGCGGAAATTTTCAGCGTGGTGGCGGGCGGAAAACCACGGCGGGCGCTGAGCGGGCGTCAGGATTTGTTTTCCTGCGCGTAGAGCGCGGCGGCCTCCGCGCGGCGCGAGACGTGGAGCTTTTCGAAGAGATTACTGAGGTAATTCTTCACGGTTTTTTCGGCGAGATTGAGCTCCATCGCGACCTCCTTGTTCGTGCGGCCTTTGGCGATCAGCGCGAGCACGCGTTGCTCCTGGGCGGAGAGCGCGGCCAGGGGCGAAGGCGCGGTGCTGCTGGGGGCGCCGGAACGGGCGAGCGCGAGGACGCGGGCGGTGATGGCGGGATCGAGCGTGGACTTGCCCGCGGCGGCATCGCGGATCGCCTGCACGAGACCGCGGGCGTTGATATCTTTCAGCAAATAGCCGTGGGCACCGGCGCGGATCGCGTCTTCGACGAGCTGGTCGTCCGCCATCGAGGTGAGCATGATGATGCGGGCGGCGGGGTGGCGGCGCATCAATTCGCGGCAGGCGTCCACGCCGTTGCCGTCGGGCAGGCGGACGTCGAGGAGAATGACGGCCGGCTTCGCAGTGGCGGCAAGACGCAGGGCGTCGGCGATGGTGCCGGCCTCGGCGACGACGTGCAGATCGGGTTCGGCGCCGAGGAGCGTGCGCAGGCCGAGGCGGACGACTTCGCTGTCGTCGACGAGCAGCACGGAAATGCGAGCCGGTGAAGTCATGCCGGGGAGGACGGAAAAGGAAACACGAGGGAAACGCGAGTGCCGGCGCCGGGCTGGCTGTGAACTTCGCAACGGCCGGCGAGGCGGGCGGCGCGCGCTTGCAGGGAGTGAAGGCCGAAGCCGCTGCTGCGGGCGGCCGTGGGATCGAAACCGGAGCCGTCGTCGGCGATGGAGAAGGCGAATTCGTGGTCGCCGGCGGCGGCGATCACGATGTGGCGGGCGCGGCCGTGGCGGACGGCGTTGCTGACGGCTTCGCGCGCGATTTGCACGACCTCGGTCGCCTGCTCGGAGGTGAGGCGCGCGGTGGCGTCGGCTTCGAGCTTGAATTCGAGGGCGGTGCCGCGGTCGCGGGCGAGGTCGCCGAGGAGAGACTGCAGCGTGCGCAGAAACGTGGCGCTGGAGAGGTTTTGCGGGGCGAGGCCGGTGATGTAGGCGCGCACTTCGCGAATGGTGCCGTTGAGCGCGTCGCGGCATTGTTCGAGGCGTTGGTCGGCCGCGGCGGGATCACGAGGGAGGAGCGTGCGGGCGGATTCGAGCGTGAGGCCGACGGCGTAGAGCGACTGGATGATGCCGTCGTGCAAGTCGTGGCCGAGGCGGATTTTGTCTTCGAGGGATTGAGTGAGGAGCCGCTGTTTCAACTGGGCGTCGTCTTCGGCGCGGCGGCGGACGGCGCGTTCGCGATCGAGCGCGACGGTTTGAGCGGCGGTGGTTTCGGCGAGGCGGGCGAGACTCGTTTGGCTGACATCGGCGGCGGAGGCGGCCGGCTCGGCGGGCGCGCGGCGGGCGGAGCCGAGGAGATAGGCGACGGGCAGGCCGGCGAGCACGAGCAAAAGGAGAACGGCGAGCGTCCACGTGGAGACGGACAGCGCGCGCCAGGCGGTGGGTTTGGCGAGCGTGATGCGCAGGGCGCGGCCGTCGGCGAGCGGATAGACGAAGGTGAGGCGGCCGGCGCGCGGGGGCGTGGGTTCACTGGCGAACGCGACGTCGGCGCCGATGGACGCGCCGATGGCGGCGAGTTGGGCGGAATCAGGAGCGGGCGTGCGAGCGAGCGCGAGCGCGGCGGCGAGTTGCTGGCGGCGGGCGTTGATCAAGTCGTGGGTGAGTTGAGCCGACTGGCGGTGCATCGCCTGCTCGAGCACGGCGCCCGCGATCAGGCCCGCGATGAGCAGGAGGGCCACGGAGAGCGTGAGGCGGGTGAGCGACGACATGACGCGGGGAGTGCGGCGAGGGTGCGGGGCGCTCCGGGCAGCGTCAAAACTTTCGACATTTGGCGCGGGCCGGCTTTCGTTGGCGGGCTCACGCATGAAGTCGTTCTATATCACCACCGCCATCGATTATGTGAATGGCTCGCCTCACCTCGGTCACGCTTACGAAAAAGTGCTGACCGATGTGATCGCGCGCTTCCGGCGGTTGATGGGGGATCGCGTGCATTTCCTGACCGGCGTGGACGAGCACGGGCAGAAGGTGCAGCAGAGCGCGCGGAAACGCGGCATCGCGCCGCAGGCGTTTTGCGACGAGGTGTCGCAGGAGTTTCGGAACCTGTGCACGCGCCTCGAAGTGTCGAACGACGACTTCATCCGCACGACCGAAGAGCGGCACAAGAAAGTCGTGCGCGCGGTGCTGCAGCAGTTGTTCGACAAAGGGGAAATCTACCAGGCCGAATACAAGGGATTTTATTCGACGCGGCAGGAGCAGTTTTTGCAGGAGAAGGACCGCAATCCGGATGGGAGCTGGCCGGAAATTTTTGGCGAGGTGACGGAAATCACGGAGTCGAATTACTTCTTCAAACTGAAGGCGTATCAGGCGTGGCTGGTGGAGTTTCTCACGCAGAATGAGGACTTTGTTTTTCCGCGTTACCGGCAGAAGCAGGTGCTGGAGTTTCTGAAGGATCCGCTGAACGACCTGTGCATTTCGCGTCCGAAGGAACGCCTTGAGTGGGGGATTCCGCTGCCGTTTGACGAGACCTACGTGACGTATGTGTGGTTCGACGCGCTGCTGAATTATTACTCGGCAGTGGCGGATCAGCCGGGCGTGTGGCCGGCGACGTATCACGTGATCGGCAAGGACATTCTCGTGCCGCCGCATGCGGTTTACTGGCCGATCATGCTGCACGCGGCGGGGCTCGCGTTGCCGGAGCATCTGCTCGTGCACGGCTGGTGGCTGCAGAGCGGGGCGAAGATGTCGAAGAGCACGGGCAACGCGCTCAATCCCTTGGAGCTCGTGACCGAATTCGGCGCGGATGCGTTTCGCTATTTCCTGATTCGCGAGATGAATGTCGGGCAGGACAGCGACTTCACGCGCGAACAGTTTCTCGTGCGCTACAACAGCGAACTCGCGAACAATCTGGGCAACCTCGTCAACCGCACGTTGAACATGACAACGCGTTTTGCGGCGGGCGCCGTGCCGGCGGGCGAGAGCGGCGACGAGCTCGACGAATCGCTGCGCGCGCTGTGGGCGCGGACGCGCGACGAGTTCATCACGCTGAGCGAGGGCTTTCAGTTTCACACCGCGCTGGAGCGGGCGATGACGTTTCTCACGGAGACGAACGCCTACATCGAAAAGCGCGCGCCGTGGAAACTCGGCAAATCCGCCGAGGCGAAGGACCAGGCGACGTTGCGCGCGTCGCTGGCGACCATGGCGGAGGCGTTGCGGCTGGCGGCATCGTTGCTGCAGGCGGTGATTCCGGGCGCGGCGGCGAAGATCCTCGCGGCGCTCGACTACACGCCGGGTGCGGACTGGCGAGCGGAGCTCGCGTGGGACGGGCGGCTCGCCGGGCGCAAAGTCGCGGCGGGGCTGGTGCTGTTCCCGCGGCCGCAGGCGCCGGAAAAGGCGGGCGGCAAACCGGTTTAAGCGCGCGGCCATGACGATCCTCCCGCTTGATCCAACGGCGAATCCGACGCCGGCGGCGCTGGAGGATTTTTTGGCGCAGGTGCAGGCGGCGGCGAGGCAGCGCGGTCGCGCGCAATTGGCGAGTATTTCGGTGGAGGTGGAGGCGCTCGATCCGCTCGCGGTGCTCGAGTCGATTTTCGAGCCGGGCGAGCGGCATTTTTATGTCGAGCGTCCGGCGGAAGGGCTGGCGGTGGCGGGGGCGGAGGCGGTGCTCGCGTTCGAGGCGAAAGGGCCGGAGCGGTTCGCCGCGGTGCAGCGGTTCATCGACGAGACTCTCGCGAATACGATCGCGGTCGGCGATCTGGGGGCGTCGCTCACGGGGCCGCATTTTTTCGCGGCGTTCAGTTTTTTTGCGGAGACCGAGCCGGGAGAAGCCTTTGCGGCGGCGAGTGTCTTTGTGCCGCGCTGGCAGGTGTCGCAGCGCGCCGGGCGCACGGTGGCGGTGGCGAACCTGCTGATCGAGGCGGGCAGCGATCTGCACGCACTGGCGGCGCGGGTGTGGCGCGCGCACGGGAAATTCCGGGCCTTCGATTACAGCACGCCGGAATTTCCGGTGGCGGCCGGGGCGCCGGACGTCGCGGCGACGTTGCGCGATGTAGGGTCGGATGGATTTTATCAACGCAGCGTGGCGCGGGCGCTGGAGGAAATTGCGAGCGGCGAGTTTCAGAAAATCGTGCTCGCGCGGGCGAAAGATCTCACGGCGGCGGCGCCGCTGCATCCGTTGCGCGTGCTCAACGGCCTGCGGCAGCGTTTTGGCGACTGCTATTCGTTTTCCGTGGCGAACGGGCGCGGGCAGAGCTTCATCGGCGCGAGTCCGGAGCGGCTCCTGCGCGTGCAGGCGCAGGTGTTGACGACGGAAGCGCTCGCGGGATCGGCGCCGCGCGGCGCGACGGCGAGCGAAGATGCGGCGGTGGGCGGGGCGCTGCTGCGCAGCGAAAAAGATCTGCGCGAGCACCGGGCGGTGCTGGGCTCGATCGTGCGGCGGCTGAGGGAACTGAGCCTCGTGCCGGAATATCCGCAGCGGCCCGTGCTGCGGCGTTTCGCGAATGTGCAGCATCTGCATACGCCGGTGCGTGCGCGGCTGCCGGACGACGTGAGGGTCGGCGAGGTGTTGAGCCGGTTGTATCCGACGCCGGCGGTGGGCGGCACGCCGCGCGCGGCGGCGGTGGCGCGGATTCGCGAGCACGAGGCGTTTCCGCGCGGGCTGTATGCGGGCGCGATCGGCTGGATCGACGGTCGGGGCGACGGCGAGTTTTTCCTCGGGCTGCGGTCGGCGTTGGTGGAGGGCGCGACGGCGCGGCTCTACGCGGGTGCGGGCATCGTGGCAGGATCGTCGCCGGAACAGGAATTCGCGGAGGCGGAGTGGAAGTTTCGCGCGATGCAGGAGGCGTTGCTCGCGCCATGAAAACGACGGCGCTCGATTTTCGAAACGTGAATGCGCTGTGGTGCAGCGTGATCGCAGAAACGCTGGTGCGATGCGGCGTGACGCGTGCGGTGATCTCGCCGGGGTCGCGGTCGACGCCGCTCACGATGGCGCTGGTGCGACACGAAGAGATCGAGGTGGTGCCGGTGCTCGACGAGCGCTCGGCGGCGTTTTTCGCGCTGGGGCTGGCGCGGCGCGAGGACCGGCCGGTGGTGCTGGTCTGCACGTCGGGCACGGCGGGTGCGAATTACTTTCCGGCGGTGATCGAGGCGGAGGAGAGCGGTGCGCCGCTGCTGGTTTTCACGGCGGATCGTCCGCCGGAGATGCGGGATTGTTCGTCGGGCCAGACGATCGACCAGCAGAAGTTTTACGGGGCGCACGTGAATTTCTATCATGAGCTGGCGGTGCCCGAGGCGAACGCGGCGATGCTGCGTTATGCGCGGCAGATGGTGGCGCACGCGGTCGGGCGCACTCTCACACCGCAACGCGGGCCGGTGCACTTGAACGCGCCGTTTCGCGATCCGTTGCCACCGTTGCCGGATGGCACGGAGCAACGCGCGGCGGGGCTGGTAACGGAGGATTTTTTCGCGCATCTCAGTCCGTCGCGAACGCCGGTTTTCGCCGCGCCGGAGTTGCCGGCGTGGCCGGCGAACGGCGTGGTGATTGGCGGGTCAAGACAAGGGCCGGGCGGTGCGGCGTATGCGCGGGCGGTCGGGAGGATCGGACGGAAGCTGGGCTGGCCGGTGTTGGCGGATGCGCTGTCGCCGTTGCGCAATCGAGCGGCGGAGGTCGGGCCGATGGTGACGCATTACGATGCGCTGTTGCGGGCCCAGAGCGTCGCGGCGCAACTGCGGCCCGAGGCGGTGCTGGTGCTGGAGGCGTTGCCGACGAGCAAGGTGTTGCGCGAATGGCTGCGGAGTCTTGACGGCGTGCCGCTGTGGTTCGCGAGCGAGCGGGTGGTGAATCGCGATGCGGTGCATGGGGCGGCGCGATCGCTGGAGGTGAGCGCGGAGACCCTGGCGGCGGCGTTGCCGGAGCGGGCGGAGGCGGCCGAAAGCGATTATGCGGGGCGTTGGTATGAGGCGAATGCGCGCGTGGCGACGGCGATCGCGGCGGAGGTGGATCGCGAGGAGACGTTGTTCGAGGGGAAGATCGCGCGCGTGCTGCAGCAGACGCTGCCGGAAGGAACGCCGCTTTTCGTGGCGAACAGCATGCCGGTGCGGGATCTGGAATATTTCTGGGCGGCGACGGACGCGCGGATCGAGACGTTCACGAGCCGCGGCGCGAGCGGGATCGATGGCACGTTATCGACCGCGCTGGGCATCGCGCATGGGGCGGAGCGGCCGGCGGTGTTGCTCACGGGCGATCTGGCGTTTTTGCACGACACGAACGGACTGCTCCTCGCGGCGAAACTGCGCGGGAGTTTGACGGTGGTGTTGGTGAACAACGGCGGCGGCGGAATTTTCGGTCATCTACCGGTCGCGCAATTCGATCCGCCGTTTGAAGAATATTTTGCGACGCCGCAGCGCGTGGATTTCGCGCGGCTGGTCGGCGCGTATGGGATCGTGCATGCGAAGGTGCGCGATTGGGCGGAGCTGCGGCAGGCGTTGGAGAAACTGCCGGCGAGCGGCGTGCGGGTGTTGGAAGTGCGCACGGATCGGAAGGCGGACGCTGCGCGGCGCAAGGCGCTGTTTGTCGCGGCGGAAGCGGCGGCGAAGGGGCGATCGGGCCCGGCCTGAATAGCTCAACCTCAAGCGCGGCGGCTGGCGGTGACGCCGACGCCAGCGTCGCGTCAGGTCGTGGCGCGTTGCACGAGCATGAGGTCGAGGCGTGTGTGCCAACCGCAACGCAACCAGAAGGCGCGGCCTGCGGCGTTATCGGCGAAGAGAAACAGATTGCACTTCGCGATGCCGGCAGTGCGCAGGCGCGCGAGGCATTCCTCGACGAGTTGACGGCCGATGCCCTGGCGTCGCGAGGCAGGTGCGACGGCGAGATGATGCAGGTAGCCGCGGCGGCCGTCGTGTCCGCAAAGCACGGCACCGACAATGGCGCCGGTCAGGTCGGTCGCGACGACGCTCAGGCCGGGATTGCGCGCGAGGTAAGCGACGGTGCCGGCGTAGCTGTCCGCCTCGGTCAAACCGATGCCCGGGCAACTGCGCCAGAGGGTGATGACGGCGGCGTAGTCAGCGGGCGTCAACTCGCGCAAGCGGCAGACGGTCGCGGGGGGCATGGCGGTGTTTACAACTGGATCGGCAGACCGATTTCGATGATCTGCGTGGGCACGATCTGGTAGTAATCTTTCACGGGGCGGGCGTTGCGGCTGAGGAAGGCGTAGAAGGATTTCTGCCATTCCCACATTTTGGCGCTGCCGCCGGAGATGATCATTTCGCGATTGAAATAGAAGGTGGCGCCCTGGGGATTCAGCGGCACATCGCGCTCGCGCACGCGTTGCATGATGCTGCTGACGTCGGGCGTTTCCATGTAGCCGTAGCGGCAGATCGCGCGCCAGACGCCGTTGCCATGATCTTCGATCGTGAGGCGTTCGTCGTCGGCGACGTGCGGCAATTCCTCGTTGATGATGGTCATCAATACGACGGTTTGCTGGAGGCATTTGTTGGCCTTGAGATGGTGCAGCAACGCGAGGGGCACGCCGCGCGGCGAGCCGGCCATGAAGACGGCGGAGCCGGGCACGCGGACGATGGATTTGCTCTGAGAAATCTGGGAGAGCTCGAGTTCGGCGAGGGCGCGGCTGTAAACCTTTTCCTGAATCTCGTTTTTGCCACGTTTCCACGTGTGCATGATCACGATGACGGCGAGGGCGATGGCGATGGGCAGCCAGCCGCCGTCGGCGAACTTGTGCAACGTGGCGATGAAGAAGGTCAGATCGACCGCCATGAAAAGAGAGCAGACGGTGACCGCGCGCCAGAGCGGCCAATGCCAGTGGCGGCGGGCGACGTGGAAGAAGGCGTAGGTCGTGACGACCATGGTGCCGGTGACGGCGATGCCATACGCGGAGGCGAGCCGGTCGCTGGACTTGAAGGTGGCGACGACGAGGATGGAGACGATGGCGAGCGCGGAGTTAATCAGCGGAACGAAAATCTGGCCTTCTTGCGCGGCGTTGGTGTGCGTGATTTTCAGGCGGGGAAAATAGCCGAGCTGGATCGCGGAGCGGGTGAGCGAATAGGCGCCGGAGATCACCGCCTGGCTGGCGATGACCGCGGCGACGACCGAGAGGAGGGTGAGGGCAAGCTGCGGCCAGCCGGCGGGCGCGAGCGCGAAGAATGGGTTGTCGACGGACGCGGGGTTTTGCAGAACGTGAGCACCCTGGCCGAAATAGTTGAGCAGGAGGCCGGGGAACGCGAAGAGGAACCAGGCGCGCATGATCGCGGGGCGCCCGAAGTGGCCCATATCGGCGTAAAGCGCCTCGGCGCCGGTGATGGTGAGGACGACGGAGCCGAGAAGGATAAACGCCGTGCCGGGTGAGTTGAGCAGGAGGCGGACGCCGGCGAGTGGATTGAGCGCGGCGAGCACTTGGGGCGATTCGTGGATGTGCCACAGCCCGAGCAGGCCGAGGACGGTGAACCAAGTGAGCATCACGGGACCGAAAATGCGGCCGATGGCGTGGGTGCCGTGGCGTTGCATCCAAAAGAGGCCCGCAAGAATCACGCAGGCAATGAGGGGAATATAGTGGTCGAAGGCGGGACTGACCGTTTTCAAACCCTCGGCGGCGCTCAACACGGAGATGGCCGGCGTGATCACGCTGTCGCCGTAAAGGAGCGCAGCGCCGGCGAGGATGATGAGGACGGTGAAGTTGAGCGAATTCCGGCGGGGATCGTTGCGCGTATGGCTGAGGGCCAGGAGGGTGAAAATACCGCCTTCGCCGCGGTTGTCGGCGCGGGTGACCAACCCGATGTATTTGATGCATACGACGATGATCAGGGCCCACAGCATCAAGGAGAGGATGCCGATCACGCCGGCGGCGCGAGCAGTCGGATCGATTTGCGCGAGACACTCGCGCATGGAATAGAGGGGACTGGTTCCGATGTCGCCGAAGACGACGCCGAGGGCACCGATGGTCAGGGCCGCCTTCGCCGGGGAGCGAGCGGGAGTCGGGGCGGTCGTGCTCATGGAACGGGCAGTGTCATGGAACGTCGTGCGGGCTCCAAGCAGTATTCGCGGGGGAGACGAAAACAGCTTGAATCCGTGCGTGTCAGGCGGACGAAATGCGTGTCAGATATTCCCCTTATGAGTTTTACGAACTGGCAAGAGGTTAAAACTTACTCCGATATTCTGTATCACAAGGCCGACGGCGTCGCGAAGGTGACGATCAACCGGCCGGAGAAGCGCAACGCGTTCCGACCGGAGACGGTGTCGCAGATGTTCGAGGCGTTTTGCGATGCGCGCGAAGATCAGTCGATCGGCGTGGTGCTTTTGACGGGCGCGGGGCCGCACACGGACGGCAAGTATGCGTTTTGCGCGGGCGGCGATCAGAGCGTGCGCGGGCCGATGGGCTATGTGGGCGGCGACGGCGTGCCGCGGCTCAACGTGCTGGATTTGCAGAAGCTGATTCGCTCGATGCCGAAAGTCGTGATCGCGCTCGTAGCGGGTTACGCGATCGGCGGCGGCCATGTGCTGCAGCTCGTGTGCGATCTGACGATCGCGGCGGACAACGGCATCTTCGGGCAGATCGGGCCGAAGATGGGGAGTTTCGACGGCGGCTTTGGATCGAGCTATCTCGCGCGCATCGTGGGGCAGAAAAAGGCGCGGGAGATCTGGTATCTTTGCCGGCAGTATTCCGCGCAACAGGCGCTCGACATGGGGTTGATCAACACGGTTGTGCCGGTGGCGGATCTCGAAGCGGAAGGCCTGAAATGGGCCGGCGAAATCATGCAGAATAGTCCGCTGGCGATACGGTGCCTGAAAAGTGGATTCAATGCGGACGTCGACGGGCAGTCGGGCATCCAGGAGCTCGCGGGCAACGCGACGCTGCTCTACTACATGAGCGACGAGGCGAAGGAATTTCACCGCGCGCAACGCGAGAAGCGGAAGCCGGATGCGCGGAAGTTTCCGTGGTTGCCGTAAGGGCGGCGGGCCGGCGTTGGGGCGGCCGCGGGCGCGAGTAGGAGGCGGAGCGCGTTCGCTAGCATGAGCAAGGTTACGAGCACGAGTGCGGGCTCGTGAACGATAAGAGGCGCGGGCGCGCTTGGACGGGCGGCGGGGCCGTTAAGGCAGAACTTGGAGATTTTCCGCGGGCACGCGGACGAGGAGGCCTTGCTGCAGAACGTCGACGGAGATGACGACGCCGTGCGGGTCGAGAGGGTTGTCGACGAAACCTTCGAGGCCCCAGAGCGGGCCGCCGGTGACTTTAACGCGCCGGCCTTTGGTGAGCAGCGGCATCACCGTGAGTTCGAAGCCGGAGGCGACGATCGCTTTCACGCCTTCGAGCTGAGCGAGGAAACGCGTTTCGTCGTCCACAGGAATCGCGCGGGCGAGGAGCTCCATTTGGTAGATGCGCGCCTTAAGTTCGAGGGGGATTTTCGCGAAGACGTAGCCGGGGAAGAGCGGCTTGGTGAAGCGCTTGGTCTGCTTGCCATAGCGCCGCTCGCTGTTCACGAGCGCGAGGTAGTGCTCGAACTTCTCGGCCGCCATGAGAGCGGCGAATTTTTTCTCACACCGCGGACGGGTGTGACACACGAACCAGCGCGTCTCGCTCATGTGTCAGGCTGGAAGAAGAAAACGAAGCGCGGCGTGGTAGCCTTCGAAACCGAGACCGGCAACGACCCCGACGGAAACGCCGGAGAGGTAGGAGTGGTGGCGGAATTCTTCGCGGCGATAGACGTTGGAAATATGCACCTCGACGGTCTTGAGGCCGGAGCCCGCCACGGCATCGCGCAAGGCGACACTGGTGTGAGTGAGGGCGCCGGCGTTGAGGACGAGGGCGTCGAATTTCGCCTCGGCGAGCCGTGCGATTTCGTCGATGAGCGCGCCTTCGTGGTTGGACTGGAAAAAGTGGAGCTCGGCGGCGGTGCCGAATTCGGCGCGCAGGGCGGTTTCGAGGTCGGCGAGGGTGGCGCGGCCGTAGATCTCCGGCTCGCGTTTACCGAGGCGGTCGAGGTTGGGGCCGTGCAGGAGCGCGATTTTTTTCATGCCGTCAGAGCGGATTATCCGTGGCGATGAACTCCCACGGCAACTCAAACTTGGCGGCGAGTTCGGCGGCGAGGGCGCGCACCGCGTGGACTTCCGTGGCGTAGTGGCCGCAGAGGTAGAGGTTCAATTTTTCCTCTTGGGCGCGGTTGAAATGTTCTTCGCGGAGTTCGCCGGTGATGAGCGTGTCAACGCCGGTCCCAGCGAGCCCGCCGAGAGCGCTGTTGCCGCTGCCGCTGCAGAAGGCGACCGCCCGCGGTTTCGGGGCGCCGTATTCGATGGCGATTACGCGGGGGTAAAGTTTTTCCAGGCGGGCACGCAGTTCGGCGCGGGAATGGCGGTTGCGGGCGATGAGGCCGATGTCGCCGCCCTCGTTGGGCAGGAAACCGCGATCGCGGCGCAAACCAAGCTGGGCGGCGAGGAGGGCATTGTTGCCGATTTCCGGATGCGCATCGAGCGGGAGATGATTCGAATAGAGCGCGCAGTTGCCCTGAATCAACGTCGCGACGCGGTCGTAAACGGGACCGGTGAGCGGGCGCGGCATGTCCCAATACATGCCGTGGTGCACGATGAGAAAGTCGACGCCGGCGGCGACGGCGAGGCGGAAGGGCTCGACGCCGGCGTCGACCGCGGCGCCGATTTTGGTCACGCGGCCGGCGTTGGCGAGTTGGAGGCCGTTGAAGGCGCCAGGCGCGTCCTTGAACGCGGCGCGGCGGGTGCGGCGGTCGCAATACGCGACGAGATCGGGGAGCTTGGCCATGGGGAAACGAATAGGTGGGAAAAGTGCGCGAGGCGAGCGGCGAGGCGCGTCAAATCGTGAAACCCGCCTTGCGCGAAGCATTGAGGGTGGCATTTACTCCGGCATGGCGGACGACGCGTCACCGATCGATCTCATCATTCAAGCGACGGCGGATTTCCCGCACCGGCCGTCGTGGGACGAGTATTTCATGGCGACGGCGGCGTTGATCGCCTCGCGGTCGAATTGCGAGCGGTTGCACGTGGGGTGCGTGCTGGTGACGGGCGGAGCGCGGAAGAACCGCGTGGTGGCCGCGGGCTACAACGGCTACCTGCCGGGTTCGCCGCATGTGTCGCGGATCCGCGACGGGCACGAGCAGGCGACGGTGCACGCGGAGCAAAATGCCGTGGCCGACGCAGCGCGGCGGGGGAGTTCCGTCGAAGGGTGCGTGGCGTATGTGACGCATTTCCCGTGCTTGAATTGCGTGAAGATCCTGGCGGGTGCGGGCATCGCGGAAATTCGTTACCATACGGATTACAACAACGATCCCTTGGTGGCGCCGTTGCTGGACGGCGCCGGGGTCAAGCTGACGAAACTCTAACGATGACGGACCGGCCGAGAAGCACTCCTGAAACGCTCGCGGGTTCGCTGTTACTGGCGCATCCGGTGCTGCGCGACCCGAACTTTCGGCGCGCGGTGATTCTGATGTCGGCGCACAATGCGGAAGGGGCGATGGGCGTGGTGCTCAACCGGCCGGCGGGAAAATCGCTGGCGGAATTGGATGGAGGGTTTGCGCTGACCGATCTGGCGTCGGTGCCGATTTATCGCGGGGGGCCGGTGCAGGATGAGCAACTGATCCTCGTGGCCTGGCAGCCGCAACCGGATGGGTTTCGGCTGCATTTCGGTTTGGACCCCGAAAAGGCGATGCTGCTGGCGGGTGAAGAAGGGACGCAGGTGCGCGGCTTTTTGGGTTACGCGGGATGGTCGGCGGGACAGCTGGAGGGAGAGATGGAGCGCAAGACGTGGATCGTGTCTGCGGCGCCGCCGGATTTGCTGCAACATGCTCCAGATGACAGCCTCTGGAGTGTGGTGCTTGGGGAGGTGGACGCCCGGTGGAAACTGCTGGCGAACGAGCCCGATGACACGACGTTGAATTGAGCGAGGCCCGAGGGGACATTTCAGTTGACACACCCAGCTGCGCTCTCTGTTTTCTGGATCTTTTATGAAAGTAGTTTCGTCCATCAAATCCGCGAAGAAGCGTCACCCCGACTGCCAAGTCGTCCGTCGTCGCGGCAAAATCTACGTCATTAACAAGACCGACCCGCGTTACAAAGCGCGGCAGGGCTAAAACTTAAATTATTTTTCGTGAAAGCCGAAGTTCATCCCTCTCTCAACAACGTCTGTTTTCTGGACGTTGCCACCGGCAAGCGCTTCCTGACGAAGTCGACGATGAAGTCGGCCCGCAAGGAAACCATCGACGGTGAAGAATTCTTCGTGGTGGTGCGCGACGTGACGATGGACTCCCATCCGGCTTACACCGGTGAGAAGCGCCTCGTCGACACGGCGGGCCGCGTCGAAAAGTTCACCACGAAGTTCAAGCGCACGCGCAAGTAAGCGACGTTCGAACGCTCGATTTACCAAAAACCCGCCGGATGTCCGGCGGGTTTTTTTTATGGCGCGAAGCGCCGCGGGAGGCAGACGAGCCGCAGCCGGAAGGATCGTGGGGATCGCTTCCGGCTCCGACGCGCGGGGGTTATTCGGATTTGCCGGAGCGCTCGGCCTTGCGGCGCTCGGTAGCGCGCAGAATGCGTTTGCGCAGGCGGAGGCTCTGGGGCGTGACCTCGACGAATTCATCGGCCGCGATGTATTCGATGGAGCGCTCGAGGGAGAGCTTGGTCGCGGGCGTGAGGCCGGCGCCGACGCCTTCGCCTTGGGAGCGGAAGTTGGTGAGCTTTTTTTCGCGGACCGCGTTGATGCTGATGTCTTCGTTGCGCGGGTTTTCGCCGACGATCATGCCTTCGTAAACTTGTTCGCCAGGGCTGACGAACAGTTTGCCACGCTCCTGACACATGATGAGGGCGTAGGCGGTGGTTTCGCCGCCTTCGGTGGCGATCAGCGTGCCGGTGAGGCGCGTGAGGACTTCGCCGGCGTAGGGGCCGTATTCCTTGAAGAGGTGATTGGTCACGCCGCGGCCGCTGGTGGCGTTGACGACGTCGATTTCCAGACCGATGAGGCCGCGCGTGGTGATCGTGGCCTCGAGCATGGTGGAGTGCGGCAGCTTTTCCATGTTGGTGAGCTGACCCTTGCGGTTGGCGAGATTCTGCATGATCGAGCCGACGCATTCGTCGGGCACTTCGATCCAGACGGTCTCGTAAGGCTCCATGCGTTTTCCATCGATGACCTTTTCGATGACGGTCGGCCGGGAGACGAGAAACTCAAAACCTTCGCGGCGCATGGTTTCGGCGAGCACGGCGACTTGCATGGCGCCGCGGGCCTTGACGTTGAAAACGCCGGCGCGGTCGGAATCGTCGACGCTGATGGAGACGTTGGTCTTCAGCTCGCGGAAGAGGCGTTCGCGGAGCTGGCGGGAGGTGACGAGTTTGCCTTCCTGGCCGACGAGCGGGCCGTCGTTGACGGCGAACTGCATCTCGAGGGTCGGCGGGTCGATCTCGGTAAACGGCAACGCGTGACCGGCTTCGTCGACGGTGAGCGTGTCGCCGATATCGATGTCTTCGAAACCGGAGAGGCCGACGATATTTCCCGCGACGCCGGCGTCGGTTTCCTGTGTGCCGAGCCCGGAGTATTCGAAAACCTTGGTGACTTTGGAGCGGAGGCGTTTGCCGTCGGAGTGGCGGACGGTGAAAACGGTTTCGCCGACGTTGATTTTGCCGCCGAGGATTTTGCCGATGGCGATACGGCCGACGTAATCGCTCCAATCGATGTTGGACACGAGCATGTGAAACGCCTCATCGGGCTTGGCGAACGGCGGCGGGATGTGGTCGAGAATGGTCTGGAACAGCGGCGTCATGTTCTCGCGCTTGTCGCCGAGGTTTTTCATCATGTAGCCGTCGCGGCCGGAGCCGTAAACGACCGGGGCGTCGAACTGCTCCTCGGTGGCGTTGAGCTCCATGAGGAGCTCGAGGACGCGGTCATACATTTTCGCGGGATCGGCGTTATCGCGGTCGATCTTGTTGATGACGATAATGACCTTGAGGCCGTGCTGAAGGGCCTTGCGCAGCACGAAACGCGTTTGCGCCTGCGGCCCGTCGTAGGCATCGACGACGAGCAAAACGCCGTCGACCATGCGCAACGCGCGCTCCACTTCACCGCCGAAATCAGCGTGGCCCGGAGTGTCGACGATGTTGATGATTTTATCGGCCCAGTGCACCGAGGTGTTTTTCGCCTTGATGGTGATGCCTTTCTCGCGTTCGAGATCCATGGAATCCATGGCGCGTTCTTCGACCTGCTGGTTGGCGCGAAACACGCCGCCTTCCTTCAGGAGCTTGTCGACCAGGGTGGTTTTGCCGTGGTCGACGTGGGCGATAATGGCGATGTTGCGGATGTTCTGATTCATTGCGCGAAGGCGGGCTGACGTTGAAAAAAGGATCAAAGTGCGGACCGGTGCCTTCGAATGCAAGGAGGAAGGTCGGATGGCATTTTGGGCGCAACCAAGAGGGCGGAAGGCTGTCGGCCGATAGGCGGTCGGCCCTCGTCGCCGTAGTAACTTATGCGATTTTCGATTCTGATTCTGGCCACGTTGGGGCTGATGGCGGCGCCCATGAGCGCAGGAGAAAAAAACGGTGACGCGGTGCTCAATGTGCGCGATTTCGGTGCCGTCGGCGATGGGCAGGTGCATCTCGTGCGCGAGTGGGTCGAAGCGGGGCGGTATCGGAATCTCGACGCGTTGCGCCGCGATTACTCCGCCGTGGATAGTTTGGACTGGAGCGTTGATGAAGCGGCGTTCGAGCGGGCGAAGAGCCGGCTCCCTCTGATCGGCGGGACGATCTACTTTCCGGCGGGGCACTATGTGGCGGCGCGACAGGCGTGGACGATCAAACGCGACCGGGTGACGTTGCGCGGGGACGGTGCCGACAAGACGATTTTGTCCACCGTGCCCAAGGTGCCGGATGGACTGGTGCTGGCGGGGTATCGCCACGTGGGCTGGCTGGAGTCGGCGGAGCAGGCGTATCCGTTTTCCGCGGAGAGCGGGGCACGTGGGAGCGATGTCGTGCGGCTGAACCTGGCGGAATGGGCGCGCGAATTTGAGCCGGGCGAACTGGTGTTCATCCGGAACGGTGCGGCAAAATTCGACCAGGATTATGGCGAGTTTAACGAAGTGGCGGCGGTGGGCGCGGCGGGCGAGTTGCAGTTCAAGTATCCGTTCGCGCGCGATTACACTTTGCCGCAGGTCAATTGGGCAGGCGAGACGGCGGACGCGTTCACGATGCCAAAGGTGAATGAAGCGGTCGAAGTGAAGATCCGGCGCGGCGAGGGCTTTCATCAGCCGTCGCATTACACGAGCATCACGATCGGCGAGGAAATTTTCCGGGTGCTGAAAGCGAAGGAAGGGTGGCTGACTTTGCGCAATCCCGGGCGGGGCAATTCTCCTGCAGGGACGGTGGTGCCGGCGGGGGCGCGGATCGCGAAATCGCGGGCGGTGATCCGGCTCACGCAGTCCACGCGGGATTTCGCCGCGGAGGGACTGCAAATCGTCGGCCGGCGAAAAGTGCTGAACCTTTCCAATAGTTACCGGATGCGGTTCACGGATTGCGTGTTCGTGCGCGACGCCAGCGCGGGAGATCATCGCGGCGGCGTAACGATTGATGGCGACGATGGGCGGTTTGCGGTTTTCGAGCGGTGCACCGTGCGGGCGACACCGGCGGCGACGATGCAGTTCGCGCGTTCGTTTGGCGGCGTCACGTTTCGCGACTGCCATTTCGTTGACGCATCCGTGGTGTTCACTGAGTTCAATTTCGACTGCGCGGTGGAGCAGTGTGCGTTTGACGTGGAGAGCCGGGGGTTGGACCACGTGATCGTGGTCGGAAATTCAGGCGGCGATCTTCGCGTGTTGAACAACCGGATCGTGCTGCACGCGCCGGTGAAGGCGGTCTTCGATGCGATCACGGACATCCACTCGCAGCGCCATGGCGGGGAAGGGCCGACGATCATTCGCGGCAACCAGATCGAGAGTGCGGCGAAAGTGCGGATTTTCGGACTGGGGTTTTCGTCTGAGACTGAGATCGAAGGCAACACGCGCAACGGCAAGGCGGTGACGCGAAAGCAATAGGCACAAAAAAGGCCCGCAGAGCCGAAGCTCTACGGGCCAAATTCGGGGTTGGGCGCTCGCCACGCGCTCTTTCCCATCCACACACATTGGGCGCCCTCGCTTTCGCGGGCTGTGTGTTTCCCGACGCCACTCTCCGCGGCATGCGGATGTTTCGGTCTCATGGCGGGACCGTCCTGACCGTTGCCGGTCGGGATCTTTCGAGTGAGGCCTCTTCGCCCGGTTCGGATGTTTCCTGCCGGAAGCATCGCGCCGGACGTGGTGCAGACACGCCTGCAATCTTTCAATTTCGCGTCGGCACCTTGATCACGAGGACGGCCCCGGCTTTTGGCCGGGCGTTGGCCCCGTGCTACGGGTCTGACCTCTTAACTCTCAGGTTGCGTTTCATTTTTGCAGTGGGGTGACGCGGTTTTTCACGCCGCCCCGGTGGAGGAGGTTGGGCGAACTTTGCCAGGTTCGCTCTCTCCCCGCCGCCGTATTTCCGTTGCGCGCCTGGCTCTTTCGAGCCGGGCCTTCTGGCGGGGTGGGCCCGCCGGGAAACGCGATGGCGTTCTGGTCTGCGCAGTAGCAACCATAACCCTCTGGGTAACTGCCTCGGCGCACGGGTCGAAACGTCCCGTGGGCCTGACTCGGCTCAGCGTGGTTTCTGATCACGCCTGACCGCACAGTTCCTGATTCGTGCTGAACTGACCGGACACGACTCCGGCCAGAGGAACTGGTGACATATGCCTTGGCCGTTGCGGCTTGCGCCACAGCGGAAGGGGAGGGCGGCACCAGTTGCCACCGACCTTTCCCCGGTCGCCCGGGATTATCCCAGTCGTGCTTTCGGCCCGCCTTTCAGCGGAGCGAGCGGCGACTGTTCTATCAAGGAACGAGGACGAGGTTGCGCGGCCGTGTTCGATTTGAGAAGTCTTTGTTCTTCACAACTTTCTCACGGTTGAAAACGGTGAATAACTTGGGGGTAAAGTGGCTCACGGGTTATTCACTGACGGCGAGGCGTGAAGAGAGGGGGAGGGACACGAAGAGTTTTTGCCGCCACGTGACGAGCGTGCGGCGAGTTGGAAACCTCGCTTGCCACGCTGCGCGGGGTCGCGAACGCTTGATGGTCCATGTCTCCGCGCGAACTCCCGATCTATGAACTCGAAGGCGCCGTCATCGAGACGGTGCGCGGGTGCGGCCGGCTGATCGTGCAGGCGCCAACAGGATCGGGCAAGTCGACGCAGATTCCGCAGATGCTCTGGCGCCATGGCGTGTTGGGCGAAAAGGGCGAGGTGGTGGTGTTGCAACCGCGCCGGCTGGCGGCGCGACTCCTCGCGAAGCGCGTGGCGGAGGAGGCGGGCACGAATCTTGGCGAAGGCGTGGGCTATCAAATCCGGCTGGAGTCGCGCATCAGCGAGCGCACGCGCATCCGGTTCGTGACGGAGGGGATTTTGCTGCGGCAGATGTCGTTCGATCCCGGCTTGCCGGGCGTGAGCGCGATCGTCTTCGACGAGTTTCACGAGCGGCATTTGTATGGCGACATCTCGCTCGCGCGGGCGTTGCAGTTGCAGCAAAGCACGCGGCCCGATCTCAAAATCATCGTGATGTCGGCGACGCTCGATGCCGGCGCGTTGAAAAATTATCTCGCACCGTGCGAGGTGCTCACGTCGCAAGGCCGCAGTTTTCCCGTGGCGATCGAGTATTGGTCGAAGCCGGTGAACTTCGAACACGAGCCGGTGTGGGAGGTCGCGGCGGAGGCGTGTGAACGTGTCGCGGAGTCCACGACGGGGGACATGCTGGTGTTCATGCCGGGCGGTTACGAAATCGCGCGGACGGTGCAGGCGATTCAGGGCGCGCGGGGCTTGCGCGGATTCGTGTGTTTTCCGCTGCATGGCGAGTTGCCGCCGGAGCAGCAGGACCGCGCGGTGGCGCGCTACGAGGCGCGCAAGATCATCGTCTCGACGAACGTCGCGGAAACGTCGCTCACGATCGATGGCGTGACGGCGGTGATCGACAGCGGACTGGCGCGGATCGCGCGTTTCGATCCGCATCGCGGGATCAACACGCTCTTGGTCGAAAAAATCTCCGCCGCGAGCGCGGACCAGCGGGCGGGCCGCGCGGGGCGCACGGCGCCCGGCATCGCGGTGCGGCTTTGGACGGAGCGCGAACATGGGCAGCGGGCGTTGCAGGAATTGCCGGAGGTGAAGCGGCTCGACCTGGCGGAAGTGGTGCTGACGCTGAAGGCGAGCGGCGTCGACGACGTGGCGAATTTTCCGTGGCTGGAAAAGCCGGAAGCGAAGGGGTTGGACCGCGCGGAGGAGCTGCTCGCGGATCTGGGGGCGTTGGCGGGCGAGCGGCGGGCGATTTCGGAGCTGGGGCGGAAGATGCTGCGTTTTCCCATGCATCCGCGCTATGCACGAATGTTCCTCGCGGCACAGGAGCGGGGCTGCGTGCGGCCGGTGGCGTTGATGGCGGCGCTGACCCAGGGGCGGAATTTTCTGCTGCGCGGCGTGGGCAAGGACGTGGAGCGTGCACGCGAGGATCTGCTCGGCGAAGAACACGAGAGCGATTTTTTCCTGCTGATGCGCGCGTGGCGCTTCGCGGAGAAAAACAATTTCAGTTTGGACGCGTGCCGCCGGCTCGGCATCCACGCACAAGCGGCGCGGCAGGTGGGGCCGTTGTTCGAGCAATTTTTGCAGATCGCGGGCGATGAAGGCCTCGACATCGCAGAAGGTCGGATCGATGGCGTGGAGGTGCGGAAGTGCGTGCTCGCCGGGTTTTCGGATCAACTGGCGAAACGCCTCGATGGCGGGACGCTGCGCTGCGAACTCGTGCACCAGCGGCGCGGCGTGCTGGCGCGCGAAAGCGCGGTGCAAAAGGCACCGTTGTTGGTCGCGGCGGAGATCAACGAAGTGGGCGGGCGCGGCGGAGAGGTGAATGTGTTGCTCGCCCTCGCCACGGCGGTCGAGGAGGCGTGGTTGAAGGAGATTTTCCCGGACGATTTCAAGGACACGCGCGGCGTGAGTTACGACGAATCGATCCGCCGCGTGGTGTCGCGGCGCGAGCGGCGGTTTCGCGATCTCGTGCTGGAGACCAAGGTGAGCAGCGACGAGGCGCCGCTGGATGCGGCGGCGGCGTTGCTGACGAAGGAAGTGCTGGCCGGGCGGCTGAAACTCGAAGCGTGGGACGAGGCGGTGGAGCAGTGGATCACGCGGGTGAACCGGCTGGCGGAATGGTTTCCCGAGCTGGAGGTTAATCCGGTGACGCCGGCTGATCGGGCGACGTTGATCGAGCAGGTGTGTTATGGCGAACTCGGTTACCGCGACATCAAGGACAAGCCGGTGATGCCGGTGCTGCGGGACTGGCTGACGGCGGAGCAACTCGCGGTGATCGATCTGTATCTGCCGGAGCGTTTGACGATGGCGAATGGGCGGCGGTCAAAAATCACTTACCATGACGAAGGGTCGCCGGTGTTGAGCGCGCGGATTCAGGAGCTTTACGGGATCGAGGGAAAATTCACCGTCGGCAACGGACGCGTGCCGGTGAAGATCGAGGTGCTCGCGCCGAACCAGCGGCCGATTCAGGTGACGGACGACCTCACGGCGTTCTGGCGCGACATGTATCCGAAAGTGAAGGCGGAGTTGTCGCGGCGTTATCCGCGGCACGAGTGGCGGTGACGAGTGCGGACGCGAGAGTTATTCGCGTTGCCGGGAGTCGATGACGATCGTGACCGGGCCGTCGTTCACGAGGGCAACCTGCATGTCGGCGCCGAACTCGCCGGCAGCGACAGGGCGGCCGAGGGCGGTGGCGGCGAGATCAAGAAATTGTTCGTAGAGCGGGCGCGCAGCATCGAGACGCGCCGCGTCGTTGAACGACGGGCGCGTGCCTTTGCGAGTGCTCGCGATCAAGGTGAACTGACTGATCACGAGGAGATCTCCAGCGACGTCCTGCACGGAGCGATTGAGCGCGCCGGCGTCGTCGGGAAAAATACGCAGGCCGACGATCTTGCGGACGAGCCATTCGGCGTCGGACAACGTGTCGCCGGCGGCGATGCCGAGGAGGATGAGGAGGCCGCGATCGATGCGGCCAACGACGCGCCCGGCGATGGTGACGTGCGCCTGACTGACGCGTTGAAGAACGACGCGCACCGGAGCAGAGCCGTCAGACCATCGGCACGTGCGGCTCGACGTCCGCCTCGTAATTCACGTTGGGCAGGCCGAAGCCGAAAAGCTTGAGGAACTCGCTGCGATAGCCGGCGATGTCGGTGAGGTCGGCGAGATTTTCCGTGGTGACGTCGGGCCAGATGCGGGCGACGGCGGATTGGATTTCGGGGCGCATTTCCCAGTCGTCGACGCGGGCGCGGCCGGCGTCGTCGAAGGAGGGCGAGTGGCCGTTATACATCTGCGTGGCGAAGAGGCGTTGCATTTGCTCGATGCAGCCTTCGTGGGTGCCCGCCGCCTTCATGACTTTGTAGAGGATGGAAATATAGAGCGGCACGACCGGGATCGCGGAGCTGGCCTGCGTGACGAGGGCTTTGTTGACGGAGATGAAGGCGCGGCCGCCGGTGGTTTTGAGTTGGGCGTCGATGGCGCGGGCGGCGCGTTCGAGATCGTTTTTGGCGAGGCCAATGGTGCCGTTTTTGTAGATCGGCCAGGTGACTTCGGGGCCGATGTAGGAGTAGGCGACCGTTTGCGCGCCGGGGGCGAGGAGGTTGGCATCGCGCAAGGCGCCGAGCCAGAGCTCCCAGTCTTCGCCGCCCATGACGGCGGTGGTGTCGGCGATCTCGGCTTCGTTGGCGGGTTCGATCGTGACGGAGCTGACGATGCCTTTGTCGGTATCGACGGTTTTGTTGGTGTAGGACGCGCCGACCGGTTTCAGAACGGATTTATGGACGACGCCGGTGGCGGGATGCGTGCGCCGCGGAGAGGCGAGGGAGTAGACAACGAGATCGATCTGGCCGAGGTCGGCGCGAATGAGGTCGAGAGCCTGGCGTTTGATGTCGGTGGAAAACGCGTCGCCATTGATGTTCTTGGCGTAGAGGCCGGCGGCGTGGGCGGCTTTGGTAAACGCGATGGTGTTATACCAACCGGGCGTGGCGGTGCGGCCTTCTTCAGAGGGGCGCTCAAAAAATATGCCGAGGGTCGCGGCGCCGCTGCCGAAAGCCGCGGTGATGCGCGAGGCGAGGCCGTAGCCGGTGGACGAGCCGATGACCAAGACCTTCTTCGGTCCGTTCGCGATGGGGCCCTTCCGCTTCACGTAATCGATCCATTCCTGCACGTGCGCGGCGCAACCGGTGGGATGGGCGGTGACGCAAACGAAACCGCGGACCTTGGGCTTGATGATCATAAGCGAGCGAGACTCCGAACGCAGTGCGGCGGTGACAAGATTCAAGTTTGGAGGAGCGCGGGTTGGGGCGAAGCGCGGACGGCGACCCTCACGGCTGGGTTTCCACAAGAAAGGCACGATCGGTGTCGGTGCCCGCGTCCGAGCGTCGGACGAGACTGAAAACAGGTGTCGCATCCGGCGCGTCGACCGGCCACGGAAACGCCGTGCGAAGGTGAGGCGAGAGCTTGGCCGACGAGATCGCCAAGCAGACGCGAGTCGAGGTGCCGAAGCGGGCGAGTAGCACGTAGCTTTCTCCGTCGGGCAGAGGACCGAGAAAGTCCGCGGCGAAAAATGCCGACCTGCCGGCCGCATTCCACGCGACGATGGCGCATGGGGCGGCGGCGTCGGCGGACCGCAGGAAAACAAGACGGTGGAACGGAGTGTCGGAGTTGCGCGCGTGTTCGGCCAGGAGGTGTTCCGCGGCGAGTTCGTTGTGCAGGCTGCGGAGTTCGAGGCGGGCGAGATCGCGTTCGGCGGTGAGGCTGAGGGCGCGGCGCCGCGCGTCCAAATCACGCTGGACCCACCCAACGGCGGCGATCAGGGCGGCGAGGGCGAGGAGGAGGAGCGCGAGCACGCGCGGGATGCGGCGGACGTTCATAGCACCCAGAATCCGAAGAGCCCGAGGACGATCAGAAAAGCGAGGAGGGTGAGCGCGATCCGTTCGCTGCGGGTGACGCGAAGTGGCATGAGTTTATAGGCCGAGGGGTTGAAGGCCGTGGATGATTTCCTGCACGAGGGGTTCGCGCGCGAGAACCGCCCACGGTTGATTACTGGAGAAGCGCACGAAAAACTGACTACCGCCGTGCCGAAAGCGGTAGTGCAACGCGAGTTTAAGCAGCGACTGGGGGTCGGTCGGCGGGTCGTAGTTGATCGGTTGGCCATCGTAGAGATGCCAGAACCAGACGTTTTGCGGGAAGTCGCCGTTGCGAAAGCGACGGAATTCGGCGGGAGGGAGCGGTTGATCGCGGAGGTGAAGCGTCACGCGGGCGCGATCGAGGGCCTCCCAGCCGGCGCCTGGCCAGCAGAGGTCGGGCGTATGCGAGGCGACGAGACTGACGGGCACTTGGCCGGGCGCCCAATAAGCGAGGTAAACGGTGAGCTGGATGGTCTTGTCGCCGTCGGGCCGGACGTAGGTGCGTTGCTCCATGGCATCGGTGCGCAGGATAGGACTGTAGCGTTGGAGATCCGTTTCCGTTTTGACCAGCCAGCCGCGAGGAGTGGCGGGAAGGAGTGCGGCGAGATCCGGCCGGGGTAAATTGTTGTGATCGGGGGGGCGCGCGCCGGAGAGGAAAAAGAGGATTAGAGCGACGACGGCGCATTGCACACCGAGAAGCGACCAGAGCAACCCGCGCGGCCGGGAGCGCGGGACGGCGGGAGGCGGCGTTGGCGTCGTGGGAGGAGCGGAGACGCGACCGAGGAGGAGGGCCAAACCGCCGAGGATCAGTGCCGTGATACCGAGCACGGAATACCCGGTGGCATCGTGCCAGAAACCGGAAATATCGACTCCGGCGTTGGCGAGCAGGGTCAGCGTTAACGAGCGCAGAAAGTTCATCGTCAACGCGAGCGGCGCGGCGAGGGCGATCAGCAGAACGCGCGGCCATGGGCGGCGGACGAGTGTCGCCGAAAAAAAGAGCCCGGCGAACACACAGGATACGAGGCTGCGGACGCCGCTACAGGCTTCTTCCACGCCGACAGTGGCCTGGGCCAACACGATGACGTTGCCATGCTGGTTCGCGGGGATGCCGAGAAGATGCAGCGCGCCCAGCACGTGGTCGGTGATCCAGAGCTGAAGGTTGATGGTGAGGCGCGCGAGCGAGCCTGGGGGCAGCGGCACGCTGAGCAACCAGAGCGCGAGAATCGTCACCGCGGCCCAGTTAAAAGTGACTGCGCCGATGGGGCGGCTGGCCAGCACCAGCGCGACTGCCGCGGACAACGATACCAACGCGATCGCGAGTGTGAAATACACAAACGGATGCGTCCACTCCATGGAGGCGGCGTAAATTCCGGCGACGCCGAGCGCAGCGAAGCCGAGCAGCGCGAGGGCGCCGCAGGCGAGCCAAAGCAAACCGTTCACGCGGGGATGCCAGCCGGGGCGGCGTCCAATGACATCGGCTCCCAGCAGGACGACCACCACGGGCATGGCGAGACCGTGGGAGAGGTCGGGATTATTCCACCATTGGGGAAAAACGTAGACGCAAAATGCGACCGTCAGCACGGCGAGCACGATACTGTTGGCCCACACCAGCACCCCGACGCGTGGCGCGGGCGGGAGAGCGCTGGTGGAAATCGTGTGAGACATGAACGGCGGGCGCTCAGTGTGGCGGCTTGGTGGGCGCGCGCAACAGCGTTAACGGACGGCGGGGGCGCCCGGAATGCGCAAACGCGGCTGGCCAAATCTGAAAGGCCGGACACGCTGCCGGATCTTCTTTTTTATGAAAAACATGATTTCCCGGCTGGTTGTTTTGACGGCGTTGGTCGCATTGATCGCGGGTGGCGCGTCAGGAGTGAAGGCGGCGTCGGCAAAGGTGGGCGAGGCGGCACCTGACTTCACGTTGGCGGACATCAATGGTCAGTCACACCGGCTTTCCGATTATCGCGGCAAAACCGTGGTGCTGGAATGGTTCAACCCGGAGTGTCCATTCGTGAAGAAGCATTATGAGAGCGGCAACCTCCCGCGCACGCAGAAGGGGGCGATGGCCGACGGCGTCGTTTGGTTGACGATCAACTCCGGCCATCCGGGCGCTCAGGGCAGCTACAATGCGCAGGAGGTGCGAGATTGGCTCAAGACGCACGACGCCACGCCGACGGCGTATATGCGCGACGAAGACGGGAGCGTTGGGCGCCTGTATGGAGCGAAGACCACGCCGCACATGTTCATCATCACGCCCCAAGGGGAGCTCGTTTACCAAGGGGCGATCGACAGCATTCGTTCAGCCAGCAAGGCCGATATTCCAAAGGCGGAAAACTACGTTACGTCGGCGCTGCGGGAGTTGAAGGCGGGCGAGCCGATCGCGAAGGCGAACACACAGCCCTACGGCTGCGCGGTGAAATACTAAGAGCGTAACGCGCGCGGCGGCGGAAGCACCGCGCAGCGAAGAGGGCCGATTTTTTGGGCGGGAGACGACGGCCTCAGACGTTCACGGCAAACAAGTCCGGGTGCATCTCGCCCTCGGCGACTTTGTTGACGGTGCCGGTCATCATGATCGAAAAGTCGTCGCCGATCTCGATGCCGATCTCGCCGCCGGGCATGTGCACGGTGAGGGCGCGATCGACAAGGCCGAGGCGATGGGCAACGGCAGCGGCGGCGCTGGAACTGCTGCCGGACGCAAGCGTGTAGCCGGCGCCGCGTTCCCAGATCTCGATGCGAATGTTGGCGCGATCGATCACCTGCAGGAACTGCACGTTGGTCTTGCGCGGAAAATTCGGATGCGTCTCGAAGTGGGGACCGTAGCGGTGCGCGAGCTCCGGCGAAATCTCGCTCAAGGGAATCACGCAGTGTGGATTGCCGATCGTCGCGGCGCAGAAGGTGAATTCGCGATCGAGAATCATGAGGCGCTCGTTCAGCACCTCGCGCGGCGGTCCGGCGACAGGGATTTTGTCGCTGGCAAAACTCACGCGGCCCATGGCCACAGTGATGAGGTGGCCGTTTTCTTTGATCACGGACCTGACCGGGCCGCCGGGGGTTTCGATACTAAACGAAGGCGTTAAAACCAGGCGTTGATCCCAGAGGAACCGGGAAAAGATGCGCAGGCCGTTGCCCGACTTCTCGGCTTCGGAGCCGTCGGGATTAAAAATACGCAGGCCGAATTCGCTGTCTCGCGAGGGCAGAGGGCCCCAGAGAATGCCGTCGGAACCGACGCCAAAGTTGCGGTGGCAGATGACGCGAATCTGCGCGACAGAGGGCTCCCGCCACGTGGGAAAATCGCGAGGATCGAGCACGAGATAGTCGTTACCCAAGGCGTGATATTTAAAAAAGCGCATGGCGAGCAAGGTGGGGGAGAGGGCGGAGCGAGGGAGGTCGATTCGGCGCGATCACGTCGCCGGCGAGGCGCCGGCCGTGGGGGTGTAACCAAAGAGTTGCCGGCGCTTGATCGCGTCGGCGGTCACCGCTGGCACCGCGCGCTCCCATGCCGCATCGCCCGCGACGATTTGCCGGCGAACATCGGACGGGAAGATAGGGAGAGCGTCGGGCGAAAAACCGTTGATGCAGGTGAGATAGCCGTTTTGCAGCAAGTGGGCGTAGAGGTGGCGCAGATGCGGAGTGATGGGGAGATTTTCGGCGGTGACGAGCGCACCGTCGGGGAGGGGCGGGGGAAGGCGAGTCGCGGCGGCGCTCGCGCGGTCGCTGGCCAAATACGCCGCGTAGGCGGTGGGCAGCATCGGATACACGTAAAGTTTCACGGCATGGCGAAACATGCGGCCAAAGGATTCCAGCAAACCGCCCTCGAGAGGCTCATAGCGTTCTTCGTTGAACACCTCGAGCAGGCTGCGGATGCCGAGGGCGACGCCGATCATTTCCTTGGTGTAGCGGCGGAAGTAGGAAGTGAGCCGGAAGAATTCGGCGTAGTTGGAAATCAAAACCGTGTAGCCGAGTGCTGCGAGGAGATCGACCCGCGCGAGGCAATCCGCCGAATCGAGCGCGCCGCGCGCGGCGAGGGTGCTCAAGGTCAGTTCCGCGAGCACGACCACGTCTTTACCCGCCACGAGCGGGTCCGCGACAAATTGAGCGGTGGCGCAGCGGAGCAGGTCGATTTGCGCGTGAGTGACGGGATGAAACCCACCGCGTTCGACGAGGACGGGTTTGCGATGAAGCACTTCGGAGGGTTGCAAGACATCGCCGTGGGGACCGAACATGACGGCGTTGGTCAGCCCGGTTTGCACCAGGTGCAGCGCCATGAGCCGGTGATCAACTTGCGGAAATGCCGGGCCCGAGAAGCGCAGCATGTCGATTTCGATGCGTTCGGCGCCGAGGTGGTCGACGAGGGATTCGATGAACGCGAGCGGCGCGGCGCGGTGGTAGAACGCCGCGTAGATCAGATTGACGCCGATGATACCGAGCGCCTGCTGCTGCAGCACGCTCTCCTTGTCCCACATGTGAACGTGCACGACGATTTCGCTGGCCGGACCGAGCGGCTCGGTTTGGAACCGCACGCCGAGCCAGCCGTGAGCTTCGTTGTTACCACGGAAACTGGTGGTGGCGACGGTGTCGGCGAAAACAAAGAACGTGGTGCGATCGCCCCGATGTTGCGCCAGGCGTTCGCGCAGCAAATCGAATTCATGATCGAGCATGAGGCTGAGTCGCTCGCGGGAAACGTAGCGCGCAGCCTTGCCGTAGATGGAGTCGCTGAAGACCATGTCGTAGGCCGAAATGGTCTTGGCGATGGTGCCGGACGCGCCGCCGGCTTGGAAGAAGACGCGGGCCACTTCCTGGCCGGCACCGATCTCGGCGAAGGTGCCGTATTTCGCGTCATCGAGATTGATCGTGAGCGCCTTCCGATTCGTGGTGAGCAGTTCGTGGTGGGCAGACATCGGAACCGGGACGCAAGCAGGAATCGTGTGGCTTGGAAAGCATCCCGCGAAACCGGCGATGTGCTTTCGACTGGCTGACGCGGGGAAACCTTCTAGCCTGTGCGGCCATGAGAAACTTCATCACGTCGATGCTCGGCTCGCTGGTGGCGCTCGTGATTTTTGCCGGTGGCGCCGTGGTGGTGATGGTGTTGCTGATCGGGGCGCTGGCCGCGCTGGGCCAAAAGCACGTGGCGCCGGTGGAAAACGGATCTTTTCTGGTCTTTAACCTTTCGACGAACATCGTGGATGGCCCGCCGGAATTCGACCTGAGCGAGATCACGGGCGGGCGGCGGAAAACGTTGCAAGTGCGAAATGTGACGCGGGCGCTGCAGCGCGCGGCCCACGATGACAGGATCAAGGGTGTGGTGCTGATCGGCTCAATTTCGCCAGCGGAACTCGGCTCGGGTTATGCGGCGTTGCGGGAAGTGCGCGGAGCGCTGATGGCGGTGCGCAAGGCGGGAAAGCCCGTGCACGCGTATCTGACTTATGCGACCACGCGGGACTACTACCTCGCCTCGGTCGCTTCCGATATCGCGCTCGATCCCTACGGCATGATCGTGATGCCTGGTCTGGCCTCGGAGCCGGTGTTTTTTGCGGGCGCATTTGAGAAATACGGCATTGGCGTGCAGGTCACTCGCGTGGGCAAATACAAGAGCTACGTGGAGCCATTCACGCGCAAGGAAATGAGCCCGGAAAACCGCGAGGAGACGCAGCGGCTGCTCAGCGACATCTGGGGACAATTGCGCGCCGAGGTCGGCCGCAGCCGCGGGATCAGCGCAGGCGAGGTGCAGCGCGTGGTCGATGCCGAAGGGCTGATCCGCCCGGAAGCGGCGCGCGACGCCAAGCTCGTTGATCGCGTGGTCTATCGCGACGAATTGATCGACGAATTGAAGACGCAGACCGGGCGGCGCGGCTCCAAACAGTCGTTCAAACAGATCGCGTTGGATGAATACATCAAAGCGGTCGGACTCGATGCGCGGCCCAACCTCGCCCAAAATCGCGGGAAGATCGGCCTCGTTTACGCGGAGGGGTCCATCGTCGATGGCGAAGGGGATCGCGGCGAAGTCGGCGGGACGAAGTTCGCCCGCGCCTTACGCGATTTCCGAGAGGATGACGCGATCAAGGCGATCGTGATCCGCGTCAACAGTCCCGGCGGCTCGGTCTCGGCGTCGGAAGCGATTCAACGCGAAGTGCGGCTGGCGCGCGAAAAAAAGCCGGTGGTGATTTCGATGGGCAGTTACGCGGCGTCGGGCGGCTATTGGATTTCCACCTACGGCAACAGGATTTTCGCGGAGCCGACGACGATCACGGGATCGATCGGCGTGTTCGGGATCCAGTTTGATGTGAAGCGGCTCGCGAACGATTTTGGCATCACGTTTGACAGCGTGAAGACGGGAAAATTCGCCGATGCGATCACAATTTCGCGGCCCAAGACGCCGGAGGAATTGGCAATCTTCCAACGGATGGTGGACTGGATTTATGGCGAGTTTGTCCGGAAAGTGGCCGAGTCGCGTCACCTCGATCCGGCCGCCGTGGAGGAAATCGCGCAAGGCCGCGTGTGGTCAGGCAGCGAAGCCAAGAAGCTCGGGTTGGTTGATGAGATCGGCGGCCTCGAAATCGCGCTGCAATACGCGGCGAAGGAAGGGCATTTGGGGCGCGACTATCGGGTGGAAGAGTTTCCCCGGAAAAAGGATTTGGGCGAAGCCATTAGCGACTGGCTGGGACATGACCGGCCGGGAATGGACACCGGGGAAGGCGTGCTGCGTGAGATCACCACGCGCGTCAAAACGCAGATCAAGACGCTCCATAGTTTCAACGATCCGGCGGGGCTTTATGCGCGCCTGCCGTTGGAGTTGAGTGTCAAATGAACGATTCATGGATTCCACAACGTATCGATTGAACCGCGACTGCAGCGCGACGCGAATTCCCGCGGGTGACGCCATTACCTTGGCCGCCGGGAGCGAGGTGAGCGTAATGCAGACGCTGGGCGGCAACATCACGGTGCGCATTGATGCCGGACTGGCGCGCATCGCCCGGGAAGACGTGAGTGCAATTGAGGGCTTCGAGCTGCCTTCCGAGACACCGGTGGAGGGAAGCGGCGAGTTCAGCGAGACGGCGGTGTGGGAGGCGTTGAAGACCTGCTTCGACCCGGAGATTCCGGTCAACATCGTCGATCTCGGCTTGGTTTACGATTTAGCGATCGAACCGGTGGCAGGAGGACGACACGTCGATGTGAAGATGACCTTGACGGCACCGGGTTGCGGCATGGGGCCGGTCATCGCGGAGGATGCGCGACAAAAAATCGCGGCCTTGCCGACGGTGGTCACGGCCAAGGTGCATATCGTGTGGGATCCGATTTGGACGCCGCACATGATCTCTGCCGCCGGACGCGAAAAGCTCGGACTGCCGCCGCAATGACGCCCGGCGCGGCCTAGGCGCTGACGCTGTCGAGCGAACACGGGGTCAGTGCGGTCTCGCAATTCGGACGCGCAATCACGCCGGGGTAAGGTTCATCGGCAAAGAGACGCGAAGGATCAGCGAGGAGGTGCCGGTCGCAAACGTGAAAAAGTTCCGCTTCGCTTTCGGCCCGCCGCATGTCGTGCAGAAACGCGCCGCCGGCGTCCACGCTTTGCCCGACGAAGTTCAGGTATTTTTTCATGCGATTCACGTGGGCGCGCTCTGGAATGCCGGGCGCCTGCGTCGCGCGGTAAAGTCGTTCGATGTAATCGCGCACGTCGCCGAGTGAAACCCGCGTGACCGGTTGCCCGGCGAAAAGCTCGCGGCACTGGCGGAAGAGCCAGGGATTACGGATGGCGTGGCGGCCGAGCATGACGCCGGCTGCCTTGGTGTGCGCAAGGACGGCAGCGGCGCGGGCGGCGGAGGTGATGTTGCCGTTGGCGAGAACGGGGCATGCGACCCGACTGACGGCGCGAGCGATGAAGTCGTAATGCACTTCGCCGCGATACATTTCCTTCACGGTGCGACCATGCACGCTCAGAAGGTCGACACGATGTTCGTTGACCAGGTCGAGAATGCGTTCGAAGGGCGACATGTCATCGAAGCCGAGGCGCATCTTGACGGTAAAAAGTCCCGGCACGCAGGCGCGGAGCGCTCCGAAAATTTCAGCGATCTTATCGGGTTCGCGCAGCAGGCCGCCGCCGACGTTCTTTTTGTAAACCTTGGGGGCGGGACAACCGAGGTTGAGATCGATGCCAGCGACGCGGTGCGTTAACAGTTCCTCCGCCGTGCGCTGGAGATCGGTGATGTTTTCGCCAATCAGTTGGGCGAAGACGGGACGTCCGGTCGTGTTTTCGTCGATCGAGCGAAGAATGTGTTTTTCCGGACGGGATTGCGCATGGACGCGGAAAAACTCGGTGAAGAAATAATCGGGTGCGCCGTAGTGCGCGATGACCCGCATGAAGGCGAGGTCAGTCACATCCTGCATCGGCGCGAGCGCCGTCAGCGGCGCACCGGCGACGAGGGGGGCCGGGAGAGGAGCGAGAGCGGTCATGCCGGCCTAGAGCGATTCTTCGTCAGGCTCGTCGTCCTGCTCTGACTGTTGCTGGAGCACGCGCTCGAGGATTTCGGTCATGTCTTCAACGGCCGAGAAAACCGCCGGGGCGACGAGGATGGGACGCTTCTGTTGCAGCGCGAGCACGATGGAGTCGCTTGGTCGGGCGTCGATTTCCACGATTTTCAGGCCAAGTTCGTTTTCCATGCGCAACAGGATGCGGGCGAAAAACGTGCCCTCCTGGGCATCGTTGACGACGACATGATCGATGCGCGCATTGAGACCGGTGAGGATGTGGCTGATCAGATCGTGTGTCAGCGGACGCTCCTTTTTAACGCCGTTGAGCGTCATTTGAATCGCGTTGCCGACCGACTGGTCGACGTAAATGACAAAGGTTTTATCCTCATTACCCAGAAAGACCGCGCAGCCGTTGGCGGTGGGCATGACTCCCTTCACTGTGACAACGACGGCTTGATTTGGCATGGGGAAGAATTTGCGCGTCCCGGTGGGAAAGCGCAAGTGGGGGCGACTCACTCGAAGCCGAGCAGGCTGATGCCCCACGCCTTGGCTTGCGTCAGCACGGCGGGTTTCTCGAGCACGAGGACGCGGCCGGACTCCAGCGCGGCCGCGGCGAGACCGGCTTCGCGCATGACCTCAAGCGTGCGCAGCCCGAAGCACGGAACGTCGAAGCGATAATCCTGGTGGCTTTTCACGGTCTTCACGAACAAGGAGCCATCGGTTTTGAAAGTGCCGGCGCGGCGCAGCATGTCATCGGTGCCCTCAAACGCCTCGACGGCAAGCACGGTGCCTTTGCGCACGACGCAGCCCTGGCCGATATCGAGGCGTGCACATTCGCGAGCAATGTGAATGCCATGCTCGACGTAGTCAGCAGACACGGGGAAGGTGCGTCCGGTCATGCACCCGGGCGAGGCCAGATGGGCGTCGAGAAAGGAGCGGGCGTCGAGCAGTTGCACGCCGATCTGCTCCATCTCCGCGGCGATGGCGCCGAAGATCGTCTCGGCATTACGGCGCTTCAGCGAGAGGAGGATGCGGGTTGCTTTAAGATCAGGATGAAGTCCGCGAAAAAGCCGGCGCGGCGTAATTTGGCCGGCCATCAGGGCGGAACCGACACCGAATCGCTCCAGCGCCTTGAGCATGCGGCCGAGTTGCCCGACGCGCAGCAGGGCGCGCTCGCTCTCGGGAAACGCGTCCACCAACTCCGTGCGGGTTTCTTCTTCGAAGGCGATCAACCGCACCGGCACACCTGCTTCGCGCGCGGCGGCGGCCACGAGCTGAGGATAGACGCCTTGACCCGCAATCAGCGCAAGAGGGCGCCGGGCGTCGAAATCAGCGGGAAGAAACGCGGAGAGCACAGGGCCAAGCTGGCGAAGAGGGGCGGGGCGTCGACCCGGAATTGCGGGCGACGACTAGGTCTGCGAGCCGTAATATTTCTTGTAGCTCCGGTAATACCGGTAGTTGGAATAATATTCGATGCGCCGGGGCGAGAGACCGTTGAGGACGACCCCGAGCACTTCGTTTTTGCCGCCGCGCAGCGCGCGCATGTAAAGGCGGATGTGTTTTCGGTAGGCGCGATTGAAGCGGCAGACGTAGATGACCTCGTCGGTGCGTTCAGCGATCAGCAGACTGTCGGTGACGGCGCCGAGCGGCGGCGAATCCACGAGCACCACATCAAAGAGGCGTTTGAAGCGTTCGAGGAGCTGGCCGAAAGCGGCGTTTTCGAGGAGTTCGGTGGGCGTCTTCGAGCGGCCGCCGGAGCAAAGGAGCCAAAGATTGTCGCCGACCTGAGTGAGCCCGAGGTGGGCATCCGTCATGAGATCGCCGTCGAGTTTGGCGCCGTTTTCATACCAGAGCATGAGACCGGCGTCGTTCTGCTGGTTGAAATGCCGGTGGAGCATTGGGCGACGGAGATCGCAATCGATCAGCAGCGTCTTTTTGCCATGGCGGGCGAAGCAGCCGGCGAGATTGCAGGAGACGAGGGTTTTGCCTTCGCCGGGAATCGTGCTGGTCACCAGAATCGATTTCGGGAAATCGAGTTTGGAATAAATTTTAGCGGCGCTGTAGATGCCGAGAAACGCCTCCGCGCCGTGGGCGTTGCTGTTGAGGACGAGGCGATATTTTTCATCGTCCTTGACCGAACTGAGATCAGGAATGATGCCCAGAAGGTTGGCGCCGATGAAGGACTCGACGTCCCAAGCGCTCTTGATGCGATCGTCGATGAAGCTGATGCCGATCGCGACCGCGAGAAATACAATGATGCCCGTGCCGATGCAGGACTTGAGGATGCGCTGGATGTTCGGCGAGAAGGGAGCGCCGGCCGGCACCGCGCGGTCCAGCGGGCGCACGGGGATATTGTCGAGATTCTTGCTGGTGGTGGCTTGGTTGAGCCGATTCAGAATTTCGACGTAGTTGTTTTTCGCGACGTTGGCCTGGTTTTCGAGGCTCTTGAAGTCCACCGAGAGTTCACGGAGGCGAAAGGCTTCTTGTTCGTGCGCCGCGTATTCCTTTTGCATGTTCGCCTCGGTCGTGCGCGCCTTGGAGAGGCTGGCGGAGAGGTCGGCGATGGCATCGTTGACGGCGGCGGACAGCTGATTTTGGGCGACGCTGATCGCGTTCGCCAATTCGATCATTTTCGGATGCCGCTCAAGATAACGATCGGCGAGGACCGACTGAGAGCGCTGCAAATCGGTCAGTTGTCCCTTGAGACTCGGGATGGGGCCATGCGTGGCGATATAAGTGATATCGAGGAGGTTCTTGCCGTCCTTTTGGAAGCTGGTGATCTGGTTGTAGAGCGTTTCGAGTTGCAGACGCTCGAGGCGCGCAGAGGTCAGGGCGCCGTTCACGCTTTTGAGGCGGTCGGTGACGATGTTGATACTGTTGTCGAGCGAGACGAGATTCTGCTGCTGCATGTATTGCTGCAGCCGCTGTTCAGCGGTTTCGGACTCGTGCCGCAGCTGCTCGGCGCGCGTGCGCAGGTAGCTGACGGCAAAGTCGTTTTTGCCGCCTTTCGAATCCACGAGATACTGCATGAATTCGTCGACATAGCGGTTGGCAATCAACGCGGCGGCCGTGGGGCTGCGGTGGCTGACGCTGATTCGCAGCAGGAGACTGTTGCGCAGGGGCTCGACGCTGATCGAGCCGAGCGCCGCGCCGACAGAGGGAGGCGATTCGCCAGGTTTGAGGGACGCCAGATAAGGTGCTTGCAGGACCTTCGCTTCCTCGGGGGTGATTGACTCGATGACGCGGGACCGCAACTGGCCGCTGTTGAGGACCTGAATATTGGTATTAAGATCGACGTCGCTGCGCACGGATTCGTCGACCACCTGCTCATTGAGCACGACTTTTTCCGGGCGTTCGAATTGCAGCGTCGCCGAGCTGGAATACATCGGCGTCTGCTTCATTTGTTGATACGCCATCGTGAGCGAAACGATCAGCGCGAGGGGGAGGGCGATCCACAAACGTTCGCGGAGCGTGATGATGTAATCACGCAGCGTGCGGCGCTCGATCGCTTCCTCTTCGGCAGCGTGTTGCACGCCTGACGGTGGTTTGACGGGGGACTCGGACATCGAATTAAATGATGCGTTCAGGAACGTAGACAACGTCGCCCGCCTCGAGCATGAGGGCGTTTTCCTTCAGTTTGGAACGGTCTTTGCCTTTGATGAGGCTTTCGACGTCGATGATGAAGGTTTGGGATTTCTGGTCGGTGTTATTATCGCCAGGAGAGATACGTGTGACCCGGACCGCCGTGCCTTTGGCCGTGTCGCGGAATCCGCCAGCTCGGGTGATGAGTTCCAATACACTCATCGATGATTCGATCGGGAGCGGATAACGACCGGGGGAGTTCACCGCGCCGGAAATGGAGACCTCACGAGGGGCGTAATCCTCGACCGTGATCGTCACCTGCGGGGTGCGCAAAAAACGCCCGTCGTGATATGCTTTCTCGATCGCGAGCTGCGCGTCGGTGCGGGTCATGCCGGCGAGACGGACTTCGCCGACCAAGGGTAGATTCACACAGCCCTTCGCATCGATGCGCGCGATGGTGGAAAGATCTTCCTCCTGAAAGATCGCGATCCGAACGCGATCGGTGGGCGTGAGTTTGTAGTCGTAATTCTTCGTCTCGGTCGGCTGGGCGGTGGCGACCGAACGCAGCACGAAGCTCGAGAGTAAGACGGCGAGGAATGCGACCAAGGAGCGAGAGAAGATAAAGCGCATCGAGATCAGAAACGGGTGCTAACGGTAAAGGTCACGGATTGCCGGATAAAATCGGAAAAGCTCAAGGTGGACCAGTTTTCAAACCACGTATAGGTGACCGAAAACTTGAGATAGTCGCGCATCGTGTAGTTTAAATTTCCGCCCCACGTGAGGTAATCGTCGCGCCGTCCTCCGCCCAAGGATCCCAGAAAGCGGGTGTGGCCGTAGCCGAGGTTGAGTCCGGCGGATAGTCGGGCGTTGAAGGTGTGTTGCAGATCCAGCGAGGTGACGAAGGAGTCGATGTTTACCGCGGTGGCCGTCGTCGAAAAATCCTTTGTCACCTGTCCGGTGAGACTCGTCTTGGCATCGAAGTTCCATGAGCTTGAACCCGTGAGGAAGAGGCCGTGGGTGTCGGAGTCAGGCACTCCGGGGGTCGTGCGAACTTGATAGCCGGCGCGGAAGGACCCGTTGAGTTTGGGCAAGAGTTTGCCGGTGACGCCCGCGGACCACGAGTTGTCGTAGGACTTGGTGTTGAACGAGGTGTCGGTCACGCGCAGTCGATAGCCGCCCATGAGATCGCGTTCGGACGTATAAACGTAGTTGAGGTCGATCGCGGCAGAATAGGTGTTGAGATTGGCCAATCCTTGCGTGTCGACCTCTTTGGCTTGGCTGTAAGTAAAGCTGCCGGAGAACGAGTAGCGGTCGATGACAGGATATTTTAGAAAGAGGCCGGTCGTATAGTTGAGCGTATTTAAACGCGTGTTGGTCGACGGGTCGGCGCGGCTGCTGCGAGCTCCGGAAAGGGTGAGCGATCCGGTCGTGCGTCCTTCGCCCTTCGTCAACTCCATGGAAACCGATGGGTTGGCGAAGTTCTGCCCCGAAAATTTGTCAAACCGCGAGATGTCGTAGCTGAGGCTGGCATTGAAGCCGAGGATGCCGGCGCGACGCGCGTAATCAATGTGCAGATTAGCGCTGGATACACTCGTGGAGCCTCCTTCGGAACTGGCGAAGATATTGGTATCGTAGGCCCAGGAGTAACTGGCCCCCACGAATATTTGGTCGCGACCGTCGTTGAAACGCACGAGCGCGTGCGCTGGCGACGCCAACAGGACGAGGGCCAGCAGCGCCGCGAGGCTGGGACGACCGAGTCGTCGCAAGGAAAGAAGCGAACGCCGAAACGACACGGAAAGAGAAACGAGTTAGCTGCTCAGCCGGGCGGGGCTGATGGGCTTTTCGGTCGGCGGAGGCGGCGTGATGACGGGCACCGGCACAATCTCCGGAGGGCTGGACTCAGTCTGGCTTTGGAAGACCGAGCCCAAGGTCGCCTGCGCATCCTTGCCTTTGCGACTCGCCACCTCGAAATAAACCGTGCGCCGCGCCATGCAGGCCTTCACGACTTTGTCTTCCACGGTTGTCCGTTCAGCGTGCGGAATCGGTTGAATCACAAAGGAATTGGGCCCGTCGCCAGGAGTAATGATCGCTTGCTGTCCCGCCCGCAAAATCTGGCCGCCGGCGTCGTTCTTGCCGGCACTGACGGTGACGTCGCCTTCGACCACCGAAATCTTGGTTTCTTTGTCGTTCGACTGAATGACGACGCGCCGCGCGCGAATGTTCACCGACGCCAAGGGCGTGCGATAGACCATGCGACTGCCCGCTACAAGGCGGCTCGTGCAGATGCCCACTGTGCCTTGCGCGATGAGGGCCTCGGTTTTCGAAATCGAAGGTTCCACCTCCAAGTCGCTCCGATTCGGTTTAAACGGTTCTTGCACGAACGACTTAACGTCCATCTTGGTGTCGGTGTCCATGTAAACACCCGCGCCGTTGGAGTAGACGATGGAGGAGTTGGAAGCATCCTTCGTCTTTAATTTGGCGCCACTCGCGTCGTGGACTGACTTATCCTCTAGATCGGAAATTTTGTCACCGTCGTCGATTTCGGCCTCTCCCACCTGATCAGCCACGTAAATTTTGCTGACGGGATTCCGCTTCTTTTGAGCCGCGAACGAGGAAGTCGGCGCATGCGCAGCCGCGAGGACAAACACGGCCCCGAGCAGAGCGGAAAAGAGGCGGAAATGTGTCGGACGCGCATTCATTGCAGTTAGGGTTAATACCCTATCAACGAATGCGGGCGGCTAATCAACTACGATATTTAAAATCTTTCGAGGGACGAAAACGATTCGGCGCACCGTTTTGCCGGTGAGAAAGGGGGCGACTTTGGGATGAGCGTGCGCGGCGGCGAGAGCCTCCGCTTCCGAAATGTCCACCGGCACGAGTTGGTCTCCACGGAATTTGCCATTCACTTGGAAAACAAGCTTTACCTCGCTGGTCACCAGTTTGGCGGGATCGAAAGCCGGCCAAGGGGCGGCCATGACGGAGCCCATGTGGCCGAGGCGGGCCCAGAGTTCTTCGGCGAGGTGAGGGGCGAGCGGAGCGAGCAGTTGGAGCAACGCGGCCATGGTTTCGGGCCGAATCTGCGGAGCTTTGTGCACCGCGTTCACGAAAATCATCAATTGCGAGATGGCTGTATTGAAACGCAGGGCTTCGATGTCTTCGCCGACCTTCTTGATCGTCTCGTGCAATAGTTTTTGCAGTTCAGGCGCCTCTTCGGCGGCGGAAGTGATTTTGGGGTTCAACGCGCCGTTCTCGGCGATGCATTCGCGCCAGATCTTCTGCAAAAAGCGGTGCACGCCTTCGATGCCGCGCGCGTTCCACGGCTTCATCGCTTCCAGCGGACCAAGGAACATCAAGTAGAGGCGCAGCGAGTCGGTCCCGTGCGAGGCGATGATGGTGTCGGGACTGACCACGTTGCCGCGGCTTTTCGACATTTTTTCGCCGTCCTCGCCGAGGATGATGCCTTGGTGAAACAGTTTGGTAAACGGTTCGCTTTGGGGCACCACGCCGAGGTCAAACAACACCTTGTGCCAGAAGCGGGCATACAGCAGGTGCAACACGGCGTGTTCAGCGCCGCCGACGTAGAGATCGGGCACACCCCAATACGCCAGCGCAGCGGGCGAGGCGAGCGCCTGGTCATTGTCCGGGTCGAGAAAACGCAGGTAATACCAGCACGAGCCGGCCCATTGCGGCATCGTGTTGGTTTCGCGCCGCGCGCGGATCCAGGTTGCGCCTGCCGGTTTTGGTTCAGACGCCGGCACGGCGGCGCCCGAGGTGTAGTCCAGCCAGATCTCGAGCCAAGGTGTGACGTTGGCCAAGGGGCTCTCGCCGGTGCCGCTCGGTAGGTAGGATTCCACTTCCGGCAACGCGAGCGGCAGGGCCGTCGCAGGCAGGGGCAGCGCATAGTGCGTGACGCCTTCACTTGAGAAAGTGACGGGCGTCGGCGGCAGATCACCGGCTCGCGCGGAGGCGGCGCGGTGGTAATCGGCTTCGCTTACCCAAACGATGGGGAAGGGCTCGCCCCAGTAGCGCTGCCGCGAGAAAAGCCAGTCGCGGAGCTTGTAGTTCACTGTGGCGGCGGCGCGATCTTCCTTCGCGAGGGCGGCCGTGATGCGCTGCTTCGCCTCCGACCAAGGCAAGCCGTTGTAGGCGCCGGAATTGATCAGAGTGCCGTCTCCCACGTAGGGAAGATTCGTCTCCTCGCCGGCACTCGCGATCACCGGGATGACGGGAAGAGAGAACTGCGTCGCAAATTCGAAATCGCGTTCGTCATGCGCGGGCACCGCCATGATGGCGCCGGTGCCGTAACCCATGAGCACGTAATCGGCGATCCAGATGGGCACGCGCGCGCCGTTGACGGGATTGATGGCGTAACTGCCGCTAAAGACGCCTGACTTGTCCTTCGCGAGGTCGGTCCGCTCGAGATCGCTCTTGGCGGAAGCGCGTTTTTGGTAGGCGTCGACGGCGGCGCGTTGCTCGGGCGCAGTAAGAGCGGCGACGAGCGGATGCTCGGGAGCGAGCACCATGTAAGTGCAACCGAAAAGCGTGTCGGGTCGCGTGGTGAAGATTTTCAGCTGGCCGAGCGTTTTGTCCTCGAGGTCGAACAAGATCTCGGCGCCTTCGCTGCGACCGATCCACGCTTCCTGCATGCGTTTCGTGGATTCAGGCCAATCCACGTCCTTGAGATCGGCGAGGAGGCGTTCAGCGTAGGCGGTGATACGCAGCACCCATTGCCGGAGGTTGCGGCGCTCCACGGGGAAGCCGCCGACTTCACTCTTGCCGTCGACGACTTCTTCGTTGGCCAGGACGGTGCGCAATTCGGGACACCACCAGACCGGCCGTTCATCCACGTAGGCGAGACCGCGTTGGAAGAGCTGCAGGAATATCCACTGCGTCCACCGAAAATATTTGGGATCGGTCGTATCGATTTCCCGCGACCAATCGTAGCTGAAGCCGAGGGCCTTGATCTGGCGGCGGAAATTCTTGATGTTGTTCTGCGTGTTGGAGGCGGGGTGCGTGCCGGTTTTGACTGCGTGTTGCTCGGCCGGCAGACCGAAGGCATCCCAACCGATCGGGTGCAGCACGTTGAAACCCTTGGCCCGCTTGTAACGCGCGATGATGTCGGTCGCCGTATAGCCCTCGGGGTGGCCGATGTGCAGCCCTGCGCCCGACGGGTAAGGAAACATATCCAGCACGTAATACTTGGGCTTCGGGGAGTTGTTCTCCGCGCGAAACGACTGGTTTTGCTCCCAGAAGGTTTGCCAGTGCGGTTCGATCTGCCGAAAGTCGTAGTCTGTGCAATTGGTTGCCATCGTGTGAAACCGCCCACTGTGAACTTTTCAATTTCCCGGTCAATCTTCGCCCTCGTCTTCGGCCTCGGGGCGATGCTTTCGTGCGCGCGGGCGGCGGCGCCGAGTCGTGGTTTTACGCGTTTGCTCGATGCAGTCGTCAACGTCGAGGTGCGGGAGATTGCGTTCGAGGCGGGAGGAAAACGCTTCTCTGCGAGCATCGGCTCCGGCGTGATTTTGACCGATGATGGGGTGATCCTTACCAACGCCCACGTCGTCAGTCCCCGCGCCGTCGAGGTGAACGTCACGCTGGCCAACCTTGAGCGGGTCAACGCGCGGCTGGTGGGCTGGGACCACTGGACGGATCTCGCCGTGCTGCGGTTGGACATGGCGGACGTGAAGCGCCGCCATCTTTCGTTTTCGCGCGCCGAGTTTGGCGACAGCGACAAGCTGGTGCCGGGGGAGACGGTTTACGCCGTCGGCACGCCGCATGGTTTGGCGCGCACCGTGACCCGCGGCATCATTTCCAACAACAACCGCTATTTGCAGGACAACCGCGGCGTGCGCGGCTACGAGACGGGCGCGTTTAACACGTGGTTGCAAACGGACGCGGCGATCAATCCGGGCAACTCGGGCGGACCGCTCGTGACGGAGGACGGGCGCGTGATCGGCATCAATTCGCGCGGCTACCTCGGGGCGGATAATCTGGCGTTCGCGATACCCGCGAGCACGGCGAAGCGGGTGCTGGCGGCGCTGCTGCGCGATGGCGCGATCACGCGGAGCTACATCGGCCTCGTGCCGGCACCCCTGCGGGACCTTGAGGGATTTTACGCGTTGCAGCTCAACACCGGCGTGCTCGTCAACAGTGTCGATGTGGGGTCGCCAGCGGCGCGCGCGGGCCTGCGCGGAGGCGACATTTTGCTGGCGATCAACGGCCGCCCCGTGGATGGGCGGTTTCCGGAGCAACTCCCGGCCATCCAAGACTTGATCGCGAGCGAACCTTTAGGAGCGAAAGTGACGCTCAGGATCAAGCGCGGGGCCGAGACGCGCGATTATCCCATCGCCACTGAAAAACTGGAAAGCCGCGTGGGCGAGGAATGGGCGTTTGAGCGCTGGGGAGTGAGCGTGCGCAAGGTTTCCCGGACGTTCGCGCGGGAAAATCAACTCGCCGACGATAACGGCGTGCTGGTCATCGGCGTGCAGCCGGGATTTCCGGCTGACGTGGCGGGCATTCAGCGCGGCGATATCATCGCGAAGGTGAATCAGCAGGTGATCACCGACCTTGAAGTGATGAAGACGCAACACGCAGCGTTTGCAGCGCACCCGGAGCCGACGCTTGTCGAGGTGCGCCGGGGGCGTCAGGTATTTCTCTTCATTTTAAAACCATGAGACTTCGCGGACTTCTTCTTTTCTTGGCGGCGGTTTTGACCGCGCAGGCGAGCGACCTTTCGGCGCTGTGGGCCGAGCGCACGAAGTCAGTCGCGGCGGTGGAGTTCGTGGTCGAGACGGATATCGATCGGCGACCGACCACCGCTTATGGCACCGTGATCGACGATGAGGGCACGATCGTGCTGCCGTCTGCCGCGATCAATCCGCGGTTTGGTTTGGACCAATACAAGGATTTCAAAGCCTATGCGGCGGGCGATTCGGTGAGCGTGCCCGCGCATTACCTCGGCCAGGATGCGGTGTCGGGCTGGCATTTCGTGCGCGTGGATGAGCCTCTGCGGTCGAAGCTCGTGCCGATTTCCAATTTTTATGCCGCCAAAGATGTAGAACCCTCGATCGGGGCCGACGTGTGGGGAATCGCGCTCCGCGGCAAGGACGAGGATTTCATGCCGTATTTGTTGTCGGGCAGGGTTGCACTGCTGCAGTCGCTGCCGCAACGCACCGCGATCGCGCAAACGGAAATCGCGGGCCCGGGATTGCCGGTGTTCAACCGGGCGGGCGAATTCGTGGGAGTCGCGTTGTCGTCTTTCGGGCAGAGTTTTTTGGAGTTCTCGCGGACGGAGCGGGCGGGCGAGCCGGTCATGTTGGTCAACATCGAGGAGAGCAGCGCGTTTCAAGTGGCGGCGGAGGCGCGGCCTTATTTTCTGCGCGTGCCGAAGAACATTTACGGCCGGCCGCTCGCGTGGCTCGGCGCATACGGCCTGCAGCCTTTGGATGCGGAAGTCGCGCGGTTCATGAAGCTCGATCAGCAATCCGCCGCTGTGGTGAGTGAGGTGCTCGAAAACAGCCCGGCCGAAAAAGCCGGCCTGAAGCCGCGCGACGTGATTGTCGCGCTGGATGGCCGCGCGCTCCCGCGCTTCCGGCCGCAGAGCGGCGTGGTCGGCTACGTGGAGCGTGCGATCGCGGCGCATCAACCCGGCGATGTGCTGCCGATCACCGTGCTGCGCGACGGGCAACGCGTGGAAATCAAGGCGACGCTGGTCGATGAACCGAAACTCATGCGCGAAGCGGAACGCCACTATTTCGACCGGTTTGGATTCACCGTGCGCGAGCTCGTGTTTGGCGATGCCGTGGTGCGCCACGAGACGTTCGCCGGGGCGACGGGCGTGATCGCCAATTTCGTCAAACCAAACAGTCCCGCGGCCATCGCCGGTCTGCGGCCCGACGACTGGATCAAAGAGATCGACGGCGAACCGGCGAAGGATTTTGCCGACGCGGTGAAGCGTCTGACCGCGATCGATCATTCGACGGAGCGCGCGGAATTCGTGCTGCTCGTGAGCCGCGGGGGCGAGACGGCGGTGCTCCGCATCAAACTGAAATAACGTTTATGTTTACCGGCATCGTGGAAGAAACAGGCGCCGTGCTTGCCTTCGAGCAAGGGGCGGCGGCGTGGTCCCTGCGGCTCGCCGCGCAGCGCGTGCGGGCAGGCTTGGCCGTGGGCGACAGCGTGGCCGTCAACGGCTGCTGCCTTACGGTGACGGCGTTCGACGACGAAGAATTGAGATTCGACGTGCTGGAAGAAACCCGGCGCCTGACCAACTTTCGCTTTCTGCGGCCGGGCTCCGTGGTGAATTTGGAGAAGAGCCTCTCGTTCAACGGCAAAATTGGCGGGCATTTTGTCAGCGGGCATATCGATGGCGTGGGCGAGATCGAAATCTTGGAGACCCGTGGGCAGGACTGCTATCTTCGCGTGCGCGGACCGAAAAACGGCGGCCGTTATCTGATTCACAAGGGGAGCATCGCAATCGACGGCATTTCGCTCACCGTGGCGGAAGTGGAAGACGATGCTTTTGCCGTGTGGCTGATACCGACGACGCTGGCGGTGACCAATCTTGGACGGCGGGTGGCGGGCGAGTTCGTCAACCTTGAGTTCGATTTGCTCGGCAAATACGTCGAGAAGCTGCTGGTGGGCCGCTCCACCTGAATCATGCGCACGGCCTTGCTCGCACTCGCAGCGGAATTGAAGCGTCTCAAAGCGGACGGCGTGAAAAGCGTGGCCGTGGAAGAGGCGACGCTCGCGACGCTACGGCGCGCGGTCGCCGCGCAAAAAAACGCCCGGGTGCAACCCGCCGGCGAATCACCGGTCCAGCCAGAACCTATTGCCGCTGATGCTCCGGAATCCTCCACAAACTCGTCAGCCCCACCGTCACCGCTGCCGCGCGCCGCGGCGGCCCGCGCGCAGGACGACACGATCCCTGCGCCGCCCGTATTTGCGTTGCCGGAAGGTGATAAACGCACGCAATGGGAGGCGTTGCGCGAACGCGTATTGGGAGATCCCGTCTGCAACGCTCATGTGCGGCCGGGCAAGAAAGTCGTGTTCGGCACGGGTAATCTCGACGCGAGCATCATGTTGGTCGGCGAAGCTCCAGGCGCGGACGAAGAAGTGGCAGGCGAACCGTTTGTGGGACCCGCTGGACAATTGCTCACGCGAATGGTCGCGGGCATGGGATTGCAGCGGGAGCAGGTTTACATTGGCAACATCATGAACTGGCGCCCGCAGATGCCGATGGCCGGAGGCGGCGATCAGACGGGCAACCGTCCGCCGACTGCGCAGGAAATGGGCTATTGTCTGCCGTATTTGAAAGCGCAGATCGACGTGGTGAAGCCGGCGTTGCTCGTCGCGCTCGGTTCCACGGCCGCCCACGGGTTGCTGGGGCTCGACAGTTTTCGAACGCTCGGGGAGGTGCGGGGGCGCTGGCACGAATTCGCCGGGACGCCGTTGATGGTGACTTATCATCCCAGCTACATTTTGCGTGAACCCACCAATCGAAAAAAACGGATGATCTGGGATGATTTGTTGAAGGTGATGGAGCGGGCGGGCCTGCCGATTTCGGAGAAGCAGCGGGGATTTTTTCTCTGAGTGATGAATTGGCTTACTCGCGGATTATGGTGCCTGGGGCTTGCCGGCGTGCTGAGCGCGCTCGCGGCGCCGGCGTTTGATTTCGAAGTGGTGGAAGCGCGGGCGAAGGCGCTTGCGAGCCATGCGTATGTCGCGCCAGCCGCCACGCTGCCGATCAGTTTGGAGAAATTGAGTTACGACGAATATCGCCGCATTCGTTTTGTTGATGGTGCCACGTGGTGGCGGGCTGAAAAGCTGCCGTTCCAGCTGCAATTTTTCCATCTCGGGTTGTTCTATCACGAGGCCGTGGTGATCAACGAAGTGCGCGATGGTGTGGCGCGCCCCATTCCATTCTCGAAAAACATGTTCGACTACGACCGCTTGCCGCTGGGGAATCTGCCGGCGTCGCTGGGGTTTGCGGGCTTTCGGATTTTGTATCCGCTGAACAAGGCGCGCGACGAAGTGGGGGCGTTTCTCGGTGCGAGCTACTTTCGGATGCTGTGCCGGGGCGCGCACTACGGGCTGTCCGCGCGCGGGCTGGCGTTGAACGCCGGCGGTCCCGGGCCGGAAGAGTTTCCCCGCTTTTCCGAATTCTGGATCGAGCAACCAGCGCCGGAGTCCTCCACGCTCGTGCTCTACGCCCTTTTGGATAGTCCGAGCGTAGCGGGCGCGTATCGCTTCGAGCTGACACCGGGGGACGAGACGCTCGTCGACGTGCATGCGGTGGTGTATGCGCGGAAGAACGTGGCGGGGCTGGGCGTCGCGCCGCTCACAAGTATGTTCTGGCACGCGGAGAACACCGAGCGGCCGCGGGGCGATTTCCGACCGGAGGTGCACGATTCGGACGGACTACTGTTGCATCTGAGTTCGGGCGAATGGTTGTGGCGCCCGCTCACCAACCCAGCGGCGGTGCAGGTCGCGAGTTTCAACGACACGGCGTTGCGCGGATTCGGCCTGCTGCAGCGAGACCGGAGTTTCGCCTCTTATGAGGACTTGGAAGCGTATTATCATGCGCGGCCGAGTGTCTGGATCGAGCCGAAGGGCGAATGGGGGAAGGGTGCGGTGCGTCTCCTGGAGATCCCCACCCAGCAGGAGGTCGACGACAACGTGGTGGCGTTTTGGGTGCCGGCCAAGGCGCTGAAGCGCGGCGACGTGATTGATCTGCACTATCGGATGCATTGGACGTTGAACGCGGTCGAGCCACCGGGCGGGAAAGCGATTGCGACCCGGCTGGCCGGGGTGGAAGGTAATCGCGCGGCACGCCGGTTTCTGGTCGATTTCGCCGGTGGCGATTTGGACAAGGCCGCGCCGGATGCGCAAATCGAGTCGGTGGTAACGGTCGTCACGGGCGGCAAACTCGCCGAACCGGCGACGATCCAGCGCAATGCCTTCAACGCCACGTGGCGCACGGCGTTTGTCGTGACACCGGATGCGCCGGACCGTCCCGTCGAACTGCGGTGTTACCTCCGAAGCGGAACCCACGTTTTAAGCGAGACATGGAGCTACCTCTGGAATCCATGAGCACCACGGGGAGCGACCACGAGTTTGATGTCTGCGAAGCGTCGGCAGGAGGTCTGCGCCCATGAGCACATCCGTCTTCGATTTCAACGAGCTGAGCCGAACGTTTCACCCGCGGACCGGCGCGATGGAGGCGTGGAATGCGGCGTATGCGCGCGTCGAAGAATATCTTCGCGCTCATCGCATCTACAACCGGCTGTATGCGACGCAGCTTGCGGTGCAGATACTCAAACGGGCGGCGCTGCGCCACGAACGTAATCCCGCGCGCGACCCGGTGGTCGTCGCGGCGGAGGAGATGGAGGAGACGATCGAAGGTTGGTTCCGGCGTTTCGCCGCGGAACGAGAATTGTCCCATGGCGGCGCCGCCATCCCTGGCCGGTTGGCGTTGCTGCTGGCGAATGCGCCGGAGCGATGGCCGGAAGTGTTTCTCGCGGACGAAGTGCCCCCGGAATTGACGCAGGCCCTCACCACCATGGAGATCATTGCCGGCCCGGATATGTCGGTTTCGAGCATGGTGCCGCAGCCGATCGATCTCGGTCCGATCAGCGACGCGGCCGGGGATGCGTTGGAGCATTTCGCGCGCTGGCCGCTGCTGCGCACGGTGAGCTTGTGGCTGATCTTCATCGTGGCTTTGGCGGCAGCGTTTCACGCCACGCGATGAGCCGCACGTCATCTCATGAAAGACGTTAACTTCGCGAAGATGGACGCCCGGCGGCTGGGGCGGCGGCGGACGCTCTATTTCACGAGCATCTTCGCACTCACTTCGGTGGCGACATGGTTCATGGTGGATTTGCTCTGGCGCTCCGGGCCGGTCGGCTTCGTGGAAGTGCTGCTCGCGTTGGTGTTCGCGGTGTTGTTTGCGCAGATCGCGACGGGATTTTGCACGGCGATGGTGGGCTTGTATGTGGTCAATCGCGGCGGGGATACTTGCCGGATCAGTCAGACGATCAGCGACGACGAGGCGGCGCCGCTCGCCGCCACCGCTGTGATCATGCCCGTTTACAATGAGGAGGTCGGGCGCGTGTTCGAGGGGTTGCGGGCGATTTATCGCTCGGTCCAGGCGACCAACCGGGGCGAACATTTCGACTTCTTCATCCTCAGTGATTCGACGGATCCGAACCAGTGGATCGAGGAGGAGGTGGCGTGGACGGAACTGTGTCGGGAAGTGGGTGGTTTCGGGCGGATATTTTACCGGAAGCGGCGAGTCGCGATTAATAAGAAGGCGGGGAACGTGGCGGATTTTTTGCGCCGCTGGGGCCGGCGCTACCAATACATGATCGTGTTGGATGCGGACAGCGTGATGACGGGCGACGCGATCGTGCGCCTGACGGCGATGATGCAGCGCAATCCCCGCGTGGGGATCATCCAAACGGCGCCGCGGCTGGTCGCAGGAGAGACGTTGTATGCGCGCATGCAATCGTTCGCGAACCGCGTTTACAGCCCGCTGTTTCTGGCCGGCTTGAATTACTGGCAGCAGCACGAGGCGAACTACTGGGGGCATAACGCGATCATTCGCGTGCAGCCGTTTATCGAGCATTGCGCGTTGCCGGATTTACCGGGCACCGAGCCGTTTGGCGGGCGGATCCTTTCGCACGATTTCGTGGAGGCGGCGTTGATGCGCAAAGCGGGGTGGGCGGTGTGGCTGGCGCATGATTTGGACGGCAGTTTCGAGGAAGGTCCGCCGACGTTGATCGACAGCGCCAAGCGGGACCGCCGGTGGTGCCAGGGGAATTTGCAGCACACGTGGCTGCTGACGGCGCGCGGTTTCCTGCCGGCGAATCGCTTTCATTTGCTGATGGGTGTGCTGGCCTATGTGTCGTCCCCGCTTTGGTTGCTTTTTCTCGGCCTGAGCACGTTGCGGGTATTGCGCCCCGGGAATTCGGCGATGCTGCCGCTGCATGGCGTGCCGGCGTCGCTGCCGCTCTTTATCTTCACAATGGTGCTGCTGTTCCTGCCGAAGATTGCGGCCACGATCACCACGATGAGCGACACTGCGCTGGCGAACGCGTTTGGCGGTCGGGGGCGTCTGCTTGCGAGCGCACTGCTGGAGACGGTCACGTCGGTCTTTCTCGCGCCCATCAACATGATGTTTCACACGAAATTCGTGCTGTTCACGATTTTCGGGCAGGGCGTTTCGTGGGCGAAGCAACGGCGGCGCAGCGAGAGCGGCGGCGTGGATTGGCGGGAGGCGATCGTCACCCACGGAGGGCAGACTTTGTTCGGTGTTGTTTGGGGCGGGTCGATGCTGGTGCTCGCGCCCGACGTCTTTGTGTGGCTGAGCCCGGTGATCGCTGGTCTCGTGCTCTCCGTGCCGATTACGCTGGTGCTAGGCAGCGTGAATCGTGGACAACAAGCGGCCCGCCAGGGGCTGTTTGATACGCCGGAGGAGACGCAACCACCGCCGGTGCTGGTGGAATTGCAGAGCGGGCTGGCGCGGCGGGCGGGGCGGTTGGCGCCGTTGGAGCCGGTGCGGCAGGATTACGGGCTCATGCGGGCGGTGCTCGATCCTTACGTGAATGCGATGCACGTCTCGCTCTTGCGCCCGCGACGCACGGTGGAGGAGTCGCGCGAGTGGTTTGCGCAGTTGCGGCAGAGGCTGCTGGTGGATGGTCCCGCCCGGCTTTCTGCGCGCGAAAAAATGGCGCTGTTAATGGACGCGGAATCGATGGTGTGGCTCCACGCGGAATTGTGGCGGCGGCCGGGGCACAGCGTGGCCGAGTGGTGGCGCCTCGGGATGCGCCAGCATAATGTGCTGGTGCCGGAGCTGAGCTGAGTCCCGGGCTGCGCGACGGCGGGACTACGCGCTGCCCACCAGCGCGGCGAGTTCCTGGCGGGCGCGCGCGAACTCGGATTTGATCGACGTGATCAGCGGCGCGGTGTCGGCGAGGCCGCGGTCGCGCCCGTGGCGTTCCAGTTGCTCGGCGGCATGGCGGAGTTGGGTGGCCCCAAGGTTGGCGGAGCTCCCTTTGATACTATGAGCTGCACGGACGAAACGGGGTGTGTCGGCGTCGGCGAGGGATTGGTCCAATTCGGCGATGCGCGCGGGAGTGTCTTCGAGGAAGATGCCCACGATTTCGCGGAGAAACTCGTCGTTGTCGTCGGGGTTGAGCGCGCGGAGGCCGGCGATGGCCTCGGGGTCAATGACAGTGGTGTCCATGAGGAAAGAGGCGGAAGCCGGCGTCAGGTGGCCCACTCGAACGACGTGTTTTCGTCGATTTCTTCGATCGTGGTGAGACCCATGAGCACCTTCTTCAATCCATCGTAACGCAGGGGACGGTAGCCGACTTTGGCGGCCGCCTTGTTGATATCGGCAGCGCTGCGGCCTTCGGCTATGAGGGTGCGAATCTCTTCGGTGATGAGCACGAGTTCGTGAAACGCGACGCGGCCCTTGTAACCGGTGCCCCGGCACGCGGGGCAGCCACGTCCGCGATAGAAGGGGACATCCTCCAAGCCTTCCTCTTCGAAATAGCGGAGCAACACCTCGCGAGAGGGTTGATACGACTCTTTGCAGTTTTCGCAGATGCGCGCGGCGAGGCGTTGCGCGAGCACGCCAATGATCGAGGGCGCGACCATGTAGGGTTTGACGCCGAGTTCGAGGAGGCGGACGACCGCTTGGGCGGCGTTGTTGGTGTGCAGGGTCGCGAAAACCAAGTGTCCGGTGAGGGCGGCTTCGGTGGCGATGTTGGCGGTTTCCAAATCGCGGATTTCGCCGATGAGAATGACGTCCGGATCCTGCCGCAAAAGCGCGCGCAACACGGTGGCAAACTTGAGATCGATGTGCGAGTTGACCTGGGTCTGCGTGACACCGACGAGTTCGATTTCAATCGGGTCTTCGATCGTGGAAATGTTCACGCCCGGTGCGTTGATCTCATTCAGCGCGGCGTAAAGCGTCGTGGTCTTGCCCGAGCCGGTCGGGCCGGTGACGAAGATGATGCCGTTGGGGTTTTGGATGAGCCGCTTGAAGGGCTGGATCACGGGACCGGAGATCATCATCCGGTCGAGCGTCAACATGGCGCGTTTGTTCGTTGAGGCGAGGATGCGGATGACAGCCTTCTCGCCGTGCTGCGCCGGAATCGTCGACACGCGAAACTGCACGGACTGGGTGCCGATCGGGATCGCAAACCGGCCGTCCTGGGGGAAACGCGTTTCGGCGATGTTGAGATTGCAGAGGATCTTGATGCGCGAAATGACGACGCGATGGAGTTTGCGCGAAAACGTGAGCATTTCGCGCAGACGGCCATCGATGCGGAAGCGGATGCGCGACAGGTGTTGTTGCGCTTCGATGTGGACGTCGGTGGCGCGTTCGCGGAGCGCGTAGTAGATGATTTCGTCGAGCAGCCGCGTGAGCTGGTTCGATTCGGCGAGTTGGGTGAGCTTGTTGCCCACCTGCTCGGGCTGATCGAAAACCTGGGAGCGCTCGAGCTCGGCGAGGCTTTCTTCGACGTTTTTTTCGGTGGAGTAGTAAACGGAAACGGCGTCTTCGATTTCCTTCGGCAGCGCGAAGACCGGGCTGACGGGCATCTGCACGATCTGACTCAGGCGTTTGACTGTATCGGCTTGCGTGGGGTCGGCCATCGCGACCGTGAGCACGCCGTTGAGCACGTAGAGACCGATCGCCTGCGTTTTGCGCGCAATCTCCTGCGGGATTTTCTCGATCGCCTCGTCGGTGATGAGGGAGGCAAAGGGATCAACGTAGGCCAGTCCCAGGGTGTTGGCCCAGACGCGGCACGCCTCGTCCTTTTGCAAGAGACGCTGCTCGATCAGCGCGTCGACGAGTTGCGGCGTGAGCCCGTGGATTTCGACGAGCCGGGCGAGTTCCTGCGGGGAATCGAAGTCGCGCAGTTTGCGCACTTCGTCCACGAACCGTTTACTTTTGGGGTTTGGCACGGCGGCGGGCATTGCGGCTCTTAAACAACTTGGTGATTTCCTGCTGCTCCAGTTTGTCCATGGCCATGGCTCCGGCGGAGCGTTCGGCCCGGATTTCCGCCAACATCGCGGGCAGCGAATAGCGGACTTCCGTGATGGCGGCCGGCGGATGAGAGGGCGAGTTCATGGAGAGGAGGGTTGAGACGGAAAATATTCTTCCAAGGTCTCACGGAGGGCGGTCATCACCTCCTCCTTCGGCGTGTCCTTGCGAATGTAGTTGGCGGCGCCGTGACGCAGCGCTTCCTCGACGGATTGGCGGTTGGTCATGGAGGTGAGCATCACCACAATGGCGTCGGGATCGATTTCACGCAGGCGTTGCAACGTGGCGAGGCCGTCCAGCACCGGCATGCTGATGTCGAGCAGGACCACGGCGGGGCGCTCTCGCGCGTAAATTTCCAACGCCTCTTCGCCATTGGCGGCTTCGAGGCAATGAGTGATGCCAAGCTGCCGAACGAGAATTTGAAGAAATTTACGGACGTGGGACTCGTCATCGACGATCAGCAAGGGGCCGGGGAGGGTCATGGAGAAAGGGGGAGGGAAACGCGGAATTCGCAGCCGGAACCGGAGCGATTCGCCGCGGTGATCGATCCGCGGTGAGCGTCGACAATTTTTCGGCAAATGGCGAGGCCCAAGCCGGTGCTTTTCTCGCCGCCCGTCGGTTGGGCGGAAAGACGGCCGAAATCTTGGAAGAGTTTGTCGCGCTCGGCGTCAGGAATCCCCGGGCCTTGGTCGATCACGCCGAAGCCGACCATATCGGCCGTGCGATAAAACTGGACGCTCACGGTCGATCCGGGCGGCGAATATTTGACGGCGTTGCTCAGCAGGTTTTCCACGACCTGTTTGATTTTGGGCAAATCCATCTGCGTGATCATGGCCGCGGCGGGATGCTGCGGGACGATTTGCGTCTTCTTGCGGGCGGCGGCGAGATTTTCCATCGCGACGCATTTACCCACGACTTCGACGAGATCGTGCGGAGCGAGCGAGACTTTCAACTCACCGGCCTCAATCGTGGCGACGTCGAGCAGCTCATTCACGAGATCGAGCATCGAATGCGAGGCTTCGTGGATGGTTTTGATCAGGTCGAGTTGCTCGGGATTGAGCGGCCCAAACGTCCCATCGCGCAGAAACTCCGCAAGGGCGCGGATCGACGCGAGTGGGTTGCGCAAATCGTGAGCCGCCATGCCCAGAAAGCGGTTTTTGGCGGCATTGGCCCGGCTGAGGGCTTCAACGAGGTTGCGCTGCTCTTCGATCAGTTGCTGGTTGAAAAGATGGGTGCGGATGCGCGCGAGGACCTCTTTGGCCTGAAACGGCTTGGGTAGATAATCGACACCGCCGGCCGCCAAGCCTTCGACGACATCGTCGGAATCGCTCTTGGCGGTGATGAAAATGATGGGCGCGCAATCGGATCGGTAGGTCTCGCGCAGTTTTCGGCAGGTTTCGAAGCCGTTGATACCGGGCATCATCACGTCGAGGAGCACCAGGTCCGGCGACGCGGCGGCGTAAAGCTCGATGGCCTGCTCGCCGGTGGCGGCTTCGATCAACGTATAACCATCGGCTTTCAGGATCCCGCCGAGGATGCGCAAGTTCATGCGGTCGTCATCGACGATGAGGATTCGTCGTCCGGCAAAGGCGAAGGGAGGCAAAGACGCCGCGGAATTCTGCATGGCCGGCGGGAGCATTTCCGCCGGCGAAGGAGCGCGCAAGTGCGGAGGGCAAAGGAAGCAGAGATTTCATCGTATCAGGCGATTGAAATATGTTGATTTAACCTTGCAGACGCGCCGCACGGCCTTTCGTCTCATCCTTTACCACCATGGCTTCCTCCTTTGTTTTTTCCTCCGAGTCGGTCGGCGAAGGTCATCCCGACAAGGTCGCGGATCTGATTTCCGACAGCGTTCTCGACGCCTGCCTCGCGATTGATCGCACCAGCCGCGTGGCGTGCGAGACCATGGTGAAGTCCAATATGGTGATTCTCGCCGGCGAAATCACCATTCCGAAACTGCAGGATGCCCGCAAAGGCACGACGAAGCCGATCGACGAAGCCATCAACCTCGGGCAAGTCGTGCGCGATGCCATTCGCGAGATTGGTTACGTCAACAAAGACGACGTTTTCCATGCCGATAGCGTGTTTATCAATAACTACCTGACGGCACAATCTCCGGACATCGCGCAAGGCGTCGATGCCCGGCGCGCCAAGGGCAAAAAGACGGATGAACAGGGCGCCGGCGACCAAGGCATCATGTTCGGTTATGCCTGCAACGAAACCGAAGAACTGATGCCGACGCCAATCATGTATGCGCACCGGTTGGGCCGGGCGCTCACGAGCCTGCGCAAATCCGGCCGTGTGAAATGGCTGCGGCCGGACGCGAAGTCCCAAGTGTCGGTGCGCTACGAGAACGACAAACCGGTAGAGGTGAGCAACGTGGTGATTTCAACGCAGCACACCGAGGATGTTGACCACGCGACGATCGAAAAAACGCTGATCGAGAAGGTCATCAAGCGCGTCATCCCCGCGCGAATGCTCAGCAAAAACACCGAATATCTCATCAATCCGACCGGGCGTTTTGTGGTCGGTGGACCGCAAGGCGACTCGGGTCTGACCGGGCGCAAGATCATCGTCGACACCTACGGCGGCTGGGGCCGGCACGGCGGCGGCGCGTTCTCGGGCAAAGATCCCTCGAAGGTGGATCGCTCGGCCGCCTATATGGGCCGTTGGGTCGCGAAAAATATTGTGGCCGCGGGACTCTCCACGCACGCGGAGATTCAGTTTGCCTACGCGATCGGACATCCGAAACCCGTCTCCGTGCGGGTGGAGACGTTTGGCACCGCCAAGCTGGGCGTGTCCGATGAGCAGATCACGGCCGCAGTGCAGAAAGTTTTCAGCTTCAAACCAGCCGACATCGTGACGCAGCTTGATCTGCTGCGCCCGATTTATCGGCAGACGACCAATTACGGCCATTTCGGCAAAGACGGCCTGCCGTGGGAATCCACGCACAAAGCCGCCGAACTCCGCACCGCCGTCGAACATCACGCCTGATTCATACCACCATGGCCAATATCGCTCCCTCTTCCTCGTTCACCGACTGTCACGTCAAAGATCTTTCGCTCGCCGATTGGGGGCGCAAAGAAATCGTCATCGCCGAGCATGAAATGCCGGGCTTGATGGCGGTGCGCAAAAAATTTGGCGCTGCCAAACCGCTGGCCGGCGTGCGCATCACCGGGTCATTGCACATGACGATCCAAACCGCGGTTTTGATCGAAACGCTGACCGCCCTCGGAGCCGACGTGCGTTGGGCGTCCTGCAATATTTTTTCCACCCAGGATCACGCCGCCGCGGCGATCGCGGCTTCCGGCGTGCCGGTCTTCGCGTGGAAAGGTGAGACGCTGGAAGAATATTGGGATCTCACATTGCGGGCGATTTCGTTCCCCGGCGGCAAGGGGCCGCAACTCGTGGTCGATGACGGCGGCGATGTGACGCTCCTCATTCACAAGGGCTGCGAACTCGAAGAAGGCAGCGATTGGGTGAACACCCCTTCGGGCTCTCACGAAGAGCAGGTGATCAAGAACGTTTTGAAGCGCGTCCATCAGGAGGATCCCCTCAAATGGACCACGCTCGCCAAGGAATGGCGTGGCGTTTCGGAGGAGACCACCACCGGAGTGCACCGTCTCTACCAGATGCTCGAGAAGGGCAAGCTGCGGGTGCCGGCGATCAACGTGAACGACTCCGTCACGAAATCGAAATTCGACAATCTCTACGGCTGCCGCGAGTCGCTTGCCGACGGCCTGAAGCGCGCGACCGATGTGATGATCGCGGGCAAGGTCGCCTGCGTGTGTGGCTATGGCGACGTCGGCAAAGGCTCGGCGCATTCACTCAAAGGTTTTGGCGCGCGGGTAATCGTCACCGAGATCGATCCGATCAACGCGTTGCAAGCGGCGATGGAAGGCTTTGAGGTCAACACGATCGAGAGCACGCTTGGCACGGCGGATATCTACGTCACCACGACGGGCAACAAGGACATCATCACGCTCGAGCACATGCGCGCGATGAAAGACCAGGCCATCGTCTGCAATATTGGCCACTTCGATAACGAGATCCAAGTGGATCGGCTCAACACGTCGGATGCCAAGCGCACCAACGTAAAGCCCCAATACGATCTATATACGTTTCCCCGTGGCAACAGCATCTACCTGCTGGCGGAAGGGCGCCTCGTAAATCTCGGCTGCGCGACGGGCCACCCGTCGTTCGTGATGTCAAACAGCTTCACGAACCAGACGCTCGCTCAAATCGAGCTGTGGCAAAATCGCGATACCTATAAAGTCGCGGTTTACCGTCTGCCGAAACACCTGGACGAAGAAGTGGCGCGGCTGCACTTGGAGAAGATCGGCGCGAAACTTTCCAAGCTGACGCCGGCGCAAGCCGAGTATCTCGGCGTGCCCGTCGACGGCCCTTACAAACCGGAGCACTACCGCTACTGAGCGGATACGGCTTCCAATATTCTCAAAAGCGCGCCTCAAACGGCGCGCTTTTTTTTACGTCCTGCTCGGCGTGCCGCCGCTCGTGATCCAAGCGCGCCGGCGGCGGAGGAATCGGCGTTAGAAACCTCTCCGTCAGGCGACGTGGCGCGCCACGTCGGGCTGACGGCGGCGTTGCCGTTGCCAGAGCAGGAGGCCGGCGGCGGCGGACATCAGGCACAAGCCATACGTCGCGGGTTCGGGCGTGGGGCGGATTTCTTCGTTGAACCAGCCGTCGTGGTTGCCGGATACCCACGTGGTCGTCATCCCGTTGTAATTGGTGAACGTGATCTGGTTGAGCGGCGTGTTGCCGAGGTGGTCGCTCGGTCCAAGCGCCGCTGTGTTTACCGTGTTGGTCGCATACCAGATGGTGCTTTGCGTGACTTGGTTCGCGGTGCTTTTCCAGTTGTTGACCGTGATGTGGACGCCGGCGTCGATCACCAGGTCGGTGGAGGAGAGGACGGTGCCGTCGGTGCCGTTAAAATCGAGGACGGTGTCGGCGGTGATGTGGATCTTGCCGAAGGTGATTTGAGCGGCACTGGCGAGTGACAGGGTGCCGCCGTTGAGGATCAGTTGCGAGCCGACGCCGGCGTTGAAGCTTTGGTCGAAGACGAGCGTGCCGGCGCCGTCTTTCTGGAAGATGCCGCCGCCGGTGCCGTCGATCGCGCCCGAAAACGTCGTGCTGCCACTCGCGTAATTTGACACGACGGTGCCGCCGCTGGCGATGATCAGCGTCGTGCTGACGGCCGAGTCGAAGGCGCCGGTCTTGAGCGTGGCCGCGCTGCCCACCGAGATCGTGCCGGCGTTGAGGTGCGCGGCACCGGTGGTGTTGGTGCCGGTGCCGTTGATCGCGAGGGTGCCCGAGCCGTCTTTGGTAAGGCTGCCAGTGCCGAGGTTGGTGACGCCGGAAATGGTGATGTTGCCGTTGTTGGCGGTGGTGCCGAAGGTGGCGGCCTGGTTGGCGCTGGTCACGCCGCCGCTCAGGGTGAGCGTGGTGCCGGTGTTGGCGGTGAGGAGGGCGGCCGATTGCAGGGTGACTTGGCCGGCAAAGGTGTTGTTGCCGGCGGCATTGCGCAGGGCGCCGTTGCCGCTGATGCCGGTGCCGTTCAAGGCGAGGGGTTCGGCGCTGGTGGTGAGGTTGCCGTGTGCGGCGTTGCTGAGTTCGAGCGCGCCGCCGCTGCCGGAAACGGTGGTGCCGCCGGTGGCGGCGCCGAGGCCGGCGTTGCTTTGCAGGCTGAGGACGCCGGTGTTGATCGTGGTGGCGCCGCCGTAAGTGTTGGTGCCGGAGACGATGAGGGTGCCGGTGCCGTTCTTGGTGAGGGTGCCGGTGGCGCCGCCGACCGGGCCGCTGATCGTGGTGTTGCCCGAACCGGTGACTTCCAACGCGGTGTTGATCGTGACGGTGTTGTTGAGGGTGAGCAGACCGGCGTCGGACTGGGTGCGGGCGTCGTTGACGACGACTTCGCCGTTCCAGGTGTTGTTGCCGGAGAGGTTGCGCAGAGCGCCGTTATTGCCGTAGCCGGTGTTGTTCAGCGTGAGTTTTTCGTTGGTGACGGTGATGTTGTTGGAGAGCTGCAGGGTGCCGTTGGTGGTGCCGTTGCCGTTGACGAGGGTGGCGGAGGTGTCGGTGCCGTCGGACTGGCCCAGGGCGCTGTTGTTGGTGATGGCGAGGGTGCCGTTGTTGATGGTGGTGGTGCCTTCGTAGCCGGCGTGATTATCGGAGGTGATGGTCATCGTGCCCGCGCCGGTCTTCACGATGGAGCCGTTGTAGATGAGGGCGCCGATGGTGAGGTCGCTGGTGTTGCCGGCGCCGCCGACGAGGTTGAAGGTGCGGGTGGCGTTGGGGACCGGGACGGGGCCTTGGTGGATGGTGAGGCTCAAGGCGCTGGTGCCGGAGCCGGTGATGGTGGCGGTGTGGCCGGCGGAGGCGTTGACGGTGACGTCGTCGTTGAGAAAGAGGCTGCCGGTGGTGCCGAGGTCGATATTGCCGCCGTTAAAGGTGAGGGCGCCGATCGTCTGCGCGGCGAGGAGGCTGAACTGGCCGTCGCTTTTGAGCGTGATCGGCGTGGTGTAGTTCATCATCTCGTCGTAAAGGATCGAGGTGTTGGCCTGGATGGTGAGTTGCGCGGAGTTGGCGGCGCCGGTGCCGTCGCCGATGACGACGGGGCCGTTGATCGCGAAGAAGTTCGGGTGCGCGGGGTCGGCGGGGTAGGTGTTGTAGAGGGTGGCGAGGCTGAGGATGCCGTTGTTGATCTGCGTGGTGCCGGTGAAGGTGGGGTTGTAGTTGTTGGTCATGCGCACGGTGTCGGTCGCGTTGGTCATCGCGATGACGAGGTTGCCGGTGCCGGTGACTTGCGCGTTGATATAGGTGGCGATGTGGTTGGCGGCGGAGGTGGTGCCGGTGAGCGTGAGGGTGTTGGCGCCGAGACTCAGCGTCGTCGGGTCGGTGGGTGTGCCGCTGGGGTCGGAGAGCGCGCGGTTGTAGCGCGTGGTCGTCAGGCCGAGGGCGAGGTAGCCGGTGGCGTTGGTGCCGATCGTGGCGTCGCCGGCGAGGGTGATGTTGCTTTCCCAGCGGTTGTTGCCGCCAGTGCCATAAAGCGCGCCGACACCGCTGACCCCGGTGCCGGAGAGCGTGAGCGTGCCGTTGAACGGAGCCAGCACGCTGTCCAATTGCAGTGTGGCGCCCGAAGCGACGGTAGTGCCCGCGGTGCCACTGCCGAGCGCGTTGACGTTTTGCACTTTGAGCGTGCCTTGGTCGACGAGCACCGCGCCGGTGAAGCCCGGGCTCGCGCCGCTCAGGGTGAGCGCGCCCGCGCCTTCCTTGACGAGGCGGCCGTTGGCGTTGCCGCTGGTGAAGGTGCCCGCGTAGGTCGTGCTCGTGGCGTCGCCGACCGTGAAATCGGTGGCGCCGCCGGGAGAACCGAAAGCGATCACCGCGCTGGAATTAGTGCTGGCGATGGAACCGAGCGTTTGGGCGAAGCCGTTGAGGTTGAGCGTGGGCGTGCCGCCGGCGGTGAATGTGACGGCCGAGGTGCTCGCGAGTTGGTTCGCCGCGTCAAGTCGCACGGTGTCGGTGCCGGTGCCGTCGCCGATCACAAGATTGCCGGCGATGGCGGTGGCCGCGCCGCTCTTCGCCAGCACGAGAGTGCCGGCGTTGACCGTGGTCGTGCCGGTGTAGGTGTTTGCACTGCTGCCGCTGAAGGTGAGCGTGCCGGCGTCGTTTTTCGTCACCGTGCCCGCGCCCGTGGCGATGCCGCCGTCCACCGCAATTTCGCTGGTGCCTTGGGCATCGAAGAGGAGATTATTTCCGGATCCAGCGATGCCGCCGGACAGGCTTAATTTATCCGCGGCGCTGACCACGCGAGCGTCCGCGCTCAACGTGAGGAGACTATCGATTTCGTTGGTGCCCGCCATGCTATATAGGGCGCCATCAGTGCCGGACACCCCATCCCCCTCCAAGGTGATGTTGGTTTCAGAGTTAATGGTCACTCCGCCGGTTACCGCCAAAGTTGCTCCATTGCCTACCGACGTCGTTCCGCCCGGTCCCAACGCGGCGTTGCTTTCGGCCACCAAGCCGCCGGCGGTGATGGCGATATCGCCCGAGAAGGTGTTCGCTCCGCCGAGGTAAAGCAGCCCGTCGCCGGTTTTGTTCAAGTCTCCGCTGCCCGCGATCACGCCCATGTAGGTCGTATCGGCCCCCGCGGAAACGACATCAAAAGTCCCGCCGCCCGCCGCCAAGGTGATGCCGCGGTTGGCGTTCACCGTGAGCGTGTCAGTCGTCGCAAGGGTGCCCCCGTCAAATATAATGCGGTCAGCCGTCGGGGAGCCCGGCGTGGCGCCGAGTTGGTTGTCGGCGGAGATTTGGACTGTGCCCGCCAACAACTCGAGGCTGCCCGTGAAGTTGTTGTTGGAGTCGAACACGGTGGTCCCGCCGGCGGCATTGCGGATAACGTTGCCCGTTCCCGCGATCGTGCCCGAGAACGTCTGCACGCCGCTTCCGTTGAGAAATCTCAACTCGGTGTTGTCGCTGAGTGTGAGAGTGCGATCGAAATCGAAGGTCGCGCCGCTGCCCGAAAAGCCGACCGAAACGATTCCGGTGCCTGACTCGTTGGTGAGAGTCAGACTGCCGCTTCCGGGCGAGATGTTGTCGCTGGTGAATGTGAAATCCACGCCCGCCAGCGCCGCGATAGTGGACCCGCCGGTCATCACGAAATCGTTGGCCAGCGAGCGATCGGCGGTCGACGTCAGGGTGCCTCCACTGAGGTCAAGCGTGCCCGTGCCCAGCGCCGTATCCGAATCGATCTGCAGGATGCCGCTGTTTAGAGTCACTCCGCCGCTGAACGCGTTGTCGCCCGCCAGCGTCAAGGTGCTGGAGCCGCGCTTGTCAAGGCTGCCGCCGACGCCGGAAATTTGGCCGGAGTAGCTGGTCGACGTAGTGCCATTGATGGTCAATTTTCCGGCCCCCAACTCAAGGTCGCCGGCCCCTGCGAGACTCGAAACCATATCGCTGATACCGTTCATCTCGAGGGTGCCGCCGGAGTTCAGCACAAGGGAGCCCGCGCTGTTGAAAGTGGCGTTCCCGGAAAGCGCGAGGGTCGCTCCGGAATCTATCGTCGTCGTGCCGGTGTAATTGGCCTTGGCGCTGAGCAGAACACTGCCGTTCCCCGTAATCGTGAGGTCGCCCGCGGTGCTCGCGATGTTCGCATTGATTTCGATCGTCGCCGATTCGCCGGAAGCGGAAGCGAGCGCAAGAGTCAGCCCGTAGCCGCCGAGATTGATCGTGCCATTGAAGACGAGGCCGCTGGCGTCGGCGGTCGTCTGCCACGTCTGATTCGCGTCCAACGCGAATTTGTTCGCGAACGTTTGCGTCAGGGCGACTTGATTATCTATGCCGACGCCAGCCACTCCACTGAGGGTGAGGGTGCGGGATCCCGTGAACGCTTCTGCGTCGGTGGTGCCGGAAAACTGCAACGAGCCAAGCGTCGTGTTGGAGTTGATATTCGGGGACTTGGTAGTGGTTTGATCGAACGTGGCCTTGTCACCCGAACCCGGCACTCCATTCGTCCAATTGTTGCTGTTGGTCCAGTTGGAGTTTCCACTCCCGTCCTGCCACTTGGTTTCGGCAGCCCGACACAGCGTTGCCGCAAGGAACACTGTCGCGATTGTTGCGGCCCGGAGAGCGAGTTGAAGCGCGTTCAACCCGATCGCATGCGGCCGGAAGCGGGGAGCACTTTCTCGCACCTGCTTTTCGACCGGCCAACGGCGGCGGGACGCTGACGAACCAAGGCACACTTCAGACACCTAGGGAATATCGCCCAGATGCTTGTTTCACACGACGCTATCTCCCTTACCTTTCTGTCAGGTTTGGAAGCAAGACAAGTGGACGGCCGGCGATCATTGCCCCTCTTTCGCCTTTGCGACGGGAGAATTCATGGAGCGTCCGCAGCAAGACGGTAGCCTACACCGCGAACCGTGTGCAGCAGTTTGACAGGATATTCCCCGTCAATTTTGCGCCGCAATCGCATCACTTGCACGTCGATGACGTTGTCGAGAGAGGTCAAGCGCCGCGAGGCTTTCCACACGTCGTGCTCCAGCATTTCGCGTGTTACCACCTGTACTTGGTAGCGCAGGAAAAATTCCAGCAAATCCGCCTCGCGGGGCGAAAGTGAGATTTCCTCGCCGGCGCGGAAAGCCACTCGTCTCCGCGTGTCGAGTTGCAGGTCTCCGCACTGCAAAAAATCCCCCATGCTCAGCAACGGCCGGCGCAGCAGAGCACGGCAACGCGCGATGAGTTCAGCTACCACGAACGGCTTGTCCAGGCAGTCGTCGGCGCCGCTCTCCAAGCCGATCACACGGTCATCGACGCCATCGGCGGGAGTCAGCATCAGCACGGGGGTTTGTGCACCCCGCGCTCGGACGTGTTGCAACAACTCCAAGCCGTCGCGTCCGGGTAGCATCCAATCGAGCACCACGAGATCGAAGGCGTGTTCGCGAAGCAACGGGAGCATCTCGCGCCCGCGCCCCGCTTCCATCACGAGCCAACCCTCCTGCGTCAGTGCTTCGACAATAGACTGCCGGACCGGCAACTCGTCTTCGACGACGAGCACACGGGCGGAGGGTGGGGTATCCGGATGCGACGTGCTCACGTTTCACCGCAGCGCCGCGGCGCAGCTCATGCAATATCCCTCGTCTGATGCGCCAAGGGAAAACCGCCCGCGTGCCGTGTTGGCGTGGCAATAATTTCGCCGTGCGTGACAGCCAGCCCTTCGCGCCGGAACCCCTTTTCCAACGCGGATTGACGCGGCATATTGCGGTCGCGCAAAAAGTGCCTTGCACTCGGGCGGGGCGTGCATTGGCTGGGCGACCTGTTCCGGAGAGATGCCTGAGTGGCCGAAAGGGACGGTTTGCTAAACCGTTGTAGGGGTTTAAATCCTTACCGAGGGTTCGAATCCCTCTCTCTCCGCCAGTTTTTCAAAATGCTCGCGTAGGCTACGCGCGAAACACGGAGTAGGTGACGGGACTCCACCCTTCTGCATGGCGGACTTCCCGAGGCGGTGCCTCGGAGGCGACCGGGTGAACTTTGCCTGCATTTGGCCGATTTTCTCAGCGGCTGCGCGTGATTAACGTGAACGCAACAACCCCCAATTACCCATGCCACGTGGAGACAAATCAAGTTACACCGACAAACAAAAACGACAGGCGGCGCATATCGAAGAAGGCTACGAAAAACGTGGCGTGAAAGAAAAGACCGCTGAAGCCCGCGCCTGGGCGACCGTCAACAAACAGACGGGCGGAGGGAAAAAGAAAAAGGCGTCGTCGAAGACGAAGAAGAAATCCACGGCGTCGCGCAGCAAAACGAAGACGTCGTCGGGCCGGAGTAGGAAGAAGACGTAACGCGAGTGGATAGCGCGCGTGGCCGGCGAGCGTCAGTGCGCCCGCACTCGGCTCTTGTTGGCCCGTCGCGGGCTGCGGGGCTCTGGCCGACCGGCGGACTTCGGAAGCCCAGCGGATGGGACGGCGGTTGAGCGTGCGGGTTGGGATTTGCGTCGTCCCGTCGCTGATCATATCCGGAGGTCGTGAAGACGTTTGATCAGTTGACGGAGCGGGAGATTCTAGCGCTCGCCATCTCGCTGGAGGAAGAGGACTCCAAAATCTACGACAGCTTCGCGCAGGGCTTGCGGGAAAACTTTCCGGATGCTGCCGCGGAGTTTGAGCGGATGCGGGAGGAGGAGAATGGTCACCGCCATCGCTTGCTCGACGTTTATCGCAGTCGTTTCGGCGATCATCTGCCGTATTTGCGACGACAGGATGTGGCGGGCTTCGTGACGCGGCGGCCGGCTTGGTTGGTGCGACCGCTGGGACTCAAGGCGGCGCGCACCACGGCCGAGACGATGGAAACAGAGACGCGAAATTTCTATGCGGCCGCGGCACGTCGCACGACGGACGCCGGGATCCGCCAGCTTCTTGGCGATCTCGTGGCGGAGGAGACGCGCCACGCGCACACGGCCGAGGCGATGGGCCACTCGCGCCCGGGCGCGGAAGAATCGGATGCATCGGCGCAGAAGCGACTTTTCGTTCTGCAAGTGGTCCAACCGGGCCTTGCGGGTCTGATGGATGGTTCTGTTTCCACGCTGGCGCCGATTTTTGCCGCGGCGTTCGCCACGCACAACAGTTGGGAGACGTTTCTGGTGGGTGTAGCGGCGAGTGTCGGCGCGGGAATCAGCATGGGGTTTGCCGAAGCGCTGTCGGATGACGGCAGCCTCACCGGTCGGGGACGTCCGTGGACGCGAGGATTTGTATGTGGCGTGATGACGACCGCGGGCGGTATCGGGCACACACTGCCTTTCTTGATCACGGATGTCCGCACGGCCATCGGAGTCGCCATCGCTGTGGTGGCGGTGGAACTCGGGATCATCGCGTGGATTCGCAATCACTACATGGACACGCCGTTGCTCGCCGCGATTTTCCAAGTCGTGCTTGGAGGATTCCTCGTCTTTTTGACGGGTGTGCTGATCGGGATGAGCTGAGCTGGCGCGCGGGTTGCGCGCGAGAGCGATGGATTTGCCGGGGGTGCGTTCATCGGCGACGGTGGCACATGGCACTCGAACGTTTCCACGAGGCGCAGAATCAGCGCGGGCAAGGTTTCTCGGCCGCACTGGCCGAATTGCAGACGGGGGAGAAAACGAGCCACTGGATCTGGTATGTCTTTCCGCAGCTCGCCGGCCTAGGGCGGTCGAGCACGGCACAATTTTACGCGGTGCGCGATGGCGCCGAGGCATGCGCCTATCTGGCGGACACCACCCTGCGGGGGCGACTGTTGCGCGTGACGGAGGTGGTGGCGGCGCAACTTGCCGGCGGAGTGCCGCTGGTTCGCTTGATGGGCGGAAGGACAGATGCGTTGAAACTCGTCTCGAGTCTCACTCTTTTCGAGTGGGCGGCCCGTGCGATGAAGCCTGTTGGCACGAGTGAGGCCGCGGAATTGCAAACGCTCCGGGAACGCTGTGGTGACGTGCTGGGGGCGGCGACGGATGCGGGTTTCCCGCGCTGCGACGACACGCTCAACGCATTGGCGCGATCGCTATAGTGAACGCTTCCACCGCACGTAAAGTTGCTCGACTTTGGTGCGGGCCCACGGGGTTTTGCGCAGGAAGACGAGACTCGACTTGAGGTTGGGATCGAACTGGAAGCAGCGGATATTCACGTGCTGGCTGAGCTCGGCCCAACCGAATTGCTCGACCAGCTCCGTCAGCAGTCGCTCAAGCGTCACCCCATGCAGCGGGTCGTTGGATGAAGCGGGTGCCGTCATGGTCTCATCACGTTTCGCCGGAGGTGGCGGCGCGTTCGGGCCACTTGGCGGCGTGCGCCAGGATCTCGACGTAAACGGTCTCGGCGCCGGATTTCGCCACGGCGGCGATGGCCGTAATGATGTCCTTGGCGGACGATGCGACAGCGGCTTCAGCGGTCGCGCCGACGCGGCAGTGGAACTCCCAGAGGTCGAATCCTTCTGGCGGCGATTTGCGGCGTTCGCGTTTCAGGTATTTGCGCACCTCGTGCACGACGGCTTCGAAGACGCGCTGGTCATCTTTGGCAGGCGAATGGAGCGGAAAATTTTTCTTCATGGCGAAAACAGAGGCAGTATGAGCGCGCAACGGGCGAGGGGTTACAACTCCGTTCCCGGCCGCCGCGAGCGGGCGTTCGGCGGAGCGATCCAAATGCCAGTGGGCTCGATGACAATGCGGCGATCGCGGTAGAGCGTGCCGATCGCCTGCTTGAACGCTTTTTTGCTGATGCCGAGAGCGGCGCGAATCTTCAGAGGCGGGCTGTCGTCGTGCAACGCGAGGTGGCCGCCGGCGGCTTTGAGCGCGGCGAGAATCTGCTCGGCGACCGGAGGAATGCGATGGAAGCCAGCGCGGTCGAGCGCGAGGTCGACTTTGCCGTCCGGCCGCACGGCGCGGACGTAACCATCGAGTCGCTCCCCGGTCTGCAGCGCGCCGGCGAGGTCGGAATGATAGAGGAGGCCGCGATGGGCGTTTTCGATGACGGCGTTGTAGCCGAGCGGGGTTTCGCCAATGACGATGAGATTGACGCGTTGTCCTTCCGTGTAAGGCGGCGGCGTGAGATTCAACCAGCGGTTGAGTCGTGCGCTCGCGATGATGCGGTCGCTGCGTTCGTCCAGCGCGATGCGGACGACGCGGTAATCACCGGGCTCGAGCGGCGAGGCGAGTTCGCGCAGAGGGAGGAGGAGATCTTTCTCCAAACCCCAATCGAGAAACAGGCCGACGCGGGGGTTCACGCTGACGGCGCGGAGATAGGCGAAGTCGCCGACCATCGCGAGGGGCGTCTCCGTCGTCGCGATGACGCGATCCTCGGAGTCGCGATAAACGAAAACGTCCAGAGTCGCCCCGGGGGCAGTGCCCGCGGGCACGTAGCGCGTGGGCAGCAGAATATCTCCATGGGAGCCGCCATCGAGAATCAATCCCGGCGGGACGGAGCGAAGGACCGCGAGAAGGTTGCGTTGCCCGAGAAGTGCCATGCCTTCGTTTAACACGCGGCGCGGACGAGGCCACCACGTTCGGTTTATTTTTGCGCCGCCGCGGGCGCGCGAATCCGCCGTGCCGGGCAGCACGGGGCAAATGCCCGCGAAACGGGGCGGCCGGAAATATTCTGCAACTTCAGCGGCTGGCCCTGTGTGTTGAGGACAGCGGCAAACCTGTCGCGCAATCCTCAACCTCCATCCTCCCATGAATTCGTTTCGCTCGCTTATCGTTTCTTCCGCTCTCGTGTGTGCCGCATCGGTCGGCTTCTGCGCTGCACCTTCCTCCGGCTACGTTGACTTCGGTGCGCTGCCCCCGGGGAAAGGCGATTTTGTCGAAGTGAACCTGCAATCAGGACTGCTGAAACTCGCCGCGCGCCTGGCCAAGTTGCAGGATCCGGCGGCCGCCGAGCTCCTCGGCAGTCTGGAGCGCGTGCGCGTCAACGTCATCGGCCTCGATCAGGGCAACGCGGAAAACATCACTGAACGCGTGGCAAAGATCCGCTCGAAGCTGGCCGACCAGGGATGGGAGCAGATTGTGACGGTGAAGCAGCACAACGAGGGCGCCCAGGATGTGGCGATCTTTCTCAAGCACGGTGAAGGCGAGGCGATAGCGGGGTTGGTGATCACGGTCGTGGACGGTGCGAAGCAGGCCGTGCTCGTGAACGTGGTTGGCAATATCAAGCCCGAGCAAATCGAGTTGCTCGCCCGGCATTTGAACATCGACGGCCTGAAGGACGTGGCGGTGGCCAAACAGGCATAAGCAACCACCAGCAAAGGCACGCCCGCCATGCACTCCTCGATTCCCAGTTCACGACCGCGCCGCCGCTGGCTTCGTTGGGTGCTTGGCGTTTTTGCGGCATCGCTGCTCGTGCTGACGATAGGGCTGGCGCAGGCCGTGATGCTTGATGCGGACGCGGCGACGCTGCGCAACGCGTTGGCCAGGACCGGCGGCTGGACGTTGAAGCGCCACGGACAAATGACGGTGGGCGAAGGGACGCTGGCGCTCGCGAAATTCGCGTTGGACCGCTGCGCGGGGATGGACCCAATGGCGGGCAAGGCGCTCGCGGCGGTGCGTTCAGCCAGCGTGGGCATTTACGCGGTGTCGGCGGAGCGCGTGGATGCAGCGGATGCGCGCTGGACTGAAGTGGACGCCGCGATGGAGCGTCGCGGTTGGGTTCGCGCGGTGGGAGTGGCGCAACGGGGCGACAACGTTGTGATCTACGTGCAGGATGCAGGTCGCGGCAGCGCGACGATGAAGGTTTGCCTGGCGGTGCGGGCGGAGAAGCGATTCGTCGTCGCCTCCGCGGAGATCGCCACCGAACAACTGGCCGAGATTGCGAGCGAACGGTTCGCAGAGTGGCCGATTCACCGGGTGTCCGTCGGTGCGCGGGGCGGGTTCGGCAGTTGGGTGCGTTGAGCAGTCGACGCACGGCGCGGAGGACACGGCAGATGCGTTTGCCAGCGGGCTTGCGGGGCGCGACGCGGGACGCATCGTGGCGGACATGGCTTTGCCGACGATCGTCCATCTCGACGCCGACGCGTTTTTCGTCTCGGTGGAGCAGGTGTTTCGGCCGGAGTTGCGGGGCACAAAATGCGCGGTGGGCGGCGCGGAGCGGGGCATCATTTCGTCGGCGAGCTACGAGGCCCGGGCGTGCGGCGTTTATACACCGATGCCGACGTCGCAGGCGCGACGGGTGTGTCCCGACTTGATCATGATTCCGCACACGAGCGGGCGTTACGGTGAGTTTTCGCAACGGATGTTTGATGTGTGCGAACGACTGACGCCGATCGTGCAGCGCAACTCGATCGACGAAGGTTATCTCGATGTCGGACCATGCGGGCTCGGATCGGCGACCGCGGTCGAGGCGGCGGTGCGTGGGTTGCAGCGGGCGATTTGGGATGAGCTGCAAATCACGGTTTCGTTTGGCCTCGCGACCAACAAATTGGTGGCGCAGATCGCGTCGAAGCTGCGCAAGCCGCGCGGTTTTGTGGTGGTGCCCCCGGGCGAGGAAGCGGAGTTTCTCGCGCCGCTTTCGGTGGGGAAACTGCCCGGCGTGGGGCCGAAGACCGAAGAGACGTTGAAGCGGGCGGGCTTCGCGGTGGTCGAGGATCTCGTCAAGGCCGACGAGCGCGAACTTGCAAAGGTGGTGGGGAATTTTTCGGTGGAATTGCAGCGGCAGGCGAGGGGACTGGATGACCGGCCGGTCGAGACGGAGTCGGAGGACGCGAAGTCGTATTCCCAGCAGGAGACATTCGGCCGTGATGTGCGCGACGAGGCGGAAATCGTGCGGGTGTTGAAGCGCATGGTCGATGAGTTGCTCGCGAAAATCCGGGCGGACGGAAAACGGGTGCGCACGCTGACGATCAAAGTGCGTTACCCGAACTTCGAGCAGATGTCGCACGCGCGCAGTCTGCCGGCGGCGAGCGACTTGGAGGCGGCGTTTTATCCGCTGATCGAGCCTTTGTTGCGGGCGGCGTGGAAACAGCGGCGACCGTTGCGGTTGGTCAGTGCGCGGTTTTCGGGCGTCGACGAAAAGCCGGCGCAACTGGAGATGTTTGCCGAAAAAGATGAAAAACGCCGACGACTGGCAGGCGTGCTGGACCAGCTCAACCGAGGGCGCCGCGACGCAGTCGTGCAGCATGGGCACCAGTTGCCGCCGCGCTGAGATCGACGGCGGCTTGCAACTGCGCTCCGACCGCTACATTTGCGCGTCATCCGCCATGCCGATTTACGAATATTACTGTCCCGACAACCACACGATCTACCAGTTTTTCGCGAAGACGCTCGCGCAAGGGCAGACGGTGCCGAAATGCCCGGAGAACCCGAAATTCCGGATGCGCAAGATTGTGTCAGCGTTCGCGATCAACACCGGTGGAAAACGCATCGAGGATGGCACGAATCCCGATCCAAGTGCCGCGTTCGGCGGAGGGGAACAGGGGGATCCCCGGATGGATGCCGCGATGGGGGCGATGGAGAAGGAATTTGCGAACGTGGATGAAAATGACCCGCGCGCGATGGGCCGGATGATGCGCCGCATGGCCGAACTCACCGGCGAGAAAATCGATGGCGAGATGGAGGAGGTCGTGCGTAAATTGGAGGAAGGCGCCGATCCGGATTCGCTTGAAGAACAGCTCGGCGGACCTCCGGAGGGCGAGGGCGGAATGGACGATCCTTACGGCAGCAGCGGGCCGGGCGAGGCGGCGAAAGATCCGCGGGAGCCGCGCCACCGGTTTCGGTTGCGCCGCCAGGCTCCGACGCGTGACCCACAGCTCTATGACTACGCGTGAAGCGAACGGGCCCGCGCTGGGTTAGCCGTCGTCGCGCGCGGATGCGGTTTCGGAGAAGCGGGGTCGTTCGTAGTGGTCGTGCAGGCGGTCGGCGTATTCCGCAGAGAGAGGTTTTTCGGGATCGTAAACGGGGCTCGATTTAACCTGCGCGCGGGTCAACTCGACGGCCACTTCGGACGCGCTCCAGTCGACACCTTCGCTCCACGCCGGAGCGATAAGAACCTTCTTTCCGGACCACCAAGTGCCGGTGTCGACGACCAGGTAACGAATCCGCCACGACGCGCGATCGACAATGAAATCGGTGATGTTGCCAAGCTCGCCGTCGGAGGCTTTCAGCGCATATCCGCTCACTTCCCGGGCACTGCGCAGAGAGGGATCGCCGCGCGGTTCCGGCCGATGGGTCTCAGCGGCGAGGCCGGCCTCGTTGCTCAGCGCAGGCGGCGTCGGGGCCAACGCCGGCGCCATCATGCCGGGGGAGGCGAAGAGGCCGTTCCAGTATCCCGGCCAACCGTAATAGTTGCGCAACAGCACCTCGTGCTGGCGCGACACGGGTTTCGCGGTGTCGATCTCCGGGCTGTTGCGCACTTGGTCCTTCGTGAGCCCCACAGAAATTTCGTCGGTTGCGAGTGCGACGGCGGACACGGCCTCCGGGGCGATCAAGACTTTGCGGCTCACGAGCCAGGCGCCCGTCTCGACCACGAGGTAGCGCACGCGCCACTGGACGTCGTCGAAATAAAAATCGTGCACGTGGCCGATTTCGCCGTCGCGGGCGTGGAGTTTGAGGCCGTCGAGTTTTTTGGCAGAGCGCAGGTCCAGCATGGTGATTTCCTTTGGCTGGCAAAGTAGCCCCGACCGTCGCGTGGCGCCATCGGCGGCGCGACCTGCGCGGCCATGGGGCCGATGACGGGCGGGCCCTCGTGTCGGACGGCGGCGCCGCGCTTTCGCGCGAAGGCGGAGCGCTGCGCGAACAGGCGCAGGTCAGGCGGAGGGCGGGAGTCCGTCGAGGAGGGCCTGCAACTCCGCGGCGGGATCTTCGTGTTCTTGCGCGAGGGCGAGAGTGAGGGCGGCGGCGAGGAGCGAGCGGGCTTCGGCGGGGCGGTCGAGTTGCAGCAGAAGTTTGCCGAGCAGTATGCGCGGCATCATCCAATCGGCGCGCCGCTCGCAGCAGATGCGCAAGTGCGGCTCCGCCTCGGCGCCGCGGCCTTCGTTGAGGAGGGCTTGCGCGAGGCTGAAGCGAAAAAGTTCGTTTTGCGGCTGGGCGGCGACGAGGCCGGCGAAGTGGGCGCTGCGGGTGGGCATATCAAGCTTCGTCGACTGCCACGAGCACGGCGGTCGCGTTGTCGGGCGCGCCGCGGCGGAGGACAAGGTCGATCAGTTCGTGCAACACGTCGGCGGGGGGAGCATCGGTCGCGAGAAAACGAGCGAGGTGATCCTCGCCGACGACCCGGGAAACGCCGTCGCTGGCGAAGAGAAATCGTTCGCCAGCCTGCAGGGGACGCACGGAGTTATCGACGATCAGCGGCGGCGGCTGGCCGATGCAGCGGGTGAGGGCGTTGCGGTTGGCTTCGCTCATCCAGCGCAGGGTGTGTTCTTCGCCGCGATCAATCGCTTCGTTGGCCACGGAATGATCGCGAGTGAGCCTTTCGAGGCGGCCGGCATGCCAGACGTAGCTCCGCGAATCTCCGACGTGGGCGAGGGATAGTTGGCTCGCGGAAAAGTGGGCGACGCTGAGCGTGGAGCCGATGCCGACATGCGGACTGATTTCTGCGGCCCGGCTGAGAACGGCGTGGTTGGCCGCTTGCACGGCATCGGCGAGCGCGGCGGAGGGATGGTCGCGCACGTAAGCGCGCACGGCATCAACGGTGGTTTGCGCCGCCTCGGCGCCGCCCGGCAACCCGCCGATGCCGTCAGCCACACCGTAAAGGCGCAGGGTGTCGTCGCAGAGAAAGCGGTCTTCGTTCCGGCGGCGGACTTTGCCGATATCGGTGAGGGAGGCAGAACGGAGTCGCAGCATGCGGTGAACCTAGGGAACGCGACGCGTTACGCAAAAGGCTGAAATGCTTCCTCGCGATTTTCGCGGGTGATGCGCACGTGATGGCTGGTGGGCAGCGTGGCGAGAAAGAGGCGGCCGTATTGTTTGGCGAGCACGCGCGCATCAAGAAGCGTGATGACGCCGCGATCATGGGCGCTGCGAATCAACCGGCCGATGCCTTGGCGGAATTTGATCAGCGCTTCGGGGAGCGTGAGCTCGTTGAACGGGTTGCCGCCGCGGTCGCGAATCCATTCCGCGCGCGCTTCGAGGATCGGATGCGTGGGCGGATCGAAGGGCAGGCGGGTGATGATGACCTGCGAGAGCGAGTCGCCAGGGACATCGACACCGGTCCAGAAACTATCGGTGCCGAAAAGCACGCCGTTGCCGGCGGCCTGGAGTTTGCGCGCGAGCTCGGTGCGGGAGAACTCTCCGCCTTGGACGAGGAGCGGGCGACCAGCGGCGGCGAAGTCGGCCGCAAGGGCGGAGGCGCAGGCGCGAAGATCGGCGTAGCTGGTGAAAAGCACAAGCGAGCCCCCGCGCGAGCGGAGGATGCAGAAACGCAAATAGTCGATCAGCGCATCGAGGGCGAGGCGGGCGTCTTTGGCGGAGGGTAACGGCACATCGGCGGCGACGAAGACGCGCATGTTGCGTTCGTAGTCGAACGGCGAGCGCACGACGACGGCCTGGGCGTCGGGTGCGCCGACGCGTTGTTGAAACGCCGAGATTTCTCCGCCGATGGCGAGCGTGGCGCTCGTGCAAACAACGGCGGTGCCGCGCGAAAAGAGTTCTTCGTGCAGGTAGGGCGCGACGTCGATCGGGGCGGTGCGCAGGGTGACGATCGTCTGGCGGCGCCCGCCGCGTTCCGCCCAATAAACTTGTTTCTCGTCGGCGAGGGCGAGCCATTGCTTGAGGCTGGACTGGCAGGATTTAAGCCGGCCTTTTTGGTCGAGCAGCTCGTCGCGCACTTTCCCTTCCTCGAGTTTATCGGCGAGCGTGCTGACCGCCTTGATGAGCGCGAGAAGAGGCGGTTCGAGCAACGGTTCGACGACATCGGGTTCGCGCACGCGGACGATGGGCTGCTTGATCAGGAGCCGGTCGGCGATGAAGCCGAAGAATTGTTCGGCGGCCTCGAGCGAATCGACCACGAGCTGGCATTCCAACGCACCGCCGTGGCGGGTGAGCAGGCCGCGTTTGGTGCGCGGATTATACAGGTATTTGAGGAGGCGATCGACGCCGTAGCTGCTGAGACGGAGGCCGAAGTGATCGGTGGCGACTTCGGGAACGGTGTGCGCCTCGTCGAGAACCACGAAATCGTCGGGGAAAATCACCCCGCGCGCAGCGCCTTTTTCGGTGGCGCCGCCGGCATTGATCAGCGCGAACAGCAACGAGTGGTTGACGATGACCACTTGCGCCTGACGCAGACGGGCGCGGGCGCGTTGATAGAAGCAGCGTTCGCAATCGCAGTTCTTGCGCGAGCAGGCGGAGGAGTCGGCGTTGACGTGTTCCCACACTTCGGCGCTCGGCGGTGGGGAAAGTTCGTGGCGGAGGCCGGCGCGGGAGGTGGCGGCCCAGTCGGCGATGCGCAACAGTTCGTTGTGCTCGGCGGTGGGGAAGAGCTCTTGTTTGCCGGCGAGGGCGGCGGCGAGGCGCGTGGTGCAGAGGTAGTTGGACTTGCCGACGAGCACGGCGCTTTTGAAATCGGCGTAGCGGGCGAGCGCGGGGTCGGACTTGAACAGGCGGCGGCAGAGCGGAAGATCCTTCGCCTCGATCTGCTCCTGCAAAGAAATCGTGTGCGTTGAAACGACGAGTTGGCGCGTCTGATCGATGGCGTGAATGAGACCGGGGACGAGGTAGGCGAGGGACTTGCCGACGCCCGTGCCGGCCTCGAAGAGGAGGGCGGCATCGTCGCGCAGGGCGCCGGCGACAGCGCGGGCCATTTGCTCCTGCTCGGGGCGATGTTCGAGGGTGAGACCGGCATGAAGCGAGCCGCCATCGGCGAAAATGTGCGCAGCGAGCTCCGGCGCGCGACTCGGCGGAGGCGCGGGCGGCAGGGCGTCGTTGTCGTCGCGGAGGCCAATCATCAGGGAAAGGTGTCACGCAACGGTGAACCGCGGGTGCGCGCAAATGTATTTGCCGCGCGGGTGCGGGCCGGGAAATTTGACGAGCATGGCTACATCCCTTGAACATTCGCCCAATTGGGCGGTGGAACTGGCCGCGTTCCTGCGGGCCGAGCCGGGGGTGGGGGCCGTGCGTTTCGATGCCGCGAGTCGCAAGGTGTCGGTGGCGACGCTGGGTGAAGTCGACCTGCGTGAGCTCGAACACCGGGTGGCGCTCACCATCGCGGCGATCGAAGGGCGGATTGGCGGAATAGCGGAAGTGCCGGCGGGCTTCACGCTGCAGCAACGGGACGGCGTCACGGAACTGGCTGGGGAAACGTGTGCGACGGCGCCGAAATTCTGGCGCTGGCGCGAGTTTACGATGCCGGAGATCCAACCGGTCGACAGCGGCGCGGAGCCGGTATCGGAGTGGAAAGAGCTGACGTGGCTGGCGGCATTGTGCGCGGTTTTCGGCCTCGCGGGATTTGTGACGCTGCGGTTTAGCCTCGGCCCGGCGTGGGTGTCCGTGGGATTGTTTGCGGCGGCGTTAATCGCGGGCGGATGGGATGCGGCGAAGGATTCGTGGGCGAATCTGCGCCAGGCGAAAGTGGACATTCACTTTCTGATGCTCGCGGTGGCGATCGGCGCGGTGAGCATTGGCGCGTGGCCGGAGGCGGTGTTGTTGTTGTTCCTGTTTTCAGCCTCGGGCGCGATGGAGGAGTATGCGCTGCATCGCACGCATCGAGAGGTGAGCGCGCTGCTCAAATCGGCGCCGAAGCGGGCGACGTTGATGACCGCGGACGGCGCGGAGCGGGAAGTCGATGTCGCGCAACTGGCCGTGGGTGACCGCGTGTTGGTGCGGCCGGGCGAGGCGTTTTCCGCCGACGGCGAAGTGCGCAAGGGACGCAGTGCAAGCGACGAATCGGCGCTGACGGGCGAAGCGCAACCCGTGGAAAAAGGCGTGGGTGATACGGTGTTCAGCGGAACGCTGAATTTGTGGGGCGCGGTGGAAGTCGAGGTGCGGCGGCTGCCGGCCGAGAGCACGCTGCAAAAGATCATCCGCTTGATCCAGACCGCGCAGAAACTGCGGGCGCCGAGCGAGCGTTTCACTGACCGATTCGGTGGTGGTTACACGTTGCTGGTGCTGGGCGCGTGCGCCGTGATGTTTTTTGTGTGGTGGCTCGGGTTCGGATTGCCGCCGTTCGAAAACACGGGCGGCCAGACGTCGGCGTTTTACCGGGCGATGACGCTGCTGGTCGTGACGAGTCCTTGCGCGTTGGTGCTGTCGATTCCGTCGGCGATCTTGGCGGCGATCGCGTGGGGCGCGCGGCACGGCGTATTGTTTCGCGGCGGGGCGGCGATCGAGAAACTGGCCGAGATCACCGTCGTGGCACTGGACAAAACCGGCACGTTGACGACGGGAGAGTTGAATGTGGTCGGAGTGGAGAGTTTTCCGCCGGGCCGTGAGCGCGACGTGCTGGAGCTGGCGTATGCGCTCGAGGTGAAGTCGGAGCACCCGCTGGCGCGCGCGGTGGTGCGGCACGCGCGCGCGCAGGGCGTGACGGGTGGCGAAGTGGACGATTTTCAGTCCATCATCGGGCAAGGGGTGCGCGGTCGGCATGAAGGCGCGTCGGTCCTGCTCGGGCGCCGGGAATTGCTGGAAGACGGGCCGTTCGGGGAATGGGCGCGGCAATTGCCGGCGGCTTCGGCGGAGTTGAGTGAAATCTGGGTGCTGGGGCGCGATGTCGTGGGGCGCTTGCTGTTGCGCGACCAGATTCGCGCGCAATCGCGGACGGTGCTCGATGAGGTGCGGGCGGCGGGAATTCACTCGGTCATGCTCACGGGCGACCGTCGGCATGCGGCGGAGGCGGTCGCGAAGGAGTTGGGCGTGGATGAAGTGCGGGCGGGTTTGAAACCCGAAGACAAGGTCGCCGCCATCCAAGCGCTGCGGGCGGAACGAGGCAAAGTGGCGATGGTGGGTGATGGCGTGAACGACGCGCCCTCGCTGGCGGCGGCGGACGTGAGCGTGGCGATGGGGGCGCGCGGAAGCGATGCGGCGCTCGAGCAGGCGGAGGTGATTTTGATGCACGACCGCATCGAAAATTTTCTCGCGGCTTTGCAACTAAGCCGGCGGGCGAAATGGGTGATCCGGCAGAATCTGGCGATTTCGCTGGGCGTGGTGGTGTTGATGGCGGGAGCGGCGATTTTCGGTTTGGTGCCGCTCGCGGTCGGCGTGGCGGCGCACGAGGGCAGCACCGTGGTGGTCTGCCTCAACTCGTTGCGGCTCCTTTTCGGACGGAATCGCTGAGCAGCGGCCGCAGAGCGCTTACGGGCCATCGCGCGGCGGCGCGGCTGGATGAAGGTATTGCGGCTCGGGTTGACCCCAGAAAGTGCCTTTCGGGAGATGGCGCACCTGGCCGTGGAAAACGAGCAGCGGGAGATTTTCCCGGCAATACTGAGCGATGCGGCGGGCTTGCGCGGGGGTGGCGCAACCGACGTAAACGGCAAACAAGGAGCCCCAGATCGCGGGTTGCCGCCAGTGTTCGCTCGCCGCGACGAACAGGCCGGTGCGTTCGTCCCAAAGGCTGGCGAGACCGCGCTGCACCCGCTGTGCTTCGTGACGCCAGCGTTGGGCCGAATCCTCGTCGCCGACGGCGGAGAACATCGCGGCGAGTTTGCGGCACGCGTCCCAGAAGAGAACGGAGTCGAATTGCTGGTCGCCGGTCAGCGGGACGGTATCCAGAAAACTGTAAGGGCGGAAGAGGGTGGAGTCGGTGATGGTGACGAGGCCGTTGACGGCGTTGCGCGGCGTGAACTGCAGGGCTTTTTCCAAGGCCGCAGCGGTGGAGCGAAAGGCGCCGAGATCGCCGGACAGGTGCCAGTATTGATCGCACAGAATGACCATGAACGGCGATTGATCGACGGAGCCGTGGCGAGAGAACGGATGGCTTTCGGGGCCAGGTGAAAACACGCCGTGGCCGTCGGCCCGCACGCGGTCGGGCATGCAGCCATCCGAGCGCTGCGCGGCGGCGAGGAAGAGGTAACCACGACGAATCTCTTCAGAGGTGAAAACCTCGGGGCAGCCTTCCAGCGCGTAGGACCAGTCGCGCACCCAGAAGGCGCCGTATCGTCCCGAGGCATCGGGCTCGAAAATCTCGACGCCGTCTTTCGCCGGGCGCCCGGCGGCGCGGAGGAGGCGGGTCGCTTGTTCGCGGAGCCAGCGTTCGTCGGCGGCGAAACGGGCGGCGAGCGGCGCGGGCAAGTCGCGGTTTTGGGCGGCGAGGAATTCGTGCAGCCGCGTGGCGCCGGCCAGGGGGAGCGCGGCGCTGGCGCAGTACTGGGGGACCCCGTGGGTGCGCGGAGCGGCGTCGTTAATCCATTCGTTGATATCGCCGCGCGATTGGAAGTCTTCCACCGCTTCGCAAAACAGCGTGGCGGCGGCGGGCGCGTCGTCGGGCATGAGGGTGACCATGAGCCACGGCAGCGGAGTCGCCCAGTAGCCGCCGTTCTGGTAAGTGCCGTCGTCGCGCAAAGCAGGCGTATTCATCGCGGCGGCACGAGTATGGGGCGGCGTCCATGCGAGCAATCCCAAGAACAACCAACGTGGCCAAGCGCCGGGGCGGGCTGATGAGCGCATGGGCGATGAGCGCGTGGGACGCGGGGAGGCGCAAGGGGCGGACCGCTGTAACAGTTGAGAGCGGGGGCTTAATTGATTCAACGTGAGCGGCGTCGCGGACGGGCGCGGAGCGGTGTGGCGTGGCGGCATGAAATTGCCGAAGCTGCGGTGGGTGCTGCTGGTGTGGTTGGCGGGTGGGATCAGCTTGTCCGACGCGGCGCCGGCCGGGCGACGGCCGCCGAACCAGATTGTAATCCTCATCGACGATGTGGCGCGCGACTGGATCGGCGCCTATGGCGCGGCGGCGCAAACGCCGAACATCGACCGGCTGGCGAGCGAAGGAACGCGTTTCACGACGGCGTGGTGCACGCCGTTGTGCACGCCGACGCGCGTTTCACTCCTGACCGGCGAGTATCCGTTTCGCACGGGCTGGACGGTGCATTACGATGTGCCGCGTTGGGGCGGCCGGGGGCTGGATCCGACCCGATGGAAAACGCTGGGGCAATCGATGCGGGCGGCGGGCTATGCGACGGCGATCGCGGGCAAATGGCAGGTCAATGACCTGCGGGCCGAACCGGGAATTCTCAACGCCCACGGGTTTGATGAACATTGCGTGTGGACGGGCGTGGAGGCGGGAAATCCCGCGAGCGAGAAGCGTTATTGGGATGCGTTTATCCAGCAGAACGGTGAACCCCGCGCGCGGGCGGGGGAATTCGGGCCGGACGTGACGCAGGCGTTTGTGATCGATTTCATACGGAGGCATCGCACGGAGCCGTTTTTCATTTACTACCCGATGATCGAGGCGCACGCGCCGAACGAGCCGACGCCGCTCACTCGGGCGCATCCGCCGAAAGGCGAGGCAGCGCTGTTTGCCGACATGGTCGCTTACGCGGACAGGCAAGTTGGAGAACTGGTGCGCACGGTGGACCAACTGGGGTTGCGCGATGATACGGTCATTTTCTTCGCGGGCGACAACGGTTCCTCGACGGGCGGGGAGCTCGCGGGGCGCGCCGTGCCGATGGGCAAGGGGCGCGTGAACGATGTCGGCGTGCATGTGCCGCTCATCGTGCGGGCACCGGGTCGGGTGCGGGCGGGCGCGGTGTCGACGGCGTTGACGGATTTCACGGACTTGCTGCCGACGATGTTGGCGATCGCCGGTGAACCAGTGCCAAAGGACGCAAAGCTGGACGGGCGCTCGCTGTGGCCGGTTTTGCGTGGCGAGGAGGACCAGACCCCGCGCGAATGGATTTTCACGCAGTATGGTTCTCAGCGCGCGGTGCGGGACGAGCGCTACTACTACGACAGCGAAGGCGCGTGCTATGATTTGAGCGTCGATCCGTTCCAGCAGCGCGATCTTCGCGACGATTCAACCCCGGCGGTGAAGGCGGAGCGTGAGAAATTGAGGCGCGCGCTGGCGGGCCGTCCGGCCGATGCACCGGTGCCGTTTCCCGAATACGCGAACGCGGCGCGACTGTTGGAGGAGAGCATCCGGCGGCATCATCCCCATCAGCACCCTGAGAAATAGTCGCAGGGTAAGTCTCAATCCACGATGAGCACGTGATCGCCGACGCGGACTGCGTCGAAAAGTTCGATGAGATCCAAGCTGCGCATCAGGACGCAACCGGCGCTCAAGGGCTCGCCGATGCGCGCTTCGTGATTTGTGCCGTGGATATAAACATAGCGGTCGTAGGTATCGACCTTGCCGCCGCGGTTGATGCCGGGCTCGAGTCCGCGGAGCCAGAGGATGCGCGTGGTGATGAGATTCGAATCGGCGGTGGCGTCGGGTAATTCGGCAAAGTGGCGGCCGGTGGGCACGCGGGATTTGAAGACCATGCCGGGCGGCTGGCCGGCGCCGATGCGCTCGGCGATTTCATGGAGGCCGCGCGGTGTGCCGAGGGAACCTTTAAGGTTCGAAGGTGGCCGCTTCGACGTGGAAACGGGGTGGGCTTTAACGAGTTCGCCGCCGCGGAAGAATTGGAGCGTGGCGGCGCCGATGCGAACGAGGAGGAAGCGGTCTGTGGGCTTGATGCCAAGGCGCTCGTGGGCTTTGGTGACCCGTTCCAACGAAAATTCCATGAGTTCGCCTTCCTTCACAGTCGGTATCGTCGGCGCCACGGGCGCGACGGGTCAAGAGTTGCTGCGGCTGCTGCAGCAACGGAATTTCCCGGTGGCCACACTGCGGCTTTTTGCCTCGGCGCGGTCAGCAGGCAAGACGGTGGAGTTCGGCGGAAAAACGGTCGTAATTGAAGAGGCGAAGCCGGGCGTGTTCGGCGATGTCGACGTCGCGTTTTTCGCGACGGAGGGCGCAATCACGAAGGCGCTCGCGCCGGACGCGGTGCAAGCGGGCTGTCTGGTGATCGACAAGAGTTCGGCCTACCGGATGGATCCGGCGGTGCCACTCGTGATACCCGAGATCAACCCGCAGGAGCTGCGCCAGCACCATGGCATCATTGCGAATCCGAATTGTTCGACCGCCGTGGCGTTGATGGCCTTGTGGCCGCTGCACCAGGCGTTTGGGTTGAAGCGGTATTTGGCGGCGACGTATCAATCGGTGTCCGGCACGGGCACGGATGCGATTGACGAACTTGAGGCGCAAGTGCGGGCGCATGTCGCGGGCACGCCCATTACGAAGAAGGTTTATCCCTATCAGATCGCGTTCAACGCGATCCCGCAGGTCGATTCGTTTGGGGCCGATGGTTACACGGGCGAAGAGACCAAGATGCGGCAGGAGAGCCGGCGCATCATGGGGCTGCCGAATCTGCCGGTTTCGGCGACGTGCGTGCGCGTGCCGGTGGTGCAGGCGCATTCGGTGGCGATCAACGCCGAGTTCGAACGGCCGGTGAGCGTCGAGGCGGCGCGGGCGGCGATCGCGGCCTTTGCGGGTGCGGAGCTCGTGGACGATCCGGCGAACAAGCGTTATCCGACGCCGCTCGATTTCACGCGGCAGGTGAAATGCGGCGTGGGCCGGATTCGCATCGATACCGCGCTCGAAAACGGACTCTCCTTGTGGGTCAGCGGCGACAATCTCTGGAAGGGCGCGGCGTTGAACGCGCTGCAGAACGCCGAGTTGATGGCGCGCGAGGGCTGGCTCAAACCGAAGGCCATTGCCGCGGCGTGACCTCGGGGGCGAGGGCGCGGAACGGCATTGGCCGCGCGCGCCTTTTTCCTGCGGCAGAGAGGGAGCGGGGCGCCGGGCGCGCCGGCGGACACGTCATAGTCGGAATAATTCCTTGTCATAGCGGAGGCCCGGCCGCTTCAATCAGCCCTTGGGTCGGACGCCTAGCTCAGTTGGTTAGAGCATCTCGTTTACACCGAGGGGGTCGGGGGTTCGAGTCCCTCGGCGTCCACCAACGCTCTCTTCCTTACAATTCACTTTCATGCGACACACCATCTCAGTTCTCGTTGAGAACAAGTTCGGCGTCCTGGCGCGCGTGTCCGGAATGTTTTCCGGCCGCGGCTTCAACATCGATTCGCTCAACGTCGCTCCCACCCACGATGCCTCGCTCTCGCGGATCACCGCGGTGCTGAAAGGCGACGACAGCTCGCTTGATCTGTGCATCAAGCAACTGCGCAAGCTGGTCAACGTGGTCGAAGTCGTCGATTTCAAGGACGGGCAGGCGGTCGCACGCGAGCTGGTGCTCGTGCGGGTGAAGGCCGATGCGAAGACGCGGTCCGAGCTGTTGCAGATCAAAGACATTTTCCGCGCGAAGATCGTGCACCTCTCGATGGATTCGATCATCATGGAAGCGACGGGCGACGATGAGAAGGTCAGCGCGTTGCTCGGCCTGCTGGAGCCGTTTGGCATTCTCGAACTGGCCCGCACCGGCCGGCTGGCGCTGAAGCGCTGAGACAAACGCGCGCCGCCTCCACTTCCTTCCTTAACCCTGTCCGTAATTTTATCATGCCCGCCAAAGTCTACACCGACAAAGACGCCGATCTCGGCGTGTTCCAAAACAAGACCCTCGCCGTTCTCGGCTACGGTTCGCAGGGCCATGCCCATGCGCTCAACCTCAAGGATAGCGGTTGCAAGGTCATCATCGGCCTCTATCCCGGCAGCAAGTCGAAGACCGTCGCCGAACAGCACGGTTTCGAGGTGGTCGACACCGCCGAAGCGGTGCGCCGCGCGGACGTCATCATGGTCGGCCTGCCTGACATGAAGCAGGCGGATGTTTATACGAACGACATCCTGCCGAATCTCACGAAGGGCAAGACGTTGATCTTCTCCCACGGGCTGAGCGTCCACTTCGGCTTGATCAAGCTGCACAAGGACATCGATTGCATCATGGTCGCGCCGAAGGGTCCGGGCCATATCGTGCGGCGGCTCTACGTGGAAGGCAAAGGCATGCCGGCGCTGATCGCCGTCGCGCAGGACAAGTCGAAAAAGGCCAAGAAGACCGCGCTGGCGTGGGCGAAGGGCATCGGCTCGACGCGCGCGGGCGTGCTGCAGACGTCGTTCAAGGAAGAGACCGAGACGGATCTTTTCGGCGAGCAGGCGGTGCTCTGCGGTGGCGCGAGCGCGCTGGTGCAGGCAGGCTTCGAGACGCTTGTCGAGGCCGGTTACCAGCCGGAGATGGCGTATTTCGAATGCCTCCACGAGCTGAAGCTCATCTGCGATCTGATGTATGAGAGCGGCATCGCCGGGATGCGTTTCTCGATTTCTGAGACCGCGAAGTATGGCGACATCACCCGCGGACCGCGCGTCGTGAACAAGCAGACCAAGGTCGAGATGAAGAAAATCCTGAAAGAGATTCAGACCGGCAAGTTCACCCAGGAATGGGTGAAGGAATACAAAGGCGGCTTGAAGAACTACAAGAAGCTGCTCGCGGCGGGCGAAAAGCACACCATCGAGAAGACTGGTGAGCGTCTCCGCAGCATGATGCCGTGGATGACGAAGAAGAATCTCAAGGGCGTGCAGGCGGCCTACGCCTGAGCCAGCGGGATAATTTGCTAAATGCAGGCAAAGGCGCAGATGATTCTGCGCCTTTTTTATTTATGACGAAACTCGTTCTCGCCACTCGCAAGAGTCCTCTCGCGCTCGCGCAGGCGGAGCTGGTCGCGGCGCATTTGCGCACGGCCCTCGGGGTGGAGACAGAGCTGCTGAAAATCGTCACCACCGGCGACAAACAAGCGGAGTGGTCGCTGGAACAGCGCGGAGGCAAGGGATTGTTTACGGGGGAACTGGAAGGAGCGCTGTTTCGTGGCGAGGCGGATGTGGCGGTCCACAGCACCAAAGACCTGCCGGGCGACATGGCGGAGGGGCTGGCGATCGCGGGATATCTGCCGCGGGCGGATCCGCGCGACGTGCTCGTGGTGCGAACGGGAGTGCGCGAGCCGCGGACATTGGCCACGGGCAGCCCGCGGCGGCGCTTGCAAAGCGCGCAGTTGTTTCCCGGCGTGGCGTTCACCGAGATTCGCGGCAACGTGGATACGCGGTTGAAGAAGATCGGCGAACTCGGCGTGGCTGACGGCACGGTGCTGGCGGCGGCGGGGTTGGCGCGTCTGGGTATCGCGAGCTGGCCAGGCGTGGAGTTTCGCCCGCTGCGTCTCGATCAAATGGTGCCCGCCGTCGGGCAGGGCGCGATCGGGGTGCAATGCCGGGCCACGGAGGCGGAGGGATTTGCGACGGTTTTTGATCAGACGACGGCGCGCGCGGTGGCCGTTGAACGGGCATTGCAGGCCGCCCTGGGCGGGGGCTGCCATACGGCGTTTGCGGCGCATGTGGGCGGAGACGTGCTGTATCTTTACCATGAGCAAACGGGCAGGCGGACCGTGTCGCTCAGCGCGGAGGATTTTGCGCGTCCGGAGAGCGCGGCGAGCCGCATTTTGAAGGAGCTCGGCTTGCTGTAGCAGGCCGGCGCGCGCGACAGTCGAGCGAGCGTCCGGAGCGGTTAAATTTTTATGGCAGACGAAAAACTCACTTTGGCGGGACGACGGGTCGCGGTGACGCGGACGCGGGAACAGGCCTCTGAACTGGCCGGGAAATTGCGCGATCGCGGAGCGGAGGTGATCGAATTGCCGTTGATCCGCGTTTCGAAAGAAATTTCGAAAGACACGCTCGCGGACGTGATGCTCGAGCTGGGCAGCTACGACTGGATCGTGTTCACGAGTGCGAACGGCGTGCGGTTTTTCTTCGAGGAGTTCTTCCGGATTCTCGACGATATCCGCTCACTCGGCCTGCTGCGTTTCGCGTGTGTCGGCGAGGGGACGGCGCGGGCGGTGAAGGAGTTCCATCTGAAGGTCGAGTGCCAGCCCGAGGTCGCGACGGGCGAGGCTCTGGCGGAGGCGCTGATTGCAACGGGCAGCTTGGACAGCGCGAAGTTGCTCGTGATCACGGGGAATTTGAACCGGGAAACGCTGGTGACGAAACTCGAAGAGGCGCGCGCGATCGTGGACCAGTTGCAAGTTTACAAGACGGAGCAGACGGATTTGAGCGGCGACCCGGCGGCGGAGGATTTTCGGGCGCGCGGCGCTGACGCCATTTTGTTCGCGAGTTCGTCCGCCGTGCAGTCGTTCGTGGACCAGGCGCGGGCGTTGAAACTGGCGCCGAAGGCGAAGCGGCCCTTGGCGGGAAGCATCGGTCCGCTGACGAGCGAAACGATGAAGAAGGCGGGCATGCCGATTGATTTTGAGGCGAAATCACCCGGGCTCGATGCGTTGGTCGATGCGTTGGTGCGGAAATTGAAGTGACGGAGTCGGAGGAAAACCCGCGAAACGAGTTTGGTTTTCGCGGGTTTCGTGTTTTTCGTGGGGTCCAGCCATGAAAGTGCCGTTTCTCGATCTTTCGCTTCAACACCGCGCCTTGCGAACTGAGGCGCTGGCGGCGCTCGCGGCGACCTACGACGCCACGCGCTTTTGCCTCGGCAAAGATGTGGAGGAGTTTGAGAAAAATTTTGGCGCGACGCTCGGCTATCCCCGCGTGCTGGGGATGAACAGCGGCACCTCGCCGTTGCACGTGGCGTGCATGATCGCCGGTTTCGGACCGGGCGACGAGGTGATCGCACCGCCGTTCACGTTCATCTCGACGGTGTGGGGCGTGAGCTATGTGGGCGCGACGCCGCGCTTCGTGGACGTGGGGGAGGGCACGTTCAACCTCGACCCGGCGAAGATCGAGGCGGCGATCACACCGCGCACGAAAGGGATTATTGTCGTCCATCTTTTCGGGCAGCCGGCGCGCATGGCCGAGATCATGGCGATCGCACGGAGACACGGACTGTTCGTCATCGAGGATTGCGCGCAGGCGGTCGGGGCGCGATATCGCGGCGAGCCGGTGGGGTTGTTCGGCGATGTCGGCACGTTTAGTTTTTATCCGACGAAAAACCTCGGAGGCTGCGGCGAAGGCGGGGCGTTTGTTGCACGCGATGAGGCGACGCAGGTGAAGGCGCGGCACATCCGTGTGCACGGCTCCGACCGGCGCTATTATCACGACATCGTGGGCGGAAATTTCCGCATGGACGGATTTCAGGGTGCGTTGCTCAACGTGAAGCTGCCGCATCTCGCGGGATGGACGGCGCGGCGGCAGGCGATCGCGCAGCGTTATCTGGAGGGGATTCGTCTGGCGGACGTGCGGCTGCCGGATCAGCCGGATTACGGACAATCGGTGTTTCACCAATTTACGATTCGGCACCCGCGGCGCGACGCGTTGCGTGACTATCTCGCCCAACAGGAGGTGGGCACCGATTTGATCTATCCGGTGCCGTTGCATCGACAGGGGTGCTTCGCGTCGCTCGGTCAGGGCCCAGGCTCGTTCCCTGTGGCGGAAGCGGCGGCGGCGACGTGTGTGAGTCTGCCGATTTTCCCGGAGTTGACGGACGCGCAAGTCGATCACGTGATCGCGGCGGTGAACGGGTTCTGACCGTCGCCTGCGACCACCCATCCATCCGACCCGCCACACCGCTCATGCTGCGCAAACCTTCCGGCACGATTGGGATTCTGACGGCGGGGGGCGATTGCCCGGGGTTGAACGCAGTGATCCGCGGCGTGGCGAAGGCGGCGCTGCATTACGGGTTGAAGGTGGTCGGGATTGAGGACGGCTTTCGCGGTTTGATCGAGAATCGCACGCGGCCGTTGGAGAACGCGGACGTGAGCGGCATTCTCACGCAGGGCGGGACGTTTCTCGGGAGCAGTCGCGACAAGCCGCATAAGATTGAAATCAATGGGCAGGTGACCGACTTGACGGACGTCGTCGCGCGCAATTATCGGAAGTTGAAACTCGATTGTCTCGTGTGCTTGGGCGGGAACGGCACGCAGAAGACGGCGTATCGGCTGCATGAACGCGGCGGGATCAATGTGCTGACCTTGCCCAAGACGATCGATAACGACGTGGCGGAAACGGACATCACGTTTGGATTCGACTCGGCGATGTCGGTCGCCACGGAAGCGATCGACCGCCTGCACACGACGGCGACGAGTCATCAACGCATCATCGTGTGCGAAATCATGGGGCATTCGGCGGGGTGGCTGTGCCTCGGGTCGGGTATCGCGGGAGGCGCGGACGTGATTTTGATTCCGGAGATTCCCTACGATTTGCAAGCGGTGGCGCGCCATCTCCGGCGCCGGCAGCGGGCCGGGAAGCGTTTTTCGATCATCGCGGTGGCGGAGGGAATTGTTTCACGGGAAGAGGCGAAAGCGCGCGCGGCGATGGATCGCATGGCGAGGCGCGCGGCGAAGGAGACCCGGATTGTCAGCGGTGCCACGGGGGGCGGACTCGAAGGCGTGCACTTGGTGCAGGAATCGGTGGCGAGCCGGCTCGCGCGACAATTGCAGCAGTTGACGGGTGTGGAAGCGCGCGTGACGGCACTCGGCCATGTGCAGCGTGGCGGCACGCCGACGGCGTTTGATCGTTTGCTGTGCACGCGGCTCGGCACGAAGGCGGGGGAACTGCTCGCCGAGCGGCGCTACAACATCATGGTGGGGATCAAGGGCGCGGAGTGCGTGCCGGTGCCATTGAAGAAAGTTGCCGGCATCAAGCGGATCGTGCCGGTTGATCACCCTTGGGTGAAAACGGCGCGCCTTGTGGAAACCTGCCTCGGCGATGAGGAGGAAGGCGCATCATGATCGCCGGCGTGCGAGTGAAAGTTTGTGGGCTGACGTCGCTCGTAGACGCCGAGGACGCGGATGCGTGCGGCGTGGACTACCTGGGTTTCAACCTGTATCCGAAATCGCCGCGGTTCGTGACCTTGGCGCAGTATGCGGCGATGCGCGCACGATTGCCTGACCGGCGAAAAGTGGCGGTTTGCGTAGAGCCGTCCGCGGCCGAACTGGTCACCATGACCGCGGCGGGATTCGATTATTTTCAGATTCATTTCCGGCATGATGTGCCGGTCGAAACAGTCGCGGCGTGGGCGAAGCTGGTCGGGCCGGAGCGGCTCTGGCTGGCACCGAAACTGCCACCCCAGTTCGACGTGCCGGCGGCTTTGCTGCCGTTCGCCAAAGGGTGGTTGCTCGATACTTTTCAGGTCGACGGTTTCGGCGGATCGGGGCGCACGAGTGACTGGGCGAAATTTGGGCGACACCAAGCGGCGTATCCGGAAAAGTTCTGGATGTTATCCGGTGGCCTGAGCCCGGAAAACATCGGCGCGGCGCTGCGTGCCACGCAGGCCAGTTTCGTCGACGTGAACAGTGGGATCGAATCCGCGCCGGGTGTGAAAGACTTGGAAAAGCTCAAACGCTTCGCGGTGCAATTGCGCGAAGCAGTGCAGGCGCTCAAGTAACGCGGGGAGCGGAGCGCGCGGCGTCAACGGACGGTCACTCCGCCGATGGCACCGGCACCTTGATCAGGCCGGCCTCGATCAGGCGGGCCTGCGCTTCGGGGTGGTGGCGGAGAATGGCGTCGGTCAGCAACGCGCGTTGATCGGCCGCGTCGCGGACCGGCAATCGCGCGGCGAATGCGATGGCGCGTTCGAGGCGTTCTTGATCTCCGTTGAGGTAGAGCTGGCCGAGGCGGCGGGCGGCGAGTTCGTCGTGAGTCGCGAGAGCGAGGCGCAGCTCCAGCCAGGCGACGTCGCCGGAGCGCTGGGCCAGCCAATCGGGATTGGCGCGACGCTGCTCGGCGATGAGTCGGGCAAGGGCGGTGAATTGGCCGGAGCTGAGCAAGTCGTCGCCACGCGCGAAGAATTCCGGGGCATCGAGCACGGGGGCGATGCTTGGCGCCGGAACGCGATCGCGGTCCGCCGTCGCCGCAGCGAGCGCGGCCCGAGCGGCGGGCGCGACCTTTTGCAGAGAGGCGGATGTCGGATACGCAGCGAGAGCCTGATCAAGCAGCGCACAGGCGGCGGCGGGGCGCTGGGCGTTGAGCAAAAGATCGATGAAGCGGGTGTAAGATGTGGGCACCAGGCCGAGCCGGCGGACGAGGCTTTGCAGCGGCGGACCGGAGCTGAGCGGAGCGTCGTCGACGACTTGGAAAATTGCCTGCACGAGCGGAGGCCAGAGTTGCAGGACGGGATCTTTCGTTGCCGCGAGGGCGGGTAACAACGGGCGTGTGCGGCGCAGGCCGACGAGGTCGCCATTGATGATATGCGCTTCGACCAGATTGGCGGCGAGCCGATTGGTCGGAAGGCCGAGTGCCGCTTCGTGTTGGTAAAGGCGTTCGACGATCGTTGTCGCGCCGATGGCGGTGGCGGCGGTGGAGAGGCGGTAAACGAAGTCGGGGTCGGAATCGAAGCGCAGGAGAAATGCGTCCAGGGCGGATTGGGACTGGGCGGTGTCGCCCGCTTGCCACCATTCGAGCACCGCAGTTTGCCGGGGCGCGGGGACGTTGGGTTGCGCCGTAATGGCGGCGGCAAGAAATGAGCGGAGCTCGGCCGGATTGGAGGCGTCGCGGGCCGTGCGGCAAGCGATGTCGAGCACGGCGAGGTGGGCGGGAAAACGCGTCTGCGCTGCGTGGGCAAGAGCGAGCGCGGCGGCGAACTGGCGGTGGCTGCGCAACGCGTCGATGCGGCATACCAGCGAGGTCGGGTCGGGCTCCGCGGCGAGCAAAGCGGCTGCGGCGACGGCTTCGTCGGACCGGCCGAGGGCGGTCAAAGCGCGAATCTTGTTTTGGCGCGCGAGGCGGGTGAGGTCGGGGCTCGCGGGCGGTTGGGCGTCGAGAATTTTTTGGGCGTAAGCGAGGGCGCGGACAAAGTCTTCCGCCGTGAACGAAACGGTGAAGGCGGTGGCGAGCAGCGCGGAGGAAACAGGCGGATGCGCGAAGGCCTGATCGAGTTGCGCGAAGGCGCGGCCATATTCGTGAAACGTGCCGAAGATGGTCGCGAGGGCGAGTCGCGCATCGTTGCGTTCGGGCGCGCGGCGGAGCCCGGCCTCAAGCAGACGCGCGGCGTCGCCGAAACGGTGCTCCTGCAAGGCCGTGAACCCCTGCGTGAACAAGGCATCCGTGCGCGCTTGAACCAACCCGGCCCAACGCGGAGGCCAGGCGGCATCAATGAGCGTGACGTTTTCGCCCAAGCGCCGGTGAAACCACCACCACGCGGTGACGGCCAGACTGGCGTAGGCCATGACCAGAGTGAGAGCGAGCAGCGCGAGGAGGCGGCGCGTGTGAATGAAGATGATATTTTCACTCTGGTCGGACGTGCGGGCGTGAGCAGGGGTTTTCTCGTAGACGCGCCGGCTCCAGCGCCACAGCCAGCCTTTGGTGGTGGCGTGCTGCTCCGACGACCATTTGTGAATGAAGCGAAGTTCAGTCATGAGCGGAGGGCGAGCCGGCGGCTGAGGCGTTGTCCGCTGTTTCCGCGGCGGCAGAAGTGGATTGATCGGATTCGCTGGCGTCGAAGGGCGAGGGCGAGGACTCAGGGTCACCACCGTTTTCATAGCAGTGCAGGCGTTCCTCGACCTTGGCGATGTGCGCGCGAAGTCGGGCGACTGTCTGCTCGGAGTCGGTGCGCGCCTGAGCGTAGGCTGCCATCAACGCCGGATCGCCGCCGGCGGGCTCGTGCTCGATGTTGCGGAGTTGGGCCGCCTGGACTCGCGAAAGCCGCGCGGCCACTTGATCGCGGTAAGCGGTCAGTCCGTCGAGAATGACTTCGCGCACCGTGAGCGCGTTGATGCGTTGGCAGAAGGGATTGTTGGTTTCCCGCAGATCGAGCGCGCCGCCAAACCGGCGGGAGACGGCGGCCAGACTGCGCAGGGCGACGACAAAATCGATGTGCACCGCAGGCGACATGCGTGCCTCATGGACCTCGCACCATTGATAGTAGTCGTTCGGCGTTTCCGCCGAAATCTGCCACGCAAGCTGATCCGGCGGATCCGGCCTGCAACCGCCGGCCACGATCAGCGCGAGAAGCCAGAGCCAGCGAACGAGGACGGAGCAGCGCATTTCAACCCGTTGATGAAACACGGGGCGGCGCGAGTGCAAGGTCCGGCAAGGCGAGGGATTACTGCGCCTGTTTAGCGACCTTGAACTCCGCGGGCTGCTCGCCGGCAGGGAGCGCAAGCAGATCGTAGTCTTGAAACCCGGTGATGGTGACCTCGGCGAATTCGCCGACGGGGAGTTCGCGCGGCACGTAAACGCGGCCGTCGATATCGGGCGCATCCGCTTCACCGCGGGCGACACCCGGCTCCTCCACCAAAACCTTCAAGGTGTGACCGACCTGGCGATGGCTGACTTCGGCGGCGATTTCGCGCTGCAACGCCATCGTGCGGTGCCAGCGCGCCTCCTTGGTCTTCTTGGGAACCTGCTCCTCCATCTTGGCCGCGCGCGTGCCTTCTTCCTGCGAGTAGCGAAAGACGCCGAGGCGTTCGAAACGCGTTTCGCGGATGAACTGGCAGAGTTCATCGACGTCGGCTTCGGTTTCACCGGGAAAGCCGACGATAAACGTGGTGCGAACCGCGATGCCGGGGATGCCGGCGCGGATGCGGCCGAGGAGATTGCGGATGTAGTCGCCGCTGGTCTCGCGTTGCATCAGTCCGAGCATGTGGTCGCTGATGTGTTGAAGGGGAATGTCGATGTAGCGGGCGACTTTCGGGCACTCAGCGATGGTGCGAATGAGTTCGTCGCTCCAGTGCGCGGGATGCGTGTAGAGGAGACGAATCCAGAAATCGCCCTCGATGGCGTTGAGTTCGCGCAACAGCGTCGTGAGCGCGGTGCCGCGCGAGGAATCGACCGGCGTGCGGGGATTCGGGCGCTCCGTCCAAGTGTCCATCCCGAAGAACGTGGTGTCTTGGGAAATGAGGTTGATTTCGCGGACGCCTTCGGCGACGAGCCGGCGGGCTTCGGCGACGACGCTCGCGACAGTGCGACTGCGGTGCCGGCCGCGGATCTGCGGGATGATGCAGAATGTGCACGGGTGATTGCAGCCTTCCGCGATCTTGATGTAAGCGGTGTGCCGCGGAGTGAGGCGGAAGCGCGGCGTGTCGTAGTCCGGGATGTAGGTGGAGCGGCCGGTGATGAAATTTTCCGGCGCATCCTTCGGGCCGCGTTCCTTGGCGTAAAGCCCCTCGATGATCGGCGCCACTTGGGTGACTTGATCGAGCCCGATGAAGGCGTCGACTTCATCGTGCAGAGAGGTGCCGAGATCTTTGGAGAAGCGCTGCGACATGCAGCCGGCGACGATCAGCTTTTGCTCTTTGCGGCGCTTGCGCAGCCCGCGGTTTTGGTGGACCTCGAGGATGTGCCCGATCGATTCTTCCTTCGACGAGTCGATGAAGGAGCAGGTGTTGACGATGACGACGTCGGCTTTTTCGGCTTCGGGAATCACGGTCATGCCGGCCTGATGGAGGTGCCCGACCATGATTTCGCTATCGACGAGATTCTTGGCGCAACCGAGAGAAATGAGACTGACTTTAATCATGGACGATGAGCGGCGGCGCGCGCAGGGCGGCGCAATAACAGCAGGAAAGGCGGATTCGGATTTGGCGCGAACAGGGCCAACAAAAAAACCGCGGTGCGAGACCGCGGTTGAAAGGGAGGCGGAGGCGGCCGGCGTTACTTCTTGGCGGCGGCGGTCTTAAGACGGGCCTTTTTGCGCTTCAGGTAAGCGGCGCGGCGTTTGCGTTTGATGTGCTTGTTCAGTTGTTGGCCCATGGTGTGATTCGTGAAAGGGGTGAATCATTCGGGTGCGGCGGCGGGAGTCAAGAGTCGGTCGCAGGTGGATTCACGGTTTGCTGGGGAGCGCCAGCGGGGCTTGCGGAGGGAGAAAGCCACGCTTCGCGGTGGGCTTTCTGGACGGGCGTGCTGTCGGCGCGAATCATGAGCTTCGGGGGAACGGGTTCCACGCCGAGGACGACGTTGAGGCGATGGAGTTCGTCGAGGCGGGCGATCAGCAACGTGATCTTCGCGCCGGCCTGATACACGTTGAGGCGCGCGGAAAGTTGACCGGCGCTCACGCGATAGTTGTCGATCGCAAGAATCTCATCGTCGGGCGTCAATCCGGCGGCGTAGGCGGGAGTGTCGCTCTTGACGCGGGTGACGATCAGGCGGCCGCCGTCGTCTTTGGTGTCGGCACCGAGCCAGCCACTCGGCGGCGGGGCATTGGGTGCGGGGGCGGGCGCGGGCTTGAGGGTGAGGCCGAACCAATCGAGCGCAGTGGTGATGTCGAACTCACCGGGTTGGTTGATGGTGCGTTCGAACCACGACGAGAGGTCCGCGCCGGCGACTTCGCTGAGGACGGCGATGAATTCCTTTTCGGTGTAACCGCGGGGTCCGCTGTAGCGTTGATACGCGAGGCGCATGGCGTCGTCGAGTGAGTGCTGGCCGTGACTGACGGCGCGGATTTGAGCATCGAGCAGAAAGCCGGCGAGCGCGCCGACGCTGTAGTAGCTGATCGTGGTGTTGGTGGAGTTTTCGTCAGGCCGATAGGCTTTGATCCACGCGTCGAACGACGATTCGCCAAGCGATTGGAGGCGGCGCCCGGGAGAAGATTCGTAGGCGGCGAGCAAATTGCCGAGGGCCGACACCACGGTTTCGGGGGAAGTGACGCCCGCGCGTTGGAGGAGCAGATGTTGGTAGTAGCTCGTGATGCCCTCGACGACCCATAGCGACGGCGTGTAGACTTCATGCTCGTAGTCAAACGGCCCGAGCGCGGCGGGACGCAGGCGCTTGCCATTCCAAGCGTGGAAAAACTCGTGACTGGCGAGGGAGAGCCACGAATCGACACCGCCTGGGGTCCGGGAAAGCCAGCGTTCGGCCATCAATGTGGCGCTGTTTTTGTGTTCCAGTCCACCGCGCTGGCCGGAAAGGACGTTGAAGAAATAATAGGGTTTCGGTGAAGCGAGTGAGCCCCAGAAATCGCGTTGTGCCTCGACCATGCGCTTAAGCGAGGGGATGACCCGGTCGTTGGCCCAAACGCCGTCGCCTGCGACCGTGACGAGGTAGAAAGGAACTCCGCTGACGTCGAAGCGGGTCACTTCCGGCGAGCCAGCGACCATGGGGCTGTCGATCAGCGTATCAAAATCGGGAGCCGTGAAACGGGTGGGATTTTCCGTGGGAGCGAGAGGAGTTTGCACGGTCTGCCATCCCGCAGGCAGCACAAAACTCACCTCGTAAGATCTCTGTGGTTCGTGCGCGGGGGCCAGAAAGGTGGGCGCGCCATTGAGTAAGGCGAAACCGGGCTCGACCCAATTGCCACGCACATTGATTTCGCGAGCGTAAACGCGATAGCGCAGGCGGACGGTGTCCCGCGACCCGGCCGCGATGCGCCAACGGTTTTTGCTGACCTTTTCGATCGGCAGGCGGGCACCCGAAACGTCTTCCGCGCTGACGCGATCGATGTTCCGCGCGTATTCGCGCACCAGATAGGAGCCGGGCGTCCAGACGGGCATGAAAACTTCCGGCGTGGCCTGACCGTCCGTCGGAATGGTCGCCTCCACCTCGACGTAGTGGTTCGCGGCTTCGGGAAAACTCACGACATAATGCACCGCCGTGAGGTCGACGGCGCGAAGGGTCGGAACCAGGAGCACGAAAAGGATGGGCGCGAAGCGCGCGAAACAGAAACGCATGGCGGACACAAAGAGGCGATTCCGCGGCGGGGCCAGACAAAGTCATTCCGCCGGCGAATTTATCTGCGCGAGCGATTCGCCGCCGACGACCTGTGCTGCGGCGCGCGTCCAGCGATAGACCAAGGGTGCGCGCGTGCGTTCAAGTTCCTTGAAGAGTGCGGGTGCGGCGCGCTTGGGCAGCGTGAGTTCCGCGAGACCGGTCGCATCGCAGTTGAGGAAGCGCGCGTAAGGCTTGAAGTGTTCGGGCCGGCCGATGATGCGCGACCAACCGTCGGCCAGCGTCTCTCGCGGCCGCCGGTCGAGCGCCAAAAAAGCGTAGGGCAGACTGCGCAGGTCGATGCCGGCGCGCTGGCCGAATTTGACCCAATTCGAATCGGCGAAAATTCCGGCCGGGGGCGGCGCGAAAAAGTGGCACCAATGCCGTTCGTTCTCGGGCGCCAACGCAGGGCAGGGTAACGCATGCGTGCACGGCGCGATGACGTGGAACGCGTTTATGAGTCGGTCGCGAATGGCACCGAGCTGGCGGCTGACCACGCTGGTGCCGGGCTCAACCCACAACACCGACTCGGCCCGCGCGACCACCCGCTCCAAGTCGGCCAGCGCCGCCGGCGAGAGTTCATTGAGCACGTGACTGATCACAAGCAACCCAATGGGTGAGGCGTCCGTGAAATCGCGCGGAGTTGCCGGGGCAACCTGCAGCGAGGGGAATTGATTGCGGGCGACGGATGACGCGAAATCCACGGCGATCGTCGAGTGGTCCCAGACAGTGAGGCCGGAAAACGTTTCCGCGCCAAAGTGCGCGATCACGCGGCGCGCCGCAATGCCACTGCCACAGCCCCAGTCAAAAACAGACGCGCCGGGGGCCGGTTGCCAGTGGCGGAGCTCCAGTTCGCGCAGCACTGCGTCCCACTTCCACCCAATCCTTTCTCCGTAGGTGAAATCGTAATTGGCGAGATCTTCGGCGGATTTCCAGTAAACGCCCGCCGCCGCGCCGCCATGAAGGAAGCCTTCTCGCAATCGCTCCAGCACGGGCCAGTTGATTTCGTCCCACGTCATAAGCAGACGCGACTGACGGCACAATCGACGGGATTGGGGAAAAGCTCCGCGGATTGACCGTTAGGCGCAGGGCACCGCTGGACAAACCAGAGTAGGGAATTCGCTCGCGGGCGAGAGCAGGCGCTTACTGGCGGCAGAGAGTTCATGATACGAGAGTGATCGACATCCCAGTCGCAAGGCAAGCGGCGGGTCACGGCCGCCATAGTCGTGAAATGATCCGGATGAGTCTAGTGTTAGACTCGTGAAGACTTTGCGCGTCTATAGACGGCCCCAGTAGTGCATTTGACGCGCAGCGCTCCCCAGCGTCTGCTTTCAACTCACCCCCGCACGCGAGACCCTGTCTTCCGTGTGACCCAATAACGCAGAAAGACGCCGTAAGGTATGAAAACTCCGTTCAGACTTGGCCTGATGATCCTGTCGACCGCGGCAGCCGGGCAACTTGGAGCGCAAACCGTCGCTCCTGACCCCAATGAAACCAGCAAGGACACGGTGGTGCTCTCACCGTTTGAAGTTCGCTCGCAAAAAGATCAGGGCTACCAAGCGACCGAAACACTCGCGGGCACCCGCATCCGCACGGACCTCAAAGATGTCGGCGGCGGTTTGTCGGTCTATACGAAGGAGTTTCTCGCCGACATTGGCGCGATCGATAACACATCGCTCCTGCAATATACAACCAACGCGGAAGTCGCCGGCACGCGGGGCACGTATGCGGGCCTGGGCAACGCCACCAGCGTGGATGAGAGCAGTTCGCTGCGCAATCCCGGCAGCACCAACCGCGTCCGCGGCCTCGCCGCGGCGGATAACACCCGCGATTTTTTTGTCACCGATATCCCGTGGGATTCCTATAACGTCGACCGGATCGATATTCAACGCGGTCCCAATTCCATCCTCTTCGGGCTGGGGAGCCCGGCAGGCATCGTCAATGCCACCACGCGCAATGCCGAGTTTCACGATATGGGGAGCGTGACGGCGCGGGTCGGTTCGTATGGCAGCGTGCGGGGTTCGCTGGACGTCAATCAAGTCCTCGTGCCGAAGACGCTCGCGATTCGCCTCGACGGGTTGTGGAGCGACGAAAAATACCAGCAGGATCCGGCCTATCAAAAAGACAAGCGCTACTACGGCGCCCTGCGCTTTGATCCGCAGCTCTTTAAGCGGAATGACTTCCATACGAGCTTCAAAGCCAAGTATGAGCACGGCGATATCGATGCAAATCGTCCGCGGACGGTGCCGCCAAATGACAGCATTACGCCGTGGTTCCGCCCGGTTGATACCACCTCCCTGGATGGCGGGTTGGGCAAGCTGGCCATTCCGAACGCCTATGGAGTGGGGTCCGCGCCGCAGAACCTCAATCCGTGGCTGACCGCCAATGTTGCCAATCAACAGCAGCCGATCTGGTTCATTGACGGCGCCGACAATCAACTGCAACGCATCTATGGCGGCTATGTTAACACGGGGGCCCACAATCCCGACGGCAGTGTGCGGGGCATTGGCGATTTGTTGGTGGGCCAGCGCTATGCCGACGAATTTTATCGGCTCACGAGTCTCTCATCCTACGCGTCGAACGCCCGCCTGCCGGGCGCCCAATACGGACAATATCGAACCAAAACGCTCTCCGACGCATCGGTGTTCGATTTCTACAATAATCTATTGGACGGCCCTACGAAATCCGAATACGAAAACTGGAACGCGTATAATCTGGATCTCACCCAGACGGGATGGGATGACCGGGTGGGGGTGGAGTTGAGTTATGACCGGCAGAAATACAAACGAGGCGGGCAAGCGCTCATCACCGATCCCACACTCACGATTGACGTGCTGCAGAACTTTCAGGATCTCACCGCCAATCCGAATTTTGGTCGCCCTTATGTGGTGGGCGGTCCGGGCGGCGGGACCTCCTACGAGAGCGACCGGGAGTATGTCCGGGGTTCTGTTTTCGGCGAATTGCGGGCCAGGGATTTTTTGAGCAGCGAGAGTTTTCTGGCCAAGTTGATCAACAAGCAGCGTTTCAACGGCGTTTACAGCAAAGAGAAATATGAAACGGAAAACCGTACCTGGCAGATGTATGCTTACGGCAGTGACTGGGATGCCTACTGGAGTCGCACGACCGGCCTCAGCTACCCCTTCGCCGGCAGCGGGAGCCGCCCGCCGGTGAGTGTCATCTACCTCGGCCCCTCACTCGCAGGCGCCAGTTCCGCCTCGGGAGCGAATATTCCGAACGTCGGGTCCGCGGTCACGTTGCCCAATGGGAACGTCTATCACTTCGCGTCGACCTGGACCAACCCGGCGGGCGTCAATTACAGCGATCCGTGGACCGTGCCAAATAATCTTCTGCCGATTTTCGACCCGGCAACTGCGACAACCCAGGCATCGAATCCGGCTAACTATATCGGCTGGAATTCCAACGTGCCGGTGAACCTGCGGCGCTATGACAACGGGCAGGATCCGACGCTGCTGACCAACGCCCAGAAGTCCCTGCGCGAGACGACCTCTTACGCCGGCACCTGGCAGGGCTATTGGTGGGATGGCGCCATCGTTTCCACCCTGGGATGGCGCTACGACGAGGTAAAGGGCAAGGGCGTGACGGCGCAGAAAGTGAACACCAACCGGAGCATCCTCAACATCGACCCCAGCGTCTACGCTCTACCGAGCAGCTATCCGGCTGGCCAGATATTCAAGGATCACTCGACGAGCGGCGGCGTCGTTGTCCATTTGAACAAGCTGTTCGGCACGCACGATCCGCTGCCGCTCAATGTCAGCGTATCCTATAATAAGTCGGCCAACTTTCAGGTCACCGACACGCGCCGGGATGTCTACGGCAATACGATCGGCAACCCGACCGGCAAGACCAAGGATTATGGGGTGATGATCTCCACCAAGGACGACCGGTTTTCTTTCCGCGCCGTGAAGTATGAGAGCAGCGTCGCGAATGCGACGACGCAACTGGATCTGGGCGGCCTCTCAAGCACCGTTGCGCAGGGGCTTAAGTTCCGGAATGTGTTCTTGTATAAAATGAACGGCTATACGCTCGATACGGGAGGCCAGACCGACGACACACCCGGCAAGCGGTATTATTGGACTCCGGCCTACGTGAACGCCAGCAACCGCCCGGTGGCTGACTTGAACGGCAATCCCAGCCCTGTCCCCAGCGGGGCGACGTTGGAGACCCAGGCGCAAGCCATTGCAAGGAGGGACGCGTCCATCACGGCGTGGAACGACATCCAGTCGTGGCTCCAGGCGAAAAACTACTTCAGCGCGTGGGGCTACACGCCCACGACAGCTTCGGCGTTGACTGATCGGGCGACGTATGAGGCGAATCCTTCGGCGCACCAGCCTGATGGGTCGACGGTCTACGCCTACAGTCCTTCCGCGCCACAGGGCCTGGCAGTGACGGCCGACACGAAGTCCGAAGGTTACGAGTTCGAGTTCACCGCGAATCCTTTGCCGAACTGGCGGGTGTCGTTCAATGCGGCGGAGACGACGGCAGTCCGCACGAATGTCGGCGGTGCGCAGCTCGATGAGCTCGTGAACTACCTCGACGGGCAGATGGCCGGCGTGGCGGGCGACATGCGTCAATACAATGGAAACTACGTGCCATCGAACGAAGTGCGACAGAATTGGGCCAACTGGCGGGGGCAATATACACTTCTTAAACTGCAGGAAGGCTCGGCGGCTTCCGAGCTTAGGAAGTGGCGCTTTAATGTGGTGACGAACTACATGTTCCAAGATGGCGCGCTAAAAGGATTTGGCGTCGGTGGCGCCTATCGGTGGCAGGATCGGGTGATCATCGGCTACCCGGTGATTCCTGGCGCGAATGGACAAGCCAGCTTTGACCTTTCGAAGCCCTACTACGGACCGTCCGAGGACGGATTGGACGCTTGGTGCAGTTACGAGCACAAGCTGACCAAACGGATCGATTGGAAAATCCAACTCAACATCCGCAACGTCTTCGGCAAAGATGAATTGATTCCGATTTCGGTGGAACCGGACGGCAAGACGTGGGCGTCAGCGCGTATCGCGCCGAACCGGGAGTGGTTCGTTACGAATACGTTCAGTTTCTAAACGATGGGGCGTCCGGCTCGGCCGACCGAGCCGGACGCCCGTGCCCGCACGACGCGCATGAAGTGGCGCTACAGTTACTCCTAACAAATCGATCGTTGAATCATTCAAACGCCTTTTCCGATTTTCCGCCCTGCAGGTCTTCGCGCACAATTGAGAGCGCGCACGGAGACATCTTTCGGGCGAGTGCGGCGGTAGCGCAAAGGCCGCTCGAACTCTTCGTTGGAGGCCTCGTGGCCCTCGTTATACCCATGCTCACGACCTTTTTTGCTGCGGCCACGGCTGGGATGTGGTTGGGGCGGCGGGCCGCCTTTAGTGCCGCGATCATCGCGCTCTTCGTCGCTCCGTGTCGGGCGGACGGAGGACATTGGATTGGCACGTGGGCGACTTCGCCGGTAGCGCAGTCCGCTGAGAAAGATGGGCCGGCGCAGGCTGGGGTGACTTTGCGCCAGATCGTGCATGTATCCCTCGGCGGCGACGCGGTTCGTCTCCGATTTTCCAACGCCTTCGGTGAAACGCCTCTTGGTTTCCGCACGGTGCATATCGCGCTAGCGGGCGTGGATGGCGCGATCGTGCCTGGCACGGACCAAACGGTGAGATTTGCGGGCCGAGGCGATGTCGTTCTTCCGCCGGGCGCCGCTTACATTTCCGATCCGGTGAAACTCTCCGTCCATGCGCAGGCCGACGTCGCGATCACGGTGCAGTTTGACCGGGTGCCGGCGGTGCTGACGATGCATGGAGGAGCCCGCACCCGCTCCTTTTGGGACGTTGGGGGCGAGGTGACGGCGGAGAAGTTGACCGCGGCGAAAGCGATTGAGCATTGGTATTTCATCCAGGGCCTCGATGTGTACACCGATGCGCCGGATGCTGCCGCCGTGATGGTATTGGGCGACTCGATCACGGATGGCTACGGGACCAAGACGGATCAGAACGGGCGGTGGCCGGACGAGTTGGTTCGCTTATTCCAGAAACGCCCCGATATCGTTCCGCTCGGCGTGCTCAATCTCGGCATCGGTGGCAATCGCCTGCTCCGGGATGGTCTCGGTTCGAATGCGCTCGCGCGCTTTGATCGCGATGTCCTCACGCCGCCGGGCACCCGTTGGCTCCTAGTTTTTGAAGGCATCAATGACATTGGCACGCGGCTGGATGCGCGGCGCCACGGCTCGGACTTCGCCAAGGCTGACGACATCATTGCGGCCTTGCAGCAGATCGTGACGCGCGCCCGCGCGCACGGCCTCCGCGTCTTGGGCGGGACCATCACGCCTTACGAAGGCGCCGATTTCTATTTCTCGTCCGATGGTGAAGCAGACCGAGAGAAGGTGAACGCGTGGATTCGGACGAGCGGAGCATTCGATGCGGTCGTCGACTTTGATGCGGCGCTACGCGATCCCGACCATCCCTCGCGCCTCGCACCCGCTTACGACAGCGGGGACCACTTGCACCCGTCGGCTGCCGGCGCCCGCCGTCTCGCGGAGACCGTCGAACCCAAACTCTTTATTTCCGAAAGTCGTCCATGAGTGATGCTGTGAAATCCTTCCCGTTTCGCGATGCCAACGCGCCGCTTGCGGACCGCATGGAAGATCTGGTGCACCGGTTTACGCTCGCGGAAAAAATCGATCAATTGGGTCACGAGAACCGGGCGGTCGAACGTCTCGGAATCGTGGCGTACAACTGGTGGAGCGAGGCCTGCCACGGGGTCGGGCGCAACGGGCGGGCGACCGTCTTCCCTCAGGTGATTGCGCAGGCGGCGACGTGGAATCGGGAACTGGTCCAACGCATTGCGGCGGCGGTGGCGGATGAAGCGAGGGCGAAGCATCACGCTGCGGCGCGGGCGGGAGCGCACGGTCAACAATACCAAGGCCTCACGTTCTGGGCCCCCAATATAAATATATTTCGCGACCCTCGATGGGGCCGTGGGCAGGAGACGTTCGGCGAAGATCCGTATCTCACGGGTGAACTCGGTCTCGCCAACGTCCGGGGTTTGCAGGGGGACGATCCACGTTATCTCAAAGTTGCGGCGTGCGCGAAGCACTTCGCCGTCCATTCCGGCCCGGAGCACACGCGGCATGAATTTGACGCGCGGCCGACGCCGAAGGACTTATATGAAACGTATCTCCCCGCGTTTGAGAAACTGGTGCGTGGCGGGGTGGAGGCCGTGATGGGCGCCTATAATCGCGTGTTCGGCGAGCCGGCGTGCGCGAGTCCGTTTCTTCTCGGCGAAATCCTCCGCGGGCGATGGGGCTTCAAGGGCCACGTCGTGAGCGATTGCGGGGCGATTGATGATTTTCATCTGCACCATCACGTCACGCAGGATTCGGCGGAGTCGGCGGCGCTCGCGGTGCGTCACGGCTGTGACTTGAACTGTGGCTGTACGTTTCAAGACCTCGCGTTCGCGGTGCGGTGCGGCCAGATCACCGAGGCGGAGATCGATGTGGCGCTGAGGCGGCTGCTCGCGACGAAGTTCAAGCTGGGGCTGTTCGATCCACCGGCCGCCGTGCCTTACACCCAAGTTCCCATGGCGGTCGTCGATGCGGATGAACATCGTGCGCTCGCGCGCCGCGCGGCGGCGGAGTCGTTCGTATTACTGAAGAACAGTGGCGGGGTGCTCCCGCTGCCTCGGGATGTGCGCAGCATGCTGGTCGTGGGGCCGACGGCAGCGAATGTCGGAGTGATGCTGGGAAATTATTACGGGATGAGTCCGCGGATCGTCACGTTTGCCGAAGGGATTGTCGCGCGCGCACCGGAAGGCTGCCGGGTGATGTATCGGCCGGGATGTCCGCTCGCGCAAGAGGGGGCGCCCGGCATCAATTACACCTTTGGCGACGCCGCGATGGCGGACGTCGTGGTCGCGGTGCTCGGGCTCGATCCGACGCTGGAAGGCGAGGAGGGCGATGCCGTGGCTTCGCCGGTGGGCGGGGATCGCGTGCGGATTGAGTTGCCGGAGAACCAGAGGGAATTTCTCCGGGAGCTGAGGCGACACGCCAAAAAGCTCATTCTCGTGCTGACGGGCGGAAGTGCGCTCGCGGCGCCCGATGAGCATGAGTGGGCGGACGCGGTGCTGTATGCGTGGTATGCCGGTTGCGAGGGCGGCACAGCGCTCGCTGACGTTTTGTTTGGCGACGTGGCGCCGTCGGGCCGCCTGCCGTTTACGGTGCCGCGGCGCACGGAGGATTTGCCGGCGTTTGACGATTACGCGATGCAGGGGCGCACCTACAAATTTTGCGAGATCGAGCCGCTGTATCCGTTCGGGTTCGGACTGGGCTATGCGCCCGTAAACTACGAATCGCTTCGGCTCCGCGCTGTGCAGTTGAAGGAGGGAGAGGCACTATCGTTCACGGTCAGTGTGCGGAACAGCGGTGCGACGGCGGCGTGGGAGACGGTGGAATGTTATTTGATCCCGCCCAGGGGAAGAGTCGATGCGGCGCGCGCGGAACTCGTGGAGTTTCGCAAAGTGAATCTCGCGCCCGGCGCAGTCGTAGCGGTGGATTTCAGCGTGCCAGCCGGTGCGCTCTATCAAATCAATGCGGACGGCCAACGCGAGTGGCGGGCGGGCCGTTACCAGTTGCACGTGGGCGCCGCGTCTCCTGGTCGCCGGTCGCTGGCCCTCGGTGCGCCTGCTCCCGTCACCGCCGAGGTGGAGTTCGCTTGAGGCGACGGGCTTGCCCTCGAAATCCTGGCAATCTTTGCTCGCCGCATTCCGTCAGTCGCGCGCGCCCCCACGAATATTACTTACCGATGAACTTGCCGCGCTTTCTCCTCCCGCTCCTTGCCCTCGCTTGCGCGCTGCAGGCAAAGACGGCGCTGCCGGCAGGGGAACCGTTGCTGGCGGGCGATGCGATGAATGCGTTTTCCTTGCGCACGCAACCGGCGGCGAAAGACCACGTGCGTTTTTCGAAGGTGGACGTGAATGGCCCAGGGTTCACTCGCGCCTGGTCCGTGGCCACGCTGGTGGAGTCGCCCCTGGACTCGATCGAACTTCGCGCAACAACGGCGCGCGTGGTGAAGCGGGGCGACGTGGCGTTGCTGCACTTCTTCGCGCGCGCGACCAAGATTTCCGACGAGACGGGTGGCGCGCGGGTCTATGTCGTGGTGCGGCGCAACGGCGTGGCGTGGAACAGCAGCTTCGAGTGCGACTACAATTTCGGTCACGAATGGCAGGAAGTGTGGGTGCCGTTTGCGTTTGAAGAGGACTTCGCGGCGGGCGAGGCGGCGATCATGCTTCGTTTTGGCTTCGAACCGCAGACGCTGGAGATTGGCGGATTGGATGTCGTCTATTACGGGCAAACGCAGTCGCTCGCGTCGCTGCCGCGCACGCGGTTCACCTACGCCGGGCGCGAGGCGGATGCGCCGTGGCGGAAGGCGGCGCTCGCGCGCATTGAGCGGATGCGCAAAAGCGATTTTGCGATCGAGGTCGTCGACTCCGGCGGAAAACCCATTCCGCGGGCGCGCGTGCACGTTGACCAGCAGCGGTCCGCGTTTCAATGGGGCACGGCGTTGCAAATGGAACGCCTCGTCGTGGATACGCCCGACAACCTGCGTTACCGCGAAATCGGGGAAGAGCTCTTCAATTCCGCGAGCACCGAGAATGACTTGAAGTGGCCGGTGTGGCTCGGCGAATGGGACGGCAATTTTTCCCGGCCACAGACCTTGGCGGGACTGCGCTGGTTGAAGGCGCATGGCTTCCACACGCGTGGTCACGTGCTCGTCTGGCCGGGAGAAAAGAATTTGCCGCGCGGCATTCAGGAACGCCTCGGCACTGACCGGCAGAGCGAGATTCCCGGCCTCGTGGTCGATCACATGCGCGAGATCACGCGGGCGACGAAGGGACTCATTGACGAATGGGATGTGCTCAATGAACCGTTCACCAACGGCGACCTCATGCGGGTGTTTGGCGATCAGATCATGCCGGAGTGGTTCAAGGTCGCGCACGAAGAGATTCCGGGTGTGCCCTTGTATCTGAACGATTTTTCCAACCATGACCGCACGACCGACGCCGCGCACGTGGCGTTTTTCGAGCGCACCGCCCGCTATCTGCTCGAGCACGGCGCGCCACTCGGCGGACTCGGATTGCAGGCGCATTTCAACGGCCATCCGAATGCGCCGGAAAATATTCTAGCGGTGCTTGATCATTATCGGGACGAGTTTCATTTGCCCGTGCGCATGACTGAGTTCGACGTCTGGACGAACGACGAGGAGCTGCAGGCGGACTTCACGCGCGATTTTCTCATCCTGAGTTTCAGCCACCCGAGTGTGGTCGGCGTGCAGTTTTGGGGTTTCTGGGAGACGGCACATTGGCGTCCGTCGGCGGCAATGTTTCGCGCGGACTGGAGCGAGAAGCCCAACGCGAAGGTTTACCGCGACTTGGTTTTGACGCAGTGGCGGACGCACCTCGCAGGCGAGACGGACGGCGCCGGGCGCTGGGCCGAGCGCGGGTTCCAGGGCGATTACGTGGTCACGGTTGAAAGTGAAGGGAAACGCGTCACGCACGTCTTTGCGTTGCCGGCCTCGGCCGAGCGCGCGCGTTGGCGCATCGTGCTGCCATGACGGCGCGGTGGCGTTCATGGGGCCGAGTGTTCGCGGTGCTGCTTGGTTTGGCGTGGTGCGGCCTCGCGTCCCTGGCGGCCGCGCCGCTCAAGCGCGTCGCATTGGTCTTTGACGACGGTCCGCGGCCCGAGGATGCCGGACCGTTGCTGGCGCTGTTGGCGAAAGAGAAAGTGGCGGCGACATTCTCGCTGGTCGGCGACAGCGTGCAGGAAAACCCGGCCGAAGCGCGCGCGATCGCCGCGCAGGACTGCGAAATCGTCAATCACTCGCAGACGCACTCGCATCCGGGCGCGCTCAACGATGCGGCGCTGGACCGGGAAATCATCGGCGCGCAGAAATTACTGACGTCGACGCTGGGGAGTGCGCCGCGTTGGTATTGGCCGCCGTTTCTGGAGGCGGATGATCGTGTGCGCGCGACGGCGGCCAGGGCGGGACTCTCGGTTTATGTGCCGAGACACCTAGTCGTTTCACAGGACTACGATCGAGCGGTGACTGCGGCGGAGATTTATCGTCGGGCAACGACGGACGTTCGCGATGGTTCGGTGATTCTCTTTCACGAATGGCGGGCGGAAACGCGCGCGCAATTGCCGGCGATCATCGCGGAACTACGTCGGCAAGGTTGCGGGTTCTTCACGTTTTCCGGATTGGCGGCGGCGTTGACGGCGGGCCCGGTCGCGCGTTCTTCAACGACGGCGGCGAAGCGTTTTTCGCTGGTGGAACGGGGCGTCGCGACTCCGTTGGTGGTCGCGGAAGGCGATTGGGCAGGCGTGCGTCGGGCCGCCGGCGATCTGCGCACAGACATCGGCCGCGCGACGGGAAAGACGCCGGTTTTGACGACAACTCTGCCGGCGGCGAAGACCGTGGTGCTGGCAGGCACGGTGGGACGAAGTGCGCTGATCGATGAGCTGGTCGCGCATGGGAAGCTCGACGTGTCGGGCATTCGCGGGCGGTGGGAGGCGTTTCAGATTGAAGTCGTCGACCGGCCGCTGCCGGGCGTGGAACGAGCGCTCGTGATCGCGGGCAGCGACAAACGCGGCACGATTTATGGACTCTACGAGATTTCGCGACGGATCGGCGTCTCGCCGTGGGCGTGGTGGGCCGACGTGCCGGTGGCGCAGCAGGACGAGATTTTCCTTTCGGCGGAACGCATCGTGGAGCCGGGTCCGACCGTGAAATACCGGGGCATATTTCTGAACGACGAGGCGCCGGCGCTGACGGGGTGGGCGAAGGAGAAGTTTGGCGGATTGAACCACGCGTTCTACGCGCACGTATTCGAACTGCTGCTGCGGTTACGCGCGAATTACCTGTGGCCGGCGATGTGGAACAACGCGTTTAATGAGGATGATCCCGACAACGCGCGCCTCGCCGACGAGTATGGCATCGTCATGGGCACGTCGCACCACGAGCCGATGCTGCGGGCGCAGCAGGAGTGGAAACGCCACGGCCACGGTGCGTGGAATTACGCGACCAACGGCGAGACGTTGCGCAAATTCTGGAGCGACGGACTGCGGCGCAACCGAGACTTCGAGAGCATTATCACGATCGGCATGCGCGGGGACGGCGACGAGGCGATGACGGAAGGGACGAACGTTGCGTTGTTGGAGCAGATCGTGGCGGATCAGCGCAAAATCATTCGCGACACGATGGGACGTCCGCCCGCCGAGGTCCCGCAGCTCTGGGCGTTATATAAAGAAGTGCAGGCCTACTACGAACACGGGATGCGCGTGCCGGACGATGTCACGCTGCTTTGGTGCGACGACAATTGGGGCAATCTTCGCCGTCTGCCGACCGCAGCGGAACGGACGCGCCGCGGTGGGGCGGGAGTTTACTATCACTTCGATTACGTGGGCGATCCGCGGAACTACAAATGGTTGAACACGATTCCGCTCACCAAGATTTGGGAGCAAATGCACCTGGCGTGGCGTTACGGCGCCGATCGGATTTGGATCGTCAATGTCGGGGACCTGAAACCGATGGAGTTTCCGATCGAATTCTTCCTGACGTATGCGTGGCGGCCGGAGGCGATCGGCTACCACCAGCTTGGCGACTATGCGCGCGCCTGGGCGGCGCGGCAGTTCGGCGCGACGGCGGCCGATGAGGTGGCGGATTTGATCAACGGTTACACGAAGCTCAATGGCCGGCGGAAGCCGGAGATGCTCGCACCGGATACGTTTAGTCTCGTGAACTACGACGAGGCGGAACGCGTGCTGGCGGAGTGGCGCGGTTTGGAGGCGCGCGCGAGAGCTTTGAGCAAGGAGCTGCCGGCGGAGGCTCGGGCGGCGTTTTTCCAGTTGGTGCAGCAGCCGATCGAAGCGTGCCGAATCGTCAATGAGCTCGTCATCACGGCGGGCCGGAACCGCCTCCATGCGGTGCAAGGGCGCGCTTCGACGAATGCGGAGGCCGCACGGGCGAGGGCGCTGTTCGCTGAGGATGCCGCGCTGACGGCGCAGTGGGACGCGATGCTCGACGGCAAGTGGCGTCACATGATGGATCAGACGCATCTGGGCTACACGTCGTGGCAACAACCGATTCGCAACGCGATGCCCGCGGTCACCGAGTTGCAGGTGCCGGAGCGCGGCGAACTGGGTGTCGCCGTTGAAGGCGATCCGGCGGCGCGGCCGGGCGACTATCCGATTCCGGCGGAGGCGAAACTTCCGCCGTTGAGTCCCTGGGGGCCGGCCTGGCGATGGATTGATGTCTTCAACCGCGGACACGCGCCGGTGCATTTTTCGATCGAGGCGAATGCGCCGTGGCTGAAGGTCAGCGTGACGAAGGGCGACCTCGGTCCGGATGTGCGCGTGGCGGTGTCGGTGGATTGGTCGGCGTTGAAGCCTGGCGTGCAGGAGGCCACGTTGACGGTGCGCGGCGACGGCGGAGAGCCGCCGATCGTGGTGAAGGTGCCGATTGACTGCCGTCCTGTGACGGGGCACGGCTTCGTGGAACTCGACGGCCATGTGGCGATTGAGGCGCCGAACTTTTCTCGCGCGCAGGGAGCAAATGGCGCGACGTGGAAAGTGTTGCCTGACTTTGGACGAATGTTGGGCGGGGTGACGACATGGCCGGTGACGGCGTCGGCGGACGAACTGGGAAAGGGAGCGCGTTTGGACTACGACGTCTTCTTCCGTTCCACGGGCGAATTTGTGGTCGAACTGCAGTGCGCGCCGACGTTCGACTTTCAACCGGGGCAACCGCGGGAATTCGCCGTGTCGCTCGATGATCAGCCGCCGGCGCCGGTCAAACTGGGGCTCACGGCGACCGATCACGAATGGGAGCAGGCGGTGGGCGACGGCGTGAAGCGCGTGACCGCGCGCATCCAAGTCGATCGTCCCGGTGAGCACGTCTTGAAAATCTGGCGGATGACGGCGGGCGTGGTGATCGAGCGGATCTTGATCGACACGGGCGGAATGAGACGGAGTTATCTCGGGCCGGTCGAAAGCGGTCGCGGCCGGCCTTGATTACTTCCTTCGCATGAAACTCGGTTTAGGTCTCTACAAGCACATGCTCACGCCGGAAAACTTCGCGTTCGCGAAGCAGGCAGGAGCTTCACACGTCATCGCGCATCTCGTGGACTATTTTCGCGGCGGCGGGCATGCTGCTTCGGCACCCCAACCAACTAGGGATTCGCCATGCAGCCGCCCTGTGCCAATATCTCCACCATGCCCGAAAACACTTCGACTAACAAAACACGGCCAGTCCTCCCTTGGTATATCCTTACGAGGGCCCTACTGAAGGACGGTAACGCAGAGCGGCAACGCGCCTAGCGCCTTGCTCGACGTGCGGCAGTCAATATTCAAGACGTGAGGTTTGGTGGTTTTTTTCAGTTGCAAATACAAGGGCTGGGATGCTAAACAAGGCATCCGGCCCTTGGCGTGCTTACACGACCCTTGAGTTTGAGATTGTCACGCGAAAGAATAATGAAGTGAATGTAGATCATGTAAGATTTGTTAATACCCCCGTGCGCGATTACGACGGAAATGCTGTTTTTCTAAATCGCATCGATGCTGTAAATCGAGCGCAGCGAGTACTTAAAATGAGGTACTGGGCGTCGTCATTGGCTCTCGAGAGATGAATACAATAATAAAGATAATTATACTGACTTTGCTTATTCAATTCATGACGGCAGGGTGCGCAAAGCGCGACGAGAACGGGGTCACGAGACTAGATGCTCGTCCGCTTTGGATCGCATATAACGATAATATTATCGACGAGGCGATGCGTGCGAGATCGGCTTCCGAAGCAGTTAGCTTGCTTGAAAACGGGAAAGGGGTGTTGGAATCAAGATTGGCTAGGCATGATGACGATGACCGAATAGCAATAGCGATTATGGTCGATACGATGCATTTGGCAGCAGCGCATTATGCTTCAGGAAAGGTGGATTTGGCTTTGGATGAGATTAATAAAATTGCTGAGTCGAGGTCGCGAAAAGTTCGTGATGATGCACGTCTGATAGAAGAGCGTAAAAAGATATTGGAGTGGATAGTTAATGCGATTGAGCTTGCCGATCCGCCGTGGGGCGCTCGCGTAAAGGTGGACTTCAGTAAGCACATCTCCGGAGAAGTGGATTTGTGGTCTCGAAAGCAGGGATAAGGTGACCCCGCACGAGCCAGCCAAAGCCTCGGGGATGCCGCTTGCCAGAAATGAAGAACAACGCGTTGCGCCATCCGATCGATCGGGGGGGGGCCGAGCCAAGAGGGAGTGGCCGTGTTTTTTGGTTTTCTGTTTGAGAGCCGACGGGCTTGTGAGTGGAGTCATGCATGGCTCCAAGGTTGCGCATCGAATACCCCGGCGCGTTGCACCGTCTGATCGATCGGGAAATCTATCGGCGTGACTTATTTTCGCGGCGGCGCGCATGCTCCTTCGGCACTCAAACACCCGCGGATCAGCCTTGCAGCCGCCCGTCACCGGCTGCGTCGCGCGCTCCGGCGTGGGCAAGTCTGGCAGTTGCCACCTGTTCCGCCAGACCTGCGCGACGCTCATGCTGGAGCATGGCGCTGACATCCGCCACGTCCACGAGCAGCTTGGGCATGCCTCGCTCGCGACTACGCAGATTTACGCGCAGGTCTCGATTCGCAAGTTGAAGGAAGTCCACGCCGCGACGCATCCGGGGGCCAAATTATCGCCGCGCGAGGCTTGCGAACCGCATTGCGGCAATGCAGCATTGCCGCATGACCACACTTCCACTCTCCAAACGCGGCAGCCTGACGTTGCCGCCCGAACTGCGGCGGAAAATGGGACTCGATAAGCTCCGCAACCCAATGCTCCTCGTCGAGGAACGCGAAGGCGGCCTGTTCCTGCACCCGGCCACCGCCGTGCCCGTGCGCGACATCCCGAAGGCGCAAATCCGCGCTTGGATCGCACGCGACGAGGCCGACATGAAGGCGTTCCGCGCCGCGAAGAAAAAGTGAGGCTCTTCCTCGACACGAGTGTCCTGTTCGCCGCGGCGGGATCGGCGAGAGGCGCGTCGCGCTTCGTCATCACGCAGGCCGCAACGCAGGGCTGGGAGCTCGTCAGCTCCTACTACTGCGAGGAGGAGACGCGCCGCAATCTGGCGAAAGTGGGCGCGACGGCCGCGCGCGGTTGGAAGCAACTCGCGCCGCTGATGCGCTTCGTGCAAGTGAGCGTCGCGCTCGACCAGCCGCTGGTCTTCCCGAAGGCGAAAGATCGGCCCGTTGTCATCACGGCCCTGGCCACGCGTGCCGACTGGCTGCTCACGCTCGACGAGGGCGACTTCCACGAAAAACTCGGCCGAGAGGTTTACGGGCTGCGCCTCGCCACGCCCGGCGAGTTTTTGCTGGAGCAGCGCGCCCACGGCGTGCTCTGAGCGAGTCGCTTCCTTCTTTAGCCGCTTCGATTGACGCCACTTCCGGCCTTGCCGGGTGCGGCGTTTTGCTTTGGCCTGAAGCCGCTCGCCGGGCGCAATGACGCGGCCGGAGTCGCGAGCCCTGTCTCGACCTCAACCGAAGGAAGAAAACGCTTTAACGGCCATCCTCGCGAGCGCTGACGCGCCGCCCGTTCCTTGACTTGGTTTGCTGTGCGCGGCCATAGCCGCCGCCCCCAAGCCGCTCTTCTCGAAAACTCGCGCCCGGCCCGCCGCTCCCGCCGGGAAAAACCGCGTCCTGCCGCTACGCTTCACCGCCTACGACGGCACCAGACTTGGCCGTTCACATGAACGGCCGGATATTCGACCCAGGGCTGGGGCGGTTCCTGAGTGCTGACGCGGTCGTGGACGACGCGGGGGATAGCCAGAGCTTCAACCGCTACAGCTATGTCAGTAACAACCCGCTCACCTTCACTGACCCTACAGGTTATTGGAAGGCATGGACGGAAGGGATAGGGCAAGTAGTGCAGATCGCAGCGGCTTACTACACTGCCGGTTTATCGTCTGCTGCGGGCTTGTCATACTCTGCCAGCGAAGCAATTAGTGCCGCGTCATCGGCTTCAGTCGGTTACACTATTAATGGCAACGTTGGCGCGGCTCAAGGCCTCGCCGCGGGGCTGGGTGGTGCAGCCGGCGCCGGTTTATTCAACTCAACGGTTGGATTTTATGTCGGTTATTCCTCGGCGTCGGCCTTTTCCGGAACGTTACTGAACGGCGGCAGTATCGGGGATGCCTTCAAAAACGGGATGATTGCGGGGGCCACCGCTTACGCCGTGTCGTGGGCATCAGGAAAGATCGGCGAGTTTTTTGATTTGGAATACCATGGCCCCGTCACTTTTAAGGATCCGTGGATTGAAGCGGGGCGGGCGTTAGCTCACGGTGTGGTCGGTGGTGCGGCGTCAGTTGCGCAAGGCGGAAGCTTTGGCAGTGGTTTCTACGGCTCTTTTGCCGGATCGATTGCCGGAAGCATTTCGATGCGCTTTAAGTCTTTGAAAGACTCCTGGGGCGTTGCGGTCCGCACGACGATTGCCGCGATTGCGGGCGGGACGGCGTCACTCCTTGGTGGAGGGAAATTCGCCAACGGCGCGATCACGGCGGCGTTTCAGCATCTGCTCAATGCCGAAGCCATTTCGAGCCACATGTTTCACGTGGACGAAGTGACTCCAGTTTCCGACTGGTATATTCACGAAGGTGAGGATTTGAGAATCGAGAAGATGCCGGACGAGGTCACAGGAGCCACATTAGAAACACTAGAGCAGCTTGCAGCCGCCAGAAATCTAGGGAGACTGGCCAGAGTATTTTCAATCATTGATAAATTAATGGAAGGCGTGGGCAACCTCCTTATGATACGAAGCGGTTTTTCTCGCTACGACCAACTCGTGGAGGTGAAGCGCACGTATTATCAAACAATTACCGAACGAGGTGAGCCATTTTCCTTTCGCGCGAATCCCGTGCATACGATAAATGTTGGAACCGAGACTTTTAAGGCATATAGGAGCATTTATTTACTGAAGAGAGCCGAGGATCCGATCATGATAAAACCTGTAGGCGGTGGGCGCTATGAGGAAGTATATAAAATGCGTCAAATATGAAACGTAAAGAATCGATTTTAATCATGGTATTAATAGTCTCCGTAATTGCTATAGCCATGGGTTTTCTGTTTTGGAATGCTAAGAATAGTGATAGGCGAATCGTGATTACATCATCGGCCCCATCATGGATAGTTGATAAGGCCGTTTTGAACTTGCCACGTGGATGGGCTTTACATGCAAATTGGGACGGAGGGCATTATGTCTTAACAGTCAAGGTGACAGAATCGCCACTCCGGCCTGATGTCAGAATAGTACTATACGAGTCAGGGAAGGAGACGGTTTACGAGCGGAAGGTAGCAGTCAAGGAATCGGTGGGCCTCGTTAATATATATGATGATGGCGTTCATTCGGTATCGACGTTAGGCGGGACTCTGGTTAAGGTTACTGGGCCCGCAACGTATAGTTTCTTTCATGAAAAAGAATAGAATTTACCTCGGTCGCTTTCCTGCCGTAATTACGTGTGTCTTAATAGTGACGTTGACTATTGGCTGTGGAAAAATTATAGCATTAAGCAAATCGGTCGTGATCTCGAATGAGACGGATAAAGCTGTCAGTGTGACGATTATACAGGATGAAAACAAGCAAATGACGGTGACGCTTTCGTCTCACGCTAAGCTTGTGAGGCAATGGTTTGCTCCGAGAGCTAAACGATACATATTTGAATTTGGACAGCATCGAGTTGTCGTCGGAAGTTCGGACATAATGGACCAAAAAAAAGCGTTGGGTACCAGCGATATTGTAGTTGAAATACGAGAGAACGGAGTAAGGTTTGTGCCTAATTCTCCATAACGCGGGTCGGGAGCAGGTTCGATCCGGAGTGATAGGTGACACTGTGACCGGAGCGATAGGTAACACATACGGGGGTCGAGCCAAGGGGGACCGGCCGTGCTTTGTTGGTTTTCTATTTGAGAGCGATCCGGCCTATGAGTCGAGTTATGCACAGTTCGAAGATTGCGCATCGAATACTCCAGCGCGTTGCACCGTCTGACCGATCGGGAATCCCTCGGCGTGATTCATTTTCGCTGCGGCGCGCATGCTGCTTCGGCACTCAAACACCCGCGGATCAGCCATGCAGCCGCCCGTCACCGGCTGCGTCACGCGCTCCGGCGTGGGCAAGTCCGGCAGTGGCCACCTGTTCCGCCACACCTGCGCGACGCTCATGCTGGAGCACGGCGCCGACATCCGCCACGTCCAGGAGCAGTTCGGGCACGCGTGCTTGCAGACGACGCAGATTTACGCGCAGGTCTCGATCCGCAAGTTGAAGGAAGTCCAGACCCGGACGCACCCGGCTCGCGCCGCCAGACACGAGTCTTGCGGAAGGCGGGATCCGCGCCTAACATGCCGGCATGAATTATATGGAGCGCATCACCTTCAATCCGAACCAGTGCGGCGGACGCCCGTGCATCCGCGGGATGCGCATCCGGGTGAAAGACGTGCTCGACCTCGTTGCGGCCGGTGTGCCCGAAGCGGACATCCTCGCGGACTATCCCGACCTTGAAGCGGACGACATCAAGGCGAGCCTGGAATACGCCGCCGCCCAGCTCGATCACCCCGTGCTCGTGGCCAGCCGGTGACGTTTTTGGTCGATGCCCAGTTGCCTCCGGCGCTTGCGCGCTGGCTCGCCGAAGCCGGTTGCGAGGCGCAAGCGGTGCGCGAGATCGGACTGCGCGGGGCCGTCGACGGCGCGATCTGACGGCACGCCGAGGCCAGCGGTTGTGTAAGCGTGACCAAGGACGAGGACTTTGCGCTGCGGGTGCAGGCGACCGAAACCGGGCCGTGTGTCGTGTGGTTGCGCGTGGGCAACACGTCCAACGCGGCGCTGCGGGCCTGGTTCATCCCGCGCGTGCCGCAGATCTTGGCGCACCTGGGGCAGGGCACGCGGCTGGTGGAAATTCGCTGACGCCGCTTCCTTTTTACCGGCTGGTGGAACGCCGTTTGCGGGCGTGCCAGCGGCGGCGTTTTGCATTGGCGGCTCGGAGCCGCTCGCCGAGCGCACGACGCGGCCGGACTCGCGAGCCCTAGTCTCACCCTCATCGAAGGGAAAACACACGGTAAACGCCAATGCTGCGCGTCTGGCGGCGCTTCCCGTTCCTTGACTTGGTCGATCCCTCGCGCGCTCGCCGCCATCTCACGCCCGGGCGCCTCCCAACGTCGGCGAAACCCGCGCCGGGCTTCCCGCTTCCGCTGCCGGCAACCGCGTCCTGCTCCTACGGTGCGCGCGCTACGAACCCGCCGGAGCTGGCAATCCACATGAACGGCCGGGTCTATGACCCTACGCTGGGCAGGTTCCTCAGCGCGGACCCGGTCGTGGACGACAGGGAGGACTGTCAGAGCTTCAACCGCTACAGCTACGTCAACAACAACCCGCTCACCTTCGCCCGTCGAATACCCGCCCCCCGCCGACACGTAAGGATACCCATAGAACGCCGCAATAACCTGCACAATCGGCCCAACCGTATGGCTCCACACTTTCCAATATCCCGTCGGGTCAGGGCGGCACGCGAGGTTCTGTTCAAGCGTTCGTGGCTGCCGAGTTTGCCGCCGTAGGCGGGCCATCGGCAGTAACGCGGCCTACTTTGTGGGCTATTCATCCGCTTCAGCGTTCTCAGGGACTGTACAGAACGGCGGTTCTCTCGGCGATGCCTTCAAGAATGGAATGATTGCTGGGGCCACGGCATACGCTGTCTCTTGGGCGTCAGGGAAGATCGGCGCGTATTTCGATAAGCTCTACGATCGACCAGTTGCCTACGAGGACCCTTGGATCGAGGGTGGCCGAGCTGCGGCCCACGGCGCCGAGCGAAGAGGGGACTGGCCGTGTTTTGTTGGTTTTCTGTTTGAGAGCGATCCGGCCTGTGAGTCGAGTCATGCATGGTTCGAAGGTTGCGCATCGAATACTCCGGCGCGTTGCATCATCTGATCGATCGGGGAATCTATCGGTGCGGCGTATTTTCGCGGCGGCGGGCATGCTGCTTCGGCACTCCAACCAACTGGGTCCGCCATGCCGCCGCCCTGCGCGGCTACCTCCACCATGCCCGAAAACACATCGACTAACAAAACACGGCCAGTTTCCCTTGGCATATCCCGGAGCCGAGTTGGCGCGGCCGGATACGGCATTGCCGGAAGCGACTTCCTCGTCATGATGTCCCTCATGCCTGCCACGACTTACCGCTACCTGACCCAAATCCCCGGCGTTCGCTCGGGGCGCACCATCATTGAGGGCACCCGCATCGGCGTGCATGACGTCGTGGGCCTCCTCGTCAACGGCGCGAGTATTGATGAGGTGTGCCGCAGCTTCCCTGGGGTCACCCGCGCGCAGGTTTACGAGTGCTTGTCCTACTACGAGGATCACCGCGTCGAGATCGATGCCTTGGTCGCGCAGCAGATGAGCGAGGGTCCGGTGTGACGTTCTTCCTCGATCAGGACATCCCGGAGGAAATCGCGCTGCTGCTGCGCCATTGGGGCCACACGGCGACGGTGCTACGCGACGTGCTACCGATCACGACCCCGGACGCAGAGGCCTTCGCTTACGCCCGGACGCACGGCCAGATCACGGTCACTTGCAACCGGGATGACTTCCTGTCCCTGGCGGCCGAACACCCCGAGCATCCGGGCCTGATCATCCTGATCCGCCGCCGCACCCGGCAGGCCGAGTGCGGCAAGATGCTGAATTTGCTGCAACGTGCCGGGGAATCCGGCCTGTGCGGCAACGTCAACTTCGCCTGAGCCGCTGAAGCGCCGCTTCGGCCTTGCCGGATGCGGCGTTTTGTTTGGCCGTGAGAGCCCCTCGCCGGGCGCAACGACGTGGTCGGAAACGCGAGCCTCGTTCTTAACCTCACAACGGCCTCAAGCCAAGGGGGACTGGCCGTGTTTTGTTGGTTTTCTATTTGAGAGCCACCCGGCCTGTGAGTCGAGTCATGCATGGTTCGAAGGTTGCGCATCGAATACTCCGGCGCGTTGCATCATCTGATCGATCGGGGAAACTATCGGTGCGATCTGTTTGCCGTCGAGGGCCTGCGAGCCGCCTTGGCTTGCACCTTGTTTGAAAATGCCAGGAAAGTCGGCTGGCGGGTGCAGGCTTTGAGGAACGTTTTGCGGATGACGGCGGGCGTGGTGATCGAGCGGATCTTGATCGACACGGGCGGAATGAGACGGAGTTATCTCGGGCCGGTCGAAAGCGGTCGCGGCCGGCCTTGATTACTTCCTTCGCATGAAACTCGGGTTAGGTCTCTACAAGCACATGCTCACGCCGGAAAACTTCGCGTTCGCGAAGCAGGCGGGAGCTACGCACGTCATCGCGCATCTCGTGGACTATTTTCGCGGCGGCGTGCATGCCGGGCCGGACGATCAGCCGACGGGCACGGACTGGGGTTGGGGTCTGGCGGGTGATGCGGACCAACTTTGGACGACCGATGAACTCGTGGCGTTGCGACGCAACGTCGAGGCGGAAGGGTTGAAACTCGAGGCGATCGAGAATTTCGATCCGGCGCACTGGGGCGACATTTTGATCGATGGCCCGCGGCGGGCGCAGCACATCGAAAATGTGAAGACGATCGTCCGCCACATGGGCGAGGCGGGCATCCCGATCATGGGTTACAACTTCTCGATCGCGGGCGTGGCGGGGCGGACGAAAGGCAACTACGCGCGCGGCGGCGCCCCGGCGGTGGGGATGGAAGGGCCGTATGATCTGCCGATGCCGAATGGTTTGGTTTGGAACATGATCGTGGATCCCGCGGCGCCGACGCGGGGCTCCGGCACGATTCCCGCGGCGACGCCCGAACAGTTGTGGGATCGTTTCAAGCGTTTCGCGGATGACATTTTTCCTGTGGCGGAGCAGGCGGGGGTGAAACTGGCGCTCCATCCGGACGATCCGCCGATGCCGTCCATACGCGGCCAGCCGCGGCTGGTCTATCAGCCTTCGCTCTACCAGAAGGCGATCGATCTCAATCCGAGTGCGGCGAACACGTTGGAGTTCTGCGTGGGTTCGCTCGCCGAGATGACGGAGGGAGACATCTACGAAGTGGTCGAGCATTACAGCCGGCAGGGGCGGCTCGGATATGTGCATCTGCGCAATGTGCGCGGCAAGGTGCCGACCTACAAAGAGACGTTCATCGACGACGGCGAAGTGGATGTGATGCGCGTGCTGGCGATTTTGCAGAAGAATGGTTTCGAGGGCGTGATCATCCCGGACCACGCGCCGCAGATGAGCTGCGCGGCGCCGTGGCACGCAGGAATGGCGTTTGCGATGGGCTATCTCAAGGCGGGGCTGCAGACTCTGGGACACAAATGAAATTCGACGAAGCGTTTTCCTTGCGCGGCGAGATCGCGCTGATCACGGGCGGCGGCACGGGCATCGGGCTGGCGATGGCGCGGGCGATGCACGGCGCCGGAGCAAAGGTGGTGCTGGTGGGCCGGCGGGAGGCGGAGTTGCAGGCGGCGGTGGCCTCGCTCGGCGGCGGGGCGCACGCGTTCACGCATGATGTGACGGATTTTGCCGGCGCGGCCGGATTGGTGGAGCGGGTGACGCGCGACGTCGGGCCGGTGACTTGCCTCGTCAACAACGCGGGCATCCATTTGAAGAAGCCCGCGGTCGACACGACGCCGGAGGAGTTTCAGGCGGTGCTGAACACGCATGTCGTCGGGGCGCATGCGCTCACGCGGGCGGTCGCGCCTGGCATGATGGCGCGCGGGCACGGCTCGATTTTGTTCACCGGCTCGATGGCGTCGATTTTTGGCATTCCGCTGGTGATCGCCTACACGGCGGCGAAGTCGGCGATGGTGGGCTTGGTCAAAGGTTACTCGACGGAACTGGCAGGGCACGGAGTGCGGGTGAACTGCATCGCGCCCGGCTGGATTGCGACGGAGATGTCGCGTCGGGCGCTTGACGGCGATCCGGCGCGCAAAGCCAAGATTTTTGGCCGCACGCCGATGGGCGACATGGGTGAGCCCGAGGATATCGGCTGGGCGGCGGTCTATCTGGCTTCGCCGGCGGCGAAGTTCGTCACGGGCGTGACGCTGCCGGTGGATGGCGGCGTGAGCGTGGGATTTTGAGCGGAGAAGATCGCGGCGGGATCGCGGTCAGGCGCGGGCGGCGCGTTGGCGGCGGTCGGCGAGTTCGGCGGCCATTTGCAAGGTGACGGGGCGGTTGAGCCCGCAGGCGGCGACACAGAGCACGCAGCCGAGAAAAAGGAGGCCGACGAAGAGACTGCTCGAAACGCGAAACCCGGCGATGGCGTCGCGCGCGGAGGGATTTCTCGTGTCGTAATTCCACAGGCCGGCCATGAGCCAGAGGAAGGTGGCGGAGCCGAGGGCGAGGCCGGCTTTGAGGGAGAAGCCGATCGTGGCAAAAACCATGCCGGTGAAGCGCCGTCCGGTCTGCCATTCGGAATAGTCGGCGGCATCGGCATACATCGCCCACATGATGGCGATCGTGGGCGAGTAAACGGCCGCGCCGGTGACGGCGAGCAAGACCATGCCCGTCGCCGCGGTGGGCGGCAGCAAATACATGAGGAACGCGTTGACGGCGGAGAGGGAGAAGCCGACGAGCGCGACGTTCTTCTTGCCGAATTTACCCGAGAGGCCGGCGCAGAGGATGATGCCGAGAATGGTCGTGGCGGTGCCGACCATGTTGACGATGCTGTTGAACACATCGGCGACGTTCGAATCGCTCGCGGTCTCGCGCGTGCTGTGCACCACGTAGCCGAGAAATTCGAGCAGGCCTGAAGGGTGCGTGGTCGCCGAAGTGGTGAGGCCCAGCTTTGCGACGAAGTCGAACATCGCCGCTTTGTCCGCGTAGTGGTGGTAGTAGTTGTAGTGCGCGCCGCCGCGGTAGGCGAGCATCGCAAAGTGAAAGACCGTGTAGCCCACGAGCGCGAGCCACGGGCGGTTTTTTAGCAGGTCGGCGAAGTCTTGCTTCGGGGAGCTCTTTACGGCGGCGACGGGTTTCACGCGTTCGCGCGTGGAGAAAAACGTGACGAGGAAAAGGACGAAGCAGAGCACGGCCCAGATGGTCATCGTGACCTGCCAGCCGTGCTGCCGGTCGTGGCCGGCGGCGAATTTGGCGACGAGCGGAAGCGTCAAACCGCCGACGATGAACTGCGCGATGTTAACCGAGACGAAGCGGTAGGAGTTGAGTTTGGTGCGTTCCTCCAGGTCGGCCGTCATCACGCCACCAAGGGCGGAGTAGGGCATGTTGTTCATGGAGTACAGCGTCATGAGGACGGTGTTCGTGATGCCGGCGTAGGCGATCATCATGCCGGTGCTCCAGCCGAGCGGCGTGGTGTAGGCGAGGACCATGCAGACGGCCCACGGCGCGGAGGTCCAGAGGACCCACGGACGAAACTTGCCCCAACGGGTGTTGGTGCGGTCGGCGAGAACGCCGACGATGGGATCGAAGATGGCATCCCAGAGGCGCGGCCAGAGGAGAATGGCGGCGGCGGCGCTGGCGGAGAGACCGAAGACGTCGGTATAAAAATTGAGCTGAAACAGCACCATCGTCATGAAGACGAAGTTCGCGGCGGCATCGCCGGCGCTGTAACCGGCTTTTTCGAGGAATGACAATTTTTGAACCGGGAGGCTCATGGGTTGGGGAGGGGCAGGCCGAACGCGGGAGGAGCGAACCAGAAAGGGGCCGCGCGGTGCGTCTGCGACGCTGCGGAGGAAGCGTTCGGCGACAATCACCGATGGCGGCTAACATTAGACTTGAGACGGATTGGCGAGCCGCGTGACGTGGGCGGCGCGGTTTTGTTTTCACCCCCGAACGCGCATGAATCCTCGTCGAACCACCTTGAACGATGTTGCCCAGGCCGCGGGTGTGCACGTGACGACGGTGTCGCTCGCGTTGCGCAATCATCCGCGCCTGCCACCGGCGACGCGGGAACGCCTGCAGGCGCTCGCGCGCAAGATGGGTTACACGCCGGATCCGCTGTTGCGCGCCTTGGTGGCCTATCGCGGCCGAACCATGGAACGGCGGTCGCCCTCGACGCTGGCCTACGTAACAAACTGGGATTCGGCGTGGGGCTGGAAAAAGGTGACGGCGCATCCGGATTTTTATCAAGGAGCCCGGACGAAAGCGGAGGAGCTCGGCTACAAACTGGAGCATTTCTGGATGCGCGAGCCGGGACTGACGCACGGGCGGTTGAGCGGGATTCTGGCGGCGCGCGGGATCAACGGAGTGATCATTGCGTCGCACCAGCGCGAAGCGGACGACTCGATTCATTTCGAGTGGGACCGCTTCAGTGCGGTGAAAATCGATTATTTTCCGCACAAGCCGGATCTGCACAACGTGACGAACGATCAGTGCAGCATCGTGCGGCTTGCGTTGCGGCGGGTGATCGCGGGCGGTTACCGGCGGATCGGATTCGTGATGCACCGCGGGTGGAACTACAGCGTCGATCACCTGTGGTCGGCGGGATTCCTGTGCGAGCAGGCGAATCTACCGGTGCGTGATCGCGTGCCGATGTTGCTTTTTCCGGAGGCGGAGCCGATCGAGGCGTGGATGGAAGAATCGAAGACCGACGTGGTCGTGCCGCTCGCACGATTCAAGGACTGGTATGAGCGCTACCGACCGGAGGTGATTGTGGCGAAGGCGTCGTTCGTTCTGCCGCGGTTGGAAGAGATGAAGCTGCGGGTGCCGCGCGACGTGGCCGTCGTGGATGTGTTTTTGAACGACTTTGGCGGCGGCATGGCGGGTGTGCGCCAAAACTATGAAACGGTCGGCGGGCTGGCGGTGGAGATTCTGGCGGGACAGTTGCACCACAATAAATTTGGCGTGCCGACGATCGCGACGACGACGTTTGTGGAGGGCACCTGGTTCGACGGCGCTTCGTGTCCGTTTCCCGCGGCGCCGGCGCAGGAGGTGGCGGTGGTGAGCGCTGGCGTCGCGCGGAAGAGTTCAGCCAGGCGCGGCGGGCCGACGAAGAAAATCAAGTCGTGAGCGGAAGCGGAGGCGGCCCGGCTGGTGGACCAAACCGAAGGCGCGAATGGGCGCGCGAGCGTGCCTCAGCGGGCAGCGGAACGTTGGCGTGAGAATCGACGCAGCGCGGCGCCGAGGAGCACGATGCCGCCGAGGCCGAGGGTGAACGTCGCCGGTTCCGGGATCGCGGCGAGCGGCGCATGGCCGTCTGTCTCGGGATGTTCGCCGCCCACCGAGAGGGTGAGAAAATTGATCATGATGGTTCCGCCCGCGCCCGGGACGGTCCAGGGATCACCGTCGGCGGTCGTCGAAAGGCTGGAAAATAAACCGTAGGCGTCGCCGTTGCTCAGGAAAAGCGTGGAGGCATCGAGCTGGGGAAACCAGACGAGGGCGAGGCGATCACCGGTGGTGAGAGCAGTGAAGGCGCCGGGCGAAGGATTGCTGGCGAGAGGGATGGAAGCGAAACTGGCCGCAACGGTGGCATCGGAGTCAGTGAAGGCGCGGCCGAGAATTTGATCATCGCCGTTGAGGTAGCTGCCAACGGCAAGCGAACTGCCGGCAGTGAACGCGGCGAAGTCGTCTTGGTTGGTGTCGGCGACCAGCAGGACGAGCGCGCCGGCGGGGACCATCGTGCCGCTGCCGTCGTAGAGGGTGCCGGCGCCAAACGAGATTGTGACGGTCTGGGCGCGCGCGGCGATGGCCAGCAGCGGAAGGAGCGCGAGAAGCGCGGAGCGACGAAACAAGGAGAGAAAGCGCGAGTTCATTGAAGATAGGAGGGAAGAGCGGTCCAGAGACGGACATCCGGTTGAGCGGTGGCGTGTCGACGGATGACGTATCCTTCGCCGGGTTTCAACGTGATGCTGCCCGCGGGATGGGCCATGTCGCCAAAGCGATACCAGCCCGCTGCGTAGGTGCCGTTGCCGGCGAAGTAAAAGTAGACGGCGGTGGCGGACTTGTTGATGCCCGGGGTGGTGTTGTCGAAAACGAGCAACTGATCCGTGGCGACGAGGCGGCTCGGTGAAGCGGCGAAGGCGCCGGATTCGTGCAACGCCGAGGCATCGAGGGTGAGGGTGACGGGCACCGGAAGCGCAACGGCGTTATCCTGATCGACGCCGGCGGCGAGGGTGGCCAAGGGCACGCGATAGGCAGCCATTTGGACGGCGCCGGTGACGAGCAGACTGCCATCTGAGCCGGCGGGTTGGCGGACGATAAACGAGCGTCCGGGGGGCAGGCGCGTCGTTCCGCACAGCTTCGTCATATCGCCGAAACGATACCAACCGGCGACGTAGGTGCCGTTGCCGCTGAAATAAAAATAGACGTCCGAGGCCGCTTGGTTGGTGCCGGTGCGGGTGGAGTCAAAAAGGAGCACTTGCGAACGCGCGACGAGGCGGCTGGGCGAAACTGTGATGCCGGCGCCGAGCGGGAATACGGTGTCGAGTGTCCAGTAAGGGATGACCGCGACGACGGAGCCGGCACCTGCACCGTCAACGGCATCGGTAGCGAGGATGCTGAGGTCAAACGCGCCGGGCTCGACCGTGAGCGTGCGGGCGGACGAGGCGGTGATGGGCAGCACGGCGCCCTCGAGCGGGCCAGTCATGACGAGGGCGAAGGCGCCTTCGGCGGGGAGGGAAGGAAGGTCGGCGGCGAGGGTGAGTTGCGCGCCGGAGCGGCTCGCGGTCGTTGTTTCGACGAGGGCCGGACGGTGGAGCGGGAGCGAGACCATCGTATCGCTGCCGCCGCGGAGCGTGAGTTGGAGCGCGCCGACCGGGTCGCTCGGGGTGGCGAGCGCGGCGGGCGGGAGCAGGAGGGTGAGAGCGAGAAAAAGCGTTTTCATCGCGGTGAATCAGTCGGCGTCGGCCCGGTAGAAGCGGGCGGCGCCGGTGGCGGGGGAAGTGGAATCGTCGAGGGTGGCGGTGCCATCACCGGCGGTCGTGATGGTCGAAAAGAGTGCCCACGTCGAGAGATCGGTGGAGACGTAGATGTGATAGGCGACGTTGGCCTCGCCGGTGAGGTGGAGCGTGACACCGCCGCCCGAGCGAGGGGAAATCGCGACGGTGGGCGGCGGCGCGGGTGGCGGCGTGACACTGACGGTGAACGAACGCGTGGTGGTATCGACGCCGCCGTGGGCGGTGCCCGCGTCGTCGTGGAGCGTGACGGTGATGGTGGCGGTGCCGGAGGTGTGGGCGACCGGCGTGTAGGAGAGCGTGGCCGTGGAGGCGCCGTTGGTGTAGTTGACCGTGGGGTTGGGGATCAGCGCCGGGTTGTCGGAGGTGGCGGTGAGGGTGAGATTTTGCGTCTCAAGGTAACCGGCGGAAATGCCGGTGAGGTTCACGGTTTGTGTCGCGGCGTCTTCAAGAATGGCGGCGGGGTCGGCGATGGGGTCGAGCGTGGGCGGGTCGTTCACGGGCGTGACGGTGACGGTGAAGGTGCGCGTGAAGGTGTCAGCGCCGGCGTTGGCGGTGCCGCCGTCGTCGCGGACGGTGACGGTGATGGTGGCGGTGCCGGACTGGCCGGAGACGGGCGTGTAGGTGAGCGAGCCCGTGGCGTCGGGGCTCGAATAGGTGACGGTCGGATCGGGCAGGAGCGCCGGATTGCTGGACGTGGCGGTGACCGTGAGGGTTTGCGCCGATTCGCCCGGGCCGGCGGTGAGGCCGGTGAGCGCGATGGTTTGGGCGGGAGCGTTTTCGAGAATGGCGGGCGGGTCGGCAAGGGCGTCGAGCGTGGGAGCGTCGTTCACCGGGGTGACGGTGACCACGAACATGCGAGAGAGTGTATCGAGGCCGCCGTCGTCTTGGCCGCCATCGTCTTGAACGGTGACCGTGATGGTGGCGGTGCCGGAAGCGTTGGCGAGGGGCGTGAAGGAGAGCGAGCCAGTGGTGTCGCCGTCGTTGTAGGTGACAGTGGGATCAGGGATCAGCGCCGGATTGCTGGACGTGGCGATGACGGTGAGATGTTGCGTTTCATCGAAGCCAGCGGAGAGGCCGGAGAGGTTGACGGTCTGCGGAGCGGCGTCTTCCAGGACGGTGAGATCGGCGAGCGCGTCGAGCGTGGGCGGCTGGTTGGCGGGTGCGGTGCTGACGGCGACGTTGGCGGTGGCAAGGTTGCCGTAGGCATCAGTGACCGTGTAGGTGAAGGTGTCGTTGTCGGGATCGTCGGGGACGTTGGGCGTGTAGGTGACGAAACCGTTGGCGACGGCGACGGAGCCGCTTGCGCCGCTCGTGGCGCTGGTAAAGGCGAGGGAATCGCCGGTGTCGTTGGCGAGGAGGATTTCGAGGGGGACGACGGCGGTGTGGTCGGAGCGCAGGTGAACCACGTCATCGTGGGCGACGGGGCTCGACGGGAGAGGTGCGCCGGAGACGGTGCCGCCGTTGGCGGTGGCGTAGAGGGAGCTGGAGACGAATGTGGCCGTGTGCGTGATGGTGGCGGTGGCGGCATCGCCGAGGATGTAAACGTCTTTGGCGTTGGTGGCCTGGTTGCCGGAGAAGGTGACGCGGGTGAGGGCGAGGGAGCCGTTGCGGGAGGCGATCGCGCCGCCGAAACTGCCGCCGTTGACGCTATTGTTCGTGAATGCGGAATCGACGAGCGAGGCCGTGCCGCCGTCGTTGTAGAGCGCGCCGCCGAGGCCAGCGGCGTAGGTGCTGTTGTTGGCGAAGGTGACGTGGTCGGCGGTGAACGTGCCGAAGTTGTAAACTGCGCTGCCCGCGGCGGGGGGGCCGCCGTAGGCGTAGGCGGAGCCGCCGGCGAGGCGGATGTCCTTGAGATTGAGCTCGGCGCCGGCGAGGACGAGGAAGTGGCGGGCGGGCGGGCCGGAGTAGCCCGGGGTGGGCACGGTGAGCGTGAAGCCCGGCGAAGCGCTGGCGTCGATGGTGATGTGTCCGGCGATCTTCACGGCGGAGTAGAAGCCGTCGGTGGCGTTGCCGGAATAGTAGCCGCTGGTGGTCCAAGTGGTGTTGGCGGCGGCGACAATGTGAATCGTCCACGACGTCGCCGGCTGAGCATTGGCGAGGGCGAGGGCGTTGTTGAACGAGGCGATGTCGGTGGCGGTGAGTTCGGCGGGTTGGATGGTGACTTGCACGCCGCTGGTGGCGGTGCCGCCGAAGCCGTTGCTGACGGTGTAGGTGAACTCGTCGGAACCGCTGGTGAAGGCGGGATCGGTGTGGGTGTAGACGATGCGGCCGCCGGCGTTGATGGTGGCGGTGCCGTGGGCGGGTTGCGTGACGGCGGCGACGATGAGCGGCAGGTTGAGCGGGTCGGTGGCGGGACCGTTGCCGCCGGGGAGTTGGGTGCCGGAGGAGTCGTAAACCTTGCCTTGGAGGGGATCGACGGTGACGAACTGGAACGGGTAAATGGTGCCGCCAGTCTGCGGATAAGCCGAGGGATCGGCGGCGGTGCCGGTGTTGGCGGCGACGCGGAAATGTTCGCTGAAACTTATGCCGCCCGCCGAGGCGGTGAGCGTGAGGTCGCTGAGGCCGGAGAGTGTGGCGGCGAAGTTGAGGTGATGAACGTCGTCGGTCGTGTCGAAGGTGAGGGAGGAGTTGGGAATCACGCCGTCCACGGAGGACGAGGCGGAGAGCGCGAGACCGGGGACTTGGTCGCTGGCGGTGAAGGCGACGGCGCCGGTGGTGTCGCCGGTGAAGTCGTTGCGATCGATGGTTTGATCGATCAGTGAACCGACGGAAGGCCCGTCGATGCGAACGATGGTGCTGCGGGTGCGGTGAAACGCGACGTTGCCGGTGCCGGCGAGGTCGGCGACGCCATCGGGATTGTCGAGCACGCTGGTGATGAACGTGGCGGTGGCGCCGGTGATGCCTTCGGCGTAGAGGCCGGCGCCGTTCTGCGCGATGTTATCGGCGAGGGCGGAGTCGGTGAGCGTGACCGCGCCGTCGCGGGTGTAGATCGCACCGCCGAGGCCGAAAACGGTGCCCGAGGCGTCGGCGGCGGTGTTCGTTTCGAGGTGGGAGCCGGTGAGGGTGACCGAGCCGCCGGCGTTGTAGATCGCGCCGCCGAGTCCGGCGGTAGCGGCGTCGGGAGCGGTGGCGGTATTGTTGGAAAGCGTGGCGTGATCGAGGACGAGCTTGCCCTCGTTGTAGATCGCGCCGCCGAGATGGGCGGAGCCGCCGGAGACGGTGAGGTTGCGCAGCGTGAGCTTGCCGCCGGGGGCGATGCGGAAGAGGCGCATGGGCGCGGCATTGGCATCCGGGCTCACGACGAGATTGGGAACGCCGCTGCCATCGATCGTGACATCGGTGGTGATGACGAGGGCGGAGGCGCCGAGTTCGGGGTCGTTTTCAGCGGCGGTGGCGAGCGTGAGCGAGGGCGAGGAAAGTCCGATGGGCGAGAGCGTCCAGGCTTGGGCGGAATATTGGGTGGCTTGGGCGAGCGCGGCGCGGAGCGTGCCGCTGTCGGAATCGGCGGCGGAGGTGACGGCAACGATACGGTTGGGAATATGGAGAACGTGCACCGTGGCGGTCGCGGTGTGGGTGCCGTTGGTAATCGTGTAGGTGAACGAGTCTTCGTAGCCGTTCGCGGCGTTGGGCGAGGAGTAGGAGAGAACGCCGCCGACCTCGGAAACGGTGCCGTATTGGGGCTGCGTGTAGTCGTTGATGTAGAGATTCAGGCCGTCGGGGTCGGAGTCGTTGGCGAGGAGCAGATCGTGGACGGGGATCGTGCTGCCTTGCGCGGGGGAGGTGATGTAGTCGTCGCGCGCGACTGGTGTGCGCACGACGGCGGGGTCGACGGTGACCTGGGCCTTGCGGATGAAGGTGGCGCCATGGCCGGTCGCGGTGGCGGTGAGATAGACGGGGCCGGCGGTCGGCGAGGCGCCGAGATCGGTGGTGATGGTGCGCGTGTCGCCGCGGCCGCTGACGGTGAACGATGGCCCGGCGACGAGGATGTTGGCGTCGCCAGACCACGGGATCTGGCTCGTGACCGCGAAGGAATCACCGGCGGCAAGATCGACGGGGATCGTCTGCGTGAACCGGTTGCGGATAGTGACGGGCGTGAGCGGACCGAACCACGGCGCGCCCGGGGTATCCGCGGTGAGCGACTCGGCGGTGAACGTGCCGGCGGCGAGGCGGTAATCGCGCGCGGTGGCATCGTGGCCGGAGAAGGTGACGCTGTGCGCGGTGATTTCGCCGTTGGCCTGATAGAGGCCGGCACCTTCGGTGGCGACGTTGCCGGTGAAGGCGACGTTGGTGAGCGAGAGGGTGGCGATGGTATTGAAGTGCGCGAAATCGCCGCGGTTGTAGAGCGCGCCGCCGCGACCCGGGGCGTCGGCATCGGCGTCGGCGGTGTTGGCGGAGAGGGTGACGTTTTCGAGTGTGAGTGCGCCGTCGTTGAGAATGGCGCCGCCGAGGTGCGCGGTGCCGCCGGTGACGTCGATGTCCTGCAACGTGACCACGGCGCGCGGGTCGATGTAGAACGCGCGGAGGCGGCCGCCGGCGGCGATGGGGTTGAGCGTGACGCGGCCGGAGGGCGCCGCGCCGCGGATGGTGACATGGCCTTGGATTTCGTAGGCGGAGGCGCCGAGCGTATCGTGGTCGGGGACAGCGGGGGCGATGTCGTTGCTCGCGCCGGCGGTCAGGGCGTTGATGATGCTGCTGTCGGCGGCGAGGAGCAGGTTGATCGTCCACTCGGCGCGGTCGCCGGAGGGCGTGAGCGGGGTGAAAGCGTAGCGGTTGACGGTGTCGATGGCGGCGCGGAGGGTGCCCTCGCCGGAGTCGGCGTTGGAGGTGACGTTGATGACGTAATCTTTGACCGTGATGAAAACGTGTTCGGTGACGGTGAGGCCGCTGAAGTTCGAGACGGTGTAGGTGAACTCGTCGTCGGTGGCGGAGTCGCCGTTGTGGGCGTAATAGACGTGGTCGCTGAATTTGGTGACGGTGCCGTGGGCGGGCTGCGTGACCTCGAAGATAAACATCGGATCGCCCCAGTCGTCGTGATCGTTGGCGAGGACGTCGATGTCGGTGCCGAGGCCGCGATAGACGTCGACGAGGTCGCCAACGGTGTGGGCGGCGCGAACGTCCTTCGTGAAGTTGAGCGTGACCGTGGCAGGTGCGGAGTCGTGCGAGCCGTCGTTGGCGACGTAGGTGAATGTGTCGGTGCCGACAAAGGGCGCGGCGGCGAGCGTGTAGGTGACCGCGGCGGAGCCATCGCCGGTTAGCTGGCCGTGCGTGGGCGGCGTGACGATGCGGTAGGTGAGGGCATCGCCCTCGGCGTCGGTCGCGGCGAGCGTGACGGCGGCGGTGGACGCGAGGCCGAGTTGGGAAACGGAGACGTCGGTGGCGACGGGCGCGAGATTGTTGGCGGTGACGTTGAACGTGATCGTGGCGGGATCAGAAACCTGGCCGGCGGGATCGATCGCGACGTAGGTGAGCGAGTCGGTGCCGTTGAAGGCGGCGTCAGGCGTGTAGTCGACCCAGGAGGTGAGGGCGGAGATCGAATCGACGGTCACAACTTCGGTGCGTTGGGCAATCGAGCCATGGGCAGGCGCGGTGAGGACTTGGTAGGTGAGCGGGTCGTTCTGCGCATCGCTGCCTTGGAAGTAGCCGTGCAGCGTGGTGTGTTGGGCGCCGGTGAACGAGAGATCGAACGCGCCCGGCACGGGGTCGGCGACCGCGACGATCGCGGTGAGGGGCGCGGAATCGAGCGCGCCGTCGGTGGCGACGATGGTAAACGAGTCGGCGCCGGAGAAGTTGTAGGCGGGCACGTAGGTGACATCGGCGCCGCTGAAGCGAACGCTGCCGTGCGCGGGCGCGGTGCCGACGCGGTAGCTAATGAAGCCGCCGTCGAGATCGGTCGCGTGAACGGTGAAGGTGATCGGCTCGTTTTTGTTACCGCCAAAGCCGCCGCCGGGAAGAGCGTCGAGGACAGGCGCGTGGGGAATGGCGGCGACGTGGGCGGTGAAAAGGACGGGCGAGGAGAAACCGAGCGGCGAGCCGTCGTCGACGTAGAGCAGGAACGCGTCTTCGGTGCCGAACTGGCCGCCGAGGTGGCTCGGGGTGTAGGTGGCAGAGGAGCCGTTGATGACGAGGCTGCCGAGGCGCGGAGAGGTGTAGATGTGGTAGGTGAGCGGGTCGTTTTCCACGTCGGAGCCGTCGAGGGTGAAGGTGACCGGCGTGTCCTCGTCGGTCGTGATTTCGTGCGTGGCGAGCGTGGGGGCGTCGTTAACGGGGTTGATCGTGAGCGAAACGGTCGCGGGCGCCGACGTGACTGTGCCATCGGTGACGCGGAACGTGAAGGAATCGTTGCCGTTGTAGTCGGCGGACGGCGTGTAAGTGACATTGGGCGCGGTGCCGGTGAGCGAGCCGTGGGCGGGAGCGGAGACGATTTCGTAGGTGAGCGCGGCGGCGCCGCCGGCGGCGGAGAGGGTGAGCGCAGCGGGCGTGTCTTCGTCGAGGGTGGCGCTGGCGGCGAGCGGCGTCGGGGCCTGGGTGAATGAAACCGTGAACGTTTGCTCGAACCAGAGCCCGGCGGGGTCGGTGGCGCGAACGCGGAGGGAGCGCGTCAGGCCGAGCGAAGAATCAATGGGGCCGGCGGTGACGAGCGACGTGCCCGAGAGGGTGAAGTCGGCATTGCCGGTATCGCCGGTGCCGGTGACGAGCGTGAACGTGAGCAGCCCGGCATCTTCCGGGTCGGGATCGCTGGCGGAGAGGAGCGCAACCGTGTCGCCGGCGGGCTGGCCGGTGTAATGCGTGCCGGAAGCCGGTGCAAGGGCGATGGCGGTGGGAGCGGCGTTTACGTTTTGGATCGTGATCGCCACGGTGGCGTCGGCATAGGCACCGGTGACGAGGTTCTTGGCGCGGTAGGTGAACGAGTCGGTGCGTGTTTCGGAGTCGTCGTGGACGTAGCTGAACGTGCCGTCCGAGTTCAGCGTGAGTGTGCCGTGCGCGGGGCGGGTGACGATGAACGCGACGAAGGCGCCGTCGTCCTCGTTAATGTCGTTGGCAAGGACGCTGGCGATGGCGCCATCGAGCGTGGTGGCGGTGCCGCCTTGGGCGACGGTGAGGGTGTCGTCAGTCGCGGTGATGCTGTCGACGACAGGTTTGACGAGCAGCCAGTAGGTGCGCGGAGCACCACCATCGGTGTCGCTCCACGTGAACGAATCGAGGCCGTTGAAATGGGCCGCCGGCGAATAGGTGAGCGAGGCTGCGGCGGCGAGCGGGAAGGTGTCCCCGATTTGCACGGGCGTGACGCCGTTCAGGAGCGTGCCATGGGCCGGGAGCGACGCGAGGTGAACGGTGGTCGGCGCGGGCGTGAAGCCGGCGGCGGCGAGCGAGGCGGTGGTCCCTTCGTCGAGTTGCGTCGCGGTGCGATGATAGAGTGAGGCGATCGGATGGCCGGCCGCATCGAGGCCGACGAGATCGAGAGCGGCGTCGCCATCGAGGTCCGCGAGCGTGACGTCGGCGCCGAGATTGAGGAGCGGTTGGGCGGTGAGCGGCGCGCTGGCGAGATCGGGCGCGGTGAGCCACGGCGAGGTGGTGCCGACGGCGTCGGTGAGGATCAGGTCGGCGCGGCCGTCGCCGTCGATATCGCCTGCGGCGAGGGTCGCGAGGGTGCCGCCGCCGGGCGCGGCGGCGAGCGTGGTGAACTGGAATGCGCCGGTGTTGCGCCACAGGCGCGCCGGCTGATCGGCGCGCGTGAGGATCACGTCGAGGCGGCCGTCGGCGTCGAGATCGGCGGTGGTCACGCGGTCGGCGGGTGTGGCGCTGGTCAGCGCGGCGGTGAAGGCAGCGGAGCCGTTGTTGGAGTAGATGATCGTGTTCGTTGTGCTCGTGACGATCACGTCGAGATCGCCGTCGAGGTCGAAGTCGGCGAGGGCGACGGAGGTGGCGGCGGCGGAGCCGAAGGTGGCGCCAGGGGTGAAGACGGCGGAACCGTTGTTAAGGTAAACGCGATTGCCGGTGGCGGTGGCGACGACGAGATCGAGGTCGCCGTCCGCATCGAGATCGCCGAGGGCGATGGCGCGGGCGGAGAGTGAGGGGAGGGTTTGCGCGAGGGTGAAGTGGCCGGCGGCGTCGTTGGTCCAGATTTCGACATCGCCCGTGGCGGTGATGACGACGGCGTCGAGGGTGGCGTTGGCGGAGAGGCTGCCGAGAGCGAGGGCTTTGGCATTCGCGGAGCCGAAGGCGGAGGCGTCGGCGGTGAAGGCGCCGAGGCCGTCGTTGCGCCAGACGCGGAGACCGTCGGTGTCGGCGACGAGAAGGTCGGGCGTGCCGTCGCCATCGACGTCGCCGGCGGTGAGGGTGGTGGCGGTGGCGAGGGAGAGGGTGGTGGGCAGAGCGAAGGCGCCGGCGCCGCTGATGGTGGGCACGCGGTATTCCCAGACTTGCGGACGGGCGCCGACGCCGTCGGCACGGCGGAGGGCGGCGGTGGTGGTGACGAAGACGCGTGATCCGGCGGGAAGTGGTTCGGCGAAGGAGAAGGAGACGGCGGCGCCGTTGAACGTGGGCGTGAGATCGCCGGCGGTGAGGGACAGACGGCCGGAGAACTGCGGGAGGACGGCGAAGTTCGCGTCGGTGAGCGAGGCGGGTTGCACACCGCCGGCGACTGAGAACGCGAGTTGCGCCGGCGAGGTGGAGGCGGGCACGGCGTCGGCGTAAACAAAGGCCACGGTGTTGGACGTGACGACGGGGCCGGCGGCGAAGGTCGCCTGGACGCGGTAGGTGCGATTGGCGAACGAAGCGTCGCCGGACACGTCGAGCGCGGTGGAGGTCGCGCCCGGGACATCGGTGAACGCGCCGCCGCCGGTGCTCACCTGCCATTGCCACGCGGTGACGGATTGGTTGGCGGTGGCGGAGAACGAGGCGGGCGTGGCAAACCCGGCGGGTGCGGAGGCGGTGACGACGGGGTTCAGGAAGGAGAGTGTGACGGCAGACGAAACCAGTTCGGGGCCGGTGACGAACTGGACGCGGGCGCGGTAGAGGTTGCCATCGACTTCGGCGGCGCCGGGAACCGTGAGCGTGGCGGTGGTCGCGCCGGGGATCGCGGTGTAGTGGGCGCCGGCGTCGGCGCTGACCTCCCAGGCGAAGGTGGCAGCGCGCGAGCCGGCGACGGTGAACGTGGCGGGAGTGACGGCGGAGGCGTAGGTCGAGGCGGGCTGCGTGGTGAGCGCGTAGATGTCGTCAGCCTGATATTCGTAGGCGCCGGGATCGACGTAGAGGCCGTGCTGGCGCGCGTGGTCGGCGAGGTCGATCGCGTCGGAGGAAGTCTGGTCGTTTTTGCCGAGGTCGATCGCAGGCGACGCGCTGCTGAGGGAGAAATCGCCGGCGGTGAACGGCGTGGCGGTGGCGGCGAGCGGGGCGACGAAGCGCGGGTCGGCGGCGGTGTTATTTTGGAGCGAAGTCGCAACGCGGGTGAGGTCGGTGAGGTTTTCGACGACGCTGTTCCAGACAACGTAGAGGCGGGCGGCGCCGTTCAGGCTGGTGGCGGTGGCGGGCGACGAGAGCTGGCGGTTGCCCCAGAAAATGGAGTTGTAGGTTTGGTTGTTGGCGTCGCCGAAAGACAACGGCGGATGGTCGCCGCGGTTGCTGGCGAAGGTGCTGTGGCGGATGATGGTGGGCGCGGCGAAATATGTGAGCTGGCCGGAGCCGCTGCTGCGGTTGCCAGCGAAGAGAGAGTTTTCGACGAGGGCGGAGCCGCCGAGGACGTAGACGAGGATCGAGGCACTGTCATTGCCGCGCACCTCGACGCGGCGGAGGGTGACGGGCGCGTAGAGGCTGGAAAGGGCGGCGGCGACTCCGGTGAAGCGGACGCGATCGAAATCGAGCGCGCGACCGGCGTTGGTGACGGCGGTGGCGGAGGCGCTGTTGTTGAACGTGAGGCCGTCGAAGCGAATTGGAAGCGCGTAGGCCGGCGTGGACGCGGTGGTGAAGATCGACGACTGGCCGGCGGCGGCGGTGAAGGCGGTGACGTGGGCGGAGAGGTCGCGTTCGCCGAGCGAAGTTTCGGTGCCGGCGAAACCGCCGTAGAACGCGAGGCCGCTGCGCGCCGTGTAAACCGTCGCGGGCGGGTAGGTGCCGGCGGCAATCCAGATTTCGGTGCCTTCGGGATCGAGCGGGGCGGCGGCGAGCGCGTCGTCGAGCGCGTGGAACGCGGTGGCCCAGGTGAGGCCGTCACCGGTTTCGGAGCCGGCGCGCGCGGCGTTTACGTAGAGGCGGGAAACGTAAACGGTGAGCGTGGCGGCGTCGGAGGTGACGACACTTCCGTCGGTGCCGGTGACGAGCGCGCGGAACCGATAGCCGTTGAGCGCGGGCGTAGCGGCGGTGACGGTGAGCGTGGCGGTGGTGGCGCCGGAGAAACCGGGGGCGCCGTCGAGGGAAGTCCAGGCGCCGTTGGGCGCGGCGGATTGCCAGAGGATCGAGGCGGCACCGGTGGCGGAAATGGAGAAGGTGTTGCCGGAGCCGCTGCGGTGAAACGCGAGCGCGGCGGGCGGGGCGGCAATGGCGAGCGGGGTGATGCCGGTCGTCGTGGATTCGTAGGCGCCCACGTCGACCGGGCCGACGACGCGCGGCTGGCCGGCGACATCGAGGGTGATGCCTGTGGCGAAGGCGTCGGCGCCGGCGTCGATCGCGGGCGAGACAGCGCGGACGCGATAATCGCCGGTGGTGGTCGGCGCGGCGGACGGATCGACGGCGGTGATGAAGAGCGGATCGGCGCGAAGGATGCCGGTGGTCGTGGGCGCCTGCTCGGCGGTGACGTGGTCAAAGATGAAATACGTGCCGCTATCGAAGGAGCCGAATTGGACGAGGGCGTCGCCGGACGTGGCGCGGTTGCCCCAGACGATGCTGTTGCGCAACGCAACGGGGGCGTAGCGCGTGTAGATCGCGGGGGCGGTGGTGGCGCGGTTGCCGGCGAGGGTGACCTGCGTGAGGAGCGGCGAGGAGCCGGCGAAGTAGATCGCGCCGCCGGTGTCGGCGACGTTGCCGGTCACGAGCACGGAGCGGAGAATGGCGCTGTCGGCGAGGTAGAGGCCGCCGCCGCGCGTGGCGGAGTTGCCGCGGACGATCACGCGTTCGAGCGTGGTCTGCGAGGAGTTGATGGTGCGAATCGCGCCGCCGTCGGTGCCGGCGTTGTTTTCGAAAAGCGAATCCGTGAGGGAGGCGCCGCTGCTTTGGTTGAGGACGAGGCCGGTGGCATCGTGGCCGCGAACGACGAGGTGGCGGAGCGTGGGCGCGACGCCGACATCGGCAGAGAGGCCGGTGTGGCCGTTTTCGATGACGAAGCCGTCGACGATCGGCTGGCTGTAGTTGTTGCCGCTGTAAGCGAGACGGACGACGTCGGTGCGATCGGTGCCGTTGGCGGCGAGGCCGGTGAGAATCGTCGGGTGCGCGGAGGGATCGCGCGAAGGGAAGTCGCTGCCGCCGGTCGGAAATCCGCCGTAGATCTCAAAGCGCATCGGGAGGACAAACGGTCCGCGGTAGCTGCCCTCGGCGACGTAAAGGACGCGATGGCCGGCGTCGACGGCGGCGAGGCCTTCGTCGAGGGTTTTGAACGCGGTGGCCCACGACGCACCATCGCCGGAAGACCCCCGACTCGCATCAACGTAGAGCGTGGCGAACGGCAGGACGGTGATCGGGATGGCCGGCGATGGGTAGGTGTTGGATCCGGCGGTGAGGACGAAGCGGAGGTTCGTGGCGTCGAGCGCGGAGGAGAGGCCAAAAATCGAGAGCTGGGTGAAGAGGGAGCTGGATTGGGAATTGACGAAGATGCTGCGCGCGCCGGGAAGGGCGGTGCTGGAGGATGAGGGGAGCGTGACCCAACCGGAGCCGCTATTATATTGCCACGCGCCGCTGTAGCCAACGGGGATGCTTTGGCTGAGTGCAGGCAGATCGCTGCCGGAGTAACCGGACAGGGCGGTCGGGAGATGGGTGAACGTGTAGACGGGCGCGGGCGCGGCGGCGGATTCGTAGGCGCCGAGGTCGGGCGCGGCGCCGGCGGGACGCGGGCCGCCGGTGAGATCGGTTTCGTCGGCCAGAAGATCGGCGGATTGCGCGAGGCCGAGTGCGGGCGAGTCGGGGGCGAGGCGGAAATCGCCGTGGGCGGCGTCGACGAAGCGCGGGTCGAAGGGCAGGAGGCGGGCGCCGGCGGTGCGGAGGAGGCCATCGACGATCGAATCAGAGAACGTCGGAGTGACGTTGTTGGTGCTGTATTGGCCGTATTCGCCCTGGCTGACGCCAGCGTTGGTGTTGCCCCAAATGATGCTGTCGCGGACAGTGAGGGGCGCGGCGGTGGAGATGGCGGCGTTGCTCGGGTGAGCGCCGGCGACGTTGGCAGCGACGGTGACGAACGCGAGGGTGAGCGGGGCGTCGCTCACGATGGCGCTCCCGAAGCGGGCGGACTGATTTCGGACGAAGGCGGAATCGCGGACCGTGACGGAGCCGCCGGAGACACAGGTGAGCGCGCCGCCGGTGTCGCTGGCGGTGTTGCCGTCGAAGCGGCAGCGAGTGAGGGTGACCGTGCTGCCGAAGTTGCGGACGGAAATCGCGCCGCCCACGTAAGCCGAGTTGCCGATGAACGTGCTGTCGTTGACGACGAGCGATTGCGGACCGGGCTGAGTGCCGCCATCGCCCAGGCCGATCGCGCCGCCGCCGACGTAGACATCGGTGCCGGCGGAATTATTGGTGAACGTGCAGCGCAGGACCGTGAGGGCGGACTGGTTGCTCGTGCGGATGGCGCTGAGCGTCTGGCCGGTGAACGCGCTGTCCTCGATCGTGAATGTCGAAGAGGCGGCGGAGAGACCGGTGATGAGGTTTTCGAAACGGCAATTGCGGAGCTGCGGCGAGGCGTCGCGGAGGGAGAGGCCGGTGCCGGCGTGGCGGAAAGTGAAGCCGTCGAGGACCGTGAGCGCGTCGACGATGCCGCGGTCGGCGTTGACCTTGAGCGCGGTGGAGGAAGCAACGGTGCCGTCGGCGGATTGCAGGATGGTGAGATGCGCGGCGGGATCGCGGGTCGCGGTGCCGGCGACGTAGCCGCCGGTGAGCGTGAGGCTGCGGCGGAGCTGGAAGCTCGTGCCGGCGGGCGCGGTGTAGGTGCCTTCGGCGATTTTGAAATCGGCAAAAGCGGGGTAGGCGGCGAGGGCGGCGGCGAGGTCGTTGAAGGCGTTGGCCCAATCAGCGCCGGTGTGGGCGCCGCTGGCGGCAGCGGCATCGACGTAGACGGTCGGGCGCGGGATGACGGTGATCTGGGCGCTGTCGGAGGTGAAAAGGTCGCCCGTGTTATCCGAGACGACGACGCGATAACGGTAGCCGGTGAGGGCGAGGTTCGCGTGTAGGCTGAGGCCGGGAACACCTTTCACGAGGCTGATGGTGCGATCGGCGTCGGCGACGAGATCGACGAAATTGCCGCCGCCGGTGTCGACCTGCCAACGCGCGCTCTGCCCGGCGGCGAGCGTCAACGGTGGGACGAGCGTGGTGACGTCGTCGACGACGAGCGTGACGTCGGCGAGCGGTTGGCCGACGCGGATCGGGTTGGCGGCAGGATCGCGCTGATCGACCGAGGTTTCGTTGCCGGAGAAGCCGATGTAAACGCGGGCCTCGGGAGGCGGCGTGATGCCGGCATCAGCGTAGTCGCCGGTGGCGATCCAGATGTCGGTGTCGGCGGTGGCGCGGGTGATCGCTTCGGTGATGGTTTTGAGGGCGGTGGCCCAGGTGAGGCCGTTGCCGGAGGTGGCGACGCGACTGTCGACGTAAAGGATGACGCGATTTTTGACGGTGAGCGTGGCGGTGCCGAGGCTGCCGACGCCGGGGGCGGTGGCACGGAATTGGAGACCGTTTTGCGACGTCGTGACGTTCGTCAACGTGAGCGTGCTGCCCGTGGTCGAGGACGTGATGACGGCGTTGGGAATACCGGCGATCGGTGCCCAGGAGGCGCCATTCTTGTATTCCCAGGTGAACGCCGTGGAGCTGACGGTGGAGCCGATGGTGCCCGTCAACGTAAACGTGGCGGTGCGCTCGACGTAGACGGTCTGGTCGGAGATCGGCGAAGTGAGATAGACAGGCGTGCCGGGTGGGCCGGCGAACTCGCTGGCGCCCAGATCGGCGGCGCCGCCGGAATAGCGGCGGACGTGACCCGCGAGATCGAGCGTGCCGGCGAGGGCGTCGTCGGTGCCGCCGCGATTGAGCGCGGGCGAGTAAGCGGTCAGGGCGTAGTCGGCGCTGGCGGGATCGAAGAAAGGATCGTAGGCGCCGCCGCCTTGGACAAGGGAGTTGGACGCGGAGGTGTTGCCGATCACGCGTTGCAGTTCGGGATGGCCGATGTCGGGGAATGTGTTGCCCCACACGATGGAGTTGATGAGCGACGTCGGACCGACGGCGGAGATGGCGCTGTCGTAGGCGGCGCGGTTGGCCACGAGCGTGCAGTGCACGATGGAGAGGCTGCCGTAGTTCAGGATGGCACCGCCGTTGCCGCTGCCGGAAACGACCTGGTTGCGGGCGAGGAGGGAATTGGCGATGCGGGTGCCGGAATCATGGCTGACGAAGATCGCGCCGGCCCACCGCCAGCCGCGGTTATCGAGGAAACGGCAACGCTGCAGGTCGATGGAGCCGCTGCCGCCGGCAGAATAAATCGCGCCGGCATAGTAACCGCCATTACTGGAGAAAGTGGAGTCGGCGATCGTGACGGTGCCGCGGAAATTCTGGATCGCGCCGGCCGAGATGTCGGTGTTCTGCGTGGTGCCGCAATTTTCGAACTGGCTGCCGGTGATCTGGACAGCGGCGCTGTCGATATCGAGCGCGGTGCCGCAGAAGGTGGCGGTGAGATTGGTGAAGGAAATCTGGCCGCCGTTGCGAATGCGCGCGCCTTGCCAGAGGTATGAAAACGTGACGTCGGTGAAGGCGCAGTTCGCGTTTTCGAGCTGGAAACCGGGGCCGCGGGTGTAGGTGGAAGGGCTGTTGCTTTCGACCGTGACGCGGTCAATCAGCGTCGGCGTGTCGGTCGCGGGGTTCGTGCCGATGACTTGGAATAGCGGTTCGCCATTGGCCGACTTGATGTGGGTGACAGCGGAGCCGACGCCGGGACGCTGCGCGAGCGAGGTTTCAGTGCCGACGAAGCCGCCGTAGAGCCGGGCGCCGGTGGGAATCCGGATGCGGTTGGGGTAGCTCGGCGAGAGCGGAATGGTGCCTTGGGCGATCCAGATTTGGGTGAAGTTGACCGCCAGCCCGAGGGCGGTGGGCAGGGTGCAGGCGTTGGTCCACGAGGTGCCGTCGCCCGTGCCGGTGGCGGTGGGCTTGACGAAGAGGAACGACGGGAGAATGGCGACCGTCTGCTCGAGGCTGTAATAACGCAGGCCGTAAGCGACGAGGCGGAGCCGGTAGATGCTGCCGTTCCACGTGTGCGGCGGCGTCGTGAGGGTGAGCGTGCGAGTGCCGGCGCCGGTGGTGTAGGCGTCGTTGGTGACGGTGGTCCATTCGGTGGCGCCGGGGCGGCGAACCTCCCAAATGAAGGACGTGGCGGTGGGATTGGCCGACGTGGTGAGGGTGTAGTTTCGACCGTTGGCGGTGGCGGGCAGGGCGGTGAACGTGAGGGCAAACGGGACGAAGGAGGAAGTGGCCGTGCTTTCGATGGCACCGATGTCGGCGAAGCCGCCGACGATCGTGGTCGTGTCGGTGCCGGAGCTGTAGGCGGAGCCGGCGTTCAGGAGCAGGGAGTCAACGCTGAGCGAGAAATTATGGGACGTCGGCGAAACGAAGAATGGATCGTAGTCGACGTTGCCCTCGGCACCGTTGCGGGTGGCGAGGCGAGTGAGGCCTTCAATGTCGTTGCCGGCGAATTTGCGCAGGCTCCAGATCGGGTAATAAGCCGGCAGATCAAGGGAGAGGCCGAACTGCTGGTTTTCGAGCGTGGTGGGGGCGAAGGTGCCGGTGAGCCGATTGCCGTAAAAGATCGAGTTAACGGTGATCCACGGCGCGGAGTAGGCGGCGTTGGAATCGATGAAAGTCCAATAGAAGCCCGCGCCGCCGCGGACGGAATTGTCGTCGGTGGCCGGCGTGGCGGTGTTGTCGGCGAAGACGGTGTGGGCGATGATCAGTGAGCGGCCGTTGAAGCCGGCGCCGCCGCCGCGACCGGCGGTGGCGGTGTTGTGGTAGAAGAGGCAGCGTTCCAGTTTGAGCTCCGATTCGTAGTAGCTGGAGGTGTGGAGGAGGCCGGCGCTGGCGGGGGCGGTGTTATCGAAGAAATTCGTGCGAATCACGTCCAGGCGGGGCGCGGAGCAGGCGAGGCCGCCGGCGGCGTTGCTCTCGAAAACGCAGTCGAAGACCTGACCGACGGCCGCGACGTTGTTGACGCTGGTGCCGGAGATCTGCAGGGCGCGGCCGCCGGCGTTGTTATCGAAGCGGCACGACTGGATGACGACGGGGGTGCAAACCCAGACGGCGGCGGAGGTGGAATTGGCGGCGGTGAAACGGATGCCGCGGATGATGCGAGGGAGGGTTTCCTGGCCGTCGGCGAGGTCGTGGGCGGAAAGGAGGCAGGAGGTGTTGTCGGCGGCGGAGGCGGGATTGCCGATATTGCCGCTGACGATCGTCGGATTGGCGACCGGATCACTGGCGTCGATCGACGCTGCGCCGAACGGCATGCCGCCGACGAGAATGCAGCCGGGCGGGAGATGCATGGAGACACTGCGGTCGACGCCGGGGGTGGCGTAGTAGGTGCCGGCCGTGACCCAGACCTGGTTGCCCGTGGCGAGCGGGAGGGCGAGCGCTTCAGCGAGGGTCTTCTTCGCTCCGGCCCAGGACAATCCATCGCCGGACGTTGAGGCGGCGGAGTTGACGTAAACGATGGTGCCGGGGGGGAGCAGGCCGTTGCCTTCGACCGCGCCGACGTCGATCCGACCGTTCTGCGTGCCTCGATAGTGGCGCACGAGGTCGTCCTCGGTGCCGTTGTGAAAATACGTGCCGGGGCTGCCGGCGTTAATGAGCGGCGAGGAGGGATGGGGATAAACGTCCTGCAAAAGGTAGGGGGCGCGGGAGAAGTTCCCGCGGGTGCCGACGCCGGCACCGAACAAAACCACGGCTCCGGGGCGAATGCCTTCGCCCACGTCGGGGCAGGCGGACGCGACGTTCATGCCGTAGGGGTCGACGTTGGTCTCCCAGTAAGCGACCGTGGGCCAGAAAAGCGCGGTGCCATACGTGAGCGTGCTGAGGCCCTGCACATCACAGTATTGGAAATCGAGCGTGCCGGTGAAGAGGCCGTGAGAATCGCCGGCGTCGTTGTAGGCTTTCACGCCGGCGTCATCCAGATCGGCCAGGCGGGTCGCGAAAAGGTCGGCGCCGCCCTTGGTGAGCTGGGCGTTGGTGTTGTCCCACAACACGCAATTGATCAGGCTGGCGTCGGCGCCGGCATCGACGCCGACGGCGAACCCGCTGGCGGTGGCGCCGTAGTTGCCGGTGATGGTGAGATTGACGAGGCGGGCGACGGAACGGAACGCGAAGGTGAAACCGGGATGACCGAACGCGGAGCGGTTGCGCAGCACGGCGCTGTTTTCAAAATCGACGTTATTGTAGGCGAACGCCGCGGCGCCGCCGCCCCCGTAGGTGGCCTCGTTTTCGACGAACCAGCAGCGGTGCAAGAGGACATTGGCGCGCAGGAAGACTGCGCCGCCACCGTAGCCGCCGGAGAAATTATGCTCGAAGTGGTTGTCGAGCATCTCGGTGCGGGTCGCGGTGTTTTGGTGGTCGGTGTAATCCTGGTTGCGGAGCTTGGTGGCGCGTTCTTCGAAGCTCGGGTGGTAGGCGAAGAGATCGACGAAGAAATCCCGGATTGTAAACGCGAGCCCGGAGGGCGTGGCGTAGGCCGCGAAGCCGGCGCTGAAGGTCGACCAGCCGCGGATGAAGGGATCATTCGGATCGGCGCCGAGCAGGACCGCGAGTTGCACGCCGATATCCACGGCGGTGACGGCGGTGCTGACCCAATTATACGAGGAGCCGAGGGCGGCGCCAAAACCCTTGGTGGCATAGGCCGTGAGCGGGTTGGTCAGCAGTTTCTGCGGGGCAATCAGGCCGGCTTTCTCCGCCGCTTTTTTGGCAATGGTCTTCGCGATCTTGAACTGCGTTTTCTGTTCCGAGAGCTTGTCGTAGAGGATGCTCGGATCGAAGTGCAGAGGCTGGGAGACGAGCGCGGGCAGCGTGATGGAATCGTCGACGGTGACGCCGGCGAGGGTGGCGAGGAGGGTGGCTTCGTAGGCTTTGACGTATTTGTTGCCGGTATCCGCCTGCAGAAAGAGTCCGCCGCCGAGGAAGGGAGTGGAGTTGCCGTAGAAATAATTACCGTTGAGGGCGGCGATGGTGGTCTGCTGGGCGCTGACGCCGCCGCCGGCATAGCCGCTGACGTTGCGGGCGATGCGGTTGTTTTGGAGGTTGAGCGAACCACCGCGCACCACGATGCCGCCGCCGATGCCCTTCGCGTAGTTGCCGATGACCCAGCAATCGGTGAGCACGACATCGGCATTGCCCATGAACAGGCCGCCGCCGGTGACACGGTCATCAATCCCTTGGCGGAAACCGCTGCCGTCGGCCGTCGTCGGCTGGAGCATGGTTTCGATCTGGGACTGCGAAACGGCGGTCGAGTCCGCGCAGCCGCCGGCGATGACGACGCGGTCGAGGAAAGCGTAGGACACGCCGTAAGCGTGCACGACGTTGTAGCAGTTGTCCTTTAGGCCGGCGGTGGAGAAATCGAACGTTCGCCCCGCGAGGTCGTTCACGTTCGTCGTGGCGGTGATGGCGTCGGGCTGGGGGGTGCCGATGTCGCCGCTTAGGACTGTGAAGGTCGTGGCGCTCGCCGAAGCCGTGCGCTGACTCGCTGCAGATTCGGTGCCGGCAAAACCGCCGCGCAGCGTGAGGTAGCTCTTCAGTTCAAACCGGGTGGCGCGGTTAGTGCCGGTGGTGGGCTTATAGACGCCTGTCTTGATCCAAATTTCGACGGGGTTGCTGTTCGAAGGCGAGGCGGCGGCGATGGCAGTCTGAAGATCGTTGTAAGCCGTCGCCCAAGAGGCTCCGTTGCCCCCGGCGGTGGCGTCGGCGCGCACGTAGAGTGTCTGCGCGGCGCGAGCGATGGCCACCGACATAGTGATGGCCAAAACCAAGAGAGCGAGGCGCGCGCGAGCACGACGGACCATGGACCGGAGTATTGAAGTGGACGGACGAGGCTGACGTCTACCGGGTTCATAAAACCGTGGTCCGGAGGCTGGGAAGCCCACGGTCGCGCCCATGAACCAAAGTAGCGCCGTTGATGAAGCCCGAGGGACCCTTGCCGATGCGAGCCCGAAGAATTGGCGGCGGGGGTTATAAGTTTCTTCGATTTCACTGCTTACGTCCAACCGGTTGCGCTTGTGTGGATGGGAAGGTCAGCTCGGGGGGCAAGTCGGGGTCGAGGTTGAGGGCGCGAATGCACTTTAAACCTGCCAGCGGAGGAAGTGGAACGCGCCGCGTGGGATCGATCGGGTTGAGCGCCGAGCGCGGCCCGGTAGCGCGAGCACGGGGCGGGGCTCGTCGATGCAAATGCTTCGCGACAGCGAAGGAGGGGAAGACGGAAACGCTTGAGCAAAAACGCCGGCACGGGAGAGGTGCGAACGTATGCCGAACGTGGGGCGGCGTTGGCGGCGCGTCATGAGTTTCGCACCATGGCCGCATGCGCGTTCGGTGAGCCCAGGTGGGCAGAAAGCGCTTAAAAAGATCTAATGCTACGCAAAGAGTGGTCAGGCAGCAGACTTGCCGTCGCTATCGCCAGCCGGACGCTCATGACGCGTTGGGCTGGAGGGGGAAACCGAGCGCGGCGGCGAGGTGTTGGTGTTTGATTCCGTAGAAGGCCGCGAAGGCGCGCACGCGGTCGGCGAGGGCGGGATTCGGCGCGGGGGCGGACGACTTGATCGCGGCGATCATTAGATTTTTCGCGGTGTGCTCGGTCGAGATGAACTCGAAGACCTTCGTGCGGTAACCGGCCCACTCAAGCAGGAGCGCGCGCAATGCATCGGTGGCGAATTCCGCCTGGCGTTCCTGAAAGATGCCGTGGCGCAACGCGTCGGCGAGGATCGGCGGCGGGGTGAGTTGCGGGCGGAGTTCCTTCTGACAGCACGGAGCGACGACGAGCAGCGTGGCGCCGGCGGCGAGGCCGCGGGCGAGGGCGTCGTCGGTGGCGGTATCGCAGGCGTGCAGGGCAATCAGCACATCAACGGAAGCGGGCGTCGCGTCGGCGATGGTGCCGGCGTGGAACGCGAGTTGACGGTCGAAGCCGTGCTGTCGCGCGACGTCGTTGCAAAACGCCGCCAATTCCGGGCGGGATTCGATGCCGGTGACATGCGCTCGCGGGCCGAGGAGGGCGCTGATCGCGAACGTGAGATAGCCTTTGCCGGAACCCATGTCGCAAATGTTGAGGGCGCGGTCGGTGGGCAACGGCGCCTCCGCGAGAAGGTGCGAGAGCAATTCGGCGAATTTTTCGATCTGGCGAAATTTGGCCGCCATGCCTTCGCGGGGCTGGCCGCGGTCGTTGGTCACACCGAGGGCGCGGAGCCAGGGCGCGTCGGGGGAAATCAGGCGCGTTTTGGCGCGATCGTGCGCAGCGACGAGCGGCGCCGCTGGGCCGGCCGCGAGTTTGAGATGCAGACGCGATGAGCCGTCGGGTTGCGTTTCCAGTTGGGCGGTTTGCGCGGTGGTGAAGAGATGCGCGTCGAGAAAATCGCCGCCGATGAGCCGTTCGAGCGTGGCGAGCGCGGCGGAGGGCGGGAGATTTTTGGTGATGTCGCGCGTGGCGTGGCGGTAAACGAACGCGAGATTCGGACCAGCCTTGAGCGCGACGGGACGCACGAAAATGTTTTTGAGCGTGGCGTCCGCGCCGCGGTGTTTGCCGAGGGTGAGCTTCGTGAGCGTGCCGTCGGCCACGGCGGCGCGCAGGGCGGCGAGGAAGCGATCGCGGGCGGACGCCGTAGCGGGAAGCGACATGCGGTCAGGGAAGAAACTTGGTCGTCATCGCTTGCGCGGCGGTGACTTTGCCGGGCTTCAAAATATCCAGAGCCTCGAGCTGCTTGATCTGCGTTTCATAGCGCGCGGGATCGAGGCGGCCGATGCGTTGCGGGCCGCCGTCGGCATCGCGGCCGGTGACCAGTTTTTCGTCGATGATCTTTTGGCGGGAGAACGCGAGGAAGTCGTCGGTGTTGTTGGGATTCGCGGCTTTCATGGCGTTGTTGGCGGGCGTGGGGTCGCCGGTGAGGTAATCGCTCCAGCCGTGGATGTAGGCGCGGAGGAACGCGCGTAATTCCTGCGGGTGCTCGCGTGCGAACCGACGGTTGGTGACGAGGACGGCGTAGGAGCGGAATCCGGCGTCCCACGTCGAGAGAAAGCGCGGCATTTTGCCGCCGGCTTTCACAATGTGGTAGGGCTCGGCGATGAAGTAGCCTTGTTGAATCGCCTCCTTGTCGCCGAGAAAGGCGGCGACGGAAAAATTCTGCGGCACGATGTTGAAGGAGACATGATATTTCTGCCGAAGGAATTTGAGAAACGCCCACTCGGGACGCGCGATGATCGTCTTGCCGTCGAGATCTTCGAAGCGGTGGACGCTGCTGTCGGCGTTGACGAGCAGGCCGGAAGGATCGTCCTGAAACACCGCACCAATTTGGAGGATGGGCAGGCCTTCGGCGACTTGCAGGAGGGTGTTGGTGCTGTCGGCCTGGCCGATGTCGGCCTGCCCGGTGGCGATCTTGGGCATGACAAACGCATTGGGGCCGCCAGGGATGATCGTGACGTCGAGTCCTTCGTCGCGAAAAAAGCCGCGCGCCTGCGCCTGGTAAAAGCCGCCATGCTCGGGCTCCGCGACCCAATCGAGTTGCACGGTGAGCTTGAAGAGCGGCGAATCCGCGGCGGCGAGGACAGCCGCGGCGGCGAGGAACAAGGCGATGAGGGCAAGACGTTTCATGGGAGGATCAGAGATCGCGACGTTGATAGGAATCGTGCCAGCGGTGAAGGGCGAGCCAGCTCAGAATGAGCACGACCGCGACAAACACAAAGCCAAGCACGCACGTGATCGCAGCCGTGGCGAAGAGCGCGGGGTAGCGGGCTTGGCTGCTGTAGATGATGGCTTGAAAGCCCAGTCCGCCACCGTCGCCCGCGGAAGAGCCGGCGGTGTAATCGCCGACGAGCGCGCCGATGGGGGCGAGCACCGCGGCGATGCGCAGGCCGGTGAAAAAATACGGCAGCGCCGCGGGAATGCGCAGGAGCCGCGTCTCCTGCAGACGCGTGGCGCCATACATGCGGAAGAGTTCGGCGAGAGTGCGATCGGCGGAGACGAGCCCCTGGGTGGCGTTGACCACGATCGGAAAAAAGCAGATGAGGAACGTGACAATGACGACGCTCTTCAAGCCGGGCCCCACCCAGAGCACGAGAATCGGCGCGACGACGATGACCGGCATCATCTGCAGCATCATCAAATACGGATAAAGGCTGACGCGCACGAGCGGCGACCACGCGAGGAGCAGGGCGAGGACGGCGCCGATCACGATCGAGGCCAGAAAACCAAGGAGCGCGCCCTCGCCGGTGTTGAGGGTGGCGCGGGCGAGCGGGGCGGCGTTTTCGCGGAGCGCCATCAAGACCTGACCGGGCGACGGCAGGAGGAAACGCAGATCGTCGGCGAGTCCGAGGCGGATCGCATACCACACGAGGATCATGAGCACGCCGGTCAGCGCGGGCAGCAGAATGCGTTGAAGCGAAAATTTCATGTCAGGCAGGCGCGCCGGTTTCGACGTTGCGCAACAGATGGGAAATTTCGGCGACGAGATCCTGATAGGCGCGGGAACGGCGGGTCGCGGCGGTGCGCGGATAGGGCAGGTCGATGCGGATTTCGCGGTGCAATCGGCCGGGATTCGCCGCGAAGACGAAAATGCGGTTCGAGAGAAAAACCGCTTCGGCCACCGAGTGGGTCACGAAGAATGCGGTCCAAGCCTGCGATTCGCGGATGGTGAGCAACTCCTCGTTGAGGTGCTCGCGGGTCATTTCGTCGAGCGCGCCGAACGGCTCGTCGAGCAGGAGGATTTGGGGCGACAACGTGAACGCGCGGGCAAGGGAAACACGCATTTTCTGACCGCCGGAAAGCTGGCGGGGATACGCGGCGCCGCGGTCGCCGAGGTTGACGAGAGCGAGGGCGTGCTGGCGCGCGGCGGCCCGCGCCGATGGCGCGACGCCGCGCAATTGCTGCGGGAGCTCGACGTTTTGCGCCGCCGTGCGCCACGGGAGAAGAGTCGGCTCCTGAAAGACGAACGCCAGTTCGGCGCTCGCCTCGGTGGGTGGACGCGCGCCGATCCGGAGGTGGCCGGCGGAAACGGGGCTGAGCCCGGCGAGCAGGCGCAGGAGCGTGGACTTGCCGCAACCGCTGGGGCCGATGAGTCCGATGAAGTCGCCGCTTTGCGCGGTGAACGTGACGCGGTCGAGCACGAGCGGACCGGAGCCGAAACGTTTTTCGACGTCGCGACATTCGACGATGGGCGGCGAGGGGACCATGCGCCGGGAAAACAGAGTGACAGCCGCCGGTGAAGCAAGCCGCATCCGGGAACGTAGGTCGCGGCGGCGGGCAGGCCGGCGGGTGGCGCGTCAGGGTTTCGGCAAACGCGCGAGCGCGTCGCGGGCGGGCGAAAACGCCGGATCGAGTTCCAGAGCGGCGGCGTAAGCGGCGCGGGCGGCGGGGAGGTCGGGGCGTTTCTCGGCGATGAGACCGAGGCGCCATTGGACGGCGGCGTGGGCCGGCGCGCGGGCGGGTGGAGGAAGTTCGAGGCAGCGGCGCAGGTGGCGTTCGCCGACATCGAGGCGCAATCCGCTTTCGGCGGCGATGCGCCCGTAAGCGTAGAGCGCGAGGTAGGCATCGGGGTGGTCGGCGAGCACGCGATCCAGCGTGGCGAAGGCCGCGTCGTATTTTTTCTCGCCGGTGGCGAGTTGCGCGAGGAGCAGGGAGCCCGCGAGGACATCGCGGTTTTTGATTTCTTCGGCCTCGGCGTAGGCCTTTTCGATCCCGCCTCCGACGAAGGCCGGGGCTTGCCGATAAAACGCGACGAGGCCTTCGCGGGCGTCGAGGTTGTCGGGGTCAAGCTCGACGGCTTTCTCGAGTGCGACGCGGCATTTCCGGGCGAGGCCGGCCTTGCTAAAAAGACCCGCGGCTTGCGCGGCGGCGCCGTAAGCGCTGCCGAGTTGAGCAAAGTAGTCGGAGTTTTTTCCGTCCAACGCGACGGCGCGTTCGAGCTCGGCGATGGCGGTATCGGTGGCGTTGCGGCGCAGGGCGAGCAGGCCGAGATGAAAGTGCGTCTCGGCGTTGCCGGGGTCGGCGGCGGCGAGTTGCTCGTAGGCGATTTGCGCCTCGGCGTAGCGCTTGGCTTGGAAGAGCTGAAGGGCGGTGAGTTTTTCGCCCGCGGCGGCGGAAATACTCACCAGCAGGGTGAGGAGCAGAATGGGGAAGCGTGCTTTACTCGTAGCGGAGCGCATCGATCGGATCGAGTTGAGCCGCCTTGCGGGCGGGGTAAAACCCGAAAAACACGCCGATCGTGCCGCTCACGCCGAGCGCGATCACGATGGAAAGCGGCGACACGAGGACGGCCCAGTTGGTGAAGTGAGGCAGCATTTTCGAGGCGCCAATGCCGAGGACCACGCCGATGGCACCACCCAAACCGCTGAGCACGATGGCCTCGGTGAGAAACTGCAGCATAATCTCGCGGCCGTGCGCGCCGACGGCGAGGCGGATGCCGATCTCGCGTGTGCGCTCGGTGACGCTGACGAGCATGATGTTCATGATGCCGATGCCACCGACGAGCAGGGAAATGCCAGTGACGATGGCGAGCAGCGCGGTCATGGTGTTCGACGTCGCGGTGGCCATTTGGGCGAGTTCGACCTGGTTGCGCACGGTGAAATCGGGTTCGCGCCCGTCGCGGCGTTGCTGGAGGAGATCGGTGATTTCCTGCTGGATGCGCGGCATTTGTTGCGTGCTGACCGCCTGAATCAGGATCGAGTTGATATTGGTGCGGCGGGAGACGCGGCGCATGTGGCTCGAGTAGGGAATGATCACGATGTCGTCTTGATCCTGCCCGAAGAAGTTGAAGCCCTTGGACGCGAGAAGACCGACGATCTTGAAGGGAATATTGCGGATGCGAATGGTCTGGCCGACCGGGCTGGTGCCCGGGAAAAGTTGGTCCGCGACGGTTTTGCCGATGACGGCAACTTTGGCGAAACTGCGAACATCCTGCTCCGAAAACATGGCGCCATCGACGACGGGCCACGAGCGGATTGACGTGTAGTCGGGGCCCTCGCCCATGATCTGTGTGTTCCAGTTGAGGCCGTTGGCGAGGACTTGGGAGCGGTCGCGCATCTCGGGACTGACCGCGACGACGCCGTTGATTTCGCGGGCGATCGCCTGGGCATCTTCGGGCGTCAGCGTGCTCGCGGAGCCCCAGCCGCCGCGCATGCCGCCGGAGGTCATGCTGCCGGGAAAAACGGAAATGATATTCTGGCCGAGGCTGGCCACCTGCGCTTCGATTTGGGCCTTGGCGCCGGTGCCGATGCTGACCGTGGCGATAAAGGCGCCCACGCCGATGATGATGCCGAGGGCCGTGAGGCAGGAGCGCAGGATGTTGCGCCGCAGAGCGCGAAACGAGACGGTGAACGTGGAGCCGATGCGCATGGCGGTCAGTCGTGGCTGGTGAGTTTCGCGGCGGTTTCGGCCTCGCGGAGTTTGCGCATCTCATCTTCGGCCAGAAGCCGGGCGGCGACGGGCGCATCGCTGACAATCCGGCCGTCGCGCATCACGAGGTTGCGACGGCAATATTGGGCGATGTCGAGTTCGTGCGTGACCATCACGATCGTGATGCCCTCGTCGTTGAGCTTTTGGAAAACGCCCATGACCTCGACGGAGGTTTTGCTGTCGAGATTGCCGGTCGGTTCATCGGCGAGGAGGATCTGCGGCTGGTTGACGAGGGCGCGCGCGATCGCCACGCGCTGTTGTTGTCCGCCGGAGAGTTGATTGGGAAAATGACCGGCGCGATTGGCGAGGCCGACGATGTCGAGGCATTTCAGGGCGCGATCGCGCAGGGCGCGGCCGGTGACGCGGCGCGGCCCGTAGAGAAGCGGCAGTTCGACGTTTTCGAGCGCGGTCGTGCGACTGAGGAGGTTGAACCCTTGGAAGACGAAGCCCAGTTTCTGGTTGCGGATATCGGCGCGTTCGTTGCGGCCGAGGTCGGATACATCGACGCCGTCGAGCAGGTAGCGGCCACTGGTGGGCCGATCGAGGCAGCCGAGCAAGTTCATGAGCGTGGACTTGCCCGAACCGCTGGCGCCCATCATGGCGACGAACTCGCCGGCGGCGATCGCCAGCGAGACGCCTTGCACGGCGCGGACCTGCACCTCGCCGGAGTCGTAGGTCTTGTGAATCTCTTCGAGTTGAACGACCGCGGGCATGGCGGGAGATTTAAAACCGGCGACGACCGCCGCCGAAGGGACTCGACGAAGGTGCGCTGGCTTGCGCCTCGGGAAAGAAAGCGCTGGTGAGGATCTCGTCGCCTTCCTTCAGCCCGTCGATGATTTCGGTGTAGGAGCCGTCGTTGATGCCGAGTTTGACGGTGAGCGCCTGCGGTTGCGGCGGCTCGTTACCGCGGCGCACCAAGCGGTAAACCGTGCGCGTGACGGGGCCGGTGGGAGTGGCGTCGTGGCCGCCGCGATGGCCGCGGAGCGCGCTGAGGTCGATCCCGCGTTCTTTGGCGAGCTGGCGCATTTTCTCGCGCACTTCGGTGGAGGGCGGGCCGCTGCCGGGCGTGAAGCCCGCATCGCGCATCAATTGCGCCATTTGCGCTTTGCGCTCGTCGTCGGTGAGAGGTTTGGGCGCGGGCGCCGTGCCTGGCTCGGGTGCGGGTGCAGGCGCGAGCATGTCGTCGGGAATCCGGACGCGCAGGGCCGCGTTGGGGAGGCGCAGCGCATCGGGCCGGCTGGCGATGATGATGGAAACGTTGGCGGTCATGCCGGGCTTGAGTTTCAGATCGGCATTACTGACGTCGATGAGCGTGATGTAGGTGACGACGTTTTGCTCGGTGATCGGCGCGTTGCGAATCTGCGAAACGCGGCCGTGAAACTGGCGCCCCGGATAGGCATCGACGGTGAACGTGGAGTCCTGCCCGTCGGCCACGCTGCCGATGTCAGCCTCGGCGACGTTGGCGTTGATCTGCATTTTCGAAAGATCGTTCGCGATGGTGAAGAGGGTGGGGGCGTTGAGGCTCGCGGCGACGGTCTTGCCGACTTCGGCCAGGCGATCGATCACGATGCCATCGATGGGCGATTTGATGGTGCAGCGATCGAGATCGACGCGGGCGGAATCGACGAGCGCTTGCTTGATCTGCGCTTGAGCGTCGGCTTGGGCGAGCAAGGCCTCGGCTTGGTCAAGGTCCTGTTGGGTGACGAGGTTCTTGGTGCGCAGTTCGCGGGTGCGTTCGGTGTTGAGGCGGACGAGCGTGCGATTGGCCGTGGTGTTGGCGAGGTCGGCTTCGGCCTGACGCAACCGGGATTGGTAGGTGGCGGGATCGATGGTGGCGAGCACCTGGCCTTGTTTGACGGGCGAATTGAAATCGACCTGCACGGAGTTGATGAGGCCGGAAATCTGGCTGCTGACGTCGACGCTGGTGACCGGTTGCAATCCGCCGGTGGCGGTAATCGTCTGGGTGACGGTGCCCCGGCCGATTTTGGCCGTGGCGTATTCCGGCGGGGCGGAGTCGCGGTGGCTGAACCAATACCAACCGCCGGCGGCAAGCAGCGCGACGATCACGACGGCGAGAACGATCCCGCCTGAGCTATGCGATTTGGCCATGAGAAGAAGAGAGAGTGTGAGGATTCAAGACTGGCGAACCAAAACGATGCGGCCTGCTGTGTTGCAGAGGCGCCGGTCTGGTCGTTGACGTCAGTCGCCGCCAAAAGTGACGGCAAGTTTTGCGGAAAACGCGGCCAAGCGCGGTGGACGGCGACGCAGGCGGTGGCGTCGGCAGAGGCGACGAGCCGGGCCGCCGACCCTACACGCGAGCGCCGCAAACGTCAGGGGCCGAACGCTTGGCGCAGGGCGGCAGCGACGTGAGGTGGCACGAATTTCGACACATCGCCACCGTAGCGGGCGACCTGTTTGACGAGCGACGAGCTGGTGTAGCTGAACTGCTCGTTGGGCATGACGAAAATCGTTTCGAGGCGTTCTTCGAGGTGTCGATTCATCAACGCCATGTTGAACTCGAATTCGAAATCGGAGAGGGCGCGCAATCCCCGGATGATGGCCTGGGCCTTTTGAGCGATGGCGAATTCCACGAGCAAGCCGCCAAAGGTCGCGATGCTGACATTGGGGAAGCGTTCCACCACCGGGGCGATCATGGCGGCGCGTTGAGCGGCGGTGAACAGAGGGCTTTTCCCTGGATTATCGGCGATGGCCACCGTCACGCGGTCAAAGAGCCGGGTGGCCCGCTCGAGCACATCGAGATGGCCATAGGTGATCGGATCGAACGTGCCGGGATAGATGCAGTGGCGCATGGAAGAAAAGGCGGACGAGGGGCGCCGGTATGGACGCGGTGGCGCGGAGACATGACAACAGAAATCCCGTGGGGGCGAGAAACGACACGGCGGGTGGCGGGGACCGCGTGGAAGGCACGGGGTGGGCGGGTTCCAGATTGCATTTCGAGGCGGGGCTGTGTCTCGTGACGGCGCTTTTGCGGATGAATCTTCCGAACCTAATCACGCTATCACGCATACCGCTGATGTTCGTCATCGTGGGTTTGATGTATTGCGAGTGGCTGGGGGCGGCGTCGCTGGCGTTCTGGCTGTTCATCGCCTGCGCGATTGGCGACGGGCTGGATGGTTATCTGGCGCGGCGGCTGGGTTTGGTGTCGAACTTCGGCAAGTTGATGGACGCGTTGACCGACAAGATCATGGTCATCGGCCTGGTCATCGCATTCGTCGACAAGCACGAGATACCGGTGCCGCTCGCGTTGATCACGCTCTGTCGTGAGTTTATCATCACGGGGATGCGGATGGTGGCGGCGTCGAAAGGCGTCATCGTGGCGGCGGACAAGGGCGGGAAGAGCAAGACGGCGACGCAGCTCATCGCGCTTGGGTTTTTATTGGGCGCGCCGATGGTCGCCCAGGATTGGGCTTACTTTTGGCCGCAGGATTTAAGCGTGTTCACGGAATGGGTGCAAAAGATCGGCTTGTTTGGATTCATCGTCGGCACGTTTCTCGCGGTGTGGTCAGGCGGGCGTTACATCAGCCGTTATCGCGGCGTGTTTTTCGACGGGGCCAACGAATGAAGCTCCAGCAACCGCTTTGGCCGCGGTTCCTGCCTACGCGGACGGTGATCAATTGTGCGACGTTGGGCGCGCTGGGCCAGCGGCTGCCGGCGCCGGGGACGTGGGGCTCGGTCGCGGGACTGCTATATTTCGTCGTCTTCTTCTATTCGCTGGGCCTGTTCGGCACAGTGGTTTTGAGCGTGATAGGGATCTATTTTGCGGTCGCGCTTTGCGGTGAAGCGGAATTGCGCATGGGGCGAAAAGATCCCGGCGAAGTGATTCTGGATGAATTCGTCGCGATGCCGCTGTGTTTTCTCGGGTGGTTTCAACTGATCCACATTTTCCCGCCTTGGGTCGTGGCCGTGCTTGGGTTTGGTTTGTTTCGCGTGTTTGATATCACGAAGCCATTCGGGATCGCGCGCCTGCAGCACTTGGTCGGTGGATGGGGCGTGGTGATCGACGATGTCGCCGCCGCGCTGGCCACCTGCGTAGTGCTGCATCTCGCCGCCGCGCTTTGGCCGTTGATTTAGACGATGGGCGCAAAAAAACCGGCGGGAGTCACCGCCGGTTGAGCAGGGCAGAGTAATCGGGCGCGCTTACTTGGCGAGCGATTGGCGGAGGTCGGCGAGTTGATTGGCGCTGCCGAGGAGGACGTTGCGACCAGCGATGAATTTCGCGTATTCCTCGATGAAGATTTTGCCCGGCGGGCGGAAGTCGAAATCACCCGGCTTGTCGCGGAAAAATTCGCGGTGGACGCGCGTCCAAACGAGGCGGCCATCGGTGTCGATATTGACCTTGGTGACGCCGAGCTTGGCGGCGGGCAGATATTCGTTGGGATCGACGCCCATGGAGCCGGCGATCTGGCCGCCGGCGGCGTTGATGCGATCGACTTCGTCCTTCGGCACCGATGAAGAGCCGTGCATGACGAGCGGGAAGCCGGGGAGGCGGCTCTTGATTTTTTGCAGGACGTCGAAGTGGAGGGACTGCTTGCCCTTGAACTTGAACGCGCCGTGAGAGGTGCCGATCGCGCAGGCGAGGGAATCGCAGCCGGTCAGCTTGACGAATTTTTCGGCTTCGGCCGGATCGGTGAGGCAGGCGTTGCCCTCTTCGACTTTGATATCTTCTTCGACGCCGCCGAGCATGCCGAGCTCCGCTTCGACGGAGATGCCTTTGGCGTGGGCGGCGTCGGTGACGCGTTTGGTGATCGCGACGTTTTCGTCGAACGGGTCGTGCGAGGCATCGATCATCACCGACGAATAAAAGCCGGAATTGATGCAATCGTAGCAGGTTTCCTCGTCACCGTGATCGAGATGGACGGCGAAGATCGCGTCCGGGAAGATCTCGGCGGCGGCGCGGATGACGGCTTCGAGCATCCGTTTATCGGTGTATTTGCGCGCGCCTTTCGAGATTTGGATGATGAACGGCGCCTGCGATTGGATCGCTCCCTTGAAGAGCCCCATCGCCTGCTCGGCGTTGTTGATGTTATAGGCGCCGACGGCATACTTGCCGTAGGCATGCTTGAAGAGTTGGGCGGTCGTGACGATCATGGTGAGATTAAGCGGCTACATCCTTCGCCCCGCCCGCGGCTGGAACAAGCTTTTAACCTGACTTACGTCAGCCGCCGCCCGGTGCCGTGGCATTGGGGGAAGGCCGAGGCGGCGCGGTGCCGGCGCCTTCGCGTTGCTGGCGAAGGGAGCGCATGAGCTCCTGCTGCTGGAGTTGCTCCTGCTGGTAGTTTTGCAAGGCGGTCAGCTGGTCGGGCGAGAGCACGCCTTGGGCACGGGTCAGGGCTTCGTTGGAGATTTGAGCGCCGCCCATCGAAACGCCCATCGAGGCGAGCATGTTTCCGCGGGCGGAGAGTCCGGACGCGGGATTGGCATTGGTCGCGGCGGTGTCGGCGAGAATCTGCACCAGTTGGTCGGTTTGGGCGTCGGTGAGCGGAGTCGACGTATAACTCAGGCGCTGCGCGAACTGGTCGACGGCGGTGCGCTGGGGAAGCGTTTTCTGATACTGCTGATAATCGGCGTAACCATCATCGCCGAGGACGGAGCGGATGTTGTTATCAACCTCCGTCTGAGCCTGGGTGACCATCTGGCGGAACTCATCGCGATCGGTGCGGGGATTGATTCCTTGGGCCCGGGCGGCGGCGGCGACATCGATCAAGGCGCTTTGCTTTTCGACGAGCAGGTTTTTGAACTGCGCGAGTTGGGCGGGCGTGAGGGCGAGCTTCTTGAAAAGCGTCGCGTAATGCCCGTCGAGGGCGGCGCGCTGCTGCATGGCGACCAGCTTCTGCGCCTCGGGATTGTCGAAGAAACTGCGCATACTGGACCGGCGCGATCCGCGGCGGTCTGGACGGTGGTCCTCCGCGGAACCGGCGTCGTCGGGCTCTTCCGCCGGCGAGTCCTTCTGCGCCACCGCGGCGGCGGGCGCGGCGACGGCGGTGGCGGGGGCGGCGCGCTTCTGCCAGGCTTCGCGTTGCTGGGCGGCCGCGACGGAGGCGCGCAGGGAAATAAGGTCGTTGTATTCCCGCCACGAAACGTATCCGCCGGCGATGCTGACCAAGAGAAGCAGGACGAGGACGTAGTTTTTAGCGGATTTCACGGTGGGGTGATGACGTAAGCTGCGGCCGCCAGTTACTCAAGCTTCGCTGGGCGCCGCGAAACCACGTGCTTTCGTCGTCGTTTGCGCGAAGAACATTCGCGCGGCCCGCGCTGATCCCGTGCAAGACGCATGAGTGAGCCTGTCGCCCATGTTCGCGAGGTTTTGGCCACGGCAACCGAGGGTGGTCGCCGCTTCCCGCGCAGGGTGACCCGCGCGGGAGTTGGAAGAATAACGGCCGACAGGTTTGTTACCGGGGCGGGAACTCGAACTCCGCTTTGTCCTTCTTGGCCGAAAGCACGAGGTAGGCGGAGAACTTGTTGCCGCGTTTCGAGGTGAAGCCCTCGATGAGACCGGTTTTTCCGTCCGCCAGCAATTGTTTGACCTGCTCCGGACTGATTTCCTGTTCGCAGAGCTTCTTCGTCAACTTGAACACCTGCCGGTTGTCCTGATCGGGTTTGCGGACGTAATAGGTGCCGTCGAGTTCAACGAGCTCGCCGCCTTCGTGCGCGGGACTTGGGCCCAGCACGGGGGCGTCGGCGAGGTTGACCTTCGCGCGCGCCTTGCGCTCGACGGGCTTGCCGTCCTTGCCGATTTTCGGCGCGCGGGGCGGAAATTCCCAGGCGATGCGGGCGCCTTCGCGTTTCAGAAACGCGTCGAATGGCCGGCCCTTCTTGGAAATGAAACCCTGGATGAGGCCGGTCTTGCCGTTGGCGATCAGGTCGACGGCCATCTCTTCGGTGATGGTCTTCTGGCACATGATGCGGCCGACGCGAAACGTTTGCTTCCAACCGTTCTCCGACGAGGGATCGCGTTCGCGCACGATGAAGCTGGAACCGTTTTCGCAAAGCTCGGCGCCGGTCACGGGGTCGGTCCAAAACGGCACGAGTTCGCCGATGTTGGCTTTGTCGCCAAAGTCGAACTCGGTCTTCCATTTGCCGGCTTCCTCGTCTTTCACGAGTTTCAGCAGGGCGGAAAAACGGTTGCGGGTTTTCGCGGAGACGAAGCCGTCGAGCGGGCCGACTTTGCCGTGGGTGACGAGTTCGCGGATTTCGGATTCTTCGAGACGGCGGCCGCCCACGATCTTGTAAACCATGAACTCGCCGTCCTGGGATTTGTAACCGCGCAGCGTTTCGCGGAGCGGTTTGCCGTCGGTGGGCGAGGGGATGTCGGTGACGCGGGCGACGGAGTCGTCTTCTTCAAAACCCTTGACGCGTTCCACCAGCCCGCGGGTGTTCGCGACGATTTCCGCCATGAATTTTTCGCGGGAGAATTTCTGGTGCTCCATCTCGCGCAACTGAAATTCCCACTCACCGGTCATCGCCGGACTGGTGATGTCGGTGGCTTTCACGGCGGTGAGAAACTGGATGAGTTGCTCGGCTTTGGCGGAAGGCACGAGTTCGCGCTGATTGCGGTCGATGTATTTCTGGTAGATCAGCCCGTCGATCGTGTCGGCGCGGGTCGCCGGCGTGCCGAGGCCGCGCTCTTTCATCGCTTCGGCGAGTTCCTCGTCGTCGACGAGTTTGCCGGCGGTTTCCATGGCGGAGAGGAGGGTCGCTTCCGTGTAACGCGGCGGCGGTTTGGTGGATTCCTCGTGGAGCGTGGCGGATTCGGTTTTCGCCTGCCCGCCATCGGCGGCAGAGAGGGCGGGCAAGGATTTCGCGTTGGGCGCGGCGGCATCTTCGCGGTCGTCGATCGAGGTCTTGCCGTAAACCTCGAGCCACCCGGCGGAGGTAAGCACCTTGCCTTCGGTCTTGAACGTGTGATCGGCGACCACGCTCAAGCGCGTGGTGACGTCGAATTCTGCGGCCGGGTAGAAGGCGGCGACGAAGCGCCGCGCAATCATGTCGAAAAGCTTCGTTTCAGCTTCGTCGAGTTTTTTGGCCTCGTAGGCGGTGGGTATGATCGCGAAGTGATCCGAGACCTGGGCGTTGTTGAAGATGCGTTTGTTGAGCTGCACCCAACCGCGATCGAGGGCCTTTTGCGCGTGGGTCTGCAATGAGCCGGACACATTGGAGAGCGTCTCCCGCACGACGGGCAGATAATCCTCCGGCAGCGCCCGCGAGTCGGTGCGGGGGTAGGTGATCATCTTGTGCTTTTCGTAGAGCGCCTGCGCGATCTGCAGGGTGCGTTTCGCGGAAAAGCCGTAGCGGCCGTTCGCCTCGCGTTGGAGCGTGGTGAGGTCGTAGAGGCGCGGCGCGATTTGCGTGCTGGCCTTCTTCTCTTCGGAGACGGACGCCATCGGCTGGCCGTGGCAGGCGGCGAGCACGGCTTCGGCGTGAGCTTTTTCCCAGATGCGGTCGACGCGGTCGTGTTCGTCGCTGCTCTTCTTAAAATGCGGACGTTGGTAAACGCCTTCGTAGCTGCCGCTGGCGACGCCGAACTTCGCGGTGACGCGCCAGTAGCCGCGCGGCACAAAATTGCGGATTTCCAGCTCGCGGGCGTAAACGATGGCGAGGGTGGGCGTCTGGACGCGGCCGACGGACGCGACGTTGCCGGCGCGCGAGCCAAACATGCGCTTGGTGATGGCGCGGGTGCCGTTGATGCCGATCAGCCAATCGCTCTCGCTGCGGCACTTGGCGGCATCGGCGAGGCCCTGCATCTCGGCGCCGTCGCGCAGGTGGCGGAACGCCTCGCGAATGCCCTCGTTGGTCATCGACGAGAGCCAGAGGCGTTTCACGGGGTGCTTGTTCTTCGCGAGTTGGGCGAGATTGTTGAAGATCAACTCACCCTCGCGGCCGGCGTCGCAGGCGTTGATGACGAGGTTGATGTCCTTGCGGGCGATGAGGCGCTTGAGCTGATTGAATCGTTCCTTCGACGCCTCGATCGGTTTGAGTTCAAACTGCTCGGGAATGATGGGCAACGTCTCGAGCCGCCAGAAGCCGTATTTCTTCTTGTCGATGTCTTCGGGCATCTGGAGTTCCACGACGTGGCCGACCGCGGACGAGATGACGTATTCGTCGTTCTCGTAGTGGTCGCCGGTCTTGGGAACTTTGCCGAGGGCGCGCGCGATGTCTGCCGCCACCGACGGCTTCTCGGCGATGATCAGTTGCTTCATTGAGGACGCGAGCGGTTATGGAGCGCCCTCGCCGATTTCAAGGTTTAGTTTTTGGGGCGGCACCGGAAAGCGGGGGAAAAGCGCCGGCGCGGCGGCCTATTTCGCGCCGAGCCAGACCGTGCGCACGTAGCGGGAGAGTTGATCCCGGTGTTGCGCCCGATAGTCCGCGTAATCGGCGGCGATTCCGGCATCCGCGCGATCCAACAAAATATGTGCTTCCAGCAGGCCATCGCGGTCCATTTGCGCGAGGAATTCGATCACCGCACTGTGGGCGAGGATGTTGGGATCGCGCGGGTTCTTTTCCTTCAACTCGTCTGCAATGAGAACGAATTTCCGCAAGCCGTCGGCCTCCTCAGCCAACGAATGACGGTAGGAGGCGAGGGGGATCTTGCTTTCCGTGACGTAAGCGGCTCGAGCGATGACGTAGGCGAGAGACAGTGCGCCGTCACGAGGGTCGCAGTTCACCCCCATCTTGCCGTCGGCGATGGCGAGTGAGCCGCGGGGAAACGAAACGTCAGGGAATTGCACACGGGACGCCGCCGCGGCTGCCCAATGGAGCAACATGGCACGCGTAATCTTGCTATACGGCGCGGCGACCAAAGCTGCGATGTAGCTATCGCGTGCCGCGGTGTATTGGCCAAGGCGCAACAAGGCGTCGCCGCGATAACGGTGCGCAGTTTCGACGTCGGGGTCGATGGCGATGGCGCGGTCGAACCATTGCACGGCGGCGGTATTTTCGCCGCGCGAGAAAAAGACATCGCCCGCGAACAGGGCGGCTCGATGGCAATGCGGATCGACCGCGAGGGCGCGTTGATAGCAGGCGAGCGCGCCGTCCAAATCACCGCGGGCGAATTTCTTTTCGCCGTCCGAGACCAGTTGGTTGGCTTCGGTCTGGTTGGAATAGGTGACGGCCACCGGTGAACCGTCATCCGCGATGGACGAGAGAATCACATCGATCATCAGATTCCGGGAGCCGCGTTCTTGGGCGGCGAGGGCGAAGCGGCGGGCGCGCAGGCGAAGCGCCTTGGCCTCGTCAGGAAGGTCGCTGCGATCCGCACGTTTGCCGAGCTCGACCGCCCACTTGGCCAGGGCGTCAGCGTTTCCACCGGGCGCGAGCAGCTCGCGCTCGTGCGCGTCGGCCGGCGTCAGCACAGCGAGCGCGGAATGGCGACCGGATGTTGGCGCAGACGAGACAGGGCGCGGGCCGTTGGTGGTCTCGCAGCCGGGCAGAAGCAGGATGGCCGTGAGGGCCAGTAAGGGGGCGCGGGTCATGGCGCCCCGGAGGTTGGGAATTATCCGACGCTTTGTCGCGGCGTTTCTGCGAGGGCGGCGTCGAAGGCCTTGAGCATCGCGGCGATGGTCTCGTCGGTTTCGTCGCCCATGTTCGAGATGCGGAAGGTCTTGCCTTTCAGCTTGCCGTAGCCGCCGTCGATCACGAGGCCGTGCTTCGATTTCAACGTTTTGTTCAACGCGACGAGGTCGACGTTGAGCGTGTTGGCGAAACAGTTGAGGGTGACGGAGCCGAAGCCTTCGCGCGGAAAGAGTTTGAAGCCGTGCGCGAAGAGATGGTCGCGTACGGTTTGGTTGAGGCGCGCGTGGCGGGCGTAACGTTTTTCCAGACCCTCGGCGTTGATGTCCTCGAGTTTCGATTTGAGCGCGTAGATGAGCGGGATGACGGGGGTGCTCGGCGTCATGCCGTTTTCGTGGTTTTTGTGAAACTCGAGCAGGTCGAAATAATAGCCGCGGCCTTCGACTTGGGCGGCGCGATCGCGGGCGCGTTGCGAGGTGGCGATCAATGAAAGGCCGGGCGGCAGCGCGAGCGCCTTCTGCGAGCCGGTGATCAGAATGTCGATGCCGAGTTCGTCCTTCTTGATCGGCAGCGCACTGAACGAGCTGACGGTGTCGACGATCGAGATGACGTCCGGAAATTCGCGCACCACGGCCATCAGCGCGCCGAGGTCGCTCATGCAGCCGCAGGACGTTTCGTTGTGGATGATCGTGATCGCATCGTAAGCGCCGGTGGCGAGCTCGCGACGGACGGCCTCGGGATCGACGGGCTGGCCCCACTCGAACTTAAGCGCGCCGGCGGGTTTGCCGCACCGCAGCGAGACGTCGTTCCACTTGTCGGAAAACGCGCCGTTCATGCAGTTGAGCACCTTCTTGCGGGTGACGTTGCGCACGGCGCCTTCCATCGAGCCCCACGCACTGCTCGTGGACAGGTAAACGGGATCCTGCGTGTAGCACAGCGCCTGCAGGGCGGGCTGGATGCTTTGGTAGAGGGCGACGAAATCGCTGCTGCGATGGCCGATCATCGGCTGCGCCATGGCGCGAAGGGTCTTGTCGGAAACCGCGATGGGACCGGGGATGAAAAGTTTGTAGCTCATGGTGCGAAGAAAATTCTCGTTTACGTAGCGACAGGGCAAAATCAGCGTCAACGTTCATCGAGAAATCTGCATGTCACAAACCTGGCTAAAAAAACGCCTCAATGCGCTCGAGCTCTATACGGTCGACGTCATTTTGGGGCGCCGGGCGGATGCAGGGGCGGTGGTTTACGGGGCGTTTTTGCAGGTGTTGTCGTATTTGTTCAGCGGCATCGCGCAGCTGCGCTTCTGGCTTTATCGCAACCGCATCCTGCACGACCAGCCGCTGGGGTGCCTGGTCGTGGTGGTGGGCAATCTCACGGTGGGCGGGACGGGCAAGACACCGGTGGTGGAGAAGTTTGCGCGGGCGTTACGCGATCGCGGGCGGCAGGTGGCGATTTTGAGCCGCGGTTATAAAAGCAAACAGCCGCCGGTCTGGCGCCGCTGGTGGCGGGCGTTTACCGATGGCGCGGAGCCGCCGCCGCGGATCGTGAGCGACGGCAAGCGCGTGTTGCTGGATTCGGAACAGGCGGGCGACGAGCCGTTCATGCTGGCGCGCAATCTGCCCGGCGTGATCGTGCTCGTGGACAAAAACCGGGTGAAGTCGGGCGCCTACGCGATCAAGAAATTCGGCTGCGACACCCTGATTCTCGACGACGGCTTTCAATATTTGCCGCTCAAGGGTCGGCTCAATCTGCTGCTTGTCGACAAGACCAATCCATTCGGCAACGGCCACCTGCTGCCGCGGGGAATTCTGCGCGAACCGGTGAAGCATCTAAAGCGGGCGAGCTACATCTTTCTCACCAAGTCGAATGGAGAAAGGGACAACGAACTCGAAGCGCTCATTCACGAGCACAATCCCGACGCCGACATCATCGAGTGCGCCCACCGGCCGCAGTATCTGCAGCGCCTCGGATCGGAGGAGCGTCAACCGCTGAGCTGGCTGAAAGATCGGCGCGTGGGGGCGTTCAGCGGAATCGCGACACCCGAGAGTTTTGAGAAGTTTTTGCGCGATCTCGGCGCGAAGCTGATGTGGCGGGAGCGGTTTCTCGATCACTACCGTTATGCGGATGAGGATTTGACGGCCGTGTTTGCGGCGGCGGTGGCGGCAGGTGCCGAGTGTGTGGTGACGACGGAGAAAGATGCCGTGCGGTTGCCGCTGGAACTCGGTCCGAAGGCGACGCTGCCGCTGTATTATCTGCGCCTGGAAATCGACATCATCCGCGGTGCGGCGGATTTCGATGAGGCGGTGGGGCGGATTTGTTTTCCGACGACGAAGCCGCGGAGTTGACCGGGATTTGGCCGACCGGGTCGCGAACCGACGTGGGGCCCGCGCGCCGGTGCTGACGCCCGACGAGGCCCGCTCAAGGCCCGGCGATGCGCGAGCACGCAGGCGCGCGGAGGGCGCTTTCCCCCTTGCCGGGGAGGCGGCCGATGCGGTTAGCATACCGCATGATTATCGACCCTCGGTTTAACACGTTGGCGGAAGGCCTGACTCGTTTTTCGACGGGCTTGAAAAAGGGAGAGCGCGTGCTGATCGACGCGTTCGATGTGCCGGACGCGATGGTGATCGCGTTGATCCGTGCGGCCCGCGCGCGCGGCGCTCATCCGACGGTGCAAATCCACCGCGCGCGGGTCACGCGGGAGCTGACGCTCGGCGCCGAGGAGGCACAATACGCGCCCCACGCCGAAGTCGAACTCGCGCGCATGCAGAAAATGGACGCCTACATCGCGCTGCGCGGCTCGGAGAATATTTTCGAGGCGTCGGATGTGCCGCCGGAAAGAGTTCAGCTCATCAGCCGGCTCATGAAACCGGTGCTCGATCACCGCGTCGGCAAAACGAAGTGGGTGGTGTTGCGCTGGCCGACGGCGTCGATGGCGCAGCAGGCGGGCATGAGCACGGAAGCCTTTGAGGATTTTTATTTCCGGGTGTGCACGCTCGATTACGCGCGGATGAAGCCGGGCATGAAAGCACTGGCCGATCTCATGCGGAAGACCGATCGCGTGCAGATCAAGGGACCGGGCACGGACCTGACGTTTTCGATCAAGGGCATTGGAGCGCAGGAATGCGGCGGTCTGCGCAACATCCCCGACGGCGAGGTGTTTTCCTGCCCGGTGAAGGAAAGCGTGGAAGGCGTGATCCAATACAATGCGCCGACGGTTTACCTCGGCAGCTCGTTCGATCACATCCGTCTCGTTTTCAAGCGAGGCCGCATCGTCGAAGCGACGAGCAACAACACGAAACGCCTTAACAGCATTCTCGATAGCGATGCCGGCGCGCGTTACATCGGCGAGTTCGCGATCGGATTCAATCCGCACATTCTTGAGCCGATGCGCGACATCTTGTTCGACGAGAAGATCGCGGGCTCGTTTCACTTCACGCCCGGTCAGGCCTACGAGGATTGCGGCAACGGCAACAAGTCGCAGGTGCATTGGGACATGGTGTGCATCCAGCGGCCGGAATACGGCGGCGGCGAAATTTGGTTCGACGGCAAACTGATCCGGAAGGACGGCATGTTTGTGCCGAAGTCTTTGCACAAATTGAATCCGGCTTATCTGCTCGGCCAGGAATGAGCGGCCTCGACGAGGCGACGCGGGGTTTCATTCGGGCGCTGCCGAAGACGGAGACGCATCTCCACGTCGAAGGCGCGCTGCCGTATGAGTTGCTGACCGCCTGGCAGCCGGAACGGTTTCCGCCGGCGCCGGCGTTTCGCGCGCGGAGTTATCGCTACGAAACGTTTCCCGACTTCGAGCGCATCCTGCTCGAAAACGCGTTGCCGTGGTTTACGACGGCGGAGCGGTATTACGAGGCGGCGCGGGTGATGTTTGCGCAGCACGTGGCGCAAAACGTGCGTTACGTGGAGACAAGTTTTCATCTGCCCGTCACGCAGTTCATCGGCGTGCCGGGGCCGGAGATCATCCGGGCGATTCGGGCCGCGGTGCCGGCGGGACTGGACGTGCGGGTGTTCACGGGGATGCCGCGCGACGCGTATGCGGGGCCGCTGCAAGCGACGATCGACGATCTGGAAAACTGGGATGACCTGACGGGCGTCGACCTGCACGGCTTTGAGCAGATGCCGACGGAGGCGTGGACGGCGCGGGTTTGGCCGCGGTTGCGCGCGGCCGGAAAAGTGACGAAGTGTCACGCGGGGGAATTCGGCGGGGCGGACCGCGTGCGCGAAGCGGTGGAGCAACTCGGCGTGACGCGCATCCAGCACGGCGTGCGCGCGATCGACGACGCGGAGGTGGTGCAGTTATGCGCGGACCGCGGGGTGACGTTTGATATGTGCCCGATCAGCAACGTCGGGTTGCGAGTGGTGCCGTCGATCGCGGCGCATCCGATCCGGAGATTCATGCAGGCGGGCGTGCGGTGCACGGTGAGCACGGATGATCCGCTGTGTTTCGCCAACACGGTGGTCGACGAATACGAGACTCTTGCGCGCGAGCTCACCTTCACCCGCGCCGAGCTGGCCCAGGTGGCGCGCAACGGTTGGGCGGTGGCCGATGTGCCCGCGGCGACGCGGGTGGCGATGCTCGCGGAGATCGACGGACTGGCGAAGGCGGCGGACTGACGCGCCATGGCGATGCAAACCTACGTCGTGCCCGAAGGCACGCGGCGCATGCGGGCCGACAAAGCGCTGGCGGCGGGATTTCCGGAGCACAGTCGCGTGGCGCTGCAACGCGCGTTTGAGGCCGGGCTCGTGACGAAAGACGGCCGTGCGATGGGGAAGAGCGACGATGTGCGCGGCGGCGATGTGATGGCGTTTTCATTACCCGAGGTCGCGCCGTCGGAGCTCAAGGCGGTGGAAATTCCGTTGGAGGTGTTGTTCGAAGACGAGCACCTCATTGTGCTGAACAAAGCGGCCGGCATGGTCGTGCATCCGGGCGCGGGTACGGGCGATGATACGCTCGTGCATGCGTTGCTGGCGCACTGTCGCGGGGAATTGAGTGGAGTCGGCGGGGTGGAGCGGCCGGGCATCGTGCATCGCATCGACAAGGATACGACGGGTGTGCTGGTGGTGGCGAAAAACGATGCGGCCCACCGCGCGTTGGCGGAGCAGTTCGCCGCGCGCTCGCTCGAAAAGGAATACGTGGCGTTGATCAGCGGCGTGCCGGCGTTGCTGAGCGGCAGCCTCACGGGCGCAATCAGCCGGCATCCCGTGCAACGCCATCGGATGACGGTGAGCGAAAGCGGACGCCCGGCGCGGACGGACTGGACACGGCTCGAAGCATTTGGCAAAGCGGCGGCGCTCGTGCGCTGCCGGATTCATTCGGGACGCACGCATCAGATTCGCGTGCACCTCAAGTCGGCCGGACATCCGCTGCTGGGCGACACGGTTTACGGGTGGAAACAAGCATCAGGCGCGCCGGTGCCGCCGCGGGTGATGCTGCACGCGGAGCGTCTGGCGTTCACGCATCCGGCGAGTGGCAAGCCACTCGAGGTGATCGCGCCCTGGCCGGGAGATTTCCAAGCGCTGATCGCGGCTTTGCGAAAGATGGCCGATGGTGTGGCGCGCAAAAAGTAACCTGCGAGGTTACAAAACAGAGGGGCGGAAAACCTCAGGCGTTGGTGCGGTCGCGCGTGCGGAGTTTGTCGATGAGCACGGCGGCGACGATGATCACGCCGGTGACGATTTCCTGCACCCAGTTGGGCAGGCCGAGTTTCGTGCAACCGTTCGCGACCACGCTCATGATGAGCGCGCCGACGAGACTGCCGGCGATGCCGCCTTGGCCGCCGAACAGGCTCGCGCCACCGATCACCACAGCGGCGATGACGTTGAGCTCGAGGCCGACGGAGGTCGTGGGATCGCCGCCGGTGAGATAACTGAATTGCAGCACCGCCGCGACGCCGGCGAAGACGCCGCCGAGCGTGTAAACGAGAATTTTGCGGCGATCGATCGGGACGCCGCACAAGCGCGCGGCCTGTTCGTTGGAGCCGAGGGCGAAAACGTGCCGGCCAAAACGGGTGTAACGCAGGACGAACGCCATGATCACGGCGAGTCCGAGCGTGAGCCAGACGCCGGCGGGCAGCGAGCCGGGGCCGCCGAGCCGCATCAGGCCGTTGAGCCAGGTTTCGTCAGGATAAATCGGCTGCTGATCGGCGAGTCCCTTGGCGGCGCCGCGCAATGCGCCCATCAAGCCCAGCGTAACGATGAACGGCGTGAGTCGCAGGCGCGTGATGAGCACGCCCGACAACAGGCCGCAGCACGCGGCGCCGGCGACGCCCGCGAGAGCCGCAGAGAGCGGTGACCAGCCGTGCTGCAGCGCGAGCGCGATGACGACGGTGTTGAGCGCCACAACCGAACCGACCGACAGATCGATGCCGCCGGAAATGATGATCACTGCCATGCCCAGCGCCGCCGCGCCGATCACGGCCGTTTGCTGGAGCATGATCGCGAAATTATCCCACGTGACGAAGGTGTCGAAACGCAGCGAAGCGAAGAGGGCGCACGCGATCACCAGCCCGATCACGGGACCAAACGCGGTCAACGGCCGGCGGCGCGGGGTCGGTGGAGGGAGCGCGGGGGCGGCGGACGTTTCAGGCGGCGGATTCATGAGTGCCGAGGGTGGCTGCGAGCATGATGGCGTGTTCCGTCCAAGCCTCGCGTGGCAGCGCGGGACCGAGCGCTCCCCGGCACATCACGGCGATGCGATCGCAGATGCCGAGGAGTTCCGGCAGATAACTGCTCACGAGGAGGACGGCCTTGCCCGACGAAGCGAGTTCGTCGATGAGGCGGTAGATTGTTTCCTTCGCGCCGACGTCGATGCCGCGCGTCGGTTCATCCAGCAGCAGCACGTCAACGTCGTGATGCAGCAACCGCGCAAGGGCGACTTTCTGCTGATTGCCACCGGAGAGTTCGCCGACCGGCTGGGCGCCATCGTGGCAGCGGATGGCGAGCCGCTCGATCCAGCGGCGGGCGGCGGCGAGTTGAACGGCTGGGCGGACGAAGCGCGGCAGGCTCGCGAGTGTGGTGTTTTCGGCGATGCTCAACGTGAGCGCGAGGCCCTCGCTTTTGCGGTCTTCGCTCACGAGGCCCATTCCATGCGCCCAGGCTTGCGGCGGCGTGAGCGCGCCGCCGGACCATTGGGCGACGCGGATGTTGCCGGCGCGAACGGAGTCGAGGCCGAAGATGGCGCGCAGCAATTCCGTGCGGCCGGCGCCGACGAGCCCGGCGAGCCCGAGCACTTCACCGCGGCGAACGCTTAAACTGGCGCCGCGCGGATAATGGCGACCAGACAGTCCGGTGATTGCGAGTGCGGCATCGCCCGCAGTGCGTGGCGAACGGACGTAGAGTTCGTTGACATCCCGCCCGACCATGAGGCGCACGAGAGCGGCGGCGGTGGTGTCGGCAGTGCGGCCGGTGCCGACGGTGGCGCCGTCACGCAGGACCGTGTAACGATCGCTGATGACCTGCACTTCCTCGAGAAAGTGTGAAATGTAGATGACCGAGCGGCCCTGCTCACGCAGGCGCCGCACGAGCGAGAACAAGCGCGCGGCGTCTTCGCGCGTGAGGCTGCTGGTGGGTTCGTCGAGGACCAGCACGCGGCAGCCGAGGGCGAGCGCGCGGGCGATTTCGAGCATCTGCTGATCGGCGACGCTGAGAGAGCCGGCGGGAACGTCGAGCGGGAGATCGGTGCGACCGAGTTGTTGCAAGGCCTCGCGCGCGACTTGACGCACCCGGCCGGGGGGCACGAAAAGCGCGTGGCCGGGCTCGGCGCCGAGCACGATGTTTTCCGCGGCGGAAAGATGCGGAGCGATGGCGAGTTCCTGATGCACCATCACGATGCCGGCGCGGCGGCCGGCGAGAGGATCGGCGGGGCGGAATGGCACGCCGTCGAGGCGCATTTCGCCCGCGTCGGGCGCATGCACGCCGGCGAGGATCTTCATCAACGTGCTTTTGCCGGCGCCGTTTTCACCGACGAGTGCATGCACTTCGCCGGCGGCGAGGGAGAGCGTGACGCCGGCGAGCGCATGCGTGGCGCCGAAGCGTTTGCGGACGCCGGCAAGATGCAGCCGCGGGATCGGAGCGGCGGCGGCGGTGTTCACAAGCCGAGCAATTTCTTGATTTCCGGGGTGTCGCGATTCTCGCGCGTGACGAGCGCGCAGCCGGTGTCGACGTGCGCCTCGACGGGTTCGCCGCGCAGCGCTTTGACCGCGTTGACGACGCCGATGTAGCCCATGCGCCGCGGGTTTTGGGCGACGAGTGCGGCGATGTCGCCTTTAGCGAGCGCCTGGAGCAGTTGAGGCGCGGCATCGAAACCGACGAAGGTTTTTTTGCCGAGCAATCCGGTTTGCCGCAACGCGAGCAGCATGCCGTGCGTGGTGGATTCGTTGGGGCAGAAAATGCCGTCGGCCTCGCGGATTTTATCCATGAGATTCATCGCGGCATCCTGCGCGGAACCGGTGGTGGCGCCGCCGTAGCGATTTTCCACGAGCATCTGGATTTGCGGGTGGGCGCGCATGACGGCGAGAAACCCTTCCTCGCGATCGCCGGTGCTGGCGGAGCCTTCCATGCACCGCAGGAGGACGACTTTGCCGTGGCCGCCAAGGAGGCGGACGAGCTCTTCGCCGGCGAGCTGGCCGCCGTGGCGGTTGTCGGTGGCGACGAAACTGGCGTAGTCGCGGCCGGGTTCGCCCTTCAACGCGGAGTCAATGATGACGACGGGGATGTGGCGCTCGTGGGCGGCCAGCACGGGACCGCGGAGTGCGACCTCGTCGAGCGGTGCGAGCACGATGGCGGAGATCTTCGAAGCGACGAATTGTTGCACGAGCGAGATTTGTTGCGCGCGGTCGTCTTCGCGGAGCGGGCCTTGCCAGACGATGTCGACGTGAAGTTCTTTTGCCGCGTCGTTGGCGCCCGCTTCGACGGATTTCCAGTAGCTGTGCGTGGTGCCTTTGGGGATGACCGCGATGCGATAGTCGGCGGCGCGGAGCACGGGCACGGCGAGCGCCAGCGAAAGGAGGAGCAGTTTTTTCATGGGGAGTTCGGACGACGAGTCCGGTGGGGGCGATGAGCGCGCGCCACGTTCAACGGCAATCAAGGCGCGCGCAAGAGAGGGGCGAAGGAAGAGGGTTCAGTCGTGGGCAAAATTCGCACGGAGGTAATCGTAACTGATCTTCAAGGATTCAAAGGGGTCGCCCGGGCAAGTGTCTTGCTCGACGATGAACCATTCGCAGCCGGAACGCTCCGCGGCGGCCAGAATGCGACGCCAATCGAGGTTGCCACGGCCGACTTCGCAGAACTGATGCGTGTTTTGCAGAGTGAATCCGTAGTCTTTCAAGTGGACGCAGGGCATGCGATCGGCGAGGCGTTCGAACCACGCGACGACGTCGCCGCCGCCGTAGTGGATCCAGAACGTGTCGGGTTCAGCGACCAAGTGCCGGGCGTCGGTGGTGTCGTAAATAAAGTCCAGCACGGTGCCACCGCGAAACGGCACGAACTCGATGGCGTGGTTGTGATAACCGAGCGTCAGGCCCGCGGCGGAGAGGGTGCGGCCGGCGGATTCGAGTTGGCGGACAAGATTTTCGACGGCGGCGGGTGAACCAAAATCGACCCCGGCCGGAAACGGATACGCCGTGTGACGGCACTCGAGCGTCTGAAGCTTTTCGACAAACTGGGCGGGGTGGGCGAGGAGTTGCGCGGAGTCCTCGTGCGTGGCGCAGCAAATCATGCCTTCGCCCGCGAGAATGGTTTTAATTTCGAGCAGGGGAATCGGGCCGACACCGCTCAATTGGACAGCGGGATAGCCGATTTTTCTGAGCTTGCGGATGGTGGCGGCGAAATCTGCGGCGGTGCGGCAGAAATCGCGGACGGTGTAAAGCTGGGCGGCCAATTGCTGGGGTTTCATGGGCGAAGGAAATTTACGCGAGCCGGCTGAGGGCGGCCAAGTTGTTTCTCGGCGAAGGAGTGAAGCCGATCATGGGCGTCGCGCGTGCAGGACTTGGAATTTTTGGCCGAGATGCGCCGGGTGAAGCAGTTGCAGGAGCGAGCGTTTGCGAGGACTGGCGGGATTGGTTTCCTGAGCGACGAGTCGGCCGAGGTAGTCGCCGGCGTGGTGCACGAAAAACGCTTCTTGGGATTCCAACGTGGCGGAGGAGAAACCATGCAGGGCGAGTGCGGCCGTGATCCAATCCCAGCAGACGTGGCAGGTCAGGTCTTGTTCGCCGGGCTGCGCGAGCAAGTCATTGGACTGCGTGTGGCGAAAATAGGCGCGACAGGTGCCGCCGGGAGTGAACTCAGCGAGCTCCGGCCAGGATTTGCCGTAGTCGCAGGCGAGAAACAAGCCGCTCCACGGTTGCGCGGCGACCGCGGCGGCGAGTTCGGCGGCGGCCCGGGGCGCATCGAGGTGATAACCTTCCGTAGCGGGCGGCTGCGGCAGCCACGTTTCCAGGCCAGGAAGAGGCGATTCGATCTCGACGAAGGTGTCGTCGGCGCACAATTGCACAAAAATCTCCCGCCACGACCCACTGCGAGCGACGAAGCGCCGGCAGGGTTGCGCATCGAAAAGCTCGTTGGAAAAAACCACGCAAGGGCTGGCGAGCGCGAGCGTTTGACCGAGGCGAAATTCGCGAGTCGCGCCAAACGGATGGGAAACCCCGGCGAGCACCGAACTGCCGGGCTCGGCGCCGATTTCCACGAAGGTGTAAGCCGCGAGGTTTTCGCCGGCGAGGAGCGTGCGGCAAGCGGCGACGAGGAGCTCCCCGAAGAGCGGACCGCTCGTGGTGGCCGTGAAAAAATCGGTGCCAGGCGCTTTGCCGACCCGAGGCCGCGGGGCGCGGTAGTAGCCGACGACGGAATCGTAAAGCGCGAGATCCATGAACGCCGCGAAGCTCATCGCGGCCGACGCGTCTGCTTGCGCGCGAAAACGGGAGAGAAAAGCAGGCGAAGGCGGAGCGGCGGCCGGGCGCGACATGGCCGCGATGCAGAACGCGTTTCGCCAGCGGGTCGATGCGTTTCAACGGGCGGGGCGGCACGATGAGCGAGGTCGCGGAGCGCGAGCATTTACAAAGCGCGGGTGATGGCCACAGTGCACGGGATGTTCAAACGCGTCCTCACGTTGGTGACGGGAGTTCTGCTCGGCATTGCCGCCACGGTGACGATTGCGCGGGTGGCGGCGGCGTGGAGCTTCTGGCCGAATCGCGAGCTGGACCGGTCGGCGGGTTATGTGCGCGAAGTGCTGGCGCTCGTGAACGAGAACTACGTGGATGGAAAGGCGGCGAGCTATGACGCGTTGGCGCATTCGGCGATTCACGGAATGGTGGAATCGTTGGACCCGCACTCGGAGTTTCTCGAGTCGAGCGACTATCAGGAACTGGAGGAGGAGTTGACGGGTGATTTCAGCGGGATCGGCGTGCAGGTCGAAAAAGTGAAGGACCGGTTTGTGGTGGTCGCGCCAATCGCCGGCACGCCTGGTGACCGGGCAGGGATCACGCGGGGCGATGAAATTCTCGGGGTCGATGGCAAACTGCTGTCCCGCGACGATACGATGGAAACGATGGTGCAGCGATTGCGCGGGAAGAAGAACACGAAGGTGAAGTTGAGCCTGTTTCGGCCGTCGACGCGCGCGCAGATCGACCTGACGCTGACCCGCGAAGTCATCAAAGTGGCGAGCGTGCGCGACGTGCACCTGCTGCCCGGTGGAGCGGGTTATCTGCAGTTGACGGAGTTTTCCGAGCGAACGGCAGACGACTTCGACGCGGCGCTGGACAAGTTGCTGGCGTTGGGCGCTGACAGCCTGATCATCGATTTGCGCAACAATCCCGGCGGCCTGCTGGATGCGGCGGTGGACGTGGCGGAGCCCTTTTTCAGTAACAATGAACTCATCGTTTACACGAAAGGCAGGCAGGCGTCGGATCGGGAGGAGTTTCGGGCGTCAGTGCGGGGCGAGCCGCTGCGGATTCCGACGGTGGTCTTGATCAACGAAGGCACGGCGAGCGCGGCGGAGATCGTGACGGGAGCGCTGAAGGACACGGGCAAGGCGGTGATCGTGGGCGAGCGCTCGTTCGGCAAAGGTTCGGTGCAAAGCGTATTCAAATTGAAAAACGGCGAGGGTTTGCGGCTGACGACGGCGAAATATTACACACCGAGCGGGGTGAGTATTCACGAAAAAGGGATCACGCCGCAGGTGGAGGTGGTGATGAGCGCGGCGGACGATCGCAAACTGCGATTGCAGCAACTGCGGAGCGATGTGACGGATCCGAAAACGTTTCAGGAACGTTTCGGTTTTGCGCCGATCGAGGACCGGCCGTTGGAAGTGGCGCGCGAGGTGTTGCGCGCGGCGCGGTTGCTGGACGAGCGCGCCGCCGAGGAGTCCGCGCCAGCGGTGGCGGGCCAATGATCCTCGCGTTGGAGAGTTCCTGCGACGAGACCGCAGTGGCATTGTTCGATGCCACGCGGGGTTTGGCGGGGGAGTGGGTGCACACGCAGATCGCGTTGCACGAGCGGCACGGCGGCGTGGTGCCGGACTTGGCGACGCGCGAACACTTGCGCCACTTCGCGCCGTTGATCGAGCGTGCGAAGGCGACGCCGGAGTTTGCCCAGGTGAAACAGGTCGCGGTGACGAATGGGCCGGGGCTCGCGGCCTGCCTGGCGATTGGCGTCGCGGCCGCGAAGGCCCTTGCGCTGGCGTTGCGGGTGCCGCTGATCGGCGTGAATCACCTGCGGGCGCACGCTTGGTCGCCTTTCATCGCCGCGCATGCTGAGGCCCCGGCGACCTTTGAGGACAGATTGGCAGAGTGGTTGCCGCATCTCGGCCTGCTGGTGTCGGGGGGGAACACGCTGCTCTTTTCGATCGGCCGGGACCGCCAGATTCGGGTCATCTCCTCGACGCGCGATGATGCGGCGGGCGAGGCGCTGGACAAGGGGGCGAAGCTGCTTGGGCTGGGCTATCCGGGCGGGCCGTTGATCGAACAACTGGCCGGCGGCGGGGAAAAAGCGGCGTTCGATTTTCCGCGCGGGATCGGGCGGCGCGACGAATTGGATTTCAGTTTTTCGGGCGTGAAGACGAGTTTGCGTTACACGATTGAAAAGATGGCGGCGGAGGAGGTGTTGGCGCGTCGGGCGGACTTGTGCGCGAGCTACCAGCAGGCGGTCATCGATGCGCTGTTGCGGAAAACGCGGGGCGCGCTGGAACTAAACGAATACGCGAGCGTGGGGTTGTCGGGCGGCGTGGCCAACAATCGCACGTTGCGCACGGCGGCGGAGGCGTTGGCCCGCGGGCGGCGGTTGGAGTTTTTCGCGGCGCAACCGAAGCACACGGGTGACAACGCCGGAATGATCGCGTTCGCCGCATGGCTCGACGAGGGAGCGGATCGGAGTGCGGGTTGGGATCTGTCGATTTCGCCCGGTGCGGAGTTGACCGCAGGATAAGTCGTCTCGGCTGACGGTAAAGGCAGGGGCGGACGGCGAAGGGCCGCAGCGTGAATTTTGGGGCGAGGTGGACGGGCGCACGGAACCGTTTTTGTGCAGGCGTTTCTTATTCGGCCATGAGTTCCCCGTCGCCGTTCCCCAACCGCGCAGAAATCCCGGACATTGAGATCGATGAACTGTCGTCCTTGGAGCTGCGGATTGCCCGCCTGGCCGATGCCTTGGCGCGCGCCCACCCGGAAGAGCGCGAGCGGGACTATTGGTTTCAAGCGGAGCGCGCGGTGCTCGTCGAGCTGTCCGCGTAAACGCGTGGAGCGAAAAGCCCGAGCGGTCATCGGCATCGGCGGCCGCGAAGTGTCGCCCTCGATACGCTGAGGCCAAGGTCCCGGCCCGCGCCAGGAGTGGACGAAGCCGCGGGTTGGCGAATGCCGCCTGCGCCTCCTTTGGCGCGCGGGCGGAAGGATCAGTAACCGCGTTGCTGCAACGCGCGGCCGAGTTCCGCCATGAACGCTTGGGCGTCCGTGGGGTTGGGGCGGTAGCCGGGCTGGCTGACTTCGGTAAACCCGGGCCGCCCTTGGTTATCAATGATCCATTTGCCCGTGACGCCATCGCTGAATTTGACGGAGCCGCTCGCCAGCGCGCCGGGGATCAAAGAAATTTTATCGACCGACACAGTGACGCTCGAGGCTGAATCAGCCAGGTCTTCGGGCGGTAGTTCGTCGTCGGCGAATCCGTCGTCGCTTTCCGTGGGCGCGGGTTCTTTGCCCAACCCGAGCTTTTCTTTGGCCTTGTCGAGGAAGCCTTTTTTCTCGGGGGCAGCGGACGGGGCCGCGTGGGCGGGCGAGGCTTTGCCGACATCGTTCGCATCGGCTTTGGGCGCCGGGTCTTTCAACGCGAGGTTGAGGTCGTCGACCAAGAACCGGACGTCCATGTAGGTGAGCGAGAGATTAAACTGCTCCGTGAGTTTCTTTTGGATCGCGGAGAGGTTGTCTCCGGCGGAGACCCAGGAAGCGACGGCGGTTTGTTGCTCAGGCGAAAGAGTCATAGGATGAGAGCCACGAACATACGGATAAACGGGCGGATGAAAAGGCCCGGAGCGCAGGAATGAGGCCGCGCGGCCAAATACTCAGCGGGAAAGCTGGGCGCGCAGGAAGTCGATGCTGCCGCGCGTGGATGAATCCTGGTCCATCATGTTATCGACGGCCTTGCAGGCGTGAATCACGGTGCCGTGATCGCGGCCGCCGAAGGCATCGCCGATTTCCTGCAGGGAATGCTTGGTGAGCGTGCGGGCGAGATACATCGCGATCTGGCGGGGGATGGCGATGTTGTTGGGGCGGCGCTTGCTCGTCATGTCGCTGTGGCGGATCTGGTAGTGATCGGCCACGCGTTTTTGAATCGTCTCGATGGTGAGAATATTCTGCGCCTGCTCCATGAGGATGTCCTGCAGGAGCGTTTCCGTGGTGGGCAGGTCGAGCACTTTGCCGGTGAGCGAGGCGTAGCTGGCGACCTTGATCAACGCGCCCTCGAGGCGGCGGATGTTTTTGGAAATGTGTTGCGCAATGAACGGAAGAATCTGCGGCGGCGGTTCGAATTTCAGCACGGCGGCTTTGCTGCGCAGAATGGCGAGGCGCGTCTCGTAATCGGGAGCCTGGATGTCGGCCGGGAGACCCCATTCGAAGCGGGATACGAGGCGGGCTTCGAGTTTCTGAATCTCGCTCGCCCGGCGGTCGCTCGAGAGGACGATCTGCTTACCGGATTCGAACAAGTCGTTAAAGGTATGGAAGAATTCTTCCTGGATGCGCTCTTTGCCGGCGAGGAATTGCACGTCGTCGAGGAGGAGCACATCGGCATGGCGGTAACGCTGCCGGAACTTGGTGAGGCCGTTTTCCTGCAACGCTTGGATAAAGTCGTTGGTGAAGCCTTCGGTGGACAGGTAAGCGACGCGGGCGGCGGGGTTGCTCCGCACGATGGCATGGCCGATGGCGTGCATCAGGTGCGTCTTGCCGAGGCCGGTGTCGCCGTAGAGGAAGAGGGGGTTATACGCTTGGGCGGGGGCTTGGGCCACGGCGAGAGCCGCCGCGTGAGCCATCTGGTTGTTGGATCCAACGACGTAAGTCTCGAACGTGTTGCGCGCGTTGAGCTTACCGCTCGCCGGGCCGCGCTCGTCGGACCGGACGCGGCGCGGAGCGGCCGGTTTGATCCGAGAGGTCCCTTCAGGGGCGACGGCGCCAGCGGCGGGAGAGACGGGGTGCTCCGCGGAGGCGATTTTGCGAAGGGAGACGTTGACCATCCGGCCGGCGGTGAGCCGCAGGCGCTGCGTGATGAGGTCGAGGTAGTTGTCGTGGATCCAAATCGCCGCAAAATCGTTGGGAACGCCCAGAATGAGGGTGTCTTCGCTCGCCTCGAGGCAGGACATGGGCGCGAACCACATCTGAAACACTTCCTCGGGGAAGAGTTCTTTGAAGTCGCATTTGACGGTTTCCCACAGGCTCGGGGACAGAGAAAGAGAGGACATGGCGGCGGGAGGGCGGTTTTATTCACAGCTCGGCCGCGAGACCTTCCACCAATCATCTTTCGAGCAGGCTCACGCTAACGGCAAAAAAATGGGAGCTCGACCATCGCGGAGGGGAGCGCGAGGAGAGGAGTTACGTAAGTGATTCAAGGCACGTAACTAGAGTGCAGATGCCGCTGAGCCAGAGAGAGTCGAAGGAGGACCGGAGAAAGAACGGGCGAGTGCGAGAACAACAGAAGAAGGTGGGGATTACTGCGATTCAAAAAAGGCTTTCAAGGCGAACTTTCCAACAAGTTGTTCACACCGATCCTGCGGATAAGTTTTTTAATTTTCGGATTGCCAAGCCGCCGGCTCCCCGGCCGAGAGATCCCCGAAGGCGGTATCGGTAATTTCCCCGACATTACGGCGGCGGGAACGTGGCTCTGGAAGCCGTTTCGGCGGGCGCGGAAACAAGCGGGCCCGAGTGCCGCGGCGCCCCTATCAGGGAAAAGCTGATACAACGGGCGCGTCCTGCCACTTGCCGTGCTCTTTGATCAGCGCGATGAGCCGCGCGTCGGCTTGGTCCTGAGGGATGTTGTATTGGACGCAGTTTTTGCCGACGTAGAGATTGATTTTGCCGGGTGCGCCGCCGACGTAGCCGAAATCGGCGTCGGCCATTTCACCCGGGCCGTTCACGATGCACCCCATGATGGCGATTTTCACGCCTTTGAGGTGGCCGGTTTGGGCGCGGATTCGCTGGGTCGTCGTTTGCAGATCGAAGAGCGTGCGGCCGCAACTGGGACACGCCACGAATTCGGTTTTTGAGATGCGAGCGCCGGCGCCTTGAAGGACGTTGTAGGCGAGTTTCGTCGCGCGCGCCGGGTCGGCTTCGGTCTCGATGCTGAGGAGATCGCCAAGGCCATCGCAGAGCAGCCCACCGGTGAGAATGCTCGCTTCCAAGAGGCGGGAAAGAAACGCCGGTTCCGGCTGCACGGCGCTGCCGACGGTGTTGCGAATCCAGAGGGGCGCGCGGGAGCCGATGCGGCGCAGGTTTTCAGCCACGCGGCGGTAAGCTCCCAGAGCGTGGGCCGAACCGGCCGGCGTGGCCGGCAACGTGAAGAGAAATCCGCGATCGCCCAACTCGCGCAAGGTCTCGCTGACGGCGTCGAAATCGTCCGGGGTGATCTCGGCGGCGAGAACGAATTGGTGCTCGCGCGAATAGCGGGCGAAGGCCGTGAGTCGCGCGCTCTCGAGGGCGGAGAAAACACGCAGCAGCACTGTGCCGGCGGGCAGGTGAGACGCGGCGGCAGTCAAATCCTCCACGGTGATGGCCGCCGCGAGTTCGAGAATGAGAAAGGTGTCCGCGGCGGGTTTGAGCGCGGCAAGTTCTGCCGCCGACGCGACGGGCACGAGGAGGCCTTCGGCCGGCGTGTCTTGCAGGCGGGCGGCGGCAAGTTGGACGCGAGTGGCGTCAAGCGTGGCGACGGAGGGAGCGCGAACGACGACAGCGGGCGGTTGCTCGGGGCCGATGGTGACGCGCTCGCCCAGGTGCAACAAACGAGTCTCGCGGCGCGTAAAATGGTAAGGATCGATGGAGTCGTGCGCAGCGACGGGCGCGGAGGGCGATGGTTGCCAGAGGCTCATGGCCTTGCGCGCGATGGCTTGGGCCACGGGCACTTCGTAAACCGAATCTTCGGTCAAGGAGACGCGGATGGTGTCGCCCAAGCCGTCGAGGAGCAGCGAGCCGATGCCGATGGCGCTCTTGATCCGGCCGTCTTCGCCGTCGCCCGCTTCGGTGACGCCGAGGTGCAGCGGGTAATGCATGTTTTCCTGCTGCATGCGTTCGACGAGCAAGCGATACGCCTGAATCATCACTTTCGGATTCGAGGCTTTCATCGAGAGTATGATCTGGCGGAAGGAGTGCGACTCGGCGATGCGGAGAAACTCCAGCGCGCTCTCGACCATGCCGAGCGGCGTGTCGCCGTAACGGTTCATGATGCGATCACTCAGCGAGCCATGATTCGTGCCGATGCGGATGGCGCGTCCGAGCGCTTGGCACCGCAGGACGAGGGGCGAAAACGCATCGTGCAGGCGTTGGAGTTCGTGATCGTAGTCGGCGTCGGAATATTCGCGCACCGCGAATTTTTTCTTGTCCGCATAATTGCCGGGATTGACGCGAATTTTTTCCACGTGCTCCACTGCCTCCATCGCCGCCTGCGGGAGAAAATGGATATCCGCCACGAGGGGCACGGCGCTGAAGCCGGCGGCGGAAAACTCCCGCCGGATGTCGCGCAGGCAGCGGGCGGCCTGGATATTGGGTGCGGTGATGCGCACTATCTCGCAGCCGACCTCCGCGAGCGCGATCGACTGGCGGACCGTCGCGGCGACATCCTGCGTGTCGCTCGTGGTCATCGACTGGATGCGAATGGGATGAGTGCCGCCCACACCGACGGTCCCGACCATCACTTCATGGGTCGGTCGACGGACGGTTTGGAATCGAGAAACGCAATACGCCATGGGAGTCGGACCGCGAGAAGCGGCGAGAGGTTTACGGCGCGGAGGAGGCGGCCGCTTCAACGTGATCCGTGCGGGCATCGCGCACGATGCGGCGAACGTCGAAAAAGCTCACGTAAAGGATCATGGAGAAGAGCAGGACGATAAACGCGCTTTGCGCGCCCATGATGAAGTTGACCGGGAGCGCACGACCGCGAATGCGCGCGATCGTGGCAAACAGCATTTGTCCGCCGTCGAGCACGGGAATGGGCAGGAGGTTGAAGATCGCGAGGTTCACGTTCACGAGGATCGTAAACATCAGGACAGAGCGAATGCCGGCCTCGGCTGCGCTGTGAAAAATCCGCACGATGCCGACGGGGCCGGCGACTTTGGAAAGTCCGATGTCGGAGTGCGGGTTGATCAAGCTCCAGACGCTGCGGAAGGCCATGCGCGCCTGATCCCAGATTTGAGCGATGGGCGAAGGGTGCGCGAGCGCGAAGCCGGTGGTAAGCGTGAGGCCGAGCAGCGGCTGGTCTTTCGCGAGCGTGACCGGGGGCACGCTCAACGTGACGGGATGTCCGTCGCGTTTAACGCGCGCTTCGATCGTCTGCCCGGCGGCCTTCGTGAGCGTATCCTGATAGGTCGCGATGTTCAGAATGGTGCGATGATCCAGGGAGATGATTTCGTCGCCGGGCTTGAACCCGGCCTGTTCGCCCAGGCTGCCGGGCGCGACTTGATGCACGAGGAGTTCGTAACCGGGCGAAATGCCGACGCGACGGAAGCTTTCATCGCCGGCGAGGCGGGGGTAGAGCGTGACGTCCTGGGTCACGCCATTGCGTTCGATGGTGAAAACAACTTTCGGGCGGTCCTCCGCTGTGCGGCCGGTGCCGGTGACGATGGTTTCCTCCACGTCGGACCAGTCGTTGATGCGTTTACCATCGATGCGGCGGATCACGTCACCGATCTGGAGGCCGGCGGCGGCGGCCGGGCTCACGACTTTCGTCTTGTCGGGCAGGTCGAGCTGAGCGGCGACGTAGCCAATGCGGGTGCTGGCCGTCTCGCTGCTGGTGGGCTGGCCGATGCCCCAAATGATGCAAGCGAGCAGGAACGCGAAGATGACGTTGAAGGTCGCTCCGGCGACAAAGACCAGCATCTTGCTGAGGTAGCCCACGGGAGGCAGGGTCTCCGCGGCGGGCGACTCGCCCTCGATCGCGCGCAGATCCGCCAATTGCGGCAGGGAAACATAGCCGCCCAAAGGGAGCCAGGAGAGGCGATATTCCACGCCATCGCGGCCCAGCCAGGAAAAGATCTTGGGACCGAACCCGATGGAGAACCGGGCTACTTTCACTCCGCGGAGCCGGGCGAGCAGGAAATGCCCGAGCTCGTGCACGAAGATCGACCCGCCGAAAAATACGATGACGAGGAAGATGGACCAGACGTTGGACAAAAGGGAGGTGAAGAGGTCGGAGGACACGATGTTCAGAGGGAATACCGGCGCAGTTGCTCGGCGGCGATGCGGCGCGCGTCGGCGTCGACGGCGAGCACACTGGCGAGGTCAACCGGGTCGGCGGGTGAGATTAACCCCAGAGATTGCTCAACGACCGGGGGAATCGCAAGGAAGGGAATGCGACCTTGGAGGAACGCGGCGACTGCGATTTCATTGGCCGCATTATAAACGGCGGGAGCAACGCCACCGGCTTCCATCGCCTCGCGGGCGATCCGCAAAAGGGGGAAACGGGATTCATCCACCGGACGGAAATCCAGGGAAAACAGGCGGGCGAGATCGAGGGGCGGTTCGACGCCGGCGCGACGCTCCGGGTGCAGCAGGGCATGCTGGATGGGAAACGTCATCGAAGGCGGCGAAAGCTGGGCGAGCATGGTGCCGTCGAAAAACTCGACGAGGCAATGGACGATGCTTTGCGCATGCAGGACGGCCTGACATTGCGCGGGTTGCAGGTTGAAGAGCCACTTGGCCTCCATGAGCTCCAGGCCCTTGTTGGCGAGGGTGGCGGAATCGACGGTGATCTTGGGGCCCATCGACCAGTTGGGATGGCGCAAGGCGTCGGCAGGAGTGGCACGGGCGAGTTGATCCGCGGGCCAATCGCGAAATGCGCCGCCGGAAGCGGTGAGCACAATGCGGCGCACGGCGGATCCCGGATGGCCGGCGAGGCATTGAAAAACGGCGTTGTGTTCGCTGTCGACGGGGAGGAGCGCGGCGCCGTGTTCGCGGGCGGCGGCCATGACGAACTTGCCGGCGAGGACGAGAATTTCCTTGGAGGCGAGGGCGAGATCCTTGCCGGCGGCCAAGGCGGCAAGCGCGGGCGCCAAGCCGGTGGTGCCGACGACGGCGACGAGGACGACATCGGCGTCAGGCAGGGTCGCGAGGGCGTTCAGGCCGTCGAGACCGTGATGGAGGGCGGTGCCGGCGGGAAACGCGGAAATCTCGGCGCGGGCGGTGTTGAAGCTGGCGTCGTCAAAGATGCCGACGTGGGGCACACGAAACTCCGTGGCGATGGCGGCGAGTTTGGCCCAGTTGCTATGACCGGCGATGCCGACGAGTTCGAGCTTGTCGGGATGGGCGCGGAGGACGCGGAGCGTGTTCGTGCCGATGGAGCCAGTGGCGCCGAGGAGGACGAGGCGCTTTTTGCGCGGGGGAGAAGGTGAAGTGGAGCCCATCGTTCCGGGTGAACGTCCAGAGAACGAAGAACGGCAGAGAGAACGAGAACGATTTTAGCGCAGTCCGAAAAGCAGGTAACCGAGCGGCGCCGTGAGGATAAGACTGTCGCTGACGTCGAACATCCCGCCGATGCCGGGGATGACAGAACCGGAGTCCTTGATGGCCGCGCGGCGTTTGATGACGGATTCCACGAGATCCGAGACAATGCCGACAACGGCAAGGGGGGCGGCGAAAAGGGCGGCGTGAAGCGGGGTCATGCGCGGCGGGAAGTAGTCGCGGGCGAGCCAGGCGACAAAGGCGCCGACGCCCATCGCGATGATGACGCCGCCGATCGCGCCTTCCCAGGTTTTCTTGGGGCTGATCCCGGGCGACATTTTGTGCCGGCCGAACGCCATGCCGCTGAGGAGCGCGCCCACATCGCAGAACTTTGCGACGGCGACGAGCCAGAGAAAGAGGAGCAAGCGGCCGGTGGCGCCCACGGTGTCGCCGGGCAACGGCAGGACGATGCGGACGAGGTATTGGAACATCAACGCCACGTAAACGAGGCCGAAGAGGGTCGCGCCGAGCGCTTCGACGCGCTGGGTGGCGTCGCGTTCGCCGAGGATGCGAATCGCGAAGACGATGACGGCGGCGGCGAGCGTGTGTTCGAAGGGCAGGGCGAAGCGCAACTCCAGCCATGGCGCGAGCGTGATGAGCAGGCCGAAGACCAGGCCGAGTTTGACGAAGGGTTTTTGGCCCGCGCCGGCGAGCAACTGATAAAACTCACGCAGCGTGAGGACGGACAGGAGCGCGATCAGGAGCAGGGCGCCGCCGGTGCGAAACCACCAGAGCACGCCGAAAACGAACAGCCAGAGAAGGACGGTGCTGACGATGCGTTTGGCCATGAGCGGGGAGGGTGGCGTTTATTTCGAAGCGGCGGGAGAGAGCTGCTCGCTCGTGCGGCCGTAGCGGCGTTCGCGGCGGCCATACTCATCGACGGCGGCAGCGAGGTCGGTCTTGCTGAAGTCGGGCCAGAGCACGGGGGTGAAAATGAGCTCCGAATACGCGGCTTGCAGGAGAAGGAAATTGCTCAGGCGCGTCTCGCCGGAGGTGCGGATCACGAGATCGGGATCCGGCAGATCCGCGGAGTAAAGGTAGCGACTGAAGGTCGACCATGAGTCGTCGTTGAGTTTCTCGCGGCCGGCGGCGATGGCGGCGGCGTAGGCGCGCGCGGCATCCATCACTTCGGAACGGGAGCCGTAGTTGAGAGCCAGCACCAGCGTATAGTCCGAGAAGTGTTTGGTTTGCTCCACCGCGTGAGCGAGGACGGTGCGCACGCCCGGAGGCAGTTCTTCGGTGCGGCCGATGGTGCGCAGGCGCACGCGGTTCGCGATGAAGTTGGCGAGTTCGCGTTTCAGATAGAATTCGAGCAGCATCATCAACGCGCCGACCTCGTCCTGCGGGCGGCGCCAGTTTTCGGCGGAGAATGCGTAGAGGGTCAGCATGCGCACGCCGAGATCGCGGGCGGCGAAGGTGATGGTGCGCACGGTCTCGACGCCGCGGCGATGGCCTTCGATGCGGGGGAGGCCGCGCTGTTTGGCCCAGCGACCGTTGCCATCCATGATGATAGCGATGTGCTGCGGGATGCGGCCGGCGTCGGGCGGGGAGGGCCGGGCGGAGTCAGGACGGTCAGGAGGCATGCGCGAGCGGTCAGTTAGGGCGTGGCACCGGGCTTTGACAAGGCGCGAAGCGGCGCGCAGACGGAGCGTGGCATTTGACGGGAGACTCGCCGTGGCGAACGTGACCACATGAACACACCCTTGAGCTCAGCGGACGTGCAAACGGCATTGAAAGACTTGCCTGGTTGGAAAATCGAGGGCGATGCCCTGACGAAGACGATCACGTTTGGCAGTTTTCGGGCGGCGATGTCATTCATGGTGCGCGCGGGATTCGAGGCGGAGGCCATGAATCACCACCCGGAATGGACCAACGTTTACAATCGGTTGACCATTCGCCTCAACACCCACGATGCGGGCGACAAGGTGACCGCAAAGGATGTCGCGTTGGCGCGGACGATGGAGAAAATCAACTGGGAGAAGTAAGCGCGGCGCGTGCGGTCAGGCGATTTTGGTGGCGCGACCGATGGCGGGATCGGTGAAAATGTCGTGCTCGTCTGCGCTGTGCGTCGAGAATTCGGAGACCACTGCGCCCAGCTCACCGGCTTGGAACCAGTGCAGGGTATCGGGCTGGATCGTGTATTGTTCGCCGGGCGAGAGTGCGATTTCGTGCCAAACGGTGTAAGTGGCCGCACGATCAGGAGGAGGCCGACATGACGGCTGCGGTGCGGGCGGCCCTTCGACGTAGAGGTAAACTTTGCCCCAGCGGCAGCGAAACGTTTCCTCTTTGCCCGGCGTGCCTCCGAGGGAGGGGTGTTTGTGTTCGGGACACGTTTGCCGGGGCCAGAGAATGAGGTCTTTCGCGCAACAGCGCGCCGTATTGACGTAAACGAGCAGACCGAGGCCGGAGTGGGCGAAGTCGCTGAGGCCAAAGTCCGCGATTTCGATGCGGAGCTGCTCGGCGGGAGTGATGAAGGCGCCGGCGCGTTGAAAATAGGCGAGGGCTTCGGTCTGACGTTGCGTGAGCTCGTGACGGGTGATCATGGAGGACGGGAAGGAGGTTGGGGCTAAGCGGCACGCATGCGCCCGGTCGGGGTGCGCGAGCGGCCGGGGAAGCAGATACAGTTTTGATTATTGGGGCGCGCAAAAAAATGCGCAGAGCGAGTGAGCGTCGTCACGCTGCGGCTCGCGGGCGGGGTCCAAAAAGAATTGCTTGCGCAAATCTGCGACCGTTTATCTGCCGGCCAGTCGTGAACCTTCGTCGCTTCATTTTTACCGTTTATCTGGGCGCTTTTTTTGCGCTGGCGGCGGCGGCGGGCGTGTTTTTCTGGCAGACCCGCGCGGAGTATGACCGGTTGCGTCAGCAGCAAGTGGAGAGTCAGCGGCGGTTGCAGGATTTGGAACAAAGGCTCGCGGAGCAGGAAAAAGTATTGGAGCGACTGCGCACCGATCCGGCTTACGTGGAGAAAGTCATCCGCCAGCAGCTCGGCTACGCGAAGCCCGACGAATACATCTTCCGTTTTCCGCCATGAGCCAATCCATCATCGACGCCTTTACCCGAGCGGGGCAGGGGCACGTGTTTGCATTTTTCCCCGAACTCGGGCCCGACGCACAGCAAAAGCTGCTGGCGGAAGCAGCGGAGATCGATCTGGCGGAAGTCGAGCGGTTGAACCGCACGCTGGTGCGGACGGACGGTGCGGCGCCGGTGGTCTCGCTGGAGCACCTCGCGCCGGCGCCTTACGAAGCGCTGCCGGAACACGGGGGCGATCCTGTGGCGTGGGCCGCGGCGCGGCGTGAGGGTGAGGCGGCGTTGCGCGCCGGTCGGGTGGCGGCGTTTACGGTCGCGGGCGGGCAAGGCACGCGGCTGGGATACGATGGACCCAAGGGCACGTTCCCGGTGACGCCGGTGAAGCAAAAGCCGCTGTTTCAGGTTTTCGCCGAGAAGTTGCGCGCGGCCGGGGAGCGGTATGGCCGGCCGTTGCACTGGTTCATCATGACGAGTCACCAGAACCACGCGGCGACGGAGGCGTTTTTCACGGAGCATCGTCACTTCGGACTCGACGCGGCCCGCGTGCATTTTTTCCGGCAGGGCCGGATGCCGGCCGTGGACCTCGACGGGAAGATTTTGCTCGAAGGCAAATCGACGATTGCGATGTCGCCCGATGGCCATGGCGGTTCGATGCGCGCGCTCGAACGGAGCGGTGCGCTCGACGTGATGGCGAGCGAGGGCATCGACACGCTGAGTTATTTCCAGGTCGATAATCCGCTCGTGCACTGCATCGATCCGACGTTCATCGGCTGGCACCGGCAGCGCGGCTCGGAGATGTCGAGCAAGATGGTGCCGAAAGCGTATCCCGAGGAGAAATTGGGCCATTTCTGCGTGCAGGATGGCCGGCTCGTGGTGATCGAATACTCGGATCTGCCGATGAGCCTGCAACGCGAGACCGATCCGGCGACCGGCCAGTTGCGGTTTGTAGCGGGGAGCATCGCGATCCACGTGATCGACCGCGAGTTTGCCCGGCGCATGGCGCGTCCGGCGAGTGGGAGTGATGGAGAGCTCCCTTTTCACCGGGCGAATAAAAAAATCGCCACGATCGATGCGGCGGGGCAACCGGTGAAACCGGAAAAGCCCAACGGCGTGAAGTTCGAATTGTTCGTCTTCGATGCGCTGCCGTTTGCGCGCGATCCGCTCGTGATCGAGACGCGCCGGGCGGACGATTTTTCGCCAGTGAAAAACGCCGAGGGCGTCGATTCGCCGGAGTCTTGTCGCAACGATCAGTTGCGGCAATGGGCGCGCTGGCTCAAAGCCGCGGGCACGCCGGTGGCGACTGACGAGTCGGGGCTGCCGAAGGTGGTTTTCGAGATCTCCCCGCTGTTCGCCGACGATGAGCAGGCGTTTGTCGCCGCGTGGTCGAAGCTGTCGCCGCGGCCGGCGGTGGTCGACGGGCTTTACCTCGGGCCGGCCGAGTAGGGCGCGAGCAACGGGGTCAGCGACCTAACGAGAGTCGCACGCGGGTGAGCGCGGCGATGAGTTCGGTCGCGCGCAGCGGCTTGCTGAGGTAGTCGTTCATTCCGGCGGCGAGGCAGGCTTCGCGGTCGCCGCTCATGGCTTTCGCGGTGAGCGCGATGATGGGAATCGCCTTGACCAATTCGCCGCGGCTCCGGCGGGCGGCTTCCAGTTCCCGGATTTTCCGCGTGGCTTCAAAGCCATCCATGCCGGGCATTTCACAGTCCATGAGGATGCCGTCGAAGTGTCCTTCTTGCACGGCGTTGACGGCGGCAAAACCGTCGTCGACGAGCACGCAGTCGCACCCGTGCCGACGCAGCTGCATCTGCACGACGTTGCGATTAACGGCATTGTCCTCGGCGATCAGGAAACGCATCGAGCTGAAATCGGCGACGGGAGCCGAGGGGGCCAATTCGCGTTCTGGCGGCGCGACGCCGGTCTGCAGCAGCGCACTCAGCGTGTTGTGCAGGCCGAGGGTGCGCACCGGTTTCGTGAGCGCGTGGTGGATGCCGGTGTTTTCCAGTTCTGTCCGTTTGAAGCTGCGGGCGACGGGCGTGAGCAGGACGACGCCGGGTTGATGAAGCTCGGGCTCCCGGTGGATGGCGGCGGCGAGGTCTGCTCCGGACATCGCGGGAAGATCGAGGTCGGTGATCACGAGGGCGAAGGAATGCGCGGCGGTGGCGGCTTCGCGCAAGGTCTCGAGGCCGCGTTCGCCGTCGGGCGCGTCCGTCACGTCGAGCCCCCAGGATTCCAGTTGCGCGCGAAAATGGGCGCGGGCGGCGGCGTTGGCGGACACGACCAGCGTGCGTTGGCCGTGGAATTTGTCCAGCGCGGGGGCCGTGGGATCGGCGACGGGCAGATCGATGAGAAACCAGAACGTGGAGCCTTGATCGGGGGCGCTTTCGACTCCGATCTGGCCGTTCATTCGCTCGACGAGTTGCTTGCAAATCGCGAGGCCCAACCCGGTGCCGCCGTATTTCCGCGTGGTGCCGGAGGAGGCTTGCGTGAAGGGTTGAAAGAGCCGGGCGCGTTCCTCGGGCAGCAGGCCGATGCCGGTGTCGCGCACCGCGAAACGCAGACGCGCGCGGCCGTCATGCGATTCGACTTGGGTGATTTCGAGGGTGATTTCGCCGTGCGAGGTGAACTTCACCGCGTTGCCGACGAGGTTGATGAGGATTTGATTGAGCCGTCCGGCATCGCCGACCAGGCCGGCGGGCACGTTGGCGTCGATGGTGTGGAGCAGTTCGAGATTCTTGGCCTGCGCGGATTCGGCCATCGTTGCCAGCGCGCCTTCGGCCACTTCGCGAAGGTCGAAGGGCTGGGCATCGAACTGCAACTGGCCGGCCTCGATTTTCGAGAAATCAAGGATGTCGTTGATGATCGCGAGGAGGGACTCGGCGCTGTGGCGGGCGGTGGAAACGAAGAACCGCTGTTCGGGCGTAAGCGGCGTATCGAGCAGAAGGCCCACCATGCCAATCACGCCGTTCATGGGGGTGCGGATTTCGTGGCTCATCATGGCCAGAAAACTGCCTTTGGCCTGGCTGGCTAGTTCCGCTTGGGCGGCCATGGTCTCCGCGCGTGCGATCGCAGCTTCGAGTTTCCCGTTGGCGTCTTCCAGTTCGACCCGACTCAGGCGCAACGCCTCGGCGTGCCGGGCGATGTGCCGGAGCGTCCGGCGTTGCCACAAAAAAATCACGGCCACCACGACGATCAAACTGATGAGCGGAACGGCGTAAGGACGCAGATCGGCCAGCCGGATGGGTCGCGGCTCCACCGGCCCGATCCACTTCGCGAAGATGTGGTCGTAAGTGCCGTTGTGCAAAATCGTCGCGAGGCCTTCATTGAAGCGCGCGAGGAGGGCGGCGTCGCGCTTGTGAAAAACCACGTGGTAGTTGTGGACCAGATCTTCGACGAACACCTTGCGCAGTCCGTGGGTGTTGCCGACGCGGAGGGAAAGGACGCTCGTGAAAAGGGCCGCATCGCACTTGCCTTCGGCCGTGTCGCGGAGGATGTCGTCCGGCGACTTGTATTGGACGATCGTGGCGCCCCATTCGGGGTGTTGCAGCGCATGAGCGAGGGCCGTGGTGCCGAGCATCGCTCCGAGGGTTTTACCCTTGAAATCCGAAGTCCGGAGCAAGGGCGGCCGGTCCGGGCGCGAATACGTCACGCCGCGAATGGTGGCCGTGATGATGGAATAGGCATGGTTCTCCAGATCTGGATCCGTGCTGCTGATGGTGGTGAGCGCGTCGACTTTCCCGGCTTGGAATGAAACGATGTTCGTGCTCCACCAGTTGACCTCATACTCGGCCTTGAAGCCGCCCGCTTTGGCGACCGCGGCCAAGAGATCAGGGGTGAAACCTTTGGGCTGGCCGTTCTCATCGATGAAACACAAGGGCGCGGCATCGCGCGGGACGCCAAAGCGGATGACGGGGAGCGACTCGCGTCCCCAGGACGTCGCGACCAGAGCCAGTCCTGTGAGCCACAAAGCCAGCTGCCGAAAAATCATCGAAGCGGCAGGTTGGGAAGGGAGGCGGAAAATGGCCATGCGGAATATATGCGGGGGGCGAAAAGGTGGCCGGCGGGTGATTTCCTCCGCCAAAAAGCGAATGTCGAATCCGGACTGCAAGCCTGCAGTCGCCGGAGTAGGCGCGCGAAATGTGGCGGGTGCCGTAACTCCGCGCTTTCCGGGCAGTCGCGGTTTATCTATCTTCAGCGCATGTCACTTCGCCAAAAAATCGCCGATGCCGTGCAGGCGGGCCGCTTGATGCCGTCTGCCGAGGATAACTTGATTGCGTGGAGCGAGGCGCAATTGCCGGCGTGGGTGCGCGCGAGCGTTGAAGAACTGGTCGCGAAGGAGGCATGGAGCGAGTTGAACGACCGCTTCTATCGTTATCTCGAATTCGGCACCGGCGGCATGCGCGGGCGGACGATCGGCGTGGTGCAGGCGGCGGCCGAAACGGGCCAGGTGAATGCTGCGGGCACGCCGGAGCACGCCGCGGTGGGCAGCAATATGCTCAACGATTTCACGCTGATCCGCGCCGTGGTCGGTTTGCATCGTTATACGGTCAAGTTTCTCGCCGGCGCGGGCCGGCAGGAGACGCCGCGGCTGGTGATCGCGCACGATGTGCGGCATTTTTCGCGGCATTTCTGCGAGCTCGCGGCGTCGACGTGGACGCGGCTCGGCGGCGAGGCGTTCATCTTCGACGGGCCGCGGCCCACGCCGCAGTTGAGCTTCGCGGTGCGGGCGCTGAAGACGCACACGGGCGTGGTCATCACGGCGAGCCACAACCCCCCGCACGACAATGGCTTCAAAGCGTATTTCGAGGATGGCGCGCAAGTGATCGCGCCGCACGACAAAGGCATCGTGACCGAAGTCAACGCCGTGCCGCTCGCCGAACTGGCGGCGTTTCTCGCGATCGATTTGCAAGGCGTGACGACACTGGGGCGCGCGGCGGACGATGCGTATCTCGCCGTCGCGGCGAAAGCGGTGATCGACCCGGAGGTGTTCCGCGGCGGGGAAAAACTGCGAATTGTCTTCACGAACATCCATGGCACGGGCGGCATTCACTCGGTGCCGCTGCTCCTGCACGCGGGCGCGCGGGTGGAAGAGGTGCCGTCGCAGGTGGCGTTTGACGGACGTTTCCCGACGGTGAAGTCGCCTAACCCGGAGAACGCCGCGGCGCTCAAACTGGCCGTCGAGCTGGCGGAGAAGACCGGCGCCGATGTTGTGTTGGCGACGGATCCGGACGCGGACCGCATGGCCTGCGCGGTGCGCACGCGCGAGGGGAAACTGCAGCTTTTAACGGGCAACCAGATCGGCTCACTCCTCGCGGAATACCGGCTCGCGCGCTACAAGGAGCTGGGCTGGATCCCCGCGGAAGGCTCGTCGCGCGTCGCGATCATCAAGACCTTTGTGACGACCCAACTCCAAGATGCGATCGGTCGCGGTCACGGCGTGAAAGTCGTGAACACGTTGACGGGTTTCAAGTGGATCGCGGCGAAGATGCGCGGTTATGAAGAGCAGTTGCGCGCGGCGATGGGACCGGGGTTCGATTACGATGCGACGCCGTTTCGGGAGCGCGCGCGGCTACTGCAGGAGCACGCCACGTTTTACGCCTTCGGCACCGAAGAAAGTTACGGCTACCTGCCCAACGATTATTTGCGCGACAAGGATGGGAACGCGGCCTGCGTGATGTTTGCAGAGCTGTGCGCGTGGGTGAAAAAGCGCGGCCTCACCGTCACGGAATATCTCGATGAGATTTACCTGAAATACGGCTTCTTCCTCGAAGGCACGATCAACCTTTATTACGAAGGCGCGACGGGGGCGGCTAAAATCAAACGCATTTTGGAAACCTATCGCGCCGCCCCGCCGACGGCGTTTGGCGACGTGGCGGTGGTGAAGTTCGACGACTTCGGCCGCGAGCGCATTCTCGATGCGGATGGCGAGGAAGTGCCGAAACAGGATCTGTATTTCGTGACGCTGGGCGACGGCACCTGCTTTGCGGCGCGCGGCAGCGGCACGGAGCCGAAGATGAAGTTCTATGTGTTCGCGCAGGCCAAAGTCGGCGGAGCGTCCGAGCTGCCCGCGGTGAAGCAGCGGGCGCAGGCGGCGCTGGATGAAATCATGAAGCACATCGAAGCGGACGCCCGGCAGCGGGCGGAACGTTGACTGCTGCCCGCCGCGCCAGTGCGGCTTGGCTCCTGCTGCTGGCCGGCGCGTTGCTGGCGGTCGTCGCCATCTGGACGCACCGCGAGCGCGTGGTGCGGTTGGCGCATGCCGCCGTGGTGTTTTCGCCAGAATGGCCGGGGTGCGAACTGGTGGTGCCAGCCGACGCCCGCGACGAGGAGTGGGAGGCGGCGCGCATGCTCGCGGATGGATTGGCCAAGGCGGCCGGCACGGTGCCGGCGGCGTTTCCGATCGTGCTCGAAGACGCAGCGGAAAACGGCGCGCGAGCAATTTTCGTCGGAGCCACGCGCCGCGGGGCAAAGGAGTGGCTGGTGCCGAACGCAGCGCCCTTCGATACCGGCGTGGCTTATCGGGTGGAGCCAGGCGCGGTGATTATCACGAGTGAGGCGCGAGCCTCGATCATGGTCGCGGCGGCGTGGTTTTTGGAGCAAACGCTCAACGCTGAATGGTTTGTGCCGGGAGCGCGCGGAGAAGTGATCCCGCGCCGGGATTCGTTGGTGCTGAGAGCAGGCCGCGTGAGCGCGCGGCCGGCGTTTTTGTCGCGATCATTATCAGGCATCAGGACACCGGAGGAACGCGCTTGGTATCGCGCGAACGCGTTTGAGCAGCGCATCGGACATGGCCACAGCTTTGATCGCGTTTTTTCGCCTGACGTGGTGCAGGCAAATCCGGAGCTCGCGCCAGTCCTTCGCGGGCAGCGCTATTTCCCGAACGGAGAGAGTTACGAATGGCAGCCCAACATCGCCAATCCGCACGCGGCGGACATTGCGGCGCGCGTGATCGGCGACGCGTTTGCCGCGGATCCGGCAAGGCGGTGGTATTCACTGTGCGAAAACGACAGCATCTATTTCGACCAATCGGCGGAGACGCAGGCGCTGGTGCTGCCATTGAAATATTTTCGTCGGCGGCCGGATTTTTCCGACATGGTCTTCGGATTCACGAATGCGGTGGCCAAGAAAGTCGCGCAGGATTTCCCGGACCGATTCATCCCGGCGTATGCGTATTTTTGGACGGAAAACACGCCGACATTTGCCGTCGAACCGAACCTGGTGCCGATCCTCACGGCGGATCGCAGCCAGTGGTTTGACCCGGCTTTTGCGCGGGAGGATCAAGCGCTGATTCAGCGCTGGTGCGCTTCGGGCGCAAAGCTCGTGGGCGTTTATGATTACTTTTATGGCGCGCCGTTTCTGGTGCCGCGTCCGACGCTCTACGCCGTGCGGGCGTCGATTCCGTTCGAGCACCGGGCGGGTGTGCGGGTTTTCTTTGCCGAAGCAAATCCCAACTGGGCGCTGGATGGGCCGAAAATGTGGCTGACGGCGAAGTTGCTGTGGGATCCGGAACGCAATGCGGACCAGTTGCTGGCGACGTATTACCGGGAATTCTGGGGACGCGCCGCCGCGCCCATGCGACGTTTCTACGGTCTGGCCGAGGAGGCTTGGCAGACGCAGCCGCGCCCGGGTTATTGGATAAAGTTCTACGCGGATGAACAGCAGGCGTTGTTGTTTGGGCGGGAGCGGCGCGCGCAGATGCGGGCGTGTCTGGAGGAGGCGCGACGGGCGACGGCGAAGGATGCGATGTTGCGCGATCGGCTGGATTTTGTGGACGCCGGCTTTCGGCTCACGGAAGCGTTTGCCGATTTTTGCGAAGCGCGCGATGCCTTGTCGCTCCAGCTCGAGGATCCCACGATGACGCCGGCGGTTTTGATGGAGGCGTGGCGAACGTTTCACACGGGCCGCGCGGCGTTTTTGGCGGAGCATGTGCGGGTGCGCACGGACACGCCGTTGGCGGTGCGCCTGGAGAAGATTTCGAAGCTCATGCGCTATGACCCGACGGCGCGACTGGCCGCGCGATGGGCGGAGCTGGCCAAAGCGGACGCAAGCGTGGCTCGGTTCGAGCGTGAGGTCAGCGAAACCTTGGGACTTCACGGCGCGGAGGAATTGAGCGCAGGAGCGGAGCGGTTGCGCGATCCTCAGTGGAAGGATCTCATCGTCCAGGAATCGTCGCCTCTTTATGCATGCCGCTGGACGCCGCCGGGCGCGGCGTGGTTTGCGGATAAGGAGGCAGTGCTGGGGCGACGAGTGAAAGGCATTCGCACAGTCGAAGGCGGAAAAACGCTGCGCTTCAGCGGCTGCGCGCAGGACTATGTGGGCCAGACGGTGATGGTGAAGGCCGGAGAGCTCTGCGATGCGTCGGTCAGCGTGCGGGCGAAGGTCAGTGCGGGGAATGAAACGTCCGTGGGCGTGGTATTTCTCGATGCCGACGGAAACGTGTTGCCGAAAACGACGACGGATCGGTTGCCGGTGGGGGAAACGCGGGATTCCGTGCGCTTGCGTGCGATCGCCCGCGCGCCGGAGGAAGCGGCTTATGTGAGAATCGTGATCACCATGCTGCGGCAGGTGAACGACGATTACGCCGAGTGGTCGCGACCGTCGTTGCGGGTGGGACCGTAAATGTTGGCCGCGGGGCGGCACGCGCGTTCCCGGATCGGCACGGTGGGAGAAGTCCGCGCCAGAGAACGTATTCACCCGCAGGCGATGTCCCGCGGGCGCAAAAAAGCCGGCGGAGGGCCGCCGGCTTTGGTTTGGTGAAGGGAATGCGCGAGCTTAGTTGCGGCCCGCACGAGCGCGCGCGGCGCCCGCGGGACGGCTCTTGCTTTCGACGAATTCGCGGATGATCGCCATGCGCTGGCGCAGGCGTTCGTCTTCCTCGATCTCATCGACGCTGCGGATGGTTTCGTTCTTCGTCATCGCTTTCCGCATTTTCGTAAGCGCGAGGTATTCGAGCTGGCGGATGCGTTCGCGGGTGACGTTGAAGCGCTTGCCGACTTCCTCCAGCGTCAGCTCGTCCTTGCCGTCGAGGCCGAAGCGCAAACGGATGATCTCGGCTTCACGCTTGTCGAGGGAGTCGACCATCTCGCGGAGATCTTCGTTGAGGTTTTTCTCGCGGAGATTCTCGAACGGACTGGTCGCGTTTTCGTCGCCGACGATTTCGCCGAACGTTGCGGAGTCCGACTCGTCGCCGACGGGCGCGTCGAGCGAGGCGGGACGCACGCTGACCGATTTGAGATGCGCGACCTTGCTGGTCGGGATCTGCATCTCGATCGCGATTTCCTCATCGGTGGGTTCGCGGCCGAGTTGCTCGGTCAACGCCATGGCGGTGCGGCGCATCTTGGAGATTTTGTCCACCAAGTGCACGGGCAGGCGAATCGTCTTCGACTGGTTGGCGAGGGCGCGTTTGATGGACTGTTTGATCCACCACGCGGCGTAAGTGGAGAGTTTGCCGCCCTTGCGCGGATCGAAGCGTTCCACGGCCTTCACGAGGCCGATGTTACCTTCGCTGATCAGGTCGAGAAGCGGCAGGCCAAAATCCTTGTAGTCCATCGCGATTTTCACGACGAGGCGAAGGTTCGCGGAAATCATGTGATCGCGCGCGGCCTTGTCGCCGCGTCGGATGCGTTTGGCCAGGACGATCTCCTCCTGAATGGTCAGGAGGGCGGTCTTGCCGATTTCCTGGAGGTAGAGCTGAAGATTGCTGCGCTCAAGGGGAGCCGATTCGGCCGCAGGGGCCGGCTCGTTGCGTTCGAGAAACGACGGAGCGGCATTGCCGGTGGGAGCGGCAGGCGGGACGAGCTCGTTGGACTCGTCAGGCTCGGAAAAGGTGCGTTTGTATTTTGATTTAAGAGCCATGATGGATACCGGTGAAGGCGTTGGGATTGGTCACGGACACGGGAGGACGTGTTCCGCAGGTTGTTTTCACAACGTATGAGCTATAAACGTTCCAATCCTTCCTCACTTTCTCTCCTCTCAGCCCGGGAAAATCCCGGATTGCCGTGCGTCAAGCTGACGCACAACGCGCCATTCGCGTGAACGGAGGAACGTCACCTTGGCGCACCGTGCGGCGCCGGCGGAGCGGATGCGGGAGACTACGCTTAGGACGCGAACTGCTCCGCAAGCGCGACGGCTTTGAGGAGGGCGCCCGCCTTGTTGATCGTCTCCTGATATTCGGACGCGGGAACTGAATCGGCCACGACGCCGGCGCCGGCTTGAATATAGATGTGACCGTCCTTGAGGAGCGCTGTGCGCAGGGTGATGCACGTGTCCATATTGCCGTCGTAACCGATATTGCCGAGGGCGCCGGCGTAGAAACCGCGTTGAGAGGGTTCCTGGGCGGCGATGATCTGCATGGCCCGGACTTTGGGCGCACCGGTGACGGTGCCGGCGGGGAAAGTGGCGCGGAGCAGATCGAAGGCATTGCGCGCCGGGTCGATGCTGCCTTCGACCTGCGAAACGATGTGCATCACGTGCGAGTAGCGTTCGACGACCATGAATTCGGGCACGCGGATCGTGCCAAACTGGCAGACGCGGCCGATGTCGTTGCGCGCGAGATCAACGAGCATGAGGTGTTCGGCGCGTTCCTTTTCGTCGGCGAGGAGTTCTTGTTCGTAGATCGCATCCTGTTCGACGGTCGCGCCGCGGGGCCGGGTGCCCGCGATCGGGCGAATCTCCACCAGTCCGTCCGTGAGGCGCACATGCACTTCCGGCGAAGCGCCGACGATGGCGAAGTCGCCCGCATCCAAGATAAACATGTAGGGCGACGGGTTGACCGTGCGCAGCGCCCGGTAGAGATCGAGGGCGGAGCGGGCAAACGGCCGCACGAAGCGCTGGGAGGGCACCGCTTGAATGATGTCGCCCGCGCGGATGAATTCCTGACACGCGGTGACGGCGCGTTCGAAGCCTTGAGGCGTGAAATTGCCGGGCGGCACGTCCGGGCGGCCGGGATCGACGAGCGGGGCGGGCGAGAGGCCGCGCGGCTGTTTCAGCAACGCGTAAAGGTGGTGCAGCTCGGCGATGGCGCGGTCGTAGGCGGCGGCTGCGTCGGCGCGGTCGGAGACGTGGGCGTTGACGCAGAGGCGGAGGGTCTGTTTCGCGCGGTCGAAAATGAGCAGCGAGTCGGAGAGGATGAAATAGAGGAGAGGCGTTTTCAGCTCATCCACCGGGGCGGCGGGCACGGTGGGCTCGATGCGCGTGGCGTATTCGTAGCTGACGAAGCCAACGGCGCCGCCGGTGAACCGGGGCATGCCGGGAAGGGACACCGGCCGATACGTGCTCATCTCGTGCTCCAGCAGGGTCAGCGGATCAGCGGGCGTCGCGAGATGCTGCGCGGGACGACCGGCCTCGCGGATTTCCGTTTTCTCCGGGCCGCAGATGAAGATTTTGCGCGGCCGGCAACCGATAAAGCTGTAACGCGAGAGGCGTTCGCCGCCTTCGATGGATTCCAGCAAATACGAGGGACCGGCTTCGCGGAGCTTGGCGTAGGCGGAGACAGGCGTTTCGAAGTCCGCCATCAGGTCGGTGTAAACAGGGATGACATTCCCGGCCTCGGCGAGATGGAGAAAGGCTTCCTTGGTCGGATGGATGTTCATCGTGAAACTTGGGCTTATGCCGAACCCGGGCGCAGGGCCGCAAGGCGGGAATGAAATGACGCGCGCGAACGGGGCGGCGCGAATAACGTTTTGCGCTGGCGCGCGGATTTTGCGGCGATGGCGGCGTGATTTTCTACGACGTCACCAAAGCCGGCCGGGGCGGTCCGCGCTCCGGTTTGATGCGCACCAGCGAACGCGTGCGCATCGCGCTCGGGGCAGCGGTCACGCCGGTGCGTTGGGGCGAGTGGGATCCGCGTGTGATGGGGGAAAGCGATTGGTTTCTGACGGCGGAGCTGTTTGCACCGGATGAGCGCGTGGGGATGAACGCATTTCTCGCCGCCCAAGGAGCCCGGACGGCGGCGCTTTATCACGACGCCATTCCGATGAAACTGCCGCACGTGACGTGGCCCCAGAGCGTGGCGCGTCATCCGCATTATCTGAAAATGCTGGGACAGTTTGGTCGGGTGTTGGCGAATTCGGAGGCGAGCCGGGGCGAGCTCGAACATTATTGGCGCTGGCTGGGGAGGGAGAACGCACCAGCGGTCACGGCGCTGACGCTGGGCGCGGATTTTGACGGACAACCGCGCCAGGCAGGGCCGGAACCGGAGGAAAGGGTGAGTCTGCTTTGCGTTGGCATTATTGAGCCGCGGAAGAATCAGCTCTTGCTGCTGGAGGCGTGCGAACGGGTATGGCGGGAGGGCCTGGATTTCCGTTTGCACGTGGCGGGTCGGATGAATCCGCATTTCGGGCGCGCCACAGTGGCGGCGATCAAGGCGGCGCGGCGGCGCGGGCGCGCGGTCGTCTGGCACGAAGCGCCGGACGATGCGGCACTGCGAAAGCTTTATCGGGGTGCGAGCGTGGCGGTTTTTCCAACCCAGGCCGAAGGGTGTGGCCTGCCGGTGGTGGAGGCGTTGTGGCAGGGCGTGCCGTGCGTGTGCAGCGATTTGCCGGTGTTGCGCGAACACGAACGCGGCGGCGGGTGCGTCTACGTGCGCAGCGGCGAGGTCGACGCGTGGGCGGAGGCCGTCCGGGCGGTCGTCGGGCAGGCGGAGTTGCGTCGGCAATTGCGCGCCGCGGCCGCGACGCGTCCGCTACCGACGTGGGCGGACACGGCCCGGCAGGTGCGGGCGGCTCTCGGGTGCTGAGCGGAGCGTGCGCCTGGCGCGACTCAGAGTTTCTTCAACGCGTAGACGAGCGCATCGTGGATTTTATCCATTTGCTCGTCGGTGTGGGTCGCGGAGATCGCGGTGCGAATGAGATCCTTGCCGGCGGGCACAGCGGGGGCGATCGACATGACCGTGAAAACGCCTTTCTCGAGGAGAGCGCGCCAGAAGATGTAGACGCGTTCCTTTGAGCCGAGGACAATGGGAATCGCGGGAGTTTCGCTGCCCCAGATGTCAAGTTTGAGGTCTTGCAGCATCGCGCGGTAGCGGCGGGTGTTGGCCCACAGGCGTTCGTGGTGCCACGGCTCCGTCTGCATGATCTCAAGGGCCGCTTGCGCGGCGGCGGCCTGGCCGGGGGGAATCGCGGCGCTGAAGATGGTCTGCTTGGAATTGGAGCGCAGATACTCGATCAAATCGCGCGAACCCGCGACGAAGCCGCCGACGCTCGCGAGGGATTTGGAGAGGCTGCCGCAGATGATGTCGACGCGGTCATTGAGTTGGAAGTGGTCGACCGTGCCGCGGCCCTGCCGCCCGAGGACGCCGAAGCCATGGGCGTCGTCCACGATGCTGAAACAGCCGTGCGGTTCGCCGATCGCGAGCAGTTCAGGCAGTCGACAGGTGTGGCCTTCCATCGAATAGACGCCCTCGAGGGCGAGGATCTTCGGTGCCGGGGAGTGCGTGGCGGCGGCGACTTCGCGCAGGTCGTCGGGATTGTTGTGCGAGAACCGCTCGACCGTGGCGTGGGAGAGGCGCAAGCCGTCCCACATGCAGGAGTGCAGATTTTTGTCGGCGAAAACGACGTCACCTTTCTGCGGAAACGTGGCGAGGCAGGTGAGGCACGAGAGGTAGCCGGCGGAATGCACGTGGCAGGCCTCGCGTTCGAGGAAGGCGGCGAGGCGTTCTTCGAGTTCGAGGTGAAACGTGCGCGAACCGTTCGACGAGCGTGCGCCCGTCGTGCTGGTGCCCCACTCGAGGGTCGCGTTGCGCGCGGCTTCGATGACTTTGGGGTGCGTCGAGAGGCCGAGATAATCATTGCTCGAAAGCATGATCACGTCGTGGCCCTCGTAGGGCAGCGTCGTGCCGTGGGGCACGCCCAACGCGTGATAATACGGCGCGTATTTCAACCGCATCTTGGTGAGGTAATCGTCGCGACAGCGTTCGAGAACGGGGTTCTTGCTGCGGCTGAAAAACGGAAGCGCCATGGATGGAATGGCCGAAATTAGGCCACCCGCCCGCGAGGGAAAGGCTAATTTCCGGTGCGGCGCACGGGAACCGACTGCGTAAAGGCAACCAACGCCTGCGCGTATTCGGACCAGGTGCGAAAGCGGCGGCGGCGGGCTTCGGCGGTGAGTGCAGCGCGCCGTTCGGGTGCGGAAAGCAATTCGTCGATGGCGGCGGCGAGGGAGAAGGCATCGACGTGCGGAAGCGTGAGACATCCGCCTCCCGCCGCGGCCTCGCCGAGCGCTCCCCGCGCCGAACAGATGCACGGTTTCCCGTAACCGAGACTTTCGAGCACGGGCAGGCCGAAACCTTCCATCAGCGACGGGTAAACGGTGAAGGCGCAACCAGCGTAGGCGGAGCGGACCGTGGCATCGCTCGCGGCACCATCGTAGCGCAGGGGCCGCCCGGCCGCTTGGAGCGCCTGCAACCGCTCCAGTCCGCGTGTGCCGGTCGGGCGCTGCGCGAGGCCGATGATGCGGAGCTCGAAACGGCGACCGGCCGCCCAGAGTTGCTCGCACGCCTCGAAGAGGGCGACGTGGTTCTTTCGTCCTTCGATGCTGCCCACGCTCAACACAATGGGCACGGCCTCGGGCGCGACGGCGGACTCGGCGGAGAGGAGGGGCGGAGTGATGCCGAGCGGGAGGGCGCTGACAACAGGCGGCGAGGCGACGCCGAGCCATTCCCAGTAATCCACGAGCGCCGCCCGCGAATCCTCGGAAATCGCTGCGATGCCGTCGAACGCGAGCAATTCGCGCAAGTAACCGGGGAAGCGCGCGACGGTTGCGGCCGGCGTGAGCTCCGGAAGTTTGAGCGGAATCGCGTCGTAAAACACGGCGACGCGCGGGCCGGCCACATGGGCAAACAATGCGGGCAGACTGCGCGCGACGGTCGGCGAAAAAAGTTCCGGCACGATGAGGCCGGCGGCCTGACCTTGAAGGCTCCGGCGGGCGGCGAGTCCGCTCGCGTGGAGCACACGCCCGCGCCACTTGATCCAACGCGGCCAGCGGGCAGAGCGGGAGGTCGTTGCGGCCGTGTCGTCGAGGTTGGCGCGCTCCCATGATTCGAGCCGGCGCCAGACGTTGAGATACGGATCGCGCGTCACGGGCTCGACGCGACCGGCGAGTTGGGCATGCAACGCGCGCGTGAGCTGCTGAATGCCGGTGCGCGCGCCGGTGTGGCTCGTGTGCGTGAGATCGAGCAGGAGCATGGTCACGAGGACGGGCGAAGTTTCCAGATCGTGACGTTGCGCACCTGGTCCACGACTTCCCAGCGGCCGGGGAGATGATGGTGAAACGCCGTTGGCACCTCGAAATCCTGCAACAACGCGTAAATCGGGTGCGGCGCGGCGGCGTTGGCCGCGGCGATGTGGCGGAAGTCATCCGGCTTAACCCAATCCCACCGCAAGAGGGCAAAGTCGGTATAATAGAAAAGCGCGCCGCTGTTTTGCATGCAGACGATGACGGCATCGGCGGGAAGGTGAGATTGGGCCCAGCGGCTCACCTCAACGTAGCTGGATTCGTCGCGGCCGGATTTGAGCGCGCGGAGGGAACGCATGCCGCCGGCCCCGATCGCGATGATGGCGCAGGCCGCCAGCGCCCAGACCGACGCGGGCCAGAGGAGCGAGCGCGCGCGCGGCGTGATGGCTTGCAGCACGAGCAAGGCGCCGATGATCAAGGCCGGAAACGCCGGCAGGAGAAAACGCAGATACCACCACGTTTCCGAAGTGAAACGGTAACACGCGAAAAAGCCGAGAAAGACCGCGACCCACGCGAGCAGCACGCGTCTCACGGGGATGGGCGCGAGGGACCGCATGAAGGGCAACGCGAGACCCGCGAGCACGACGGGAGTAAGCAATACCGGCAGCCAGACGACGTAGTGACCGAGTGTGCCGATGAAGAAATGGCGCGAGAAATCGGTGCCGGGATTGCCGTAGCCCGTGGCCAGCATCGAGCCGTAGGCAGCGTGGTTGTAAGCCGCGAAAAACGCGGCGGCAGGGGCACCGCCGAGGCCGAAGCCGAGCCAGCGGCGCCACGACCCGCCGAGGGCAAGCGCGAGCGGAAGGAGCGCGAGGGCGTTCGTCGGGCGGATGAGAACGGCAAGCCCAAACGCGAACCCGGCGGCGACGGCCCACGCGGCGTGGCGACGCGCATGCAGGGCCGCGAGCACCGCGGCGGCGATCCAGACGAGCGCGGGCACATCGCTCATCGCCTGCAAGCCGATAAAGGGAAAGAGCGGCGATGACGCGAGCAGGAGAAACGCGAGCGCGGCCCACGGCCGGCGCAGGCCGCAGGCGCGCGCCAGCAGATATGTGAGGAGAAGTCCGGCGAGCAGATGCGCCCCGGCGACAACGTTGGGCGCGGCGGTCCAGGTGGTGAACGTCGTTGCGGCGAGAATCAGCAGCGGAAAGCCCGTGGGATAGGTCGGGGTGAGCGCGGTGTCGTCGGTGGAAGGATGAAAGCCAAGCGGCTCGCGCGCGCCGACACTGAGTGGCTCCGCGCCCGCGACGGGGCGGGCCGGGACCGTGACCCGGCGTTGCGCGAGCAGGCGGGCGTTGTTGAGATAGCCGGAGGAATCGGAGCCGCCCGCGACGGCGCCGAGCCGCGGAAACATGAAGGCGCCGTAAGCGGCGAGCGCGACGAGCAGGACGAGCGCGACGAGGGAGCGCGGCCAGAGGCGCGGAGGGCAGGCGGGAGAGTCGGGCGGGCGGAGGGCGTCCATCTTTTGCGTTGTCGCGGGTGTAACCGTGCCATTCTTCTTCCGCATGCCACAAATCAAAAACCCGCGTATTCGCCGGCACATGATGGAGGGCGGGCGATCGGCGCGGGCGGGCGCGGGACGCGGGCGGCGCGCGTGAGCATGAGCTGGCGCAGGGCTTGCGGCGACGGAGCGCGCGTGCGCGGGGTGAGAGCGGCGTATCTCGTGGCGCTGGTGTTTTTCGCGTGGTCGTTCGCGGCATTTTATGTGCCCGGGAAAGGGTTCACCTACCTGATCGCGTTTGGCGGCAAACAGGCGGAGGAGCGCATCGAGGCGCTGCGCAACGTGGACTATTACGTGGCGCAAAACTCGGATGGTTACGACGCGCAGTATTACGCGCAGATCGCCGTGCATCCGTCGTTGCGCGATCCGGCATTGAAGCAGGCAGTGGACAGCCTGCCGTATCGCGGGCGGCGAATCTTGATGCCGTGGACGGCGTATCTGCTGGGGCTGGGGCAGCCGGCGTGGATTTTGCAGGCCTTCGCACTCTTTAACGCGCTGTGTTGGTTCGCGCTCGCGGCGGTGCTGCTGCGATGGTTTCCGCCGGTCAACGTGAGCAATCTGATGCGCTGGCTCGGCGTGCTGTTTTCGTTCGGGATCTGTCTGAGTGTGCGGTATGCGTTGATCGACGGGCCGAGTCTGCTGCTCATCGCGCTGGCGGTGTGGTGCGTGGAGAAGAAACGTCCGTGGCTGGCGACCGGTTTGCTCGCGCTCGCGGGACTGGGCAAGGAGACGAATCTGCTGGGCGGAATCGCGCTGGCGCCCGCGGAAGCGCGCCCGTGGCGACGATGGTGGGTCGCTGGAGTGCGGGCTGGGCTGGTGGCGCTGCCGCTCGCGCTGTGGTTGGTTTATATTGAGCGCGTGGTGGGGCCGGCGACGGACTTGGGCGCGCGCAACTTCGCGGGACCGTTCAGCGGCTACGTGGCGAAGTGGACGACGGTGCTGTCGGCGTTTTTCGGATCGGCGCGCAACCTCGGCACGTGGTGGAGCCTGCTGACCCTCGTCGCGCTGACCACCCAGTTTCTGTTCTTCGTGCTGCGGCCGCGGTGGCGCGATGCGTGGTGGCGCGTGGCGCTGACGTTTGCGGTGTTGATGATATTTTTGGGCGACGCGGTGTGGGAAGGCTATCCCGGCGCAGCGTCGCGCGTGCTGCTGCCGATGCAGCTCGCGTTTAACGTGCTCGTGCCGCGCGGGCGAAAATGGCTCGTCGTGCTCATGCTGGGCAACCTGACGCTGGTATGCGCGCCGGCGGCATTCGCGCCGCCCCCGGGACCGGGCTACACTGTGGAAGGCCCAGCGGCGTTGCGGGAGAACGGCGGCCGGACGATGAGCGTGCGTTTCGTGAGCGGATGGTATGGCGTGGAGGCGGCGAACGGGCACACGTGGTGCTGGAGCGACGGCGGTGCGGTGCTGGAGATTTTCAACCCCGCGGCGCGACCGGTGCGCGCGCAATTGCGCTTTGGGATGTCCACGATCGCGCCGCGCCGCGTGAGGTTGATCCACGCTGCGGCGCAGATCTGGCAGGGCGAGGTGACGGATCGAAGCGTTCACGCGGAGGAGGCGGCGACGACGTTGGCGCCGGGGTGGAACCGCCTGGAGTTTCAGACCGACGCGCCGCCGCAGACGATCGCCGGCGATCCGCGGCTGCTGGGATTTTGCATGCGCGATCTGGTCGTGACGGTGAGCGCGGTGGCGCGTGAGTGAGGCGTGCGCGGGAGCAAGCGCACATGAGGGACGCTCGCGTAATAGGCTGACGGGTGGGCCGTGCACTCCGCGCGCGGCTTGGGCGCAACGTTGCCGGCAATCCACCGCGAGCGGAGCGCACGGTTCACCGGCGCCGCGTCAATCGAAAGGGCCAGCCCCCTTACGCAGAGCGAGCATCACCACGTGGCGATGGCTTCGAGACGGCGGCGGTAGCGTTCGCCGATGACGGCGGGCGAGAAGTGTTCTTCCATCGTGGCGCGGGCGGCGGCGCCGAGGCGTTGCGCGAGGGCGCGGTCGCCGGCGAGGCGGCGCATCCAGTCGGCGGCGTGATCGAGGTCGGGGTCGGCCCACGCCTGGCCTTGCGTGTAGGGCCCGTGACTGCGGGCCACGGGCACGAGGCGGTAGTCGACGGGACAGCCGTTGGCGGCATTGAGAAATTCGGTGGTGGCGGACCAGTTGGTGGCGATCACCGGGCGTTCGAGAAACATGCACTCGGCGAGCGCGAGTCCGAAACCTTCGGCGCGATGCAGCGAGACGAAGGCGTCGCACGCGGCTTCGAGTTCGTAGATTTCGTGGCGCGGCAGCGTGCGCGCGAGGAGCGTGGTGCCGGGGAGATCGCGGGCGGCGGCTTCGAGGGCGGCGAGATCGGCTTCGTTGCCGGTGACGTTGTGCACCTTGATGACGAGCGCGGCGCCAGTGCCGGCGAGACCGCTGCGGCGGAAGGCTTCGAGGACGGCGCGGGGGTTTTTGCGTTCGGCGTAGGAGTTGAGATCGCAGAGAAAGAGGAAAAGAAATCCGTCGCGCGGGAGGGCGAATTTGGCGCGCAACTCGGGAGGCGCGGCGGTCGGGCGCGTGAAGCCGATCGCGTGCGGCATCGGCAGGACAGGCACGGGGACTTTGGCGGCGATGGCGTCGGCGGCGAAGCGCGAGGGCGCCCAGATTTCGTCGAAATAACGTGCGTGCGGCACCCAGACGTCGGGAAAATCGGGCAGCTCCCACGCCCAATAGCCGATGTTATAACGGCCGGCGCGCAGACCGGGATGATAGTGATCGACGTCGCGGGAGACGGGGGCGTCGAGATGGATGACGTTGACCGATTCGGGCGCGGCGGTGGCGAGGCGGGGCGTGTAGGTGTCGTCGGTCGCGGGGTTTTTGCAGGGGAGGCGGAGTTCGATGAGCGCGACGTTGAGGTTCGCGGCGTCGGCGGCGCGGACCATGCAGCGCGCGCTCTCTGCGACGCCGAGGTCGGCGCGGAAAAACCCGGCAATGTTGAGACCGAGGTGAAGGTAGCGGCGCTTGAAGGCGGCGGAAATGGGCGCGGTGCGGTTGGCGAAATCGTAGATCAGCTCGCCGGCGGCGGTCTCGAGTCGCAGCACGCGCAACTGACGGTTTTTGGTTTGCGCGCGGAACCGTTGCAGCCGGCCCGCGCCGGGCCAGCCAGCGAAGAGGCGTCCGAGCCAGGCGGCGGCGTTGGTGAGTGCGACGCCGCGGAGTTTGAGCGTGAGGTGCAGGCCGTGCGCGGCTTGCGCGGCGGAGGCGGTGAGGGCGATGGCGAACGGCCCGGGAGACGTTGGGGCGAGACGCGCCACGCGGCGGCGGCCGAGCAACACCTCGGCGCGCGGGAGCGCCCCGGCGTTGGACAGCGTGATGAATTCGCCGCGCAGCACGAGTTCGACCGACTGGCGCAAGGGCGGGAGGCGCAAGACGGCGGTGTCGCGCATCCACGCGGAGCCGGGATGAATTTCGTCGAAGAAAATTCCGGTGTAATGTTCGAGGCGTGGCGGGCGGCGCTCAGGCATGGCGGCGAGCGGGCAACGCTGGGCGGCGGTGTTTCCCTTGGCAAAGCTTAACGCCGCGGCTTCGCTCGGAGGAATGAGTCCCGAGGAACACCGCAAGCTCGCCGCCGTGGAGGACGCGATGTGGTATTTCCGTGCGTTGCACGCGCACGTGCGCGGGGCGTTGAAAGCGTGGGCGGGACGCGAGGCCGCGTTGCTCGACGCGGGTTGCGGCACGGGCGGGTTGATGCGGCGGCTGGCGGACGAGAAGGCGTGGCGCTGGACGGGCGTGGATATTTCGCCGGTGGCGGTGGCTCTCGCCCGGGAACGCGCGCCGGGGGCGGAGGTGATCGAGGCGTCGTTGACGGCGTTGCCGCTGGCGGATGCGCGATTCGACGCCGTGGTGTCGGCGGATGTCCTCTATCATCTCGACGACGACGCGGCGGCGGTGCGGGAGTTTTTCCGCGTGCTGCGGCCGGGTGGTGTCGCGGTGATCAACGTGCCGGCGCATCCGTGGTTATGGTCGTATCACGACGTGGCGGTGGAGGGACGCCGGCGCTACACGCGGGCAGGGATGCGACGGCTGCTGGTCGACGTGGGCTTTGGGGTGGAACGGCTGACGCACTGGAACACGTTGACGTTGCCGTTGATCGTGGCGCGGCGGAAGTTGTGGCGGGCGCCGGCGGCTGGATCGGATGTGCGGCTGATGCCAGCCCCGGTCGAGGCGGTGCTGCGCGGGGCAATGACGTTGGAGCGAGCGTGGCTGCGAGCGGGCGGGGCGTTTCCGTGGGGAAGTTCAATCTTCGCGGTAGGCCGGAAAAGAGGGTGAGCAGGGGAAAGTTCGTGAGTTCGTGCGTCTTTCGGTCTCGCGGGGCGGCACTACTTAAGGGAGTGAGGGCGGAGTGGAAGGCGACCTGCACGCAAGGCGTCGGGCGCGTTGTGCTACGCGCTAGTCAAGATTCAAGACATGAGGTTTTCGGATCGGGCCCGTTGCACGCGCACGTGCGCGGGGCGTTGAGGGCGTGGGCGGGACGCGAGGCCGCGTTGCTCGACGCGGGTTGCGGCACGGGCGGGTTGATGCGGCGACTGGCGGACGAGAAGGCGTGGCGCTGGACGGGCGTGGATATTTCGCCGGTGGCGGTGGCTCTCGCCCGGGAACGCGCGCCGGCGGCGGAGGTGAGGGAGGCGCCGTTGACGGCGTTGCCGCTGGGGGATGCGCGATTCGACGCCGTGGTGTCGACGGATGTGCTTTACCATCTCGACGACGACGCGGCGGCGGTGCGGGAGTTTGTCCGCGTGCTGCGGCCGGGTGGTGTCGCGGTGATCAACGTGCCGGCGCATCCGTGGTTATGGTCGTATCACGACGTGGCGGTGGAGGGACGCCGGCGCTACACGCGGGCAGGGATGCGACGGCTGCTGGTTGACGCGGGCTTTGGGGTGGAGCGGCTGACGCACTGGAACACGTTGCCGTTGCCGTTGATCGTGGCGCGGCGGAAGTTGTGGCCGGCGCCGGCGGCTGGATCGGATGTGCGGCTGATGCCAGCGCCGGTCGAGGGGGTGCTGCGCGGGGCAATGACGTTGGAGCGAGCGTGGCTGCGGACGGGCGCCGCGTTTCCGTGGGGAAGTTCGATCTTCGCGGTAGGCCGGAAAGGAGGGTGAGCAGGGGAAGGTTCGTGAGTTCGAGGGTCTTTCGGTCTCGCGGGTGGCGCTACTTAAGGGAGTGAGAGGGCGGAGTGGACGGCGACCTGCACGCGAGGCCTCGGGCGCGTTGTTCCACGCGTGATTGTCAAGAGTCAAGACATGAGGTTTTTGGCTTGGGCCCCCCCGCCGGTCACGATAGGGCGGGCACGACTCGCGGGAACGTAGCGCAGCGCAGTGGACGCGTGACGTGCCGGCGCGGGTCTTACAGGAGCGCCGCGTTCGCGCGGCATTCTTGCCGCGCACGCCGCCCCCGGCGGGGCAGGACTCCACCGGACGGAGCGCCAGCGGAGGAGGAAGCAGACGACGTGACAGCGGCTCGGCGCTGGCGCGGCGTGTGCCGCCTGGGTCATTGAGGACGTTGCGGCAAGCGTCAGCGCAGCAGGACAAAATCAACAATTATCGGCCTGACCCCGTCCGGCTTGCGACCCCGTCCGGCTTGCGCCACCGGACGGAGCGACAGCGGAGGAGGAAGCAGACGGCGTGACAGATCGGAGCTTGCGGAGAGCTGGCGCGACGTGTGCCGCCTGACTCATCGAGGCGCACCGGGCCTCGCTGTATAAAACGACACAACCAACAACCCGACGATCACGACGACGGTGCTGATCCCGATTACGAGCCGCGACGTTCTTTCCCTCTTAGGCAGCGTAGAGAAGTCTTGCTCGTATTGGATGCCAAAGCCGCGGGTGATGAGGGCGTAATAGTTCACACCAAACGACAGTAAAAACAGCGCGTAGAACGCCCACTTCTCCAACCCGAACAAGAGCTTTGTGCCAAGCCACCACTGCAACCATGCATTCACTGCGACAAGGATCGCCCACTCGATCATCGTCACCCCGACAACACCCTTCCAAGCGTTGATCGACGCAGTCCAAGAGTCAGCCGCTGCTCGAAAAAAGAGAGTGAAGACTGTCAGGTAGATTTGTTTCAAGCGGTTCATTGCAATGCGTCTTGGCGTTAGAACGGAGGATCGCGCGGTTCCCACCCCGGGACGATCTTCTGATTGTTCTCAATCGTTGTGCCATAATCACGCAGCGCACCTGCGCCGTTGTAGGGCTGATTCGATCCATTGCCCAACCAGCCGCCCGGATAGAAGTTGTCGATGAGGAAGTATCCAGCGCCACCGGCTGCGCCCATCGGACCACCTAGCAGCCCCAGCCCAGTAAATCCAGTGTTCACCGTCGCCTTAGTGCCAGAGATACTTCCGCTCCCATTGAACACATTAATCCAATCCCACGCCGTTCCAGCCGCCGCTAAAACAAATCCGGCCTTGGTGGCTATCTCTGCGAACTTGGCTGTTGTGACGTATTGGTTGCCGCCCCAGCCACTGGTATAAACCTTGCCATTGCTGCCTATCGACGCCCCCGTGGTTCCAACCAAACCTACGGCTGTCTGAACTCCTCCAGCTCCCGCTATGGCTTTCGAGCCAAGGTCATAGACGCTGTTACCTGCTGCGGGGCCTCCGGTGGCTGAAACCAAAATATTCCCGGCCGGCCCAGCGGGGCCCATGGCTCCACTGTTTGGGGCGACAAAATCTTCGCGTGAGCGTAAGTGGCTCCGTGAAGCGTAGCGGGAGGTCGTTGGAGCAGGAGATGCTCGGCGAAAGGTCGGGACCGTGAGGTTGCGCCGAGCGGCGTAGTTGTAAGTTGCGGTCGAGTGGTGCGAGTCGGCGGAGCGCGAACTGGCGCGCAAATATTTTCGGCGGGCGCGGGTTACTTCCTTTGCCGCCATGAGTTTCAGACGCGAAGGGACAGTGCTGGGGGCAGGATATTTCTGGCGACGACTCAGAGGAATGGTCCTGCCGGCATAGTTGTATCGAGCCGGTCCCGTGGCCGCTGCGCGTGTTCGACGGAGAAGCGGCGGAATCGTCGTCGTAGTCGTAGGCGGGCTGAAGAAGCGCAGGCGCACGTTGTTCCCGTTTTGAACGGGGTGAACTGGCGGGAAGTCGAAGGGCCGATCGTCGACGGCGTGCAGCCGGGCGGCGAACGTTGCCTGCTGGTCAACGGATTGATCCACGACGAACGCGACGGATGTAGCGAAGCATTGGCGAACAAGAACCCGGTGACGCCCCGGTGCGTGGGCGAGCGAGCGGGGTGGAAAAGTGCGAGTGGAGGCAGGGTGAGGCGGGCGCACGCGGAGTGGACGGACGATGGCGGATGGGCGGGCGGTCGCCGAACAAAATTTTGAGTTTTTGCGCGGTTGGGCGGCGGCTTTGACGGAGCGAAGACGCCGCTGGGTTGGGGCGGATTGAAGTCCGGGTCGCAGACGGAGAGGTGAGCGGTGCGCTCCGCGCGCGACTTGGACGCAACGTCGCTCGACCAATCACCGCGCGCGGAGCGCACGGTCCACCCGTGACGCGTAAGGCTAATAGGCGGGCCCGGTAGATGGCGAGAATCGGGCCGGGCGTTGAGCGCGAAGCGAATGGCGGGCGGGGCGTTGAGGCGAATCATACGGCGGGTGGGGGGGACGTTTTTCCTTAACACGGGCGGTGGAGGCGTCAGGGTGGCCGCTCCTCACGGATGGCCTACTTCCTCGCCGCATTCGGTCTGCTCTTTCACGTGCTGGGGTGGGGCGTGGGCGCAGCGTGGCTCGTGACGCCGCGGCGGCACTGGCATTTCTGGCCGCTATTTGTCCCGGCGCTGGGTCTCACGTTGCAGTCGATCGTGGTGTGGGTTTTCGCGGCGCACACGGAGGTGGCGGGGACGGATGTTTATGCGCGGTGGAGCGAGGTGGTGCCGCTGTTGCTGCTCGTGGCGGGATGGATGCGCGTGCGGCGGCGGGGGCTCGCGGTCGGGCGTCCGGTTTGGCGGACGCGGGGCGTGTGGGTGCTGGTGGCGTTGGTGCAGGCGGTGTTGGTGGCGCCGTTTACGTGGGCGGCGACGGCGTTGACGAGTTTGTCGCTGGGGAGCTGCGATGCGGCGGATTACGCGGCGGGGGCGCGGGTGTTCATGGAATTCAGTCATGGCGACCGCGGCGGGTTCATGGGGTTGACGGAGGTGGTGGGGCTGCACTCGGTGGACAACTTTTTCGATTTTTGGCTGCGGCTGAATCACTTCACGCCGTCGGCGTTGATGGCGTTGAACGCGAGTGTGTTTGGGTGGCAGGCGTTTCAAGTGGTGAGCGTTTTCACGACGGTGCTGCTGGCGGTGTCGGTGCCGGCGGTGGTGTGGATGGCGCGGGGCGTGGTGGGGCACGGGGAGCGCGGGAGTGTGTGGATCGCGGCGTTGTATGGTTTTAATCCGATCACGTGGTATGCGGTGTATCATGGAGCGACGGCGCAATTGATCGCGGCGGTGGCGATCGCTTTGGTGACGTGGGCGGGCGTGGTGTTGTGGCGGGCGGGGCCGACGAGGCGGAACGGGGTGGCGTTGAGCGGGCTGTTGTTCGCGGGCTATGCGCTGATTCTGGGAGCGTATAATTTCATCCTGCTGGTGTGCCTGGTGCCGGCGGTGGCGTTTGCGGGCGGGCTGACGCTGCGCACGGGCGAGTGGCGGCGGCTCGGGCGGTGGGCGTGGCTGATGCTCACGCCGCTCGTCGTGGCCGGGGCGGTTTTTTTCACGCGGGTGGCGGGGTTGTGGGAGCGGCTGCTGTTGTTTCGCGAGGCGGACATCGGGTGGCACATCCGGGGCTTGGCGCCGTCGGGCTGGTTGGGCGTGCGGGCGGGGCCGGGGTTGCATCCGATCGGCCCGGAGTGGCAATGGGCGGGATCGGTCGTGGTGGTGTTTGCGCTGATCGCGTTTCTCGTGGCGGGGTTTTCGCAGCGTGGTCAACGCAGCCGCACGTGGGCGGCGGTCGCGCTCACAGCGCCGATTCTGGTGGGCTATGGTTACCTGTGGTGGCGGGGGAAACATCTCGGGACGAACGCGAGCTACGATGCCTACAAGCTGTTCGCGGTGTTCTACGTGGGGATGCTGCCGGCGTTTTGTGGGTGGCTGATGTTTACGCGGTCGCGGGTGCGGTGGGTGAGGTGGAGCACGGGTTTGCTGGCGCTGGCGGTGTCGGTGGGCGTGGGGGTGGGCGCGGTGGCGTTTTTGAGGGAGGCGGCGGATCCGCCGTTGAAGGTGGATCGACGGCTCGCGGCGGTGCAGCAGCTCGAGGGTCATCCGGAGGTGACGTCGATCAACCTGGAGGTGCCGGATTTCTGGGAGCGGTTGTGGGCGAACCAGTTTTTGCTGCGGCGGGCGCAGTATTTTCACACCTACACCTATGAGGGGCGGCGCAACACGCCGATGCGAGGCGAGTGGGAATTGAACGGTCATATCTTGCGCGTGGTGCCGCCGAAACGGGCGGATGGTTGGGTGCTCAACGAGCGTTACGCAGTCATCCGACGGGCGAGTCCGTCGTATCTGCAGGCGGAGCTCGGGACGGGCTGGCATGGCCGCGAGACGCGCGTGCACAGCGGGCTTTGCTGGCAATGGACGTCGGGGAACGCGACGATCGCGGTGGGCAATCCGCACGCGGAATCGCGGCAGATCGAACTGCGGATGCTGACGCGAAGCCTGGTGCCGCGGGAGGTTGAAATCTGGGCGAATGGTCAACGCGTGCAGACGGTGAACGTGGGCGTGAAACTCGCGTGGGTGAAAGTGAAGCCGTTCGCCGTGCCGCCGGGCGCGACGACGATCGAGCTGCGTTTGCCGCAGCCGGCGGTGTCGCCGGGCGACGACGATCCGCGGCTGCTGGGAATTTTGGCCGAGCAAATCGAATTGCGGGTGCAACCGGACGCGGCAGGGTCGTGAGCCCGATGGAAGCCCCATGAACGCTGAAAAAGAATCCGCCTTTGCTGGAAAGCGCGTGCTCGTGACCGGCGGGCTGGGCTTCATCGGCGGGCGGTTGAGCCAGCGTTTGGTGTCGCTCGGGGCGAACGTGGTGGTGGCGGACGCGTTGATTCCCGAGCACGGCGGTCATCTGCGCAACCTCAGGCGCGCGGCGAGGCGCGTGCAGATCGAGCGGGCGGACGTGCGGGATCGCGCGACGATGGCGGAGCTCGTGCGCGGACAGGATTTTTTGTTCAACCTGGCCGGGCAGACGAGTCACATGGACTCGATGACGGACCCGGAAACGGATCTCGAAATCAACGCGCGTTCGCAGCTTTCGATTCTGGAAGCGTGCCGGCGACACAACCCGCAGGTGCGCGTGGTGTTCGCGAGCACGCGGCAGATTTATGGGCGTCCGGACTATCTGCCGGTGGACGAAAAACACCCGCTTCGTCCCGTGGACGTGAACGGCATCAATAAACTCGCGGGCGAAAACTATCACCTGCTTTACGACGACGTGCACGGGATTCGCAGCACGGTGCTGCGGCTGACGAACACGATCGGGCCGGGCATGCGCATCAAGGACGCGCGGCAGACGTTTGTGGGCGTGTGGATCCGACGGGTGCTGGAAGGCGAGCCGTTTGAAGTGTGGGGCGGCGCGCAACTGCGGGATTTCACGTTTGTCGACGATGCGGTGGAGGCGTTTCTCCGGGCGGCGACGCGGCGAGAAGCGGAGGGAGCGGTGTATAATCTCGGCGGTCCGCCGCCGATGACGTTGCTCGCGTTGGCAGAACTGCTGGTGGAATTGAACGGTGGCGGGAGTTTTGTGGTGAAACGTTTCCCGGCGGCGCGGCGGAAGATCGACATCGGAGATTTTTTTGCGGACGCGGGATTGATCGAACGCGAGCTCGGGTGGCGCGCGCGGACGAGCGTGCGCACGGCGCTGGCGAAAACCTTGGCGTATTACCGAAAGGAACTCGGGCACTATGTCTGAAGCGGAGGCGATTCCGGCAGCCGATCCGGGCGCGCTCGTGCGCCGGCACGCGGCGGAAATTCGGGCGGCGATGGAGCGCGTGCTGGCGAGCGGTCACTACGTGCTCGGGCCGGACGTGGCGGCGTTTGAGGAAGAATTCGCGCGGTTCGTGGGCGTGGGCGTGGGCGCGTGCGTGGGCGTGGCAAATGGCACGGACGCGCTGGAGCTGGCGTTGCGGGCCGCGGGCGTGCGGTCGGGAGATCGCGTGGCGACGGTGGCGAATACGGTGACGGCGACCGTGGCGGCGATCGGCGCGGTGGGCGCGGAGCCGATGTTCGTCGAGATCGACGATGCGACGATGACGATGGATCCGGGCGCGCTCGAAGCGGTGTTGCGCGGAGGAAAGGTGCGCGCGGTGGTGCCGGTGCATCTCTACGGGCAGATGGCGGACATGACGCGGATTGGCGCGGTGGCGGCGGCGCACGGCGCGGTGGTGATCGAGGATTGCGCGCAGGCGCACGGGGCGGCGTGGAACGGTGTGGCGGCGGGCGCGTGGGGCGCGGCGGCGGCGTTTAGTTTTTATCCGACGAAAAACCTCGGCGCGCTCGGCGACGGCGGCGCGGTGGCGACGCGCGACGTCGCGCTGGGCGAGCGGGTGCGACGGTTGCGGCAATACGGGTGGCAGACGCGATACGTGGCGGAGGAGGGGGGACGAAACAGCCGGCTCGACGAAATGCAGGCGGCGATCCTGCGCGTGAAGCTCGCATATCTCGCGGCGGAGAACGCGCAGCGGGCGGCGCATGCGGCGGCGTATCGGCGCGGGCTCGCAGGATTGCCGTTGCGCTTGCCGATCGTGGCGGCGGGGAGTCGGCCGGTGTGGCATCAGTTCGCGGTGCGCACGGGAAAACGCGATGCGTTGCGCGCGGAATTGGCGGCGGGGCGGATCGGGACGGCGGTGCTTTATCCGGTGCCGGTGCATCAACAGCCGGCGTATCGGTGCGACGTGGCGCTGCCGTTGACGGAGCGCGCGTGCAGCGAGGTGTTGTGCCTGCCGGTGCATCCGACGCTGACGGCGGCGGAGGTGGAGCGGGTGATTGCGGCGGTGCGGGCGTTTTTCGCGTAGCGGAGCGCGCGGCGAACCGCTATCAACGCGCGCATGTCCAGCCCCGCTCTGAGTTTTATCATTCCGCTCTATAACAGCGCCGACACGATTGCGGCGGTGGTGCGGGATATCGAGGGGCTCACGGTGGCGGGCGGGCACGAGATCGTGCTCGTCAACGACGGCAGCCGCGATGCGACGGCGGCAGTGTGCCGGGAGTTGCTGCGCACGGCGAACGTGCGGGTGACGTATGTCGAGCACGCGCGGAATTTCGGCGAACACAACGCGGTGCTGACGGGTTGGCGGCACGCGACGGGGACGTTTTGCGTGAACCTCGACGATGACGGGCAGAATCCGCCGCGCGAAGCGGTGCGGTTGTGGGAGCGGGCGGCGACGGGCGGGCTCGATGTGGTTTACGGCCACTACGCGGCGAAACAGCACGCGGCGTGGCGCAACGCGGGGAGTTGGTTCACGAGCCGGATGACGGATTGGGCGCTGGACAAACCGCGGGGGTTTTATCTGTCGAGTTTTCGGTGCGTGTCGGCGTTTGCGGCGCGGGAGGCGGCGCGGCACGCGGGACCATTTCCGTATATTGACGGACTGTTGCTGCAAGTGACGCAGCGCATCGGGTCGATCGAAGTGCAGCACGCGGCGCGGGTGGCGGGGCAAAGCGGCTACACGTTGCGGCGGCTGGTGCGGTTATGGCTGAGCGCGTGGGTGAATTTCTCGATCATGCCGTTGCGGGCGGCGTCGGTGCTGGGGGCGATCGTGGCGGTCGTGGGACTGGCGGCGCTGACGGGCGTGATCTGGCTGTGGGCGACGAACCGGGGGCCGGCGTTTGGATGGGGTTCGTTGATGGCGGCGCTGCTGGTGTTCTCGGGCGTGCAGTTGCTGATGCTGGGCCTGTTCGGCGAATACCTGGGCCGCATGTTTCTCGTGGTGAATCAGCGTCCGCAATCGGTCGTGCGGGAGGTGGCGCGGTCGCAGTGACGCGCGGCGGGGGCTGCAGTTCGGCCCTTGGGAACAGCCGCAGACGTCAGGCGGGTATCAAGCTTCCGGTCGCGATGAGGCGGGCGCGGGAATAGTCGATCTTGGGAGTTTCCACGCGGGCGGCTGCGAGCAACTGCTCGATCACCAGCTCCTGCATGCCGATGGCTTCGATGCCAAGGACGTCTCCCCTGCCGTTGAGGTCGATCGCAACGTGCATGGAACTGGCTTCGCACTCGACCGTGCGGGCAACCTTGCCCGGTCGGAAGCGGACATACACCGCCATCGCCTCGGCATCGAATTCCACCACGGGAGGGCGGGAGGAATGGACGATCAGTTTTTGCGTTTCCTTTTTCATGTGCGCGGCCGGTTGGATGTTAATCTGCGAAAAATCCGGTCAATAGCCAGCACTCGGCGCCTTTGAGCTCCGCCACGACGACGAGCGTCTTTCCATCAACCGTTTTGCGGAATTTCTTCACCAGGCCGCCATGAACCCCGCGCCGCAGCGGTTGTTCCGTGTCAGGTTAGCGGACTACATTCTTCATGTTTTCGAACGAGAGATCGCGTTCGGAAACGCGCAGCATCTGGTGTTTGGTCTGGTGAAAGCGAAAGTCCGGCACCAGCGGCTTTCATGGCAAATTGTGCTGGCGGCGCAAGTTTGCAACGGGGCGGAGACCCCATCGTCGTCAGTCTGCGAGTCAGTTGACAGGGAGGTTGGGGGCAAAGGTTGGTCGCCTGATCTGCGTAACAGCGCCGCGCGTTCCACCAACGCTGCATCCGCTTCTTCGCCGTTGGCTGCCCTGAATTCGATCAATTTGGCTGGCGTGCGCGTGTCTTCGACGGGTTCACGTACGGATTCATCGCCGTGATGACACCACGCTCCGGGGGATTTGTTCAGGCGGGGGCGTCAGGCGGTGCGAGACCGAGGCTGCGCCAGCGGGCGAATTCGGCGTCGAGGGCGGATTCGAGGCCGGTGAGGACGTGGCGGGGCGGTTCGCGGCGGAGGTGGAGCACGTAGGCGAGGGTCATCGCGGCGCGGGCGAAATCGGTGGCGTCGCGGGCGCCGTCCCAGTTGGTGCGGAGGTCGTGCAGCGCCCGTGCGCGTGCGGCGAGGCGGACGATTTGCGGGCGCCAGCGGTGGACGAGGCGTTGCGTGTTCTGCTCGTTGCGAAGGTTGCGGCCGGGCGACTGGCTGATGTGATGGCGGACGACGCTGCGCAGTGCGACGTAGGGGCGGCGGCCGAGGGCGGCGGCGCGGAGGCAGAGGTCAACGTCTTCGCTGCCGTTGCGGTAGTGTTCGTCGAAGCCGCCGAGTTCGCGCCAGAGCGTGGTGCGGATGGCGAAGCAGGCGCCGGTGACAGCGGGGACGGCGCGGTAGCCGCTGAGCGCGGAGCGGAGCGGGCGGGCGGTGAGATGCGCGGGCTTGCCCTTGGCGTTGAAAAATATGCCGGCGTGATCGATGGCGCCGGAGGACGCGTGGCGCTGGACGTTGCCGACGAGCGCGGCGTCGGGGAAACGGTCGAAGGCGGCGCGCATGGGCTCGAACCAGTGGCGCTGGAGGACGAGGTCGTTGTTGAGGAAGAAGAGCAATTCGCCGCGGGCGGAGGCGGCGCCGCGGTTGCAGGCGCCGGCGAAACCGAGGTTCGTGGGATTGAGGAGCGCGCGGCAAGGCGGCGGGAGCGTGGCGAGCCAGGCGCGGGTGCCGTCGGTGCTGCCATCGTCGACGAAGATGATTTCGCAGGCGAGGCCGGGCGGGAGCGTGGCGGACAGGCTCGCGAGCATCGCCTGCGTGAGCGGCAGGCAGTTGTAGAGCGGGACGATGAAGGAGACCTGCATGGCGGCCCGCCCGCGGCTAGGTCAGCAGACGCCGGAGATATTCGCCGTAGCTGGATTTGCCGAGGGAGCGGACGTTGCGTTCGAGTTGCGCGCGATCGATCCAGCCGTGCTTGAAGGCGATTTCCTCGAGGCAGGCGATTTTCAGGCCGGTGCGATTTTCGAGGACTTCGACGAATTGGGCGGCCTGCATGAGCGAGTCGTGCGTGCCGGTGTCGAGCCACGCGGTGCCGCGGCCGAAGAGTTCGACCTGAAGTTGGGCGCGGTCGAGATAGACGCGATTGAGGTCGGTGATTTCGAGTTCGCCGCGGGCGGAGGGCTTGAGAGCGCGGGCGAGGGCGACGACTTGCTCGTCGTAAAAGTAGAGGCCGGGGACGGCGTAGTTGGATTTCGGCTGCGCGGGTTTTTCTTCGAGCGAGACGACGCGTCCATCCTGGGCGAATTCGACGACGCCGTAAGCGGTGGGATTGGCGACGTGGTAGCCGAAAATGGTCGCACCGGTGGTGCGGGCACCGGCATCGGTGAGCGCGGTGACAAACTCGGCGCCGTAAAAGAGGTTGTCGCCGAGGACGAGGGCGGAAGGTTCGTGGCCGGTGAGAAAGCCGGTGTCGGCGGCGATGTGGAAGGCTTGGGCGAGGCCTTCGGGGCGGGGTTGTTCGGCGTAGCTGAACGTGACGCCAAACTGGGCGCCGTCGCCGAGAAGACGTTGAAAGAGCGGGAGGTCCTGCGGCGTGGAGATGATGAGGATCTCCCGGATGCCGGCGAGCATGAGCACCGAGAGCGGGTAGTAGATCATCGGCTTGTCGTAAACCGGCATGAGCTGCTTGGAGACCGCGATGGTGAGCGGATAGAGGCGGGTGCCGGAGCCGCCGGCGAGGACGATGCCTTTGCGTTGCATGGAGAGAGAACGAGTGAAGTTTTTTGACCGCTAATGAATGCTGACGGCCGCCGATCCGGACGGGTGGCGCGGTGGCGCGGCCGAGGAAATCAGGCTTTGGCGCCGAGGCGTTCGCGGGCGTAGCGCGTGGCGGTGATGTCGGTGGCCCAGGCAGGATGGGCAAGATACCAGTCGACGGTTTTTTCGATGCCGGTGGCGAAGGTTTCGGCGGGTTTCCAGCCGAGCTCGCGGTGGATTTTCGTGGCGTCGATCGCATAGCGGCGGTCGTGGCCGGGGCGGTCGGCGACGTAGGCGATTTGCGTGGTGTAGCTCTGGCCGTCGGCGCGCGGGGACTTTTTATCGAGGAGCGCGCAGATGGTTTTCACGATCTCGAGATTCGGTTTTTCGTTCCAACCGCCGATGTTGTAAGTCTCGCCGACGCGGCCGCGTTGGAGGACGGTCCAGATGGCCGCGGCGTGATCTTCGACGTAGAGCCAGTCGCGAATCTGCTGGCCGTCGCCGTAGACGGGGAGCGGTTTTCCTTCGAGGGCGTTGAGAATCATCAACGGGATGAGTTTCTCGGGAAAATGATACGGGCCGTAGTTGTTGGAGCAGTTGGTCGTGAGCGTCGGCAGGCCGTAGGTGTGCTGGTAGGCGCGCACGAGGTGGTCGCTGGCGGCTTTCGAGGCGGCGTAGGGCGAGTTGGGCTCGAAGTTGTGCTCTTCGGTGAAGGCGGGCGCGCCGGGCGGGAGCGAACCGTAAACTTCATCGGTCGAGACATGCAGAAAACGAAACGCGCTTTGCTGCGGCGCAGGCAGCCGGGCCCAGTGTTGCTTCGCGCAATTGAGCAGGCGGAGCGTGCCGGTGACGTTGGTCTGGATGAACGGCTCGGGCGAATCGATGGAGCGATCGACGTGCGATTCGGCGGCGAAATTCACGACGGCGTCGATCTCGTGTTCGGCGAGGAGGCGGGAGACGAGGGCGGAATCGCCGATGTCGCCGTGCGCAAAAACGTAGCGCGGATCGGAGGCGAGGTCGGCGAGATTGGCGGGATTGCCGGCGTAGGTGAGCGCATCGAGGTTGACGAGCCGGCTGATCGCCGGGCCGTCGCGCGAGAGGAGGCGCTGGCGGATGAAGTTGCTGCCGATGAAGCCGGCGCCGCCGGTGACGAGGAGTTTCATGCCGAAGAGGGGACGTGCGTAGAGGGAAACGCCAAAAGAGCAGCGCGTTCAGGCGCGTTGCCAGGAACGCAGCGCGGCGGCGATGGCGGTGTGGACTTCCGTGAGCGTGATGCCGGCGGCGGCGAGTTTTGCGGAATCCATCACGCAGTTGGAGCGCGGGGTTTTCGCGGCGACGTGCATGAACTCGTCTTCGCTGGCGAAGAACTGGAAGTCTTTTTCGCACACGCCGGATTCGCGGATGAGGGCGACGACTTCGTGGGTGGTCACGCGGCCGGGATTGGTGACGTTATACGTGCCGAAGGGAATGCGTTGCTCCCAGCAGGCGAAGGTGGCGGCAACGAATTCGTGGAGTTGCGAAATGGAGTTGGTCGCTTCGAGGAGCCGCGGGTAACGCATCAATTTGGTGAGGTAGTTGCGCGGGTTTTCGACGTGATCGAAGGGAATGCGCAGGCGCCAGATGAACACGTCGGGCGCGCCGGCGAGCACGTCTTCGCCGAGGGCTTTGGTGCCGGAGTAGAAACTGCAGTTGTTCTGGCGGAAGGTGAAATTAGGGGCGTCGGTTTCGGTGAAACCGGAGCCATCGGGGCGCTCGCCGGTGTAGATGCAGCCGGAGGAGACGTGGCCCCACGGAATGCCGGCGGCGGCGCACGCCTGGGCGACGAGGCCGGGGAAAACAGCGTTGCCGAAGAGGCATTCGGTCTTGTGGAGCTCGCAGGCGTCGACGTTGGGTTTGCCGGTGTAGCCGGCGGCGTTGATGAGAAATTCCGGGCGCTCGCGGCGGAGGAATTCGGTGAGCGTGGCGGGATGGGTGTAATCGACCTCGGCGCGCCGCAGATTGCGGTAGGCGATGCCTTTGCGCTGGAAGAGCGCTTGGTAAGCCGAGCCGACGTAACCGGAACCTCCGAGGAGCAAAATCATGCGCGCGCAGGGTAGAGAGCGACGGCGCGGCAGAACAAGGGATTTTGTGCCGCTGGCGGGTGACGGCCGCGCGGCGGAGCGGTGGGCGGTGAAGGGCGGGGAGCAGGCTGCGCGGGGGAGCGCACGGCCCACCCGTTCAGGCCGACGCGGACGCGTTGAGAGGAGGAGCGGGAGGCGGAAACGGCTGGGCGAGCCAGGCGGTGAGATCGGCGTCGTCGAGGATGTTGGTGCCGAGTTGGTATTCGGGGGCGAGGAGGCTGGCGTAGTCGGGCTCGGCGAAGCGGCGGCAATGCAGGAGGACGCGGGCGCGCTGGCCGGGAGCGCGCACGAGTCGGCCGAGGGCTTGGTTTACCTTTTGCATGCCGGGAATCTGGTAAACACGACGGAAGGCGGCGCCGCGGCCGAGGGAGGAAAGCGCGGCGACGCGGGCGCGTTGCACGGCGTTGACCTCGGGCAACGCGGGACCGACGACCATGGCGTGCGTGACGCGTCCGCCGAGCAGATCGATGCTTTCGGCGAAACTGGAGCCGAGGACGAGAAAGACGGCGTCGGTGAACGCGAGGGATTCCTCGACCCAGGCGGTTTGCGCGGCGAGATCGGGCAGGCGCGGCTGGAGGGCGATGCGGAGCGGCGAACCGGCGCGCTCGAGGGCGCGGACGATTTGCTCGGCGTAAGCGTAGGAGGGAAAGAAGACGGCGACCGCGGCGCCCGCGGCGGCGTGAAGGCGGACGATCGTTTCGCCGGTGACGCCCGCGAAACTGCTGCGGCGTTGGTAAGTCGTGTCGACGCGGGCATCGATACCGACGTCGTAAGCGGTGTCGCGCCACGGCGTGTGCGCGGAAAGATGGAAAAACGCCGGCGTGGTCGTCGGTGCGAGGGCGAGGTGGGGCGTCGGTGTGGCGGCGAAACCGCAGGCGTCGGCGAAGGCGGCGGCGGGTCCGAAGGTGGCGGTGGCGCAGACGACGCCGCCAAACTCGCGCAGGGCGCGGCCGATGGCAGCAGCTGCGTTGAGGCAGGTGAAACGCAATTCGCCGGCGCGGGCGCACCAGAGGAGTTTATCGAACGAGGAATCGGCGAGCCACTCGGCGAGATCCTGCGTGCGCCAGAGCTGGTCGCTGAACGTGGGGCCGAGCGCGGCGTAGTCGAGCGGCGTGGACTCCAAGGCGCGCACGATTTGGTCGAGGGCATCGGTGACATCGGCTTCGAGCGCGGGGTCGAGGGAGTCGCAGGCGGGAAGGGCGCCGAGCAGTTGCACCCAGTTTTCCCAAGCGCGCAGCAGGGGCGCGGAGGCGCGTTGATGATCGAGCTCGGCGAGGAGCGGGCGGGCGTCGTCGACGTGCGCGGTGTGCGAGTAAGCATCGGCCACGCGCGCGGGGAGGTTGTGGGCCTCGTCGATGAGGAGGAGCGTGCGCGCGGGATCGAAGCCGGGTTGCTCGAAGAAGAGGCCGCGGTTGCGCGGAGCGAAGACGTAGTTGTAGTCGCCGATCCAGACGTCGTTGAACGCGAGCGCGGTGCGGGTGATTTCGTAAGGGCAGATGCCGGCTTGGCGGCCGGCGTCGCGCAGCGTGGGCAGATCGCGCGGCTGATCTTCGAAGAGGTAGAAACGTGAAAGTCCGCTGCCGGCCCAGCGCGCGGCGACGTCGGCGAGATACGTGCAGGAATCGCGCACGCAGTGGAACGTGTGGTTGACGCAGTGCTCGGCTTTGTTGCGCACGTGCCAGACTGCGAGCGCCGTCGAGCAGGGAGAAGGTTGAAGCGAAAGGGGCGGTTCGGAATTGGCGGCGGGAGCGGTCATCGCGGCGAGGGTGCGCACGACCTGGAGCTGGCCCGTGGCTTTGCTCGTGAGATAGAGCACGCGTTCGAAGTGGCCGGCCTGGAGCTGGCCCAAGGCAAATTCCAAGAGGACGCCGGTTTTGCCGAAGCCGGTGGGCGCTTCGAAAAGGACCGCGGGGTGGCGCTCGAAGGCGGCGGTCAACTCGGCGCGAGTGGTTTCCTGACCGGGGCGCAGGGTCGCGAACGGCGAGCGAAAGTGCAGGTGGCGGAGGCGTTCGCGGGCGCGGGCGCGGAGGTCGAGAAACTCGACGACGCGCTCGAGTTGAACGTCGAAACAGGTTTCGTCGGCCGCGGTGAGGACGACGGTTTGGGCGAGGCCGCTGCCGGCTTCGACGAAGACGAGTTCGGCGCGCAGCGCGGCGGTCGGCGCGGCGAGGCGGCGCAGCGCGACGTAGGCGGCGAGTTGCGCGAAGTAGTCAGGATGATCGGCGCGCAACTCCGCCTCGGCGACGGGGAGCGGATGGAGGACGGTTTTGATTTCGCGCAGCGTGGGGACGGCTGCGGCCGGCAGCCATTGGTCGATGCGGCCGGTGAGCTGAATGACCCAGCCGCGGTGCGCGACGGCGCCGGCGATGGCGACCTCGAACTCGGCGGCGGGCGTGTCGTCGGCGGCGCGGGCGCGGAGTTCGTTGTGCCAATGCACGCCGAGCTGCGCGCGCCACACTCCGTGGGGACCGTCGCCGCTCTCGCGCGGACCGACGTTGAACGCGGCGAATTCGCCGACGCTCAAACTGGCGGACCGTTGGTCGAGGGAAAATTCCATGCGCGGAGCACAGTGACCGTCAGACGGCGCGGCGTGGCAAGTGCGCGCTGGCGGCGTTGACCTATGCGGCGGAGGGAACGGGTTTTTCACCACGCGCGGCGGCGCGGTCAGTCGAGGAGAATCTCGGTTTCGCGGCGCAAATAGTCCTCCAGGGACGTTTGGAGGCGGGCGACGTCGGCGGGCGCGGCGGACTGGCCGGCGAGAGGGCGATTGAGGAGGGTCGTCACCTGCGTCTGATCAGGAGCGGTGAGCGAGGGGAACCATTGTTCTTTCAAGGGATAACCCTGATCGCGGGCGAAGCGGTAGAGGCTTTTGAAGAGTGCGATGTCGGCGCGCGCGGCGGAGGCAAAGGCGGCGAACGCCTGGTGAACGAGGCGATAGACGTCGGCGCGACTTTCGGGGGCGACGTGGTTGCGGGCGATGAGTTGAGCGAAGCGCGACGCGACCTCGAGCGTGGCGTAGCTTTGGCCGATGCCGGCGGGGCGGGCGAGGAGCCGGACTTCCTTCACGAACCAGAGCTGGCCTTGGTTGGAGGCTTCGAGGACGAGGGCGGCCTCGTCGAAGAGATCGAGGAGGGTGCTGGTGCCGGCGGATTTCTTGGGGAGACGTTGCAGGACGAGCAACGGGCCGTGTTCGGCGGAAAAGCACGTGAGCGTTTGAAAGGCGTCGGATGGCGGCCGTTTGCCGAGGACAAACGCATCGGTCTGCAGCGAGGCGCCGGGCACGGCTCAGGGAAGAGGCTCGCGGACGATGGGGGCGGGCGGGACGTGGGCGGGCGACCACGGGGGGACGACGCCACCGCCGGAGATGATCATTTTCATGCCGTCGCCGACGCTCATATCGAGTTCCACGATGTCGGAATGCGGGACCATGACGAGGAAACCGCTGGTGGGATTGGGGGTGGTGGGCACGAACACGGTCCACGTTTCCTGGGTGGTTTTCGTCTGCGCCTCGCCCTGGGTTTTGCTGGTGAGGAAACCAATGACCCAGGAGCCGCGCCGGGGGAATTCGACGAGCACGACCTTCGAGAAGAGGTTGCGATTGTGCGAACTGAAGGTGGCGATGATCTGCTTGACGGTGGTGTAGACGTTGCTGACGCCGGGGATGCTCTGGATGAAGCGTTCGAGCAGGGTGCCGAAGAATTTTCCCAGCACGTAGCGGGAAAGATAGCCGAGAGCAGTGATGAGCAGGAGAACGATGAGCGTCGTGACGACGTCCCAAAGGAGTCCGAGGCGTTGCAGCGACTCGGGCATGTGGTGAATGAACAGCGGACGGAACGACCCGCCGACGAGCTCCACGATCCGGGTGAAGGCCCAGATGGTGACGAGCGCGGGCGCGAGGAGGACCAAGCCCGAGAAGAAGGCGTTGCGCACGGAAACGAGCCGGGAATTGGTTTCAGCCATCGGGAGACAGGGATAAGGGAGGTGGTCGGATGAACGCACCAAAAAACGCGGTGTCGGGCGACGGATGCCTCGCCGGCGAACACAAACGAGCCTCGAAAATCATCAGGGTTTACGCACAGTCAGCGGCATGCGTTGGATTTTTGCCGCGATTTTTCTGTTAGGCTGGACCCAGCGCGGGGTGGCGGAATCGACGGACGACGCGGCGGCGCGCGTGGTGATTCTGGCCAATGCCAATGATGCCGATTCGACGCGCGTGGCGGACTATTACGCGGCGGCGCGCGGGGTGCCGAAAGCGAATATTTTCGCGCTGCCGATGTCGGCGGCGGAGACGATTTCGTGGCCGGAGTTTGTGCGGACGATCTGGCAGCCGTTGCAGGACGCGTTGGTCGAAAAGGGCTGGATCAGCGGCGTGACGATGGACCTGCTGGACAGCGTGGGCCGGAAGAAGAACGCGGTGTCGGGCCATCGGATTTCGTATCTCGTCGTGTGCCGCGGCGTGCCGTTGCGGGTCGATGACGATCCGGCGCTGCGGGCGACGCTGGACGTGGGCAAGCTGCCGGGGCAGGTGCAGACGATGCGCGCGGCCGTGGATTCGGAGCTGGCGTTGCTGGCGCGCGTGGATCCACCGGCGGTGGCGCTGGTGCCGAACCCGCTTTTCAACCGCACGCGTCCGTCGGATTTTGTCGAGGGCCAGGTGGTGAAAGTGTCCCGACTCGAAGGGCCGACGTTGCGCGATACGCTGGCGCTGGTGGACCACGCGATCGAGGCGGAGAAACACGGCGTGGTGGGCCGCGCATACGTGGACCTCGGCGGGCCGCACAAGGAGGGCGACACGTGGATCGAGGCGACGATCGCACCGATCGCGGAATTGGGTTTCGAAACCGATGTGGACCGCGCGCGAGGGACCATGCCGGTGACAGCGCGCTGCGATGCGCCGGCGATCTATTTCGGATGGTATGCGGGGAATCTGAACGGGCCGTTTGCGCTGCCGGACTTCCGGTTCGCGCCCGGAGCGATCGCGTTGCACATCCATAGTTACTCGGCGCTGACGTTGCGGTCGGCGAGCAGCGGGTGGACGGGGCCCCTCGTCGCGCGCGGCGTGACGGCGACGGTGGGCAACGTGTTTGAGCCGTATCTGGATTGGACGCACCGGCCGGACATTTTGATGCTGGCGCTGGCGCGCGGGGAGCGGTGGGGCGACGCGGTGTTTTACGCGTTGCCGGCGTTGAGCTGGCAGGCGGTGGCGATCGGCGATCCGCTTTACCGGCCGTTTGCGCGGACGCCCGACGAGATTTGGAAGGGCCGCGCGAATCTGCCGGCGTCGTTGGTGCCGTATGCGGCGTTGCGCGAGATGGCGGCGCTGGACCGTCAGGGGCGGCAGGCCGAGGCGCTGGAATTAGGGCTGCGTGCGGAGCGGAAAAATCCGGGACTGGCGCTCGCCTTGTCGTTGGCGGAACGGCTCGACCAAAAACATGACCGGGCGGCGGCGGTGCGGATGCTGGGGGTGTTCAAGGCGATCAAGCGTCTGCGAACGCAGGATCTCGCTCTGGCGGCCGAGGCGGCGAAACAATTGAGCGCGTGGGGCGCGGGAGCGGATGCGGTGCAGGTTTGCCGGAATCTGATCGCGGATGCGGGGGCCGGACCAGCCGCGGCGCAACGGGTGTGGGCGCGGGAGGCGGCGGCGATCGCGACTGCCGCCGGAGAGATGAGGCTGGCGCAGAAATGGCAGGACGCGGGCGCGGAACCGGCGGCGGCCGACGCGAAATAGGCGCAAAAAAGCCCGCCGGTGAAGGCGGGCTGAAGGAGACCGGCGCAGCGGCGGGGTGCCGCGCGGGGCGTCAGATCTTCGTGACGATCTTGTCGGTCAGACCGTATTCGATCGACTCCTTGGCGTTGAGATAGAAATCGCGGTCGGTGTCGCGGTTGATGCGCTCGATCGGCTGGCCGGACGCTTCGGCGAGGATGAGATTGAGCTCTTGGCGGAGCTTTTCCATTTCCGCGGCCTGAATGTTGATATCGCTCGCGGGACCCACCATGCGGCCGGAGATGAGCGGTTGGTGGATGAGCACGCGGGCGTGCGGATAAATCAAGCGGCGGCCCTTGGCGGCACCTGAGAGGAGGATGGAGCCCATCGACGCGGCCATGCCCGTGACGACCACGGTGATGGGCGACGTGATGAGTTTCATCGTGTCGTAAACGGCCATGCCGGCCGTGATGGAGCCGCCGGGGCTGTTGATATAAAACGTGATGTCTTTGCCGGGCGCGGTGCCTTCGAGATAGAGAAGTTTCTCGGTGAGATCCTTGGCGGTCTCGTCGGTGACGGCGCCCCAGAGGAAGATTTTGCGCTGCTGGAGAAACTTTTTCTGGATGAGCATCGCGACCGGCGCGCCTCCTTTGCGGGAGGATTTGGACTCCGACTCGTCGTCATCATCATCGTCGTCGTCATCCGCGCGAACGTGGAGCGGGTTGGTGAACACGGGCGTGAAGTTGTCGTAATGCATGGATGGCCCAAACCGTGCGACGGTGCGGCGGTTTTGCGAGTCGATTGTTGATTTTGGGCCGGCCGTGCGGGGGGAGAGAAACGGTGTGCGCGACGCTGCGGCGGGCGCGTGCGTTCACGCGATGAGCGCGGCGCGAGGGCGGGCGGAGCGCGCGTTCATGTCGCCACGTCGGGTGCGACGCCGGGATCGCGCGAGGGTTCGCCGGGAGCGGGCGAAGGTTCACCGGGCGCCGGTGGCGGCCGCTCGGCGGAGGCGACGGCCAGCGCGCTGGGCGTATCGCTCGCGAACATGCGTTCGAAGGCCGCGATGTGCGCGCGGGCGTGGCTGAAGTAGGCTTCGGCGTCGTCCCAGTAGCGCGCGAGTTCCCGCACGGAGCGTTCGTCGTGTTCCTTGAACAAGGCGGCCGCGCGGCGGGCGTGGGCGGGGGCGAGGCCGAGTTCCTGCATGAGATCGACGCCGAGGTCGAGGGACGTGCCGAGCGTCTCGCGATAGAAGCCCATGATGCCTCGTTTTTGGTATTCGAAGGCGTGCACGCGGCCGACGGCGCGGGCGAAAATCTTCAGGCGGGGAAAATGGTGTTGGACGGTTTCGGCGAGTTGCACGGCTTTGCGCTCGTCGTCGATGGCGATGACGATGGCGCGCGCGCGGGCGGCACCGGCGGCGTGCAGGAGATCGAGGCGGGTCGCATCGCCATAGAAAACTTTGATGCCGAGGCGGCGGACGATCTCGACCTGGCCGGCGTCGAGGTCGAGCACGGTGGCGCCGATGTTGTTCGCGCGGAGGAGGCGGCCGATGACGTGGCCGAAGCGGCCGAAGCCCGCGATGATGACGGGGTTTTCCTGGGCGGAGGCATCGATGGTGTCGTCCGCGCGACGCGGGGAAACCACGGCGAAGCGGGGTTGGACGAATTTCTCGTTGAGCAAAAACAGCAGCGGCGAGACGGCCATGGAAAGGGCGACGGCGGCGACGAGCGGCGAGGCGGTGGCGAAGGCGAGGGCGTGATGGTCGACGGCAAACGCGAGCAGCACGAAGGCGAACTCGCCGCCTTGCGCGAGGGCAAAGCCGAACGTGAACGCGGCAGGGGTGCTGAGGCGGAACGCGCGCGCGAGGGCGAAGAGCACCACGAATTTTACGAGGAGCAACGCGGCGACGAGACCGGCGATCGTGAGCGGCTGCACGCGGAGCAGGCCGAGATCGATGTTGGCGCCGACGGTGATGAAAAAGAGGCCGAGCAGGAGGCCCTTGAACGGTTCGATGTCAGCTTCGAGTTCGTGGCGGTATTCGCTGTTGGCGAGCACGACGCCGGCGAGAAACGTGCCCAGCGCGGCGGAGAGCCCCACGCTTTGCATGAGCAGAGACGTCGCGACGACGAGGAGCAGGGCGGCGGCGGTGAAGAGTTCGCGCAAGCCGGTGCGGGCGATGGCGCGAAACAACGGGTTGACGATATAACGGCCGCCGAGAATCACGGCGGCCACGGCGAGGAGGACGAGGCAGGTTTGCTGCCAGGCGGGCTGCGCGCCGGGGACGGCGGCCACCTGTTCGGCGCGCGGCGCAAGCAGCGGCAGAAACGCGAGAATGGGGAGGACGGCGAGATCTTGAAACAGGAGGACGGCGAAGGCGGCCTGGCCGGGCGGCGTCGCCAACTGGCCGCGCTCCTGCAGCGATTGCAGCACGATCGCCGTGGAGGACATCGCGAGGATGAAACCGCCGGCGAGCGCCACGCGCGCGTCCACACCAAACGCGAGACCGGCGGCGGCGAGGGCCGCAGCGGTCAGCAGGACCTGCAGGCCGCCGAGTCCGAGCAGTTGGAGGCGCATGCCCCAGAGGCGGCTGGGCTGCAGTTCCAAGCCGACGAGAAACAACATCATCACGACGCCGAATTCGGCGAAGTGCATGACATCGCCCGTTTGTTCACCGACGAGATTCAGCGCGTGCGGGCCGATGAGCACGCCGGCGAGGAGGTAGCCGAGAACCGAGCCGAAGCCGAAACGTTTGGCGATCGGCACGGCGATGACCGCGGCGAGCAGGTAGATGAGCGCGTGGAGAAGAAACGAATTCACGGGCGGGCGAGAGTGGCGTCGGTCCCGAGGCCGGGGCCGGGGAAGATGACAACACGGTTGGCGCGACCCGCGCCACAAAAAGTTCGTTCGCGGCGACGTGCGCGCCCGCGGGTGGACACGGGTGCGACGCCCCGTGCCGGCAGGCTTAGATCAGGCCGAGCTTCATTTTACCTTCTTCGGAAATCATCGACTGGTTCCACGCGGGATCCCAGGTGATGCGCACTTCGGCATCGCCGACGCCGGGCACGAGGAGGATTTTCGATTTGGCATCCTCGGCGATCGCCGGACCCATGCCGCAGCCGGGCGCGGTGAGCGTCATGGCGACGCTGACTTTGTAGCCGGTGTCGGACGTCTTCTCGACGTCCATTGAGTAAATGAGTCCGAGGTCGACGATGTTAACGGGAATCTCGGGATCGAAGACCTGGCGCAACTGCCCCCAGATGGCTTCGGGGTCGGGCGCACCATCGGAGAGGGTGGCGGCTTTGACGGTGTTATCGATCACCTGTTCGCCGAGCGCATCGCCGTCCTTGCCGTCGATGCGGAAGAGGCCGAAGTCGGTCTGGACGGTGTAGCTGCCGCCGAGGGTCTGATGGATGAAGATGCGCGTGCCGGCGGGCAGCGATTGCTTTTCGCCCGAAGGGATCTGGGTGCCGGTGACGTCGCGGGAGAGCGTGCGTTCTTTGTTCATCGCGCGGAATTACTCGTGGAAGCGTTTTTGGATGAGGGCCGAGAGGGCGGCGTGAAGCGCGTCGTTATCGAGCTTGTTCAACACCTCTTCGAAGAAGCCGAAGACGAGGAGTTCGTGGGCCTGGCGGGGATCGATGCCGCGGGCTTGCAGGTAAAAGCCCTGCTCCGGATCGATGCGCGCGGTGGTGGCGCCGTGGGTGCAGCGGACATCGTTGGCTTGAATTTCGAGGCCGGGCAGGGAGTTGGCCTCGGCGTCGTCGCTCAGCATCAAGTTGCGATTGCTCTGATAGGCGTCCGTCTTCTGCGCGTCGGGATCGACGACGATCAGGCCGGAGAAGATGGTGCGCGAGCTGTCGAGGAGCGCGTTTTTATAGAGGAGATTGGACGAGGTGTTGGGCGCCTGGTGCATCTGGAGCGTGCGCTGGTCGAACTCCTGGGAGCCGCGCGCGACCGTGAGGGCGAGCATTTCGCTGTGGGCACCGGGAGCCTGCAACTGGCTGTGGCTCTCATGCCGCGCCTGCCGGCCGCCGAGGTGGACGTTGAGCGAGAGGTTGCGTGCGTCGCGGCGCGTGACGGTGGAGTTGAACTGAAACGAGAGCGTGTCGCGCGACCAGTCCTGCACGGCGACGTAATTGAGCTGGGCGCCGTGGGCGGCGTAGAGGTCGTTGGCGCCGACGGCGAGCTGGTGGGCGCCGGAGTCGCGATCGGTGGAAACGAAGTAATCGACGACGGTGACTTTGGCGTTTTCTTCCGCGACGACCAGGGTGTGCGGAAACACAGCGGTGCCGGAGCCGGCCATCACGTGGGTGATGAGAATCGGGTCGGCGATTTCGACGCCGCGCGGCACGTAAACGAACGCGCCGTCGCGCAGGAACGCGACATGCAGGGCGGTGAATTTTTCCGAGCCGAGTTTTTGCGGCTGCGCCATGAAGTGGCGGCGCAAGAGCTCGGGGTGCGTGACGAGCGCGTCGGCGATCGTGGTGACGATCACGCCCTGCGCGGCGAGCGCGTCGGCCGGATGGCGGCGGTGGGCGAGTTGATTGTTGGAGAAGCAGAGGTGCGCGGCGCTGGGGCCGAAATCGAGCGGGACATCGCAACCCGGCGCGGCGGGGGGAACGACGGCGGCGCCTTCGAGGGAAAGCTGGCCGACGCTGCTGAAGCGCCACGATTCGTCGCCGCGCGCGGGCATGGGCAGTTCGGCGAAGCGGGCGAACGCGGCGCGTTTGCGCTCGAGCCACCACGCGGGCGCGGTGGTTTGGGACGCGAGGTGGGCGGCAAACGCTTCGGCGGTGAAAGCGCCGGTGGCGGCTGTAAGAGGAAGAGTCGATGCAGGCATGCGAAAGAGTGACAAATGCTAGGTGGCGCGGGCGGAATGCGGGCCGAGGCGGAGCGCTCGTCCGTTGACTCACCGCGGGCGGGAATCAGCCGACGGAGCCTTCCATTTCGAGGTCGATGAGGCGTTTCAATTCGACGGAATATTCCATCGGAAACTGGCGGGCGAGGTCGTTGATAAAGCCGTTGACGGCGAGGCTCATGGCCTGCGCTTCGGTGAGACCGCGCTGCTGCATGTAGAAGATCATTTCTTCGCTGACTTTCGACACGCTCGCTTCGTGTTGCACGGCGTGGCGGTCGCCGCGGACGGTGATGGCCGGATAGGTGTCGGTGCGGCTGTTGGTGTTGATGAGCAGCGCGTCGCACTCGGTGTTGTTTTTGCAACCCTTGAGATGCTTCGGGATGTGCACCTGACCGCGGTAGGTGGAACGACCTTGGCCGACGGAAATGGATTTCGAGACGATGGTGGACGTGGTTTCGTCGGCGGCGTGAATCATCTTCGCGCCGGTGTCCTGGTGCTGGCCGTCGTTGGCGAGCGCGATAGAGATGACCTCGCCGCGGGCTTTGCGGCCCTTGAGGACGACGCCGGGGTATTTCATCGTGAGGCGGCTGCCGATGTTGCAGTCGATCCACTTGATCTCGGCTTCCTCGTGCGCGACGCCGCGCTTGGTGACGAGGTTGAAGACGTTGGGCGCCCAGTTCTGGACGGTGATGTATTGGATTTTGGCGCCTTTGAGCGCGACGAGTTCGACGACCGCGCTGTGGAGCGTGGAGGTGGAGAATTTCGGCGCGGTGCAGCCTTCCATGTAGGTCAGCTCGGAGCCTTCGTCGGCGATGATGAGCGTGCGCTCGAACTGGCCGAAATTCTCCGCGTTGATGCGGAAGTAGGCCTGGAGCGGATGGGAGACTTTCACGCCGGGCGGCACGTAGATGAACGAGCCGCCGGAGAACACGGCGCTGTTGAGCGCGGAGAACTTGTTGTCGCCGGTCGGGATGACCTTGCCGAAAAACTTGCGGAAAATCTCCGGGTGCTCGCGGAGCGCGGCGGTGGAGTTGAGGAAGATGACGCCCTGTTTGGCGACGGTGTCCTTGATGTTGGAGTAGGCGGCTTCGGAATCGAACTGCGCCTCGACGCCGGCGAGGAATTTGCGCTCCTGCTCGGGCACGCCGAGTCGTTCGAAGGTCTTCTTGATATCGTCCGGCACCTCGTCCCACGTGCGCTTGGGTTTCTGGCCCTGCGAGAGGTAGTAGCGGATTTTGTCGAAGTTGACGTTGTCGAGATCGCGCGTGGCCCAGTGCGTGGGCATGGGCTTCGCGAAAAATGTTTTCAGCGCATTGAGGCGGAATTCAAGAATCCACGGCGCCTCCTTTTTGACGGCGCTGATGTAGCGCACGGTGTTCTCCGTGAGGCCGGAACCGGCATCGAATTCGTAGTCGACCTTGTAGGAAAAATTACCGGCGGACTGGTCAATGCCGGCGACGGGATTGGCGAAGGTTTCGTCGGGAGCGACGGGCGCGAGATCGGTTTCGGTCGGCGGTTTCATGGCGAGAGGAGCGTTGAGTTAGGCGCGGAGACGCAAAGGAGGGCGAAGGGGCGCGAAGCGGGCACGTTGGGGCGGGGCCCGGTGCCGTTGCGCGCGGGAGACATCAGGCGGTGGCGAGTTCTTTTTTGACCCAGTCGTAGCCCTTGGCCTCGAGTTCGAGGGCGAGGGATTTGTCGCCGCTCTTCACGATGCGGCCATCCCACATGACATGGACGTAGTCGGGTACGATGTAATCAAGGAGGCGTTGATAATGGGTGATGAGCAGCACGCCGAGGTTGGGGCCGCGCATGTGGTTGACGCCCTCGGCGACGATGCGCAGCGCATCGATATCGAGGCCGGAGTCGGTTTCATCCATGAGCGCGAATTTGGGTTCGAGCATCGCCATCTGCAGGATTTCGCACCGCTTTTTCTCGCCGCCGGAGAAGCCCTCGTTGACGGAGCGCGAGGTGAACTTCCGGTCGATCTTCAAAAGATCCATCTTGGAATAGAGGCGCTTGTAGTAAGCGGTGGCGTCGAGCTCTTCCCCTTCGCCGAGGCGCGCCTGCTGGGCGGCGCGGAGGAAGTTGGCGATGGAGACGCCGGGGATTTCGCTGGGATATTGAAACGCCAGGAAGATCCCCGCGCGGGCGCGTTCGTCGGGCTCCATGGCGAGGATCGAGTGACCGTCGAGGAGGACATCGCCTTGCGTGATGCGATAACTGGGATGGCCGGCGATCGCTTTGGAGAGCGTGGATTTGCCGGTGCCGTTGGGCCCCATGATGGCGTGGACTTCGCCGCTTTGGAGCGTGAGCGAGAAATCTTTGACGATTTCCTTTTCACCGATGGCGACGTGCAGGTGCTTGATTTCGAGCGAGGACATGTGCGGAAAAATGGGTTGAGCGGTGGAAACGGGTCAGGCGGTCGCCGCGCCGGGCGTATGCGCGGAGCCGCGAAAAATAATCTCGACCGAGGAGGCATCATAGCCCGCGGGGAGGATGCGTTTCACCTCATCGAGCAGGCCGGGAGGGAGATCGACGTCGTGCGTCTGGCCGGTGCCTTCGTCGTGGAAATGGGCGTGCGGATGAAGATTGGGGCAGTAGCGGGTGGGGCCGCGTTCGAAATTGACGGCGCGCACGAGGCGGCACTGCACGAGCGTTTCGAGGCAGTTGTAAACGGTGGCGAGGGAGATGCCGGGTTTGGCGGCTTTGACGCGGGCGAAAACTTCGTCCGCGGTGGGGTGATCCCGCTTGTTGAGGAGCACGTCGAACACCACTTCCCGCTGGGGGGTGGCGCGAAGGCCGCTATCGGCCAAACGTTGAGCCAGATCGTCGGGGTTGAACGTGTGCGTGGTGGTGGACATGAAGGGATCGGAGGTAGCTAATTGGAATGGTTCTAAGTTTCAACTGCGTTTGGAACAATTCCAAGTCGCAATAGCGAATTTTACCGCGAGGAACTGACATTCAACCGGTTAGCGGGGCCAAAAGATTAAACAGCGGTCTTCGCGGCCCATCCATCCCGCATGAGAGCGCAGGGTCGAGTGCTGCGAAACGGCCGTATCCTCGGGCGAATGCCCCAAGGATTTCAGGGGCGAAACACGGATGGCTCGGCGCTCCGCGATCGCTAAACTAACGTCATGGAGAATGCGGCAGCGGAAGCAGTTCAAGGCGGAAAAATGACGAACGAAGGCCCGACGGCGGCGCTCGGGGCCGGGTGCGGGGGAAGTGGACGTGCGAGGGCCTTGGACGACGCGGCGCATTCGAGCCGACACGCCGCCGAGCACGACATGCAGCGAGGCGCGCTGGATCACAGCTGGACGGGCGAGCGGTTGATCGAGTGGGTTGTCTCCGGCCTGGCGTTGGGCGCCATCGTGCTCGCCGTGGTCTCGGACCGTCATTGGCTTTGGTGCGCGGGGGCGTTGCTCGCGTTCGTCTTTTGCGGCGGCGCCGCCGCGGGCGCGCGAGGGATGGGGATGTTGCGGCGCTTGGGTTGGCGGACGGATGGCGATTTCAGCGGCGAGGGCGAGGCGTTGCCGTTTTTGCGGGACGCGGACGGAGCTTCCTCGCGCTTCCCCCGCGAGTCTTCCGGCGAAGGCATGCACGCCTAGAAGTGGTCGGGTCGGGCGCCGCACGGATTGAAAGAGCCGTGACTTGGACGGCGTCGGGCGAATGAGTTTGCGCTTCGTGAGCGGCGCGCAAAACAGAACGCCATGAGTGTGAATCCACTTCGTCCGCGTCCGGTGCAAGGGCTCGGTGCCGTCGCGATCGGCGCCGAGGAAGAGCGACTGGTGCTCGACGTGCTGCGGCGCAAGGAGCTGTTCCGTTATTACGGGATGAATCCCGCGCAACCGCCGCCGATGGCCGCGGAGCTGGAAAAGGAATTTCGCGCCTGGGTGGAGGTGGATTACGCGCTCGCGGTGAGCAGCGGCACCGCGGCGCTGGAAGTGGCCCTTGCGGCCGCCGGCATCGGCCCGGGCGATGAAGTGATCGTGACGGCGTGGAGCTGGATTTCGTGTTTCACCGCCATCGTGCGCGTGGGTGCGCGACCGGTGCTCGCCGAGATCGACGAGACGTTGAACCTGGCCCCGCAGGAGATTGTGCGTCTGGCCACACCCCGCACGCGGGCCGTGATCGTGGTGCACTATCAAGGCGTGGCCGCGGCGATGGAGCCGATCATGCAGGAGGCCCATCGGCGCGGCATCTACGTGATCGAAGACTGCGCGCAGTCGGCCGGCGTGACGTATCGCGGGCGGCGCGTGGGGAGCTGGGGCGATATCGGGACGTTTAGTTTTCAAAACAACAAAGTGATGACGGCCGGCGAGGGCGGCTTGCTCGTCATGCGCGATCACCGCCTCTATGAACGCGCGGTGCGGCAGCACGATTTGGGCAGTTACCGGCCGTATCATGCGGCCATCGCGCCGGCGCAGGAGCCGGCGTTTGCGGGCGGGCAGTATCGCATGTCGGAACTCACCGCGGCGGTGGCGCTGGCGCAGTTGCGCAAGTGCGACGCGATGAAGGCGCATTGTCGCCGGCTGAGCCGCCGCGTGCTCGCCAAAATCGCCGCGCTGCCGGGCCTCACGCTCCGCCGCGTGCCCGATCCGGACGGAGATTTTGGTTTCGAGTTATACTTTTTCCTGCGGGATGCGGAGCAAGTGGCGGCGTTTCGCGCGGACTTGGATGCGCGCAACGTGAACTGCGGGCAGCGCACGGGGACGTATCCGCACTACGGGCGCGACTACGTGAAAACGGGGCGGGCGCAGGTGCCGGCGTTGTCGCCTTTTCGGGAGTTCAAACCCTGGCCGGCGCCGGGCTACCGCGCGGAGGATTTTCCGCGCACGGAAGAGCTGACCCAGCGTTTTGTGGCGATCGGCATCGGCTGGCTCTACACCGACGAGGATGCGGATTACATCGGAGACGCCATCGTCGACGTGCACGCGCGCGTGTGCGGGGGAGCGTAGGCGTTGCGGGGTTGCGGGGTGAGGGCACCCCGCCCACAGGGGAGAGCGGTTTCGCGCGCGCGTTACGCGGAGCTTGGAGGGCGCGAGAACCGTGAACGCGCGCGCTTCGCGCTTGGCGCTTGGGCGGCGGCGGCTAGAACGTGGCGGCTTGTCCTCGCGCAACCGCACCGTCGCCTACCTGTTCACTACGTTTCCGAAGTCCACGGAGACGTTTCTCCAGCGCGAGATCGTCGCCATGCGCGCGCAGGGCGCGGATCTCCGCCTCTATTCGATGTGGGGCGGGCAAACCTCATTTCGGGGCCTGCCGGTCACGCGGTTCAACAAGTGGCGGCTGTGCACGTTGGTCTGGCTGATCCCGTATGAATCGTGGCGGCGGCCGGAGGTGTTGCGCGAATTGCTGCGGGGGTTGTGCACGCGGCGGGCGCCGTCGTGGCTGAATTTCTGGGAGAACATGCTGGGTGCCGGTTTCGCGTGTGTGTTTGCGCGGCATTTTCGCCGCTTGCAGCCGGCCCTCGTGCATGCGGCGTGGGGCGGCGCGCCCGCGACGGCGGCGTGGATTTTGTGGCGCATCGATGGGCATCGCTACAGCGCCGCGGCGCATGCCTACGATTTGTTTGAGCATGGCGGCGACTGGTGGCTGCGGGAGAAGCTGCAGGGCGCGGCGTTTGTGCATACCTCGACGGAGATGGCGCGGGCGGCGCTCGTGGCGCGCGGCGGGCCGGCGGAGCGCATCGTGTGCATCCGGCGCGGACTCGACGTGTTGCCGAAATTCAAACGTTTGCGGGCCACGCGGCGGCGTCTGCACTTGGTATGCGTCGCGCGGCTGGTGGAGAAAAAGGGCTTGGAACACCAGTTGCGGGTTTACGCGGCCTTGCGCGCTGCGGGGATTGAATTTGAGGCGCGCATCGTGGGAGAAGGGCCGTTGCGGGCGTCCCTCGACCGGGCGGCGGGTGAACTCGGCATCGGCGCGCAGGTGACGTTCACCGGCCATTTGCCGCACCACGAGGTGTGGGATCAGCTCTCGTGGGCCGATGCGTTGTTGCACACGGGCGTGATCGCCCCGAGTGGCGACCGCGACGGGTTGCCCAACGTGATTCCGGAGGCGATGTCGATCGGCGTGGTGGTGGTGAGTTCGCCGGTCGCGGGGACCCGTGAGGCGGTCACGGATGAAGTGACGGGGTTGATCGCCGACGTGGAGCAGCCGTCGGCATGGGTGGCCGCGCTACGGCGGATCGCCACGGATGATGTGTTGTGCGAGCGCCTGCGCGCGGGGGGCAGAAAATGGGTGGAGGAAAACTTTGACGCACATCGCAACGCCGCGCGGCTGCGCGTGGAACAGGAGCGCGCGATGAGCAGCGGGATCGCGGCCCCGGTCGAAGCGACGCGGACGATGGGTTGAAGGCGCGCAGCTAATCGACGCCCATGGGTGGAAGGGAGGGCGTTTTTTAACCACAGATGGACACAGATTTACACAGATAAGACGGCTAGGGAACAGCCAAGCACCACTGTCGGCGCTTCTTCGTGACCTCCGTTACCTTCTGTAAAATACCTATTTAACCGCGAATGGACACGAATATACACGAATGTGCGGGACGCCGGTATTCGATGAGCGTTAATCGTTGAATGTAACCAAACGAGCGGAGCGAGAATCGAGACTCAGTCCGTGAACTCGGATTGGTCGTCCGTGGGTTCTGTGCGACGGTTGAAAAGGCATTTTTTAACCACAGATGGCCACAGATGAACACGGATTGGCAGACGCGTGTATCGGTGTTCGTTACTCGTTATTCGTGAGCCGAACGCACGTGAGCGCGGGCTTCTTTACCTTCTGTAAAGCGGTTTTAGTTCAACCACGAATGGACACGAATGGACACGAATACACACGAATGAAATCCCGTGAACGTGATTTGTTCTCTGGCTCGGATTCGTGTCCGTTCGTGTTTATTCGTGGTTGAAGAATTGGCGGTAGGACCAGATCGGAGTTTGCCTCCGTGGACTCTGGGCGAAGAGTGGATGAACTGGACTCTTAACCGCCCAGCTACGCCTGGGGGGATGATCGAGGATTGCAGCGAAAGACCCTTGATTCGGATGCCGAATTGGGGTCATTTTAGAAGCATGAAGACGACCATTGACCTTCCCGAGGATGAGCTGGCGGAAGCGATTCGTCACACTGGCGCGAAAACCAAGACGGAGGCAGTGAGCCTGGCGGTCGCGGATTTCAACCGGCGGCAACGTTTGACCCGCCTCGCGGCCCGGATGGGCACGTTCCAGGATATGTTGACACGCAACGACCTGAACCGGATGCGGGAGACCGACTGAGCCTTGAAGCTCATCGACACGTCCAGTTGGATTGACGCTCTGCGCCGGGATGGAGATGTCGCGGTGCGGGTCCGTGTACAGGCCCTCATGCAAACGGGGGAAGCCGGGTGGTGCGATTTCGTGCGGTTGGAGCTATGGAACGGGCTGCGCGGGGCGGCGGAGCGCAAGCAAATGGAGGCCTTGGAGGCCGATATTACCCTTTTGGCGACGACGGACGCCGTGTGGAGTCGCTCGCGCGAACTGGCGCGGCGGGCCCGGGCGAGCGGACTCACGGTGCCCGGGGCGGACGTATTGATTGCGGCCTGCGCTTGGGAGCATGGCGTGGAAATAGAGCACGACGATGCGCACCTCGCAGCGCTCGTCGCACTTTTCAACTGAGCGACTGTCCTTCGCGACGGTGCTTGGCGCGAGTGATGCGACGGGGTTTACCACAGATAGTCGGAAGGTTTTAACCACGAATGTACACGAATAGACACGAAAGTGCGGGACGCCGGTATTCGATGAGCGTTAATCGTTGATCGTAACCAAACGGGGAGAGCCAGACTCGGACTCTCCGTGAACTCGGATTGGATCTCCGTGGACTCTGTGGTGGCGGTAGAAAGGCATTTTTTTAACCACAGATGGACACAGATGCTCACAGATACCCGATGTGGCCTGCTTCTTCGTGGACTTCGTTACCTTCTGTGAAGCGGTTTTAGTTTAACCACGAATGGACACGAATAGACACGAATGAAATCCGGTGGAGTCGGTCAGCCTAATGTGGCTCGGATTCGTGTCCCTTCGTGTTTATTCGTGGTTGAAGAATCGGCAGTTGCTCTGTGAACTCGGATCGCGCCTCCGTGGACTCTGTGGAGAGGGTAGAAAGGCATTTTTTAACCACAGATGCTCACAGATACCCGATGTGGCCTGCTTTTTCGTGACCTCCGTTACCTTCTCGGAAGTAGTTTTAGTTTAACCACGAATGGACACGAATAGACACGAATGAAATCCGGTGGAGTCGGTCAGCCTAACGCTGGCTCGGATTCGTGTCCGTTCGTGTTTATTCGTGGTTGAAGAATCGGCGGGGGACTCGGCTTGAAATCCCGGTGCGTTCTGTGGCGAAGATCGGACGCCAGGGGCGGAAACGAAGCGCGGCGGGCACCCGAGGGCACCCGCCGCGACCATCGCAAACCGAAACCTCCTCAAGAAAGAAAGCTCCGGACACCCCTCAGACGGCCATCTGACAGATGCGGCCGCACCGTTAACATCGGTCGTTTACTTGTCGAGCCCTTACCAAGCCCTACCCATGCCCTTGCCAAGCCCTAGCTATCCCCTTGCCTGGTCTGCCCGATTTCTCTCACGCGCTCCCACGTGCTCCCGAGTGATCCGACGTGCTTTGAAGCCCTTCGAAGCCCTTGGGTAGGGCTTGTAGAGACCGCGGAGGTGGGGGCGTCGTTCAAAACATACCGCCGACGCGTTCTGGCGTTCGAAAGTGAACCCATTTTTAAGCATGGGTATGCGTCGGCCGAAATGGATAATAACCCGTCGATAAGTATTCCGTTATAATCGTTTGACGTGTTGCTACTTCGGACTCACGACATTAATCCGTTGAGGAGATAACTGGCTCACTCTGAGTCAGAACCTCGACCCTCCGCCCCGGGGATTGGGGTAAGTATGGCTAGAATGAAGAAAATGCGCTCGGTCGATCTCGACCGGGCCGAAGCCCGCGCGGCGGCGATCACCTCGATCGCCGATCCGCTGGAACTCGGAGGTGAGCTCACGCTCGCCGCCTACCGTGCCGTCATCAGCGATGCGCGCACGAAACTCGGAACGTATAATACGTTGCTGTCCGGCACCGATGAAGCGCGCTCGCGTTTCCTGGTGGCGGAACGCAAACTGGCCGATTGGTCCGACCGTATGCTCGCCGCCGTCGGCGCCGTGTATGGACGGAACAGTGACGCCTATGAGAAGGCAGGCGGCAAACGCAAGGATGCGCGCCGGCCATCGCAAACCGATACAGCCTCGGAGGAGAACACTCCTGACGAGACGCCCGCGGCGGCTTAAGCTCCGCGAGTGACAGGCAGCCCGATCGCGCCGGCCAGCGCGGTCGGGCTTTTTTATGGAGCGGCGCGGGGCCCGTTTACTCGGCGTAATTAAGCGCTCTCACACCGAGCGCACCGGTGCTCGACGAGCGCCGAGACCAAGGCGAAGGAGCCTGGAGGCTTCTTATAAGCGAACGGAGAGCGACGTGGGCGGCCTTGCCAAAGGCGACGCGGTGGGGCGGTATTTGCGCACCCCGACCTCATGCATCTCCAGCCCAATCGCGATTACGTCAGCAACGACGATGTGCAGACGCCTCCGGCACTCGCCCGCCGGCTGGTGCAGCATTTCCAGCCGCGGGGGCGCATTCTGGAACCGTGCCGCGGCGAAGGGAATTTTTATCGCGCCCTCCGCGCGCATCTGCGGGGCGCCACGGCGGACAGCCGTGCGAACGGCCGGCTTGGCGGGCAGCGGCGAGCCCGCGCAGGGGAGAGCGTCGCTTGGACGGAGATCAAGGCGGGGCGCGACTTTTTCGCGTGCACGGACACGTTTGACTGGATCATCACCAACCCGCCTTGGAGCGAGATCCGGCGTTTCCTCCAACACGCGATGCAACACGCCGACAACGTCGTGTTTTTGCTCACCATCAATCACGTGTGGACGAAGGCCCGGTTGCGCGACATCCGCGCGGCGGACTTTGGGCTGAAAGAGATCGTGCTGGTCGATATGCCGGCGAGTTTCCCGCAAAGCGGCTTTCAACTGGGGGCTGTGCATGTGCAGCGCGGCTGGCACGGTGCGATTGCGTTGAGCGACTTGGGGGCGGCGGGCAGGAGTTCTCCCGCTCATCACGCTGATTTACGCTAAACTCGACTGAACGAGACTGACGTTAACCACAGATGAACACGTGAAATACTTTTGTTTTAACCACGAATGGACACGAATCGACACGAATGGGTGGGGGGGGGCTGTGGCGAAGAACAAAAACCATTTTTAACCACAGATGGGCACAGATGAACACGGATTGGCAGACGGGTGAATCGGTGTTCGTTGATCGCTACTGTGAGTCGAACGCACGTGGCCGCTGCTTCTTTCTTACCTGCGTTACTTTCTGTGAAATGCTCTTATTTTTTTAACCACGAATGGACACGTATAGACACGAATGAGTGGGGGGCTCCTGTGGCGAAGAACAAAAACCATTTTTAACCACAGATGGACACAGATGAGCACAGATTAGCAGACGCGTGAATCGGTGTTCGTTACTCGTGAGTCGAACGCACGTGGCCGAGCGCTTCTTTCTTACCTGCGTTACTTTCTTTGAAATACTCTTATTTTTTTAACCACGAATGGACACGAATCGACACGAATGAGTGGGGGGCTTCTGTGGCGAAGAACAAAAACCATTTTTAACCACAGATGAACACGGATTAACACGGATTGGCAGACGCGTGAATCGGTGTTCGTTGATCGCTATTCGTTAGTTGAACGTATGGAGCCGAGTGCTTCTTTCTTACCTGCGTTACTTTCTGTGAAATGCTTTTTTTACCACGAATGGACACGAATCGACACGAATAGGCTGGGGCGCCTTTGTGGCGAAGAGCGAAATGCATTTTTAACCACAGATGGACACAGATGAGCACAGATGGGGAAGCGGTGTTCCGCTGAGGGTTACTCGTTGATCGTTATTCGCTAACCCAACGCAGGGATCGAGAATCTGCACTTTTCTCTTGGCGTCGGCTCGGACGCTCGGAAGGCCTGGGCTCTTCCTTCACTTCGTTACCTCCTGTTAAAAACGGTGCGAAGATTGGGGCCGTCGCGGTAAACGGGCCGGAATATAAACCGCTCATTTCGCGCGATGGATGTGCATGCGCGGGCGGGAGAGTCGGTGAAAAGCGGCGGTTAACTGCAAGTGGGTGGCGCGATGAGCGTCGGGAGCCTTACGAGGTTGCGTGTGACGACAAACACTAACCCTCCGGTCGCCACGACAAAGCCTCTGACGACCAACACAAACCCTCCGGCGACCAACACCAACCCTCCGGCGACCAACACTAACCTCGTGGCGACCAACACTAACCCTCCGGTCGTCACGACAAACCCTCGGGCGACAAACACTAACCCTCCGGGGACCAACACGAACCCTCCGGCGACTAACGCAAACCCTCTGGTCGCCACGATGAAGCCTCCGGCGACCAACACCAACCCTTCGGGGCCTTGAGGTTTACTCCGTGAACTCGGGTTGGGCTCTCCGTGATCTCTGGGGCGAAGATCGAAAATGCATTTTTAACCACAGATGGACACAGATGAACACAGATGGGGCAGAAGCGTGAAACCTCTGTTACCTTCTGTGAAATAGCTCATTTAAGTCACGAATGGACGCGAATGCACACGAATGGGCGGGACGCAGGTATTCGATGAGCATTAGTCGTTGATCGTCAGACGTGCGGTCGGTGATTCTCTGCGAGGGGTGACCGGGAATGGGCGGATTTGGCGTAATCTAGTTCAAATTTGCTTGAACTTGCCAATCGTTGTCGGCTTCGTCGCCGACCTGCCATGAAACTGCTGCCTGATGAAACTGCTGAAGCTGTGCGTCCGAGCGACGCGAGCGCGGTGGTGTCTCCGGAGTTCGAGCAGGCGTGCGGGGAGTTTTTCACGGATTTGGTGGGGGTGGTGGGGATCCCGCGGTCGGTGGGGCAGATTTACGGGCTGCTGTTTGCGTCGCCGGTGCCGTTGGGTTTCACGGACATCGCGCAACGGCTGGACATCAGCAAAGGCTCGGCGAGCCAGGGGTTGCGGTTGTTGCAATCGCTGGGGGCGGTGCGGAGTGCAGGGACCTCGGGGGATCGACGGGAACTGTTTTGGCCGGAGACGCGGCTGCGGCGTCTGGTGAGTGGCATCCTGCGGGAAAAAGTGGAGCCCCTGGTGAGCGCGGACGAGTCGCGGATGGCGCGATTGCGGGAGCTGGCGAGAGCGACGCCGGATGCGGCGGGAGCGGCTTTTTCGGAAGATCAGGTGAAGTTGCTGGAGACCTGGCGCCGCCAGATGTGGCTCCTGCTGCCGATCCTGAAAACCCTCCTCGGTCCAGCGCCGGCGTAAGAAGCCGCGGGGCGAAACTCGTCCCGACGCCATCCCCCCTGCGCCTCGTCGTTTTCCTATTCGGAAGCGACGGGGCGAAGCCGTGTTGAGCCAGCACTTATGAGTAGCACTATCGAGATTGCCCAAATCGGCTGCGGCTATTGGGGACCAAATCTGTTGCGGAATTTTTCTGCGGTGAAGGGTTGCCGCGTGAAGTATCTCGCGGACCTCAGCGAAGAGCGGCGCAAGTTCGTCGCGCAAAGCTTTCCGGCGACCCACGCGATTGCGGAAATCGACGCGATCCTGAACGATCGCGAGATCAATGCGGTGGTGATCGCCACCCCCGCCGGCAATCACTTCGAGCTCGGCCGCCGGGCGTTGCTCGCCGGCAAGCATATCTTCGTTGAGAAACCTCTCGCCACGACGGTGGCTGAGGTGGACGAACTCGCGCAGCTCGCCGCCGAGCGGAAGCTGCAAGTGATGGTCGGCCACACCTTCCTCTACAACTCGGCAGTGCGCTACGTGCGCAAGATGATCGAGGGCGGCGAACTCGGCGAACTGCGCTACATCTACAGCCAGCGGCTCAACCTCGGGCGCATCCGTTCGGACATTGATGCGCTCTGGAATTTTGCCCCGCACGACATCGCCATCATCCAATACTGGCTCGGCGACCCGGAGCCGGAGGAAGTCACCCGTCATGGCATGGATTTCATCCAGCCTGGCGTGCAGGACGTCGTGTTCCTCAATATCAAGTATCCGCAAAAGGTCATGGCCAACATCCACGTGAGCTGGCTCGACCCGCAGAAGACGCGCAAGATGGTGGTCGTCGGATCGAAAAAGATGGTGGTCTACGACGACGCTGCGGAGGACAAGATTGCGATCTACGACAAGGGCATCGATCGCAAGGCCGTGCTCGGCCAAAACATGGACTACGACAAGCCCATGTCGGCGCAGTTTTCCTACCGGTCGGGCGACATCCTCCTGCCGCAGATCAATTTCATCGAGCCGCTCCGCGCCGAAGCCGATCATTTCGTCGACTGCGTGCGCCGCAACGTGACGCCGCTCACCGGCATCGACCACGCCCGCAAGGTCGTGCGCATTCTGGAGCAAGCCAGCCGCTGACAATGAGCACGCCCAACTCGGCCCCTGCCCGCCGTTTCCAAAGTGGCATCGTCAACGTTCGCTTCGCAGCAAATGTGACGGTCGTCGAACCTGTGAACGTCTACGGCTGCGAGATCGGTGAGGGCGTATTCATCGGACCGTTCGTCGAAATCCAGAAGGATGTGCAGATCGGCGCCCGCACTAAGGTGCAGTCGCACGCGTTCATCTGCGAACTCGTCACGATCGGCACCGATTGCTTCATCGGCCACGGCGTCATGTTCATCAACGACACGTTCGCCACCGGCGGGCCGGCCCGCGGCGACAAGACGCAGTGGCGCTCCACGACGATCGGCCACCACGTCAGCATCGGCTCGAACGCCACGATCCTGCCGGTGCGCATCTGCGACCACGTCGTCATCGGTGCCGGCGCCGTTGTCACGAAGGACATCACCGAGGCCGGCATCTACGTTGGAAATCCCGCGCAGCTCCTGCGCGCCCTCTCATCCGCATCCGAAGTTTCGTCATGAAAATCCAGTTCGTCGACCTACACGCCCAGTATCTCACGATTAAGTCGGAGATGGATGCGGCCATTGCCCGGGTCATCCGGGACAGCGCCTATGTGCGCGGTCCCTTCGTCGACAAATTCGAGCAGGACTATGCCGCATTGTTCGGTGTGCCGCATTGCATCTCGTGCGCCAATGGCACGGATGCCCTCTACATCGCCATGAAGATCATGGGAGTCGGGCCGGGAGACGAGGTCATCACGACCGCACACTCGTGGATCGCGACCTCCGAGACCATCACGCAGACCGGCGCCCGCGTCGTGTTCGTCGATACCGACAGGGACACGTTCACTATCGATCCCACGTTGATCGCCGCGATGATCACGTCGCGCACGAAGGGCATCATCCCGGTGCACCTCTACGGCCAGGCGGCCGACATGGGCCCGATCATGGAGATCGCGAAACAACACAATCTGTGGGTGATGGAGGACTGTGCGCAGTCGCACCTTGCGCGTTTTCAAGGCAAACTCACCGGCACGTTCGGCCGGGTGTCTACCTTCTCGTTCTATCCCGGCAAGAACCTCGGGGCCTACGGCGACGCCGGCGCAATCCTGACCTCCGACGCCGAACTCGCGCGCCAGATGACGTGCTATGCCCGCCACGGCGGCCTCACCAAGGGCGAACATGTGATCGAGGGCATCAACAGCCGACTCGACGGCCTGCAGGCGGCGGTGCTCAACGTGAAGCTGCCGCACTTGCAGAAGTGGACCGCGGCGCGCCAGCGCATCGCCGCCCGCTACAACGAGCTCCTTGCCGGCGTGGGCGACGTCATCACGCCGCCCGTTGCCCCCGGCCGGGACCATGTGTATCACCTCTACGTGATCCGCACGGAGAAACGCGATGCCTTGATGGCCTTCCTCAAGGAGCGCGGCGTGCCCACGGTGTTGAACTATCCGGTCGCGCTGCCGTTCCTGAAGGCCTACGCCTATCTGGGCCATAAGCCGGCGGACTTCCCTGTGGCCTACTCGCATCAGTCGCGCATCCTCTCGCTTCCGATTTATCCGGAGATGACGGATGAGATGATCGGCTACGTGGTCGAGCAAATCAAGGCGTTCTACGCGCGCGCTTGATCAAGCTCGGACAGTTCTCCCGCAACGCGCTGGTCATTCTGATCGGCACGGTTGCAGCCCAGGCGATCACCATCTTGGTGTCGCCGGTGCTGACCCGGCTCTACACGCCCGCGGACTTCGGCGTGTATGCGATCTTCGTGTCAATCACGGCCTTGCTGACGTCGGTGATCTGCGCGCGCTACGAATACGCGATTACGCTGCCGGCGGAGGATCGCCACGGCCTGGCGCTGCTGGGAGTGTGCACGCTCGTGGCACTCGGTATCGCGGTAGCGTTGGTGCCGCTGACCGCCCTGTGTGGCGACTGGTTGGTGGACGTGCTCAAGGAACCGCGCTTGAAGAAGTGGCTGTGGCTGGTGCCGGCGGCGATGTTTGTAACGGGCTTCGCCACCGGTGCGCGCTATTGGCTGCTGCGCCGCAAGGCGTTCGCCACGATCGCGACGAACAACGTGCTGCGGAGCGTGCTCGCGGCGGTCTTCAACGTAGCCTTTGGCCTGCTTGGTTGGATGCAATTCGGCCTGATCGGGGGGCTGTTGCTCGGACTGTTCGTCAGCGCTGTGTTTCTGGCCGTGAAAATTTGGCGCGAGTCCGGCTCGGAGATACGCGCCTTGCGCTGGGCGGACTTGCAGGGGCAGGCGGGAGCGCAACGCCGCTTTCCTCAGTATTCGCTGGGTTCGGCAGTCGTCGAATCCGGGGCAGGGCAGGTGCCCGTGTTTTTCTTCTCCTCGCTGTTTGGCGCCAGCACGCTGGGGTGGTTTTCGCTCGCGCAGCGCATCGCCAACCTGCCGCTCACGGTGGTGGCGCAGTCGGTGGCGGATGTCTTCCGGCAGCAGGCGAGCGAGATTTATGCCCGCGAGGGCAATTGCCTCACGCTCTTCAACCGTACGTTCGCGAAGCTCTTCTGGGCATCGCTGCCGGCCTTCGCGATGGCGGCGTGGATCTCGCCGTGGGCATTCGAGCTGATTTTCGGCTCGGCTTGGCGCGAAAGCGGCGAATACGTGCGCTACCTCATCCCGGCCCTCGCGCTGCGCTTCATCGCGAGTCCGCTCGGCTCTATGTTCTACATCGCACAGAAACAGGCGGCGGACCTCGTCATTCAATCCGCGCTCATCGTGGTGATGGTCGGCGTCTTTCTCTGGGCGGGACGCACCGGCTCCGGCTGGGCTGCGCGCCACGCGGTCATGGCATATTCCGCCATCTATTCGCTGAAATACCTTACGGAACTCTTCCTTTCGCGACGTTACGCCGCCGGAGCAGCCACGGCATGATTGCGATCATCGATTACGGGATGGGCAACCCCACCTCGATCCGGAACATGCTAGGCCGGCTCGGGCATCGGGCGGAAATGGCCCGCACGCCCGAGGAGGCCGCGGGAGCCGATCGCATCATCCTCCCCGGGGTGGGAGCCTTTGATGAAGGCATGACCCGCCTGGCCGAACTCGGCTGGACAGATTGCCTGCGCAGTGAAGCGGCCGTGCAGGACGGCCGCCCGCTGCTCGGCATCTGTCTGGGCATGCAGCTGTTGTTCCCGTCGAGTGAAGAGGGCAAACTGCCCGGATTGGGACTCGTGAACGGTGCGGTGTTGAAGTTTCGGTTTGGTGCGGAAATCGTGCCGCTCCCGCGCATCCCGCACATGGGCTGGCGCTCGATCGCAACGGCCGCGACGGCACCGGAGTTGTTCGCGGGTCTGGAGCAGGACGCGCGCTTCTATTTTGTGCACTCCTATCACTGCCGCTGTGCAAATTCGGCGGAAGTGGCGGCGGAAGCCGACTACGGTTTCCGGTTCATCTGTGCGGTGCGCCGCGGCCGTCTATTCGGCGTGCAATTCCACCCCGAGAAGAGCCATCGCTACGGCATGCGGCTGCTCGACAACTTTTCACGACTCCCGGCGACGTGAATCCTCCGCGCGTCATTCCTGTCCTCCTGCTCACGGATTCCGGCGTGGTGAAGTCCACCCGCTTCAAGGATCGCCGCTATGTGGGCGACCCGATCAATGCGCTGCGTGTCTTCAACGAGAAGGAGGTCGACGAAGTGGTGATTGTGGACATCGACGCTTGGAAGCATCGTCGCGGTCCGAATTTCGAGCGCGTGGCCGAGCTCGCCGGCGAGTGCTTCATGCCGTTGGGTTACGGCGGCGGCGTGACCACGCTCGACCAGATCCGCACTCTTTTCCGGTGCGGGGTGGAGAAGGTGCTCCTGAACACCGCGCTTCACTCGCATCCGGACCTTGTGTCCCAAGCAGCGGACATTGCGGGCAGCCAAAGCATCGTCGCCTGCATCGACGTGAAGAAAAACTGGCTCGGCCGCCCACGCGTCTGCGTTTCCGGTGGCACAATCGATACCGGCCTCGACCCCGTGGAGTTCGCCCAGCAGGCGGAATCCCAGGGGGCAGGGGAGATTGTGCTGCAATCGGTCGATGGCGACGGCACGCAGGGCGGCTATGACCTCGAGCTCATCGCGAAGGTCACCGCGGCCGTGAACGTGCCGGTGGTCGCCTTGGGGGGCGCAGGGAATCTCACGCATATGGCGGCGGCGGTGCGCGCCGGTGCTCATGCCGCCGCGGCGGGCAGCTTCTTCGTTTTCCACGGCAAACATCGCGCCGTGCTCATCACCTATCCCCGTATCGAAGAGATTCGCCGCACCTTTGCCCATGGCTGACTGGATTCGCACCACTCCCGCCCTCGAGGGCCAGATCATGCCCGGTAAGCGCGGCTACCGCGTTTGCACCCGTTGCGTGATGGACACGACGATGGTCGAGATCGATTTCGATCACGACGGCGTTTGCAACTTCTGCCGCGGCTTCGACCTGAACGTCACCGCGCGGCAGCAGACGCCCGAGGTCTGCGCGCACAAGCTAGAGGCGATGATCGCGCAGATGAAGGCCGACGGTCGCGGGCGCGACTACGACTGCGTGCTGGGACTGAGCGGCGGCGTGGATAGCAGCTACCTGGCCTTGAAGTGCAAGGATTGGGGAGTGCGCCCGCTCGTGGTGCAGTTCGACAACGGCTGGAACACCGAGCTGGCCAACCACAACATCCAGTCCATATGCGAGAAACTCGGCTTCGACCTCTTCACCTACGTCGTGGACTGGCCGGAGTTCCGCGACCTGCAGCTCTCGTTCCTCAAGGCTGGCGTGGCCAACGTCGAGGCGCCGAGCGACCACGGCATCTTCGCCTGTATCTACCGCACCGCCCGCCAGCACCGCATCGGCTGGCTGCTCAGCGGCGTGAACAATGCGACCGAAGCCTGCTGCCCGGTGGGCCCCAAGACGAAGGAGCATTTCAGCTATGGGTATCGCTATGCCGACCTGCATCACCTGCGCGCCCTGCACCGCCGCTTCGGCACCGTGCCGCTCAAGACCTTCCCCGCTATGGGACTGTTCGAGCGCATCTGGATGGAACGAAAGCACCTTAAGCGCTGCGACCCGCTCAACCTGATGCCCTACGACAAGAAGGCGGCGATCGTGGAACTCGAGCAGCGGATCGGTTGGCGGCGCTACGGGGGCAAGCATTTCGAATCCGTCATCACCCGCTTCCATCAGAGCTGCATCCTGCCGCGCAAGTTCGGCCTCGATAAGCGCCGTCTCCATCTCTCCGGCCTCATCTGGTCCGGGCAACTGGATCGTGCGAGTGCGATGCGCGAGCTGGAACAGCCGCCGTGCCCGGCCGAGTTGGTCGAGCAGGACCGCCAGTTCTTCATGAAGAAACTCGGACTCGGGCAGGCCGAGTACAACGCGATCATGCAGGCACCCGCGAAGACCTACGGCGATTATCCGAACCAAAACTGGCTCTTCAATAATCTGCCGCGCTTCACTGCCGCCATTCGGAAAATCCTGACTCCATTCAGGACAGGTCCTGCGGCCAACCCCGCGAAAGCCAAACCATGAGCAAACTCAAAGCGGCCTTTGTGATTCGCGCCCTCCTCTTCTGTCGGAGATTTCTCGCCTACGATCTGATTGCACGCGAGCGTGTCCGTGGCATTCCCACCCAGCGGCTTGGTTCGGCGGACTGTGGCTGGACTGTCCCGCGTGAATTCCCGGGTCAAGGCGACGTTTGCTTCTGCTTCGGGGCAGGAGAGGATATATCATTCGATGTGGCTTTGCATCGGAGCCGCAGGTGCATAGTGCATACCTTTGACCCGACACCCCGAGCCATTGCGCATCATGCGTCGTTGCCTTCCGCAGAGCGAAACGCCGTCAGCTTCCACACCATTGGGATCTGGACGGAAAACCGCACCATGCAATTTTTTGCACCGGCGGAGAAAGACCATGTTTCCCATTCCTTGGTGTCGCTTCAATCCGACCGAGTCGGGTTTTCAGCCGACTGCAAGACATTGGCCACCCTAACGGAAGAGCTTGGGGGAGCGGCTCCGCAGCTGATCAAAATGGATATCGAGGGTGCGGAAATGCAGGTGCTGGACAGTGTGATCGCGGCCGGTTCCCCGCAGATTCTACTGGTTGAGTTCGATGAACTCACGCCACTTTCTTCGACGAAGAACTGGGTGCGGGTGCGCGCCGCGATTCGCCGCATCCTCGCTCGTGGCTACGAAATCTACTCGGTGGATCGTAACAACTACGGCTTCATCCGTCGCTGAGTCCGTAATCGTGATCAAACTGCTCAAGGCCAGCTCCTACTATCCGCGCTACCTCGCGTGGTTCTATGCGCGCAACCCCCACCTGCGGGAGGCCAGCTACGCGGAGCAGCACGCTGCGCTGATGGCTGACAGTTTTGCCCTGTCGGATTCGTGGAGCCGTCATCTCGGCGGAGCTCAAGCGCAGTTCGCCGTCACCGAGCTGGTGGTGAACGCCGAGCCTCTGCAAAAGCGCTGGGCTCAGGAGAATGGGGTCGAGTATCGCGAGACGCACTGGCTGGCCGACATTTTTCTCGCGCAGTTCCGTGCCGTGGCACCACGGGTGTTCTACGCGCACGCGCAGGAAATCAACCCCACGCTGCGCCGGGCCTGCCGTGGCTTGGCGGGTGGCCCGCTTTACGTGATAAGCTACGACGGGATTGGCCGGCACACGCCTGAGGTCTTCACGGAGACGGACATGGTCATCACCTGCCTGCGCAGCTCGGCGGACTTTTACCGCGCCCAAGGAGTGGAGTCCCACTGGATGATGTTCGGTTTTGATCCGAGTGTGCTCACACGAATCAGGAGGGATGTAACGCCATCCGGCGTGAGCTTTGTCGGAGGGCTTCAGGTCCGGATCGGACACCAGGAGCGTGCGCGCACGCTGGCATACATCGCCGAAGCGTTTCCGTTGGAACGTTGGGTCAGTGGGCTGCCGACCGATGCGGAAGCTCTGCGTCTCTGGGGCTCTTTTGCGCGTCGCCGAGATTGGCGAGGATTTTGGGATTTTCCCTCGGCGGCGATCGCGGCGCGTCGCTTGAGAGCGGGCAACCGCGGGGAGGTTTTTGGCATGGAGATGTTTTCCCGCTTAGCAGCCTCCAGGATCACGTTAAACGTGCATATCGCCGCTGCGGGCAATCAGGCGGCCAACATCCGGTTGTTCGAAGCGACGGGAGCGGGAGCCTGTCTGCTGACCGATTGGAAAGAGAACATTGGGGAGTTGTTTGAACCCGATCGCGAAGTTGTAGTGTTCCGCCACCCGGAGGAGGCGGTGGAGAAAATCCACTACCTGCTTGAGCATGATTCAGAACGGGCCGAGATCGCTCGCAAAGGGCAGCGGCGCACCTTGGAAAATCACAATTACGCCACCCGCCTGCGTGAGTTGGCGGCAGTGCTGGAGGCTCGCCTCTAGTCCTCACTTTTCGGAGCATGAAAATTCTTTTTCTCAGCACCGCCGATATCTCTGGCGGAGCCGCTATCGCCGCCCACCGACTCTTCCGCCACATGGTGGCGGAGCCTGGCATCGAGGCGGAGATGCTGGTGCAGTATAAGGCTGGCTGTGACCCGCAAGTGCGCAAACCAGAGAGTGATTGGGGTAAACTGGCTACGCACTTGCGGATGCCGTTGGAAAGCTTGCTGGTTCGGAAGTCCTATCCGCGCGCACAGACGTCCAATTTCATGCCGGCGCGGCTCCCCGACGGGTTGCGCCGTCGCATCGATGCCTTTGCCCCGGACCTTCTGCATGTGCACTGGGTGGGACATTCCTTCCTTCGCCCGGAGACGCTGACTGGCATTCGCTGCCCAATTGTTTGGACGCTGCATGACATGTGGGCGCTGACCGGCGGTTGCTACTACGACGGCGGCTGCGGCCGTTACACCGCTGCGTGCGGTCAATGCCCGGTGCTCGCCTCCACGGCGCAAAGCGATCTTTCCCGAAAAGGGGTGCAGCGAAAGCGAGAAGCATGGCAGGGATTGAATCTCACCTTGGTGTCTCCCAGTCAGTGGCTGGCGAGCTGTGCGCGTCGGAGTTCGATTCACCCCGGCCGCCGGGTGGAGGTGATTCCTTACGGGCTCAATCCGGAGACGTTTCGTCCATGGCCAAAGCCGGTCGCGCGCGAAATGCTCGGACTCCCGCCGGATGCGAAACTCGTGCTATTTGGTGCGGCTGGCGTTGCCGATCCTCGCAAAGGCTTTGCCTACTTGGAATCGGCGTTAGGCGAACTAAGGGAAGGAACGGACGTTGGGCTGGTGGTATTCGGCGGGCACTTGCAATCCTCTTCCCTGGCAGCCAGCGGCATCCGCATCCATGTGTTGGGCCAGCTGCGGGATGAATTGACGACGGCGCTGGCTTATGCGGCCGCAGATATTTTTGTCGCGCCCTCGCTGGAAGACAACCTGCCGAACACGGTCCTCGAAGCGGCGATGTGCGGAACGCCGGTGGTGGCTTTCCGCGTCGGCGGCATTCCTGATGCGATCGAGCAAGAGCGACACGGACTGCTTGTCGAGCCTCGGGACTCGGCGGGTTTGGCATCTGCCATTCGTCGTCTGCTACGGGACGATGTCTTGCGCGTTAGCTTGGGACGGAATGCTCGCGCCAAAGCCGAACGCGACTACCATCCTGCCCTTCAAGTTAAACGCTACACGGAACTCTACCGCGAATTGCTGGGTTTCGAGTCCCAGCCTCTTTCCAAGAATGAACACTCTTGATTTTAGCTTTGCGCCAATTGCGGCCATCCTGTGCTTCGCGGTCTATTTCTGGCTGCTGTGGAAATTCCCCACCGGCATCGTGTTCATCGGCTTCACGACCTATGGCATCGCGTGGACGACCTTTGGCGGATTCAATTACGCACGGATCGTGTTCTTCTTGCAGCTCGCGTCTGCGGCATACTTTACCTTCCAAGTGCTGAAGACCAAAGGCACGGAACGGCTCTTCCAGTTCCTGACATCGAAATACAGTTTCTTCCTCTGGTTCATCGTCCTGGTGTGGATCAAGGTCGCGTTCGATCTGCTCTATTTCGGTCTGGATGATTTCCGAGTCAGCGCACTGAAAATCGCGGCGCAGACGATCTTTCTCCCGTGGATCGTCTTTTTCATTGCCGCCGTCGGGACGGACCCTTGGCGGTTCGCGTCAGGCATCATGATCGGCATGGTGGCCTTCGCGCTTGCCTTCGTGCTTCCCACGGTCCCTGGGATGATCATGGAGGGACGCTTGCTCTCTGCGGTATTCGGCATCGATCGGTTAACCATCTACAACATGGATACAATTGGCGGCGGGCGCTTCTTTTTCATGGGTGCGGTCGGCTCGCTGGCGCTTCTCACGGGCGGGGGCTTGCGCCGGGTCTGGGTGGTATCACTTACCGTGCTTTGCGGCACCTTTTTCCTCCTTTTGCTTTTGAACGGCACGCGGCAATTTATCATCGGGACGATCATTGCCACTTTGATGTGTTCCTACTCGCTGTTTCGCACGCGAGGACTTCTGCGCTTTGCCGTTTTCGCGGTCGCTGCGTCAGTCATCGGCTATTTCGCTTACGGCATCTTCCAATCGGCCGAGGTCGGTGAGCGGTTTTCGGGTGAGGACCTGTCCCGCGAATTGGCGGTCTCGCGCGGCGCGATTTGGTCACGCGCCTTAGACGCTGGCTTGGCAAAGCCGTTCGTCGGCGAAGGTTTCCGCCGGTTTGGCGACGTGGTCATGACACCGAGCCAGACGGGAGAGGAGGACCTCGTGGCGGACCTCTCTGGCGCGCACGGCTTCTTCCAAGATATTTGGGCGGAGCATGGCGCCGTTTGGGGCGGGGTTGGGTTCGTGATTTTCCTGTTTTCGATCCGGCACATGCTCAAACGCGTCCGGGTTGAGGAGCACTCCGTCATTTGGGCGCTCTACGCCGTGCTCATTGCGATGGTCGTTCCGCTGTTCATGTCGGGCTCGATCTACTCAAGCGGTGCGATGTATCTGTTCGCGTCGAGCATGTATATCGCATTTGCGAAGCATAAGATGGATCTCGCCCAATGACACGTGCTCCAGTTCGAAGCGATGATAATAACGAGGATGTAGGGTAGTCTTCGCTGTTTCGGGTGCTGAGCAGGCTGATTGATCGCGGCACTCTCAACCGAGACGACAAGTTCCTCGTCTTGGGTTGCGTCGTGTTTGACGAAGCGGTAATTGCCGCGTTGGTCCGCGGTGCCGCAGCAAGGTGCTCTATTTTCGCGAAGGGTGTTCGATTCGCTCGAAGGCTTTAACGCACGCTACCAGCTCAGTTCCGATTACGACTTCTTCAGCCGGCCACTGTAGTCGGCCATCCCCTACTGGCATTACGATGCTGCTCCGCTCGCAGTTTTCCGGCAATTATCCACACAGCTCTCGAGAACGCAGGCGCAGGAAATGGCCCGCGAAGGGTGGGGATTGTGTTTCACCAATCGCCGTCAATTGCCGCCTGTGCGTCCCTTCGTGCCGGCCCTTGGATATGCGAAGCGCGCTGCGACTGAAATGAGGACATCGGTGAAAATCAGCGTCGTAACCCCCACCTACAATTCCGAACGGCATCTGGTTGAATGCTTGGAGTCTATCCATGCTCAGCAAGGCGCCGATTTCGAGCACGTCGTCGTTGACGGGGGGTCGCAGGATGGAACTTTGGCGATTCTGGATCGCTATCGCGATCGCGTCGCGCAGTTGGTGAGCGAGCGAGACGACGGAATCTCTGACGCCTTTAACAAAGGCATCGCGCGGTGTTGCGGTGACGTGATCCTCATCGTCGCTTCGGATGACCTGCTCCTGCCGGATGCGTTGGCCAGGATTGTCGCTGATTGGGGCAAGCGCGGAGCCTGTGATGTCATCTATGGCAATGTTCTTTTCCTTGATGCGGTAAACGGCAACGCGGTTATCCGCCCGGATCGCACGATGGGCGCGATTTGGGGCCGGCAGCCGCTGAAGCATGCTGCGATGGTGGTTAGCGCCGACGCGTATCGCAGATTTGGAGCCTACGACAAGCGGTGGCGCCTGGCGATGGACTACGAGTTGACCCTGCGGTTTCATCTGTGCGGCGCGTCTTTCCGCTATCTGGATGCAGAACTCGCGGCCGTGCGGCCGGGCGGTGCGTCGTATCGGAATTTGGGTCGAACCATGCGGGAGGTGGCGCAGATCGCCGAAGCGCATGGCGCAAGCAAGCTCAGGACGCGTTGTTTGCTGGCATGGAAGATCTGCCGCATCTACCTCCGCAGTTTTGTGCTCTCGAGCCGTTTTGCCGCACCGGCGACGCGGTTGTATCGCCGCGTCAACACACGCTTCAAACCGGAGACAAAACAATGAGAACCGTCCTTCTCGTCGTGCTCGCGATTTTTCCGAATGCGATCAAACAGGTGATTTATCGCCGCGGGTTCGGTTTCCAGATTGGTCGCGGCGTTAAGCTGGGATTTTCAATCGTTCTCGCCTGGCAGGTGAAAATCGGTGACGGCTCGCGGCTGGGCAATTTTAACGTCATCAAAAAGCTTCCGCTCTTCGAAATGGGGCCGCGCTCGTCGATCGGTTCGTTCAACTATTTTGCGCACGGCACCCATCCGGCCCAAGCCAAGGCCTCATTTGCTCTTGGGTCGGATTCGGCGATTACTGGAGGGCATTATTTCGATGTGGCGGCGCCGATCCGGATCGGTGACTTCACCACCGTCGCAGGCAAAGGCAGTCAGTTTTGGACACATGGGATTGATGTCGTCCGGTGCGTCCAAAGCGTCGCGCCGATTTCGATCGGCAGTTACGTTCTCGTCTGCGCGGGAGCGAAAGTCGTCGGGGGGGCGATCGTTCCCGATAAGTCAGTGGTGGCTGCGGGTGCTGTCGTAGCCGCGAAGTATTGCGAGGCCGGTGTGCTTTTGGCGGGCGTTCCGGCCACTGTGCGCAAGAAATTTTCCACGCAGGAAGCGTATTTCCAGCGCACGGCGAAGGATGTGTATTGGGGCTGAAAATCGGATAATGTTGATCGTTTTCAGCGGGACAGATGGGGCGGGGAAGTCGACGCAGATCGAATTGCTCGAGCGAGCGCTGCGTGGGCGTGGAGCCAGTGTGCGGCGGGTCTGGATCCGCGGCGGATACACCCCGGGGTTTGCCGCCTTGAAAGGGCTCGTGCGGCGCTTTCGTCCGCAGGCGTTGCCGAAGCCGGGCGCATCCAGCGAACGCACGCTAACATTCGCCTCGTCGCGCGTGCGGAGGGTTTGGCTCACTCTGGCGCTGCTCGACTTGCTGCTGCTCACCGCGCTCGTCCTGCGTGTGCGGGTCGCGATGGGGCGCACCGTGCTGTGCGATCGCTATCTCGAGGACAGCCTGTTGGATTTTCGGCGCAACTTTCCGCAGGAGGAGGTGGCGGACTGGTGGCTCTGGCGTGTGCTGGCGCAGTGCGCCGTGAAGCCGACCCATCAGTTCCTGCTGCTTGTGCGGCCGGCGGAGTCGGCCCGGCGCTCGCGGCTGAAGGATGAACCTTTCCCTGATTCACCGGAGACCCTGGCGTGGCGCTACGATGCGTATCGCGCACTTGGGGCCGGCGGTGGCTGGCAAGTGATCGATTGCGAACGCTCGATTGCAGCGGTGCAGCGCGAGATCGCGGCAAAGGTCGGCGTATGAGAGTTAGTCTTCTTTTGCAGCGCGAGCCGTTCGGCGAATTGTTGGCGCGCACCCTCGCACCTTACTGGTCGGCCGAATTAGGCCAACCGGTGGACGTGCGGTGGGCGCAACCGGCGTCCGGGGATCAAATTTGGCAGGGCAACATTTACTTGAACTTCTTCTGTGTGGCCGCGGTGAATCCATCTTGCTTCGACATCATTGTGCAGGAGTTCGGGTTTGCCCGCTCAGTGTGGCGTCGCGGGTTGCAGTCGGCCTACGTGCGCGCTGCGGTTACACCGCCATTTCGCTCCTTGCTGTCGCAGGTGAGCTTCGGTGTTTCGGTGCCGGTGCCGGACGCGGAGAGCAAGCTAGTCATTGGAGGTAATCACCGCTTGCGAGTTATCGAACCCGCACGCGCCCGCAGCACTGTGATTCATAAGGCGGGGTATAGTCGCTTGTCATTTGATCGCGAGGTAACGGCGCGGCGCGGTCTGGCGACCAAGCTGGCGCCGCCTTTCGAAGGGGTTGACACGTCGGGTTTGGCCTTTCGCGAAGAGTATTTCGCCGGCACGCCCGCCAATCGAATGCCGGCTGCAGCCGAAGAGAAGGCCCGACAAGCGGCAGTGAATCGCCTCGTCGCGGAGATTCATCGACCTTCAATGAGCGTCTTTTCACTGGATGAGCATGTGGCGCGAGTTTGTGCAGATCTAATCGCTCTGTGCCCTGAAGCGACGAACATCATTGGTGAGTGGAAGTCTTGGTTTGCGGAATTCGCCTCAGTGCCAATTGGCGTTTGTTTCACCCATGGCGACTTTCAGGGTGCCAATATTCTTGTGCAGGATAGACGACTCCACGTGATTGACTGGGAGACTGCGAGTGAACGATCGCAACTTTACGATCTAGCGACGCTTGATTCGCAAATTCGGCTCGCGCCAGTTGCTTTGCAGGCGTGGGAGCAAACCTTGGCCCGCTGGACGTCTGTGCCGGCCAGTGCACCTCGGCTGGAAGTAGCTCCGGAGAGTCGCGGGGCCTGGTTGGCGCATGGCGGCGTCTGGTGGCTTGAGGAGATACTCCTTCAGTTTGAGGAATCGCGACTAGCCGAGCATCTGTCGGGTCACAACACGAGAGACGCGATGCTGTTGCAATCGCTAGGCCATGCGCTCGACTACTTACGCCGATTGAAATGAACGGACCTACCGTAATTTTTTTCAATCAGGTAGCAGGCCCGCTTTTTCGCGAACTTGCCGAGGATGTGGCGCGCGAGGTCGGTGGCGCCGAGCTAGTGACGGGGCATCTGGCGGAGATCGGCCGCTCTTTGGATCCTTCGCTGCGGGTGATCTCCGCACCGGACTATGATAGGAGAAGTTTGCTGCGGCGGTCATCCTCTTGGCTGCATTATTTTTTGCGCGCAGCGGCGGTCGTTATGCGGTCCGACCGGAGCCAGGTGCTCTTTTTCGTTTCAAACCCGCCGTTTCTTTCGGTGCTGGGATGGCTTGCCGCCGTACTGCGCGGGCAATGTTATTGCGTGTTGGTTTACGATCTTTATCCGGGCGTGCTCGTGCAACTCGGGCGGCTTTCTCCGCGCAGTCCAGTTACTTGGGTCTGGCGAAAATTCAACCGACTTGTGTGGCGGCGGGCCGCGTTTGTCTTCACGATCGGCGATCATATGGCCGAAACTATCCGTGCCGAAGACAACGGGCTAGGTCAGCTCAATGTCTGTGTGATTCCGAACTGGGCCGATGTCGAATTTGTTCGTCCACTGCCCAAGAGCGAGAACCTATTTTTGCAATCGCTTGGATGGGGTAATCGTACGGTTGTGCTTTATTCGGGTAACTTAGGGAATACCCACAATCTTGACGGGCTCCTGCAGGCGGCGGAGTTGCTCAAGGAACGAAGCGATCTTGCATTTCTCATCATCGGCGCTGGGGCCCAGTGGGGGGCGGTCGAGGCAGCTATTGCAAGGCGCGGGCTTCACAATATGCGTTTGCTGCCATTTCAGCCGGAGAGCTTGCTGCCGCAGACGCTCCCCGCGGGCGATATCGCCGTGGTCTCGATGGACAACGCAATGGCCGGCTACATGGTGCCAAGCAAGACTTACTACTCGATGGCGGCCGGTTCGGCGCTGCTGGCGCTTGTGCCGCGAGAGTGCGAGGTCGCCGATATTGTCGCTGACGGCGGCTGTGGCGCGAGGGTCGATGCGACCGATGCGCCCGCGATTGTGCGCATTTTGATCGAGTGGCTCGATGCTCCCGAACGGCTGGCCGAATACCGTCGGCGGGCTAGGGCCCTTGCGGAATCGCAGTTTTCGCGCAACAACAGCGCGAAGTATGTGGCGGCGCTCCGCCCGTTGGTACTTGCTGGTCGCGGATGAAGATTCTTCAAACCATTTCGCATTATGTTCCAGCGTATCGTTTTGGCGGTCCTTTGCAGGTCGCACATGCTCTGGGTAAGGAGTTGGTCAAGCTGGGGCACGAAGTAATCGTATGCTGCACAAATCAAGCGGATGAACAGAGTGCGCTCAATGTGCCGATCAACACTCCGGTAGAGTTGGACGGGATTCAAGTGTACTATGAACCTGTGCAGCGAGGCAGACGCTGGGGCTACTCGCCGCCATTAGGTCGACGGGTCGAGCAACTTGTGCTCCGGAGTGACGTCGTAATTGCACATTCACATTTTCAATATGCAGGATGGGTTGGAGCGCGAGCGGCTAGACGAGCGGGAAAGCCGTATCTCGTGTATGCGCATGGTAGTTTGAAGCGCGATTCCCTGCGCGCCAGCAGTGGACTCGCCAAGCGCGCCTATCTCGCATTAATGGAAAACGCGAACCTACGGGGGGCGAAGCATGTGGTGTTCAATGCGGAGGAGGAATTGGACGATTCCCTCTACTCTCAGAACGGACTTGTTTTAAACAATGGTATTTCAGCAGATGAATTTGCGGTCTTACCTCAGCGGGGAGGATTTCGTGCCCTCAATCCTGAATTAGCGGATCGCACGCTCTTTCTATTCCTCGGGCGTATAGACATCCAACAGAAGGCGGTTGATCTCATTGTAGAATCATTCGGCCAAATCGTGGCCGCTTGTCCGGAAGCGATGCTCCTGCTAGCCGGTCCTTCGGAGGGCGGGGATGTCGCAGTGATTGAAACGCTGATCCGCCGCCTCGGGTTGCAAGCTCACGTCCGCTTTCTTGGCCTGGTCAGCGGTACGGCAAAACTCGATTTGTTGAGGGATGCGGATGTGTTTCTGATGCCCTCGCGCTACGAGGGACTTAGCATTGCGCTGCTTGAAGCGATGGCGTCGGGATTGCCGGTCATCTTGTCCGATCGCGCCGGTTTACATCGAGAAGTCGCCCGCCACACCTGCGGGATTGTGGTCGCGCCGGAGAAGAAGGCAGTGACGGCTGCTATGCTTCGGCTCCTGGGTCAGGAGGACCGCCGCCGCATGGGCGAGGCCGCACGCACGATGGTTATGCGAGACTACACTTGGACGGTCATCGCCGAACAACTGGAGCAAGTTATCTACTCATGTCTCACCGAAAATTGAAGTTGAGAAGACTGCGGCCGGTCGAGCAGTTGTTTTGCCATTGCTTGGCCGACGCGCCGCTCGGTGCGGGGACCGACGAAGTTTCCGATGATGAGCTTTGGGAGTTTGCGTGCCGGGAAGACGCGCAGAGCATCGTCGGCCGGCGTTTTGCAATGGAGGAAACGAGAGGGGCGCCACGGTGGCAGGAAGCCGTCGCTCGGGTGCGTGGCACCTTGACCTTGTACTTGCAGCAGCTCGATCGCGTCGCGACGGCGCTGGCAACGGAGGGCATCCCGCTTATCGCTTTGAAAAACTCGGGTATTGCGCGTGGTCTGTTTCCCGACTTGGCGGGGTGCCCCATGGGTGACATTGATGTGTTGGTATCGCCGGGTGATTTTCGCCGAGCACATGAAGTGATGAAACGGCTTGGATTCGAACTCGGTAATCGGAGCCCGTTCGAGATGTCCGACATCGAGGAGGCCGAACAGCATGGGGGCGCAGAGTACACGTTTGAACTGGCTGACGGCTCGACGTTGTGGTTTGAGCTTCAGTGGCGCCCTGTCGCCGGGCGTTGGATTCGGCCGGAGCAAGAACCAGAGGCGGACGAATTGATCGCGAATTCGGTGTCGATCACAGGAACGGACGTCCGGCTGCTCGGACCGGAAGATAATTTGCTGCAGGTCTGTCTTCATACGGCGAAACATACGTTCGTGCGCGCCCCGGGATTCCGTCTGCACACGGACGTTGATCGCATCGCGCGGCGCTGCACAATCGACTGGGATCAGTTTTGCGCTCGCGTAGAGCGCATCGGGGTGCGCACCGCGGTGTATCTTTCGCTGCTCATTCCCAAGGAGCTTCTCGGGACGCCGGTGCCATGCGACGTGTTGGAGCGCTTGAATTTTGCGCCCCGCAAACACAGGATTATGCTTCGCTGGCTGGAGAAGGTCGGGTGGTTCAACCCGAACCAAAAAAAATGGGGCAAGCTTGGCTATATCGTATTTAATTTTCTGCTCTACGATGACGTCAGCGGCGTGGTTCGTGCGGTGTTTCCCGATCAAACGTGGATGCAAGAGCGCTATGGAATTACTTCGCGCTGGAGCCTACCATGGTGCTACGCTCGGCGTATCGCGGACCTTTTGCTAAAACGGGCGAAAACGTGAGCGCCAACTTGTCCGTTTTATTTACGTCAGCTGGCCGGCGGGTGGAATTGATGCGATGCTTTCGGGCGGACGCGGCAGGACTCGGTTTGCCACTGCGTGCGATGGCGGCAGACCTGCGGCCGGAGTTGAGCGCAGCCTGCGGAGCCGCTGACGATCGGTTCATGGTGCCCCGCTGCCTCGCACCGGACTATGTGCCGACGTTGCTTGATCTCTGCCGTACAGAGCGGGTGGCCCTGTTAGTGCCAACAATCGACACGGAGCTTTCCGTTCTGGCGGAGCACGTCGCGGAATTCGCCGCCATCGGCACTCGAGTGGCTGTCTCGTCTCCCGCCGTGGTTGCCGTTGCTCGAGACAAGCTTCAGACTGCAACAACCTTCGGCGCAGCCGGAGTGACCGTGCCCCGCACAGCATTACTCGCAGATATGCTCGCGGATCCATCGGACTGGCGGTTTCCGGTGATATTGAAACCCTTAGGCGGAAGCAGTTCGATCGGCCTCGCGGTAGCACGCACTCCGGAGGAGGCGCGACAGATCGGAGCCCAGCGAGATGATTATCTGGCGCAAGAGCAGTGGTTGGGGCGGGAATATACAGTGAATATTTTTTTCGATGCTCGCGGCGCTTTACGCTGCGCCGTGCCGCACTGGCGGATCGAAACTCGCGGCGGCGAGGTGAGCAAGGGACGGACGGAGCGCGTGCCGGCGCTGGAAAAGGCTGCAAAACAGATCGCAGCCGCACTGCCTGGCGCTCGCGGAGCGCTTTGCTTTCAGGCCATCGTCAACGAAAGAGGCGAGGCGGGGGTTTTTGAATTGAACGCCCGGTTCGGTGGCGGCTATCCCTTGGCGCATCGTGCGGGTGCACGGTTTTCGCAATGGCTCCTCGAAGAGGTCGCGGGTCTGCCCTGCACGGCAAATGATGACTGGAAAGAGGGCGTAACGATGCTGCGTTACGATGCCGCGGTGTTTGTGTAGAGCGCCAAGCGCTCCGTTATTCGTGGCGCGCGACGCGCTGTTATCGGGAGCGCGTTATTCGTTTCTCGGGCGCGCCGCAACGCGGAGTGCGGATTGCGCTGCGCCAAGGCGTTTTAACCACGAATACACACGAAGTAACACGAATGGGCCGCGCGCACGAATGGGCGCGGCCGGAATGTCTGTTTCCCGGTGGCAAGTCCGAATAACCAATAACGACGGGATCGAAACACGTGGCTGAAAAGTGGCCTATTCACACGGTTGTCCTCGACATGGACGATACGCTTTTTGCCGAGCGCGATTATGTCTTGAGTGGATTTCGCGCCGCCGGAGCCTGGCTCGTCCGTGAACGCGGGGTCGCGGGGTTCGCCGAGGAGGCGCAGCGTTTGTTCGAGGCAGGCCGGCGCGGGCGGATTTTCAACGAAGCACTCGCCACACTGACGGAGTCAAAAACGGACAGTTGGGTGGCAGAGCTAATTGCCGTCTACCGCGAGCATCAACCGCAGTTGCGACTGCTACCGGAAGCGGAGTCGTTTCTCATTTGGGCGCGGCCTCGATTTCGCCTGGCGCTCGTCAGCGACGGTTTTTTGGCGGTGCAGCAACGCAAGGCGCATGCGCTTGGATTGGCTCAATGGATGGATCATCTGGTATTCACTGACCAATGGGGTCGCGAGTCTTGGAAGCCTGCTCAGAGAGGCTTTGAGGAAGTCGTGCGACTGAATCCCGGCGATGCTGAGGGCTACGTGTATGTTGCCGACAATCCCCGCAAGGACTTCATCGCCCCGCGGGCGCTGGGCTGGAAAACTGTGCGCGTGCGCCGGTCCGGAGGCGAGCACGCGGCGTATGAGCCAACGGCTGATGAAGCCGCAGACCAAGAGATTGACTCGTTGGACGCCTTGGGCGCCCTTCTGAAGCCGTGTCGCCCATGAAAAAGCTTTTGCTGCTGTTCACCGCTTTGGGGCTGATCGCGGCGGTCGTGGTGCAGTGCCTGCCGAAGCAGTCGCCTGCGACGTCCGACAGCAAGACGAGGCGTCTTGATGAAATGTTTGCGACTCGAGGGGATGGTTGGACCTCGGTGGAGGTGCCTCTCGGCCAAACAGAGGCGGTGCAAGGTGCCGTCGAAAAGACGCTGCGTTACGATGACGTGCTCTTTCGTCAATACACGACGACAACCGGAGATCACTTCACATTATATATCGCCTATTGGGATGCGGGTAAAATGCCGACGCAACTGGTGGCCTCGCATACGCCGGACCGCTGCTGGACTTCGGCCGGCTGGCAGTGTGATGAAATTCAGCATGGCGTTGCGGTGGCTGATCGCGAAGGCGTCACCCGCCCCGGGGAATTTCGGCGGTTCACGGCAGCAGGCGGCACCGTGCAGTACGTGGTCTATTGGCAGCTCGTGGGTAACGATCTTTACGATTTTGGCGATCGATTCAACCAAGTGCCTTCCGCGTGGCGCTGGTTGCGCGATGCATTTAAGCAAATGTTCGTTGCGCCTCCGGCGCAGTATTTTGTGCGTCTCGCCAGCGACCAGCCGTTGGAGAAGATCAAAGGCGATCCGGCGTTCGACAGCGTTCTGAGCGGTCTGCGGGCGATTGGGCTGGGGGCGGGAAGCGCGCCAGACGTCGGAAGGCAGACGACGGATGACGGAGGACGGAGGACGGAGCGCGCAACGCGGCGTTAATCGTTATCCGTTACTCGTTATTCGTTATTCGATCAGGCGTTTCCTGAAGTAAATTTTGCAGGCGGTAGCGGAGAGGGCGGAGGACGGAGACCGCGCAGCGCGGTTTACTCGTTATCCGTTACTCGTTATTCGTTATTCGATCAGGCGTTCCTGAAGTGAATTTTACAGGAGGTCGCGGAGAGCGCGGAGGGCGGAGAGCGGAGGGCGGACGGCGGATGGCGGATGACGGAGGACGGAGGGCGGATGACGGACGTCTGACGGCTGATGACGGAGGACTGACGGCGGAGGGCGGGCCGTTAATCGTTATTCGTTATTCGATCAGGTGTTTCGTGAAGTGAATTTTGCAGGCGGTAGCGGAGGAAGCGGGGGGCGGCTTGACGCGTCGGGAGACATTGGGTAATAAAGTAATACCATGCCCGTTATCAGTTTCAAAGTGGATCCCGCGTCGGCACAGCGGATTCGGGACAAGGCCCGGGCCGCTAAGTCGTCGGTTTCCGCCTACCTCCGGAAGGCGGCACTCGGTGAAACTGAACGGCAGGCGACTAAAATTGTTCGTCGGAAGCATCCGGTTTCGGGTTTGCCCCACAACGCAGCAGGCACCGGCCGCGTGGTGACGGAAGAGGAAATCCGGGCGGCGCTCGCTGATTTCCCGTGAAATACCTCCTCGATGTGAATGCCCTTCTCGCGTGGGAACACAGCGATTCATCGCATCACGCGGCATTTCACACTTGGGCCAAGCAGGCAGGGCGTTCCCATCTCTGGACCTGCGCCCATACTGAACTTGGGTTTTTGCGGGTGTCGATGCAGGTGTTTGGCTACAGTCTGGCGCAAGCGTCAGAGGCCCTATCCTTGTTGAAGGAGCACGTGGGAGGATTCATTGCGGTTGCGCCATCGCCGCGTCTGCCACGCTGGGCTTCGACGGCGGTAAAAACGTCGGATGCGTATCTCACGCAACTGGCGCGTGAAAACGGGCTGCGGCTGGCGACGTTCGACGCAGGCATCAAGGATGACGCGGTGGAGTTGATCGGTCAGCCAGCGAGAGAGGGGAGCCGTTGAGGCGCGGAGGGCGGACGCCGGACGGCGGATGGCGGATGGCGGAGGACGGAGGGCAGACGGCGGAGCGCGCAGCGCGGCGTTAATCGTTATTCGTTAGCCGTTAATCGTTATTCGTTATTCGTTAATCGTTAATCGTTATTCGTTCTTCGTTATTCGTTACTCGTTAATCGTTATTCGTTAGCCGTTAATCGTTATTCGTTGTTAGGCGGCGACCGGGGCGAGCAAAACATTTTTACAGGAGGGCGCGGAGGAAGCGGAGGGCGGAGGCGACCGCGCAGCGCGGTGTTAATCGTTATCCGTTACTCGTGGGGCACGGACGGCGGAGGGCGGATGCCGGAGGGCGGATGGCAGACGACTGAGGGCGGAGGCGACCGCGCAGCGCGGTGTTACTCGTTATCCGTTACTCGTGGGGCACGGACAGCGGAGGGCGGGGCGTGCCGGTGATCGTTATCGGTTATTCGTGGGGCACGGAGGGCGGGCGGCTGACTGACGGAAGCCGCAGGGCGAAGCTTGTCGCTGATCGGCCGGAATTCCACTCGTCTTGGTCTTCTGAATATCCAATAACCCGAACCGAATAACGCTTCACCTCTTTACCGTGACCAAACCACGCATTCACCTTTCTTCCCCTCACATGGGTCCGGATGAGCTGTCGCTCGTCCAGGACGCGTTCGCGACCAACTGGATCGCGCCGCTCGGGCCGCACGTCGACAAATTCGAGAGCGAATTTGTCGACGTTATTCGTGCTCCGTTGTCCGCTGGCGCGGGGCGGACGGCGGAGGGCGGAGGGCAGGCGACGGATGGCGCGGGGCGGACGGCGGAGGGCGGAGGACGGACGGGGGGGGGATCGTTTTCCGTTACTCGTGATTCGTTATTCGGGGCCGCTGGCGCGCCGATGTATGCGGCGGCGTTGTCGTCTGGAACGGCCGCGTTGCACTTGGCGTTGCGCTTGATCGGGCTGCAGCGGGGAGACGAGGTATTTGTCTCGACGCTGACGTTCAGCGCGAGCGTCAATCCCATCGCTTACGAGGGCGGGCGGCCGGTGTTCATCGATAGCGATCGCACGAGCTGGAATATGGATCCGGCGCGGCTGGAGGAGGCGTTGAAGGATCGCGCGGCGAAGGGGCGTCTGCCCAAGGCCGTGATACTGGTGCATCTTTACGGGCAGAGCGCGGATCTCGACGCGATCGCGGGGCTGTGCGCGCAGTATGGCGTACCTTTGATCGAGGATGCGGCGGAGGCGTTGGGGGCAATTTACTATCGTAAATTGCCGTTATCCGTTACTCGTGATCCGTTATCCGGGGACGGGGACGCAGGCGCGGCGGACGACGGAGGGCGGACGACGGAGGGCGGACGGCGGACGGAGGACGGACGGCTGATGACGGAGGGCGGACGGCGGACGGAGGACGGACGGCTGATGACGGAGGGCGACCATCGGACGGCGGAGGACGGGCCGCATATAACGCCTGCGGCGCACGCGGCGGGGGGGGCGTTATCTGATGGGAGGAAATCGTTATCCGTTACTCGTGATTCGTTATCCGGGGCTCCGGCCGCGGTGCGGGAACCGATTGCGCCGGGGACGGTGGGGCGGCTGGGGATTTTTTCCTTCAACGGGAACAAGATCATCACGACGTCGGGCGGGGGAATGTTGGTGTCGGCGGACAAGGCGTTGATCGACAAGGCGCGGTTTCTCGCCACGCAGGCGCGCGATCCGGCGCCGCACTATCAACATTCCGAAATCGGCTTCAATTACCGCATGAGCAATGTGCTCGCGGCCATCGGACGCGGACAACTGCGCGTGCTCGCGGATCGGGTGAATGCCCGGCGGGCGAATTGCGCGTTTTATCAAGCGGCGTTCGCCGATCTGCCGGGCATCGAATTCATGCCGGAGGCGGCGTTCGGACGCTGCACGCGGTGGCTGACGTGCATCACGGTCGATCCTGCGAAGTTTGGGTGCGACCGCGAAGCGTTGCGCGAGGCGCTGCTGAAGGAGAACATCGAGGCCCGGCCGGTGTGGAAGCCGATGCACCAGCAGCCGGTGTTTGCGGGCTGCGACACGTTTGGCGGCGAGGTGGCGGATGATTTGTTCGCGCGCGGGCTGTGTCTGCCGTCGGGTTCGAATCTCACGCGGGCGGATTTGGAGCGGGTGGTGGCGGGGGTGAAATCGTTATTCGTTAAGCGTTGATCGTTAATCGTTGCTGTCGTTAATCGTTAATCGTTATTCGTTATTCGTTGGGCGTTACTCGTCATTCGTTGCTGTGGTTAATCGTTGTTGGTTGTTAAGCGTTAATCGTTAAGCGTTGTTCGTCTCCTCCTATGAGTACACCGATTCGAAGTTTTGAGGATCTCGATTGCTGGAAGGCGGGCCGGGAGCTGCGTTTGTTCGTTTATCGCAATGTACTTCCTGTCTTGCCCCACGAAGAGCGGTATCGTTTAGGCGATCAGGTTTTGCGTGCAGCTCGTTCTGTCACCGCGAATATTGCAGAGGGCTACGGGCGGTATCATTATCTCGATAACTCGAAATTCTGCAGCTATGCGCGCGGTTCGTGTACGGAGGTGCTCGATCATCTGATTACCGCCCGCGATGAGGATTTGATTTCGGAATCCTTAATCAGCCAGGGGCGGCAGAAAGTTGAACGCGCGTTGCAGGTGATTAATGGGTATATCAGCTATTTGAAGCGGACCCATGTGACGGACGGGAAGCCCGGTACCGCGAAGCCCGAATAGCGGGTAACGAATAACGCAGATCGAATCGCGTGCCAACCGGCTCGCGGTTCGCATTGACCCGGGACGGCGGTGGGCTGTTGAATGACCCTCCTGTGCTTTTGAAACGCGGATTCGATCTGACCTTGGTCGTGCTGTCGGCGCCGGTTTGGGTGCCGGTGCTCGCGGTCGTGGGCTTGCTCGTGCGCATCAACCTCGGCTCACCGGTACTGTTTCGTCAGCGGCGTCCAGGCCGGAATGCGGCGATCTTCGAGCTGATCAAGTTTCGCACGATGACGAGTGCGCGCGATGCCGAGGGGCGTCTGCTGCCCGATGCCATGCGGCTCACGCGGTTTGGCCGCTGGCTGCGCGCGACTTCCCTCGATGAGCTGCCGGAATTGATCAATGTGCTGCGCGGCGAGATGAGTCTCGTGGGTCCGCGGCCGTTGCTCGTCGACTATCTGCCGCGCTACAGCGCGCGGCAGGCGCGGCGACATGAGGTGCCGCCGGGGTTGACGGGGCTCGCGCAGATCAGCGGGCGCAATGCGCTGGGCTGGGAGCAGAAATTCGAATGCGACGTACGCTATGTCGAAACGCGGTCGATCGGGCTTGATGTGCGCATCCTCGCGCTGACGATTTACAAGGTGCTGCGTCGCGAAGGCATTTCCGCCGCGGGCGACGCCACGATGCCGGAATTCAAACCCGTGGCATCAGACGTTCCGACCTTCGCCACAGAGGTCACGGAGAGCCCATCCCGAGGTCACGGAAGAACACTCTGAGCCGGTGCAACGGCCAATTTTTTAACCACGAATAAACACGAATGGGCACGAATCCGAACGCAGGTTTAAACAATCACCTCTGCCGTGGTTAAGCTCCGCTTCCAGGCATTCCGACCTTTGCCACAGAGGTCACGGAGAGCCCAACCCGAGGTCACGGAAGAACACTCTGAGCCGGTGCAACGGCCAATTTTTTAACCACGAATAAACACGAATGGGCACGAATCCTGACGCAGGTTTAAACAATCACTTCTGCCGTGGTTGTTTGGTTAACGAATAACGATCATCGAATAACCGCGTTCCGCCCATTCGTGTAAATTTGTGTGCATTCGTGGTTCAACAAGTCTTCCTGCCTCAGGTTATCGGTAAATCCCGTTTTCTCACAGAAGTGAACGAAGTGAAAACCAAGAACGAGCCATTCAAACCGTGCATGTCCACCATCCGTGTTAATCTGTGTACATCTGTGGTTAAACGAACGGCCGAATGGCGGATGACCGAGCACGCGCGCCGCGGTTTTCCACGCTGAGGCAGAAAAATTTCAAAGAAGAACATGGCTCATCTCGATCTCAATTTTTCCCGCAATCAACGGGTGTTGATGCTGGCGGTCGCTTATCTGGCGACGTTGACGGCGGCGTTTTACCTGGCGTTTGAACTGCGGTTCGATTTCGCGGTGCCGTTGCTACACCAGGAGATTCGCACCGAGTGGATCGCGATCGTGGTGGGCCTCCAGATGGTGGGCCTGATCGGGGCGCGGCAACTGGGGAGTGTGCTGACGTATTTCAGCATCCCCGATCTGACCCGCGTGGTGCTGGCGCTCACGGTGGTAAGCGTCTTGTTGTTAATCCCGCACGTGCTCCAGTTGAACGGCTTCACGATCCCGCGCGGGGTCTTGCTGGCGGACTACATGCTGGCGATCGCGGGGGTGTGTGGATTGCGGTTGAGCGCGCGGATCACGCGGGAGCGGTTTGCGTCCACCCGAACGACGGGTGCGGTGAAGGAACGGATTGCGATCATCGGGGCGGGCGATGCGGGGGCGGCGCTGGCCAACGAATTTATTTCGCATCCCTCGCGAGGGTTTCGGCCGGTGGTGTTTTTCGACGACGACCGGACGAAGCATGGCAAGACGTTGCATGGCGTGCGGGTGGTGGGCGTGCCGGAGACCGTCGAGCGTTATCTGCAACAGCATGAAATCACCAAGGCGGTGATCGCGATGCCGACGGCGACGGCCAAGCGGGTGCGCGAGGTCGTGCTGGCGATGACGGCGGCGGGGTTGAAGGTGGAGACGATGCCATCGATGGCGGAACTGGCGTCGGGTCGCGTGCGGGCGAGCCGCATCCGGCCGGTGCAGGTGGAGGATTTGCTGGGGCGCGATCCGGTGGCGCTCGATGCGGAGGCGATCCGTCATCTGGTGCAGGGAGAGGTGGTGATGGTGACGGGGTCGGGCGGGAGCATCGGCAGTGAAATCTGCCGGCAGATCGCCGCGCTCGCGCCGCGGCAACTGCTAATGGTGGAGCAATCGGAGGGGAGTCTTTTCCTGATCGAACAGGAGTTGAACGAGCTGGGCCATGCGACGGTCGCGGTGCCCTTGGTGGCGGACATCCTGGATCGCGCGCGGATGGATTATATTTTCACGCGTTACCGGCCGGCGGTGGTGTTTCACGCGGCGGCGCACAAGCATGTGTTCCTGATGGAACGGCAGCCGGCGGAGGCGATGCGCAACAACGCGGTGGGGACGCGCGAACTGGCGTCGCTCGCCGGGGCGCACGAGACGCGGTCGTTTGTGCTGATCTCGACCGACAAGGCGATCAACCCGACGAGCGTGATGGGTGCGACGAAGCGGTTGGCGGAGCTGCAATTGCTCGCGGTGCAGCGGCGGTATCCGGCGACGAAGTTTCTGGCGGTGCGGTTTGGCAACGTGCTCGGGTCGTCAGGGAGCGTGATCCCGATTTTCCGGCGTCAGATCGACAAGGGCGGTCCGATCACGGTGACGCATCCGGACGTGACGCGTTATTTCATGACGATCCCGGAGGCAGTGGGCCTCGTGCTGCAGGCGACGGTACAGGGCAAGGGGGGCGATATCTGCGTTTTGGACATGGGTCAGCCGGTGAAGATCATCGATCTGGCGCGGCAGATGATCGAGTTGAGCGGGTTGAAGGTGGGCGATGATATAGAGATCCAGATCACGGGGTTGAAGCCGGGCGAAAAGCTTTTCGAGGAGCTGCGGCACCATGATGAGAGTCACCAGCCGACGCAGCACACGCGGATCATGCGGTTCGTGGGGAATGGCGGGGATTTTTCGGTGGCGGAGGCGCGGTTTCTGGAGGTGAGCACGACGCTGCACCAGTTGGAGCCGGCGCAGGTGAAGCAACTGCTGCGGGAGTTCGTGCCGGAGTATACGCCGTATTTGGAGTGACCGCGCGGGGCGCGGTGGTGGGGGGGAGAGTCTGAGGGCGGAGGATGGACGGCGGACGACGGAGGGCGGACGGCGGAGGGCAGGCGGCAGGCGACCGAGCGCAGGCCTATTTTACAGGACGTCGCAGAGGAAGCGGAGGGAAGGACGGCCTGTTGCGAATTACGCGAAGCGGCGCGAATTTCCGGTGCAGAGTATTTTTAACCACGAATGGACACGAATGAGTGGGGAGAAACGTGAATCGAAATTCGTTAACCGTTATTCGTTAATCCATCCACCGAGGAGAGGAATGGGATTTACTCTGTGGCGAGGGTCGGAAAGGCATTTTTTAACCACAGATGACCACAGATGAACACGGATGGGGGGTAGACGCGTGAATCGGTGTTCGTTGATCGCTATTCGTTAGTCGAACGGACGTGGCCGAGCGCTTCTTCCTTACCTTCGTTACCTTCTGTAAAATACTCTTATTTTTTTTACCCACGAATGTACACGAATAGACACGAATGGGTGGGGCGGAGCGTAATTCGAAATTCGTTAACTGTTATTCGTTAATCCGTCCACCGAGGAGAGGAATGGGATTTACTCTGTGGAGAGGATCGAAAGGCATTTTTGACCACAGATGAAGACGGATTAACACGGATGGGCGGTTGGGCGACTGGGGGGCAGGCGGAACGGGTGGTGCTTGGATCTACTCCGTGATTTGCTGGAGGAAATAATTGGGTTTACAGGCGCGGGGCGGCGTCTGCTCTCTGGAACATGCTTTGGTTCTTCTGCGATGTGTTTGCCCGGCCGGACGATGCGACGGGGCGCGTCGTGACGGAGCTCGCGACGGCGTTGGCGCGGGAGCGGACGGCGGACGACGGAGGGCGGATGGAGGACGACGGAGGACGGATGGCAGAGCGCGGAGGTCGAATGGCGGACGAAAGTCTGAAGGCGTCCGCTACGGGCGAAGAGTGCCGAGCGGAGGGATATCGGACGGGATTCTCGGTCGAGGGAGAAAGAGAACGAGAACGATTGGGAAGGGTGGGGGCGGTCGGGGTTAGGCCGGCGAGGGAGGTGCCGGGGGTGCTTGTGCGACGGGTGCGGGCCACGACGTTTCCGAAGTCGCGGGCGTGGTTGCTCGGGCTGAACTGGCTGACGACGACTTTCGCTTATACGCGGGCGGCGTTCACTCATCTGCGTCAGGGCGACGTCGTGGTGGTGGTGACCAGCCCGCGGTTGCTGCCGTGGCCGGTGGTGTGGGCGGCGCGGAGGCGCGGGGCGCGGGTGATCGTGCTGGTGCACGATGTGTATCCGGATGTTTTTGCGGCGGTGGGTTGGCTGCGGCCAGGATGGCTGCTGCGGCAGCTCGATCGCGGGTTCAGCGGCGGCTACAAAATGGCCGATGAGATCGTCGTGCTGGGGCGGGATATGCGCGACGTGATCGCGCGCAAACTGGCGGCGGGTGGAGCGGCGGGAGGGACGATTACGAGCACGATTAAGAGTAAGAGCGAGATGAGGGATGGGGAGGGAGCGGGTTTTGCGGTCGAGAGAGGAAGGGAGGACGACAGCGTCACGGCTTCCGCGACGGAGGTGGGGCGAGTGAGATTAAGCGAAGGAGGACGAGGCAAGGCGGGAGGCGGTGGAGGGCGGATCGTGGTGATTCCTAATTGGGGGGACGTCGATGGGTTGCGGGCTGTGGCCAAGGAGGCGTCGCCGGTGACGTCGCGTTGGGGGTTGCAGGGGAAGACGGTGGTCGGCGTGGGCGGCACGTTGGGGCGGACGCACGATGGGGCGTTGGTGATCGCGCTCGCCCGGGCGTTGCGCGGCGATGCGTCGATTCGGTTTCTCATTTACGCGGGCGGCGTGGGGCGGGCGGAGGTCGACGCGGCGTTGGGTGGGGCGGCGAATGTTTGTCTCGCGCCGCCGTGTCCGCCGGCGGAGTTGAATGACTGGCTGGCGGCGGCGGACGTGATGCTGGTGCCGTTTCGGGCCGGGATGGCGGGGATCTCGGTGCCGAGCCGGATGTATAATATTTTCGCGGCGGGGCGGCCGTTGCTGCTCACGGGCGACCTCGACGCGGAAGGCGCGCGGCTGGTGCGCGAACACGGGTTGGGCTGGGCGGTGCCGGCCGGCGACGTGGCGAGCGCGGCGGAGATCATTCGGGGGGCGGCGCGAGAGCCGGACGATGCGGCGGAGCGGGGCGGCAGGGCGCGCGCGCTGGCGGAGCAAGCATTCACCTTTAGCCGGCACGTGGCGGCTTGGCGGGCGTTGGTCGGGGAACGGGGCGGACAGTAGCGACTAGCGCGCAGGACGGATGCGGGGTGAGGGCATCCCGCCTACAGGGCAGGGATCAAACGGGAGGTGAACGCATCGCGCCGACGAGGTGGCGGATGCGTTGGGGGCTCAAGCGGAGCGGGTGCGGCGGGCGCTGGCGTGAGCGAATTCGGCGAGGCGAAGCGATACGACGGCGACGGCGACAAAGCTCAGCAGCACGGCGGGATTGTGCAGGACGAAGTCGCCGCGGGCATGTAAGAGCGTCATGCCGACCGCGAAGACGAGCAGGAGCGACGGAGCATAACGCCAGGCTCGCAGACGGAGGAGGGCCAGCAGCCACCAAGCGATAGCTGCGATGGCGATGCCGGTGCCAATGACACCGTATTCGGCGAGCATCTGCGCCCAGTCGTTGTGCGCAAACTCCCAGACTTGGCGAATAGTCTGTCGACCGGACTTATGCTGGTAAATGTCAGGGTAATGCTGCTGGTAGAGAGGGAAAACGTAGCGGAAGGAAGCGGCGCCATCGCCGGACCACGGGGCTTCGCGCCACATGTCCATGGTGGCCTGGGTGGCCAACTCGCGGGATGTCACGGACGAGTCACGGTCTTCGAAGAGTCGCGTGAAGCGTTGCCACGCTTGCGCGCCGCCCCAGCTATCGAAGGAGAGCGCAACGAAGCCGATAAAGCCGGCGCCCAAGAGCGCGGCGATCGCCAGCATGCGGGAGGTGCTCCGGTGCCGAAGTTGGCGCACGCCGGCGAGGGCCAGGGCGGCCGCGAGGAAGACGAGCAGCGCGATAAAGCCGCCGCGCGACTGGCTGACCGCCACCACCACACCGAGGAAGACCGCGACGAATGCGATCAGGGGAGCAGGGCTCGACTTTGCCATGACACGTTGAGCGCGCTCGTGGAAGAGCGCGGAGAGCGCGAGCGTCGCTCCAATCATGAGGTTGAGCCAGGCGGAGGCGTGGTTGCGATAGACGAACGGTCCATAGGGAAGATTGGCGCTGGGCCACGTCCAATAGAGTTTCGTTGCGCCGGTGGCTCGCATGGTAATGGCGAGCAGGGCGACCAGGACGGCGTTGATACAGAGGATGAGGAGGAGGAGCTGGAGCGAGCGACGGCGGGTGATGCCGACCCAGAGCGCACAAACGAGCAGGAATGCCGCGCCGAAGATGATGAGGGTCCGCCACGGGCTCGCCCAGTCGAAGGGCGTGCCGGTGACGCCATGGGGCAGCCAGGAAATGCGGGGGATCTCGCGCATCCACCAGCGCCCGCCGTCGTGTTCGTAGCGCCAGCCGGGGTTGAGCGCACCGATGACGATGTAGCCGGCGAACACCAGGCCGGTCCAGAAGAGGGGAAAGCGCAGCAGGCGGCGGAGCGGATAGAGGGTGAACGCCTCGCCGCCCGTGTGTTCATCGGTGTAGTGACGAGGCATCAGCGCCAGCGCGAGGCTGGCGGCGCTGAGTCCGAGGCTGATGAACTGCGCCCACAACCGCATGCCGCCGACGGCCCAGGGCAAGAACACCAACTGCGCGGCGACGACCGCGAGGAGAAGTTTTTCGAGGGGGTGCAGCCGGATGAGTTTGGTTTCATCCTGACCCACGAGGCGAGGAAGGCGGGCGGCAGGAGCGGACATGGTGGCGGCGGAGGATGGGGCTGGCGCGGGAGACTGGAAACCAGAATCTTGTGCGGGGTGAGCGACGGGAGGGCGGCCCGCTCATCACGCGAAGAGGCGCGAATTTCCGGAGAGAGTATTTTTAACCACGAATGAACACGAACGTACACGAATGGGTGGGGAGGAGCGTAAATCGAAATTCGTTAACCGTTATTCGTTAATCCATCCACCGAGGAGAGGTATGGGATTTACTCTGTGGCGAGGATTGGAAAGGCGTTTTTTTAACCACAGATGGACACAGATGAACACGGATGGGGGCAGATGCGTGAATCGGTGTTCGTTACTCGTTATTCGTGAGTCGAACGCACGTGGCCGAGCGCTTCTTCATTACCGTTTTTACCTTCTGTAGAATGCTCCTGTTTTAACCACGAATGGACACGAACAGACACGAATGGCGGGGTGAGCTGTGGCGACGGTCGAAAAGGCATTTTCTTTAACCACAGATGGACACAGATGGGCAGACGGGTGAATCGGTGTTCGTTACTCGTTATTCGTGAGTCGAACGGACGTGGCCGAGCGCTTCTTCCTTACCTTCGTTACCTTCTGTAGAATGCTCCTGTTTTAACCACGAATGGACACGAACAGACACGAATGGCGGGGTGGGGCGTAAATCGAAATTCGTTAATCGTTATTCGTTAGTCGAACGCTTCAGCCGGGGGCTAGAAGTTTTTTGTGTAGGTCAGGCCGCGGGGGTCTTCGAAGGTGAGGAGCTCGGGGGCGACTTTTACGAGTTTCAACTGGAGGTCGCGGTCCACGATGTCGCCCACACGGTACACGCGGTCGTTCATGAGCACTTTGCTGTCGGCGCCCGAGGAGCGGATGCCGGTGACCCGCAGGTGATCAACGTAAGCAATGATGCGTTCGTCGGGATGCGGAATCGCGAAGCTCACCGCGGGCGCGTCGCGGACGTCGTGAGCGGGCGGGCGGAGCGTCGCGGACGCGGGGCTGACGGCGGAAGGGGTGGCGGTGACTGCGGGTGGCTCGGAAAGCGCGGCGCTGACGGTGGCGGGCGGAGGGCTGACGGCAGACGACGGAGAGCGGGAGGCGGTTGAAGGCGGAGTGAGGGCGGAAGAGGGAGGAACGGACCGGGGAGAGGCGACCGCGGCGGTTTCGGCGGAGGGGCGCGGGGTGCTGGCGGCAGGAGGGGCGGGGCTTTCGCTGGGCGCGGGGACGGCGGAGGTGGGTTGCGCGGCGTCTGGGGATGCGGGCGTGAGAGCGGAGGGCTGGAGACCGACGACGGATGACGGAGGACGGATGGCGGATGACGAAGGGCCGGAGGCGGACGTGGAAGGGACCGAGGGGGTGGCGGGACGATGGGCGGCGGATGGCGCGTTGGCGGCGACGCGCGGCGCGGGGGTGTCGCTTAAAATGAATAGAGTCACGGACACGGCGACGAGGACGATCAGGGCGACGCCGCCGAGGGCGAGAAGGACGATCCACTTGGCGGCGAGGGGTTGCGAGCGCTTCGCGACGACGCCGCCCGCCGGGGACGCGCCGGAGCCACCCGCGGCATCGGGGGCGCGCTGGCGTTGCGCTTTTTTGAGGGCGTCGTTGATGAGGCTCATCGGGGGCGTGGAGGGAGTAACGCGAAGCGGGGAGGAGCGGGATTCAGGTGGTGAGGCTGCGGACGTCGCGGATGGCGCGGCGGGCGTCCCAGTAGTTGACGAGGTCGGAGTCGCGCACGTAGGCGGCGAGGAGGGCTTTGTCGCAAAGATGATTGATGAGGCGAGGAATGCCGCCGCTGTGCCGGAAGATCGCGCGCAGGGCCCAGGGGGTAAACGTGGGGCGGCCACTGGTGCCGGCGAGGGTGAGGCGGTGCTGGATGTAGGCGTGTACGTCGCCCAGCGTGAGCGGTTTCAACTCGTAGTGAACGAGGATGCGCTGGCGGAGCTGGCGGAGTTCCGTGCGGGAGAGGACCGTCTTGAGCTCGGGCTGGCCCATGAGGACGATTTGCAGGAGCTTCTGTTTGTCGGTCTCAAGATTGGAGAGGAGGCGGATTTGCTCGAGGACGTCCGGGTGGAGGTTCTGGGCTTCGTCGATGATGAGGACGATGTCGCGGCCTTGCGCGATGCGGTCGAGGAGCACGCCGTTGATCTGGGCGACGAGGTCGACTTGGGAACGGGCGAGTTTGCTTTCGCCGAGTTCGGTGAGGATCGCCTTCAACATCTGCGTTTCGGTGACGCGGGGGTTGAGGATGAGGGCGGTATCGAAGTGCGCGGGATCGAGCTCGTTGAGGAACCGGCGGCAGAGAGTGGTTTTGCCGCAACCGACTTCGCCGACGAGCACGATGAAGCCTTTTTTCTCCTGCACGCCGAACTTGAGGTGTTGCAGGGCCTCTTGGTGCGTGGGGCTGAGGAAGAGGAATTTGGGGTCCGGAGTGATGTTGAACGGCATCTCCGTAAACCCATAAAAGCTCTGATACATGGCGCGGACCCGGACCGTGGGGGACGGCGGGCGGCGAGTCGAGAGAGGAGGCGGGCTTCGTGCGCGGAGGAACGTTATTCGTGATTTGTTACCATTTACGCGGGCGGAGGCGGGCGGCGCGGGCGGCGCGACGCGGGAAGGCGTTGGCGATTACGATTACGATTATGATTAAGATTAAGAGCGCGATTTCGGGGGGCGAGAGGGGGAATGATCAGAGGCCGAGCATGAAGTTGAAGGTGCGGTCGGTCTCGCCGGGGAGCGTTTCGTGGCCGTAGTCGGGATAGATGATGTGCGACTTCTTCGCCGTGATTTTGTTGTAGGCGGCGAATTGCGACGACGGGGGGCAGATCGGGTCCATCAGGCCGGTGTACATGATGACTTCCGCCTGGATGCGCGACGCGAGGTGCTGGCAGTCGATGTAACCGAGCTTGGTGAAAATCTCGTCCACGCGCTCGTGGCGCGGATCGAACTGGCGGAAGAAAATCCGGAGTTCTTCGTAGGCATCCTTGGCCAGATCCATCTCCCAGACGCGGCGGTAATCGCAGAGAAACGGATACAGCGGCGCGGCGCGTTTGATGCGTGGCTCGAGCGCGGCACACGCGAGCGTGAGGGCGCCGCCTTGCGAACCGCCCATCGCGCCGACGCGGGCGGCATCGACCTCGGGAAAGTTCATGACGACGCGTGCGAGTTGGACGGTGTCGAGAAAGATCTGGCGGAATGCGAGTTTGCGCGGGTCGGGATCGTCGAGTCCGCGCACGATGTGGCCGCGCAGCGTGGGGCCGTGCACGCTGCCGCTATCCTGGGAGCGGCCGCCCTGGCCGCGGCAATCCATGGCGGCGACGCAGAAGCCCTCACCGGACCAGGCGAGGCGGGAAAGGAAATCGCCGCCGTTGCCGGAGTAGCCGTGAAATTGGAGGACGGCGGGACCGGGGCCGGGGGATTTTTTCGGGCGGACGTATTTCGCGTAAACGCGCGCGCCGCCGACGCCGGTGAACCACAGATCGAAGGCCTCGCTGTGGCGGGGCGCGATCTCGGCGGTGGGCACGAGTTCGGGCTGGGGATCGGTGGCGTCGAGTTCGCGGAGGGCATCGGCCCAATAAGCGTCGAAGTCGGCGGGGCGGGGATTCAGGCCCTGATAGCGGAGGAGTTCGGGCAGCGGTTTGTCGATGAGCGGCATGGCGGGAGGCTTATTTGCGCGGGCATGGCCACGGGGCGAATCTTTTCGGTGAGACCGTGCCGCGGGCAGGCGGCGAGGGCGTTTGCGGCGATGAAGGATGGGGAACAGGGGAAAGGAAACGCGGTGGCGGGTGAAGGCGTTTGCACCGCGGCGGGCGGAGGTTAGCGTCGCGGGCATGGCTGATTTTCTGCCGGCAGAAAAGGTGGCGTTGGCGCGGAGTGCCCTCACGCGGGTGCGCACGGCGATGCGCGTGACGATCAAAGGGAAGGACGACGTGATCGAGCGGGTGCTGGTGGGGTTGCTGGCGGGCGGGCATGTGTTGATCGAAGACATGCCGGGCGTGGGCAAAACGACGCTGGCCTACGCGTTGGCGCGGGCGATCGACGGGGAGTTTTCGCGCATCCAGTTCACGAGCGATCTGCTGCCGGGGGATGTGACGGGCGTGGCGATTTACGACGAGGTGACGCGGGAGTTTTTGTTCAAACCGGGGCCGGTGTTTGCGAACATCGTGCTGGCGGACGAGATCAACCGCGCCACGCCGAAGACGCAGTCGGCGCTGCTCGAAGTGATGGACCGTGCGCGCGTGACGGTGGATGGACGCGCGCATGCGGTGGGCGCGCCGTTCATGGTGTTCGCCACGCAGAATCCGGTGGATTACGAAGGCACGTTTCCGCTGCCGGAGAGCCAGATGGACCGGTTTTTATTGCGACTGGAAATGGGTTATCCGGAACCGGAGGCGGAGCGGGAAATCCTGCGCACGGCGCAGACCAGCTATGACGCAATCGCGGTGTCGCCCGTGCTCTCGCGGGAAGAAGTGCTGGAGTTGCAGGCGATGACGCGGCGGGTGTTCGTCGAGGAATCGGTGCTCGATTATGTGCTGCGGCTGGTGACGGCGACGCGCACGGAGGCGGAGCTGAAAATCGGGGCGAGCGTGCGGGCAGGGCTGGCGTTGCGCACGGCGGCGCAGGCGCGGGCGCTGTTGCGGGGGCGCGACTTCGTGCTGCCGGAGGATGTGGCGGACCTCGTGGGGCCGGTGCTGGCGCATCGGCTTTCGCTGGCGCGGCACGTGGGAAAAGGGCTCGAAGAGCGGCGGCAGATCGCGGCGTTGTTGCGGCAAATCGTGGCCGCGGTGGAGGTGCCGGGGTGAACGCGGAAAGCGTGATGGGGCGCGGGGAAAGGAGCCGGGGCGAAGGGCGAAACCGTGAACTGCTGTGGTGCGCTTGAAACTGGAGGGCGGAAGGAAAGCGGGGCGGCGCGAAGCGCGCGAGCGTTTCACATGGCGACGGGCGTTGTGGGCGGTGGTTTATCCCGTGCGGCAGGAACGCACGGTGCCCACGCTGCCCGGCTGGCTGCTGATGGGGCTCGCGATGGGGGTGGGCACGGCGGCGTATAATTCGGCGAGCAATATTCTGTTCATCACCCTCGCGTTGCTGCTGGCGTCGCTGGTCGGCAGCGGCGTGCTGGCGTGGATCAACCTGCGGCGGGTGGACTGGCAGCTCGATCTGCCGGGACCGTGGCGCGCGGGGCAGCGGGCGGTGGTGGCGGTGGAACTGCGCAACGACAAGCGGACGTGGCCGACGTATGCGTTGTGGGTGGACGTGGGCGCGGTGCGCGAGCGGGCGGTGGTGACGCCGGCGAGCAACGGGCGGACGTTGCGGGCGCGGCTGGCGGAGTGGAACCGGCGCGATGCGCGCGGACGGCTGCGGCAGGAGGGGCGACTGGATGGCGGCGAGATGGCGCGGCTGGAGTGGAGCTTTTTGCCGGACCGGCGCGGGCGCTGGGTGGTGAGCCTCGATCACGTGGGGTCGGCGTTTCCGTTTGGGTTTTTGGAAAAGGCGCGGCGCGGGGAGTGTCGGGGCGAACGGGTGGTGTGGCCGGCGCCGGTGGACTACCAGCCGGTGGCGGCGGGCGCGCGACCGCAACCGCAAGGCGGGGAGTCGGAGCAGCGCGCGGGCGCGGGGGGGGATTTGCTCGCGGTGCGCAGCTACGCGCCGGGCGATTCGCACCGGTTGATTCATTGGAAGGCGAGTGCGCGCGCGGGGGAATTGCTGGTGCGGCAGTTTGCGCAGGAGACGCGCGACGCGTTGCAATTGTGGGTCAACCCGGATGCGGGGCTCTGGCCGCGCGAGGAGCAGTTTGAAGTGATGGTGAGTTTGGCGGCGACCCTCGCGGAGGATTTGTTTCACGCGGGGCGGTTGACGCGGGTGGCGGTGGGCGCGGGAGCGCCGGTGGCGTTGCGGCAGGCGGGCGATCTGGCGGCGTTTTTATCGGAGCTGGCGGTGGTGACGCGGGCGGCGCAGCCGAGCGGGACGGCGCTGCAGTGGGCGCGGGCGCGGGAGGTGGTGACCTTTGCGCCGGCGGGAGCGCGGGGCGTGGAAGCACACATCAATGGCATCACGACGGCCACAGCTTGACGCGGCGGAGTTGCAGCAAGTGCGCTGGCTGCTGGGCGGCGCGTTGACGCTGCTGGGCGTGTGGCCGGCGCTGCTGCTGGACACGGGCGCGGAGCCGCTGGCGGTGGTGACGCTGCTGCTGGTGGCGGCGGCGACGAGGTGGCCGACGCTGCCGGGGCGAGTGCCGCGGCTGGCGCATGCGTTCGCGTTTCCCGTGATCGTGACGTGGTTCGTGCTGGATCTCCTGCTGACGGGAGAGTTGCTGGCGGCGATGGTGCGGCTGGATCTGCTGCTGCTGCTCTACCGCGGGGTAACGTATCGGCAGCGTCGGGACGATCTGCAGATCGTGGTGCTGGGACTGTTCGTCATCGTGGTGGGAGGCGTGCTGAGCGTATCGATCGCGTTTGCGGCGCAGGTGCTGGCGTTCACGGCGTGCGCGCTGGCGCTGCTGTTCGTGCTGACGTTGAGCGGACCGGGGCGGGAAGACGCGGGGCGGGCCTGGACGCAGGTGCACTGGGGGCGGCTGGCGCGGCGCGTCGGCGCGGTGTGGCACTGGCGCATGGCGGTGTGGGGCGGGGCGTTGCTGGCGGGACTGGTGGTGCTGGCGGCGGGGCTGTTTCTGGTGATCCCGCGGTTTCAACTGGAGAACAGCTTGTTTCTCGAGCGGTTCATCACGAAGAAGGCGCGCACGGGTTTTTCGGATACGATCCGATTCGGCGACGTGACGGAAATCCAGGAGGACAACAGCGCGGCGCTGCGAGTGGACGTGGCGAATGCGCAGCGACTGCCGGCGGTGCCGTATTGGCGGATGGTGGTCCTCGACGAATACCGGGACGGGACTTTCCGGTTATCGGCGCTGCTGCGGCGGGCGGCGTTTGAACGGGAGCGGACGCGCATGGCGATCGACGGACCGGCGACGCACGGGGAGGCGCCGTGGACGTTTTATCTGGAGGCGGGCGTGAGCCGCTTCCTCGCGTTGCCGGGCGATTTCGGGCGGGTGCAATTTCGGGAGCCGCAGAACGTGCGGGGCAGCCGGGAACTGCGCGTGGTGGCGTTGCGCGACGAGCCGGTGACGATGACGGCCTATCGCGTGGAGGACGTGAACCTCGCGGGCTGGCTGCCGGACGAGGCGTTTGCGCAGCAATGGCGGGCGGAGCGGGCGACGGCGCTGGTGCGCACGATGCGGCAGGTGCAGTTGAGCGCGGCCGATCAGGCGGCGGTGCAACGGGCGTTGATCGCGAGCGGCGCGGAGGCGCATCTGCCGGTGGAAGAGTGGTCGCGGCGGGCGTGTGCGTGGCTGGCGCGCGAGCACGCGTATTCGTTGCGGCCGACGATCCCGAGCGGGGCGGGCGATCCGTTGGTCCGCTGGCTGGCGTCAAAGGAAGGCGGGCACTGCGAGCTGTTTGCGGGGAGCCTCGTCGTGATGGCGCGGGAGGCGGGATTGGCGGCGCGCGTGATCACGGGTTTCAAGGGCGGCGGGTGGAATGGCTACAGCGGAAATTTCACGGTGCGAAATGCCGACGCGCACGCGTGGTGCGAGGTGTTTGACCCGGCGCGGGGCGGGTGGCTGCGAGTGGATCCGACGCCGGGCGGGACGAACGCGGGGCTGGGCACGGACGCCTTGGGGCCGGTGGCGGCGCGGCGGATCGACCGGAGCTGGGCGGCGCGCTTCGACAGCCTGCGGGTGTTCTGGTATCGCCGCATCGTGAGCTTTGACCAGACGGCGCAGGTGGAGACGTTGCGCGCGTTGAAGACGCGCACGCAGGACGCGGGGCGGGCGTTGCGGGCGTGGCTGGAAAACGCGGGGCGCACGCTGCGCCGCTGGGCGAGTGCGCCGTGGACGCCGGGGCGGGCGGGCCGATGGATCGGCGGAGTGGTCGCACTCGCGACGGCGGGATGGGCGATGCGACGCGGCTGGCGCGCGTGGCGACGCGGCAGTCAGCGGGGAAATCCGGTGCGGCAGGAGGCGGGCCGGTGGCTGGCGCGAGTGGGGTCGATCGCGGGCGGGCGCGAAGAGGAGATGGCGCCGCTGATCGGCGAGTTGCAGCGCTTGCGCTTTGGGCCGGAGGCGGACGGGCCGGAGGCGGAGCGGACGTTCAAGCGGGCGCGCCAGGTGTGGCGGCGGCGAGGGGCGCGCGTCAACGCAGCGTAAACGGGCTCGCGGTGCGCGTGGCGGCGCCGGCGGCTTTTTTCTTGAAGTAAGTCTGGAGGATGCGGCTGGCGACGGGCGCGGAGTAAATGCCGCCGCTGAATTCCTCGCCGGCGGTGTCGCCCTCGATGGCGACGGCGATGGCGATCTCGGGGTTTTGCGCGGGGGCGAAGCAGATGAACCACGCGACGTTTTTGTTGCCGGGAATCTGGGCGGTGCCGGTTTTGCCGGCGATCTCGACGCCCGGGACACGAAGACTTTCGAGCGTGGTGAGGACGCGGGCGGTGCCGTGGGGCGGCTGAGTGACACCCACCATGCCGGCGATCAACGCCTGACGTTGCTCAGGCGTCAGGCCGATGGGTTCGGTGTGTTGCGTGGGGGCGTGCGGATCGTGGAGCAGCGTGGGCTTGGTGAAGACCTCGCCGCGCGCGACGGAGGCGGCGAAGCAGGCCATCTCGAGCGGGGTGACGAGGACGTAGCCCTGACCGATGGCCATGTTGGCGGTGTCGCCGGGATACCAGGCGGCGCCGATGTGTTTTTGTTTCCACGCGGGATCGGGGATGACCATGCGGCTGGTCTCGTACGGCAGTTGGATACCGGTGGGCCGGCCGAGGTGGAAACGGCGGGCCTCCTCGGCGAGACGATCAGGCGTGGTGCGCCAGCCAGCTTCGTAGAAAAAGATGTCGCAGCTCGAAGCGATGGCGTCGGGGAGCAAGACCTCGCCGTGGTGGCCACGGCCGTTGTAACAGACGAAGCCGCGGCCGAATTTGTGGAGGACGCCTTCGCAATCGACGATGGGCTGATCGGGCGTGATCGATCCGCTGCGCAGGGCGGCGATGGTCGTGAGAATCTTGAACGTGGAACCGGGCGGGTAGGCGGAGCTGATGGCGCGGTTGGCCCAGGCCTGGCGCTCCTTGATGTCCGCGGCGGCGGCGAAGCTCAACCGGGGCGAAAATTCGCGCAGGTCGTAATCCGGCACGCTCGCGAGGACGAGGACTTCGCCGGTGCGGACGTCGAGGGCGACGGCAGCGCCGGGGGTGTTGGTTTCGTGGAGTTTTTGCTCGGCGGCGAGCTGGAGGTCGATGTCGAGCGAGGTGGTGAGCGAATGGCCTTGGACGGGGAGCCGGCGGGCGATCGGCGGCGTGACTTTGTAGCCGAAATGATCGACACGAAAGATGGTGCCGCCGGCCTTGCCTTCGAGTTGGGCGTCGAAGGTTTTTTCGAGGCCGTCGCGACCGATGGCGCCCTTCATGTTGAAGGTGGTGAGATCGTCGCCCGGAAAACCCTCGGCCGAGACATCGGGATCGGTGCCGACGTAGCCGAGCGTGTGCGCGGCGGCGGAGCCATACGGATAATATCGCGCGCTGGACGTGTAGAGCTGGAGGGGGGACTGCACGGGCAGGCGCTCGAGCAGGCGCGCGTATTCGGTGGGCTCGAGGCCGTCGACGAGCGTGTAGGGCAGGAGGAGCTGGCCCTCGAAGTGATCCTGCACGTCCTTGACGCTGACCTTCTCGTGGCGGCCGAGGATTTCGTTGACCTGATCGAGGTAGCGTTGGACGACGGTGGCGCGAGCGATCTGCTCCATCTGGGAGCTGTTGGGCATCTGGGCATCGCCGCCGCGGCGGTAGGCCTTGCGAATCTCGATGAACTGCCGGCGGAATTCGGAACGGAGCTCGTCAAGGTAGAGGACAACGGAAAACCGTGGGCGGCTGCCGACGAGCAACTGGCCGTTGCGATCGTAAATGCTGCCGCGCGGGCCGGGGACGAGGATGCGGCGCTGATTCTGCATGCGCTCGCGATCCTGATGCGCGCCGGCGTTGAGGAGTTGTTGATAAAAGAGGCCGCCGGCGAGGATCGCGAGGAGGCCGAAGATGACCGGGTAAAAAAACAGGATGCGCGGATCGGAGCCCTTGTGGGTTTCGAGGAGTGACCCGCTCTCGGAAGACTCGAGGTTCTTCTGCATGCGCTAGAGGGCGGGGCGCGGTTGGGCGCGGACCAGCACGAGAGCCCGCTCCTGAAGCGCGACGAACCACGGCGTGGCCGCGACGAGAAGCAGTTGCGACCAGACGAGGTCGAGAATCAAGCGCGGCCAGAGCGCGCCGGCGACGGGAAGCCCGGCGACTTCGATGAACGAAAAGACGAGAAAGAGCGCGAGGTTGGCGAGGAGGACGATGACGATCAGGCCGAGCGTCTGGTCGCGCGGCACCCGATCGCGGATGCGAAACAGGAGGACGTGCACGGCGCCGAAGAGAAACGCGTGCGTGCCGAACGCGACCGGGGCGACGGCGTCGTTGAGGAGACCGCCGAGCAGGGCGAGCGCAAGACCTTCGCCGAACGGGAGCGTGAGCGTGGGGAGCAGAATGAAAAGGGCGCCGAGGAAGACGTGCATGTGCCAGGCGGCGAGGGAATGGTTCACCTGCCCGACGAGGACACGCAGGATCACTTGAGAGAGAAAGAGGACGAGCACGCGACGGCGCATGGGCACGGAATGCGAGCAGTGATGCGCGCCTAGGCGGCGGCGCACAAGTCCGCCGCGCCCTTTTTTTCGGCGCCGCTCACGGCGCGGGTTGCGGGACGAGCACAGTGACCTCCGTCAAGGCGTCGAGTCGCGGATCGAGATCGACCTCGCCGCTCTTGAACAACCCGTCGGTGCTGGGTTCGAGTTTCGTGACGGTGCCCAGATAAAGGCCGGGCGGAAACACGCCGCCCAGGCCCGACGTGACGAGGTGTTGGGGAGCGGAGGCGTTGGCGAAGATATCGACGGGGACGAATTCAACGGTGCCTTCGGCGGTGCCGAAGGCGTGATTGACCGTGCCCTGATAACTCATCGGGCGCGTGTCGCCCTGCACGGTGGCGGCGATGCGGAAGGTGGGGCTGCTGACCATTTCGACGACGGAAGTGAACGCGTGCACTTCGGCGATGCGGCCGACGATGCCGCCGGAAAACACGACGGGCGCGCCCAGCGGGATGTTGTAGTTGCGGCCCTTGCGAATCGTCAGGCGCTGCCACCAGCCGGCGGAATCGCGGGACACGACGCGGGCGTGTTCGTAGCGAAAATTCGGCATGGGCGGCAAGGCGAGCAAGGCATCCAGGCGATCGACCTGATCGCGCAGTTCGGTGTTTTGCTGCACGGCGAATTCGTAAGACGAGAGCACGCGGGCGAGATCGCGACCGGCGCCGATGAGTTCGTCGTTGGAATGCGCGCGGAGGCCCCAGTATTCCTGCAGATCGCGGACGTAGGACGTGGCGAGGGGAAGCGGGGCTTGGAATTCGAAGAAGCTCGCGCGGAGGAACGACTTGACCGCGACCGGAAGCACGAGCCACGCGAGAAGCAGCAACCCGAGGGTGGCGAAAGGCTTGGCTTGATCGAAGCGGCGGGGAGGCACGACGCCGGGAAGTGACAGGGGGCGCGGGAGACGTGACGAGCAAAAACGCGCGGCAGCGGACGGGCCGCTCGGTGCGCAGCGACCGCGGCACGCAGGCCGCACGCGCTCAGGCGTTCTGCATCAACCAGGAGAGGTCGTTGAGGACGGCGCCGGTGCCGTTGGCGACGGCGGAAAGCGGGTCTTCCGAGACGGTGACGGGCAGGCCGGTGCGTTCGCTGAGGAGACGGTCAATGCCGCGGATGAGGGCGCCACCGCCGGCCATGACGAAACCACGGTCCACGAGATCGGCGGAAAGTTCGGGCGGGCAGCGTTCGAGGGTGACGCGCACGGCATCGACAATGGCGGCGACGGTATCGGCGAGCGCCTCGCGAATTTCCTGCGAGGTGATGTGAATGGTCTTGGGCAGACCGGCGACGGAATCGCGGCCCTTGACCTCCATCGTGAGTTCTTCGTCGAGGGGATAAGCGGAGCCGACGCGCACCTTGATCTCTTCCGCGGTGCGTTCACCGATGAGGAGGTTGTAGGCGCGCTTCATGTAATTGATGATCGCCATATCGAGCTCATCGCCCGCGACGCGGATCGATTTGCAGAACACGATGCCGTTGAGAGAAATGACGGCGATCTCGGTGGTGCCGCCGCCGATGTCGACGATCATGTTGGCGGCGGGTTCGTCGATGGGGAGGCCGACGCCGATGGCCGCCGCCATGGGCTCGGGAATCGTGATGACATCGCGGGCGCCGGCGTGCAGGGCGGAGTCTTTGACGGCGCGTTTTTCGACTTCCGTGATGCCGGAAGGAATGGCGATGACGACGCGGGGCGGGGCGCGAAACGAGTGGCTGCTGACCTTGCGAATGAAGTAGCGCAGCATGGCCTCCGTGACGTCGAAATCGGCGATGACGCCGTCCTTCATGGGCCGGATGGCGGTGATGTTGCCAGGGGTGCGGCCGAGCATGCGTTTCGCCTCGTCACCCACGGCGCGCACTTTGCGGGTGTTGGTGTCGAGCGCGACCACCGATGGTTCGCGCAGGACGATGCCCTTGTCTTTTACATACACCAAGGTGTTGGCGGTGCCGAGGTCGATACCGATGTCGTTTGAGAAGTAGCCGAGGATGTTCGCCATGATCGGTGGGGAGGGGCGTTTCCGCCGACGGAACCGAATCGGCGGCCCCGATTACTGTCAACGAGGTAAACAGGCGATTGCTGGATACGTGTGGAGCGGTGGCGGTGGGGCTTGACGCGAATCGCTTTTACGCGCCCCAGTAGTCGCGTCGAGTATGCCTGGCGTCGCTTTTATCCAAGATCTCGCGGTGATCCTGATCGTTGCGGCGGCGGCCGGGTGGCTGTGCCGGCGCAGCGGGCTTTCGCCGGTGGTGGGATATCTGGCGGCGGGCGCGCTGGTGGGGCCGCATACGCCGCCGTTGACGCTGGTGGCGGGGAGCGAGCGGGTGGCGGCGGCGGCGCAGCTCGGGTTGGTGTTTTTGATGTTTTCGATCGGCTTGCGCCTGAGCTGGCGGCGTATCCGCCGGTTGGGGTTTTCGCTGCTGCTGGGGACGATTGGCGGGGCGGTGATGATGTATTACGTGGGACGGCTGCTCGGCGCGGCGATGGGCTGGACGACGATCGAGAGCGTGTTTTTTGCGAGCATGCTGATGGTATCGTCTTCGACGATCGTGGGGCGGCTGGTGCAGGACTCAGAGGCGATGCACGAGCGGGCGGGGCAGCTCGCGGCGGGGTTTTCGCTGCTGGAGGCGGTGGTGGCGGTGGTGATGTTGACGGTGCTGAATTCGTGGGTGCACCTGGACAACGCGGCGCGGCCGGAAATCGGCAGCACGCTGGCGCGGCTCGGGGGCTTCATCGCGCTGGCGGCGGTGCTGGGACTGCTGCTGCTGCCGTGGTTGTTGCGGCGGCTGGGGCGGGTCGCGAGTGAGGACCTGCAGACGCTGGGCACCGCGGGGCTGTTGCTCGGCGGGGCGGCGGTGGCGTATCAAGCGGGCTATTCGCTGGCCTTGGGCCCGTTTCTGCTGGGTGCGGTCGTGGCGGATACACCGCATCGGGCGCAGGTGGAGCGGACGTTCGACACGTTGCGCGATGTCTTTGCGCCGGTGTTTTTCGTGGCGATCGGCATGCAAGTGGATTTGCGCGACATCGGCGGCGCGTGGTGGCTGGTGCTGGGCATCTCGCTGCTGACGATCGTGGCGCGGGTGGGAACGAGCGCGGTGGCGCTGGCGCTGACGGGCACGCCGGTGCGCGACGCGCTGCGCGCGGGGTTCATCCTGACGCCGATCGGCGAGTTCTCGTTTATCATCGCGCAACTCGGCCTCGCCGCGGCGGTGTTGCGGGCCAGTTTTTATCCGCTGGTGATCGGCATCGCGCTGGTCACGGGGGCGGTCGCGCCGTGGTTGACGCGCCGGTCGGCGAAACTGGCGGACCGCTTGCTGCGCTACCAACGCCCGTGGGTGCTCGACTGGCTGCAAGTCTATCACGCGTGGTTGCGGCGGCTGCATTTTCGCGGGCGGTTGGAAAAATTGTGGAAGGTGAGTCGCAAGCGTTTTTGGCAAATCGGCATCGAAGTGCTGTTCGTGACGGGGCTGCTGCTCTTTTCGCAACAATTGCTGGGGGCGGTGCAAAACTGGCTGGGGACGGACTGGCTGTTTCCCAATGGGCCGGAGGTGATTTTTTGGGTGGCGTTGAGTCTGGTGGTGCTCGCGCCGGTGGTGGCGATCTGGCGAAACTTGTCAGCGCTGGCGCTGGTTTACACGCAGGTGCTCACGGCGCGGGGAGAACGCGCGGTGAGCGCGCGGCCGCTGCTGGAAACGGCGCTGAAAGCGGTGGGCGGGGGTGCGCTGTTTTTCTGGCTCGCGGCGGTGCTGCCGGCGGAAGGCACGGCGCGGATGCTGCTGCTGGCCAGCGCGGTGGTGGCGTTACTCGGGCTCCTGCTGCTGCGACGGCGGCTGGTTTACTGGCACAGCCGGCTCGAGGTGGAGTTGCAAACGGCGGTGGAAATCTCGGACGTGAGCGAAGGCGGCGGGATGACGGAATGGATCGAGGAACATGGCACGTGGCGGTTGCATATCGCCGAGTGCACCGTGCCGGACCTGGCGGAGTGCCGCGGTCAGGCGATCGCGGAACTCGGCGTGCGCCAGCGCTTCGGTTGTTCGGTCGTGGGCATCGACCGGCAGGGCTTTTTCATCTCGCTGCCGGAAGCCACGACAGTGCTGTATCCGCGGGATCGTTTGCTGCTGCTCGGAACGCGGCGGCAGGTTCGCGCGGGGAAGGAGTTCTTGCTGCGCACCTCCGGCACCGCGCCCTCCCTCGACGGGATCGAGGCGGTGCGCATGGAGACGATGATGGTGGCGGCCGATTCGCCGGTGGTGGGACTTTCGCTCGCGGCGTTGCGCCTGGCGCGGCGGCACGGCGTGCAAATCGCGGGGATTCACCGCGGGCGTTTGCGGACGTTGAATCCGCCCGCGACGGAGGTGCTGACCGCCGGTGACGAACTGCTCGCGCTGGGCACGGCAGAGCAGTTGGACGAATTCCGGACCGCGCTGGCGCCCCTTGCGCTGGAAGACGGCAAATAAAAAGCTCGCCACGAAGGCGCGCTGGAAAAAGAGGGGAATCGACCGGACTCAGGGCGTCGGAGGGGGCGTTTTGGTCGCCGCCGTTTTGGCGGTTTCGGGCTCTTCGTCGCGACTGGCTTTCTTAAATTCCTTGATGCTTTGGCCGAGGCCCTTGGCGAGGGAAGGGAGCTTGGCCCCGCCGAAGAGGACGAGCAGGATCACCAGGATCACGAGGAGCTCGGGCGCACCGAGTCCGAAGATACCCGCGAGCGGAGCAGAGGGAAAATTCATGGTAGGCCCAATCTATGCGACGCAGAGGGGGTGTAAAGGTGGAAACGGAATTAGCCGGTGGGCCGACCATAAAAACGCCGTCGCCAGCACGGCGACGGCGGGGCAGGAAAACGGCAGCGCTGCGCGCTCAGCGCAGCGGCGGGAGACCGGGCGGCCGGGCGGAGGCCGCGGCGATTTTCAGCAGGTTCTGCGCGTTGTCGATTTGCTCGGCATCGAAGAACCCGTGGAGCTGGCGGATGCGGGTCGGGTGACGCATCTTGCGCAAGGCCTTGGCCTCGATCTGGCGGATGCGTTCGCGGGTGACTTTGAATTGTTTGCCCACTTCCTCCAACGTGCGGCTGTAACCATCTTGCAGGCCGAAGCGCAGGGAGAGCACGCGGCGTTCGCGTTCCGTGAGGGAATCGAGCACATCGACGATCTTTTCGCGCAGGAGCGAGTAGGCCGTCATGTCGTAGGGATTCTCGGCGGACTTGTCTTCGATGAAATCGCCGAAACTGGTGTCGTCACCATCACCGACGGGCGATTGCAGCGAGATGGGCTGCTGGGCCATCTTCATGATCTGCTGCACGCGTTCGACGGGCAGGTTCATCTCGTCGGCGACCTCGTCGGGGGTCGGCTCGTGGCCGAATTCCTGAAGGAGTTGCTTTTGGACCTGCATCACCTTGTTGAGCGTCTCGATCATGTGGACCGGGATGCGGATCGTGCGGGCTTGGTCGGCGATCGAACGGGTGATGGCCTGACGAATCCACCACGTGGCGTAGGTGGAGAACTTGTAGCCGCGGCGGTATTCGAATTTCTCGACGGCCTTCATGAGGCCCATGTTGCCCTCCTGAATCAGATCGAGGAAAGAGAGGCCGCGGTTGGTGTATTTCTTGGCGATGGAAATGACGAGGCGAAGGTTGGCCTCGACCATTTCGGTCTTCGCCTTGTGTGCTTCGCGCACGTGAACGAAGGTCTGGCGGACAACGGCGAGGAGCTGCGCCGGAGCGATGCGTTGTTCGGCTTCGATCTGGCGGAGGCGGGCCTGCAAACCGCGCGAATCGATGGCGGCATCCTTCTTGGTCTTGGGGTGGCGGGCGCGCTCGAGCTGGGCCTCGATCGTCTCGATTTCGTCGAGCACGGGGCGGAGGCGCTCGAGGTATTCCTCGTAAACCTTGAGCTTGAAAAAGAATTTGCCGAAGTTGGCGCGCAGGGCGTTTTCGCGTTTGTGAAACTTGGCGAGGACGCGTTTGCGCGTGGCTTCGTCGCGGGCCTTCAGGAACTCCGCCCAGGCTTCGGCGGTGCCGGCCTCGGAATCCTCGGTGGTCTCGACGAGTTTGGGCAGGCCTTTGAAGTAGGATTCGCGGCTGTCGATTTTCTTGTCGATGACGATGCGGTCGAACCGTTCTTCACGGTTGAGCAACTTGCGGCCGAGGGTGCCCACGTAGGCGCCGATGGCGGCGGCTTGGAAAAGGGCTTCCTGGGCGCGGAGTTCGGCGGTCTCGATGCGCTTGGAGATCTCGACTTCCTGTTCGCGCGTCAGCAGCGGGACCTGGCCCATCTGCTTGAGATACATGCGGACGGGGTCGTCGAGGATGTCGTGCTGGGAGGAGCGCGTTTCTTCTTCCTCCGCCTCTTCCATCCGCTGCTTGTAATCGTCGACTTGATCGGGCTCGAGGATCTCGATTTCGAGATTCTGGAGGATCGAGAGGACGTTATCGATTTCCTCCTGGTTTTCGACGGACTCGGGCAGCGCTTCGTTGATATCGTCGAAAGTCAGGTAGCCCTGTTCTTTCGAGAGGCGGATGAGCTGCCTGATTTTCTCGTTGATCCCACCGGGGACATCGACGGGGAGATTGTCGCCAGCGACCGGCTGGTTTTTCTCCAGCGCGGCTTCGACGGCTTCTGACTGAGGGTGGGAATCGGCGGACTTGGCTTTGCGCGACATGTGTGATTCGAAAAATAAACTAAACCGCTACGGGCAGGCCGAGCGGTTGGCGGAGCTGACGTTGAATTTCGGAGCGTTCTTTTAGCAGTGAAATTGGGTCAGCATGAATGTCCCCATGGGGGGAGGCTAAAGCAAGTTCTATTTGCCGCAGGCGGGGTTGGAGCGCCCGGCGGCGCAGCATGGTGAGGCCTTCGGCGGCGATTTTTGCGGGATCCTCAAACTCCGGCGCATCAAAGAGGAGCGAGGCGACGAGCGTCTTTTCCTCGGGTGTCTCCAACAGGGCGTCCAGGTGGTCGCGGCCCGGCCAGCCGTCGTGTTCGAACTCGGCGAGAAAGCGATTGAGGAGCACGCCCGCGACGTGTGATGTATCGATCCACTCGTGCGGCAGGTGGAGGCTGAGCGGTTTCCCGAGTTGTTCGCAATGGAGGCAGAGGAGAAGCAACTCGTGTTCGGGAGTAATGTTTTGGGTGGCGGTGCGGGTCGGCGCGGGCGGGGCGGGGCGGGAGGAAGGAGCGCGGCTGGCGCGTTGAAGAAACGTTTCGAAATCGCGCTGCACGGCGCCTGTTTGAAGCCCGAGGTGGCCGGCGGCCTCGCTGAGAAAGGTGGTCCGGGTGACCGAGCTTTCGGCCATGGCGACGATTTCGAATAACTGCTGGGCGGCGCGCGAACGATGTTCGGCCGAGGCATCGTCGGCGCGGGGCAAAATAGCCTTGGTGGCAAACGCCATGGCTGACACCGCGTGCTGGCGGAGGTCCTCGTAAGCGGCAAGACCGCGCTCGCGGAAGAGCAGGTCGGGGTCGAGTTTTTCGCCGGCGGGCAGCACGAGAAACCGGGCTTCGATCCCGGCCTTCAACGCCATGGGCAGAAACCGCAGGGCGGCTTTTTGGCCGGCGTTGTCGCTATCAAAGAAGCATTCGACCTGCGGATGATAGCGGCGCAGGAGCAGGAGCTGGTTTTCGGTGATCGAGGTGCCCTGCGGAGCGATGGCCGTCTTGAGGCCCACGCTCCAGCAACGAATCGCGTCGAGCTGGCCCTCCACGAGCACGAAGGGATGGCCGTCGCCGGCGGCGGTGCGGGCGCGGTCGAGATTGAAGAGGAGATTGCCCTTCGTGAAGATGGGTGTTTCCGGCGAGTTAACGTATTTCGCGTCGTGCGCGGGATCGTCGGCCGGGGTGAGTTCGGTCTGGCGGGCGGTGAAGGCGACGACGCGACCTTGATGATCGCGAATAGGGATCATGAGGCGCCCGCGGAAACGCGGCTTGAGCGAGCCGAGGCCGAGGACGGCGGTTTCGCGCACGAAGAACAGGCCGCACTGGCGGAGCGCATCCTCGGAGAATTTGCGTTTGAGGAGGGCGGCGGCGAGGCCGTCGTCCGTGGGCGCGGCCACGCCGATTTTGAATTCCTCGGCGATGGTGAGATCGAAGCGGCGCGCGTCCTGCCAGTAACGCCGCATGAATTCACCGGTGGGTGAATCGCCGCGAAACGCGCGGTGAAAGTGCTCGGTGGCGAGGTCGTGAATTTCGAAGAGCTCCTGCCGCAGCGAACGCTCTTCGCGAGAGGGGCCGGAGCCCTCTTCGTATTCGATGACGACGCCAAAGCGTTGCCCCAGCGTCTCGATCGCTTCGCTGAAGCTGAGTTGCTCCGTTTCGCGCACGAAGCTGATGATGTCGCCGGCTTTGCCGCAGCCGAAGCACTTGAAAAACCCCTTATCGGGATCGACGTTGAACGACGGTGTCTTCTCTTGGTGAAACGGGCACAAGCCCTTGAGGCGCGCACCGGCTTTGCGCAGGGTGACGACCCGCGCGACGACATCGGCTATGTTCACCCGTAATTTCAGGTCCCGAACGCAGGTGGGCTTGATGACGGGCATGGGATCGGCGGCAGGAGAAAGAATGCACTTTCAACCCGACGGGGGGGCTGTCAAGTTTTGCGGTTTATCGATGAAACATCCGTGTCCCTCCGGCTACATACGAGCAATGCGGCCATTTTTGTTTGCGCTGATCGGATGGGCTTGCCTGACCGTTTCGGCGGGGGCCGGACCGGCTGCGCCGACGGCGGCGCCGCAGTTGCCACCGTCGAATGTAGCGGCGGCGCCCAAGGCGCCGCGCGCGCCGGTGTGGGAGGCGAAACTGCCCTCGTTCAGCGAACCGAGTTACGACGCGGCCGTGGAGACGTTGATCACGCGTTTTGAGCAGGCGACCGGCAAACGGTTGGCGCCGGGGCCGAAGAAGAAAGTTGGGTTGAAGATTTACACGGATTCCGGGCCGGGCATGGCCACGCCCGTGCCGCTGGTGCAGGCGGTGATTGCGGCGCTGGAGCGGCGCGGCTTCGACAAGGAAGGGATTTTTCTCGTCGGCCTCAATCAGCTGCGGTTGCGCATGACAGGCTATCTGCCGGCGCTCGTGACCGGACAAACGCCGTTCAAGGGCCATCCGGTCTATGTGTTAGAATCGGGGCGGTTTTACGACCCGGTTTGGTTTTACGACAGTCCGTTGCCGCAGCGTTTCGATCCGATCTTCGCCGAATCGCAAACCAAGGATTTCTCGAATTCGTCGACCAAGGACGAAGATCGCAAGAGCTTTCTCGCGACGCCGCTGTTTCTCGATGCGGATTTCTGGATCAACCTGCCGGTTTATACCGATCATCCGACGTTGGGCGTGAACGGTGCACTGGTGAATGCGACATTGTGGAACGCGTCCAACACGGCGCGTTTCTTCCGTTCGCCGGCCAATGCGCCGGCGGCGGTCGCGGAAATGAGCGCGATCCCGGAATTGCGCGAGACGTGGGAATTCACGATCGCGAGCCTCGAGCACTACCAGTTTATTGGCGGACCGTTTTTCAATTCGCTCTACACGCAGTCCGAACCGCTTCTGTGGTTGAGCAGCGATCCAGTGATCATCGATTCGATGATGCTCGCGCGGATGAATATGTGGCGAAAGCGCTACGGATTCCCCCCGATCTCGGAGGACATCCGCACGTTGGAATACGCCGAGATTCTCGGGGTGGGATCGACGAAGGTGGCCTCGGCGCACATCATCGACGTGCGGCCATAGAAACCGCTTGCGCCAGCACCCGCACTCAGAGCACTTTTCAGACAATGTCTTCCGCGGCCTATCTTCCGTTTCTGATTCAAATCTGCCTGGCGGCGGCCATCGGCGGCACGATCATCGGGCTGAGCCAGTTTCTGGGCCAGCGGGCGAGCAAGAACAAGATCAAGGATAGCGCGTATGAGTGCGGCGTCGCCGCCCAGGGCGTGGTGCACAGCCGGTTTTCGGTGAAGTTTTACGTCACGGTCATGCTCTTCATCCTCTTCGATATCGAAGTGGTGTTCCTGATCCCGTGGTCGTTCATTTACCGGGAGTTTCTCGCCAATCACATTACGATTCTCACGCCGATGCTGTTTTTCATCGGGGTGCTGGTGCTGGGATTGTTTTACGAAGTAAAAAAGGGCGCTCTCGAGTGGGAGAAGTAAACCGCGGGTGACGAGCCGCCCGCCAGCGAACTGACTTATGCGGCTCGACCAAATCATCGCCCGCAGTCGCGTCGTCGACCTGCGCAGTCTCGATCTCGAAGGGGCGCTGCAGGAATTGCTGGCGGTGTGCGTGGCGCGGTTTCCCGACTTGAAGCCCGACGCACTGTTGCGTGCGCTGCTGGCGCGGGAAAGCACGATGACGACGTATCTCGGCTACGGCGTCGCCCTGCCGCACGTGCGCGTCAAAATGAAGCGCCGGTATATTCTCGCGATCGGGCGCAGCCGGGTGGGTATTCGCCACGACGGGACAAAGGATGAGGAGCGCGTGCGGTTGATCGTGATGTTAATCGCCGGCGAAGATGCGCGCGATTATCTGCAGATGCTGGCCTCGATCGCGCGGCTGGTGAAGGATCCCGAGCTCGTGGAAAGTCTCGTCGGCGCGCCGGATTTGGACGCCCTTTACGAGCGCTTGATCGGCGGGTTCGGCGGCATCCGTCCGGTGCAGGCGCAGCAGAATCGCATCAACCGGCTGATGTTCACGGAGGCGGAGCGAGTGGCGAGGGGGGCGGATTGCGCGTCGATCATGGTGTTTGGCGACACGTTTATTGGCGGCTTGCAGTCGGACTCGCTCCGCGCGCGGATGAAAACGATTTTGGTGACGCGCAATCCCATCGAGCCATCGGAAAACGAGGGCAAGGCGTTTACGGAGACGATTCAGGTCCGGTCCTTTTCCAGCAGCCGGCTCGCGCAGTTGCGCAGTGCGATGCTGGTGGCGCTGACGCGCGGAGTGATTTCTTTCAAAGACCGGGTGTGCTGTGTCGGTGGAATCACGGGCAGCAATCAGTTCGACACGCTCGTCGTCGTCGATGTGGAGCGGGAATTTTCGCCCTTGCTCACCGGGCAGGCGCAACTTTTGCCGGCCGACGTGAAGGCGGAAGTGCTGGAGCGCGTGATCGCGATCGCGACCGAACTCGCGGTCGAGGGGCGCGAAGGCCGGCCGGTGGGCTGCCTGTTCGTCGTGGGTGATTACGAAAAAGTTTCAAAGCTGACCAAGCCCCTCGTGCTCAACCCGTTTTACGGTTACAAGGAAGAGGATCGCAACATCCTCAACCCCTTCATGGACGAAACGGTGAAAGAGTTTTCGTCGATCGATGGAGCGTTCGTGATCCGAGGCGATGGGGTGGTGGAAACGGCCGGTAGCCTGGTGCAAGCGACGGACGCCGATCACACGTTGCCGAGCGGACTGGGCAGCCGGCACGCGGCAGCGGCGGCGGTGAGCGTGGCGGCGAACTGCATTGCGCTGGTCGTCTCGTCGAGCACCGGCTTGGTGACGTTGTTTCGCCGCGGCGTGATGCTCCCGCTGACTGAAAAGAAAATCGCCGTCGGCGCGAACTCGACCTGAGCGAACGCGCGAAGATGGGGTGGGGCAACTTTGAGGTTGCAGGCACCGGGCGGCAACGTTTGCTCTGACCCTTCAACTGCCCACGATCATGCAAGAACAAGTCATCTTAGAGTGCACCGAAGCCCGCAAAGAGGGGAAACCCGTCTCGCGCTATCTCACGAAGCGCAACAAAAAGACGGTGACGGAGCGCATCGAAAAGAAGAAATACAATCCGCACCTGAAGCGGCACACGCTCCACAAGGAGATCAAGTAACGTTTTTCTTCCGGCCGCGGGTCATCCGCGGCAATCCTTCAAGAAACTGACCTCAACCGGGTCAGTTTTCTTTTTTACCGCTGCCGGCGAGGGCGGCGTGGCTCAACTGGCTGCGGCGGGCGGCACGCCAGCCCTCGCGATGCTTGCGAATCCAGTCGAGCAAGGCGCGTTCGAAACCGATGTCGTAACCGAGCCGTTCGGACTCGAGCCACTTGTGTTTCAAAATCTCTTCCCGCTCCGCGAGGAACTCTTGGTAGAGACTGGACTGCTTGACGAATTCGCGGGAAGCGGGTGGCTCTGGTGCGGGAGAAGTCATGCGCTGGCGCTCGGCAATGAGAGCGAGCGAAGAAGCACTGTCAATGCCTGCGATGCCGCGAGTCGTGTCACGTGGTCTCCGGAGTCGGGCGGGGAGCGAGACGCGCGAGCAAACTACGCGCAATCGCCGTGAAAGATTGGGCGGCGGCGCCTTCCGGTTCACTCACGACGACGGGGATGCCGGAGTCGCCGCCGGCGCGAATCGCGCTGAGTAGCGGCACCTGGCCGAGCAAGGTGGTGCCGAGACGCTCCGCGACGGCAATGCCGCCACCTTCGCCGAACAGCGCATGACGCTGGCCGGCAGAGTCGATGAAGTAGCTCATGTTTTCAGCCACGCCGAGCAGGGGCACGTTCACTTTTTGAAACATCAATCCACCCTTGCGCGCCACGTTCGTGGCGGCAGCTTGCGGTGTGGTCACCAGGACCGCGCCATCGAGAGGCAGGGTTTGCACGAGGGAAAGTTGCGCGTCGCCGGTGCCGGGCGGAAGGTCGACGAGGAGGATGTCGAGCTCGCCCCATTTCACGTTTTGGACGAACTGCTGGATCGTCTTCATGATCATCGGTCCGCGCCAGACGACCGGGGTGTTGTCGTCGACGAGAAAACCCATGCTCATGACTTTCACGCCGTAGTTTTCCAACGGGATGATGAGCGCGTCGGCGCCTTCGCCTTCGACCTCGGGACGGCCGTTGATGCCCATCATGAGCGGCACGCTCGGGCCATAGATGTCGCAGTCCATCAGGCCGACGCGTCCTTGGCGGCCTTCGGCGCCGAGCACTTGCGCCAGCGCGCACGCGAGGTTGACGGCGAACGTGCTTTTCCCGACGCCGCCTTTGCCGGAAGCGATGGCCACGGAGTGCTTCAGGCCCTTCGGCGCGGAGCCTGAACCGCCGAGATTGCCGCCGGCGGCGGGGGTTTTTGCGGCGGAAACGGCGATATCGATGATCGTTTCCTGCACGCCGGGCACGGCACGCAGGCAGCGGTCCACGTCGTTCCTCAATTGCAGCGGGACCTTCGGATCGCTGGTGGTGATCGCGAGCGAAACCTTGGCGACGCCGTCGGTGAACCCCGCGCTCCGCACGAGGCCGAATGACACGATGTCGCGGCTGAAGCCGGGATATTTAACTTGCTTGAGGGCGTCTTTGAGGGCGTCGGAGGTCACGATGGATTTTGGACGAGAAATTAGTTGTTATGGCAGGCGGAGGAGTAAATAGAAATGCCCCTTCGCCCTTAAACTGTTCGCAACGCTCATCGCATGCAAAATTTTCGTTTCATTCTCGCCCTGTTTTTCGCGTCGGCGGTCGCCGCTTTCGCGCAACATTCGCTCGGCTACGTCGACGTAACGAACGAAGGCAAGGTCATCCCCGTGCGGGTGTCGGGTTCGACACCGGAGACCAACGGTCTCGCGCAACAGGCGTTCAAAGCGCACGGGCGTTACCGGGTGGAAGGCGGCAATTACGCCTACGATATCCGGTTCACGCCGGTGAGCAGCACACAGGTGCGCGTGGATGTGACCAAGGGGAAATCCGGCACGCCGGTGCTGAGCCAGATCGCGAGCGGCAGCGACGTGAACGATGCGCTGTTGCGCGCCGCGGATCTTGCGGTGGAGAAAACCAACGGTTTGGGGTTGAAAGGGTTTTTCTCCGCGAAGATCGCGTTCATCAGTGAGCGCACGGGCAAAAAGGAAGTGTACGTTTCCGATTTGTTTTTCCGGGACGTGAAACAAATCACCCATGACGGCGCGATCGCGATGATGCCGCGCTGGTCGCCGGATGGCACGCGCCTGCTTTACACGAGCTTCTACAAATCGGGGTTCCCGGACATTTTTCAGATCAACCTCAGCAGCCTCCAGCGCACGACGTTCGTGAGTTTCAAGGGGACGAACAGCGGAGCGCGTTTCAGCCCGAACGGTCAGCAGGTCGCGATGGTGCTGAGCGGCGAAGGGAATGCAGAAATTTACATCGGTAATGCGCAGGGCCGGCAGATTCGGCGCATGACGCGCACGGATGCGGTCGAGGCCTCGCCGTGTTTCTCGCCGGATGGGTCGCGCATCGTCTTCACTTCGGACGCCGCGGGCGGGCCGCAGCTTTATCTGCTGCCGGTGAGCGGCGGCACCATGCAACGCGTGGCGACCAACATCAGCGGCTATTGTGCGGAGCCGGACTGGAATCGCGCCGATCCGCAAAAAATCGCGTTCACGATGGGCGTGGGGAAGGGCTACCAAGTGGGCGTTTACGATTTCTCGAAGCGCGCGAGCGTGCAGGTCTCCCATGCGCCGTTCGATGGTTTGGAAGCGTGCTGGCTGCCGGACGGGCGGCACGTGATTTACACGGCGCGCGATCGGCGCACGAGCCGCCTTTGCATCCTCGATACCGAGACGGGGCAGAGCCAGCCGGTCAGCCCCACGATGCTCGGAGGCTGCATGCAGGCGAATGCCTGGTGGCGTTAACGCCGAAAGCTCGGCGGTGAGGCGGCCAGACGGCAGGTCCGGCCTTGGCAATGACCTGTGAACAACTCACGGGTTTTTCCGTTGCCGACCTCTGGGCCCCCTCTTGAATCGGCCGTTTCTTTCCAGCATGTATCTAAAGGCGCTCAAGCTCCACGGGTTTAAATCGTTTGCGGATCCCTCCGTGCTCCAATTCGAACCCGGGGTCACGGCGATCGTCGGACCCAACGGCTGCGGCAAATCCAACATCGCCGATTCGATTCGCTGGGTGTTGGGCGAGCAAAGCGCCAAGGCGCTGCGTGGCGGCAAGATGCAGGATGTGATTTTCGAAGGCGCCGACACGCGCAAGCCGGCGCAATTGTGCGAAGTCTCGCTGCTGTTGACGGAGTGCGAGAAGCAGTTGGGCAGCGAGTTTCACGAGATCGAGATCACGCGGCGCGTTTACCGCGATGGGCAGAGCGAATACTCGTTCAACGGGCAGGCGTGCCGGTTGAAGGACATCCACAAGCTTTTTATGGATACCGGCATCGGCCGGACGAGCTACTCGATCATGGCGCAGGGGCAGATTGACCAGATCCTGTCGTCGAAGCCGGAGGAGCGCCGCGCGGTGTTTGAAGAGGCGGCGGGCATCACGAAATACAAGAGCCAGCGGCGCGAGGCGTTGAACAAGCTGGCGTTGACCGAGCAGAACCTGGCGCGCGTGGCGGACGTCATTGGCGAGGTGGGCCGGCAGATCGGGAGTCTGCGACGGCAGGCGGCGAAGGCGATGCGTTACCGGCGACTGAGTTTTCGGCTGCGGCATCTGAGTCTCGCCTGGAGCGGGCGGCAGTTTGCGGAACTGGCCGCGACGATCGCGGGCCTGGAGGAGAAAGTGGGCGGTTTGCGGGGGGAAGCGGACCAGCGGCGGGCGAGTTTGGAAACGCACCAGGCCGCGCTCGACGAAAAGAAGAGCCATCGCAGCCGGTTGAACCAGCGGGTGCAGGAAGCGCAGCAGGCGGTTTTCGATTTGCGCTCGCAGAAGGAGCAGGCGGAAAACTTTGCCAATCTCGCCGAGATCAAACGATCGGGACTTGCGGACCGGCTGACGTCGTCGCGCGAAAATTTTGGCGAGCTGCAAATGCAGTTGCGCGAGGTGACCGCGCAGGCGGACACGGGAGCGCAGGACAAGCAGCTCCAGCTCAATCTGCTGGGCAGCTCGGACGCGACGTTTCAGAACCGCAATCGGGAACTCGCGGTCGTGGAAGGCGCTTTAACGAAAGTCGAGCAGGAGCTGCAGCAGGCGAAGTTTCAGCTGCTGCAACTGGAGAGCACCGTGGCGCGCTTGCGGACGGATTGCTCCGGTTACGAGGTGGACCAGAAGACGAGTGCGCACCGCCACAGTTCGCTCGCCGAGGAAATCGAAGGCGTGCGGGCACAACAATCCGCGGCGGCGCAGATGGCGGCGGAGTTTGACACGCGGGTGGAGGAGGCCCTTGCCGAAAAAGCCCGGGCGCACAACGAAACCGCGGCGGCCCAGCAGGTGATCGCCGATCTCACGCACGAATTTCGCGAAGCCCAGCGCAAGCTGGCGGAAATCGACCGGCAGCTCGCGCAACGCAGCGCCCGGCTGAAGTTGTTGCAACAATTGCAGGAACGCTGGGAAGGCTTTGGCGAGGGGGCGAAGGCGGTGTTGCAAGGCCGGCTAGACGGGGCGCTCGCCGGAGCGAAACCGCAGCCGATCACGCAGGGGCTGGAATTGCGCCGCGACTGCGGCAAAGCGATCGAGGCGATTTTGGGGGCCGCGGCGGAGGCGATCAGCGTCAGCGACGTGGCGACGGCGCAGCGCATCCTCGCGCAACTCGAGGCCGAGCAGATTGGATCGGTCGTCCTGCGAGTCGCCGAATTTGGCACGGGCCGCAACGGCCAGAGCAACAGCCTGCCGGAGGGGTTGCGCCCGGCGCTCGAGGCGGTGGTGGATTGCGATCCGGCACATCCGGCGGTCGGCATTTTGCGCGAGTGTTTCATCGCAGACGATCTGCCGGCGTTCCTCGAGTTTTGGCGGTCGAATCCGGAGTTCGAGTTTTTGGCGGTGGTGACGCGCAAGGGCGATCTGGTCGATCGGCGCGGGCTCGTTTACGGCGGACACCACAGCAGCAAGAAGTCCGCGAACAGCATCGTGCAGCGCGAAATCGATCTACGCGAGACGGCGAAAGCCCTCGCGGAAGATCAACGGCTGCATGATGCGCAGAAGGCGGAGATCGACGGATTGAGCGCGCGCCTGCTGGAAGCCGAGCAACGCTTGGAGCAGTGCCGCACCGACGTCCTCAACACGACGCAGGCCGTCGCCGCGCTGCAAACGGAACAGCGCAATGCGCAGCGTGCGCTCGACGAAATCGCCGCCCGACTGCGGCGGATGGAGAACGAATTGGTCGCGCTGGAGCACACGCGCAACGAAGCGCAGGCGCGCTGGACGAAGGCGCAGACGGGGTTGACGGAAGCGGACACGGCCGCGACCACGCAGCGGGAGCAAATCCGGCGGTTGGAAACGCGGGTGAATGAATTGCGCACGGATCGGGACGTGAAGCGCGAATCGCTCGGCCAGGCCCGGCTCGAGCTGGCGGAGCGGCGGCAGAAAGTGGAAGTGCTCGATCGCGGTTTGGGCGAGATGGAGAAGCGCCGCCAGCAATTGAGCGAACTGCTCTTGCAGCGGCAGCAGGAAATCGAAACGTGGACTTCGCAGATCGCCGGACTCGCGGGCGAAACGGAAGCGCAGCGGGCCCGCGGCGCGCAGTTGGGCGAAACGCTCGCGGTGGCGCAGCAGCAGGTGGAGCACGTGCGCATTGAGCTGGTGGACGTGGAGCGGGAAATCTCCGGCGTCGAGGCCACGCAGACCGCGTTGCGCACGCAATCCGAGAGCGCGCACACCCAGTTGGGCGCGCATGAAGTGAAGCTGGCCGAGGCGCGCGCCCGGGCGCAATTTTTGAAGGACGAGGTGACCCACGAGTTTCAATCCGACGTGGCCGCCTTGGACTGGAAACAGTTCCTGTGGCGGGCGGACGACGAACCGGAAGGCATCAAACCGTTGGATCTCGACGAGGAAGACGACGACGCTCCGGCCGAGCAAGAGCCCGCGGCCGACGGCGACACGGCGCCCAAGCGCCGGCGGAAAAAGAAGGAGCCGAAGGGCGCGCCGACGGAAGAAGACCTGGCTGCGCTGGAGCGGACGGATTGGGCGGCGATCAAAGTCGAAGTCGATGCCTTGCGGCAACGGCTGGGCGGCATGGGCGCGGTGAATCTGGTGGCGATTGAAGAGTATGCGGAGCTCAAGCAGCGCCATGATTTTCTCCAGGCGCAGTGCAACGATCTGACGAGCGCGAAGACGGAGTTGCTCGGGGCGATCGACGAGATCAATCAGACCTCGCAAAAGCAGTTTGAAGTGACGTTCGAGCAGATCCGCAAGAACTTCGAATACACGTTTCAGACGCTGTTTGGCGGCGGCCGGGCGGCCCTCGAATTGATCGTCGCGGAAGATATTCTGGAGAGCGGCATCGAGATCGTCGCGCAGCCGCCCGGGACGAAGTTGAAGAGCATCACGTTGTTGTCGGGCGGACAGAAGACGCTCACGGCGGTGGCGTTGTTATTCGCGCTTTACATGGTGAAGCCTTCGCCGTTCTGCCTGCTGGACGAACTCGATGCGCCGCTGGACGAGTCGAATATCGGCCGCTTTACCGATTTGCTGAAGAAGTTCGTGAGCGAGTCGCAGTTCATCATCATCACGCACAACAAGCGCACCGTCTCGGCGGCGCGCGCGATTTACGGAGTGACGATGGAAGAGCGCGGTGTTTCGAAGACGGTCTCGATGCGCTTCAACCATGAACGCGGCGAGCCGGAGCAGCAGCAGCGCAACATCGCGGAGGCGGTGACGGGGGCCGGCGCGGTCGCCGTCGGCGCGTGACGCAAGGGCGATTGCATCGTATTCCGCGCCTGCTATCTGTCTCGCGATGAGCCGAAAATCCAGCCGTCAGAAGCGGGAGTTTAAAATGGTGTGGGCGTCCGCCCGGGCGGTGCCGGGGCGGTGGTATCTGGGAGTGGTGGGGCTGCACGATCCCGACGCGCATGGCCGGTTTCGCGGCGTGGCACTCAGCGTGCGCGGGATCCTCGCGTGGCTCGGCGTGCTGGCGGTGCTCGCTTATCTGGCACTGGCCCTCGCGCTCTTTCTTTGGCTGGACCGGCGACCGTTCAACATGGTGACGTTTTCCGACATCGCGTTGCCGACGCGGTGGTCGCGAATTTCCGACCTGCGCGGCAAAGGCTACATCGAGGAAGGCATGGCGGACTTGAAGAATGGCCGCTGGATGCAAGGCGAGATGAAGTTGCGCGTGGGGCTTTCCAAGCATCCGGACAATCTGCGCGCGCGGATGACGTTGGGGCAGTTTTACCTCGCGATCGGGCGACGCGTGCTCGCGTTGAACGTGTTGCAAGCAGGGTTGCAGGGGACTTATCCGGGGCGGATCTACCTGAACGCGATGCTGCAGGTGGCCAGCCAGTGCGAGGACTTCCCGCTGGCGTTGCGCGTCATCGATGAGACTCTCGCGCGGCCGGCGCGGGAAGTGCCGGAATCAGACCGGCGGTGGTTGCGCGGACAAAAGATGCAACTGCTGGTGGCGGCGCATCGCGCGCCCGAGCTCTTGGAGATGCTGGACGCGATGCCTGACCTGCGGGGGCCGGAAGCGGATGAGGCGCGCGTGCTCGCGCTTGTGGATGCAGGACGGTTGCCCGAAGCGGAGTCGTTTCTCGCGCAATGGCTGGCGCGAGCGCCGAAGACCGAAGTGGCGCAGGTGATGCGTTTGCAGGTGCGGATATTTCGCGAGCAGAAGAAAATGACCGCGATGAACGACACGCTGGACCGTCTGCGGGCGTTGGCGCCCGCGGATCCGCGCACGACCATCTACGCGGTGGTGCAGCAGACGATGGCGGGTGAAACGACGCGCGCCGCGCAGAGCATGGATGAATTCGTGCTGCGCTTCGGAAGCGATCTGAACAATCTGATCACCCTGGCGCAGCCGCTGGCGGAAATCGGGGCGGTGCCCTTGCTGCAGCGGTGCCTGGCGGAAGCGCAAGCGCAGGGGTTGCCAACGCGGGCGTTTTATGCGGCGGAGACGCGGGCGTTTTTGCACACGGGGCAATTTCGCGAAGCGGCGCAGGCGTATGCGAATTTCAAGCGCGACACGAAAGAAGCGGCGCGGGCGGAGGAGATGTGGGTGTCGTGGATGGACAAACTGCTGCCGGCCCTCATCGGACCGCCGGAGTCCGCGCAGGTCGTGGAGTTGCAGGCGTTCCTGCGTTCGCGTCCGTTCCCGGTGAGCATCTACCGGGAGACTGAGGAGATTTTGCGCAAGGCCGGGCGCTTGGACACGGCGCGGGAAGTGCTCGCGATGGGGATCGGGGCGTTTCCGGCGAGTGCGGCGCTGGCGACGTCGAAGGCGGAAGTGGATGAGCAGCTCGCAGCGGCGCGGCCCGCGGAGAGCGAAAAAGCGGCCGCACCGGGGCCGGCGGCGGGTCCGCGCGAACGCGTGGTGTTCGAGGATTTGGACCGGTTGATCGGCGAAGGAAAGTGGAGCGAAGCGGCCGAGCAGGCGCGGGCGGTGCTGTTGAGCAAACCGGCGTGGCTGCCGAAGCGGGAGAGCGAGCTCCTGCGCATTGAGATGCGCGGACATTTCGAAAACGGCGCGACCGCGGAGATGATCGGCGCGGCGCGGATGTTAATGGATGGCTCGAACGCGCGCGCGCAGCAGGTGGTGGATTTCGCGGCCGAAGTGAGTGCCCGCGGGCAGAAGGACACGGCGGCGACGCTGCTGGGAGAAGTGCTGCGGAAAACGCCTGATTATCCGCCGGCGAAGCGCGCGCTCAAGGAATTGGAAGAAAAGCCGAAGGTGCACGCGAAGGGCTGACCGCCGGTCCGCGCTGCAGGGATGGCGCGAGCCTCAGAGGATGAGGTCGGGAGGGACGTTCGCCAGCGCGTCCTCGACGGTGGTGAGGCCGAGTTTGACCTTGAGCATCGAATCCTGGTGCAGCGTCTTCATGCCCGTTTTCATGGCGACGCGCTTCAGTTCGGCGACCTCCACCTCCTTGTTGATGGCTTCGGTCAGCGTTTCGCTGTTGGTCATCAATTCGTGGATGCCGACGCGGCCTTTGTAGCCGATGCCGTTGCAGGTGGGGCAGCCCTGCGGGTTGGCTTTGAAGATGGGGCCCGACCAGCCGATGGCCTTTTCGAGGATGTCTTTTTCGCGGCCCACCGGCTCGTAGGAGACCTTGCAGTTCTTGCAGACGCGGCGCAGCAGGCGTTGCGCGCACACGCAGATGAGCGAGGCGGAAATGTTGAAGGGCTCGATGCCCATTTCGCCGAGGCGCGAGATGGTGGAAGGCGCGTCGTTGGTATGAAGCGTCGAGACGAGCAGATGCCCGGTGAGGGCGGCTTCCACCGCGATGCCGGCGGTTTCCTCGTCGCGGATTTCGCCCACGAGGATGATGTCGGGGTCCATGCGCAGGTAGCAGCGCAGTGCCCGCGCAAAGGTGAGGCCGATCTGCCGGCTCATCTGCATTTGGTTGAGGCCGGGGAGTGTGTATTCGATCGGATCTTCGGCGGTCTGAATATTGACGTCGGGCGTGTTCACTTCGGCGAGCGCCGAGTAGAGCGTCATCGATTTGCCCGAGCCGGTCGGACCGCAGTGCAGGATCATGCCGTAAGGCTGGCGGATGCAGTCGCGATACTTCGCGAGATTCTCCTCGGAAAATCCCAAGGCAGTCAGGGGCAAGGTGGACTTCTGCTTGTCGAGAATGCGCATGACCACTTTCTCGCCGTGATTCATCGGCCCGGTGGCGACGCGCAGGTCGATATCGATGTTCTTCTTGGTGTATTTTTTGAAAACGATGCGTCCGTCCTGCGGCAGCCGCCGTTCGGCGATGTCGAGGTTGCACATGATCTTCAGCCGCGTGACGAGGGCGTTGGAAACCTGCTTGGGCAGGCGAAGCTTTTCCTGGCACAATCCGTCGATGCGGTAGCGGACCATCAGCTCCTTTTCCTGCGGTTCGATGTGGATGTCGGAAGCGCCGGAAATGTAGGCGTCTTCGATAATCCGATTGGCGAGTTGGACGATCGGCGCGGAATCTTCGCTTTCGAGATCGGCGGCCGTGATTTCCGTGCTGTGCCCGGCGGTGTCGTAAGCACTAGTGATGACTTCGGCGACGGAGGAAATATCGATGTTGTCAGACGCGGCGTCTTTTTTCGCGTCCTTGAAAAAACGGCGGAGCAAGGTCTCGAACAGAGCGGCGGAAACGACGCGGATTTCCTCGAGGCCAAGATCGGTGGCTTGGGTGAATGATTCGCGCTTGGCGTAATCGAGCGGGTTGATCATCACCGCCGCGACGGCGGTCGGCGTAAGGCGTTTGTGCGGAAAAATGCCTTCGCGCCGGATGATCGCATCGCCCACGGATTCGACGAGTTTCTCGTCGTATTCGATTTCATCGGGCGAAGTGACGAGCGGCAGGTCGGTGAACTTTGCGACGAATTTGGCGGTGTCGTCGGCGCTGAGCTGGAATTTCGGATCCAGCATGCGCTGGATGAGGGTCGCGGAGTATTCGGCGACCTCTTGCAGAAGCGCGAGATCGCGGTCGACAAACAAACCTGCGGTGCCGGCGGAGGGCTCTTTGTTGAGCACTTGGATCGCGCCGATGACGTTGGTCGTCTTGAGCGGCACCGTGAGCATCGACTCAACGGCGAAGCCGGTGCGATCGCCCATGGAGTTCATGAACGGGGCCTGGCTCTCGGTGTTGCGGAAGAACACGGGTTCACCGGTCGCGATGACCTTCCCGACGACGCCGGTGCCGAGGGGCAGTTTCGTTTCCAGAAGGATGGCGGCGGTTTCCTGCAACTTTTGCTCGAGGGCCGGGTGCGACGTCCAGAGCGTGGGGGAATAGTAGACGTGCTTGAACAGGATATCGTTTCCCTCGACGAGATAGAGGGTCATCGACTGCGCTTGGAGCGCCTCGACGACTTTCGAGGCGGTGAGCTCGACGACGGAATCGACGTCCTCGCGACTGGGCGCGGGCTTGGAGATCAACTTGATCAAAAGCGAACGGCGAAGAGCGTTGGATATTCCGGAGGAAGCCATGGCAGACGCGGGGTCGTCAGGAATTGCCATCGGCCGCCAGATGCGGCAATGAGAATCAATGAAACGCGCAGAAGCGTCGGCTTGGACGCGCTGGTGGAACACGTTGACCGGCCGTGAGGCGGATAGCGGGGCGCAAGGCGAACGCGCCGCCGAACGGTTCCTGCGCAGCGAACGAAATTTCGCGGTGATTGCACGGAATTGGCGCAGCCCGAAAGACCGGCGCGATGAACTCGATCTCGTCTGCCGCGATGGGGACGTGCTCGTCTTCGTTGAGGTGAAAGCGCGGGCGGCGACCGCGTTGGTGCCCGGGTATTATGCGGTGGACAAACGCAAAAAAGAGGCGCTGCGCCGGGCGTGCCGCGCGTATCTTGGCGCGTTGAAGGAAAAGCCGCACACGTGGCGGTTCGACGTGGTAGAAGTCGAGTTGCCCGCTGAACGCGGTCCGACGCCGATCGTGCGGCACTTCGAAAACATCCCGCTGTTGGGGCGCGACTTTCGGCTTTAGCCGACGGAACTGCGCGGCGAGCGCGTCATCCAAGGCATTTCCCTTGCTTCGCCGGGAGCGGGGCTCGAAAAAAAGCGCGTCCACCATGGCAGATACACAGCGACATCCCTTCCTTCACGGTCTCAGCAAGCATCGTGGCGCGCCGCCCACCGTCGTAGTGATCTTCGGCGCCTCCGGCGATCTGACGGCGCGGAAGTTGATTCCGGCGGTCTACAATCTTGGCCTGGATAGCCTGTTGCCGACGGATTTTTACCTCATCGGTTTCGGACGAAAGCCCATTCCCGACGACGAGTTTCGCACCCTCGCAGCGGACGCGATCAAGGAATTTTCCCGGCGGGAGCTCCAGCCGGAGGCTTGGAAACGGATCGCGGCGAACACGAGCTACGTCGCGGGTGGCTACGACGACCCGGATGCGTTTCAACGGTTGAAAGAGCACATTGACGCGATTGAAAAGAAGCTCGGTCGGGAGGTGCAGTCGCTGTTTTATATTTCCACGCCGCCTTCGGTGTTCACACCGATTTTGGAGAATCTCGGCGCCGCCGGTTTGGCGGAGAAATATGCAGGCCAGGCGCTGCAATCGAAGGTCATCATCGAGAAACCGTTTGGCCGCGATCTGGCGTCGGCGCAGGCGTTGAACGGCACGTTGCGCAAATATTTCACCGAGCCGCAGGTTTTTCGCATCGACCATTACCTCGGCAAAGAGACGGTGCAGGATTTGCTCGTGCAGCGATTCTCGAACGCGATTTTCGAGCCGCTGTGGAACCGGAATTTCATTTCGTCCGTGCAGATCACGGTGGCGGAGGAAGTCGGCGTCGGCTCGCGCGGCGGATACTATGAACAGAGCGGGGCGCTGCGCGATATGATCCAGAATCACACGATGCAGCTCCTCGCGTTGACGGCGATGGAGCCGCCAGTGTCGCTGGATGCGGAGGCGATTCGGGACGAAAAGGTGCGGTTGCTGCGGGCGATCCAGCCGCTGCGCACGGGCGCGGAAGGCGACGTGGTGCGCGCGCATTACGCAGCGGGGATGACGGGCGGCAAGCCGGTGCCGGGCTATCGCGAGGAAGAGGGCATCAACCCGGATTCCGCCACAGAGACTTACGCGGCGATCCGCCTCTCGATCAACAACTGGCGCTGGCAGGGCGTGCCGTTTTATTTGCGTTCGGGCAAACGCATGGCGCGCCGGGTGTCGGAAATCGCGGTGACGTTTCGTCGACCGCCCGGCACGTTGTTTGCCGAGGGCGACCGGTTTCAACTGGCGAGCAACACGCTCTCGTTTCAAATCCAGCCGGACGAGGGGTTGAGCATGATTCTCAACGCGAAGATTCCCGGGTTGGAGACGCGCACGCAGCCGGTGAAGATGAATTTCCGTTACAGCACGACGTTTGGTTCGAACACGCCGGAAGCTTACGAGCGGCTGGTGCTCGATGCGATGATCGGCGACGGCACGTTGTTCATCCGCGGCGACGAGACGGAACAGTCTTGGAAAATATATACGCCGGTGCTGGAGGCTTGGGCCGCAGCCGGGCAGCAAGGACTGGAGTCGTATCCGGCGGGATCGTGGGGACCGACGGCAGCGGAGGCGTTGCTCGCCAAAAACCACGACGTCTGGCGGCAACCATAACGAAGCCCGCCATGCCGACGATTTTCGATGCGCTTCCCGGAGTGGAAGTTCCGGTGGATGCCGTGGCCAAGGGATTCGAGCAAATGTGGTCGACGACCGCGGCGGAAGGTGGTCCGGCGCCGGATGACGCCACAGCGACACAGGTAAACTTCGTCCTGCACTTGGGCTTTCGCACCACGCCTGAAGATGCGCTCGCGCAATTCCAGACGGTGGTGCGTTTCGCGCGGCGTTACCCCAGCCGGGTCGTGGTGCTGTGCCCGCTGCACGAGGATGGCGAGGAGCGCGAGATCCACGCGAAGATCTACGGCGAGTGTTTTCTCGGACGTTCGAAAAGCGACAAGCGGTGCGTGGAGTTCGTGTTGCTAAGTTATCCGCGGCGGGCGCGGCAGTTTCTCGAATCGCAGGTGTCGGTCTGCCTCTCGGCGGATTTGCCGATGTATTATTGGGCCCATCGTTTCTCGGAAAACCTGAAGCTGGCCGACTATCGTTATCTGCTGACGCGCGCGCGGCGAGTGATGATCGACAGTGCAATCGCCCCCGCTGGAGTCATGGCTTATCCGTGGCCGCACCCGAATGCGTTGCGCGATTTGGTTTACTCGAGGCTCCTGCCGGTCCGCCAGACGGTCGGCCAGTTTTTGGCGAGCTATCCGCCGGACAAACTGGTGCAGGGATTGGAGACCGTCACGGTTGAGCACACGAGCGAGTTCGAGGCGGAGGCGCGGGTGGCGCTCGCCTGGCTGCAGCGGCGACTGGCGGCCTGCGGCGTGACGGAGGCTGGCGTGGGATTTCGCACGAACCGATGCGAAGGTGAGCGCAAGTTGGCGATCCAGTTCAAATATGCCGGCGACGCGAGTGCGTTTGCGTGGCACGGCGATTTTACGACCGGGCAGGCGGGGATCACGGCGGTCTTGGGCGGAGTGCGCTCCGAGATGGCGGCGTCGGTCAGCCTTCTGACGCCGGAAGCGGCGCTCAGCGAAGCGATGTTTTTTTGAGCGCGAGGGTGGGAGCCATGTGCGTCCGTCGACCGCCGGGCGGCGGCGAGAGCTACGAGTGAAATTGAGGCCGCGCGGGCGGCGCTCAGAGCGCGTGCAACACCGCGTAGGTGCGCTTGCCCTTGCGCAGAAGCAGATAGCGGGCGAACAGGAGATCCGCGGCGGTGACCAGGCGCCCCGCCTCGGCGACGCGGACGTTGTTCAGATAGATGCCGCCGCCCTCGACGTCCTTGCGCGCCTGGCCTTTTGAAGGGCAGAGACCGGCGTGGACGAGCAGGTCGAGCAAAGCAGTGCCGGGCGAAGCGAGTTGGGCGGCCGCGAATTCCTTGGTGGGAATTTCGCCGACGACATCGCGAAACGTTTCTTCGGCAGTGTCGCCGATTTCGGCACCGAAGAGGATGGCGCTCGCTTTGAGGGCGGCCTCAAGCGCGGCCGGGCCGTGAACGAGGCGAGTCACTTCGGCGGCCAGGGCTTTGTGCGCTTCGCGGGCACCGGGATTCGCGCTGTGTTTCGCTTCGAGGGCTTCGATTTCGGGACGGGAGAGGAAAGTGAACTTACGGAGATATTCGCCGACCTTCGCATCCTCGGTGTTAACGAAAAACTGATAGAATTTGTAGGGACTCGTCTTTTTCGGATCGAGCCAGACGGCGCCGCCTTCGGTTTTGCCGAACTTGGTGCCGTCGGCCTTCAGGATGAGAGGAAACGTGAGCCCCCAGACGGTGACGCCCAGTTTCTTCCGGATGAGATCGGTGCCGGCGGTGATGTTGCCCCATTGCTCGGTGCCGCCGATTTGGAGTTCGCACGCGTGCGTGTGCCGCAGGTGATAAAAATCGTAGGCTTGCAGGAGCTGGTAGCTGAACTCGGTGAAGCTGATGCCGGATTCGCTTTCGAGTCGGGAGCGGACGCTCTCCTTGGCGATCATCGAATTTAACGAGAAGTGCTTGCCGACATCGCGCAGGAAATCGAGGAAGCTGATCGGCGCCGTCCAGGTGGCGTTATCGACCAAGAGGGCGGGGTTGGTCGCGTGGTCGAAGTCGAGCAGTCGCGCGAGCTGGCCTTTGATGCAGGCGACGTTGTGCGTGAGCTGTTCGCGGGTGAGGAGATTGCGTTCGGCGGACTTGCCGCCGGGATCGCCGATCATGCCGGTGGCGCCGCCGGCGAGCGTGATCGGATGATGGCCCGCGAGTTGAAAGCGGCGCAGGGTCAATTGGGGCACGAGATGTCCGACATGCAGGCTGTCGGACGTGGGATCAAACCCGCAATAGAGCGTCACCGGGTTTTCGGCGAGGCGCTTGGTCAGCGCGTCGAGATCGGTGCAGTCGGCGAGCAGGCCGCGCCATTGAAGATCAGCGATGATACTCATGCGGAGCGAAGGGTTATTCGCGGCCGAGGCAGTGCGGTCAAGGGGAAGCGCGTGGCGGCGCGCAGGCCGCGGGCGCACGCAATCCCGGCTAATGGGAAACGCGCAACGGCAAGAAAGCGGCCTTCTTCCGGGAAAAACCATTTGCCGCGACGCGTGCGCGAGCTCAATTTTTCCGTCTCCACGCGCCACGCGTATTCAGTTTCAACCTCCATCTCTTCCTCTCATGCCTATTGCAGTCGGTTCCCAAGCCCCGGATTTTTCCCTGAAAAGCAAAACCGCGGAAGGTCTCAAAGACATCAAGCTGAGCGACAATCGCGGCCGAAAGCAGACCGTGTTGTTGTTCTTCCCGCTCGCTTACACCAGCGTCTGCACGCAGGAGATGTGCGACCAGACGAATGGCCTGGCCGAGTATGAAAAACTGGGCGCCGACGTGATTGCGATCAGTGTCGACAGCCCGTTCGCGCAGGAAGCGTGGGCGAAGGCCAACAAGATCGGCGTCACGCTGGCGAGCGACCTGAACAAGACCGTCGCACAAGCTTACGGGGTGTTGCTGCCGATGCTCGCGGGCGTCGGCGACGTGTCGGCGCGGGCGGCCTTTGTCATCGGCCGGGACGGCGTGGTCAAATACGCGGAGCAGACCCCGACGCCGAAAGATCTTCCTGATTTCGCCGCGGTGAAAGCCGCCCTCGCCCAGTAAACTCGCTCGGCGGCGGCCGGACGGTCCCGTCGAGAAACTCTTTTAAAATCATGCAAGTCCCGAATCCGTTCATGACGCGCCAGACGTTCACCGTTGGCGGCGCCGAGCATACGTTTTATTCGCTGCCGCAGCTTGAGAAAGCTGGGTTCAAGATTTCCCGCCTGCCGGTGACGATCCGGCTCGTGCTGGAATCGCTGCTGCGCAACTGCGACGGTCAGCGGGTCTCGGAGCAGGCGGTGAAGGATTTGGCCGGTTGGGGCGCGAAGGCGCCGCGCACGGAGGAGGTGCCTTTCGTCGTCGCGCGGATCGTGCTGCAGGACTTCACGGGCGTGCCCTTGCTGGTGGATCTCGCGGCGATGCGGGCGGCGGTCGCGCGGCTCGGCAAAAACCCGAAGATCATCGAGCCGCTGGTGCCGGTGGACTTGGTGGTTGACCATTCCGTGCAAGTGGATTTCGCGGGCTCGGCGGAGGCGTTTAAGAAGAACCTTGAGCTGGAGTTTTCGCGCAACCGGGAGCGTTACGAATTTCTGAAGTGGGGCATGCAGGCTTTCGACACGTTCAAGGTGGTGCCGCCGGGCATCGGCATCGTGCACCAGGTGAACTTGGAGTATCTGGCCAAAGGCGTGCTGCGGAACGAAGACGGCGTCTGTTATCCGGATACACTGGTCGGCACCGATTCGCACACGACGATGATCAACGGTCTCGGGATCGTGGGCTGGGGTGTCGGTGGAATCGAGGCCGAAGCCGGCATGCTGGGTCAGCCGGTTTATTTCCTCACGCCGGATGTCGTCGGCGTGCACCTGACAGGCGCGTTGCGCGAAGGGGTGACGGCGACTGATCTTGCGCTCACGATCACGCAGATGCTGCGCAAGGCGAAGGTGGTCGGAAAATTCGTGGAGTTTTACGGACCGGGCGCCGCGGCGCTCCCGGTGGTCGATCGGGCAACGATTGGCAACATGGCGCCGGAATACGGGGCGACGATGGGCTTCTTTCCCATCGATGTGGAATGCACGAACTATCTTCGCGCCACGGGGCGGGATGAGAGCCACGTCGCGCTTTACGAGGCCTATTACAAAGCGCAGGGCTTGTGGGGCGTGCCGCAGCGCGGCCAGATCGACTACTCGCAGGACCTGGAACTCGACCTCGCGAGCGTGGTGCCGAGCGTCGCCGGTCCGAAGCGCCCGCAGGATCGCATCGAGTTGCCGCAGTTGAAGAACGAATTTGCGAATGCGCTCGTGAAGCCGGTCGCCGAAAGCGGCTTTGGCAAACAGGCGGGCGATCTCGCCAAGGAGTTCAACGTCGATGCGAGCCGCGCGCTGCAATATCATGCGGGTGGCGGCAGTCAGGAGCCGGTCTCGGTGCAAAAATCCGAAGCGAAATCCACGAGTGTTTTCACGGAGCACGAAATGGCGCAAAACCGGCCGACGCCGGATGCGTTGGTCGCCCCCGCGGGGGAAATGCACAGCCGGATTCGCCACGGCAGCGTGCTCATCGCGGCCATCACGAGCTGCACCAATACGTCGAATCCCAGCGTGATGCTGGCGGCGGGCTTGCTGGCGAAAAAGGCGGTGGAGAAGGGGCTCAAGGTGAACCCCGTCGTGAAATCCTCGCTCGCGCCTGGTTCACGTGTCGTCACCGATTATCTGAACAAGACGGGCTTGCAGCCCTATCTCGACCAGCTCGGGTTTCAAACCGTGGGCTATGGTTGCACGACGTGCATCGGCAACTCCGGTCCGCTGCATCCGGCGATCGAAGACGTGGTCGTGAAAAACGATCTCGTCGCGGCCTCGGTGCTTTCCGGCAACCGCAATTTCGAGGCGCGGGTGCATCAAAACATCAAGGCGAACTTCCTGATGTCGCCGCCGCTGGTGGTGGCCTTTGCGCTGGCGGGCCGCGTGGATATCGATCTGACCCGCGAGCCGCTCGGCCGCGATCGCGACGGGCGCGACGTGTTCCTGAAGGACATCTGGCCGACGTTGCAGGAGGTGCGCGATCAACTGCAGGCGGCATTGAAACCGGAAGTCTTTCGCCGGCTCTACACGGACTTCGCAGCCCAAAATCCCAAGTGGAATGAAATCCCGGAGACGACGGGCGATGTGTATCAATTCGATGCCGGTTCAACCTACATCCAGGAACCGCCGTTTTTCGCCGGGTTCGGTCTGAATCCCGGAGCCGTCGGCGAGATCAAGGGCGCCCGGGCGCTGGGCGTTTTCGGCGACTCGGTGACGACCGATCACATCTCACCGGCGGGAGCGATCAAGAAGACCTCGCCGGCGGGCAAGTATCTGCTCGAGCACAAGGTGGCGTTCGAGGACTTCAACAGCTATGGTTCCCGCCGCGGCAACGACCGCGTGATGACGCGCGGCACCTTCGCCAATGTGCGGATCAAGAACCTCATGCTCGGCGGCGAGGAAGGCGGCAACACGCTGTATTTCCACTCCCGCACGGGCACGGCGGCGGACGGCACGGATCGGCCGGACGGCAAAACGGGAGCGCCCGAGAAGATGAGCATCTTTGACGCCGCGATGCTGTATCAGGCCGAAGGCACGCCGCTCATCATCGTGGCAGGCCAGGAATACGGCACGGGATCTTCCCGCGACTGGGCGGCGAAGGGCACGAACCTGCTCGGGGTCAAGGCGGTCGTCGCGCAAAGCTTTGAACGCATCCATCGTTCGAATCTCGTCGGCATGGGCGTGCTGCCGCTCCAGTTCAAGGACGGCGATACGGCGGTGACGCTGAAGCTCAACGGCACCGAAAAATTCGATGTCGTGGGAATCGGTCCCGACTTGAAGCCGCAACAGGATCTCACACTGGTCATCACGCGGGCCGATGGCGCGCAGGAGAAGCTGGCGGTGCGGTGCCGGATCGATACGCCGATCGAAGTGGACTACTACCAGCACGGCGGAATTTTGCCTTACGTGCTGCGGCAGATCATCGCGGCGAATTAACGCGTGTAGGTCTCGACAGCCGAAGCGGTCGGCGCGATGGTCGCCGTCCGCTTTTGCGTTTTCATCGCGTTCGCCGATACTCCATCGATGCCCGACACTGGCAAACCTGTCTATCTGGTCGACGCTCACGCCGATCCGGTCGTCGTGCGCATCGAGGGACGAGCCTCGTTTCAAAACAGCGCCTGCCTGCGCGATTTTGTGACGGAAATGGTGCGGCAAGGCCGGCGGCGTTTCGTGTTGGACTTCCTGCATTGCACGAGCATGGACAGCACCTTTCTCGGCGTGCTGGCGGGCGCGGCACTGGAACTGCGGAAGCAACCCGACGCGAGTTTCGTGCTCGTGCGCCTCGGGCCGCGCAACCTGGAGTTGATTCGCAACCTCGGTTTGCACCGGCTCCTGACCGTCGACGCACCGGAAGGCGGCCTCAATTTCGACGATTGCGACCGCGCTCTCGCCTGCGGCGAGCGTTCGGAACTTGAGAACGCCCGCTTGGTGCTGGAAGCGCACGAAAACCTCGTGGCGGCCGACGAACACAACCGCGCGAAATTTCAGGACGTTTTAACGTTCCTCAAGAACCGCGTCGACGGACACTGACCGCTCGGCGGGCGCACGCGTAACCGGACGCGACATTCGGCCATTGCCGCCGGCGCGCGGCCGTGCCAAATCAACCCTTCCATGCTTCTGGTTTTTATCGGTATCTTGATCGGCGCAGTGCCTTTGCTGTGGTCGATGTATCGGGCCCGCCGCCAAACGGAGCGCATTGAAGAGGAAAAGCAGCAGGTGACGCAGGAACGCCAGCAGGTGGTGGATTTCATGCATCACATGGTCGAGGCGCTGGGCGAGGGATTGAGTCCGGCGGAGTTGCATCAGCGCGTGGTGCACGCCGCGATCCTATGCTCGGGCGCGTTGAGTGCGTGCCTCTTTGAACGCACGGAGGCCGGGCGCGTGCGCACGGCGGCGGTGGAAGGGTTGTTTCCTCCCCATCGGCCCCTTGACGTGACCGATCGGGCGAAGCTCGCGACGCGCGCGCGCTTCATCGAGCAGGTGCTGAGGGCGGAGACTTTTCCCGACAACGAAGGCATCGTCGGGGCGGTGATTCAGACGGGGCGGGGCCAGCTCGTTGCCGATGCAGCGGTGGATCCGCGCGTCGTGCGGCACGACGATCTGGCGCTCAAAGTGCGCTCGGTGATCGCGGTGCCGTTGCAGTTTCGCGACCGGTTTTTCGGCGTGCTTGCGGTGGCGAACTCGGCCGACGGAGAGCCGTTTACGGAAACGGATTTCTCATTGATGCAATCGCTGGCTGAGCAGGCGGCGCTCGCGTTGCACAACGCGGAGTTTCTGCACTACCAGATCGAGAAAAAGCAGCTGGATCTCGATCTCTCGCTCGCGAGCGGCATCCAGCAGATGTTGCTGCCGAGGGCGTTTCCCCAGATCGCGGGGCTGGAGGTCGACGCGCGCTACACGCCGGCACAGAAAGTGGGCGGCGACTTCTACGACTTGATCCCGCTCGACGCCCAGCGGCTCGGCGTGGCGGTCGCGGACGTATCGGGCAAGGGCATTCCTGCGTCGCTGTTGATGGCGATCTGCCGGACAAACCTGCGGCAGATCGCGCCGCGGCACATTTCGCCGGCGGCGGCGCTGGTGGAGTTGAACCGCACGCTGGGCGCGGAAGTGCTGCGCGGGATGTTCATCACGCTGGTGTATGCGGTCATCGATGCCGTTCAAAACGACGTGGTTTTCGCGCGCGCGGGACATGAGTTGCCGTTGCTTTGCCGGCGAGATGCCACTGGCGTGGCGCGCAGCGAATTCGTCGGCTCCGAAGGCATGCCGGTGGGCATGGTGCCGGACGAATTGTTTGCCGGGGTGATCGCGGATCGGCGCGAGTCGTTCCGCCCGGGTGATGTGTTCATGCTCTACACGGACGGGATCACGGAGGCGCCGAACCCGGAGCAAAAGGAGTTCGCGGCGCCGCGTCTGCTCGACGCCGTCAATGCGTTGCACACGCGCCCGGCCGCGGAAATCAACGATGGCTTGATCGAGATCGTGGCGCGTTTCACGGCCGGCGAGCCACAACGCGATGATCTCACCGTGGTGACGCTCCGACGGAGCTGACTCGCGCCGGGGCGGCGGAGGCGCGGCGCAACGCGAAAAGCGGTTTGCGTCGCATCGGGGAGAGACTCACGTTCGCCAGCCCATGTCCGCTGCTTCTTCCACGCCGCCTCTCGACCGTTTCTCGCTGCCCGATGCCGGGGGGCATTTCGGACGTTATGGCGGCACGTTTGTGCCGGAGACGTTGATGACGGCGTTGGCGGAATTAACCGCGGCTTATCTGGTCGCGCGCGACGATCCCGGCTTTCAAGCGGAGTTGCGGCACCATTTGAAGGAGTTCGCGGGGCGCCCCACCGAGCTCTACTTCGCCGAACGGCTGACGGCGCACGTCGGAGGCGCGAAAATCTATTTCAAGCGCGAGGATCTGCTGCACACCGGGGCGCACAAAATCAACAACGCGCTCGCGCAGGCGTTGCTCGCGCGACGCATGGGGAAAAAGCGGATCATCGCGGAAACGGGGGCGGGACAGCACGGTGTCGCGACGGCGAGCGTCTGCGCGAAGTTCGGCCTCGAATGCGTGATCTACATGGGCGCGCACGATATGGAGCGCCAGGCGTTGAACGTGTTTCGCATGCGACTGATGGGCGCCACGGTCGTGGGCGTCGAGGCGGGGCAGAAGACGTTGAAGGAAGCGATCAATGAAGCGATGCGCGACTGGGTGACGAATGTGCGGCACACGCACTATATTCTCGGCACCGCTTACGGCGCGCATCCGTATCCGATGATGGTGCGCGATTTTCATCGGGTGATTGGGCTCGAGGCCAAGGAGCAATTGCTCGCGCGCGAAGGCCGGCTGCCGGACGAAATGGTCGCGTGCGTCGGTGGAGGCAGCAATGCGATCGGGTTGTTCTTCGAATTTCTGGAGGATCCGGGCGTGCGATTGTTTGGCGTGGAAGCCGGTGGCAGAGGCATCAAGCGAGGGGAGCACGCCGCGCGTTTCGCCGGAGGCCGGCTGGGGGTGTTGCAAGGGTGCAAAACCTTTCTGCTGCAAGATGCGGAAGGACAGATCGAGCTGACGCACTCCGTTTCGGCGGGACTCGATTACGCCGCGGTGGGACCGGAGCACGCTTTCTATCGGGATCGCGGGCGGATCGAATTCGGCTACGCGACGGACGCGGAAGTGATGGAGGCGTTTCAACTGTGCTCGCGGCAGGAGGGCATCATCCCGGCGCTCGAGTCGACGCACGCCTTGGCGTTTGGCTTGAAGCGAGCGCGCGACCTCGGGCCGGATAAAGTCGTCGTGATCGGGCTTTCCGGCCGCGGCGATAAAGATGTGCAGCAGGTCGCCGCGTTGCTGGAGAAAACGAAGGCATGAACAGCATGACCGGATATGGCCGCGCAGCCGCCGCGGTGGAAAACAGCACGGTGACGGTGCAGGTCAGCGCCGTAAACCGCAAGACGCTGGATCTCACGGTCTCGCTGCCGGATGAGTGGGAGTCGCTGGAGCCGGACGTGATGCAGCGGGTGAGGAATTGTGCGACGCGGGGAAAAGTGCATGTCGATTTCGAAATAACCGGCGGCGGCAGTGCCAGCGAATGGGTATGGGACGAGACGGCGGCGCAGGCGGTGATCGAGCGCCTTGGCCGGTTCGCCGCGCAGCAGGGCGTGGCGTTTCAACCGTCCGCCGAGCTTTTGTGGCAGGTGGCCAATTCGCAGCGCCGCACCGCGCGTCTGCCGACCGTCGATGCCGCGCGACCGTTGTTGCTGGCGGCGCTGGAAGAGGCGTTGCGCGATTTTGTGGCGATGCGTGCGACGGAGGGCGAGACGTTGCTGGCAGACTTTGCGCAGCGGCTGGCGTTGCTGCGAGATCACGTGGAGGCGATTGCAGCGCGGGCGCCGGAAGTGCCGGTGAACTATCGCGACTTGCTCATGAAGCGGTTGCGCGACGCCGGGCTGGAACTGAATCTGGCGGACGAACGGGTGTTGAAGGAAATCGCGCTATTTGCCGATCGGTGCGACATCAGCGAGGAGATCACGCGTTTTCGCAGTCATGCGGATCAGTTCGCAGGGTTGCTCAAGTCACACGGCGAGATTGGGCGCAAAGCTGAATTTATTCTGCAGGAAATGGGTCGTGAAGTGCACACGATGGGCAGCAAAGCCAACGATCTCACGATCGCGCGTCACGTCATTGAACTGAAGAACGAGCTCGAGCGGATTCGCGAGCAGATCGCCAACGTCGAGTAGTCGCGCCTTCCAAGCTGCGCGGTGCCGAGCGGCAGGCGCGCCCGGCGCGGGGGCGGAACTCCTTCAGTCCGTCGTGCGGAACGAGTGCCAGAGGTAGAGCACGACGCCGATGCAGATACCAATATCGGCCACGTTGAACGTGGGATACACGTAGGTGCCAAAGTGGAAATCGAGGAAGTCGATGACGTGTTTGTGCCTCAAGCGATCGACGAGGTTGCCGGTGATGCCGCCACACAGCAGACCGAAGCAGACTTGCTGTGTGCGATCGCGGAGACCGAGCGCGCGCCGCCAGAAAAAGATGGCGACCAGCGTGGCGGCCGCGAGGAGGGCGAGGACCACGCTTTGGCCGGAGAACAAGCTCCACGCGGCTCCGGTGTTGCCGACGTGAACCAGATAGAAGAATCCGGAAACGACGGTGATGGCCGATCGGGGCCCGTAAGTCCCGAGCGGCAACGTGGACGCGATCCAGCTCTTGGTGAGTTGATCGGCCACGAAGACGCTTAACGCGACCAGCCACAGAACGCGGTAGCTGAGCACGCGCCGCCAACGTGGCACCGCCAACGCGGGCGCCTCAGCCGGAGGCGGCGTGGTGGGAACTGCGGGCGGCGTCGGGGTTGTGCTCAATCCTCGCCGCCGCCGTCGTCGTCGCGCATCTTGCTGCCTTCTTCGCCCAGCTCGCCGAGCAGGCCGGCCTGCGTGCGGGTGCGGTGGCGGTTGCGCTCAATATTTTTCTGCGCTTCCGCGGAGTAGCGGGTGAAGGGCACGGCGAGGAGGCGCTCCTTGGCAATGGGCTTCTGCGTGACTTCGCAAATGCCGTAGGTGCCCTCGCGGATGCGTTTGATGGCCGCATCGATTTCGGAAAGCGCTTCCTGTTCGCTGGACACCAGGCTGAGCGCGAAGTCGCGGTCAAAGGTGTCGGTGCCGGCGTCGGCCATGTGCTGGCCGTAGCTGGAAAGGTCTCCCGAATCCTCCTTGGCGGAGCGTTTAAGCGTCTCTTCCGAGTGCAGTTCGATGCCTTCGGTCAGGCTCTTCCGGAGATCAATCAGCAGGCGGTAGTAGCGGCGGAATTTCTCCGGCACTTCTTCGTCGGACAAGGTGGCCGGCGCGCTGCCTTTCTTCGGGTTGAAGCCCAGAATATCGCTCAGCGAGGCCGCTTTCACGTGATTGGGCTTGGCCGGTTTCGCCAGCGGAGCGGCGGCCGCGGCCTTCGCGGCGCTGGCCTTGGCGGTGACCTTTTCCGCAGCGCCCGTGTCGGCCTTGGGCACATTGGTCTTCGCGATGGCCCGCACTTCATCGAGGCTAAACGCGATTGGTTTCGCGGTTTTGCGGGCGAGAATGCTATCGCGCAGAACAGATTTCTTAGAGGGTTTTTCCATGGTTGAGGGACGTCGGGCCGGCTTGGCCGGCGGAGCGGCCGGACGGCGCTTGGCGGCGACCGGCTTTTTCGCGGGCTTGCGCACCTTGGGAGGTGTGCGGCGGGCTGCTTTCGTTTTGGCTTTGGCGGGGCGTTTTTTCTTAGCCATGGGGAGTCTGGGGGGTGAGGCTGGGTTTACGACGACAAGGCTCCGGCACAACGCGGACACACGGGACCGTGAGGACTGGATTCAAGAGAAGGCACCCAGCGCCAGCAGCGCGGGCAGCGATCATGGCCAAGCTCGCTGCTCGGGCGGACGGCAACGTCGGAAACGTCGCCGGCAGCGCGGGTGAGCGTGACATGGGACACGATGAAAAGTTCGGGGAGAAAGTCCCGATGATGCTCGAGCACGCGGTGCGTCTCGTCGGCGGGACCGGAAAGCGCGATGGCCGCATCCAATGACTTGCCCAAACGCCCGGCGGCGCGCAACGGCTCGATGGCTTCATTGACTTGGGCGCGCACGCGCAAGAGCGCGGCAAACTCCGCATCGAGGGCGGGATTGTGCCACTCTGTTGGCGCAACCGGCCAGTCCTCCAGGTGGATGGAATGATCGACGTATTCGGCGCCCGCCGTGGCGTAACTCCACGCTTCGTCAGCGGTGAAGGTCAACACGGGTGCGAGAATCTTCACGAGCGTGCGGAAGATGAGGTCGAGGGCCGTTTGCGAGGAACGGCGCAGGGGATGCGCGGCGCCGAGCGTGTAAAGGCGATCCTTCAGGATGTCGTGATACGTGGCTGAAAGTGTCACCGAACAGAACTGGTTGCAGAGCTGGTAGACGCGGTGGAATTCAAACGCGTCATAGGCTTTGGTGCACTCGGCGAGCAGCGTGGCCGTTTGATGAAGCGCCCAGCGGTCGAGCGCGTCCATGGCGGAGACCGGCACGGCGTGCTGCGCGGCGTCGAAGTCGAACAGGTTGGAAAGCTGGAAGCGGAACGTGTTACGGAAGAGGCGATACGCCTCGCCGACGTGCTTGAGGATTTCCTCATCAACCGGGATGTCGTCGCGAAAATCCTGCGAGGCGATCCACAGGCGGATAACGTCGGCGCCGTGATCCTTGATGTAGGCTTCGGCGGTCTGCGGCTTCTGGTAAGTGGAGCTCTTCGAAATCTTCTGCCGGTTTTTGTCGACGATGAAGCCGTGGGTGAGCACCGCCCGGTAGGGGGCGGCGCCCCAGTTGATCACGCTGCACCAAAGCGAAGATTGGAACCAGCCGCGGTGTTGATCGCTGCCCTCGAGATAAAGATCAGCGGGCCAGTGCGTGCCGCCTTGACCGCGCTTAAGGACCGCGGCCTGGGTGGAACCGGAATCGATCCAGACATCCAGCGTGTCGCGTCCGCAGACCAAGTCGGCGGGTGCGGGCCAGCCGGCGGGCAGGGCGACGCCGTCGAGGATTTCGGCGGCAGACGCGTCATACCAGAAATTGGTCCCGCGAACGGCGATCTTGTCGGCGACGGCCCGCGCCACAGCTGCGTCGAGAAACGCTTTTTTCTTCGCGTCGTAAAATGCCGGGATGGGCACTCCCCACGCGCGTTGGCGGCTGATGCACCAATCGGGGCGCGATTCCACCGCGCCGCGGATGCGAGCCTCGCCCCACGCGGGAATCCAGCCGTTGGCGGCGGCGATCTTGTCGATTTCGGCGAGGGCGAGAGCCCGATGGCCAGCTTGGTCGAGTGAGACAAACCACTGGTCCACCGCGCGAAATATGATCGGCGTCTTCGACCGCCAGCAATGGGGATAAGAGTGCGGGTAGCGTTGCTTGGCGAGCAGCGCGCCGGCGGCGTCCAGTTTTTTCAACACGCCGATGTTGGCGGGCGAGGTGCGTTTGGCGGCGAGATCGTCGACGCTCTCGAGCGTGGTCAGGCCGACCAGATCGGCGGGCACTTTGCCGTCGTCGAGATACCGACCGTCGTCGCCCACGGGGCAGTAAATTTCGAGTTTGTAGCGCAGACCGGTCTGATAGTCCTCCGCGCCGTGGCCCGGTGCGGTGTGCACGCAGCCGGTGCCGCTTTCCGTCGTGACGTAGTCGGCGAGCACGACCGGCGAAGCGCGGTCGATGAAGGGATGGCGTGTCGCGAGGTGCTCCAAGACGGCGCCTTTGACGGTGTGCACGACCGCGGGAGGCGTTTCCAGTTTGGCGGCGCTGGCGACGGCGCCCAGCAAAGCGCCCGCCACGAGGATGCGTTCGGCGCCGAGATCAGCAACGACGTAGTCCACGTCGGGGTGCACGGCGATCGCGAGGTTCGCGGGAATCGTCCAGGGAGTGGTCGTCCAGATGACGACGAACAGCGGTTTGTCCGCGGGCAGACCGAATTTCGCGGCTTCGGCGGCGGGGACGGCGAACTTTACCCAGATGGAAGGCGAGACGTGGTCCTTGTATTCGATTTCCGCTTCCGCGAGGGCGGTCTCAAAGGGGATGGACCAGTAAACGGGTTTCTTGCTGCGGTAAACGAGCCCTTGTTCAACGAAGGAGGCGAAGGTGCGCAGGACATCGGCTTCGAACGCGGGCGCCTTCGTCTTGTATTCATGCGCCCAGTCGGCGAGCACGCCGACGCGCTTGAATTGCGTGGTTTGTTTGGCGATCCAGCCTTCCGAAAATGCGTCGCACTTCGCCCGCAATTCGCCGGTGGAGAGCTGGAGTTTTTGCTCTTGGACTTCCCGCGAAACTTTTTGCTCGATGGGCAAGCCGTGGCAATCCCAGCCTGGGACGTAAGGCGTGCGGAAACCGCGCATGGACTTGTAGCGATTGACGAAGTCCTTGAGCGATTTGTTCAACGCCGTGCCGATGTGCACGTCGCCGTTGGTGAACGGAGGGCCGTCGTGCAAAACGTAAGCGGGGCGGCCGGCGCGGTTTTGCTGGATGCGGTTGTAAAGTCCGAGCTTGTCCCAATGCGCAATTCGCCCCGGCTCGCGTTGCACGAGATTTGCCCGCATGGGGAAATCCGTCTTCGGAAGCAACAGGGTGTCTTTGAGTTCTTGCGCCATCTAAAAGAAAAGCGCGAGAGGGTAGGTCGCCCGGAAGGTGAGTCAAGGGCCCGCGAGGGAAATCATGCAGGCCGCGGAAGGAAGCTGCAGCGAATTGCTGATTCGCGTTTGACGAGCAGGGGCGGAGACCTACCGTCGCTCCCGACACCCTGTAGTGTTCGAGGTGCTTTCAATAACTGCTCTTTGCCTTTGAATCATTACGGGAGCTGAAGCCGTCGCGGAAGATGCTAGGCCGTAAATCGGAAAGCAGACGCTGCGGGGGAAGCGCCCACCTTAACTCAAAAAGGTCTCGAGCCTTTGAGCATACGGCACAGGCGGGGTGTCACCTTTTTCTTATGGACCCAGTCTACTACCAAATCCTCCACCTGTTCTGCCTGTTTGTGCTCACGGCGCAGACCTTCATGGCGTTTGCGAATCCGCTCCCCGAAAACCGCAAGCGCACAATGATGATCACGGGCATCGCGGCATTGCTGGTGTTGGTGAGTGGATTCGGGATGATTGCGAAAGTTTACCACAACCATTTTGCGGGCTGGATGGTCGTGAAGCTCGTGTGCTGGGCCGGGTTGTCGGCGATGGCGGGCTTCGCTTACCGCCGGCCCCAATGGCGCGCCAAACTGGCATTCACAGCCCTTTTGCTGGTGCTGATCGCGCTGGTGATGGTGTATGTGAAGCCGTTCTGAGCGCGGAGAATCCGGCGCCATGGCCGCGTCGCTTTGTGGTGTCTGGGTCGACAGCGCCGGGCAGGTTCACCTCGCAGAAACGGCGGAAGAGGGCGGTCGCGTCGAGCGGCACGGCGCGTATGAACCATTTGCGTGGCTGCGGCCGGACGCGGCGGCGATTTCGGTGCCGGGCGTGCGCCTCGAGACGTTGAAGGGCGAAGGCGTTTTCACGCATCTGGCGCACGCGGAAAACACGCGGGCGTTTGCGGAACTGCTGAACGCCAACGCGTCTGCCAACGTGGATGCGTTGCGACCGGCGGAGAGCCAATATCTGCTGCAGACGCGAACGCGGTTGTTTGCCGACCTGACGTTCGCGCAGGTGCGACGGTGCCAGCTCGACATCGAAACGGCGTGCGCCGATCGCGGATTTCCCGACCCGGCGAAGCCGGCGGACCGCGTGCTGGCGATCGGACTGCGTTTTGGCGATCGCGAGCGGCTGCTGGTGTTGCGCGAGGAAACCGACGAAGCGGAACGGGCGCTGCTCGAGGAGCTCAACGCCGTGCTGGCCGAGGAAGATCCCGACGTGATCGAGGGGCACAACATCTTCAAATTCGACCTGAACTACCTGCGGGTGCGCGGCCGGCGCTTCAAGGTGCCGTGCGCGTGGGGACGGTTCGGGCAGCACGCCACCTTTCGCAACAGCCGATTGAAGGCGGCGGAGCGCTGGGTGGACTTTCCGCGGTGCGACCTGCCGGGGCGGGCCGTCGTCGACACGTTTCTGCTGGTGCAGCTTTACGACGTGAGCACGCGTGAGTTGACCGCCTTCGGACTCAAGGATGTAGCGATCTATTTCGGCATCACGGACGAGGACAGCGAACGCACTTACATCGACGGCGGCCGGATTCAGGACGCGTTTCGCGAGGATCGGGAAACGTTTCTCGCGTATTTGCGCGACGACTTGCGCGAGACGAAAGGCATCAGCGATTTGCTGTTGCCGACATATTTTGAGCAAACGCGCACGTTCCCGATTTTGCTTCAGGATGCGACGCTGCGCGGCACGACGGGAAAGATCGATCTGCTGTTTCTCGAGCAGTATTATCACGCGCGCCACGCGTGCCCGGCGCCGCCGGAAATCAAGCCATTCGAGGGCGGCTACACGCGCAGTTTTCAGGAGGGCGTCTTTCGTCACGTGCTCCATTTCGACGTGGCGTCGCTTTACCCGAGCCTGCTGCTCAGTTTCGGGCGGAACCCGCGCACGGATACGCTCGGCGTGTTCATTCCGCTGCTGCGTTCGCTGCGCGATTACCGGCTGCGCTACAAACTGCTCGCGCGCACGGCGCCGTCGGCGGAGGAGCGCGCGGAAGCGCAGGCGCGGCAGGCGAGTTTCAAGATCCTCATCAATTCATTTTACGGCTATCTCGGATTTTCCGGGGCGCGTTTCGGCGACGGCGAACTCGCGGCCGAGGTGACGAGAAGTGGACGCGAATTGCTGCAGCAGTTGATCGACGCATTTGCGGGTCATGGCTGCACGATTCTCGAGGCGGATACGGACGGGATTTATCTGTCGTCGGATCGCTATTTCGACGACCCCGACGCGTTGCTGGCCCTCGTGGTGCCGATCCTGCCGCCGGGAATCGAGCTGGAATACGACGGGAAATACGAGGCGATGTTCTGCTACAAAGCGAAGAACTACGCGCTCTATGATGGGAAACGCATCACGCTTCGCGGCAGCGCGCTGCGATCGCGGGGGATCGAGCCGTTTTTGAAGCAGCTCAATCAGCGTTTGATCCGGTTTCTCCTCGGCGCTTCGCAGGAATCGCCGCTGGTCTTGGCGGAGACGCTGCGAACACAATTGCAGGGTCGGGCGTTGCCGGTGGAGCAAATCGCGAAGACGGAGGGGCTCAGTCAGAACGCGGATGCTTACGAGCGCTTCGTGAGCGGAGGAGGAAAGCCGCGGCGCGCCGCCGCGGAAGCGGCGCTCTTAATGGATCCGCGGCCGCGGATGGGCGACCGCGTGACGTATTACATTACGGCGAAAATGCCGGGCCGCACGTCGGACTGGCAGCGGGCGCGGCCTCTCGCGCAACACGACGCGAGCGCGGCGCCCTACGATCCGGCGTATTATCTCAAAAAGCTCGATGACTGGATCGAGCGCTACGGGCCGTTTCTCGGCGTGAAACCGGCGCCCGTGCCTGAGCAGGGAGAATTGTTTTGAGCGCGCGCGGGCGGGCGGCGAACGCGATGCGGCTGGGCTGTCGGCGTAACCCGGACGAGCGTTCGAAACGGACTCAGCTCGACGATCCGCGTTGCTGCAGCCACATCGCAGTTTCGTCGTCGAGCGTGTCGCGGCCGAGTTGGTCGGCCAGGGCGTCGGCGTCGGGGGCGTAGGCCGGGAGTGCGGTGGGACTGGCGTAGTCGCGCTGAGCGCGCAACGTAAGGCGAAGCGCGTTGACGAGCGAACCGCGCGCGAGTGTCGGCTGATCGAGTTGCGTGTAGACGCCAGCGGCTTCGGCGCACAAGGCGGCGTAAAGCAGAATTTTGTCGCGGGCGACGTCGGTGGGTTCATCCCGCACGAGGAGCAGCACCTGCTGATCCGGGGTGAATTGGAAAAGCTGCTCGGAGGGGAGGTCGAACAAGCGCTCACAGCCGGCGACCACGGCTTCGAGCGCTTCTTGCGGCGAGTGCGCCTGGCGCTTCGCGAGCGCACGGCGGAAGAATTCGCCGGCCTCGTCGATCAAGCGAAGCACGTAGTCGCGGCGCGAGGTGAGCATGGAAGCGGTTTACGCGGACTGGGCGCGGCGCGCGACGACCCATTTGATGATCGAGGCGTCGTCGTTCTCATGGCGCCACACCAGCGAGAGAAATTCCGCCGGCAAGATGTCGTTGGCCTTGAGAAAGCGTCGATCACCGCCGCAGCAATACATCAACGAAGCGGGCAACTCGCCGCGGAGTTTGGCGCGCGCTTTCGGCAGGATGCGGAGCAGCCATTCGATGCCTTCGACCGTCTCCGTCTTTCCCGGCAGACTTTCCTCGTTGAGCGTGTTCTTCGAGGGCATGCCGCGCTGGACGTTGAGAAAATAATCCCGGCGCACGAGCTCGATGCCCAAGGCCTGGTCATAACCCGGTTCGTTGTAATTCGTCTGGTCCTCGGCGTAATCATACAGCGCCTGCGGGGCGATGCCGTTGGCGGCGAGGAACGCGCTTTCCTCGGTGGTGAAAAACGTGCCGGCTCCGCGCGTGCCCTTGGCGTAAAGGCCGACGGCCTTGTCGTAAAGAACGTGGAAGCGAGTGGTGAAATCGTAGTGTTTCATGCGGGTGATTTTTAACCGGCAGGAGCGAAATCGATCTGCCGACGGAACCGGTCGACCTTCTTCACGACGACGTCAAGTCGCGCGCCGAGCTCGAACTTTTGCTTGCGCCGGCGGCCGACGAGGGCGGTGCCGGCGGCGTTGAGGACGTAGGTGTCGTTGGGCAGGTTTTCCGCAGAAACAAAACCGAAGGTCATCGACTCCTCGAGTTCGACGAAGAAGCCGCGGCTGCGGACATCGGTGATGATCGCGGTGAGGCGCGTGGGCTCCTTGCGCTCGAGCTGGCGCTCGAAAAACTCGAGCAGCTTGATTTTCACGCTCTCGCGTTCGGCTTCCTGGCTGTTGGTTTCGGTGAGGCTGAGATGCTCGCCGATGCGTTGCATGGCGGCCTGATCGTAACCGAAACGGTATCCGGCGGGCTGCGGGTGGCCGGCGAATTTGATGAGGTAGTAATCGAAGACGCGGTGGACGACGAGATCGGCGTAGCGGCGAATCGGCGATGTGAAGTGGGTGTAGTCGCGTTTGTTCAGTCCGAAATGGCCGTCGGCGGTGGCGCGATACGCGGCTTTGCGGAGGCTGCGCAGCAATTGCGTGCGCAACGTGTAGCCTTGGGGATGGTCGCGGAGACGCACCAGCAGTTTGGTCAGTTCGTCGCGCTTCGTGAGGTCGCCGACGTGGAGATCGAAGGTGGCGAGCGTGTCGCGGTATTCGTTCAGTTTCTCAGGGTCGGGCTCGTCGTGGACGCGGTAGAGCGACGGCAGATGATGAACGCGCGTGACACGCGCGACCGCTTCGTTGGCGGCGAGCATGAATTCCTCGATGAGCTGGTGGCTTTCGTCGTGCTCGACGCGTTCGAGGCGGTCGGCGTAGCCCTGCTCGTCGACGAAGATTTTCGTCTCGGGCATGTCGAGGTCGAGTGCGCCGCCGGCCATGCGGTTGGTGCGGAGTTTGGAGGCGATGCTCCAGAGCTGGCGCACCCAGGTTTGCAGGTCGGCGAGCTCGGCGGGTTTCAAGCTGCGCAACGTGCGGCCGGTTGAGCCGGTCTGGTGTTTGGGCGGCACGGGCAGGGCGCGCACGCGCTCGAGATCGTTCTCGAACAGGAGGGCGTAGGCTTGTTTGTAGGTGAGGCGCTTGCGGCTGCGGATCGCGGTGTTGGCGAACGCGGTTTTCACGAGGCGGCCGTTTTTGGCGAAGGTGAGAAAGACCGCTTTCGTGAGGCGGATCTGGCCTTCGACGAGCGAACACAACCCGTTGGAAAGCTTTTCCGGCAGCATCGGAATCACCGTGCCCACGAGATACGTGGAGTTGCCGCGGCGCTGGGCTTCGCGATCGAGCGCGGTGCCGGGTTGCACGTAATGAGAAACGTCGGCGATGTGGATGCCGATGCGGGTTTCGCCGTTGTCGAGGGTTTCGACGGAGAGCGCGTCGTCAAAATCCTTGGCGTCGTCGGGATCGATGGTGAACGTCGGCACCTCGCGGTAATCGAGCCGGCCGACAAGTTCGCGCGGGTTCACGGTGGCGGGCAACGCGTCGGCTTCGCGCAGGACGTCGGCAGGGAAATCGGGATCGAGATCGTATTTCACGAACACGCCGAGGAGCTCGGCGCGCGGCTCGTGCGTGCGGCCGAGGCGGTCGACGATGGTGCCGGTGATGACGTCACGGCGGCGTTTCCACTCGTTGAGGCGCACGACGACTTTGTCGCCGGCGGCGGGGCGGGGCTGGACGTCGGACTTGGCTGGATCCTCGACGAGGACGTCGTGGACGAAACGCGGATCATCGGCGGCGACGAGCCAGTCGCGGCCGCTGCGCCCAAGATTGCCGACGATCGTGGCGCGATCACGCGAGATGACGCGCAGCACGCGACCGGCGGTTTCACCGGGGCGGCGGGTTTTCACGCCCTTCAGAATCGTGTAGGCGACGCGGTCGCCGTGAAACGCGACATCGGTGTCGTCGGGCGCGATCTGGATGGGATCCACCGGTGGCGTGCCGGAAGGCACGTCGGGGATGATGTAAGCGGAGCCGCCTTGGCGAAACATGAGGCGCCCGGCGTGTTCGGCGGTCGCGCGGGGAAGGCCGAGGCGGTCGCCTTGCACGCGGGCGAGCTGGCCGCTGGCGAGAAGGCGGCGCACCTCGAAGTTCAGCGTGGCGCGCTGTTTTTTATTGAGCCCGAGCTGACGCGAGAGGGCGAGTTCGTTGGCAGGTTGATAATCGGGCTCGCGGAGGCGGGCGAGGATACGGTCGCGAAGTTGCATAGAAGAGCTGCCGCGGGTCGGGGCGAGCTTTGGGATTGGCCTGAGGAAACGGCGTCGCATAAATTGTCGCGATGAAAATCGTCCATGTGGCCAGCGAATTGTTTCCCTACGTGAAAACGGGGGGGCTGGCCGATGCTGTCGCCTCGCTGGCGGGGACGCTCGCCGATCGCGGACATACGGTCACCGTGTTTCTGCCGGGTTATCGCGCGGTGCTGGAACACGGCCACGCCATCAACGCGGAGCGAAAATTCCGGCTCCGGATCGAGATGGGCGATGTGTTTTTGTCGGGTGAGGTGCGGGTGTTTTCGCCGCGGGCGAATTTGCAGGTGTTTCTGATTTGCCGGGATGAGTTCTTCGACCGGCGGGCGGCCTACGGCAACGGCGAGCGGGATTACGAGGACAACGCGGAGCGGTTCATCTTTTTCTGCAAGGGCGTGGTGGAGGCGTTGCGGTTGGAAAACATCGAGGCCGACATCGTGCATGCGCACGACTGGCAGGCGGCTTTGCTGCCGCTGATGTTGCGCGACGCCGAGCGCCGCCATGGCGTGACGCTGGCGATGAAGACGGTGTGCACCATCCACAACATCGCGTTCCAAGGGCTGTTCCCACGCAGCGTGTTTGCGCAGACGGGACTGCCGGATGAGCTCAACAACGTCGACGGCCTCGAATACTACGAGCAGATCAATTTTCTCAAGGGCGGCATACTGTTCAGCGACCGGGTGACGACCGTGAGTCCGCGCTACGCGCAGGAAATCCAGACACCGGAATTCGGCTGCGGACTCGATGGCGTCGTGCAGACACGCGCGGACGATCTGGTGGGCTTGCTCAACGGCGTGGACTCGGCGGTGTGGAATCCGGCGACCGATGCGCTGCTGCCGGCACGATTCACCGCCTCAAATTTGCGCGGGAAGGAAACGTGCCGGGCGGAGTTGCTCAAGCGGTGCGGGTTCGATCCGGCGTTCAACGGACCGATCTTCGGCATGGTGTGCCGGCTTACGGAGCAAAAGGGCGTGGATCTCGTGTTGGAGAATCGGGATTTCTTCCTCACGGAGACCTGCGGTCTCGTCGTGCTTGGTTCCGGCGACAAGCGGATGGAGGCGGAACTGCGCACGCTGGCGAGCCGGGCGCCGGATAAGATCACGCTCTGCGCCAAGCTCGATGAGGCCATGAGCCATTTGATCGAGGCGGGGGCGGATTTTTTTGTCATGCCGTCACTCTTCGAGCCGTGCGGGTTGAACCAGATGTATTCCCAGGTATATGGCACGATCCCGCTGACAAGCCGCGTGGGTGGTCTCGTGGACACGGTGATCGATATCGACGCCGAGCCGGAGCGCGGCACGGGCATCACATTTGCGCCGACGGCGAAAGGGCTGCGCGGCGGATTGATGCGTGCGATCGAACTTCACGCGCGCAAAGACGACTACACCGCGGTGCAGCGGCGCGGCATGGCGCGCGACTTCAGTTGGAACACAGCGGCCGCCGCTTACGAGAAGCTGTATCGTGACGCGATTTGAGGGCGGCGCGCACGGATGACGCCGACGCTTCTCTGGTTTCGACGGGATCTGCGTTTGCAGGACAACCCGGCGTTGATGGAGGCAATCGCGCGCGGCGGGGCGATCGTGCCGGTATTCATTCAAGAAGCCGCGGGCGAGGACCAGTGGAGCGAAGGGGCGGCGTCAAGTTGGTGGCGGCATCGCGCGCTGGCGCGGCTCGATGAGGCGTTGCGTGCGCGCGGATCGCGGCTCGTGCTCGCGCGCGGGGACGCAGCGAGCGTGTTGCGCGAATTGATCGAGGCCACCGGAGCGGAGGCGGTGTATTGGAATCGCCGTTATGAGCCGGCGCAGGTGGCGACGGATCGGGCGGTCAAGGCCGGGTTGCGGGCGGCGGGCGTGGAGGTGCAGAGCTTTAACAGCGCGTTGTTGTTCGAGCCGCAATCGATCGCGAACAAACAGGGTAAACCGTTTCAGGTGTTCACGCCGTATTGGCGTCATTGTCTGGCGCTGCCGATCGCCGAGCCGGTGCGTTGCGCGGCGACGGCGCTGCCGGCACCGGCCAGCTGGCCGCGATCGCTCGCGCTGGACGAGCTAGGGTTGCAGCCGACGATTCCGTGGGACGGCGGATTGCGCGAGAACTGGGAACCGGGTGAAGGCGGCGCGATGGCGCGGCTGAAGGCGTTCGTGCGGGAGGGAATTGAGGGTTACGCGGAAGACCGCAACCGGCCGGACCACGCGGGCACGTCGCGTCTTTCGCCGTGGCTGCACCATGGGGAGATCGGTCCGCGGCAAATATGGTCGGCGGTGAAGGCGATCGGGCGGGAGAGCGGCGTATTTCCGCCGCACAATGGCGCCCGCGTTTTTCTGAGCGAGATCGGGTGGCGCGAGTTTGCATATCATCTGTTATTTCATTTTCCGCGCACGCCGGAGCAACCGTTGCGGGAGGAGTTCGCGCGGTTTCCGTGGGCAGAGGATCGCGGCGGGACAAAGCTCGCGGCGTGGCAGCGCGGACGCACCGGTTATCCGATCGTGGACGCGGGTCTGCGGGAGCTGTGGCACACCGGTTGGATGCACAATCGCGTGCGGATGATCGTGGCGTCGTTTCTCGTGAAGCACCAGCGGTTGCCGTGGCAACGCGGAGCGAAGTGGTTTTGGGACACGCTCGTGGACGCGGACCTCGCGAGCAACACGCTCGGTTGGCAGTGGTCGGCGGGCTGCGGCGCGGACGCGGCCCCGTATTTCCGGATATTCGCACCGGTGTTGCAGGGACGGAAATTCGATCCAGCCGGAGACTATGTTCGGCGGTGGGTGCCGGAGCTGGCGCGGATTCCGGTCGAGCACATCCATGCGCCGTGGGAAGCGCCGCCAGCAATCTTGGCGCGTGCCGGGGTAACGCTCGGCGAGAATTATCCGCGGCCGATCGTGGACCATGCACAGGCAAGGGCGGAGGCGCTGGCGGCGTTCAAAGAGCTGCGGCGCGGCAACGGGCCGGCATAGCGACCGCACGGAGAAACGCGCTGAATTCGAGTAACGCGACACTCGTAGACGACGGCGGCGCTTGCGCGACGAAGGCGCTTCGCCGACGGTGGGCGGGTGAGCGAACGCACTTTCTCGATGACCAGTCGGATCGCTCGTCCGGCGAACGAGGTGTTCGCGTGGCACGAACGTCCGGGAGCGTTTGAGCGGCTGCAGCCGCCGTGGGAACGTGTTGAGTTGGTGCGTGCGACGGGCGGCATCCGTGACGGCGCGCAGGTGGAGGTGCGGACGAAGATCGGGCCGTTTTCCTCGACGTGGCTGGTCGAACATCGTGGCTACCGCGCGGGCCGGGAGTTTCGCGATGTGATGCTGCGCGGGCCGTTTTCTGCGTGGGAGCACGTGCATTTGATCGAGCCTGATGGCGAGGCGGCGTGCCGGCTGACGGATCGCATCACCTATCGTTTGCCGGGCGGATTCGCTGGCGAGGCGGCGGACGGAATGGTTCGCCGACGATTGGAGCGGATGTTTCGCCATCGGCACACGATCACCCGCACTGACCTGGAGGTCGTCTCACCGATGACGGCCGGGCGGCGCTGGCGGGTATTGGTCTCCGGCGCGTCGGGTCTCGTCGGCGGGCAGCTTGGGCCGTTGTTGCAAACCCAAGGTCACACGGTGGTGCAGTTGGTGCGGCGTCGGGCAAAAAATGGCGATGACGTGGAATGGAATCCGGCACTCGGGAAAATCGATGCTGCGGCGCTGGAGGGCATCGACGCGGTCGTGCATTTGGCGGGTGAAAACGTTGGCGCGGGACGATGGACCGCGCAGCGCAAGGCGGCCATTTTGAGCAGCCGCGTCGAGGGCACGCGGTTGTTGGTCGATGCCTGCCGCGGGCTCGCGAAACCGCCGCGGGTTTGGATCGGGGCGTCCGCCGTCGGCATCTACGGCGATCGCGGCGATGAAGTCTTGGCGGAGGATAGTGCAACGGGGAGCGGATTTCTCGCGGACGTGTGTTGGGCATGGGAACGGGAAACGTTCAAAGCGGCGGAATTCGGCGCGCGCGTGGCGGCGTTGCGTTTCGGGGTCGTGCTCACGCCCGCGGGCGGGGCGCTGGCGCGGATGTTGCCGCTGTTTCGCGTCGGGCTGGGCGGGCCGATCGGAGATGGGCGGCAATGGATGAGTTGGATTTCCATCGAGGATGTGGTCGGTGCGATCTACCACGCGCTCGCGCGGGACAACGTGACCGGAGTGCTGAACACGGTGGCGCCCGAGGCGGTAAGGAACGGGGATTTCGCGCGCGTGCTCGGCCGGGTGTTGCATCGGCCGGCGGTGCTGCGCGCACCGACGTGGGCGTTGACGGCGATTTTCGGAGAGATGGCGCGCGAGACCGTCCTCGCCGGGCAACGCGCGCAGCCGGACGGCTTGCGCGGGAGCGGTTATGCGTTTCGACATCCGAGCTTGGAAACGGCGTTGCGGGCGGTGCTCGGACGGGAAAACGGCTGAGCGGTGGAGCGGTCGAGGGGCGCAGTGAGGCAGAAATCTAGGCTTTCCAAGCAGGCGGGCGCCCGTAGCGTGATTCTTTTATGCAGAAAACTCTGGTGATTTTTAAACCTGATTGCATGGCGCAACGGCACGTCGGTGACGTGTTGAGCCGCTTCGAACATGCCGGATTTTCGGTGATCGGCTGCAAGATGATCCGCCTCACCTCCGCGTTGCTGCGCGACCATTACGCGCACGTGGCGGACAAGCCGTTTTATCCTGAAATCGAGAACTTCATGAGCTCGCGCCCGGTGATCGTAGCCGCGCTGGCCGGCGAAGGCATCGTGCAGAAAGTGCGCGATCTGCTCGGACCGACGGACTCGCGCAAAGCTGCGAAAGGAACGATTCGTGGGGATTTCGGCACGGACATGATGGTGAATGTCGTGCACGCCTCGGACAGCGAAGAGAACGGTAAGACGGAAATCGCCCGCTTTTTCAAAGCGGACGAAATTTTCGCCGAGTAAGCGCTGTCCATGCGGAGCGGACGCGCGCCGGTGAGCGACGTCCGCTCGAGGCGGGAAAGGAGATGGAGCGGAAGGGAAACTCGCTTGACGCGACGGGCGGGTTCGTGGCTTTGTGGCCCCTCGCAATTTTTGCCCTCATCGTCTAGCGGCTAGGACGGAGCCCTCTCAAGGCTCAAACCGGGGTTCGATTCCCCGTGAGGGCGCCATTTCCATAGGAGAGGCTTTTCTAGGGAACGGAAAGGGAACACGAGAGCGGTGTTTAAGCGCGGAATCGGGCGTTGCGGCCGCAGGTTCTAAGCCGCATTCAGCAGGCATGCCCCGCGGTTTTCTGGCCCTTTGGACCCTGGCTCTTGGACTGGCTTTTTCCGGCTGCGCGACCTCCTCGCCAATCCAGCGTTACGCGGAAAGCGAATCGAGCTTCAGCAATCCACCGGAGCTCATCAGGAACAGTTATCCCGCGAGAGATGTTTACCGGGTATACCATCGCGCCGCGACGGGGTTCGTGTCAGTCCAGTCGATTCGCGCCGCCGCAGAGCAACGGATCACCGATTTCGCCAGCCGGCAGGGCAAGTCGTTCGTCGTCCTGGGCGAGCGAATTTCGCAGCCGCCTTACATCTTAGGCAATTTCCCGCGAATCGAGATCGTGTTCGCGCTCATCGATAAGAATCAGCTCGTGGTGACCGAAGGGGATCCTGCTGCCGACAAATACGCGGAGATCGAACGGCTTAAGAAGCTGCTGGATAGCGGTGCGCTCACGCCGGAGGAGTTTGCGGCAGAAAAGGCGAAAGTTTTGGCGCGACCGTGATCGTCAGCCCTCAATCGGCAAAGATAACAACATAACGCGAGTTGCGCTTTTCTCGGCGGGCGTCACAACGGGTCCCGCGAGCTCCAGCCCCGCGCGATGTCGAACCCATTCTTCGAGCACCCGATCCTCAACTCTCCGTATGAAACTCCCGCTCGGCATTGGGAGCTGGATAAACAGGGGCAGCCCACGCAGCGGATCGTCGAGACGAGACGACGGGCTGAGTTCATCACGCCAATCCCCAAGCCTAAGAAGCGGAGGGCGTCGTCGGCTGCTCAAGACGACATCGTTTTCGACGAGGGCAAAGGCGTTTCGACCGCGAAGCAGCAGTATGACCCCACGTCGGTCATTAATGAGATTCGCATCCACGTCGACCAGTGGCGCGGGTTGCCGGTCAATCTTTGGCAAGTCACTCCGGAAACGGCCCGCCTCCTCCAGCACTGGAGAAGTCACAAGTTCAGCGGTGTCCGCCCATTTTTCTGCCAGGTTGAAGCCGTCGAGACCGCCATTTGGCTGAGCGAAGTCGCCCCGCATACTGCTGCTGGGAAGCGCATCCTGGAGCTACTTTCAGCCGCCATTCGCGAGGCGAATCCCGAGCTGATGCGCGTCGCGCTCAAGCTGGCGACCGGTGCCGGCAAGACGACGGTCATGGCAATGATCATCGCCTGGCAGACGATCAACGCTGTCCGGCGACCGAGCAGAAGAAACTTCTCTCGCGGCTTTCTCGTCGTCGCCCCTGGGCTGACAATCAAAGACCGATTGCGCGTGCTTCAACCGCATGACCCCGACAGTTACTACGCGCAACGTGAGTTGGTGCCGCAAGACATGCTGGAGGACCTCCAGCGAGCGAAGATCGTTATCACCAACTTTCACGCCTTCAAACTGCGCGAGCGTGTCGAACTCTCCGCGGGCGGGCGGGCCCTCCTTCAGGGGCGCGGGGGCGAGGAACTGAACACCCTCGAAACTGAAGGGCAGATGATTCAGCGCGTCATGCCCGACCTCATGGGCCTGAAGAATATCTTGGTTCTGAACGACGAGGCGCATCATTGTTACCGCGAAAAGCCACCGGAGGAAGACGACGAGGTTTTGAGGGGTGACGATAGGCAGGAAGCCGAGAAGAACAACGAAGCCGCACGCCTTTGGATTTCCGGCCTCGAAGCCGTAAATCGCAAGTTGGGCGTCCTCCGCGTGGTCGACCTTTCTGCGACGCCGTTCTTCTTGCGCGGGTCTGGCTATGCCGAGGGCACGATGTTCCATTGGACCGTGAGCGACTTCTCGCTCATGGACGCCATCGAGTGCGGCATCGTGAAGCTTCCACGCGTGCCCGTGGCGGAGAACATTGCCGGCAAAGACATGCCGATGTTCCGCGATCTCTGGGAGAACATCCGTAAGGACATGCCGAAGAAAGGGCGCGGATCAGACCAAGAACTCGATCCACTCTCGCTGCCCACGAAGCTACAAACCGCCATCGAAGCGCTCTACGGACACTACGAGAAGACCTTTGAGCTTTGGCGCGCCAACGGGATCAGGGTGCCTCCCTGCTTTATCATCGTCTGCCAAAACACAGCTATCTCAAAGCTGGTTTACGATTTTGTGAGCGGCTTCTACCGCAAGAACCCTGACGGCACTCAAACGCTCGTCCAAGGACGTGCTCCGCTCTTTCGTAACTTCGATGACGTGACCGGCAATCCCTTGGCTCGTCCGAACACACTGTTGATCGATAGCGAGCAGCTCGAAGCAGGGGATGCCCTGGACGATAATTTCCGCGCAATGGCCGCGGATGAGTTGGAACGGTTCCGCCGCGAGATCGTTGAGCGCACCGGCGATCTCCGAGCCGGCGAAAACCTCGCGGACAATGAGATCTTGCGCGAGGTGATGAACACTGTGGGCAAGTATGGCACCCTCGGCGAACAGATCCGCTGTGTTGTGTCGGTCTCGATGCTCACGGAAGGATGGGACGCCAACACCGTCACTCACGTGCTCGGTATTCGCGCCTTTGGCACTCAGCTCCTCTGCGAGCAGGTTATTGGTCGCGCTCTCCGTCGCCAGTCCTACGAGTTGAACGAAGAGGGCCTGTTCAACGTCGAGTATGCCGACATCTTCGGTATCCCATTTGATTTCACGGCCAAGCCGGTTGTTGCGCCACCACAGCCACCGCGTGAAACAGTCGTCGTCAAAGCGGTTCGTCCCGATCGTGACGCGCTCGAAATCCGCTTCCCCCGTGTCGTCGGCTACCGGGTTGATTTGCCCGAGGAGCACCTCGCTGCTGACTTCAACGACGACTCAGTCCTCGAACTCACGCCGGACCTCGTGGGCCCGAGCATCAATCAGAATTCGGGCATTATTGGCGAGTCGGTGAACATGACGCTGGAGCACTTGGAGAAGGAGCGGCCATCGACGGTCCTCTTCAACCTGACCAAGCATCTCCTCTACACGAAATTTCGTGATCCCGGGGCCGAACCTGAACTTCATCTGTTCGGCCAACTCAAGCGCATCGCCAAGCAGTGGCTCGACACCTGCCTCGTCTGCAAGGGCGGCACCTACCCCGCGCAGCTCATGTATCAGCAGCTCGCCAACATGGCGTGCGAACGCATTGCGGCTGGCATCACCCGCCATTTCCTCGGCGAGCGGCCGATCAAGGCAATCCTCGATCCGTATAACCCCGTCGGCTCGACCTCCTACGTCCGCTTCAATACCTCTCGCCCCGATCGCTGGGAGACGCGCGCTGATCGCTGTCATGTGAACTGGGTTGTGCTCGATAGTGATTGGGAAGCCGAGTTCTGCCGCGTCGCTGAATCGCATCCTCGGGTTCGGGCCTACGTGAAGAATCACAACCTCGGTTTGGAAGTGCCATATCGGTTCGGTTCCGAAATGCGAAAATACCTTCCGGACTTCGTTGTGCTGGTCGACGACGGCAAACCGCCACGAGCCGACGGATCCCCCGACTTCCTGCACCTTGTAGTCGAGATCAAAGGTTACCGCCGGGAGGACGCGAAGGAGAAGAAGTCCACGATCGAGACCTATTGGGTTCCCGGTGTAAACCATCTCGGGAAACATGGACGTTGGGCCTTCGCCGAGTTCACAGAAATCTACCAAATCGAAGCTAACTTTGCCGCAAAGGTGAGAAATGCGTTCGAAGAGATGATTGCAGCGGTCGCGGGTGCATCAAAGTCACCGCGCGGAAATCCTGCGGTGGAGTTCATTCATGCGCATTGCGGTGGGCTCCCGACATTGATCCAGATCGGTAACTCCATTTGGGAGAAAGCAGCCGGAAGCAATGGTCGGATTAGTCTTGGCGACGTGGTTGATCTAGCTAAGCACGGCGGCTCGCGGCTAGACGATGTGCTTGCCACGTTGGGCATCCTTGCATCGCCCACTGCGGGCGTTCTTCAGATGGAATTTCGTTCTGCCGGCCAGGATGAGGTGATCGCGTCTGATCAGTTTGCGGCGAAGCTTCGGCAATGGTGGCGCCAGAAAGAGATATCCGACACCGAATGGGCGCAATGGGCTTCGGGCGTTAACGTCAGTTGGACGACGCGTTCGGGAGTGAATTTCACATCATGAGTCCCCCTATTGATAGCGCCGCACGCCTTGTGGAACTCATCAGGCGCAAAGCTCCAGAATACCTGGACTTATTGACCGCGAGCACGGACGAAGAGTTTGACGCGGCGTTCGAGGCATTGCTCGGTCCAGCGATTGCTCATCTCGAAACAAACAAGCTGAACTACATGGAACTTGATGAAGAGGGACTTTCCGCCGTGCTTTGCGCAAGTCTTTCGATTCCCGGTCTAGCCGTATCGCAAGAGAAGCATTCCAACGGACACGTCGACTTGACCATCGAAGCGGAGCACTGCGTGCCGGTTCGTCGGAAGCTTGGAGAGGCGAAAATCTACAATGGCCCCGTTTATCACATTGGGGGACTCGTTCAGCTACTACAGCGCTATGCAACCGGCCGCGAAGGTCGTGGGATTCTGATCGCCTATGTTCGAAAGAAGAACATCGCCGGGCTACTTGCCAAGATTCGCGAGCAAATGAATGCAGAGCTCCCCTGTGACCAGCAGGGCGAAACTACTGACCATCTGCATAAGTGGTCATTTCTCTCCAAGCACGCCCACCACTCAGGCGTGCACCTTCAGGTGAGTCACGTTGGTTGCAACCTTTTCGTCGAGCGCGGCTCGTCCACAACTTAGTCATGGCAAAAAAAGCCTCCACGCCCAAGAGTGTCACAAATTTCACTCACGAAGACGCGAAGCGGAAGAACATCCCGTCCGCTGAGCAGCAATCGATCGTTCAGAAGGAGCACGAGCAGCCCCGGCAGGTGAAGTATCCGCGCAATCCCGATCTCGACCCGCAACTCGTTTGGCGCGGCAAGGACCAACAGGACTGGAGTGACCTCGTCGTTCATGCTCCGCCGCTTTACATCCAGGAAAAGGTCCACCCGAAGGCCCTCATCGACGACCTTCTCCGCCAATCGCAGGAAGCCGCACCTGAGGCCCAGTTCGACCTTTTCCACGATTTCAATGGTCTGCCGAAGGGCGCCGACAAGACCGAGTTCTACCAGCACGACCAAAACTGGAGCAACCGCATGATCCTCGGCGACTCCCTCCAGGTCATGGCCAGCCTCGCCGAGCGCGAGGGCCTGCGCGGCAAGGTGCAGTGCATCTACTTCGATCCGCCCTACGGCATCAAATTCAACAGCAACTTCCAGTGGTCCACCACCAGCCGCGACGTGAAGGACGGCAACGCCGGCCACATTACCCGCGAGCCCGAGCAGGTCAAAGCCTTCCGCGACACCTGGCGCGACGGCATCCACAGCTACCTCACCTACCTGCGCGACCGCCTCACCGTCGCCCGTGACCTCCTCACCGATTCCGGCTCCATCTTCGTCCAGATCGGCGATGAGAATGTCCACCGCGTCCGGGCGGTGATGGACGAGGTGTTCGGGGAGACAAATCTCGTGTCCTCCATCGCGTTCAAGAAAACATCTGGCACTGGCTCGAACTACTTGGAGAACATCTACGACTATGCTCTCTGGTATGCGAAAGACCTTTCGCGGCTGAAGTATCGACAGCCGCTTGCTGAGAAAGGCGCTTCGCTCTTGGAAACGCAATACACGGGGACCGACGAGCTTCGAGAGGTCGCACAGCATAAGGACCCGCGATTCATGGCCGGTGACATGAGTTCTCAGGGAGCAAGCGAAGCTGGCACGTATCCTTTCTCGTATCAGGGCCAAGAGTTCAATCTCCCGCCCAACACGCATTGGAAGGCGTCCCGCGCGGGCATGCCGCGCTTGGCAATGTCGGGAAGATTGATCGGTATCGGCCAACGCCTTCGCTACAGGCGCTACGCAGACGACTATCCTGTCGTGACGTTTTCTAATTCGTGGGACGACACAATTGTTTCTGGTTATGCCGACCCGAAGGTTTACGTCGTGCAGACTTCCACGAAAGTCATTCAGCGCTGCCTGCTCATGGCCACCGACCCCGGCGACCTCGTGCTCGACCCGACCTGCGGCTCCGGCACCACGGCCACCGTCGCCGAGCAATGGGGCCGCCGCTGGATCACCATCGACACATCGCGTGTCGCGCTCGCGCTGGCCCGTGCCCGCATCATGGGCGCACGTTATCCCTTTTACCTGCTGGCTGATTCACGCGAGGGCCAGCAGAAGGAAGCGGAAGTCACCCGCACCGCGCCGAGCAGCCAGCCCGTCCACGGCAACCTTCGCCACGGCTTCGTCTATGAGCGCGTGCCGCACATCACCCTCAAATCCATCGCCAACAATGCCGAGATCGACGTCATCTGGGACAAGTGGCAGCAAACGCTCGAACCGCTGCGGAAAAAGCTGAACGCCGCGCTCAAGCAGCAATGGCAGCAGTGGGAAATTCCCCGCGAGGCCGACGCCAAGTGGTCTGACACCGTGAAGAACCTCCACGCCGAATGGTGGCACGCGCGGATTGCCCGGCAGAAAGAGATCGATGCCAGCATCGCCGCAAAGGCCGAATTCGAATACCTCTACGACAAGCCTTACGAAAACAAGAAGTCCGTCCGTGTCGCAGGTCCATTCACCGTCGAGAGTCTCAGTCCTCATCGCGTGCTTGGCGTCGATGAGAACGACAATCTGATCGATCCCGCCGTAAACGAGGGCGACGACGACTATGGCGCGAAGCAGAGCTTTCCGCAAATGATCCTGGAAAACCTCAAGGCCGCCGGCGTCCAGCAGGCCCACAAGGAGGACCGGATTGCCTTCACATCACTCACGGCTTGGCCCGGTCAACTCGTCTGCGGCGAGGGCCGCTACATGGAGGGCAACACCGAAAAGCGCGCTGCCATTTTTATCGGTCCCGAATTCGGCACCGTGCAGCGCGCCGACCTCGTTGCCGCAGCACGAGAAGCCGGGGACGCCGCCTTCGATGTCCTCATCGCGTGCGCGTTCAACTACGAGGCGCACACCACCGAGTTCAACAAGCTCGGCCGCATCCCGGTGCTGAAGGCCCGCATGAACGCGGACCTCCACATGGCCGAAGACCTGAAGAACACCGGCAAGGGCAACCTCTTCGTCATATTCGGCGAGCCCGACGTGACCCTGCTCAGGGAAAAGGACGGACGCCTGCGCGTGAAAGTGAACGGCGTGGATGTCTTCAAGCCCCAGACTGGTGAAGTCGTGAGCGACAACGCCGACGGCATCGCCTGCTGGTTCATCGACACCGACTACAACGAGGAAAGCTTCTTCGTCCGCCACGCCTACTTCCTCGGCGCGAACGATCCCTACAACGCGCTCAAGACGAGCCTGAAGGCGGAGATCAACCCCGAGGCCTGGGCCACCCTCAACAGCGACACCAGCCGCCCCTTCGACAAACCCAAGTCAGGCCGAATCGCCGTCAAAGTCATCAACCACCTCGGCGATGAGGTGATGAAGGTGTTTCGAGTCTGATGCGTCCGACCTGTTACAAAGCGTCGGTGCGAAAGGTAGCCAAGGTTATTGGTGCCGCCATAACGGGTGCAGAGACCTCGTTGCTGGACGGGCAAGTGGAGCAGGAGCCCGCGATGACGGATAGAATGCTCGGACGAATCGAACAGGCTTTGACTGGTGTCGAGACCAACGGGATCCTTTGGAGGGCAAAAACCCTCACAGATCGTGGCCGATACGCGCAGGAATCGAAGGCAGGTGCCGACTTCATGGGCGTGCTCGAAGTCAGCGTTCCTGGATACTCGGTTGAAGGGGTTTCTCGCCCAGGCGAAACTGATTCGCAGATGGGGAGTGTTGGACCTGCGGGAGCTGGTTTCTCAATGCGAGCGCATGCTCGAACTCAGTCCGGTATCATACGTCTTCCTCTACGAATCACGTGGAGTTTTCGTCGTCTCGGCCAATTCTGTCGTAGCCGCGGGCGGCAATCTTGACGCCGTGAAGCGGCACAAGGCTCAGAAGTTTTTCGAAGATCATCTTGCATGCCTGATTGGTGACCGAGCGATCAGCTCGCCCACTCCCCAAGGCGTGGAAGACCTGTTGCATCGGACCCACGCGCGACGCGGCATACTCATCCGGGCGACTTCATACCTCGATTCGTAGCCAATGGATTTTCGCATCGCCGACACATTCACCGACAGTCTAGCCAGGCTTACCGGCGACGAGCAGAAGGCCGCGAAGACGACGGCGTTCGATCTCCAACTCAACCCCGCTAACCCGGGAATGCAGTTTCATCGCGTCGATGGTTCGCGGGACAAGAACTTCTGGTCGGTGCGCGTCAACTCGGACATCCGCCTGATCGTCCATCGAACGGCTGGCAGCCTTCTGCTGTGTTATGTCGATCACCACGACAAGGCCTATGCCTGGGCAGAACGGCGCAAGTTGGAAACACACCCGAAGACAGGAGCGGCCCAATTCGTGGAGATACGGGAAACGGTCAAAGAAGTAATCATTCCGTCCTACGTCGTGGCCGAAGAGTCCACCGCCGTGAAACCGCCGCTCTTCGCGAGCAAAACCAATGAGGAGCTTCTTGGCTACGGTGTGCCCGAGGAATGGTTGGACGACGTGCGGCAGGTGAATGAAGAAAGTCTGCTCGTGCTCGCCGAGCGCCTGCCGGGCGAGGCCGCTGAAGCGCTCCTTGAACTTGCCACTGGCGGGAAGCCGCGGACAGCCGAGCCGGTCCCGGCTGCGTCGAGCCCGTTCGAGCATCCCGACGCCCAGCGTCGTTTCCGGCTGCTAACGAATGTCGACGATCTGAAACGCGCCTTGGAATTCCCCTGGGAGAAGTGGACCATCTTCTTGCATCCCGAGCAGCGCGAGCTGGTGGAGCGAGACTACTCCGGCCCGGCGCGCGTTGCGGGATCGGCGGGCACGGGAAAGACGGTCGTGGCGCTCCATCGCGCAGTGCAGCTCGCGCGCAGAAATCCAGATGCGCGAGTATTGCTGGTTACTTTCTCCGACACGCTGGCATTTGCGCTGCGGACGAAGCTGAGGCGCTTGATCGGAAACGAGCCGCGCCTGGCCGAACGAATCGACGTTTACTCCTCGGAGATGCTCGGATTGCGCCTCTATCGGTCGCAGATCGGTCCCGTGAAACTGGCGCCGGCCGAGGACGTGAGAAATCTGATTCAGGCAGCCGCAACGGCAGTTCCCGGCCACAAATTCCACCTGCGTTTCCTGCTGACCGAGTGGGAGCAAGTCGTCGATGCGTGGGACCTATCGACGTGGGAAGCATATCGTGACGTGGCGCGTCTCGGCAGAAAGACCCGATTGCCAGAAGCACAACGTGCATTGCTCTGGTCGATCTTTGAGCGCGTTCGCGCGGGGCTGACCGAACGTGGGCTCAAGACTCTGGCATCTGTTTTTTCCCGACTCACCGCACACACCCTCGAAACGAAACGTCCGCCCTTTGACTTCGCTGTTGTTGATGAAGCGCAGGACATCACCGTGTCGCAGTTGCGGTTTTTTGCTGCGCTCGGCGGAGGTCGCGCCAATGCCCTTTTCTTCGCCGGTGATCTTGGGCAACGAATCTTTCAGCAGCCGTTTTCGTGGAAGTCGCTCGGCGTGGACGTTCGCGGCCGCTCCCGAACACTCCGGATAAATTATCGAACGTCGCACCAGATTCGCGAGCAGGCGGATCGTTTGCTCGGCGCCGAAATGGTGGACGTAGACGGCAACCGAGAAACCCGCCATGATACCATATCGGTCTTCAATGGCCCACCCGCAGAAATTCAAATTCTTCCGAGCGAAAGTCGGGAAGCGTCGGCCGTCGGCGAATGGCTGACCCGCCAAATCAGCAAAGGAGTTCTACCTCACGAAATCGGTGTGATTGTCCGTTCACCGGCCGAGGTAAGCCGGGCCGAGATGGCGGTGAAGTCGGCAAAACTCTCGGGCAAGATTCTCGATGAGCATCTCGAAACGACCGGCGGCCAAGTTGCCATCAGCACGATGCACCTGGCGAAAGGCTTGGAGTTTCGCGCCGTAGCGGTGATGGCCTGCGATGATGATGTCGTGCCATTGCAGCAGCGAATCCAGAGCGCCGGTGAAGGGTCCGACCTGCAGGAAATCTATGATACCGAGCGTCAGTTGCTCTATGTGGCCTGCACGCGGGCGCGGGACGAACTGCTCGTCACTTGCGTCGACCCCGCGTCGGAGTTTCTGGACGACCTTCGTGGCTGAACGTTGGCCCAGCACAGACCGTCTTCAGAGCTGAACGCAATTCGCGCAGGGCGATTTCGCCGCCAGCACGACGCTGGGTGAGGGTTGAGCTCCAAACGAGGCCGATGCTCCTCGAAACCGGCGCAAGTAGATCGACGCCAAATTCGGTGATCTCCGGCGGAATGTTGCTGAACGCGATGCGTGGAAGTATCCCGCAATAGTCGGCGGCAATTATCGCGCGTTCGACCTGCGGGAAGGACTCGCAGCGAAGGCGGGCCGGCCAGCCCAATTTCGCTCTGCCCAAGGCCTCCGTGTATGTGCTGTGTTCGGCCCAAAACGTGGCCAACGGCAGATTCGCCTTACCCCATTTAACCAGCGCGAGCGAGTCGGCGATGTTCCCTCGATAAGATTTCAGCAACTCGGTTCGAACGTAGAACGCGTAGCCCAGTTGGCATACCGGCTCTACCTTCAGGCGCTTTCGGTCGGTGAGTTCGTCTTCCACGGCCGTGGCTCGCACCAGCCCGACATCAACTGAACCGTCGAGAACCCCATGGACGATTTCGCGGCTCCGCAAATTCTGCAGGTGCAATTCCACGGACGATCGCCAGGCCCCCGTGGTTCTCAGAGCTGGCAAGAGCAGGTAGAACATTAGGCTGTCGCCCGCGCCGACTACAAAGTTGTTCGGTTTTCCTTCGGCGCCCGTTTTGAAATCAGCGAGTCGCTGGAAGAAATCGCGACAAAACTCAGCGAGCTGGATGGCTTCATCGGTCGGCACCTTGACCACCCCGGCACTCTTGCGCGTGCGAATGCCGAGGCACCGGTCAATCCGGCCCAATTGCTGGGTTGCGGCTCCCTGAGCGCTCTTGCCGCTCCCGAATGCAGCCGAAAGCGAGCCGTGCTCGACGAACTTAACCAGCGCGTGCAGTTGGCGAGGAGTGGGGACCTTCTGCTTGAAGAGTTGATCGAGCGCCATCTCACACAAACGTTAGCTGCCTCGACCACGTTGGGCCAGCGTGTTTCCGCGGATGAGATAGTGTGGTCGAATGAAGACTAGCCCCCGCTTTCGCCCCGTGCTCCACAGCACGGAAATCCAGATGGGACCGAATTTGTCCCACCCCGCGTGTTAGCGTGCGCGGTAGGCACGCCATCCAGGACCTGAACGCTTATCCCGAAAATCACATGAATACCCTTTTTCTGATCCTCGTCTGCTTAATCGCGGGCCTCGCGATTGGTTGGATCTTTCGCGCGTCGAAGGACGCTCCCGCTGATTCGCGTCTCGAAGACGAGTTGCGCCAGCAAGCCGAAGCACTGAAAGCTGACCTGGAGCAGTGTCAGGCGGCGCGGTTGCAGGCGGAGGCCGCACGATCGGCCGCGGACGCGAGCCTGCAAGCGGCGGTGGCTCGCGCGCGGGAGTTGGAAGTTGAGGTTAAATCGACCGAGACCCGTGGGGACGAAACGGCCGCGACCATCAAAGCAGAGTTAGCCACGGCCGTATCGGATCTGAGAGCGGCGCAGGAGCGCGTAAGTGAAACGACTGCGGCGCTCGCCACGGCCAACGCCAATCTGAAGGCCGCGACCCTCCAGACGGAGGCGTTAGACCAACGGATCAAGCTCACCGAAAATCGCGGTAACGAGGCGCTATCCGCGGCCAAAACTGAGCTGTCGGCTACGGCGGCCGACCTCAAGACGGCGCAAGCACGCGCGGAATCCTTGACCACGGCACTGGCCACGGCGGAAGCAAATCTGAATGCGGCCAATGAGCGGAACGCCGAACAGCACCGCGCAAATAGTGAACAGTTCCGCGAACTGAAGGAAGGGCACGAAAAAGCGCTGCGCGATCTTCGGGAGGCGTTCGCCGCGATGAGCTCCGACGCGTTGAAGCAATTGCAGCCGGAGTTTCTTCAGCTCGCGAACGAGACGCTCGCCAAGTTCAACGAAGGTGCGAAAGGGGACTTGGCGCAGCGACAAGCGGCCATTGCGACGTTGGTTAAGCCGCTGGAGGAACAGCTGAAAGTTTATCAGCAACGGTTGGCTCAGAGCGAGACCACCCAAGCGACGATGATGGGTGAGGTTTCGAAACACCTCACCACGCTCGCGCAGCACAGCACGACGCTTTCCACGGAGACGATTCAGCTCCGGCGTGTGCTGAGTTCAGGACAGGCGCGTGGTCGTTGGGGCGAGGAGACACTGCGGCGGGTCGTCGAGGCCGCAGGAATGAGCGCGCACTGCGACTTCGTCGAACAGGAGCGAGCCGAGGACGGTAAGCCGGACCTCGTCGTCAAACTGCCGGGAGACCGGGTCATCATTGTCGATTCGAAGGTGCCCGACCTCGACTTCCTTAACGCTCTCAGCGTGACGGATGAGTTGAAGCGTGGCGAACTGTTGAAGGCCCACTCGGACAAACTCCGCGGAACGATCAAGGCTCTGGCAGAGCGTGATTATCCGAGCCAGTTCCCCAAGGCGCTGGACCACGTGGTCCTTTTCTTGCCGGCAGAATCGCTCTTCAGCGCGGCGTTGGAAGGTGACCGCGATTTGATCGTTTGGGCTGCCCAGCGCCGAGTCACGCTGGCGACGCCGGCATCACTCATCGCGTTGTTGCGTTCCGTGAGCGCGAGTTGGTTGCACCACGAACAGACGGTCAATGCCCGCGAGATCGCCGAAGCTGCATCTGAGCTTTTCTCGCGGGTGGCGACGTTCACTCGCCATTTTGACAGCATCCGAAGCGGGCTGGAGAAGGCAACCAACGCCTACAACGATGCCGTTGGCAGCTTTGATCGCTCGGTGCGGCCGAGCGGCGAGCGCGTGCTCAAGCTTGGCGTCGATAGCGGCGGCAAAGTACTGACCGAGCCGGTGCTAATCTCCGAGTCGTTGCGGATCATGCCAGCGGCCGAAATCGCCGCCAGCTAATGGGAGAATCACCCACGCGCAGCTATCGAGGTTCCAGCCATGACGATCATCGAACAGAAGGACGCCTACATCTGCTACAACGGAGCAGACCTCGATTTCGTGCGCTCGTTGTCCGAGCAAGTGGAGTCCGAGACGATAGACGGCAGCAAGGAGTCCCGCAGCCTGAGCGTGTTCTTCGATAAATGGGACATCGAGGCCGGGCAAAGCCTCATCGACCGGATGAACGCTGGGATGAAAGCGGCGCGCCACGTGGTTGCCGTGCTTTCGCCGGAGTTTCTCAAGGCGGACTGGCCGCGATTCGAGTGGAAGCACATCGTCGCTGCGGACCCGAACAACTCGCGCGGCGTGCTCATTCCGATCCTGCTCCGTGACCTCGCGAAGGGCGGAGTCGAGCGCATCGATCTCTACGCACCCTTTCGGGACTTGCGTTACATCGATTTCAGGAAGCCTGCGGAGTTTCGCCGCAGCTTCGTGGAATTGATGCGGCGGATTCGCAATCAGCCCGCGGAGCGCGGACGTCGTCTGGCACCGCTTGCTTCGACCGCGCCCGTCCTGCCAACCCCATTGCGCCCCGAAGTCTCGTGGTTGCCGGACCGGGTCCAGGACGTGCTGATCTCAAATCTCCTCCGGGTTACCGCCCTTCCGGCCCGCATTTGGGGCGCGGCCACGGATTGCCGGGAGAAGAAGGACGTTTGGGCAAAGGCACCGTCAACCGAGCCCTTCGTGCTACGTGAAAAGCGCATCTATACGTTTGCCGATTTGAATCAGTCCTCGACGGCTCTGCGGGCGGTGATCGACCCGAAGACGATCGCACCGGAGTCGCGCCACGATTGGTTCATCCATCCGGACAAGCGGCTTTGGCTGATGGCGCTGCTCAACACCGCGCTCAATTCCCACATGCGCACCCTTCGGATCAAGAGCGATGGCAAGGGTCGTTTCATTTTCATGCCCGAGATGAACGGCGGTGATCGGCGATGGCCGATGCTGGGCAGGAAAACGGGAGTGGCGGTCGCAGCGAAAAAGACCGCGAAAGACGGCATTTCTACCTTCTGGGTCCACCACGGCGCGTCGCTCTGCTTCAAGCGCGTCGGCAATAACCTCTACGTCTCGATCGAACCCCACTACCTTTTTACCCTCGACGGCAATATCAGCGTGGACGGCAAGAGTGCTGGCAAACTGGCGACCATCTGGGGTGGGAAGCAGCAAAACCCAGACATTCTTCGCAACATTCTCTTCTGGGGTTTCGTGATGGCGAAAAATCACCGCGAGATCCGCGTCGACACCGGCGGAGAGCAGATTGTCGTGGCCCGAATTCCGGCCACGAGCCAGCTCGATGTCGGTGTAGCTTTTGATGAGATTCGCTTTGCGTCGCTGTTCGACAAGCAGGACGACGACTTGGCCGCCGCAGCGGCGAACGCTGAATTCGCGGGTCCCCGCGACGAACCCGATGATGACGATGAGAAACCGTTCGAATAGGCGCCGCCCGCACCAGAGTGCCGTCAGCCAGCCCCCATTGACCGAGGAGCTGATCCGCCGGCAGCCGCCTGTTTTTCGCGCGTTCCATCTCGAGGAGCCGAAGCTGGTGTTCGCCAACGGCGGCGTGTCCGTCGATCCCAAGGCCGGCCTCAACGATCACGGTCCCTACGGCTTCCAACCGGGGCGTGTCATTAAAATCGGACTCGTGGGCACGGGGACCGGCATCCAGACGTTCAAAGACTTTCTCCGTCGGGCTCACGGCCGCCTGTCGCCAGGACTGAACAAGCGGAACAAGCCCCTCGACCCTCACACCTTCCCAGATTTTCCCGGCTGCGCGGAGACCGCGACATTTCGCGCCAATTTTGTCGCCGACAATGCCTCTCATCAGCGGATTATTCCGCCGGACTTCTTCCGGCAGGCGCTGGCGACCCCCAAGGACCAAGAGAAGATCAAGCAGGTCGTCGATCTAGCGGTTAAGCAGATCGACGCGATCGCTGCGCTGGAGGATGCCCCGGATGTCGTCGTTCTCGTCTTGCCGCCCGACGTGGAGGACGAATGCGCCTCCATCGGCGTTCCGTTTGCACGGCAGAAGGTTCGTCTGACACCATTGCAACGACTCCAGAACAAATTGACGAAAGAACAGGAGGTTACTGGGCAGTCGTTTCTGGGACTGGAATTCGATGACCCAGACCGCGATACTTCGCCGAGCGGATTTTTTAACATCCATCATGCCCTGAAGGCGCACGCCATGAAATCAGGGTTACCAACCCAACTCGCGTGGGAACGGACATTCGGGGACTCCAATCCCGCATCCATCGCTTGGAACCTCCTCACGGCGCTTTACTACAAGGCCGGTAACAGCCCTTGGCGGTTGCAGTCGCTTCCGGATCAAACCTGTTTTGTCGGCATCTCGTTCTTCAAGGAGAGTCCTGCCGGAGCGGCCGACATGCAGACGAGCCTTGCTCAAGTGTTCGGCGCCGGCGAAGGCATCGTAATCCGGGGCGAGAAAGCAATCTTCGACAAGAAGCGCGACCGAAAGGCTCATTTGAGCGAGGCTGGTGCGCGCAGCCTGCTTGAACGAGCTATCGCGCAATACAAACTTCAGCATACCCTGGCCCCGAAACGCGTGGTGATTCACAAAACGTCACGCTACTGGCCGGAAGAAATAGAGGGGTTCAAGGCGGCGCTGGGTGACGTTTACCATTTCGATTTCCTTGCGCTGGAAACCAGCGACGTGCGCTTCATGCGCATCGGCCGACGTCCCCCGCTGCGGGGCACCGTGGTAACGCTGGGGGAGGGTAACTACCTGCTTTTCGGGAATGGATACGTGCCTTACCTTCGCGCTTATCCAGGAAAGCGCATTCCTCGGCCGCTGGAGATTCTTGAACACCACGGCGTCTCTCCAGCCGAGACGGTCTGCCAAGAAGTCTTGGCTCTTACCAAGCTCAATTGGAATAGCTGTTCCTTCGCCAGCAGCGTTCCGATCACCATTCGGTTCGCGCGCGACGTGGGCAAAATTCTGACTGAGCTACCTAAGGGAACTCAGGCCGAAACCAAGTATAAGTTTTACATGTAAGTGGTTTCGATGATGGCTCTCCTTGAACTCCGTAACCCACATGAAACAAAACGCGTCGGAACCGGGTATTGGGAATGAACCCCGAGATGTGCTCTTTCGAATTCAGCGTGGGCTATGTGGCTACGTCAGTTACCTGGCTGCTTGTGAAATGAACGAGGCGTTCAGCGAGTATGTCCTCTACGAGCCGACCCTTAGAATTCTAAGCGCGCGCGACGAACGTTGGCGGAGAGTGCGGCGACGAGGGACACGCCGCCAGATTTCGGAACTTGCGCATAAGCATAACGCGTGACGTAAGTAGCGGGTTGCGTGTGCCACTCGGTGTGGCCCTCCGCCCTCTAAACATGCGAAGATCTACAAGCGGGACATTGCTGAATACGGTCTTCGCGCCACGTCTTGGATGGAGGATAATCTGGATTGCGGTCGGACTCATTGTTGCGAGCTCGACAGGCCGCAGTTCATCCGGTGTTGATTCAGAGCGCTCCGGCCTGCCGGCGGACATCGTCGCTGATGCAGAAGCGGGCGACGCCAGTGCACAGTTCCTTTTGGGATGTATCTACGCCCGGGGGGAGCGGGTGGAAAAGGACGTGCGAGCCGCAGTATCGTGGATAAGCAAGTCGGCTTTGCAGGGCTACGCGCTGGCCCAGGTTGTTCTGGTTGAAAGCCATCTCTCCGGCAACTTGCTGGATAAAAATCACGCCGAAGCGGTGCGTTGGGCGCAGCGCTTTTGCCAGATGGGTCACGTCGATTTTCAGCGGAAATACGGAAGGATGGTCGGCGACGCTTATTATTCCGGCAAGGATGTCACCCGAAGTTTTGAGACGGCTCTGGAATGGTATACGAAGGCGGCTGAGTTGGGCGATATGCGGGCGGAGGCGACCGTAGGTCTGATGTATTTCGAAGGGCAGGGGGTGCGGAAAAATTATCACGCCGGCCTGGCGCACAGCTTCACGGCGGCCAAAGCGGGAGACGCGGCGGGGATCGGCTTGATCGGCATTGCCTATTCGCAGGGACTAGGGGTGCCGAAGAACGAAGTGGAGGGGCTTGCATGGATGAACGTCGCGGCGGCTGCGGGCTACCCTGAGTTCGTTGCGCTCCGCGAACAAATGGAGAAGGATGTCGGCAGGCAACTGGCACTCCAAGCACAGCAGCGGAGCCAAGAGATAAGCGATTCGGTGAAGAATCTGACGCTGGCGCCTCCCGTGGCTCTTCGGAATACAACAGCTCCGGCGGAGGGGCCTCCGATTGCACCACGGGCCGCCATCTCGCCCAGGTTTCGCAAAGCCGCCCAGGACCTGCTGGCGTGGTATGATGGCCTACTGGAGCCGGTTGATCATCCCAAGGCGGGTGAGCAGCAATTCTCAACGCTACCGTTGCTGGCGGGGTGCAGAAACCCGATGAAGTGGGAAGAGGAGCGGGTGAGCGGTTTGGCGAAGATCACGGCGCGAGATGCAGCCCTGTATTACGTTCGCATGATGCAACAGATTTCCTTGGCGCGAAGTCTCGCACGAGGTGCCTTCATGGAGTTGGATGGACGTTGCACGTCGTCGGCGGAGAAGACGGCTTTGCGAGAGAGGTTCGATGAAATGGAGCGATTGGAGGACGAGTTTCACCGGATGAGCTTCGGTGCTTGTGAGCAGATCGAGGCGGAGCTGACGGACGAGAAGACCTCATCGAAAACGAGCTGACTGGCGAATTCGGGGTCTGCGCTGCACCGGCGATCAGGCGAGCAGGCGCGCAGGGCCGAACGGCCGGAGAGGAGCGAAGTGCGGGAGCGGAGCCAGGCAGGCGAAGGGCGGCGTCGGGCCGAAAAAGCCGGCTGGAGCGCAGCCCTGTTCGCGGAGCGAGGTTCCTCAGTCTCGGCACGAGTCTGAGGAACAAGGGGAGAGGACCAGCCGGCCGGACCGTCGCTGCACGGAGACGGCCGGGCGGAGCGGACGCGCGTAGCGGAACGCAGGTCGGTCGGACATGGGCGCCTGCGGTGCGAAGGCGGTTGGTGCTCACCGGCCGGGGATTGGAAGCGACGCAGAGCCTGAGGCCCAAGAAACTTGGGCGCTGTCGTGAGCCGGGGGGGGCAGTGACGCCGAGCCGAAGGCGAGTCCTTCCAAGAACAGGCCGGGTGGAGGCGTGCGAAGCGGACTCGCGCCGAACGTAGAGAGGCGACGGGAGGAGCTGAGCGCGATTCCACGCTGTCCGAATGGCTGAGGTGGCCGCGGGCGACAGGGCGAGCGGTCGCTGAGGCTCGGGCGCGACAGGCAGCGAACGGAGTGGGCGAAGCGCACCGCGTGAGCGACTGGCGTGACAGAGCCTCAGTGTCCGCGGTCCGAAGGCTCGAAGACATTTCGCTGCCGTCTTGTGCGCTCACACAAGGCACTCTGCGCGAACAGAGTCTCGGCGCAGTGACCGCTGGTAGCGTGTCGGTGCGACAACTTGGGATAGCTTGCCTCCGACAGCATGAGCTACTTCTGGTGGATTTGCTAAGCGTAGCATATACAGTAGGTTAACTATGCCACCAGGCGGAGTGGGTTTGAGGATCTTAGGACCTTGGCCCGGGCTCCTCGGCTGAGGGAGATCGGTTCTATTGAAACTCAAAAATATTGTCCCCCCCGGGGAGGGGGAAAACACGGTTTCAGTCGACTAGAGAAGGGGACCCGCACGTATATTCTGAGCCTTCCCGCAGGCATGACGGGGTGACGGGGTGTTTTCTGCCGCAACGAAAATCAGCTGGAAGGCAGCCTTCCGTCCCCTTGACCGTAGGAAACCGCAGTCACCCGTCACCCCGTCACCGTCAGTAGGGCCCCTGCGCGGGTTCACGGTCCGGCCAGATCGTCCACGTCCGACTTGTCCCCGTGCGGCGGTATCGCACCGCATCCGGACGTTTCTTCGCCAGACGCGCCAAGTAGACCCCGCAGGCGTTCGGGAATGAAAACAGCCGCCGCGCTTCGTATGCTGTCTCGGCATCCGGTCCGGTAAGCAGCGCTTCCAACTGCGCCTGACTCCCTGTCCAACTTTCGGTGATGGCGGTTTCCAAGAGCTGCAGCAGTCGTGTTTCAGGAGCGAGCTCGTCGAGCGCGTTTAGCAGGTCAGGATGGTGATAGTGCGTGATGCCGAATCGGTGAGAGACGTGTTCGGCCGGGATGGCGTATGCCGATAGAAAGTGGCAGAACGCCGGCAGCTCTGCCGTCAACGTTGCCATAAAGGCCTTACGCTCCTCGTAGGTGGCGGTCGGCATCGGCATGGGACGCTTGTTGGCGCGCAACAGGATGATTTTATCCGCCACGCTGTCGTCGAACGGGGGTAGCACCATCAAGTTCTCGGGCTCATCGTTTACCGTGATTGTCACGCGCCAAAACGGCTCGAGAGAGAGCGCCGTCCGGTTCTTCTGATGGCATTTCTGAAGACTGTTAACGGTTACGCTTTTGATCTGGGCGCCGAAGTTGCGACGCGCGCGGATGTCCGTGCTGGCGAACTCGTCTTCGATCACGAGATGCTCGGCGCCGAATAGCTCGGCGTTGAAGTCGGTGGCTCCGGTCATCCATCCGTAGGGCTTCGCTGCGCGGCCGCCCAAGAGCGGTGTGATCAAGTTCTGAACGAGAGATTTGCCGCTGTCGTGCTGACCAGCCAACACGAGCGCTTGGCCCGGGCGGTGAACCTGAGCGATCAGTGACTCGCGGGCGATTTTCAGCCATCCGTAGAAGTATGGCCGCTGATCTCCGCGCTCGTCGACGAGGAGGTTTTCCAACACGAGACTGAGCACCGGCCACTCACCCGGCACCGGCTCGATAATCTGTGGACCTTCGGTTATCAGGAGCCGCCGGCTCTCATACTCCCTGAGCCCCGGCGGCGCGCCGGCCAGAGGCCCAGCATAGGCGACGTCGCACTCGGTTTGGAGCTTGTTGATGTGCTCGTCGAGCGGAGAGAGACGTGCCGTCTCGGCTGCTTTGTTGCTCAGATACGGCCGGAGCTGTCGCTTGAGCGCAGCTTCTGGCAGTGTAATCCAGCCACCGCGGGAGTTCTGGAACCAGTAGGCGTTTCGTGGTGGGTCGAAAAACGCGAGGGGAGGAGATGGTGGAGGCACGATCCCCAGCGCAGCGTCATCGACCGGGATCCATTCTGCGGTCAGTTCGAGGGCGCTCATCGGATTTTAGCCGGGTTGAAGAACAAAACCCGTTGCAGTTGACCGGTGTCACGTGTGCCTCCTGGCATTCGCACGAGTTGACATGCCGTGAATGTGGCGGGATCTGCCCCGAGCCGCACCGCGTAGGCGAAAAATCGGCAGATTTCCTCTATGGTCGCCCCTCCGCAGTGAAACCATCCATGCAGGCTTTCGTTGCCAGAGTCCACGACCATCACCAGAGGTGCGTGACACGCCAGATGCAGATGGAGGGTTGCTTGGTCGTCTTTTGAACTACCGTCGAACTCCACGACGATGTATTGGCGAGGTCCGACGATTTCCGAACAACGCTCCGACCGCTTCCCCTGCTGCGTCAGCCCATGCGTCGCGCGCATAGGCGAGGGCACGATGAACTGTTGCCGTGCGAGTTGGCCGCGCCACTCTTCTCGGGGTTTGGTCTGGATCAGTCGCGGCGATTGGCCGCAGCACAGGAGACGGTTGCCTGGCATTAACTGGTCAATGAGGTCCTCAGTGTCGGCTTTAATGCCCGCCAGATTCACGGGCGAGGCGTCAAGCAGTCCACCGACTCCGCCGCCGGATTTTACGAGTTCAGCGCGCCGGACAGGATCGTGCTGAGGCCACGCGGGACGAGCACGATAAAGGGTGCCGGGAAGTTGCGGTTTGCCCCAGGCGCATCGCTTGGAGCTTTCGACCGCTTCCTCGATCTCTCCACGCCTGTAGCCGGAGTGCGCCGCGACTTGCTTGAGCAGTTTGACGATCTCGTCTGCGGGCAGGTGCACGTGCAGGTGCCGAGCTACGCAGAAGAGCCATCGGTGTAGGCCCTCACCGCGCCGCGGCGGCGATGAGAGCATGTCGCGCAGGAAGGGTGGAAAAGCCGCCACACGAGAGAGGGTGCTCATGACCGCCCTCCTTCTTTCCTGGTCCGCAACGCGGCGCGGGAACCGCGGGAGTCTCGCTGGTCAAGCCAGTCGAGCACTGCCTGCTCACTGAACTGTATTTTCCGGCGCCCCGTTCGGATGTAGGGAACCTGGTTCGCCTTGATGAACTGCCAAAAGGCCGAGCGTTGCTCCGCCCTGTAACCTAACTTTTCACGCAGCCATTCTGCTGCTCTTTATTTCGAGGTGTGTTATCACGGAGCATTACATAATGGTAAATACAGCTTTGTCCAGAGCTACAGGTGAAAAATATACTACGGGTGGCCAAATTCATCCAGTTGGCCCTACCTCAAACCAAGCTTTTCCTTCTTCCTCACTGACCAGCTCGCGGTAGTGGCGATTGATCTCCTTAGGCGAGTTGCCAGCGTCAAGCGACACGCGGGCGATGTCACCCGTTGCGGCGACTCGGTGGGAGATGTAGCTGTGGCGAAAGCAATTTTCCGGGAGGTCGGGCAGCTTCGCTTCGCGGGCGAGCCGGCGGATGGCGTCCATCGCCAGTGTGGGTGTCGCATCCGCGCCGTCACCGGTGGTCGGACATGCGAATCCCTTTGCCTGAGCGAGGGGAGCGAGCCACGCCACGGCCGCATCGCACAACGGCACCATGCGGCGGGCGGGGGTGCCACGCTTGGCGCTCGTGATGCGAAGATTTTTGCGGGTGAGGCTGACATCTTCCCACCGCTGCGCATGGATTTCTGAGCGGCGCAGACCGCAAAAGCCCGCGAGCACCAACGCAGGCAGAAGATCGGGATGGTTTTCGGCGAAATATCGCAACAGGGCCGTCCAAGTCTCCACGCCAATTATGCCGATCACCGGCGCCGGCTCGTGGGCTGCATCGGTCATTTCGGCCTCCGTGCGCGCATCACGCGGTAAATAGCCCTTGCGTTGGGCCCAGCGCCAAAGGCTCACGATACGTTTCCGCTTGGTGTTTCGCGTAACCGGATTGTCCCACTTCGCGAGCCACGCATCGAGTTGCTTGGCGGGAACAGCATCGAGAAACAGCTCGCCCAGGTCGTTCACGATTTGCTCGAACGTCGACGCGTGATTTTTCGCGAGATTCTTTCCCGCTGCGCTCTTGGCCGTAAGAAACTCTTTAACTGCCGCACTGACCTTCACGCGGCGATAGGCAGTGCCGTTGCGCGCCGCCCAGGCTTCCGCGGCAGGGAGTAAGTTGCCGTCGGTGATGTCGCGTGCCCGCAGCCACTCCTGAAGCGCGGTGAGCAAGGGAACGTCCTTCACGAGTTCGCGAGCCGCCTGCAATTCGTCGCGATCGCCCACCGACATGTCGGCGCCTTCGATGCGGCCGGACGCCAGCTGCGCAACTTTGATTCTAGCCTCTGCAAGCGCATCGCCTGAGGCGGCAAATTTCTTCGTCATGCGCCCATGAAGTCCATGCCACGCCAAGACGTAGGCCTTGCCGGTTTTGTTGGTGGAGTGCCGCACCTCGTAAATCTTCACGCTCACGCTTCCGGCGGTCACGGTTTGTGGCCAACGAGCCCGCCCGCGAGGCCGCTTCGTCTTCGTCGTCATGCAGGGAACAAAAGGGAACAAACGAGGCTTTACAAACCTTAACGTTGCTAAATTTGCCATCTATGATGCGAGGCAAGTCGAAACCCCGTGAGGGCGCCATTCTCATAGGTGGGCAGGACCAGGCCTTTGCCGGCCGAAACTAGTGCGCGATGATGGGCACATCTTCGCGGCGCCAGTCGCGGGGGGAGCAGCCGGTCTTGCGCTTGAAGATTTGCGAGAAGTAATACGGGCTCTCGAAACCGGTTTGCAGCGCGATCTGCTCGATCGTGATATCCGACTTCTTCAGCAGAAACTTCGCCCGGTTCATCCGCAGTTGCAGGCGATATTGATGCAGCGATTGCCCAGTCTCTTGTTTGAAGGCGCGTCGCAACCAGTGGTAGCCGACGCGTAATTTTCCCGCGAGGAGTTCGAGGTCGAGTTCCAATTCCAAGTGCTGCGCCAGCATGCCTTTGGCCTCGTGGACGAGTTGCTCGGTGCGATTTTCGCCAGCGGGCGAGGTCGTGGTGCCCACGTGAAGTTCCGCCAGGATGAGGCTCGCGAGCGAGCCAAGGATGCGCGAGGTCCCTTCGGGATGACGGCGGAGACACGCCACCACTTCAGAGAACAGGCGGAGCAAAGGATCGGTGTTCGCCGGAGCAAAGACCGGTTCGTCGGGCGTGAAAAACGTCCGTTCCAGCAGCCGTTCAACGTAGTCGCCTTTCAAGCCGAGCCAGTATTCGAACCAGCCGGTTTCCATTCGCGGAGCGTAGCGGTGCCAGACGTGGGGAAAGAGCATGAACGCCTGGCCGGGGGCGATCGTCTGCTGGCGCGGGGCGGCCCGGCCCGTTTCGAGCACGCCGCTGCCGCGCGTGATGAAGTGGAGCTGCACCTCATCGAGCTCGCGGCCATTGGCCCATTGGAACGTGTAGCGCTTGGGATGGCCGGCCGGCGGGTAGGGCGCGCCGGGCGCGATATCAACGTAGCCGGCGGACGTGGCGTAGATGCCCCAGTCGCGGTCTTTCGAGTCGGCGAGCAGGTAACGATAGAAACTTTTCGGGGCGTCGCTCATGGTGGGGGCCGCTCAAAAAACGCAAGAGAACGCTCAGACTGTGCATGGGCGCAAACGTGGCAACCCGCTATTGTCGGCGCATCCCCTTCACCGCTCAGGCGCCCGCTGCGCCTCCGCTTGCATGAAAGTCCCCGCCCTCCAACGCCTGCGTGCCAAGTTGCGTTCCTCCCAGCCGGTTTACGGCCTGTGGATCACGTTGGAGTCGCCCAGCATTTGTGAAATGGCGGTCGCGCTCGGCCTCGATTGGGTGACGATCGACGCGGAACACGGGCATCTCGATTGGAAGGAGATCGTCGAACACGTGCGCGCGGCGGTGCGCAGCGAAACGGTGGTGCTTGTGCGGCTCGCCGAAAATTCTCCCGCGCTCATCAAACGCGCACTCGATGTCGGTGCCGATGGCGTGGTCCTTCCGTGGATCGAAACCGTCGCGCAACTCGAAGCGGCGGTGGCGGCGGCGACGTATCCGCCGGGTGGCGTGCGCGGCATCGGCGCCGAACGCGCGACATGCTGGGGCAACTGTTTCGTCGAGCACGCCGCGGAAGCGGATGTGAATGTGCTCGTGGTGCCGATCATCGAGACGGTGCGCGCGGTGGAAAACATCGAACAACTCGCGGCGGTCGAAGGCGTGGAGGCCTATTTTTTCGGGCCGGCCGACTTGTCGTCGACGGCGGGTTATCCGGGCAAGTGGGAGGGACCGGGCGTGCCCGAGATGATTGCGAAGGCGAGGACGGCGCTGCGGCGCGCGGGCAAGCACTGCGGCGTCGTCGCGACCAGCGAACAGAATCTGACGGAGCGCCGCGAACAAGGTTTCGGCATGCTCGGCCTGGGACTCGACGCGGGACTGTTGTTGCGCAGTTTGCACGCGGCGCTCGGTTCGCAGGGGCGCGACCGGCAGATCCGCGCCAGCTTTACGTTGGAAAATGATGCGGTCGCGCTGGCGAAGGAGCAGGCGGTGGCGTGCGCGCCGCCGAACATGCGGCCCGATCGCGCCGAGGTGATGAACGCGCGCGGGAGCGGTCCGCAGTTGGAGATCACGCGAGGCGTGACCTTCGATTGCATGGTCGGCGCGCACAACCACGCCCGCAACCTCACCACCGGACTCGTGACGTTTGCGCCGGGCGCAGTGCTGCCGATGCACCGGCACACGTTCGGCGAATCGGTGACGTTGCTCCAGGGTCGCGCCTTGGTGGACGTCGAGGGGCGCCTCTACGAAGTCGGTCCGCTCGACAACGTGACGATTCCGCGCGGCCTGGCGCATCGCGTGTCGAATCTTTCGCGGTCCGCGCCGGCGGTCTTTCACATCGCGATGGCTTCGCACGACCCGACGCGTGAGCTGGTGGATCGCATTTTGCCGCGGCGCACGATGTCGGAAATCACGCAAACGCAGCCGGGCGGGGAGCGTGCGACGTATCAACGCAGTGCGACGCGCTACTCGCCGGGCGCGAACGCCGCTTTCGTCGACTACTTCAACGCCGACCTGATTCCTGGGCTGGAAATGAGCGGCGGCTACGGACTGTTTCAGCAGGGCGGACGGCTGCCGGCGCACCTGCATGATTTCGACGAATCGATCTGCATCGTGACGGGCCGCGCGACCTGCATCGTCGAAGGGCGGCGCTACTCGATGGAGAACCTCGCGACGGCGCTGCAGCCACGCGGACGCATCCACTATTTCATCAATGAAACGCCCGCACCGATGGCGATGATCTGGGTTTACGCGGGCCCGCAGCCGGAGCGCATTGTCGTCGACGAACGTTGTGCGGTCGAACCCGCCGTCGCGTGGAACGCCTGATCTGCTTTGCGTATGACTGCTCCTTTCAACCTCAAGTTAACGGCGGATTTTTTCGATGCCGCCGGACGGGGCAAGTATGCCGACATCGGGCTGTCCGTGCTCGCCGAGGCACCGCACATCACGACGTCGGCGTTTGCCGAACACCGGCCGGAGATCGCACCTGAACAACTCGCGGGCGCCAACGGCGTCATCGTTTTAACGCCCAAGGTGACGGCTCAAAGTGTAGCGCAGGCCGGTGACTTGATTGCCGTAGGTCGCTTTGGCGTGGGCTACGATTCCGTCGATGTCGCGGCGTGCACGGCGGCGGATGTGGCGGTATTTATCACGACGGGCGCGGTGGACCGGCCGGTGGCGGAGGCTACGGTCGGCTGGATGATTGCGTTGACGCATCACATGCGCGTGAAGGACCGCCTCGCGCGCACGGGAGAGTGGGACGCGCGTTCGCGGTTCATGGGTGCAGAATTGCGCGATCGCACGCTCGGCGTGATCGGGCTCGGTGGCATTGCCCGCACGGTGATCAAACTGCTGGCGGGTTGGGGCATGAAACCGCCGCTCGCGTTCGATCCCTTCATGACGCCCGAAGCGGCGGCGCAGGCGGGCGCGCGACTGGTTTCGCTGGACGAGCTGATGCGCGAAGCGGATTTCGTTTCGGTGCATTGCCCGCTGAGTCCGCAGACGCGCGGGCTCATCGGCGCAGAGCAAATCGGGCTGATGAAGTCGACGGCGTATCTGCTGAACACCGCGCGCGGCGGCATTGTCGACGAAGCAGCGCTGCGTGACGCGCTGGAGGCTGGTCGCATCGCTGGCGCGGCGCTGGATTGTTTCGCCACAGAGCCGGTCGCGGCGGGCCATCCGTTCGCCAATCTGGACAACGTGCTGCTCGCGCCTCACAGCATCGCCTGGACGAACGAACTATTCCGCGACATCGGCCGGACCGCCTGCCAAGGGATGATCGATCTTTCACTCGGCCGTCAGCCGCGCGGCGTAGTGAATCCGGCGGTATTCGAGAAACCGTCGTTTCAAGCGAAGTGGCGGCGAGTCCGCGGCGACTGAACCAGCGCGCGACCCAAATTTTCATGAACAGCGACGCAACATCTTCTTCGACCCACGGCCGCCTGGCCGGGCGGGTCGCATGGATCAGCGGGGCCACGTCGGGTATCGGCGCGGCGGCGGCGGAGCTGTTTGCGCGCGAAGGCGCCCGCGTGGCGGTGATCGGACGGCGCGGCGATCTCGGGCGGGCGCTCGTCGAACGGATCGCGGCGGCGGGTGGAGCGGCATTCGCGATCGAGGCCGATGTGAGTCGCGAGGCGGACGTGCAGCGTTCGATTGCGGCGACGGTGGAGCGCTTCGGGCGGCTCGATATTCTCGTGAACAACGCCGGCATGGTCGAAGTGCGCGATCTGCACGAGTATTCGGCGGAGCAATGGGATCGCGTGATGGACGTGAACGTGAAGTCGATGTTCTTCGCTTTTAAACATGCGTATCCGCACCTGCGCGCGGCGCGGCGCGGCTACGTGGTGAACGTGGGCTCGATCAGCAGCTTCGTCGGACAAGCGCGCACGCCGGTTTATACCACATCGAAGCACGCGATCCTCGGGCTCACGCGGTCCATCGCGCTCGACTACGCGGCGGAGGGTGTGCGGTGCAACTGCGTCTGCCCGGGCATCACCGATACGCCGATGTTGTGGGAGCATCTCAATGTGCGGCCGGATCCGCAGGCGGCGCTCGCCGAGCGGTTGCGACGCGTGCCGATGGGCGTGCCGCTCTCGCCGCTGGATGTGGCAAAATCGATTCTCTACTTCAGCTGCGAAGACTCGGCGGGCATCACGGGCACGTCGGTGACGATCGACTGCGGCTATCTCACGGCGGCGGAGTGGCAATGCACCGGCGCGACAGCTTTTCAGGAGAATCTCTAACGTCCCATGAACGCAAAATTCGCCTGCGCCGACTTCACGTTTCCGTTGCTCAGCCATCTGCATGCGCTGGAGCTCATCTCGATGATGGGTTTCCGAGGTGTGGATATTGGGTTGTTCGAATCGCGTTCGCACCTGTGGCCGTCGCGCGAGTTGAAACAACCGCGATCGAGCGCGCGCAGGTTGCGCCGGGCGCTGACCGCGCGCGGGCTGAAGGCGGCCGATGTGTTTCTGCAGATGGCGCCGGACTTCGCGCCGTTCGCGATCAACCAGCCGAACGCCGGCGCGCGGCGCAAGGCGCGCGACTGGTTTTTGCGGACGCTTGATTTTGCGGATGCGCTCGGCTGCCAGCATGTGACCACGCTACCGGGGATCGCGTTTCCCGAGGAAGGGCGCGATGCCTCGCTCGCGCGGGCCGCGGCGGAGTTGCAGTGGCGGGTCGAGCAGGCGAGCGCGGCGGGACTGGTGTTTGGCACGGAGGCGCATGTCGGCTCGATCGCGACGACGCCCGAAGAGACGCTCGACCTCGTGCGACGCGCGCCGGGCCTGACGCTGACGCTCGACTACACGCATTTCACGCGGGCGGGCATTGCGGACAAACGCGTCGAACCGCTTATCGCGCACGCGAGCCATTTTCATGCGCGCGGAGCGTGCCGCGGCCGGTTGCAGTGCAACTTTAAACAAAACACGATCGACTACGCGCGCGTCCTCGCAGCGATGAAAGCCGCGAAGTATCGCGGCTGGGTGGGCGTGGAATACGTCTGGATCGATTGGGAGCACTGCAACGAGAGCGACAACATTTCCGAGACGATGCTGTTGCGGAATTTTCTCCGCGCGCAGGCGGCGACCCTGTGATCATGCACCATGCCTGCACGCACCGAAAGACCGCCCGCTGTCGCGCTGCTCGAGATTCACTCGCTCGGCGCGGCGCTGGTCGTGCTCGATCGCGTGGAGAAAGCGGCGTTCGTGCAAGTCTTGCAGGCGGAGCTCAACGATTACTACGGGCTGTTTCTGAAACTCACGGGGGACGTGGCCTCGGTGCGTCTGACGGTCGAAGCAGCGTGCGCGACGGCGCAGGCGATGAAGGTCGCGTTTACCGCGCGGGCGTTGTCAGCTCCCGATGCCGGCGCGTGGCCGGTGATCGAAGCCGCGTCGGAGTTTCAACCGTTGCTCGATCAGGAAGTCGTTTTCATCCCTCGCCCGCGTCCTTCTCCCACCATGGCTGATTCCTCTTCACCTTCCGAGGCGATTGGCCTCATCGAAACTCAAGGCTTCACCGCGGTCACCGCGGCGGCGGATGCCGCGTGCAAGGCCGCGAATGTGCGGCTCATCGCGAAGGAGAAACTCGGCGGCGGTTACATCACGGTGATCTTCGAAGGCGATGTCGCGGGCGTCACGGCCGCGGTCGCGGCAGGCCGCGCGGCGGCGGAGTCCGTGGGCAAACTCATTTCCGCGCATGTGATCGCCCGGCCGAGTGACGGCGTGGGGCGCATCCTCACGCGCCTTTGAACAGCGCATCAATTTTTCCCAGCACTCCACCCACTCGTTTTATGAATGACTCCATCGGAATGGTAGAAACCCGCGGCTACGTCGGCAGCATCGAGGCCAGCGACGCCATGGTGAAGGCCGCCAACGTATCGTTGGCGCGGCAGTTCGAAATTGGCGGCGGCTTCGTCACCGTGATCGTGCGCGGCGATGTCGGCAGTGTGAAAGCCGCGGTCGATGCGGGCGCCGATGCCGCGAAACGCGCGGGCGAACTCGTGTGTTCGCACGTGATCGCGCGCCCTCATCCTGATTTGTTGAAACAGCTCGGCGTCTGACCCCTCAACCCTTCGCACCATGAGACAAGAAGCACTCGGCATGATTGAAACGCGCGGTCTGTGCGCGTTGATTGAAGCCTCCGACGCCGCGTTGAAAGCGGCGGGCGTGACGATGAACGGCTGGCAGCAAACCGGCGGCGGCTACGTCACGGCGTTTTTCCGGGGCGATGTCGCTGCGGTGAAAGCGGCGCTCGATGCAGCGGCTGAAACCGCCGCCAAAGTCGGCGAGGTGGTCGCTATCCAGGTGATTCCCCGGCCGCACGAAGAATTAGGGCAACTCGGTCCCTGGATCGGCAGCCCGGCGGCGTAACCTCAATCTCTCCTTTCCCCATGCCTCCCAAAGCCATTGGTCTACTTGAAACGCGCGGCCTCGTCGCGCTCGTCGCCGGCACCGATGCGATGTTGAAATCCGCCAACGTCACGCTCGCCGGTCCCGTGAAACAAATCGGCCACGGTCTCGTGAGCGCGGTTGTCGTCGGCGATGTCGCCGCCGTGAAAGCCGCCACGGATGCCGGCGCACAGGCGGCCCGGGCCGCGGGCGAAGTGGTGAGTGTGCAGGTGATCCCACGGCCGCACGAGGAAGTGGCGATGGTGCTGCCCAAGCGCGCGACGGCCAAGACGGGGAAATAATTCCGCCATGCTGCTCGCACGCGTCATCGGCCACGTCGTCGCCACGCAAAAGGAGGCGGCGATGACGGGGCAAAAACTTTTGCTCCTTCGTCCGCTGGTGGTGGACGACAGTTCGCCCGTCCAACTGAAGCCTGCGGGCAACACCGTCGTGGCGGTCGATCCGCTCGGTGCTGGCGAAGGCGAGACGGTGATGTTTTGCCAAGGCAGCTCCGCGCGGCAGGCGCAAGGGATGCAGTCGCTGCCGGTCGATGCCGTGATTGTGGGCATTGTCGATACAGTCGAGGTGCAGCGACAAACCGTCCATCCGCGCGCGGCGGAAAAGAAGTGAGCGTCGCCCAGCCATGATCCGCGCCCGCATCGACGGAGTCATCGTGACAACGGTGGCGCATCCGAGTTTGCACGGTTGCCGCACCGTGATCTGCCAGCCGCTTGATGAGCGCGGCGACGCCGAGGGCGCGCCGGTGCTCGCGCTCGATCCGCACGGCGCAGGGCAACATCAACACGTGCTCGTGTCGACCGACGGCGGCGCGACCCGGGCGCGAGTCGGCGACGAGCACTCGCCGCTGCGCAACATGATCATCGCGGTGCTCGATTCCGCGGCCTGAGCCATGCGCCTCGGACACGTCATCGGCACCGTCACGCTGAGCCGGCAGGAGCCGGCCTATCGCGGCGGACGCTTTCTGCTCGTGCAACCGTGGACGGCCGCCCAGTTCGCCGCGCCGACAGGGGAGCTCTTGGCGGCGGGCGCGGCGCTCGTGGTTTACGACCGGCTCGGCGCTGGAGTCGGGCACGTGGTTGGATTCACGGAGGGCTCGGAAGCAGCGCGGCCGTTCGCCGAACCAACGCCGGTCGACGCCTACTGCGCGGCGATCGTCGACGACGTTTACTATCAACCGCCGAAATAATTCTGCTCATGCGCCCAGTCATCACCGCTGAAGATGTCGCCCAACTGCTGCGCGCAGGGCGGGGCGAGGAAGCCCTCCCGGCCGACGCCTTGCTTACGCCGTCAGCGCGCGATTTGTTGCGCAGCCGAAAGTTGCCGGCACGCCCCGGGACTGCATCCGCGCGCGAGGAACCGAAAAGCAAAGCGAAGCCGGGGAACTGTGGATGCAAACACTCCGTCGACGTGACAAATGCGGCGGCGGTGCAGGCGTTTTTCCATTCGCCGGAAATCGAGGCCCTGAAAGTGAAGCTGTGCGATATCGGTCGCCGGATGTGGGAGAAGGACTACGTCGACGGCAATGGCGGCAATATCACGGTGCGAGTGACCGACGATCTCGTGCTCTGCACGCCCACGCTCATTTCGAAGGGCTTCATGAAGCCGTCAGACATGTGCCTGATCGATCTGGAGGGGCGACAGTTGGCCGGGGAGAAGAAGCGCACGAGCGAGGCGTTGACGCATTTGGGCATCATGAAGCGTCAGCCGAAAGCGCGCGCGTGCGTGCATGCGCACCCGCCGCACGCCACGGCGTTTGCGATCGCCTCGGTGGTCCCACCGCCGTGCCTCATCCCCGAAGCGGAAGTGTTTATCGGCGAGATCGGCCTGGCGCCTTACCAAACGCCGGGGTCGCCGGACGTGGCCAATTCCGTCGGCCAGATCGGCGTCAACCACCAGGTCGTGCTGATGGAAAATCACGGCGTGATCGCGTGGGGCAGCGACGTAGAGGATGCGTATTGGAAGATGGAGAACATCGACGCCTACTGCAAAACGGTGTGGATCGCTTCGCAGCTGGGCAGCGGGTTGCACTCCTTTGGCTCGGACAAGCTGCGCGACCTGATCGCGATCCGGAAGAAACTCGGCATGGACGATGCGCGCGGCGATCGGGCGGGGTGCGATTTGTGTGATCCGGGCCCGTTCAAAGGCGCGGCGATCAAGCCGGCGATCGGTGCCAATGAAGCGTTCACTGGCGCGCAGATGGATACGCTCGTGCGCAAGGTGACGGAGCAAGTCCTGCAACGTCTGGCCAGCGGCGTCCGCGGGAGCGATTGACGGGCGTAATCGGCGTTCCTGGGCACGACCTGAGCCGGCCCGTTCAACAGCACAGACGAAACGCCAGCCTCGCCGGGCGCCCACTGGCGCATGACGCCGGCGGGCGCGACGTTGAAGAGATCAGACGCAGCGTGGTGAGCGGAGACGCCAGCTCACAAATGTTTGTCTGTCACGGCGCCCTCGGAGGCGCTGGCGACGAGTTTCGCGTATTTGGCGAGGACGCCGCGTTTCTCCCGCGGCGGGCGCGGCGCGTTGGCGGCCATGCGTGCCGCGAATTCGGCGTCGGGAATCCGAAGGTCGATCGTGTTTTTAACCGCGTCGATCTCGATGATGTCGCCGTTGCGCACGATGCCGATGGGGCCGCCACAGGCGGCTTCCGGAGTGATGTGGCCGACGTCGAATCCGTGGCTGCCGCCGGAGAAACGTCCGTCGGTGATGAGCGCGACATCTTTGATCAAGCCGCGGCCGGCGACTGCGCTGGTGGGCGAAAGCATTTCGCGCATGCCAGGGCCGCCCACGGGACCTTCGTTGCGGATAACGACGATGTCGCCCTTCACCACGTCGCCGCGGAGGATGCCTTTGAGCGCGTCTTCCTCGCCCTCGTAAACTTTGGCGGTGCCCTTGAAGTAAACGCCTTCCTTGCCGGTGATTTTGCCGATGGCACCGGTCGGAGCGAGGTTGCCGCGCAGCACGCGGAGATGGGTGTCTTTTTTGATCGGCTGATCCCACGGACGAATGATGTCCTGTTCCGCCGGGTAAGCGCCGTAGGGCTGCACGTCGCGCAGCGTTTCGGCGATGGTTTCGCCGGTGACCGTGAGGCACTCGCCGTGGAGCAGGCCGCGATCGAGCAGCACCTTCATCATCGGGCGGATGCCGCCGATGCGAACGAGGTGCGCCATGTTGTATTTGCCGAACGGCTTGAGGTCGGCGAGGAGCGGCACGCGGTCTCCAATGACCTTGAAGTCATCGATGGTGAGCGGCACTTCCGCGCAATGAGCGATGGCGAGGAGGTGGAGAATGAGGTTGGTGGAACCGCCGAGAGCGAGGCAGACGGTGATCGCGTTTTCGAAAGCGTGGCGGGTGAGGATGTCGCGCGGGCGCAGGCCCGTTTTGAGCATGTGCATGACGGCAGCACCGGCGCGCTCGCAGTCCTCGCGCTTCTCCTTGCCGATGGCGAGCTGGGCGCTGCTGTTCGGCAGGCTCAGGCCGAGGGCTTCGATGGCGGTCGCCATGGTGTTGGCGGTGTACATGCCGCCGCAGGAGCCCGGCCCGGGAATCGCGGACGATTCGACGGCTTTCAGGCCGGCATCGTCGAGCTCGCCCTTGGCGTGTTTACCAACCGCTTCGAAGACCGAGACGATGTCCAGCGGGCGTTTGTGATCGCAGTCGTCGGGGGTGAATCCGGGCAGAATCGTGCCGCCGTAAATAAACACGGCGGGGCGGTTGAGGCGGGCGATGGCCATCATCGCGCCGGGCATGTTCTTATCGCACCCGCCGATGGCGATCAGGCCGTCGAAGCCCTCGGCGGCCACCGCGGTCTCGATCGAGTCGGCGATGACTTCGCGGGAGACCAGGCTGTAACGCATGCCCTGCGTGCCCATGCTGATGCCGTCGGTGACGGTGATGGTATTGAAATACACGGGCTTTCCGCCCGCGGCGGCGATGCCTTTGCGCGCGTGCTCGCTGAGATCGCCCAAGTGGACGTTGCACGGCGTCATGTCGCTGGGAGAGGAGGCGACGGCGATTTGCGGTTTGCGGAAATCTTCGTCGGTAAAGCCGACGGCGCGCAGCATCGAGCGGGCGGGGGCGCGGTCAGTGCCATCGACCACGATGGCGGAATAGGGACGAGGCGTGGCGGTCGGCGGAGTGCTCATACGCGAAAGGCTCGCAGCAGACCAACGGCGGCGCCCCCGGGCAAGCGCGTTTGCCGTGATGACCGAGAAAGTGACCGGGCGCGTGCAACTTCAAGGTTGCGCGCCCGTCGGGGCGCACCATTCACTCGTCCGCTTCCCGCATGGCGTTTAACCTCTCAAAAGTGCTGAAAGCACTGCTGTTCTCCTCGAGCCAGCCGCTCGCGATCAAAGACATCCAAGCGGCATTCACACGCTTCCACGAACAGGCGGCGGCGCACGCAGCGGCGGCGGCGGCGGCGGTGGAAGACGCCGGCGCGGCTCCGACGGCCGAACCGAGTGCCTCCGCGGAAACGCCGGCGGCGCCCGCGGCCAACGCTGAGGAAGCGGCCGAGGTGATCGTGGAGACGCCGGATGATGCGGAGCTTTATCACGAAGTGCCGTCGCTGATCACCGGCACGCAGATCCGCGAAGCGATGGATGCGATCGCGATCGAAATGCGCGCGCGCGACGACGGGTTGTTGTTAATCGAAGGCTCGAGTGGTTACCGCCTCGTCACCCATCCGCGCTTCGCCCGCTGGGTGCGGATTCTGCGCCAGGAACCGCCGCCCTTGAAATTAAGCCAGTCAGCGATCGAAACGCTCGCGATCATCGCCTATCGGCAACCGGTGACGCGGACGGAGATCGAGACGATTCGCGGCGTGTCGGCCGAGGCGGGTTTGAACAAATTGATGGAGCGCGAACTGGCCTACATTGTCGGGCGCGCGGATCTTCCCGGCCGGCCGATTCAATACGGGACGACGGACAAGTTTTTGGAATTCATCGGCGTGAAGTCGCTCGACGAGCTGCCGGCGTCCGACGTGCTGTCGTCGCGGCAAGTGGACGAGTGGCTGCAAAGCGCGACGAATCCCTCCAAGCCCAACGATAGCGACATGGGTTTGGAGCAGGAGAGTCTGCCGTTGGAGCAAAACCAGGCGGCGAACGCCGAAGTCCCCGCCCAGCCGGTGGAGGAAGTCGCGACGGCGACGACGGAAACGCTCTCCGCGGAAACGTTGGCGGCCGACTCCGCGACCGCGCCGACGGAGAACGAATCAGCACCGGCGGAGCCCGCCGAGGACAATAAAACCGCCTGACCATGGACCTCGGACCCATCCGCGATAAAATCGACGGCCTCGATCGCGACATTGTTGCGCTCCTCAACGAACGACTGGCGCTCGCCGCGGAGATTGGGAAGTTGAAGCGCAGCACAGGCGGGCAGATTTACGTGCCGGAGCGGGAAGATGCCGTGTTGCGAAAGATCGTTTCGCTCAATCAAGGGCCGATCAAGGACGAGGCGTTGCAGGCGATTTATCGCGAGATCATGTCGGCTGCGATCGCGCTCGAGAAGCCGCTGCTCATCGCCTATCTCGGCCCCGAAGCCACGAATACGCACGCGGCCGCGATGCGCAAATTCGGCGCCAGCGTGGAGTATCACGCGATGGCGACGATCGCCGACATCTTCACCGCGGTGGAAAAAGGGGAGGCGGATTACGCGGTGATTCCGATCGAGAATTCGACGGAAGGCTCCGTGCGCGAGACGCTCGACAGCTTTGTGGAGAGCGATCTGAAAATCGTCGCGCAGATCTATCTGGAGATCACGCATGCGTTGATCTCGAACTCGCCGCTCGACGAGATCGAACGCGTTTACTCGAAGGACCAGGCGCTCGCGCAATGCCGGCATTGGCTGCAACGCCACCTGCCGCACGCGCAACTGATCGATGCGCCGAGCACCTCGCGCGCGGTGCAAATTGCGAAGGAAACGCCCGGCACCGCGGCGGTCGCCGGTGAACTGGCCGCGCAATTCTACGGAGTGCCGGTCGTCGAGCGAAACATCCAGGACAAGGCGGATAACACCACGCGATTCTTCGTGCTGGGAAAACGTCCCGCCGGCGCGGTGGGCAACGGTCGCGACATGAGCAGCTTCATCATTTCGCTGGGCGACGAGTCGGCGTCGCATTCCGGTGCGTTGCTCAAGATGCTGATGCCGCTCGCCGAGCGCGGGATCAACCTGTCGAAGATCGAGTCGCGACCGAGCAAGAAACGCCCGTGGGACTACTATTTCTTCATCGACGTCACGGGTCACTTCGAAGCGGAGAACATGAAAGACGCCCTCGCGGAACTGAAGCGATTCTGCCCGATGGTGAAGTGGCTGGGGAGTTATCCGGTGGCGAACGGCTAGGGCGCGCGAAGATATTTCTGAGATCGGTGCAAGCGCGCCCTGCGAAGGGAAGCGCGCGTGAGGAGCGCGTTGTCGGCGCGAGTGCGCGGCGCTCGGCGCTAGAGGAGTCGGCGAGCGAGAGATCGCGGCGAACAAAAGCAGCGGCGAGGGACAACGCGGCCATGCGCCGATCGCCTCGTGGTGCGCAAAGAAAAACCCCGCATCGCGAACGATGCGGGGCTGGGAGACGAAGAGTCGCAGGGCGCCGGAGCGCGCGGCGACGTTACTTCTTCTTGGCGGCCTGAAGATCCGCGACGGCGGCTTGCGCTGCGGCGAGGCGGGCGACGGGCACGCGATAGGGCGAGCAGCTCACGTAGCTGAGGCCGAGCTTGTGGCAGAACTTGACGGAGTCGGGATCGCCGCCGTGTTCGCCGCAGATCCCGAGCTTGATGTCGGGACGCGTGGCGCGGCCTTTGGTGATCGCGATTTCCATCAATTGTCCGACGCCGGTCTGGTCGATCGAGGCGAACGGGTTCTTCTTCATGATCTCGGCTTCCTGATAGGCGCCGAGGAAGGAGCCGGAATCGTCGCGCGACATGCCGAGGCAGGTCTGCGTGAGATCATTGGTGCCGAAGCTGAAGAACTGCGCGGTCTGCGCGATTTCGTTGGCGGTGAGTGCGCCGCGCGGAATCTCGATCATCGTGCCGACGGAGTAGGCGAACTTGACCTTCGTCTCCTTCTGGACGGCGGCGGCGGTCGCGTGCACGAGTTCGACCTGTTGATCGAGCTCCTTCTTGAAACCGACGAGCGGGATCATGATTTCCGGATTGGCTTGCACGCCCTTTTTCTTGGCGGCGACGGCCGCTTCGAAAACGGCGCGGGCCTGCATGCGCGTGATCTCGGGATACTTGATTCCCAGGCGGCAGCCGCGGAAACCGAGCATCGGGTTGAACTCGTGCAGCTCGTGCACGCGCGTGACGATTTTCTCGACCGGAAGGCCGAGCTTCTTCGCGAGGTCGGCCTGCTGTTCCTTGGTGTTGGGCAGGAACTCGTGGAGCGGCGGATCGAGAAAGCGGATCGTCGCCGGGAAGCCCTTCAAGGCTTTGAAGATTCCGAGGAAATCCTCGCGTTGGTAGGGGAGGAGCTTCGCCAGCGCCGCTTCGCGGTCGGCGGTGGTGTCGGCGAGGATCATCTCGCGCATCGCATCGATGCGTTCGCCCTCGAAGAACATGTGCTCGGTGCGGGTCAGGCCGATGCCGACGGCGCCGAACGCGAGGGCGTTGGCGGTCTGCTCGGGCGTGTCGGCGTTGGTGCGGACCTTGAGCTTGGTGACTTGCGCGCACCACTTCATGAGCTGCACGTAGTCCTTGAACTTCTCGGTCTTTTTCGCCGCGGCGTCGTTGTGGATCAAGCCGGCGATGATTTCGGACGGAGCGGTCTTGATCTGGCCCGCGTAGACGGTGCCCGACGTGCCATCGATCGACAGGTAGTCGCCTTCGCTGAATTTCTGGCCGGCGATGTTCGCGACCTTCTTCTCGTAGTCGATCTGCACGGCCGCGGCGCCGCACACACAGACTTTACCCATCTGGCGGGCGACGAGCGCCGCGTGGGAGGACACACCACCGCGCGCGGTGAGAATGCCTTCAGCGGCGATCATGCCGCGCAAATCTTCCGGCGAGGTTTCCACGCGCACGAGGAGCACTTTCTCGCCCTTGTCGGCGGCGAGGACGGCGCGATCGGCGTTGAAATAGATCCGACCGGTGGCGGCGCCGGGGCCGGCGGGGAGACCGGTGGCGATGACCTTGGCTTTCTTCACTTCGGCGAGATCGAAGACCGGGGCGAGGAGCTGTTCGAGCTGATCGGCCGGGTTGCGCATGATGGCGGTCTGCCAATCGATGAGCTTCTCCTTCACCATGTCGGTGGAGAACTTCAACGCCGCCATCGCGGTGCGCTTACCGTTGCGGGTTTGCAGCATATACAGCTTGTGATCTTCGATGGTGAACTCGAAGTCCTGCACGTCCTTGAAGTGCTTCTCGAGCACGCCGCGGATGCGCTCGAGTTCATGATAAGCGTCGGGCAGATGCTTCTTCAGCTCGGACACCGGCTCGGGCGTGCGCACACCGGCGACCACGTCTTCACCTTGGGCGTTGATGAGAAACTCGCCGTAAAACTCCTTCGCGCCGTTCGCGGGATTGCGGGTAAAAGCCACGCCGGAGCCGGAGGTGTCGCCGGTGTTGCCGTAGACCATCGCCTGCACATTGACGGCGGTGCCCCATTCGGAGGGGATGTTGTATTTGCGGCGGTAGACGATGGCGCGGTCGTTCATCCAGGAGCCAAACACGGCACCGGCCGCACCGGTCAATTGATCCCACGGGCTGGCGGGAAACGCTTTGCCGACGCGGTCTTTCACCAGCTTCTTGAAGCGCGCGACGAGCTCCTTCAGGTCATCGACCGAGAGCTTGGTGTCATCCATCTCGTGATTGCCGTAACGCTCGTCCTTGAGGTGGCCGATCACGACCTCGAACGGCTCGTGATCTTCGTCGGGCCGCTTCTGCACGCCGAGCACGACATCGCCATACATCTGGACAAAGCGGCGGTAGCAATCCCACGCGAAACGCGGGTTGTTGGTCTTGGCGGCGAGGGCCTCCACGGTCTCGTCGTTGAGGCCGAGGTTGAGAATGGTGTCCATCATACCCGGCATCGAATCGCGTGCACCGGAGCGCACGGACACGAGCAACGGGTTTTTCAAGTCGCCGAATTTCGTGCCGGTCTGCTGCTCGATCGACTTGATGCCAGCTTGCATCTGCGCGGTAAGTGCGGCCGGGTAGGTGCGCTTGTTGGCGTAGTAATAGGTGCAGACTTCCGTCGTGACGGTAAATCCGGGAGGGACGGGGAGACCGATGCGGCACATTTCGCCGAGGTTGGCGCCCTTGCCGCCGAGGAGGGCCTTCATGGTGCCGTTGCCGTCGGTCTTTTTGCCGAACAGGTAGACGTATTTGGTCGCCTTGCCAGCGGATGATTTGGCGGCGGCGGGTTTCGCCTTCGCGGACGATTTGACCGCACGCGGGGCGGATTTCTTGGCTTTGGATTTAACGGCCATAGTGGTTGATTTCTGGTTGAAAAACGAACGCATGCGCGACCGCGCAGGCAGACGAGCGGATACCGCGCCGGCGGGGGTGTCAACGATGCAGCATCGCCCGGCGGCTCATCGGGGGGATTCCGCAACGTGGCAGGGCGTTCGATAACGCGCTTCCGTTTTGAAAAAAAGATTCCAGCATGCGCGGACTACCTTGAGCGCACCCGACGACGAAGTCTTCGAACATCTACCGGCCGGCACAGAAATGCGGCGGGGCGGCCGCGAGCGGTCCATGGGCTTTTTCGAACATCTCGACGAGATGCGCGGCACGCTTATCAAGAGTGCGATCGTCTTCGCGATATTTGCGGCGCTGATCGGCTACTTCATGAAGGAGTTCAACGAGGTGCTCCTCTGGCCGCTCCATTACGTGCAGGCGGAAAAGCCCACGTTGGTGCTGGAACTGGGCACGACGACCGTGATGGAGGGCTTCAACGTCGTCATCCAGATGTGCTTCCTGGGCGGGTTCATTCTCGCTGCGCCGTTCATCCTCTTTTTCGTCGGTCAATTCGTGGCGCCGGCCCTGACGGACCACGAGCTCCGGATGGTGCTGCCGCTCGTCTTCATGGCGGGGCTGCTGTTTTTGATCGGCGCCTCGTTTAGTTTCTTTCTCCTCGTGCCGAGCACGATCCGCGTGTCGATCGAGATCAACGAACTGCTCGGCTACACGCTGCGATGGACGCCAGGCAGCTACTACAGCTTGCTGACGTGGCTCGTATTGGGGGTGGGTGCCGCGTTTGAGTTTCCGCTGCTGATCGTGCTGCTCGTTTACATGGGCGTCATCACCACGGCTTTCCTGCGAAAATATCGGCGGCACGCGATTGTGGTGATTTTCATCATCGCGGCCGTGGTGACGCCGACACCGGATCCGGTCACGCAAACGCTTTTTGCAGCTCCGCTGTATATCCTCTTCGAGCTGGCCGTGTTTGCGGGCGCTCGCGTCGAGAAGAAGCGCAATGAACGTCTGCGGGCGCCGTAAGCCGGCCAGCCGCTGCACGCAAAAAAGCCGCGCGGTGGGCGCGGCTGATTTCGTCTCAACGCTATGCCGGCAGCAGGCGAACCCGCGGCGTGAGGGCGAGGCCGCCGGTGCGCGGCGACCTGACGCTCGAAGGCGGCGTTAAGCTTTCCACGTCGCGGCGAAGCGGTAATGGCCGGGCGCGAGTTCGCACGTGACGGCGTCGGTGGACGCCTTCACGTGTTTCACGCCCGTCGCGCGCGCCAGCGGCCGGCCGCCTTCGGTCAGGCGCGCGGTCGCCGGCACCGGGAAACGCGCGCTCGCCGTGGTGTTGGGCGGCACGATGACTTCCCATTCGAATTTCCCGGCGGCGGTTTTCCATGCGCTGCGGATGCGGCCATGCACGGAATCGAGCGTTCCCGTCGCCGAGGTGAGTTCACCTCCGGGCGTCGGGCGCAGCACGATGTGTTTGTAACCGGGATGGGCCTCGTCGATGTCGACGCCGGCGACGGTCGCATACAACCAAGCGCCGATCGCCCCGTAAGCATAATGGTTGAACGAGTTCATGCCCGGATCCTGGAAACCCTTTTCTTTCGTCCAACCGTCCCAGCGCTCCCAGATCGTCGTCGCGCCCTGCGTGACGGCGTAGAGCCACGACGGCCACGCTTTTTGGTGCAGCAGTTTATAGGCGACATCGCTGCGTCCGAAACGCGTGAGCACGTGCGGCACATAGGAGGTGCTGACGAAGCCGGTTGAGAGTTTCCAGCCGCGCTGTTCGACGTCGCGCAACAATTCCGCGAGCAACTTCGGGCGCAGTTCTTCGGGCGCCAGGTCGAAATGCAGGGCGAGCACGTAGCATGTTTGGGTCAGCCCGCTCACCAAGCCGTCGCCCGTAATGAAGCGGTGTTGAAACGCGCGGCGCACGCGATCACGGAGGCGTTCGTAGCGCTCCGCTTCGGCTTTGTGGCCGAGCACGCGGGCCGTGCGCGCGACGATATCCGTGCTGTAGGCGAAGAAGGCCGTGCCGATGAGATCCTTCGGCGTGCCGCCTTCCGTCTTGCCGCTGCCGTCGAGCGCGAGCCAGTCGCCGAAGCCGCCCCATTTGGTGACGTCGGGATGAACGCGAATCAGGTTTTGCGAGGTCTTTTCGAGGTAGCCGATGAATCGCTTCATCGCCTCGTAGTGTTGGGCGAGGATCGCGGTGTCCGCGTAGTAGAGATACATCGTCCACGGGCTGACCACGCCGGCGTCCGCCCACGCCGGTCCGCCGTCCGGCGGACAGCCTTCGACTTGCGGCGAGATCGCGGAGAACGCCCCCTCGGCTGTCTGCGCGTCTTCGACATCGCGCATCCACTTATGGAAAAAGGCCTCGACGTCGCGATTCCACGCGGCGGTGCGCGAGAAAACCTGCGCATCGCCCATCCACCCAAGTCGTTCGTTGCGCTGCGGGCAGTCGGTCGGCACTTCGAGGAAGTTGCCGCGCTGGCCCCAGTCGATGTTGCGCTGGAGTTGATTCACGAGCGCATCACTGCACGTGAAGTCGCCGGTGGACGGCGTGTCGCTGTGCAACACGACGCCCGTGATCGCGTCCGCGAGCGGCTCCGCTTCGTGGCCAGACATTTCGACGAATCGGAAACCGTGAAACGTGAAGCGCGATTCCCACGTCTCGCCCGCCGGGTCGCCGCGGCAGATGTAGAAGTCGGTCTGACGCGCGGTGCGGAGGTTGTCCGTGTAAAGCAGGCCCTCGGCCGTCAGCATCTCGGCGAAGCGCAACTTGATCATCTGGCCCGCGGTCCCCTTCACATGCAGCCGCACGCGACCGACCATGTTTTGCCCGAGGTCGAAGATCCACGAGGGCGATGGCCAGGTCTGCATCAACTTTGGCGCCGCGATCGGTTTCAATTCCTGCGTCGCGCGCACGGCCGGACCGAGCACTGGCGCGAGCTCAATCGCGGGCGCGGCGAAGGTCTCGACGGGCAGCCAGCCGCGTTCATCGTAATCTGCGGTATCCCAGCCGGTGATTTCGCGGCGGGCGTCGTAGCTCTCGCCATGCATGAAATCGCTTTCGGTGATCGGGCCCGGAGCGGTGCGCCAGGCGGCGTTGCTTACGATGGTCTCGCGCGAACCATCGGCGTAAGCGATTTCCAACTGGGCCAGCAAACGCGGCCGGTCGCCGTAATATTGGCGCGTCTTCCATCCGATGTGTCCGCAATACCAGCCATCGCCGAGGATCGCACCGGCGGCGTTGACGCCCGAGCGCAGGGCCGGCGTGACATCGTAAACCTGGTATTGCACGCGCTTGTTGTAATCGGTCCAGCCCGGGGTGAAGACATCCTCGCCGATGCGCTGGCCGTTGAGATGAAATTCGTAGAGGCCGAGCGCGGTCACATAGAGGCGCGCCGCCGAGACTTTTTTGCTGACGTTGAAAACCGTGCGGACGTGCGGCGAAGGCACGGAGGTCTCCGGCCCGCCGACCGCGGCCGAGCCGATCCATTGGGCCGACCAATCGGCGGCCGTGAGCAGGCCAGCCTCCCAAAAGGCCGGCTTGCTCTCGCTCGCGCGGTTGGCCTCGTCCCACACGGTCACCCGCCACCAAGCGCGTTCGCGGGAGGCGAGGGCGCGGCCTGCGTAAGCGATATTCAACGTGAGATCGGAGGCGACGCGCCCGCTGTCCCACAAGTCCGCTTCGCCGGTGCGAGTCGTGGAGACCGTAATCCGATAGGCCGTCTGGCGGGCCCCGCGGCGCGCGCCGGTTTCGAGTCGCCAGCTGAGGCGGGGCGCGGCGTCGTGCACGCCGAGAGGATTATCGAGGTGGTTGCAGCGCAGGCCGACCACGCGGGTGAGAGGGGAGGATTTCATGCGAAGGAATAAGGAGCGGGTGGAAAAAGATGAGCGGCGGGTGTTGTGCGTCAGCTGGTGAAATTGGACGGGGCGGAGGCGGCGAGGCGCGACCAGTCGAAACCCACGCCGTTGAGAAATGCGCGGGCGAGGACCGCATGCCCGATGTGGTTCGGGTGCACCCGATCCCAAGAAATGGCCGCGGAGTGCAGGTGCGCCAGCAGCGGTGCAAACGCCGCCTGGGTATCGACGAACACAACGTTGTGCCGTTGCGCGATGCTGCGAACGAGCGCGCCATAAGTGTCCATGCGCGCGCGCATGGCGTCGGTGGCGTTCGACTCGACGTAGCACGGCGACATTAAAATCATGCCGCGCACCTGCGGCAGCGTGAGCTCGACGAGTTCATCGAGGGTGGCGGCGTAATCTTCCGGCGAAACCGCGAGCTCAGGCTGCCGCGGCGAATCGAACTGGCGCCACACATCGTTGACGCCGATCATCACGGACACCCAGTCGGGCGTGAGGTCGAGGACATCGGTTTGCCAGCGGGCCTGAAGGTCGCGGACCGTGTGGCTGCTTGTCCCCACGTTGGAAACGCGAATGGCGAGTTCGGGATACGCGACGGCGAGCCACGCGTCGACGAGCATCGGGTAACCGCGTCCGATGCCGTCGAACAACCCTTCTCCGACGGGACGGCTGCGATTACAGTCCGTCACGGAATCGCCGATCATCACGAGCCGGCTGCGCGGAGCGAAGAGCAAGGAGGGGGCCATGGCGGGCGAACAAAGCGAAGGGCGCCGGGCGAACGCAAGATTGCGCTGAGCGAACATTCACGGGTGGCGACCCGGCGCGGCCGCGACGCCCGCCCGCGCAACTGCGCCAAAGGACTGACCAAGGGTGGCGATGGGCTTCGCTTATGAACACCTGCGCCGGTGCTAAATACTCCGTTAGGTCAGGAAAACCGGTTTACTCGTCCGGCGGCGTAAACATTCTCAGACCCGTCATGAAGAATCGTCACCCCACGAAACCCCTGAGTGAAAACGCGCATTTGCTGCGCTGGGTCGAAAAAATGGTCTCCCTTTGCAAGCCCGCGCGCGTGCACTGGGTGGACGGCTCGCAGGCGGAGTATGATGCGCTTTGCGGCGAGATGGTGGATGCGGGGACGTTCATCAAGTTGAACCAAAAGAAGTGGCCGGGCTGTTATCTGGCGCGATCCGATCCGGGCGATGTGGCGCGCGTCGAAGACCGGACTTTTATTTGTTCGCTGTCCAAGGAAGCGGCGGGGCCGACCAACAACTGGGTCGACCCATTCGCGATGCGGAAAACGCTCAAGGGGCTTTTCTCCGGCTGCATGGAAGGCCGCACGATGTATGTGCTGGCGTTCAGCATGGGGCCGCTCGGCTCGCCGATGTCGCAGATCGGCGTGCAGCTCACCGACTCCGCATATGCGGTCGCCAACATGCGGATCATGGCGCGCATCGGCAAACCCGTGTTCGACTTGATCGACCAGGATTTCAAGCGCGTGGTGCCGTGCGTGCACTCCGTTGGTGCGCCGCTCAAGGCCGGCGAGGCGGACGTTTCCTGGCCGTGCAACAAAGAGAAATACATCGTGCATTTCCCGGAGTCGCGCGAGATCTGGAGCTTCGGTTCCGGTTACGGCGGCAACGCGTTGCTCGGCAAAAAATGTTTCGCGCTCCGCATCGCGTCCAACATGGCGCGCGACGAGGGCTGGATGGCCGAGCACATGCTGATCCTCGGCGTGCAGGATCCGCAGGGGCACAAGCACTACATCGCGGCGGCGTTTCCCAGTGCGTGCGGCAAGACGAATTTCGCGATGCTGATCCCGCCGGCGCATTTCAAGAAGCAAGGCTGGAAGATCACGACCGTCGGCGATGACATTGCGTGGATCAAACCGGACGCCAACGGCCGGCTGCGCGCGATCAATCCCGAGGCCGGTTTTTTCGGCGTCGCCCCCGGCACCGGCCATCACACCAATCCGAACGCGATGAAGGCGCTGGCGAAGAATGCGATCTTCACCAACTGCGCGCTGACCGACGACGGCGGCGTGTGGTGGGAAGGCATGACGGAGAAGCCCCCGGCGCATGCGATCGACTGGCAAGGCCGCGATTGGACCCCGGCGCTCGCGAAGGAAAAGGGCGTGAAGGCCGCGCATCCGAACGCACGGTTCACCGCGCCGGCGAAACAATGCCCGACGATGGATGCGGATTGGGAAAGCCCCGACGGCGTGCCGATTCACGCGATCGTTTTCGGGGGGCGGCGGGCACGGACGATGCCGTTGGTTTATCAAGCCTTCAACTGGTCGAGCGGCGTTTATATTGGCGCGACGATGGGTTCGGAAATGACCGCGGCGGCCGCAGGCACGATCGGCAAAGTGCGGCGCGATCCCATGGCGATGCTGCCGTTCTGCGGCTATAACATGGGTGATTATTTCCGCCACTGGATCAACATGCAGCGCAAGCTCAGCGAGACGCCGCGGATTTTCCACGTGAACTGGTTTCGCAAGGATGCGGACGGGAAATTCATCTGGCCCGGATTCTCGGAAAACATGCGCGTGTTGAAATGGATCTTCGACCGCGTGCGTGCCGGCGGCCGGGCGCAGGAAACACCGATTGGCTGGGTGCCTCGTTACAAGGATATCGATTGGGCCGGCCTCAAGTTTTCCGAAGAGAAGTTTGCCGAATTGCAGGCCTTCGATCGCGCGGGGTGGCGGTCGGAGATCCTCGGCCATGAGGAGCTCTTCATCGACCTGCACGCGACGCTGCCGAAGGAGCTGATGTTCGAACGCGAGCTGCTGATCTGCCGGATGTAGCCGGGGCGTCCACGCGGGGATTGAAACGCAAGGCAGAGAGGTTACGCTGCCCGGGTAACCTTATGAAACTTCATTCAACTTGGCTGGTAGGTCTCGCGTTGGCCGGATTGCTGGCTGGTTGCAGCACGCCGGCCAGCCGAGAATCGGAACGCGCGGCCGCTCTGCAAAGCGCGACGCCGGCTCAACGGAGGGCGATCGCCGAAGGCCGCGTGGAGCTCGGGTTCACGCCGGACATGGTTTATATTGTGCTGGGGAAACCGGAAAAGATCGAACGCGGTGAAACGCCCAACGTGGAAACGTGGATTTATTATCAATCCGACGCCGCTGCCGGTTGGAACGGTGGCATGCCCGACGTGCACGCCCACCGCTATTCGTCCCACATCATATTCACCCACGGGAAAGTGACCGACATCCTGCTCGGATAGAGAGTGGAAGGGCAGGTAAAGGCGGCTGGTGGCGCCGCGGTCGCATGGTCGAAATATGAACATGCGTCTGGAAGCAGTAGCTGTTCGAAATCGGTCCCGGACACAAATGCCTGCGGCATGGACGGCTCTGAGAAATGATGAGGATCTCGAGGGACGAGAAAAACACCTCGGCAGAGAGGGCGGCCAACGCTAGAGCGTTCGCGGTGAAAGCGCCCGGCGAGCGCCACGGCGCTTAATCGGTGTCCATCGAATCGCGCAGGTGCTGCAGCCAGTCGACGAGGGCGTCGGATTCAGATTTCGTCAGTCTGGCCGCGGGGTGGAGCCACGAATAGGTTTTCAGCGGCATCGTGCGAAACGTGAGTTCGTCGATCATGGAGTCGATTTTGTCGGCGCGTTTGTCGGGCGAGTAGCGGCCGAACTCCGAGAGGTTGAGGTGATCGTTGCCGTCGTTGACGTGGGATTGGAGCCACCAGCCGATGGGTTGCACGTTGGCATACCACGGGTAGCGCGGGTGGTTCGAATGACAGTCGTAACATGACTCCTGCAACTGCCGCCGAAAGGGTTCGGGCACAGCATACCGAAGAGCAAAATCATCCGGGCCAGGCTCCGCGGGTGACTGAGTGCGCGCGGGGCGGAAAAACTGGAGCGCGATGAAAACGATCACGGCGCCTGCGGCCAGGCGGCGGACGCGTTTACCCGCGGCGATCACCGGGGTGTTCCTTCTTGAACTCCTTGTGGCCTTTTTTCTGGTCGTCCTTGATTTCGCGGAGGGTTGCCGCGGCGGCGGCGTTGTCGTTGGCCTTGAGTGCGGCGGTGAGTTTGTCGAGGTCTGCGATGAGATTTTTGACGCCAGCCTGGAAGTCGGCGACGAACTTGGCCTGATCCGCCGCGGGGAGATCAGCGGTCTTTTCGGGTTTATACTGCAGGCTGGCTTCCGCAGCTTCGCGCATCGTGGCGACGAGCTTGATCGAGGCGGCGTTTTTCGAAGCGTCGTCGATTTGGCGGCCGAGGGTGCGGAAGGCCTTGCCCATTTCTTTCATCTCTTTCCCGAGGGGCGTCGTTTTGCGCTCCGCGTGCGGCGAGACAGCTTCCTGCGCCGGAAGCGAGAGGGCGGGAGCGAGGGTGAAAACGCCGGTGAGGGCGAGGAGAAGCAGGGATTTTTTCATGGGAGGTGGGAATGGAACCAGAGGGTTTTCTGACGCGAGCCAAGCCGAATTTGTTGCACGAAACGACAGGACATTGCGTCGCGTGCGGGGCGCCGATCGGTGACGGACGGTAAACGCGCGGAGGTTTCCGACCAAACGCCAGTGCGGTCCGCTGCGACGAGTCGACCGCGGCAGGAAGACGAAATGCTGGCGCGTTAGCCTGCGACGAGGACGGAGCGCGGAGCGACCGAGGGGCGTTTAGTGCGCCAACGTGGTCGTCGCGGGGCGGTCGGCGGATGGCGTGAGGGTGACGTGGTAGCGCTCGAGCGTGGTGCCGATCTCGCGATCATAGGCGGCGACGGCGCGGCGTTGCGCGGCGAGGGCGGCGGAGAGAGCGGTTTCGACGTAGGACAACTCTTCCTGCAGGTTCAGCACGAAGAACGTCGAGCTTTGGCCGGCGCGCAGTTTCTTGAGCTCGGCGTCGAGCGCTTGTTTCGCGAGATCGTAGGCCGTCTGATTGGCGGCGACGCGGCGGCGGGAGGTGTCGATGTCGGCGGCGGCGTGGGCGATGTTGAGTGCGATGTCCTGCTCCAGTCGGTCGAGGTCGGCTTCGGCCTGGGCGAGCTGGAGGCGGGCGGCGCGGGCGCGGCCGCGGCCGTCGGCGAAGGTGAGGGGCACGCTGACAACGACGCCCGCCGAGTAGGAAACGCGATCGCGGTCGGCCACCATATGGCGGCTCGCGGCGAAGGAGGGATCCAGACCGTTGTAGCCGTAGCTGCCGACGAAATCCACGCGGGGCAGAAGTTGGTTGCGCGCATAGCTGCGATTCGCGGCGCGCTTGGCCACGCCGAGTTGGGAACTCCGGTAGTCGGGCCGGAGATCGAGGGCGCGGCGATAGTCGGCCACGGGGTCGACGGTGATCGCCGGCACGTCAGGCGTCTCGACCGTGAGGAGCGGACCGTTGAGCGGAAAATCTTTTTCGCCGATCAGGCGGCGGAGGGCGTTGTCGGAATCGCGCACTCCTTGTTCCGCGACGATGACGGCTTCTTCGCGGGTGGCGGTGCGGGCGCGGGCTTCGGTGACGTCGCTCGCGGACATGCTGCCGACCTGAAAGCGTTTTTCGTTCTCGCCCACGAGCTGGGCGGCGAGTTCGCGGGAGCGCTGGGCGACGCGCAACTGTTGCTGCGCGTTGATGAGGTTGTTATAGGCGTAGATGACGCTGGTGATCGTATCGATGACGGTCTGACGAAAAGTCCAATCGGCGATGCCGCGGTCGGCGCGGGCGACGCGCAGATCGTAGAGATTCGCGCCGAATCCAAAGCCGCGCAGCAAGGGTTGCGTGACGGTGAGTCCGCCGAACGTGACGTAGTTATCCGCGAAGCCGTTGAACGTGCCGCGCAGGTTTTCCGCGCTGGCTCCAAGACTGTATTGCGTGCCGATGGGCGAGAGGCCGTCGAGCGTGAGGCTGTAGTCATCGGTTTTCGTCAACTGATTCACGACGGGGTTGGCGGAGAACGGGACGTTATCCTCGCTGTAGGAGCGGCGAAAAGTGAGCGCGGGATCGAAGCGGCCGTAGGCGGTGAGCACGTTGGCGCGCGAGATGGCGGGATCGTAGGCCTGGACCTTGATGGTGCGGTTTTGGCGCAATGCCTGCGCGATCGCCTGCTGAAGGGTAAGCGTGGAACCGGCGGGCGCGGCGGGTGCCGGCGATTGCGCCGGCGAGGCGGCGGCGAACGTGAAGGTGGCGACGAAAACGAGAAGCGCGGTGCGGGCGGTCAACATTGCAAAGAAAGGAAGGTGCCGGCGGCCGGCGAAGTAAGACGCGGGGAGAGTCGGAAAAATTTGCCCTCGCGCGCGGAGCCGGGCGCCGGTTCAGCGGACCCGCACACCGGCTTCACGGCGAGGAGCGACACAACACACACAACACAAAGCTGGCTGGGCGGGGCCACAGGTTCAGGGGACGATGACGCCGTCGGCGAGCCGCACGACGCGCGTGCCGTAGGTGGCGTTTTCGTTGGAGTGCGTCACCTGCACGATCGTCACACCTTCCTCCTGATTGAGGCGGCGGAAGAGCTCCATGATTTCGCGACCTTGATCGGAGTGCAGATTGCCGGTGGGTTCGTCGGCGAGAATCAGGCGCGGACGGGCGACGAGGGCGCGAGCGATGCCCACGAGTTGCTGCTGACCGCCCGAGAGCTGGCTGGGATAAAGGTCGCGTTTGCCGACGATGTGAAAACGGTCCAGCGCGTCGCACACGATGCTCTCGCGCTCTTTCTTCGGCATGTCGCGATACGAAAGAGGAATTTCGAGATTCTCGTAAACGGTGAGATCGTCGAGGAGGTGGTAGCTTTGAAAGACGAAGCCGATGTTCTTTTTTTGGAGTTCGAAGCGCTTCTTTTTGTCGAGCGCGTGCACGGCCACGCCGTCGAAGTGATATTCGCCCGTCCAAGCGTTGTCGTGGAGGCCGAGGAGGTGCAGGAGCGTGGACTTGCCGGATCCGGACGGGCCCATGATCGAGAGGAAATCGCCCTCATTGATCGCAAGGTCGATGTGGCGCAGCGCGTAGAAGGGTCCGCCTTTGAGCGGATAAACGCGATCGATGTGGCGGAGTTGAATCATCGTGCGCGTGACTCTTTGCAAAGCGCGTGCCAGCGCGAGCGCGGAGCTTTAGGTTACTCGGCATCAGAAGCTTAAAATATTCGGGACCCGGCCGGGGCTGCGGCAAATTTCCGCCGGTGGAACGAATGATTCCCGGAATCGGGACGCCGATCGGCGGCGCGGTGGCCGGCGCTGAGTTGCGGAGCGGAGTGTGTTTGACGGCGGCGGGTTCTGTCGGTGCGCTGCGGGCGATGATCCGCGTATTTGTTTCAGGTTGTTACGACATTGTGCACGCCGGGCACCTGCAGTTTTTCCGCGAGGCACGCGCGTTGGGGGACCACCTCACGGTGTCGTTCGCGTCGACCGACGTGCTGTGGCTGCACAAGCACCGGCGCAGCTCGCTGCCGGACGAACACAAGCAGGCGTTGCTCGCGGGGCTGCGCATGGTGGACGATGTGGTGGTCGGCACGGGCACGGAAGAAGGGATCGATTTCCGCGCGGATTTTTTGCGTCTGCGGCCCGACATTCTCGCGGTCACGGAAGACGACAAATACACGCCGTTGAAGAAAGCGCTGTGCGCGGAAGTGGGCGCGCGTTACGTGGTGCTGCCGAAGACGCCGCCGCAGTTCACGCCGATTTCGACGACGCAGATTGTGCGCTTCATCCGAGCGCCCGAGGCGGCACCGCTGCGGGTGGACTTCGCCGGCGGCTGGCTGGATGTGCCGCGTTACGCGCGAGACGGCGCGTTTGTGGTGAATTGCGCGATTTCGCCGACAGTGTCGTTGCGCGACTGGCCTTACGAACGCAACGCCGGTCTCGGAGGCAGCGGCGCGTGGGCGCTGCTTAATGGCCGCGATGGCGTGAACGCGGAACTCGATCTCGGTGTGGGTTGGCAGGACCCGGTGATCATCGCGGAAAGCGGCTTGTGCGTGTGGCGCAGCGGGCCGCGGCCGGTGCTCGAGTTGAAGCACAACGGTGAATTTCTTCGCGGGAGGATGGCGCTGTATTGGACGGGCGCTCCGCACGACACGCCGGGCATCTGCAAGAACGAGCGCGACTATGCCGCGATTGCGCGGGCGGGCGCGACGGCGAGGGACGCGGTGTGGCGCAGCGATCTGGCGCTGCTGGCCGCGGCGGTGCGGCAATCGAGTGCGGTGCAGCGCGCCGAGGGCATGGCGCCATTGCCTGGCGAGGCCGACGGGCCGGCGGGAATTCTGCCGGATGGCGTGCAGCCGCTCGCGTGGAAGTATTGCGGCGGCGGTTTTGGCGGTTACGCGGTGTATCTGTTTGCCAGCGAAAGCGAGCGGGACCGCGTGTGCGCCGTCGCGGGTTTTCGGCCGATCGAGCCGTATCTCGCGTTGAAATAATGCAGCAGGCGCGACGACTGGCTGGGGGAGGTTGAGCGGGGCCAGACGTGCCGGGTGAACGAGTGCGCACCGGCGCAGCTGGTTGAGCGTGTTTGCACGGCCGGCGCATACCCGGCCCGAGTCGTAATCGGCCGGTGAGTTAATCCGCGCGGAGAGCGATCAGCGGGTCTACGCGAGTGGCGCGCCGGGCGGGAATCCAGCAGGCGAGGGCGGCGATCGCGGCGATCGTGGTGGCGATGACGGCAAACGTCAGCGGGTCGTGCGCGGACACGCCGAAGAGCATCGAGGCGAGGAAATGCGTCAGCAGCAGCGAGCCGACAAGACCGGCGGCGAGGCCGAGCGCGACGAGCCGGCCTCCTTGCGCGAGGACGAGGCGAAGGACGTCGCCCGGCTGCGCGCCGAGCGCCATCCGAATGCCGATCTCACCGGTGCGTTGCGTGACGGTGTAAGCCATCACGCCGTAGATGCCGATCATCGCGAGCAGGAGCGCGACAGCGGAGAAGACGGCGAAGAGAAACATCGTGAAGCGCCGGCGCGCGACGGACTCCGCGAGTAGTTGGTCGAGCGCACGGATGCGGGCGACGGGCTGTTCCTTGTCGACGGAATAGATCGCGTTGCGGATCGCCGCCGGCAGGCCGGGGATGGGGCCGCTCGTGCGCACCACGAACGTGAGAAACGGCAACGGTTGCTGCGCGAACGGCTCGTAGGTCTGCAGCGGCGAGGCGCGGTCGAGCCCGTAGTGCTTCACGTCGCCCACGATGCCGACGATCTCGCGCCACGTTTCCGGGCCGTTGGTGATGTTGAGGCGCTTACCCAAAGGGTCTTCGCCGGCGAAGATTTTTTTCGCGAAGGATTCGTTGATGATCGCAACATGCGGCGCGGTGGCGTCGTCGTGGGCGTTGAAAAACCGTCCGCGCAGGAGCGGAATGCCCATCGCCTTGAAGTAGCCGGGCGTGGTCGCGTAGTAGTTCGCGCTGGAGTTCGGATCCACGGGGCGACCGGCGATCGTGTAACTGAGAATGTAGTCGCTGCCGGTGAACGGCACGACGTGCGACGCGCCGACGGACTGCACGCCGGGAATGGCCGCGAGCGCGTCGACGGCCTGCTGGGCGAATGCAGCTTGTTGCGCGGGCGTGGCGTATTTCTTGGGCGGGAGCGAGAGGTTGATCGTCCAGCCGTTGTGCGGTTGAAAACCGGGGTCGACGTTTTGGAGGCGGGCGAAGCTGCGGATGAGCAGGCCGGCGCCGACGAGCAACACGAGCGCGATGGCGACTTCGGCGACGACGAGTGAACTGCGGAGGCGCTGACGGTGCCGGCCTTCGCTGGAACCGCGGCCGGCGTCTTTGAGCGTTTCGGTGAGATTGACGCGCGACGCCTGGAGCGCGGGCACGAGGCCGAAACCGAGGCCGGTGAGGAGCGCGAGCGCGCAAGTAAAGCCGAGGGCGCGTCCGTCGAGCGCGATCTCGTGCACGCGTGGAAGAGAGTCGGGCGCGAAAGCCAGGAGCGCGCTCATCCCCCACTGCGCGATCAGGAGGCCGAGCGCGGCGCCGAGGGCGGCGAGGACAATGCTTTCGACGAGCAGCTGGCGCACGATGCGACCGCGGCCGGCGCCGAGAGCGGCACGAATGGAAATTTCCTTCGCCCGGGCGGTGGCGCGGGTGAGGAGAAGGTTGGCGACATTCGCGCACGCGATGAGCAGGAGGAAACCGACCGCGCCGAGCAGCGCGAAGAGCACCGGGCGGATGTCGGCCACGGCGTAGTCGAGCATCGGCGCGAGTTTGACGCCCCAGTTCTTGTTCGTGTCGGGAAATTGCTGTTCGAGCCGGTGCGCGATGAGAGTGAGATCGGCCCGCGCTTGATCGACGGTGGTCCCGGGTTTCAACCGGCCGACCACGCTGAGGTAGTGGCCGCCGTGCTGCTCGCGTTCGTCAGTGGGAAGCGCCGCCGGCGTAAGCAGCTCGGTTTTCGAGTCGGCTTGGAAATCCTGCGGGAGGATGCCGATGATGGTGAACGGCGTGCCGTCGAGTTGAAGCGTGGCACCGAGGGCGTCGGGTCGGCCGCCGAACAGCCGCTGCCACAAGCCCCACGTGAGGAGGGCGACATCGGCCTTGGCGCCGGGAGCATCCTCCTCGGCGGTGAAGTCGCGGCCGAGGGCTAGGTGGACGCGCAGCGTGGCGAGGTAGTTTGCGGTGACGCGTTTGGCAGCGAGCCGCTGAGGTTCGCCGCGGCCGGTGAGGTTATAGGGCGCGCTGCGGAACGCCGCGAGATTTTCGAAGCTTTGCGCCTGCGCGAGCCACGCGTAGTAGTTGCCCGGGGCAACGGAGAATTCGGGAAACTGCGGGAGCGCGGTCTCGCGGACGATGACAAGCTGGTCCGACTCATCGTAGGCGAGCGGCCGCAGCAGCACGCTGTTGACGACGGAGAAAATCGCGGTGCACGCGCCGATGCCGAGCGCGAGGGTGAGAATGGCGACGGCGGCAAAACCGGGGGATTTGGCAAGCGCGCGCAACGCGTAACGGAGATCGGAAAGCATGAGGAAGAGTTAAGCGAACAGGTTGGACCGGTCGGAAAATTATTCGGCGCGGAGGGCGATCAGCGGGTCGACGCGGGTGGCGCGGCGGGCGGGGAAATAGCACGCGAGAGCGGCCACGACGGCGAGGAAGGCGGCGGCGGCGGCGTAAATCAGAGGATCGGCGGCCTGCACAGCGAACAGCACTTTGGCCATGAACTGGGTGAGCAGGAGTGCACCGCTGAGCCCGAGGCACACGCCGAGCGCCACGAGCCTCAAACCCTGCTTGAGCACGAGGCGCTGCACGCCGCCAGGAGTCGCGCCCAGCGCCATGCGGATGCCGATTTCATTTGTCCGCTGGGTGACGACATAGGCCATCACGCTGTAAACGCCGAGGCCGGCGAGAATGAGCGCGAGCCCGGCGAAGGCGCCGAGCAGCAGCATGACGAGACGGCGGGCCGCGAAGGTGCGCGCGATCAGTTGCGCGAACGGCTGGCCGCCGATCAGTGGCTGGTCGGCGTCCACTTCGTGCAGCGCGGCGCGAACCGACGCGGCGAAGCCCGCGGGATCGCCCTCCGTGCGCACGAGGATCGAGGTGAACGTTTCGCCGCGTTGCAGCGCGGGGAGGAAATATTCGGCGCGCGGTGGCGTGGTGAGGTCGAGGGTGTGGGTGTCGCCCACAACGCCGACGATCTCGGCGGTTTTCTGCGCCATGCCGGTGATGATCTTGCGCCCCAGCGGATCTTCGCCGGGGAAAAACTGCCGGGCGAAGGCTTCGTTAATGATGACGGTTTCCGGGCTGCCGGGAAGATCGCGTTCGTTGAAATCGCGACCGCGGAGCAAGGGAATGCGCAGGGTGGCGAAACTGTTGGGCGTGACGAGATGGCGGAGCGCGTTGGGGCGTTCGCTGAGCGGCGGGACGGGATGGCCGACGACGGCGATGGGCGCGGGTCCGCTGTTGCCGCTCAGGGGCGGGGAATCGGCCAGCGCGACGGCTTTCGCGCCGGGCAGCACGGCGAGCCGTTGCTGCAGGTGCAGGTAGAAATTGGAGAGTGCGGTGGCGTTGGGATATTTCGCGGGCGGGAGATTGACGAAGCCGATGAACACGTGATCGGGATCGAAGCCGGGCGACACGCGTTGGAGCCGCGAGAAGCTGGTGAGCAGGAGGCTGGCGGCGATGAGGAGAACGAGCGAGAGGGCGATTTCGGCGACGAGCAGGGCGCTCCGCAGGCGACCTTGCGCGGGGCCGCCGGAGGAGCCGCGCCCGGCGTCTTTCAACGCGTCACCGCTCGGCGTGCGGGCGGCATGGAGCGCGGGGAAGAGTCCCATACCGATGCCGGTCAGGAGTGCGAGGGCGAGGGTGAACAGCAGCGCGGGCAGATGGACGGAGATTTCCTGGGAGCGCGGAATGAAATTCTGGCCAAGGCGGACAAACGCATCGACGCCCCAGCGGGCCAGCAGGACGCCGAGCGCGCCGCCGAGCAGGGCGACGACGGTGCTTTCCAGCAACAATTGGCGCACGATGTGCCCACGGGTGGCGCCGAGGGCCAGCCGCAGCGCGAGCTCCTTGCGGCGCGCGGAGAAGCGCGCGAGGAGGAGATTGGCGACGTTGGCACAGGCGATGAGCAGGACGCACCCGACGGCGCCGAACAGGAGGGCGTAGGTCGAGCGCTGATCGCCCACGAGATCATCGAGGAGGGGAATCGCGTCGAGGTGGCTGGGAGCGTCGGAATTCGACGGGTGCGCCGCGCGATACGCGGCGGCGATGACGTTCATGTTTTCCTGCGCCTGCGCGAGCGAGACGCCGGGCTTCAAACGGGCGATGACTTGGAAGAAGAAGCCTCCGCCCTCGAGTTGCGAAGGTTGAAGAAACGGCACTTCGGCGGGCCGGGGCGTCCAGAGCTCCACTTGGTTGAACGGAATGCTCGAGAGCGCCGGAGGCAGGATGCCGATGACGGTGTGAGGCTGGCCGTCGATCGTGAGCGACTGGCCGAGAGCGGCGGGGTCGGCGTGCAAGGTTTGGCGCCAAAAGTTGTAGCTGACGAGGACGACGGGGGCGCCGCCGGGCCGGTCTTCCGCGGCGGAAAAATTGCGGCCGAAAAGCGGTTGGAGGCCGAGCGTGGGCAGGTAGTCCTGCGAGGCCATGAAGCCCTGCACTTGGACGGGATCTCCCCGGCCGGTGAGAGTGAAGGCGGTGAAAATGCCGCAGGCGAGGTCGCGGAAAACCTGCTGGTTTTCGCGCACGGCCTCAAATCGCGGGAGGGAAAACGGGGCGCGATCGAAACCGTGGAGCGCATCGGTGGACGCGAGACGCACGAGCTGCGCAGGTTGAGCGAACGGCAGCGGGCGAAGGAAGACGGCGTCGGTGACGCTGAAGAGGGCGGTGTTGGCGCCGATGCCGAGGGCGAGGGCGAGGATGGCGACGAGGGAGAAACCGGGGGATTTGGCGAGGATGCGAAGGGTGTGACGCATGACGGATTACGATTTCGGACGGCGGGGTGGGGGCGGAAGAAGCACCACGCGCCAACATCCAAGCTCCGGAGAAGATCGAGCAATGACCAAGGATCGCGGGTGATGAGTGAAAGTTGGAGTTTCTTGGGAGGTTGGAGGGTGGAGCTTGGTTATTCCGCGCGGAGGGCGACCATGGGATCGACGCGGGTGGCGCGGCGGGCGGGGATGAGGGTCGCGAGCAAGGAGACGCCGGCGAGGAGCAGGGCGACGGCGGTGTAGGTCAGCGGATCGTGCGGGCTGATCTGGAAGAGGAAATTCGTGATGCCGTCGCGCGCGATGAGGGCGATCGCGAGGGCGAGGAGAATCCCGAGCGCGAGGCCGAGCCCGATCTGGGCGGCGCCCTGGCGCAGAACCATGCGAAGGATGGTGCGGTGGTCGGCGCCGAGCGCCATGCGGATGCCGAATTCCTGGGTGCGTTGGTTGACGGAAAAAGACGTCACGCCGTAGAGGCCGACTGAGGCGAGGATGATCGCGATGGCGCCAAACACGGTGAACATGAGTGCGATGACGCGCGGTCCCGAGAGCTGGGCATCGATGTTGGTTTTCGGCGTGCCGACGAAGTAGAGCGGCAGGTTGGGGTCGATGCGGTTGACGGCGCGGCGAAGGGCGGCGTCGAACGCTTCAGGGCGGCCACCACCGCGGGGTTTCACGACGATCGTGGCAAACTGGAGGCCGTTGATGGCGGGCTGGCCGTCGCCGTAGATGAAGCTGTTGAAGGGGGTGTAGAAACCGGTGTTGTCGGTGAGGTTGGGATTGTTGAAGGGCGGGAGCATCCGCACATCGGAGACGACGCCGACGATGGTGCGCCAGGGGTCGAAGATGGTGCCGTTGCCTCCGACGGGGCGGAAGCGGCGGCCGAGCGGGCTTTCGTGGCCGAAGAATTTTTGCGCGAAGGTGGTGTTGACGATGGCGACGGGGTTTTTCGGATCGGTGTCGTCCATCGTGAAATCGCGGCCGGCGAGGAGGCGCTGGCCGAGGGTGGCGAAGTAGCCGTCGGTGACGTTTTCGAAATTGGCGCGCGGGCGGTCTTGATCGGTTTTATATTCGCGGCCCTCGATTTCGATGGTGCCGTTGCCGGCGAAGACCATTTGGAAACGGTTCGTGAAGGCGGCGGATTCGACGCCGGAGGTGGCGCGGAGTTCACGGAGCAGCTTGTCGTAGAAGAGAAGGCGGGAGTCGTTGGTGGGGTAGTCGCCTTCCATCAGCCCGAGGCGGGCGGAGAGGACGCTGGAGGTATCGTAACCGTAGTCGGTGCGTTGCTGGCGGAGGATGGACTGGAGCTGGAGGAGGGAGCCGATGAGCAGGATGCACGTGACGACGATTTGGAAGACGACGAGGCCTTTGGTGACGACCCGGGTGAGGCGGCCGGTGTTGCCGCGGCCGGATTCCTTGAGGACTTCACCGGCGTTGGCGCGCGAGGCCATGAGCGCGGGGAGCAGACCGGAGATAACGGCGGCGAAGACCGTGGCTCCGACGACGCACACGAGCACAGGCAGATCGAGGTGAAACGTCATCCAGGCCGGGATGGGGTTGTTGAGGTTGTGCACGGCGCGGTCCACCCACTCGATGCTCCACGCGGCGAGCGCGATGCCGACGACGGCGCCGATGGCGGCGAGGAGCAGGCTCTCGGTGAGCATCTGGCGGATGAGGCGGATGCGCGTGGCGCCGAGTGAGGAGCGGACCGCGAGCTCTTTCGCGCGCAAGGTGGCGCGCGCGAACTGCATGTTCATGACGTTGACGCAGGCGATGAGCAGGACGCCGAGGCAGAACGCCAGCATCGTGTAGAGAAGGCCGGAGAGTTGGGGGCCGGTGAAGGCGCCGATGAGCGGGCGCACCCAGCCGAGGCTGAACTGTTTGTTCTCCGGATACGTGACGGAAAAGTGCCGGGCGAGCGTCATCATCTCGGCGTTGGCGGCGGCGAGGGAAACACCGGGCTTCAGGCGGCCGATGATGGAGACGAAGTTGATGTTGCGATCGTTCCGCGGGCGCACGGGGAACTCGGTGTTGACGGGAATCCAGAGCTGCTCGTTGGCGGGAAACGCGAACTTGGGCGGCATGACGCCGACGATCACGCCAGCGCGGCCATTGACGCGGACGGTCTGGCCGATGACGCCGGGGTCGCCGCCGAAATCGCGTTTCCAAAGGGCATCGCCCAGGATGACGGCTTTCGTGACGCCGGGCCGATCGTCCTCCGGCAGAAAATCGCGGCCGAGCGACGGGGCGACGCCGAGGGCGCGGAAGAAATCGTAGGTGATGTAGCCGCCTTGGAGACGTTGCGGATGGCCGTTGTAGGTGAGGTTGACCGTGGAGCCGTTGAGATAAGCGACGAACGCGGAGAAGGACCGCTGCTGCTCCTTGAGCTCGGCGAAGTCGGCGGTGGTGACGCGCGAGTTGAAATTCGACGGCGAAAAATTGGTGGGGTCGACGAGTTGGACGTCGGTGAGTTGCTCGGGATCGTGGAACGCGAAACCGCGGAGGAGCACGCCGTCGACGACGGCAAACTGGGTGGCGACGGCGGCGATGCCGAGCGCGAGCACGCCAGCGGCGAGGGCGCAGAAGCCCTTTTCTTTGACGAGCACGCGGAGACCGACGCGGACGTCTTGGGCAAAGCTTTCGAGAAACATGGGAGGGGCAGTTGGACGAGGCGGACGCGACGGGCGTCGGCGGGGAACTTCCTTGCAGGCGCGATGCCGGATTCGCGCGAGGCGCGTTAGTAGCTAATCAATCGATAGATAAAATTTGCGGACCGCACGCGGTGCGGGGCGTTGAGAGCGAAAGTGAAACGGGGCGGTCCCATGAATGGGATGGAGGCGGCGGATGAGGCGCGGGCTACTCGGAGCGGAGCGCGATCAACGGATCGACTTTGGTCGCGCGCCGGGCGGGGAGAAAACTGGCGAGCAGGGCGACGGCGGCGAGGAGCGCGGGGGCGAGGAGAAGGGTCAAGGGATCCGTCGGCGCGACGTCGTAGAGGAGCTGGCCGAGCAGGCGGCTCACGGCCAGATAGCCGGCGAGGCCGAGCGCGAGGCCGACGGCGATGAGCGTCGTGCCTTGGCGCAGGATCAGGCGGAGAATGTCGCCGCGCTGGGCGCCGAGCGCCATGCGGACGCCGATCTCGGGGGTGCGCTGGCCGACGGCAAACGCGAGCACGCCGTAGACCCCGAGCGCGGCGAGGAGGAGCGCGACGGTGGCGAAGATGCCGATGAGGAGCATGGGGGCGCGGCGGCGCACCAGCGCTTCGTCGATCCGCTCGGTCATGAGTTTCACGTCGAACAGCGGTTGCTCGGGGTCGAGCGCGAGCACGGTCTGGCGCAGCGGCGCGATAAGCGTCGCGGGGTCGCGCGCGGTTTTGACGGTGAGGGCGACGTTGCGCGCGGGAGATTGGGCGAAGGAATAATAGAGCGTTTCCTTGGCGGTGGGCTGGTCGAGGTTGGCATTTTTGATGGTGCCGACGACTCCGACGATCTCCCAGTCCTTGGTGCCATCGTCATCTTTGAGATGGGCGCCGACGGGATCGCGATGGGCGAAGTAGCGGTCGGCAAGGAAGTGGTCGATGACGACGACGTTGGCGCGGGCCGCGGTATCGCGTTCATCGATGAGGCGGCCGCGCAGCAGGGGGATGCCGAGGCTGGCAAAATACCCGGGCGTGACCTGCCGCACCTGGCCGTGCGGCTGCGGCTGGCCGGCGGGAGGCGTGTAGCCGACGATGTTGTAGGAGCTCTGGCTGTTGGTGTTGGAGAAAGGCAACGTGGTGGTGAGGCCGGCCGCGGTGACGCCGGGAAGGGCGCGGATTTGGGCGAGCACGGCGTCGGCGAAGGCGGCCTGTTTTTCAGGCGTAGGGTATTTCGTGGCGGGCAACGCGAGTTGGGCGGTGAGGACGTGGGCGGGGTTGAAGCCGGGGTTGACGTTCTGAAGGCGCGCGAAGCTGCGCACGAGGAGCGCGGCGGTGGCCACGAGCATGAGGGAGAGCGCGATCTCCGCGACGACGAGGCCGCTGCGCAGCCAGAGGTGGCGGCGGCTGGCGGTGGCGCGGGTGCCGGCTTCCTTGAGCGCATCGACGGCGCGACCGCTGGCGGCCTGCCACGCGGGGAAGGCGCCGAAGGCGAGGCCGCTGGCGAGCGCGCAGACGAGGGTGAAGACAAACACCCGGGCATCGAGCGCGACGTTGTAACCGCGGGGCATGGCATCGAGGCCGAGGTGGTTGAGGGCGCTGATGCCCCACAACGCGACGACGAGGCCGAGCGCGCCGCCGGCGAGGAAGAGGACAACGCTCTCGGTGAGGAGCAATTGCACGAGGCGGCGGCGGGAGGCGCCGAGGGCGGCGCGGATGGCGAGTTCGCGTTCGCGGCTCATGGCGCGAGCGAGGAGGAGGCTGGCGACATTCGCGCAGCCGATGAGCAGCGCGGCGACGACGCCGGCCTGCACGAACCAGAGCATGGCGCGCACGCCGGAGACGTTGAAATCGAGAAAGCCGATGACGTGGGGCGCGAAGCCGGACGACTTCCAAAACGGCGCGAGGGCGGGGAGGCGCGCGGCGAGCGCGGATTGCAGGGCGTCGAGTTCGGCCTGGGCTTGCGCGAGGGAGACGCCGGGCTTGAGGCGGCCGATGAAGTTGGAAAATTCGGTGCCGCGCTCGTCGTCGGTGCGCTGCGCGGGCGTAATGCGAAAGGGAATCCAGAGCTGCGTGCGCGGGCTGGGAAAATAGAAGCCGGGCGGCATCACGCCGACGACGGTGACGGGTTCGCCGTTGAGCCGGATGTCGCGGCCGATGATGGCGCGGTCACCGCCGAAGCGGTTTTGCCAGAGATCGTAGCTGAGCACGGCGGAGCGGGGCGCGCCGGGATCGGTTTCGTTTTCCGTGAACGTGCGCCCGAGGAGCGGGGGAACGCGAAGGAGCGGAAAGAGGGAAGGCGAAGCGGAAAGGGCGTTGATGCGTTCGGGGGCGGTGCCTTCGGCGGCGAGATTGACGGAGGTGCCGGAATAGATCGCGCCGTCGACGAAGGATTTCGCGGTGCGGCGGTCGAGGTAGTCGGGAATCGACACGCCGGCGTCGGGCAGACCCATGAGCGGGTAGGTGTTGTTGGCGTAAACGAGCTGCTCGGATTCGGGCCACGGGTAGGGCTTGAGGAGGATCGCGTTGAGAACCGAGAAAATGGCGCTGTTGGCTCCGATGCAGAGCGCGAGGGTGAGGACGGCGACGGCGGTGAAGCCGGGGCACTTGGCGAGCTGGCGGACGGCGGCGCGGAAATCAGCGAGCATGGGAAAAACAGGATTGGGCGACGGGATGATGAGACGCGCGCGGGAGCGAACGAAGGTGGCTCGAAGCAGCGCGAAGAAACCAGGTGGTGAAAAGAGAACGAACGAAGCGAACGATTTTGGACGGACGCGCGCGGTGGATTATTCGGAGCGGAGGGCGGTGAGCGGGTTGATGCGGGTGGCGCGGCGGGCGGGAATCCAAGCGGCGACGAAGGCGGCGAGGGCGAGGACGACCGGCGCCACGGTGAACGCGATCGGGTCGGTGGCGCTGACGTGGTAAAGGAGGCTGCTGACGAGCTGGCCGGTGCCGAACGCGAGGAGGACGCCGAGGAGGAGACCGCACGCGAGCATGAGCGTGGCCTCGCGAAGAATCATTTTCAGGACGACTGCGGGTTGGGCGCCGAGGGCCATGCGGATGCCGATCTCGCGGGTGCGGCGGGCGACGGCGTAGGCTTTCACGCCGTAAATGCCGACGACAGCCAGGCCGAGGGCGAGGCCGCCGAATACGGAGAAGAGGGCGGCCCCGGCGCGAACGACCCAGATCTGAATGTTGCCGTCGAGGTGCTGCGGGAAGGATTTGATGGCGAGCACGGGCAGCGTGGCATCGAATTCGCGCACGGTGCGGCGGAGGAGGGCGGTGGTGGCGTTGGCATCCGTGGGGAGCGTGGCGAAACGCACGAGGAAATGGACGTCGCTTTGGAAGCCTCGGCTGTAGGGCAGGTAGATGCTGCTGCCGACCTCCTTCTCGAAGAGGGCGTGACGGGTGGAGGGGACGATGCCGACGACTTGGATAGGTTCACCGGCTTTGATTTCACCGGAATCGGCGGTGGTGCTCATGTTGATGCCACCACCCTCGCCAGAGTTTTTGGCGGCGGGAGCGTGCGTGGCGGCGTATTGGAGTTGCTGGCCGAGCGCGTTGCCATCGGGCCAGAGTTTGCGGGCGAGCGATTCATCGATGATCGCCACCGCCGGGCCGCCGGGCTGGGTGGCCTCAGCCGCGGTGAAAGGCCGGCCCCGGAGGAGAGGGAGTCCCACCGACTTGAAGTAGTCGGCGCCGACGCTGTTCCAACTGGCGAAGTAGGCGAGGCCCTCGGCGGCGGTGGAAGGTTTGGCGTCGGCCGCGGGATAGAGCCCGGCGCGCGAGATCTTTTTGCTTTTCGAGACCATGCCGAAAGGAATGAGGGAGGAAACGCTGGCACTTTCGACGCCGGGAAGGGCGGCGAGGCGGGCATTGAGCTCGTGGTAGAGTTCGCGGGAGCGGACGGGATTCTGGCCGGCGAGACTGGCGTCGACCTGCACGAGCCAGGTGCGTTGGACGTCGAGGCCGGTGTCGACGTTGGCGGCTTTGCCGGCGCCACGGATGAAAAGGGCGGCGGCGGTGAGGAGCGCGAGGGAGAGCGCGATCTGCACGACGACCAAGGGATGGCGCGGAAAATATTTCCAGCGGCGCGGGGCGACGTCCTCGCCGGCTTGTTCCTTGAGGTCGGTGAGGACGTTGCCGCGGGAGAGCTTCAACGCCGGCCCGAGCGCGAAGAGGAGGGTGCCGAACACGCAGAAGAGAAACGTGGCGCCCAGCACGACGGGGCTGAGGCCGGACGGCCAGACGAGGTCGAAGGGCATGAAGCGCAACAGCGAGGCGACGAGGAGATCGGCGGACCAGAGAGCGAGCACCAGGCCGACGACCCCGCCCATGACCGCGAGGACGAAGCCTTCGAGGAGCAGTTGGCGGATGATGCGGGCACGGCCGGCGCCGAGGGCGAGGCGGATGGCGATCTCTTTGCGGCGGGCGGTGCCGCGCGCGAGGAGCATGTTGGCGAGGTTGAGGCAGGCGACGAGGAGCACGACGGCAGACATGCCGAGGAGGAGCGCGCCGAGCGTGGCGATATCGCCATCGCCATCGTTGGGCGTCTCGCTGGTGGAGAGGCGCGAGAGCGGGGCCGTGGTGAACGTCTGGTCTTTCTGTTCGACGGGGAACGCGTGTTCGAGGTTGGCGGCGAGGGTCGCGAGCGCAGGGAGAGCGGTGGCGCCGGTGAGGCCGGGCTTGAGGCGGCCGACGATCATGAGGTCGTGGGTGGAGCGGAGGGCGAGCGCCCGCTGTTCGTCGGCGAGCGTGTCGTTGACTATACGGTCGTAATCGCCGAGCGGCAGCCAGAACGACGGGGAGAAAAGCTGCATCGTGCCGGTGAAGTTTTCGGGGGCGATGCCGACGATGGTGTAGGGGCGGCCGCTGATCAAAACGGTCGAGCCAACCAGGGCGGGATCGAAGCCGCGTTGCTGCCAGTAAGGATAACTGGCGATAGCGACGGCAGGGGCGCTGCCGGGGCGTTCCTCGTCGGGCAGGAAGGCGCGGCCTTGAACCGGGGCGACGCCGAGCACCGAGAAATAGTTGGAGGAGACGAGCTCGGCCAGCGCCCGGCGGGCGTGGTCTTTTTCGCCGATGCCGATCAGCGTGAGGTTGTGCGCGAAGACATCGGTGAACACGGAGTTCTTTTCGCGAATGTCGCGGTAGGTCGGATAGGAGAAGGCGCGGTAGGACGTGGGGTTCTTTTTGTCCTGCGAAAAAACTTGGACGACGGCGGCCGGGTGCGCATAGGACGGCGGAGCGAAGAGAAGCGCGTTGACGATGCTGAAGATGGCGGAGTTGGCGCCGATGCCGAGAGCGAGCACGATGACGGCGGCGACGGTGAAGCCGGGGGTCTTGCCGAGCGTGCGGAGGGCGAAGCGGAAGTCGGAGAGCATGGAGTAGAAGACGAAGATGGGGAGCGACTGAGAGCGGCGAACGGAGGGAGAAACAGGTCGACGGTGGGCGAGGAGTGCGGGTTATTCGGCGCGCAGCGCGGTGAGCGGATCGATGCGGGTGGCGCGGCGCGCGGGCACGTAACACGCGAAAAGTGCGATGGCGGCGAGGAGCACGGGCACGGCGGCGAAGGTCGGCGGATCGTGCGGCGACACGCCGTAGAGGAAGCCCGTCAAGAGTTGCGCGGCGAACCAGGAGCCGACGAACCCGATGAGCAAGCCGGCGGCCACCAGCCGCACGCCGCGACCGAGCATCAGGCGCACGACGCGGCCGGGCTGGGCGCCGAGGGCCATGCGCACGCCGATCTCGGCGGTGCGTTGTGCGACCGCGTAGGACATGACGCCGTAAACGCCGATGCTCGCGAGGAAGAGCGCGATGATGCCGGCCGTGGTGAAGAGCCCGCCGAAGAACGCCTGCGCCCACGCGTCGCGTTGGAAGAGGGCTTCCATCGAATACGCGTTGTAGATCGGCATGTCTTTATTCACGGCGGACACGGCCGAACGCACAGCGGGGAGGAGGCTGGCCGGATTGGCCGCGGTGCGGAGGACGACCGTCATGAAATTGCTCGGTTGCTGCTCGAAGGGGACGTAGAACGTGGGCTGCGGATCGGGACCAGCGAGGCGGAGGCGGGTGTTGCCCACGACGCCGACAATGGTCCGCCATGGCGCCTTCTGATCCGCAGCGGGCGTGAAGGTGCGGAAGCGCCGGCCGAGGGCCTTGGTCAGACTGCCGTAGTGCTGCAAGGCAAACGCTTCGTCCACGATCGCGGTGGGCGGCGAATCGGGCCGGTCAACACCGGCTTGAAAGCGGCGACCGAGGAGCAGCGGAATGCGCATCGTTTGGAAAAAGTCGTGCATCACGGCGCGTTGCTGGCCGAGGGCGGCCTCGCTCAGGGTGCGCGGCTCGGCTTCCCCTTCGATGACGAGGGCGTTGATGCTGTTGTCGTGGGTGAGCGGAACGACGGTGGCGGCGCTGGCGGATTGCACGCCGGGGACGGTTTGGAGGCGGGGCAGGAGGGCGCGAAAGAGGTTGAGCGAGGCGGTGTCGTCGGGCGCCATCGTGGGCGGCAGGCCGACGCGAAACGTGAGAACTTGGCGGGCGTCGAAACCGAGAGCGATGTCCCGCAGTTTTCCGAAGCTGCGCATCATGAGGCCGGCGCCGACGAGGAGGACGAGGGCGAGGGCGACTTCGACGATGACGAGGCTTTGGCGTAAACGGTGGCCGGCGGGACCACCGTCGCCGGCGCCGCGGCCGCTTTCTTTTAATTCGCGCGTGAGGTCGGGCCGCGCGGCCTGCCAGAGGGGGAGGATGCCGAAGAACAACGCCGCGATCAAACCGAGCGCGACGACGACGGCATACACGCGAAGGTCGAAGCCGCGTTGCAACCAGAAGGGGATGTCGGTCTTGACACCGAGCCACATGGCGTCCGCGCCCCACAAGGCCAGGAGGAGCCCCGCGCTGCCGCCCAGAAACGCGAGGACGAGGCCTTCGACGCAGAATTGGCCGATGAGCTGCCGGCGCGTGGCGCCGAGGGCGAGGCGGATGGCGATTTCCTTGGTGCGGGTGACCAGGCGCGCGAGCACGAGGTTGGCGACGTTGAGGCAGGCGATGAGGAAGACGAACGACACCGCGCCGAGAAAAAGGAGGAGCTGCGGGCGGGTGTCGGCGGTGGCTTGTTCGCGCACGTCGCGAAAGGAGACGCCGACATTGCCGTTGGTCACGGGATGTTCGCGCGCGATCGCGCCCATGACGGTGTCAGCTTCAGCCTGGACTTGGGCGAGGGTCACGCCGGGTTTCATCATGGCGTGACCGTCGAGAAAAAAGTTGGCGCGGTCGGTGAGTTGCGCGGGTTCGGGACGATAGACGCTCCAGAGCGCGGAGTTATCCGGGTAAGCCCAGCCGCGCGGCATCACGCCGATGATCTGCGCGGGTTTGCCGTTGAGCGTGACGGTGGTGTTGATGATGTCGCGATCGCCTCCGAAGCGGCGTTGCCAAAGTCCGTAGCTGAGCAACGCGACCTCGGGACTATCCGGTTGGGCGTCGGACGGGAGGAAGTCGCGGCCGATGAAGGGGGCGACGCCCATGTGCTTAAAAGCGTCCCAACTCACGCCGGTGCCGAGGAGCCGTTCGGGTTCATCGGCGCCGGAGAGAATGACGGTGCGATCGGTGCGGACCCAGAGACCGTCGAGGGTGGTCATCCGATGCTGGAGATCGAGAAAGTCGGCGTAGCAAATGCCGATGTCGGAGAGGCCGCGGCTGTGATCGAGTTCGTTGAAATACAGCATCCGCTCCTGGTGCCGGATGTAGGGAAACGGTTTGAGCAAAACCGCGTTGACCGCGGAGAACGCGACCGTCACTGCGCCGATGCCGACGCCGAGAGTGAGCACGGCGACGATCGCGAAGCCGGGCGACTTCGCGAGTTGGCGAAGGGCGAAGCGCAGCGCGGCGAGCATGAGGCGAAACGAGCGAGGTGGACGGGGCGATCAGCGGACAGGGCGGAGCCGGACGCGAGAGGCCGACGAACGGAATTTCCTACTCGCGCTAAACGGCGCGCCCGGGGCGGCGTGACCGAAGCGGTTAAGCGCGGGTGGGATCAGTCTCGACCTGCTCCTGCACGACGCGGCCGTCGAAGATGTGAATGGTGCGGTCGGCGTTGCGCGCGAATCGGGCGTCGTGCGTGACCATGACGATGGTCGCGCCGCCTTGGTGAAGACCGGCGAGGAGCTGCATGACGGAGTCGCCGTTTTTCGAATCGAGGTTGCCGGTGGGCTCGTCGGCGAGGAGGACGGCAGGTTTGCCGGCGAGGGCGCGGGCGACGGCGACGCGTTGCTGCTGACCGCCGGAAAGCTGCGAGGGCAGATGCTTCGCGCGATGCGCCATGCCGACTTTTTCCAGCGCTTCGGTGACGGCGATTTTGCGTTCGCTGGCGGGCATGCCGCGGTAAGTGAGCGGGAGTTCGACGTTCTCGTAAACGGTGAGATCGCCGATGAGATTGAACGATTGGAAAATGAAACCGATCTCGCGATTGCGGATGCGGGCGCGCTCGGGGAGCGAGAGGCCCTGCACGGGGCGGCCGTTGAGAAGATAGGTGCCATCGGTCGGCGAATCGAGGAGACCGAGGATGGAGAGCAAGGTGGACTTGCCGCAACCGGACGGGCCGGCGATGGAGACGAATTCGCCTTTGACGATGTCGATGTGAATGCCGGAGAGGGCGTGCGTTTCGACCTCGTCGGTGAGGAAGACTTTGGTGACGCCGTCGAGTTTGATGAGAGATTCTGGATTCATGGGGAAGAGAGGAGGAAGCGGGCGTTAGGAGTCGGCGGAAGTGTCGGCGGCAACCAAGGCGGTCAGCAGCGCGACGAGAACAACAGCGGGGAGCATGGCGGGATAAACACGGCGAGAGCCGGAAAAGTTACGCGCGGCGGAGCGGATCAGTTCAACTTGATGCGGTCGTTGGCATCCCACTGCGACATGTCGGAGAGGATGACGCGGTCGCCGGGTTGGAGGCCGTTGACGATTTCGATCGTGTTGACGGAGCTGCGGCCAAGCTGGACCTGCGTGCGGGTGGCGTAGATGCCGTCGGCGTCGAGCTTGAACATGCCGACGGTGCTGTGTTCCTGGCCAAACGCGGGGCGGCCGACGTAAACGACGTCGTTGAGGCGCTCGAGTTCGATGGTGCCATCGACGGACAGATCCGGCCGCGCGCCGCGGGGGAGCTCCTGCGTCATCGTCACGTCGACGGTGACGGTGCCGTTTTGCACGGAGGGATCGATGCGGGAGACTTTACCGGCCGCGATGCCGTTGCGCGTATCGATGGTCGCGGGCTGGCCGATCTGGATGTCCTTGGCCTGCGTCTCGGCGACGCGGACTTCGGCCTTAAGGCGATGGGGATCAGCGACGCGGGCGAGGTTGGTGCCGGGTTGGACTTGGGCGCCGACTTCGACGGGGAGAAGTTGCAGGACGCCGGTCATGCCCGCGCGGACGGTGAGGGCATCGAGCTCGTCCTGACGGAGTTTGGCCTGACTGCGGAGCCGGTCGACTTCGGCGGCTTTGACGGCGAGTTGGGGTGCGATCGAATCCTGCGCGAAGGCGTAGCGTTTTTGCTCGATGGTGTTGCGCGTGGCGGCTTGCTCGGCGGTGACTTTGGTGAGGCGCATTTCGAGCGGCGAAACGAGGCCGTCTTGAAACAACTGGTCGTTCACCTCGGCGCGAAGTTTCGCCTGTTCGTAATCGGCTTTCGCGGTGGCGGCGGTGGATTCGGCGGCGAGGACGCTGCTTTCGAGGGTCACCTTGAGGTTGGCGAGTTCGGCTTCCGCGGCCTTGAGCTGCGAGTCGGCGTCGGTGGCGGCGCGCACGACGTCGGGGTTGGTGAGGATGAGGATGACGCTGGTCTCACTCACATCGGCGCCGGGGCGCAGGACGATTTTATCGACGCGGCCTTGGGTGCGGGCGGCGATCCACGTGATTTCCTCGGGGACGAGCGTGCCGAGGCCGCGCACCTGGCGGAGCATTTCGCCGCGTTTGACGGTGTCGATCCACACGAGGTTGCGTTCGACGCTGGGCGCGGCGGGCTTGAGGCGCGCGAGGAGGACGGTGATGACGGCGAGCGCGACCACAATGCCGGCGGCGAGGAGGATGCGTTTCTTGCGCTTGGCTTTCGTTTGGTCGGGGCGCGGGATGTCCATGGTGCGCGACAGACTTTGCAAGGCGCGTGCCAAGGCAACGAAACAGACCTAAGTCGTTTGAGGGCAACGCGCAGAAAGTATTGGTGGCTTTTGAAGCCGGCGGCCAGGCGCCGAAGGCGGGAAGCGGACGTCCCGGAAATGGGATGCGAACGGAGGTTGGCGGTGGGCGAAAAGGTGGCCGAGCGCGCAAAGTTGCGACGCTGGCTTGCGGCGGCGGCATGAGTTCTGCATCACGCGGTCGCATGTTTCAGCTTTCCCTCGCGACGGTCAGTCATGGCGCAGTCGCATCGATCCCGCTCATCCTGGTGGCACCGTTCGCGCTGTTGCTGCTGCTTATCGCCACGATGCCGCTCACGCCCCCGCGGGTGAAGCATCTGTGGGAGCACTATTATCCGCACATCGCGATCGGCCTGGGGCTGGTGGTGGCGGCATATTATCTATGGCGCGTGGAAGGCGGCGGCACGGTGATCGGGCACACGGCGCACGAGTATTTCTCGTTCATCAGCCTCATCGGGGCGCTGTACGTGGTGGCGGGCGGGATTCACATCAAGGTGAAGGGCGAATCGACGCCGGTGGTGAACGTGGCGTTTCTCGCGGTCGGCGCGGTGCTGGCGAACTTCATCGGCACGACGGGCGCCTCGATGGTAATGATCCGGCCATGGATCCGGTTGAACAAGATCCGCATCAGCGCGTTTCACATCGTATTTTTCATCTTCGTGGTTTCAAACGTCGGCGGTGCGCTGACGCCGATCGGCGATCCGCCGTTGTTTCTGGGCTACCTGCGCGGCGTGCCGTTCTTCTGGCTGCTCGACCACGTGATCGGGCAGTGGATCGTGACGCTGGTGGCGCTGCTGGTGGCGTTTTACGTGTTCGATCGACGGTCGTTTGCGCGGATGCCGGTGCGCTTGCGGCACGAAAGCGAGGCGCCGGATACGTGGCGCTTCGACGGCATGATGAACGTGCTGTTCCTGGGCGTGATCATCGCGGCGGTGTTTCTGCCGGACTACTGGTTTCTCCGCGAAATCGTGATGCTCGGAGCGGCGGTGGCGAGCTACCGGCTGACGCCGAAAGATGTGCATTTGGAAAATCACTTCAGCTTCGGCCCGATCAAGGAGGTGGCGTTTCTCTTCATCGGTATTTTCGCCACGATGATGCCCGCGTTGAACTATCTGGAGCAGCACGGTCACGAATTCGGTTTCGAGCGCGCGCCGGCGTATTATTTCGCTTCGGGCGGGCTCTCGGCGGTGCTGGATAATGCGCCGACGTATGTGAATTTCCTGAAGCTGGCCGAGGTCAGCGCGTCGACCGGTGGCGGTGGAGAATCGACCCCGGCGGCGGAGCACGCGGCGGTGCATCAACTGCTCGCCGACCGGCCGGAACTCGTGATCGCGGTCAGCCTTGGCGCGGTATTTTTCGGCGCGATGACCTACATCGGCAACGGCCCCAATTTCATGGTGAAATCGATCGCGGAGTCGGCGGGCGTGCGGGTGCCGTCGTTCTTCGGCTACATCGGTCGCTACAGTTTGCCGATCCTGCTGCCGATCCTCGCGGTGTGCGGCTGGATTTTCCTGCACTGACCGGTGGTTGAGGCGCGGCGACGGGCGGACGTTCGTGGCGGCCGGGCGGGAGCGTGGCGGCGGGCTTGGGCGGGACGCCCAAGCCACGCGAGTGCGGGCGGACCGGGTGCGTTTACGGGAAGAGGCCGCGCGCGGCCTTGGCGTCGGCGACGCGTTGCACACCGAGCGTGAGCGCGGCGAGACGGCGGCTGAATTTGAACTTCCGTTTTTGGTAGTCGACGGACGTCTTCGCTTTGTCGAGGACGGCGTAGAGTTTGGTCATCACCTCGTCGCGCGACCAATAGAAGTTCTGCAGATTTTGCAGCCATTCGAAATACGAGACGATGACGCCGCCGGAATTGCAGAGCACGTCGGGGATGACCTCGATCTCGTCGCGCTGGTTGAGGATTTTGTCGGCGGCGTTGGTCGTCGGGCCGTTGGCGGCTTCGGCGAGGACGCGGCAGCGGAGCTTGGGTGCATTTTTTTCGGTGATGACGCGCTCGAGGGCGGCGGGCACGAGGACCGTGCATTTCAACTCGAGGAGCTGCTCGTTGGTGATGGGTTCACCGCCATCGAAATCCTTCAACACGCGCTGGTATTGCACGTATTTCAACGCGCGTTGCACATCGATGCCCTTGGGGTTGTGAAAGGCGCCGGTGTAGTCGGAGATCGCGATGATTTTCGCGCCGTAATTCGCGAGGGCGAGGGCCGTTTCACTGCCGACATTGCCGAAGCCTTGAATCGCCACCGTGGCCTTCTTGATCGGGATCTTGAGGTCGGCGAGATACTGTTTCACGAGATAGGCGACGCCCGCCCCCGTGGCTTCACGGCGACCTTGTGAACCGCCGAGGGCGATCGGTTTGCCGGTGACGACGGCGGTCTCGAGATGGCCGGCGTGGTTGGAATACGTATCCATCATCCAGCCCATGATTTTCTCGTTGGTGCCGACGTCGGGTGCGGGCACGTCGGTGTGCGGGCCGACGAAGTTGATCATCTCCTGCATGTAGCGGCGGGAAAGATGTTCGAGCTCACGTTCGGAAAGTTGGTGCGGATCCACGATCACGCCGCCTTTCGCACCGCCGTAGGGCAGGCCGACGAGGGAGCACTTCCAACTCATCCACATCGAGAGCGCGGCGACTTCACCCAACGTGACGTGTTGGTGAAAACGGATGCCGCCTTTGGACGGACCGGTGGAGAGGTTGTGCTGGACGCGATAGCCTTCGAAGACCGTCACCGAGCCATCATCGCGCTCGACGGGCAGGGCCACGGCGAGGCAGCGGCGGGGATATTTCGTGCGATCGCGGATGGCCTCCGGGAGATTGATCGCGTCGGCCGCCTGATCGAACTGGCGGCACGCCATGCGAAACACATCGGAGTCATACAGAGTGGAAATAATTACCTTGGACATGGGGTTGGGAGGGGAGGAGTTGAACAGCAACGCCGTTGGACTGAGGGCGAGCTTGGCCGCCGCCGGAGGCTTTAGCAATTGGCATCCGGGGTCCGCGGCCGTTGAATGACGCGAGCTAATTCATCCGCCACCCAGACTTCATAAATGACGTTTCTGTTCAAATACCTCTGGATTATTGTGCGCAAGCTGCTGCCCCCGGTCCTACTCGCGGCGGCGGTGCTCGGGGGCACGGCGTGGTGGCTGCACCGGCACGCCGTGGCGGACGAGGTCGCGGATCGAGCGACGCAGCGGCAACAAAGGGACGCGCGCCGGGCGGCTTTGCGGGAAAGTGTCGCGCAAGCGAATCAGCGCCTCGACCGGTTGTCCCTTGAGATCACCGCGGAACGCAAGCGCGCGGACCAAGCGGACAAAATAGCCGCAGGCTTGCGTGAACAGGAAAGCACGTGGGACCGGCTCGTGGGGAATCCCGCGCAGCAGCGCGCCAACGCCGAGCGGCTGGCGAAGATGGAGCGTTTTCACGCAGATGCGCTCGCCCGCATCGCGGCCGCCGAAACGGAAGCGACGCGCCTCACGTGGCAACGCGACGCGCAGGCGCTTGACCTGCAGGATTTGGACGCCGCGGGGAGCGCGCCGGCTGCCGCGACGACGACGGTCGCAACCGCGACGCCACCGTCGTCGTGGGCTGAGCGCATCGACTACGTCGCGCCGGCGTGGGACCGCGTGAAATGGGTTCTCCTCGGCGTGATCGTAGCGTGGTTTGTCCTGCCGCCGCTGTTCCGTTTTGCGCGTTGGTGGCGGCAGACCGGCCGCACCCCGCCGCCGGCGAATCGCGCGTGACTTTTTGCCGGATTGCCACGCGGCGGCGGCGGCGAAAACATGCGGCCATGGCAAACGTTTCGCCGGACCTCGGCGTCATTTTCGATTGGGACGGCGTCATCATCGACTCGTCGCATCATCACGAACTCAGTTGGGAACGACTCGCGGCCGAAGAGCGGCGCACGTTGCCCGAAGGCCACTTCAAACTCGGCTTCGGCAAGAAGAACGAATGGATCATTCCGGAATTGCTCGGCTGGACGCGCGACAGCGGCGACGTGCGGCGCCTGTCGTTGCGCAAGGAGGCGCTGTATCGGGAAATCGTCGCCGAGCGCGGGCTCGAGGTGCTGCCGGGCGGGCGGGAATTTCTCGCGCGGCTAGCGGAGGGACGGGTGCCGTTCTGCGTGGGTTCCTCCACGCATCGCGAGAATATCGCGACAATCCTCGACGTGCTCGGCCTGGCGTCGGTGTTCACTGCGATGGTGACGGCGGAGGATGTGACGCAGGGAAAGCCGCACCCCGACGTGTTTTTGCGCGCGGCGGAAAAGATCTCCCGGGCACCGGCGAGTTGCGTAGTGTTTGAGGATGCGTTTGCGGGCATCGAGGCGGCGCGGGCGGGCGGCATGAAGGTCGTGGGGGTGGCGACGACGCATCCCGCGGAGGCGTTGCGCGGGCGCGTGGATCGGGTCGTGCACCGGCTGGACGAGTTGACGGTCGCGGACCTGCACAAGTTGGTGGCTCGCTGAGCGTGCGGGCGTTTGCAACGGGCGGCGGGGCGTGTTCTCTGGTTCCTGCGCGACGCATCATGTTGTTCAAACTTAACTCCGACTACCAGCCGACCGGCGATCAGCCGCAAGCGATCGAAAAACTGGTCGCGTCCATCCGCGCGGGCCATCGCGACCAGACGCTGCTCGGCGTGACGGGCTCCGGCAAAACGTTCACGATGGCGAACGTGATCGCGCAGACGGAGCGGCCGACGCTGATCATTTCGCACAATAAGACCCTCGCGGCGCAGCTCTACTCCGAGTTCAAGAATTTTTTCCCGGAAAACGCGGTCGAATACTTCGTCAGTTACTACGACTACTACCAGCCGGAGGCTTACATCGCGTCGAGCGACACCTATATCGAAAAGGATTCGTCGATCAACGAGGAGATCGAGCGGTTGCGCATCGCGACGACGAGTTCGCTCGTCAGCCGGCGCGATGTGATCGTGGTCGCGAGCGTTTCCTGCATCTACGGCTTGGGCTCACCGGAGGATTTCACCGAGCTGCGGATCCCGTTGCGCAAAGGCGAACGCCTCGGGCGCAACGTCCTGCTCGAGCGTCTCGTGGACAACATTTACGAGCGCAACGATTATGATTTGAAGCGCGGGCGGTTCCGCGTGCGTGGCGACGTGGTGGACGTGATGCCGGCGTATTCGGAGCAGGCGCTGCGCATCGAGTTTTTTGGCGATGAGATCGAGGCGATCGCGGAGTTCGACCCGCTCACGGGGGCGATCATCCGGCCGCTCGACCAATTCGACCTCTACCCGGCGAACCAATACGTGACCACGCGCGGCAAGCTGGAGCCGGCGATCCATGCGATCAAAGCGGAGCTCGAGGAGCGCGTGACGTATTTCGAGGCGAAGGGGCTTTACCTGGAGGCGCAGCGCATCCGCATGCGCACAAACTACGATTTGGAGATGCTCCAGGAAATGGGGTTCTGCAACGGCATCGAAAACTATTCGCGGCACCTCACCGGACGCAAAGCAGGCGAGCGGCCGTTCTGCCTCGTCGATTTTTTCCCGAAGGATTTCCTGCTGATGATCGACGAGAGCCACGCCACGGTGCCGCAGATCGGCGGCATGTATAATGGCGACCGCGCACGCAAGGAGACGCTCGTCAATTTCGGTTTCCGGCTGCCTTCGGCGCTCGATAACCGCCCGCAAAGTTTCGACGAGTTTCGCTCGATCACGGGTCAGACGCTGTTCGTCTCCGCCACGCCCGCGCCCTACGAGCTGAAGTTGTCGTCGGTCGTGGCGGAGCAGTTGATCCGCCCGACCGGGCTCGTGGATCCCGAGATCACGCTGCGGCCGACGAAGGGACAGGTGGAGGATTTGATTTCGGAAGTGAAAAAGGCGACGGAGGCGGGCGAGCGCGTGCTCGTGACAACGTTGACGAAACGCCTGTCGGAAGACCTCACGAGTTTTCTGCGCGATGCGAAGATTCGCGTGGAATATCTGCACTCGGACATCGATGCGATCGAGCGCGTGGAGATTCTGCGTAATTTGCGGCTGGGCAACTTCGACGTGCTGGTGGGCATCAACCTGCTGCGCGAAGGACTCGATCTGCCGGAGGTGGCGCTCGTGGCGATTCTCGACGCCGACAAGGAAGGGTTTTTGCGGAGCGAAACGAGTCTCATTCAGACGTCGGGCCGCGCGGCGCGGCACGAAAAAGGCCGGGTTATTTTTTACGCGGACAAGATCACCGAATCGATCCGGCGCACGACCGAGATCACGAATTACCGGCGCGCCACCCAGATCGCTTATAACACGGCGCATGGCATCACGCCGCGGAGCGTGGTCCGGTCGGCGCAGGCGAGCCTGCACGTTTACGACGGTTCGGGCGAAACAGCGGAGGTGGCGGTCGCCGAGAGCGCGGACGATGTCGCGGCGGTGATCGCAGAGTTGGAGGAGGAGATGCAATCAGCGTCGGGCCGCCTGGAGTTCGAGCGCGCCGCGGTGTTGCGCGATCAAATCAATTCATTGCGTTCGGGCGATTACCGCAACGTCGGGCGGGCGCCGGCACCGAAGCGCGGTGGCGGCTACGGCGGAGGGAAGCCGAAGTCGCGTTCGCGGCGTTAGGACGAGACGCGTGCGCGCCCCGGACCAAGGGAAGCACGAGAGAGTCTATGGGGCGAGTGGGTGCGCAGCGGCGCTTAGCCGTCTTGAGCTGGATCAAGGATTTCGCAGAGGCTGCTTGCATGCCGGTGCCGCTCACGCTCACTCCGATTGATGAGCGACGTGCAGAATATGGAGGACGTGAAGCGGTTGGTGGACCTCTTTTACGGCAAAGTGCAGCAGGACGACTTGCTCGATCCGATTTTCAACGGCTTCGCGAAAGTCGATTGGCCGCAGCACCTGCCGAAGATGTATGCATTCTGGGGCGGGATGATTCTCGGTGAGCCGGGCTACGCGGGGCGGCCGTTTCCGCCGCATGTGCCGTTGCCCGTGACGGCGGAGCATTTCCAGCGCTGGCTGGGGCTGTTTCACGCGACGATCGACGAAAACTTCGCCGGCCCCAACGCGCAGCGGGCGAAAGCCGCGGCGAGCAGCATCGCGCACACGTTCGCGATGCGTCTGGGCGTGATCGATCCGATGGCCGGACGGATGTTGTGAAGACTGGTCGTCTTCAAGCGCTGTCGGACGCTGATCAACGCTGCGCAAGCCGGGAAAATCAAAGCGCCAGATGGGCGGAGAGTTCCGTCCTCAGGAGATCGATCAGTTCGGCATCCATGAAGCGGTAGTCGTCGGGGATGCGCAGCACGATCAGCGGTTTGTCGCCAAGGAAGTCACCGAAGCGTTCCTGCACGCGGGCGGCGTGCTTTTTCTCCATGCAAAAGATGAGATCAGCCCAGCCGATGAGACCAGCGGTGAGTTTGACGCGCGCCCCGTTCTCGGTGCCAGCCGAACGCGCCTCGTAGCGCGGATGATTTTGAAACAACGCCTCGGCCGTCGGACTGCGCCACTGGTTGCGCGAGCAGAGGAAGAGGAGTTTGGGTTTAGACATTATCCCAGCTGCTGATTTTAAGAGCGTGAGTGTGAGTGTGGGATTTATCGGTTCGCAAACTTGGCCGGAGGCACCGCCAAGGTGCTGGAGTTCAGTCACTCCAAGGCCAACCTCTCCTCGAGAGGAAGTGCGGAGGACGTATCGTCGGGAGCACCGACAGCGTTTCGCTTTGCAGATTGGAGCGAACCAATCACGCCTCAAACCGGCCGGCGAAGACGGGAGCGAGTTGGGCGAGACCGAGTAGGGCGAGGATGAAATACGCCGCCGCCAAATCGGGGACAAGGAAGAGGCCCATCAGCCCGCAGGCTTCCGCGAAGGCGAGGCCGACGATGAACAGCGGAAAAGCTGCGCGGATTTGCGTTACGCGCGGCAGAGCGACCCAGCGAATCAGCACAGCGACCAGGAGGGGCGCCAGGGGCAGGTAGCGAATCCCCGCGGCAGCGGAAGCCGGGATGGTCGGGCGCAGGCCGGTATAGATTGCGACAAGACCGAGGAGAATACCGGACCAGAGAGTCCACCAAATGACAGCGGGGGTAGTGCGGTTCATGGGAGAAGGTAGGATGAAAAATGGGCATCTCCGGAGCCAGCCTCGCGGCCTGCGGAAATCGAAGCCAGTGGTTCGGGGAGCACCGGCGTTTCGCGTGTCGGGTTGGATGTCCGCCCGTGCCATTCGAAACACTCTCGGTGAAACGCCGAGAGCGACGGGCGAGACGCGGGCGCTTCCCGGCTCCGGACAATTCAGCCGCGCAGGCGGAGTTTCTTGTCGAGGCGGTTCGAGGGCCGGATGTCGATCGTGACGGCGAGGGCGTCTCCGTCGACGACGCGCACGGCGGACGTGCGGTAGGTGTAGAGGTCGGCTCCGGTCGGCCGTCGGGGTTTTTGAGCCGCTCGTCGTCCATCGCGAAGCCCTTGAGGAGGTATTCCTTGAGGACGGTGGAGGCCCAGCGGCGGAACTGGACGCCGCGCGGCGAGCGGACGCGGTAGCCGACGGCGAGGATGGCATCGAGATTGTAGAGGGTGACCGGGCGCTGCACTTCACGGCCGCCCTCGATTTGAACTACCGAGGATTCCTCGGTAGTTGCCTCGCGAACGAGTTCGCCGTCCTCGTAGATGTTCTTAAGGTGCAGACCGATGTTGTCGGTGCTGACGTCAAAAAGCTGGGCCATCTCGCGCTGGCTGAGCCAGACGGTGTGATCCTTGGCCCGGAGCTGGATGCGACTCTTGCCGTCTTCGGTGGTGTAGAGGATGAGCATCGGAGGAAGGGAAATGGGACGCGGGAAAAGCTCAGGCGGACGACAACAGGGCGAGCGCGGCGGGTTCGCCTTGCTCGATGGCGACCTCGACGGCGCGTTGGGCACGGGCGAGCAGGGTCTGGGCCTTGCGGCGCGCGGCGTGGGCGGCTCGCACGGCGGCGGTGACGGCGTCGCAGGTCTTGGCGTCGAGTTTCGGGAAGGGAAGTTTGAGCAGGTCCGTTTCGGAGATCGCCGGGTAAAGGCTCGCACTGGTGTGCAGGTCCATGACTTCGCAGACCGGCGGCAGGCGCAGGTAGGTCAAAAGCACCTCCGGCGAAACGGTCTTGGGCTGAAGCACGACAAAGCCGGAGGAGGCAACGAAGCCGTTTTGCTCGGGGGTGATGAGCGCGCTCAAGCGGCGGTTAGGACGCACCGTGGAGGTGATGACGTCGCCGGGGCGGACAAGCCAAGTGGCGCGGCTCGGGGCCTCGGCGCAGGACAGGCGTTCCGCGCCGGCCGTGCCGTCGCCGCGCAGGGCGCCGATCTCGATATAGTCAAAATCGCCGGGGCCGCCAGCGCCGGTGAAGTCCTCGTGACGCGGCGGGGCTGCGGCGCGGATAGAGGGACCGCCCGTGCCGAGCTTGGCAAGAAGCTGGGTCGTGCGCGGGGTGAAGAACTCCGCGTCGAAACGCGCCGCCGTCGCCACCTCGGACGCGCGGCGGACGTAGGTGAGCGGCTCCGGCGGACGCCAGTTTTCGAGACCGAGGGCGCGCAGCAGGGTTTGCTCGGCGGCGGCGAGGTGGGCGGCGGCTTGGTCGACTTTTGTTTGTCCCGATCGGAACGTCCGTGTGACCGCCGTTTGCAGGGTGTCGGACACCAGAACGATAGGCAGCTTAGAGAGGCTCTCCACGCTGATGTAAGGATTCATCTGCTCCGTCTTTTGCCTGTCCGCGAAAGCTTGGCCGACTTTCGATGCAAGGTAGGCGGCCAAATACGCAGGCTGAATTTCACCTGTTGGCTGGATCAGCGCGACGTCCTGATTGATGGTGAGCGGCTGTATGGGATCATCGACGAAAGGGTATGCTTGGCAGATGCGTCGCTTGATCGTGCAAATGACCGTGCCCTTGCGGATCCGCTTTTCGCTGAATTCCTCCGCGTATTGTTCCTTCGTGATCCATCGCACTTTACCCACGTCGAAGCTGAGCGCCGTTACGCTTTCGATGGTGATGAATCCAACGTCACCTTCTGAAACATCGTGTTTGTAAGGCGTGTGCCCTGACGTGAGTTGATGCGAAAGAGCACCGAGCGGCTTCCACTTCGTAGAGGTTAGCACGCGCTCCAGCATGCTGATGGCGGAATGAGCCGCGAACTCCGCATCAATGCGGATGGTCCGTTGCTCCGAAAACCTAGCCTCTCGAACCTCCAGCCCCTCCAACAGCGCCCGGTAGCGGGCCTCGTTGAAGGGGCCTAGGGAAAAAAAGGCAGCTTCTCCTTCTTGGCGAACTCTTCAAAAGCCTCGGCGATGCCTTCGGGCGTGCGCGTGCCGTCCTTCAGCTCGACGCTGAAAAAATCGTGCTGCACGAGGGTGTGGCCGTGGATGTCGCGCACGGGCAGGCCGCAGGCGTCGGTGACTAGGATCTTGTCGCCGCGGTTGTCTTTGGAGGGCAGGCGTTGGGTGGCGAAGAAGATGGGGTAGTCGTCCGTGCGCGGGCAGAGCGGGCCGGCGGCGGGATCGTCGTTCCACTTTTGCACGAAGAGGACGGAGGTCTTGGTGCCGGTGTGGGGCTTAAACGTGTTCCCGTGAAGGCCGACGACGGCGAGGATGCGGCATTTCTCGGCGATGTAGCGGCGCACGCGTTCGTCGGAGGCGTTGTTGAAGCGGCCCTGGGGGAGGACGACGGCCATGCGGCCGCCGGGGCGGAGAAAGTCGAGGTTGCGCTCGATGAAGAGGAGGTCGCGGCCGACGGCGCTCTCGAGTTTTCCCTGGCCGCCGTCCTTTGCGACCTTGTGGGCGAGGTCGTAGGGCGAGAGCATGTCGGTCTGCTTGATGTCGCCGGCGAAGGGCGGGTTGGCGAGGAGGACGTCGAAGCCGAAGGTGCGGTAGTCCTTGCCCTTGGGGTCGGCAAGGAGCTTGCGGATCTTTTTCCAGCCGGTGTGGTAGGTGTCGGTCCAGGATTCCTCCTTCACGGTCTCGGACCAGCGGGTGTAGTCGAGGGTGTTGAGGTGAAGGACGTTGGTCTGGCCGTCGCCGGCGATGAGGTTGAGGCAGCGGGCGACGCGCACGGAGCGTTCGTCGAAGTCGATGGCGAAGACCTTGTCGTTCACGTAGGCCTGCTGGCGCGGGCTCTTTTTCTCCATGCTGAAGAGGTGGCCCTCGGCGCGGCCTTCGTCGCGGCGGATGGCGTCCCACACGTGGAAGATGGCATGCATGGTGAAGCCGGCGGAACCGCAGGCGGTGTCGATGAGGGACTCGTGCTCGCGAGGGTTGAGCATGCGCACGCAGAGGTCGATGACGTGACGCGGCGTGAAGTATTGGCCCTTCTCGCCCTTGGAGGATTTGTTGACGAGGTATTCGAAGGCCTCGTCTACGACATCGAGGTTGCTGTTGAAGAGCTTGTATTCCTCGAGGGAGCCGACGCAGACGGCGAGGTGGTCGGCGGTGAGCTTGATCTTGTCGTCAGGCGGAAAGACGCCGTCCCACTCGGCACGGGCCTCGTCGAAGAGCTCGGCGATGCGGGCCTTGAGCTGGGCGGCGGTGTTGGTGTTGCGGAAGCGAATGTGGGTGTGTTTGCCGCGGTAGCAGGAGAGCTCGTCGTAGAGTTTGGTGAAAATGAGTTTGAAGACTTCCTCGAAGACATCGACGCCGGCGTTGGCGAGCACCTCGTCCTCCATTTCGAGGATGCGGTCCTTGAGGGAGCGGGCCTCGCCGGATTTTTCGCGGGCCTGCTCCTTCTCGATCAGGGTCTCGATGGTCCAAGGCTGCTCGGCGACGTCTGCGATGGTTTGCGAGGCCGTCGGTAGAGACGGAATTTCGACAAAGTAGTTAGGATTTTTTCGATGCCAGAACGTGTGATCGCGGCCGTTACTCCAAAGGGCGAGCGGGGCGCCAGTGGCGTGGCAGTAGGACTTCAGCTGATCTTTACCGTCCTTCAGCTTGTCAGCCTTAACCTCGATAATGAGATAGGGAATCGTGACGCGGTCGGCGTCCATGACCACGACGTCGGCGCGCTTAGAGGTGTCGCGGCCGAAGGTAATCGGATATTCGACCGTGATCCGAGAGAGCGGGTATTTGTGGTGAGTGAGGAGGCGATAGATCCAAAGTTGGCGGACGATCTCCTCAGGCTTGGCGGGGACATCCTTCTGGCGGACTTGGCAGCGGATGACAGGGCGGTTGCTTTTGTTGTAGGACAGGAGCTTTTCGACCGCTTTGCGCTCGAACGTGCCGAAGAGGCCGAGGGTGGCGGCGGCTTCGACGACGGGCATCAGGTCTTGAAGAGTGGGAGTGGAAGAAACGGGCATGCGCTGGTGTGATTGAAAAGATATAGGTCGTCGCGGTAACTAGGCGGCAGCGACTCCGGGCCGGAGATAGTCCAGGTGAAACTTGTTCATACGGAGCTGGTGGACGATCTCGAAGTCGTTTTTGCACCAGTCGCGGATTTTGACGAGGGTGTAGGAAAGGGGCGTGCCGTCGTCGCGGGTGAAGTCGTTTTTCTCGCGGAGGCGGACGGAGTTTTTGAAGACGTCGGGGGAGACGAGATCGTCGAGCAGGCGGGCAAACTCGGCGTCGGTGAGTTTGACGCGATTGAGGGCCTCGAACTTCTGGCGGAAATTTGTCTCGAGGGAGGCGCGGTCGCGGATGTCGGGGCGATCGGTGTATTTGAGGTCGCGCAGCTTGGCGATGAAGGCGTCCTCGATGCTCTGTTCGCGGATGATGTGCGGCTGAGGTTCGGACTCTTGTCGATACGTTATCTCAGACGACATGGGCGGGATTTAGCTGGATGAAGAAGCGGGACGCGCGAGGCAGGCGATAGCATTTCTGGAAGCAGCGCCATAGCGGGGCAAGGGCGGAGTGGCGCGCCGGGCGTGGCGGGTGTTGGCGCAGACATTCTTGACTGTGGGGGGTGGGGGAAAAGCAATCACAGGCAGGAATGCGTGTGTCACTGCAGGCATGTAACTTTGCCTCGCGGGGAGGCGAGGGTGCGTTTCTCTTGGGAGGATGTCTTCAGTTTCTGCTCCACTGCTTGCGCCGGTCAAAGGTTCGCCGGATGCGGTGATGGATCGGTTTCTAGGCTATGCGGCGGCGAAGGGGCTCGAGCTTTATCCGGAGCAGGAGGAGGCGATTTTGGAGTTGTTCGCTGGGCATAATGTCATTCTCGCCACGCCCACCGGGTCTGGAAAATCGCTCGTGGCGGCGGCGCTGCATTTCAAGGCGCTGTGCGCGGGCGAGCGGTCGGTTTATACGTGTCCCATCAAGGCGCTCGTGAACGAAAAATTTCTCGCGCTGTGCCGTGACTTCGGACCCGAGAACGTCGGCATGATGACGGGCGACGCGAGCGTGAATCCGACGGCGCCGGTGCTCTGCTGCACGGCGGAAATCCTCGCCAATATCGCGCTCCACCGCGGCGACCGCAGCGATGTGCGGGTCGTGATCATGGACGAGTTTCACTACTACGCGGACGCGGAGCGCGGCTACGCGTGGCAAGTGCCGCTGCTCACCATGCCGCACGTGCAGTTTTTGTTGATGTCGGCCACGCTGGGCACGACGGATTTTTTCGAGCGCGAACTCACGCGGGTGACAGGGCAACCGACGGTGACGGTGAAGAGCGACCGGCGGCCGGTGCCACTCGAGTTCGAGTATTCGGAGACGCCGCTCGCGGAGCGCGTGGCGGAGCTCCTCGCGACGAACCGGGCACCGATCTATCTCGTGTATTTCACGCAGCGGGCGGCGAGCGAGGCGGCGCAGGATCTCATGAGCCTGGCGGTGAGCACGCGGGAGGAGAAGGCGGCGCTCGCGTCGGAGTTGGAGCGGGTGAAGTTCAATAGTCCCTACGGCAAGGAGGTGAAGCGGTGGCTGCGGCATGGGATAGGCGTGCACCATGCGGGGTTGCTGCCGCGTTATCGCGTGCTGGTGGAATCGCTCGCGCAAAAGGGGTTGTTAAAACTGATCTGCGGGACGGACACGCTGGGCGTGGGCATCAATGTGCCGATCCGCACGGTGGTGTTTACGCAGCTCTGGAAATACGACGGGCAGAAGGCGGCGGTGCTGAGCGTGCGGGATTTTCGGCAGATCGCCGGGCGCGCGGGGCGGCGGGGATTTGACGACAAGGGTTACGTGATCGTGCAGGCGCCGGAGCATGTGATCGCGAACAAGCGCGCGGAGGAGAAGGCGGCGGGCGATCCGAAGAAGATGAAAAAGCTCGTGAAGCAGCGTGCGCCGGAGGGCGCGGTGGGCTGGGATGCGCGGACCCTGGAGCGGTTGCTCACGGCGCCGGCGGAGAATCTCACGTCGCGGTTCAACCTCACGCACGGGATGCTGCTGTTGATGTTGAGCCGGGAGACGGATGGATGCCGGGCGTTGCAACGGCTCGTGGCGGATTCGCATGAAACGGCGGCGCGGAAAGGTCAGTTGCGGCGGCGCGGGTGGCAGTTGTTTCGCGGACTTGTGGAGCGGAAGATCGTCGCGGTGATTCCGCGCGAGGTGCGCGCGGGGGCGGAGGGCGCGGACGTGAGGAAAGTGCGCGTGAACGTAGAACTGCAGGACGATTTTTCGCTGCACCAGACGTTGTCGCTTTACCTGCTGGACACGCTGCCGCTGCTGGAGCGGGAGTCGCCGGAGTATGCGTTCGACGTGCTGACGTTGTGCGAATCGATCGTGGAGGATCCGGAGCAGATTTTGCGGCGGCAGGTGGACAAGTTGCGCGGCGAAAAAATCGAGGAGCTGAAGGCGGCGGGCGTGCCGTATGAGGAGCGGATGGAGAAGCTGGAGGAGGTCGAGTATCCGAAGCCGCGGCGGGAGTTTATCTACGACACGTTCAACGCGTTTGCGGCGGCGCATCCGTGGGTGGAGGGGGAAAACATCCGGCCGAAGTCGATCGCGCGAGAAATGTTTGAGCGATATATGTCGTTTGCGGATTACGTGCGGGCGTATGGCCTCGAGCGGATGGAGGGGCTGTTGCTGCGGCATTTGTCGCAGGTGTGGAAAGTGCTCGCGCAAACGGTGCCGGTGGCGGCGAAGACGGAGGCGGTGGTCGAGATGGAGGAGTATTTTCGCGAGCTGATCCGGGGCGTGGACTCCAGTTTGCTGGAGGAGTGGGAACGCCTGCGGAATCCGGCGTTTGTGGCGGCGGAGACGGCGGACAAACCGGCGCGGCCGGCGAGTTACGATGTGACGCGGGACGCGAAAGAATTTCGGCGGCTCGTGCGCGTGGCGGTGCTCGGGTTTTTGCAGGACGTGGCGGCGCGCGATTGGGAGGCGGCGAGCGGAAGGATGGCGGACGGGGAGAGCGAACGATGGGAGCGGATGGGAGAGGCGGAGCGGGAGGTAGAACTGAAACGCGCGGCGCGGCGGGTGGAGGAGGCGTTGGCCCCTTACTTCGAGGCGCGCGGGCGGTTTCGGCTGGATCCGGCGGGGCGGGCCGCGGCGAATACGCATTGGGACGAGGCCGAGGGCGCGGAGTGGCGCGTGGCGCAGGTGCTCGTGGACGTTGAAGAGGCGAACGATTGGGAGGCGCGGTTTACCGTCGATCTCGCGGCTTCACGGGCGCGGAACGAGGCGGTCATGCGCTTCGAAGGTGTGGGCGCGGTGGGATCGTAAGGGACGCCTCGCCACAGCCGGCCGCTGTCGGCGAGCGGACTTTTTCCGCCTGCCGGCCGACTACTCGGCCGGGGGAAATTCGAGCCAGAAGCGACTACCGAGCCCGGGCGTGGACTCCACGCCACAGGTGCCGCTCATTTGTTGGGTGGCGCGAGCCACGATCGCCAGGCCGATGCCGGTGCCCTCGATGTGGTCGTGGCCGCCGACGCGTTCGAAGATGCCGAAGATTTTTTGATGGGCCTCGGGCGCGATGCCGATGCCGTTATCCTCGATCCAGAGGCGCAGACGCGGAGCGGTGGATTGAGCCGTCGCGGGAGGCGCGCCCGCGATGGGCGACGCACTATCGGGACGGTTCACCGCGGAGTGAAACGCGCGGGGGGCGGGGGCGCCGGGAGGCGTGGCTCCGAGGCGGCGTTCGGCGCGAAGGATGATGTGCGGTCGCACGCCGAGCGGCACAAATTTCACCGCGTTTTCAAAGAGGTTGGAGAGACACTGCTGCAGGAGGGAGCGTTGCGCCCACACGCGGCCGAGCGGTGGTTTCACGACCAGCACGCCGTCCTGCAACGTGGGGGTGAGCAGAAGAATATCCTGCACGAGGTCGGCGACATCGACGATTTCCAGCTTCACTTCCTCGCGCGAGATTTTGCTGAACTTGAGGAGGTCGCGCGTGAGGGCGTCGAGGCGATAGCTGGCGCGTTGGAGGCGATCGACGATTTGCGGACTGCCGGCGGGGAGCACGAAGTCGTGGCGCAGGATGTCGCAATAACCGGCGAGGGCGCGGATGGGCGCGCGGAGGTCGTGAGCGACGCTGTAGGAAAAGCTTTCGAGCTGCGCGATCGTTTCATGGAGTCGCACGGTGCGCTCGGCGACCTTGGCTTCGAGGCTTTCGGCGTGTTCGCTGAGGCTGCGCTGGGCGTCGCGCAAGGCCTGCTCGCGAAGGGCGCGGTCCATCGCGATGGCGACGTATTGGGCGACGGTGGAGAGGCATTCGATCTCGTCGGGCGCCAGGCTGTCGCGCGTATAACTGGCGAAGGCGAGGGTGCCGAGAAGCCGGTCTTCGATGACGAGGGGAAAACAGCAGAAAGTGCGCAGGCCCATGCCGCGGGCAATGGCGGTGTAGTCGGAGGTGTTTTCCTGCAAACGCGGCAGGATGAGAGGGCGGCGCTCGGCGGCGGAGCGACCGGAGATGTCTTCGCCGAGCTGGAGAGTGGCGAGCGTCTCGCGCTGGCGCGGCGGGAGGCCGGCGGCGTTGTTGAGGTGCAGCGTGGCGGAGTCCGGATGATAAACGTAGTTGAAATATGCCTCGAGCGAGAGGGGCAGCGTGAGACGGGGAAAGAGGGCGGCGACGTCGTCGAGGGGGCGGCTGGAGGACAGGAGCGCGGCGAGCGTCGCAGAGAGGAGTCGGTCGTGCTCCTGTTGGCGTTGCAGGCGCAGGGCCTGGCGTTCGCGTTGGGTGACGTCTTCGATCAGCGTGATGGTGCCCACAACCACATCGCCGGCGGGGAGCGGCGCGATGCGCACGGTCTGGAGCATCGGCGAGCCATCGTCGGAGCGGGTGGAACTCGCGAGGCGCAGCAGATATTTGTGCAGCGCGGTCGAGAGGACGCTGATTTCGCCGGAGAGGGCACGGCGGAAATGCTCCTCGAGTTTGCGTTCGGCGATGTCGGGAAAGACGTCGACGAGGCGGCGGCCGATGACTTTTTCGGCGGCGAGGCCGCTGTGGGTGGCGAGCCATTGATTCCAACTGCGGAGGCGGAGATCGGCGTCGGTCGTGAAGATGCCGTAGGGCGCGATTTCCTGCATCCACGCGAGCATCGCGTCGCGGGCGCTGAAGGTGTCGTGAGAGGCGGCGGAGGCCGCCCGAGGCAACTCATCCGCCGCGCTCATTCGGACTGGCGGTTCTCCCAGTTTTCCAGCTCGCGCAGGAGACGATCGAGCGAGGTGATGCCGAGGATGATCACCAAGTAACCGGTGACGTTGCTGGCCCGGAGGCTGAAGCGGGTGTGAATCATGAGGCCGTAGCGGAGGCGCTCGGCGCTTTCCACGCGGACGGAATCGAGGACGTGCGGGATGCTTTCGACCTGCACGCGCGGAACAGCGAAGGAAACCTGGACGTGCAGGAGGTTGCCGAAGACGCCGAGGCACGCGTTAAGGAGGATGTTGCCAACCTCGGTGATGATTTCGCGGGCGCCGGCGTCGAGGTTGCTCGCGGGCGGGGTGCCTTCATCGGAGAGGAGGCGGCTGAGCACGAGGGCGGATTGCTCGTCGAGGAGAAGCATCGCCGTGCCGGAAATCGGCCCAGAGAACATCTGGTTGACGCTCGCCACTTCGCCGTCGATGACGCCGCCGAGGAGCGGGGCGATTTCGGCGATCTCATGCATCGAGACATGCGGGACCTCGAGAGTGATGCGGTAGCCCGTAAGCTCGGAAAGTGCGCCGGCGGCCCGGCCGTAGCCGATGTTAATGAGCTCAGTCAGGGCGTCGGTTTGGGCGACGGTGAGGTTCATGGGGTGCTCCCGTTCAGCGCCGAGCCGATCACGCGGGTGAGTTCCTGGCGGTTGATGGGCTTGTTGATGAGGGCGGTGGCGCCGGCGGCGTGAACTTCATCGGCGGTGGAGCGCTGGATGTCGGCGGTCGCGACGATGACGCGGGCGGTTGGGTTGAGCTCGCGAATTTTGGCGAGCACCTCGAGGCCATACATGCCGCTCATGACCATATCGAGCACGACGAGATCCGGGGCCTCGAGGGAGTAGCGCTCGAGGGCTTGGACGCCGTCGGAGGCTTCCGTGACGGTGTGCCCCATCTCCTCCAAGAGCAGGCGCATGGTGCGACGGGCGAGGGAGGAATCGTCGACGATCAGGACTTTTGCTTTCATAAACGTTCGTAAATAGTTCGCGCCATGGTGTCGAGCGGAGCCGAGGCATCGCTCAGGCCGGCTTCATCTACCGAGCGTGGCATGCCGTAAATGATGCAACTTTTTTCGGACTCCGTGAGGACGACACCGCCTTGGGCTTTCACCCAGCCGCAGCCCTCCTTGCCGTCGTCGCCCATGCCCGTCATCACGACGGCCAGGACGCGTTGGCCGTAGACTTCGGCGGCGGAGCGGAAGAGCACATCGACGGAGGGACGGTGCAACTTTTCCACCGGGAAAACGGTGAGTTGCGCTTTGACGGAGCCATCCGGCGCGCGGCGCAAAACGAGGTGGCGGCCGGCGGCGGCGAGCAGCACCAAGCCGGGGCGCATGACATCGCCCTCCTTCGCCTCGCGCACCTCAAGCGGGCAGATCTCATTCAGTTTCTCGGCGAAGAGGGCGGTGTAGCCGACCGGCATGTGGAGCACGATCGCGATCGGCACGGGGAAATCGGCGGCGAACGCGGGCAGGAGATGACGCAGGGCCTGGGGACCACCCGTGGAAACGCCGATCACCAACGCGTCGACGCGCGGCCCGTGAGGCGGCGCAGAGGAGAAAGGGATGGCGCTGGCAGCACCGGGCGCGAGAGCACGAGCCGAAAGGAGTTTCGCCACGGGGGCGCCAGCGGCGGCGGAGACCTGCTCAATGAGCTGCTGGCTAATGGCGCGCAGATCGTCGGTGGCGAGCGCCGTGGGTTTGAGGACCAGATCCACGGCCCCGGCCTCGAGTGCATCGATGGCGTGCGTGGCATCCTGCGGCACGGCGGTCAAAATCAGGATCGGGAGCGGGCGCAGCGCCATCTGGCGGCGGACAAAGCCAAGTCCGTCGAGGCGCGGCATGAGGAGATCGCAGGTGACGACGTCGGGCTGGTGCCGCGCGACGAGCTCGAGGGCTTCCTCGCCATCGCGGGCGACCGCGACGACTTCAATATGCGGCGCGCTGGACAGCATTTCGCGCACGACCTTGCGCACGAAAGCGGAGTCATCGACGACGAGCACGCGAATGCGCGCAGCACTCATGGCGAGACCGCGCGACGGCGGTAGACGAATGCGCGATCGATTTCCGTCAGCTCAAAATCAGGGGCGATTTTCAGCAACGATTCGGAGGCACCGATGAAGAGATGTCCGCCAGGCGGCATGTGCGCGGCGAACGCGGCGGCGACGCGGGCGATCGCGGCGGGGGAGAAGTAAATGAAGACGTTGCGGCAGAAAATCACGGGCGCGGAGGCGAAAGCGGCGGGAGGCGCGACGAGGTTGCACCAGTGGAATTGCACGCGGCTGGCGAGGGCGGGTGCGAGCTCGAAGCCGCCGGGGACGGCGCGGAAGTAGCGTTCGCGCAACGGGAGGGGGAGCGCGCGAAACGAGCGTTCGCGGTAGACGGCGGCGCGGGCGCGCGCGAGGACGACTTCGCTGGCATCGCTGGCAATTATCTCGATGGGATGCGCGCCCCAGCCGGCCTCCTGCAGCGCGATCGCCAGGGTGTAGGGCTCTTCGCCGGTGGCACACGCCGCACTCCAGATGCGCAGGGGCGCGGTGGTGGTTTGAAACCACGCGGGCACGACGCGATCGACGAGCGCGCGAATCTGGTCGATCTCGCGCCAGAAATAAGTTTCCGGCACGGAGAACGCATCCAGCACGCGATGCCATTCCTCGTGGTTGTCGGAATCGTAGCGGAGTTGGTAGTAGTATTCGAGCAGCGAGGGACAGCCGCGCGCGAGGACACGCGGTTGCAGTTTTTCCAACATGGTGCCGAGCCGCTCGGCCTCGAAGTAAACGCCCGTGCGTTCGTGCACGAGATCGCGCAGCAGCAAAGGGACCGGGTCGGACGCAGAGAGGCGGTGCGGCTCGGAGGAGGCGGTCATGCGGTTCACGACTTCGCGCCGCGGACGCGAGGTTTCGCACGGGCCGACGAGGGAGCGGCGGGCGCGGAAGCGGCTGAGGAAGAACGCATGGCGGAAAAGGTCGCGAGGAGCGCGTCGGCTGAACGCGAGTGTTCGAGGTTGGCGGCGGTGATGAGTTTGATCTGACGGGCGACGTCGGCGGAGTTGGTAGACATGTCACGAACCGCGCGGGTCTGTTCCTGCATGGCGCGGGCGGCCTGTTCGGTTTGGAGACGCAGGTTTTCGGCGGCGCTGGTGATTTGGCTGGTGCCGGCGGCCTGCTCGTTCATGGCGCGGACGACGGAGACGATCATCTTCGCGAGGCGAGTGGCCTCTTTGCCGGCCTGTTCGGTGGCGGTCGCTTGCTCGGCGATGGCGCGGGTGGTCGATTGCCCGCCTTTGCGCATGGCATCGACGGTGGCGACAATCTGCGCGGCGCCACTGGCTTGTTCAGCGGTGGCCTTGCGCAACTGGACGGCGATGGCGCTGGTGTTTTGCGCGGCTTTGACGACCTCGCGTGCGGCGCGCCCGTGTTCGCCCATGGCTTGGGCGACTTCCTTGGTGACTTTGCGCATCTGGCCGGTGGCTTGGACGATGGCGCTGCCGGCTTTGGCTTGCTCGGCGGTCGCGGTCGCGATCTGGCGGGCTTGCGTGGTCGTGGCCGCGACGGCGTCGATCACGTGGCGGCTGGTGGTGAGCTGCTCCTCGGAGGCGCGGCTGATTTCGCCGACGAGGCCGGTGGTGTCGTTGATGCCGGCAAGGATTTTTTGAAGGCCGGCGAGTCCTGATTCCGAGAGGCGGTTGGATTCATCGGCCACGCGTGTGCCTTCGGTCGCGGTGTCGGTGGCTTCGCGGGTGACGTTTTCGAGGCCGCGCACGATTTGGGCGATGTCGGCGGTGGCTTTGGCGCACCGGTCGGCGAGGTTGCGAATTTCCTCGGCGACGACGGCGAAGCCGCGGCCGGCGTCGCCCGCGCGGGCGGCTTCGATGGAGGCGTTGAGGGAGAGGAGATTGGTGCGTTCGGCGATGATGTTGATGGTATCGACGATGCCGGTGATCTCGTTGGTCTTGTTGTTCAACTCGCGCATGACGGCGGTGGAGTTGGTCATGACGCGAGAGACGCGGGCGATGCCCTCGATGGATTTCTGAATGGCCTGGCCGCCATCGTCGGCATCGCGGGAGACGCGGCGGGTGATGTCGTGGGTGCGGCGGACGATTTCGGCGACGGAGCGGCTGGAGCGGTCCATCTGCGTGGCGCTGGTGGCGGCAGTGTTGGCGGACTCGATGATGCGTTCGCCGTTTTGCGCGACGGTCTGGATGGAGCGCGCCATCTCCTCGATCGAGGTGGAGGTTTCCTCGACGGAGGAGGAAAGGCTTTCGGACATGGCGGCGACCTCCTCGATGGAGGCGGCCATTTCGTTCATCGAGGAGAGTGATTCCTCGGCGGCGGCGGTGAGATCATCGGCGTTGCGCGAGACGCCTTGCACGGAGCGGCTCATCTCCTCGATGGCGGAGCCGGTTTCGTTGAGGCTGGTGGAGAGTTCCTCGGAATCGACGGTGATGCGTTTCACCGAAGAGGCGACCTCGGCGATCGTGGTGCTCATCTCCTCCGCGGACGTCGCCATTTCCTGTCCGGTGACGGTGACCGATTTGGTGGCGGCGGCGATCTGCTTGATGGCGACGGCGGTCTGGCTGGCGGCGGTCGCGACTTCGGTGGTGTTGGCGGTGACTTGCTCGATGGAGGCGGCGAGTTCGTTGATCCCGGAAACGGTGTCGTCGGTGGAGCGGGCCACGGACTGGGCTTGCTCGGCGGTTTTTTTGAGCGAAGCGACCATCGCGGTGACGCTGCCGACAACGGCATCGAGCGAACCGACTGGCTGCGCATCGTCGTCGGAAGCGCGGGCGGGCAGGAGCGCGCGTTCGTCGGCGGACGTGGGCGCGGAGGTGGTGGACGAAGGGGCGGAGGAGGCGGAGCCGTTCTTGGATTTGGACATGGGAGCGGTGGGTTGAGCGGAAGTGGTCTCAGCGGGCGGGTTGCAAAGCGGCGGCGCCGGGCGGGAGGGCGATTTCGTCGACGCGCAGGACGGCGGCGACATCGAGCAGGAGGACAAGCCGGCCCTTTACCGTGGCCACGCCGCGCACGTAGTTGCCCTCGACGCCGTGGAGCGTGTCCTCGACCGGGCGGATGGCCTCGCGCGGGATGCGTTGGAAAACGCGGGCGGCATCGACGATGAGGGCGACGACCCGCTGTTGCGTGCGCAGGAAAATCAAGCGGGTGGCGGGCGTGGGCGCCTGCCGCGGCAAGCCGAAACGGGTGCGCAGGTCGATGGCGGGCACGACGTCGCCTCGCGCAAACACAACGCCGTCGACGGCGGGGGCGGTGTTGGGCACGCGGGTGATGTGCTCCAGCAAGTCGATGTGCTGCACATCCTCGCTGCGCAGCCCATAGGCGGAACCGGCGAGTTCGAAGACAATATAGGCGTCGGTGAGGCTCATGGCGGAAGCGGCGAAATTCAGGAGGCGGTTGCGGCGGCGACCGCGGGGCGCGGGCGGACGGCGCCTTGCGTGAGAGCGGCGACGTCGAGGATGAGGACGGGACGACCGTCGCCCAGTTCGGTGGCGCCGGCGATTCCGGGGACTTGGACGAGCGGATCGTGCATGGGGCGGACGACGACCTCGCGTTGAGCGTGCACGCGATCGACGAGCAGGCCGGTGGAACCCCGCTCGGAGTTGAGCACCAGCACGGCGAGTCGCGGCTGCGGAGATTTGGCCACGCGGAACAACGCGCGCAGGCGCACGATGGGCAGGACGCCATCGCGATACGGCACAACCTCGGCTTGCTGGATGGCGCGCACCTCCGTTTCCGTGACCTCGATCACTTCTTCCACGAAGCCCTGGGGCACGGCACAGAGTTGTTCGCCGACCGAGACGACGAACGTTTCCGCAATGGAAAGGGTGAGCGGCAGCCGCAACGCGAAACACGTGCCCGCGCCGGGCGTGGAGGTGAAAGCAAGGGTGCCTCCGAGTTCGCGGACGGTTTGGTGGACGACGGCCATGCCCACGCCGCGGCCGGAGGCGCGGTCGGCCTCCTCCCGCGTGGAAAAGCCGGGCGTGCAAAGGAGTGAAAGCAGAGCGGCGTCGTCGAGCGCAGCGGGGACCGCGAGACCGAGCGCGCGAGCGCGGTCGGCGACGCGCGCGGAGTCGATGCCGCGGCCATCATCGCGAATCTCGAGGACCACGAATTCGCCGGCTGTGGTCGCGCGCAACGTGATCGTGGCCTGGGCGGGTTTGCCGGCGGCGATGCGCTCGGCGGGAAGTTCGACGCCGTGGCTGAAGGCGTTGCGCACGAGGTGGAGGAGCGGCTCCTTCAGGCGTTCGACGAGATATTTGTCGATTTCGGTTTGCTGGCCCTCCAGCGCGAGACGCACCTGGACGCCGCTCTCGCGGGCGAGATCGCGCACGACGAAGGGCATGCGGGAAAAGATTTCGGCGACGGGCACGAGCCGCACGCGCGTGAGGGCGCGACGCAAGCGGCGCAGCGAGCGCGTCATCGTCTGGTTGACTTCCTTGAGGCCGGAGAGGTCGCCGCTGAACTGGTTGAGACGTTCTTCAAGGCGGGAGCGTTGAATCACGAGCTCGCCGGCGAGTTGCATGAGTTCGTCGAGGCGGCTGAGTTCCACGCGGACGACGTGGGAAGGGGCGACGAAAAGGCTGGAGGCGTCGGCGCCTTCGGCCGGCACCGGTGGATGGGCGGGCGCGGCCGGGAGGTCGACGACGTGGAGGGTCAAGCCGTCGTTTGACCACGTGGCGAGATCGGCGGGCGGCTGGCGCAGGCCGACAAGAAAATCGAAGGCGATGCCGCCTTCGGGTCGCACGCGGGGCGTGGCGCTGGCGATTTCTCCGGCGGCGGCGAGGCGGGCGCGAACGGAGTTGATGTTAATACCGCGGCCATCAAGCTCGCGCGAGGGAACGAAGGTGACGTGCCACGGTTGCAGGCCCCGGGCGGCCAGCGCGGCGGCTTCGATGGGCGGAGGCGCCACGGAAGCGGGGGCGGCAGGAGCGGCGGAGGAGGACTTGCGGGCAGGCGCCGGCGAAGCGGCGACAGCGGCGAGTTGGCCGAGCAGATCGGCGGCGGCGGGCGGCGGTTGGTGCAGGCGGTGAGCCGCCACCATTTGCTCGAGCCGCTGGGTGACGCCGACGAGCCGTTCGACGCCGGCGGAATCGACGCTGCGTTCGCCGTGGGTGAGTTGGCGGAGAAAGCCTTCGGCGGCGTGCGCGAGTTGCTCGGCGTGGTGGAGGCCGACCATCGCGGAGATGCCTTTGAACGAATGAGCGCTGCGGAAAAGACTTTCGAGCACGGCGGGCGGCGGCGTGGTCTCCCCGACGGTACCCTCGAGAATCAAGAGTTGCGCGCGCAGGTTGGCGAGGTGCTCGTCGGCTTCGGCGTAAAAGTCGTTGAGCAACTCGGCTTGCAGTTCCGGCGAGAAGTCGGAGCTCATATGCCCGGACCGCTTGGCGTGGGCGGCGCATCGGGCGCGGCGCCGTGGGTGCGCTCATTCCAGCGTTGGAGACGCGAGCGGAGGATGGCGGGCGAGATCGGCTTCACCAGATAATCGCTGGCGCCAAGCGCCATCGCGCGCTCGATATCGGAAGGATGCTCGGATCCGCTGAGGACGGCCACATCGAGGGTGGCGGCGTGCGGGCGGTCCCGCAGCCAGCGCAAAATTTCGAATCCGCTGAAGGCGGGCAATTTCAGATCGAGAAACACGAGATCGGGCCACGGGTGCTCAGGATCGGGAGGCGACGCGAGGGCGCGTTCGAGGTGAGCGAGCGCCATCGCGCCGTCGGCCAAATGGGTGAGTTGGTAGTTCAGCCCTGTCTTGCCGAGACCGTGTCGGAAGAAGAACACATCGTCGTCGGAATCTTCGATTAAAAGGACGAGAGGAGGGCGATGGCGGGACGACATGTCATTTCGGTCCCGCAAAAAGCAGGGGTGGCGACGGATGTGGACTTTGCCGCAGGTCACGGGACGGTCCAGAGAGATGTGATAGGGGATTCCCCGGTAATGTTGGCCGGGGATTCTTCAGCGCATTGGCAGCGCGTGGCAGACGCCAAACGACGGCGTTTAGCGCGCGCGGCGCGGCCAGGAAAATCGCGGAGGGTGCGCGTGACGGTGGGCGTCTTTGACTTTGGTGCACGGCATCATCACAACGAACGCGTTATGGCCGATCTTCTCTCCACGCTCCGCACGCAGGCGCTGCTCACTGATGGCGCGATGGGATCGTTGCTTTTCAAGCGGACCGGTCGGCTGTCGGAAACGAATCACGTTTACGAGGCGTTCAACGTGGATCAGCCGGAGCTGATCCGGCGGGTGCATCTCGACTACCTCGCGGCGGGCGCCCGGTGTGTGAAAACGAACACGTTTGGGGCGAACCGGTGGCAGTTGCGGCCGTTTGGGATCGAGGCGCGGGTGGCGGAAATCAATCGCGCGGGTGTGCGGCGCGCGCGGGAGGCGATCGCGGAGCATCAGGAGCGTCACCGCGAAGCGGGGCCGTTTTTCGTGCTGGCTTCGATCGGGCCGACGGCGGAACCGTTGGCGAACGCGATGGAGGCGGCCGAGTGTTACCATGAGCAGATCGCGGCCTTGGTGGAGGCGGGCGCGGACGCGTTGTTGCTGGAAACGTTTTCTTCGCCGGCGCAGTTGGAACTGGTGCTCGCGCGCGTGCGCATGTGGCCACAGCCGCCGCTCGTGATTGCGCAGGTGACGTTGCGCGGTGGGGTGAGCGGCACGGGGCTGGACCCGGAACCTGTGGCGTGGGTGCGCCGCATGGCGGAACTCGGGGTGGCGATCGCCGGCGTGAATTGCTGCGCGCCGTGGGATGCGAGTGCGTTTGTCGACGCGGTGAAGGACGAGCCCGTGGTGCGCCAGGGGACGTTGCTGCTCGCGGTGATGCCGAACGCGGGCGGTTTCCAGCGGATCGGTAGTCGTTTGATGACGACGGTGAATCCGGAGGCGGCGGGGAAGATGGCGCGGACGTTGTTCGAGCGCGGCGTGCGTTTGATCGGGGGATGTTGCGAAATGCATCCGCCGCACATCGAGGAGATGCGCAACTACCTGCAGTCGCGGCAGACGACGGCACCGGCCACGGCGGTCAGCCGCGCGGAAACACCTGCGCGCGCACCGGCGGGCGATGAGGAAAAGCGCGGCAACGGCCGGTTTTCGCTCAAGCTGAAGGCGGGGGGATTCGTGGTGAGCATCGAGGCGTTGCCTCCGCGGGGAACGGATGGCGGCGTGGTGGAGCGCAAAGTCGAATTTGTGGCGCAACTCGCGGCGAGCGGACTCGTGGACGCGGTCGATTTTACGGATGGATCGCGCGGCATCCCGCTCGTGCCGCCGGGGGACTTCATCCAGCTCGTGCGCGAACGGCTGGGCTGGACGGCGGCGACGGGCGATGCGTTGGAGATGATCCCGCATTTCACGGGGCGCGACTTGAACGTGATGGGCGTGCAAGGACGGCTGATCGGATATCACGCCAACCGCATCCACAACGTGTTGTTCGTGACCGGGGATCCGCCCAAAATGTCGCCCACTTATCCGCGGTCGACGGCGGTGTTCGATTTGGATTCGGTCGCGATGATCCGGCTCACGCATCGAGGGTTGAACGCGGGCGTCGATTTCGGCGGTCAGCCGTTGGGCCGGCACGCGGATCCGCGGACCCATTTCACAATCGGATCCGGTTTCGAGCCGGAGGCGCGCAACCTCGCGCGCGAGGTGGAGCGGTTGCAGCAGAAGATCGAGGGCGGCGTCGATTACATCATGACGCAGCCGGTTTTTCACGCGGGGCCGCTGGGTGTGCTGGACGCGTTTCGCGGACAGACGCGCTGTCTCGTCGGCGTGATGATTTTAACGAGTTACGAGCATGCGCAGCGCATGGCGCAAGTGCCGGGCGTCGTGGTGCCGGACGCGCTGTTGGAGCGTTTTGCGGCGTTGCCGCAGGTGGCAGACCAAACGAAGCTGGGCCAGGAGATCGCCGCCGGCCAAATCCGCGACCTCGTGCGGGAGGGCTGGGCGGGTGTTTACGTGATGTCGACCGCCGTGGGCGCAGGCGTCGTCGACGTGCTCCGCGCCGGACTTGGTTGAGGCGGAAGGGCGTTCAGAGGCGAACGCCACCCGCCACCCGCGGGCCGCGCGAACTTAGCTGTTTTCCTCGTCGATCGGACGATCGAGTTCCGTGCGGCACTCAGAGATGACGCGGAGCCAGATCTCGCGCAGATCGAAAAGGCGTTGCCGGGCGTCCTCGCGGTAAGGGCCGAGGGCGAGCGACTGGTCGGTGGCGGTGCGATCGAGGAGCGAGAGCGACTGATTCCAAGCCCGGAGCGCGCGTTTGAAGAGCGCGACGGCCATGGCATAATCGCCAAAGTCGAGGGCGTGAATCGCTTGCATGGCCACTTCTTCGCCGCGATGCAGGGCGTCGAGGTAAGGCAGGGAGGCGGCAGAGCCGGAGTTCTCGCGGTGGGCGGTCAACACCAACCACTGCCGACGGAGGCTCAAATAGAGCGCCTTGGTGGCGATGTAGATCGGGTTTTTGTGCAGCGTGTAAACGTCGTCCGGCTCGTCGTCGGAGTCGTCGTCATCATCGTCGTCATCGTCATCGGCAATGCCGCCGGTGGCCGACGTGGCCGCGCGATCCCAGCCCATGCGATCGGCGATTTCGTCGATGCGCTCGGGGCTGTCTTTAAAGGTGTCGTAGTAAGCGAGATACCGCAGGATGTTTTCGTCTTGGTCGCGGAGGTATTTCTCCCAATCAAACTCGTTCCAGGCAAGATCACCGCGGTCTTCCCACTCGTTGTCCGAGAGGCCGTCAGAATCGAAATCCTTCATGTGATGGGCAGAACTGAGTGCGGGCCGGGTGGTAAAGCAAATGAAAAGACCGGGCGGGCAGGGATTGCGGATTGAATCGCTGCGCAACGCTCACCAGCGTGGCGGTTTCTGGCATGAGCGACGTGCATTACGAGGTGGTATTTTTCAACGGCCGGGTGCAGGGCGTGGGCTTCCGCTACGCGACCTCCCAAGTGGCCAAGGAATTCGATGTGGCTGGCTCCGTCGCCAACCTTCCGGATGGCCGGGTGCAGGTGGAAGTCGAAGGCCGGACGGAGGAAGTAAACGCGTTCATCGAAGCGGTGGGCGACCGCATGCATGGTTTCATCCGGAAAGTGGAGCGCACCGCGGGCCGACGCGCGCCGCAATTTCGCGGGTTTACGATCCGCTCCTGAAATGGATCACGCCGGGCCGGCACTGGAAGCGCGCGGGCTGACGAAAGACTTTGACGTAGGCCTGCGCGGCCGACGGTTGCGGGCGTTGGACAACGTGAACCTGCGCGTGGAAGCAGGGGAAGTTTTCGGCCTTCTCGGAGCGAACGGCTCCGGCAAATCGACGTTGTTGAAAATCGCGCTTGGGCTGCTCCGGGCGAGCGGCGGCGAATGTGCGGTGCTCGGCCGGCCGGCGGGCGTGCGGGCGGTGCGACGGAGCGTGGGTTACCTGCCGGAATCGCCGGCGTTTTTTCCGCATCTGACCGGGCGCGAGGTGGTGCGGTATTTCGCGGCGTTGTCGGGGTGCGCCGGCAAGGCGGGCGCGGCGCGGGCGGACGAAGTTCTTGCGCAAGTGGGGCTGCAGGCCGCAGCTGATCGCGCGGCAGGCGGATATTCGAAGGGCATGCGGCAGCGGCTCGGCCTCGCCCAGGCGTTGGTGCACGATCCGGACTTGCTGATCCTCGACGAGCCCACCGCGGGCGTGGACGTGGTGGGTGCGGCGGCGATCGATGCGTTGATCGCCGGACTGCGCGCGCGCGGCAAGACGATCGTGCTCACGTCGCACACGGTGACGCAGATCGCGGCGTTGTGCGATCGCGTGACGGTGCTGGAGCGCGGGCGGGTGACGTTGAGCGGCGAAGTGAAAACGCTCGCGGCGGGCAATGGGAGAACGTGGAACTGGGCGGCGCCGAATGACGCGGCGGCGGAGCAGTTGGCGCGCTGGCTCGCGGAGCGCGGATGGCCGGCACCGACGCCGGCCGACGATCGCGGGCGACTGGAGCAAATCCTGCTCGCGGCGACCCAGGGAGAACGCCGCGACGCATGAGCACGCCGACCAAAACGGCCGAGGTGATGGCAACGCGAGCGGCGGCGCGGCGGGTGTGGCTGATCGCGGACGCCACGTGGCGCGATGCGCGGCGGCAACGGCTGTTCCAATTGGGCGTGCTGCTGGGCGCGGCGCTCGTGATCGCGGGACGGCTGTTTCGCGAAGTGAATTTTGGTGAGACGGAGCTGCGCTTTCTCACCGACGTGGGATTGGGCGCGGTGACCTTTTTCGGCGCGTTGCTGGCGATCGCTTTGCCGGCGCAGAGCTTTTTTGCGGAACTGGAGCAGCGCGCCCTGCAAGCAGTGCTCGCGCGTCCGGTGAGCCGCACAGAATTTATCGCGGGAAAACTGCTGGGCGTTGTGACGGTGCTCGGAGTGTTTTGCGGATTGCTGATGGCGTTGATCGTGGCGCTCGTGTGGGCGCGGGCGGTGGAGCTGGATCGTGCCGGCGTCGCGGTGGCGGTGCCGTGGAAGGAACTGTGCGCGGGCGGGGCGTTGGCGTGGCTGCGGCTCAGTGTTGTCGCGGCCATGACGATGCTGGTCTGCACGGTGGCGCGGACGGCATTGCTGGCGATGAGCGTGAGTTTGGGCTGGCTCGTGGCGTGTCAGCTCTTGCCGGTGGCGCAGGCGGTTTACGTGCGCGGCGAGCCGACGTGGGGCACGTGGGCGTTGCGCGGAGTCGGTCTCGTGTTGCCGAATTTGGGCGCGCTGGATTGGACGGGGGGCGCGAACGCCGCCTGGGTGACGCTTTACGGAGCATCGTATTTGGTGGTGTTCGCGGCGCTCGCGGCGGCGAGTTTTCGGAGTCGGGATTTGTAGCGCAGGGAACGATGATGACGCGTTGGAAAGTGCCCGGAATTCTCGCCGCGGTCGCGGTCGCAGGGCTGGGACTAGCGCCGGTGGCGCGGCGGGCGGAGAGCAAAACGCCGCGCGTCGGCGGCCTGCGCGCGGCGGCGGCGGACGTGCTGTGGTTGCGGGCCTACGTGCAGTGGGAGCGTCACGATCGAGCGGGCGTGATGGCGGAGCTGTGGCTGACGACAACGCTGAATCCCGAGCCGGTGTATTTTTGGCTCAACGGTGCGCGCATGATCGCGCACGACATGTCGACGTGGCGGATCGACGCGGCGGGGAAAAGTGGCGAGGGGGAGGCGACGAAAATTGAAGCAGAGCAGGCGAGGGTGGCGTTGCGCTGGCTGGATCGGGCGGAGCTCGCTCACCCGGGGGACGTGCGCCTGCAGTTGGAACGGGCGTCGATCACGCTGATCCGCCTGCACGATGTGCGGCGCGCGGCACTGCTGTATCGCCGAGCGGCGGAGCGCCCGGGGGCGCCGTTCTTCGCGGGGCGGCTGGCGGCGGAATTGTGGCGGCGGGCAGGGGAGCCGGCCGAGGCTTATCGATGGTTGTGCGAATGGTATCCGACACTGCCGGCGAACGACGAAGCCGCTGAGGCGCCGCTCGTGCTCGCGCGAATCCGCGAGCTGGAGCGCACGCTGCACGTGCCGGCGCACGAGACGTTTCGCGAGCCGGCGACGCGGTGACTTATTTCGCGGCGGCGGCGGCGGGGGGATTCGAGGGAAGGTAGCGTTCCGCGAAAGTCGGCTGCTGACCGGCGAGTTTCATGAAGACATCCATCGGCACCACTTCGAAGTCCGGCCCGAGTTGGTCGAGGATCGATTTGACGCGCGAGATGTCGCTCCACTCGCGCACGTGCACGAGGAGGAAATACGGGCGTTGCGGATTGATGCGCGCGAGTTCCTGGAGATCGGCGACGGCGGCGTCCGCGGGACGTTCTTCAGAGAGATAGTAATCGAACGAGACGAAGGGCCGGCCATCGCGCGAAGTGAACGTGAAGGCGGGCGAGTAGCCGTTGGCGAAGCCGATCGCGTCGGGCATGCCCTGATAGTAAGCATCCACGATGCGCTTGGGCAGTTCGCTGTTGCCCACAACGGTCGCGCCTTCCGAGTAATCCATCGTCTCGAAAATGTTGATATCGAGTTTGTGCATAATGTCGTCGGCGAGGCTGATCACACCGGGCAGGAGTTTGGCCGGAATCGCCTTCGGATACATGTAGCCCGGGCCGGTCAGCGCGCCGATGAACAGGTCGTTCTTCGTGGCCGTGCGGTAATAGTATTCGAGCATGGTGGGCGCCATCCATTGCCAGTTGATGGTGACCTCCCAAGCATACGGAATGTCGCCGCGGCCGGGGCGTGTCCAGGCGCCGAGACCGAGGCCGTCGGTCTGGAGACAGGCGATGTAAACTTTCTTCTGCGGCGTGTAAATCTTGCCTGGAACGACGTTGTGATGGTTGACGAATTTGAAACCGGGCGAGGGTGGCGTCTTGCTCGTGAAGCTGAGATTGGGAAACGTGTTCAACCCTTCGACGCGCAGGGCGAAGCTCGACGTGAGGCTGACGAAATCGCGCTCCTTGTCCTTGGCGTAGGAATGCCAGCCGAAGACCATCGAAAGCGGTTTCTGGTGGCTGAGGATTTCCTTCGCGAGGTCGTATTCCTCGGTATCGGTTTTCAGCGTGGAAAGATCGGCAAAGAAGGCGCGATGGGCGATGCCGTAGTCGGCGATGCCGGGCTTCATCTCCGCGCCGGCGACGCCGCCCATCCACACGACGGTGTCGCGGCTGCATTGCGCGCCGTAAAGTTCGTAAGCTTTGCGAAACAGGGCGGCGTCGTTGAGGCCGGCGAACTGACCGCGGAGGTCGGTGAGGAGTTTCAAGCCGGCTTTTTCAGCGAGAGGAATTTGCTCGGCGCTGACGACGACGCCGCGCTGGACGCCGGCGAGCGTGAAGGCGACGTCGAGGGAATTGCGCACGGCTTTGTCCCACACGATGTAGCCCTTGATCTGCGCTTTCAGCGCCTGCAACGCCTGCGCGGGCGTCTTCAGCTCGGTGAACGTATAGTCGAGCTGATGTTGATAGTAATCGAAGACGGGTTGGCTGAAACGAAACTCCCAGTCATCGGGATAAAGAAAATAGAGGCGCGGTGCGTCGGTGTTGGCGAGGCCCTGCAAACTGATGAGGAGGGCGTTTTGATCGAGGTCGTCGGCGACGTGCCAGTGATTCTCGAGTTTCATCACATAGGCTTCCTTGGTGCCGGCGCGCTTGAAGGTGTAGCGTTCCTCGGGGCCGGTCGTTCGCGTGGAGCGGACGACGCGCAGCGTGAGCGTTTCGTCGCCCACGCCGAGCGCGTAGGTCTCGTGGCTGGTGATCTCCTGCGGGCCTTGCGAGGCGAGCACGGTGTAGTGGCGATCCACTTCGAGCGAGCGCCCGTCGGCGCTCCACTTGGCCGTGACCTGCTGTTGCGAGCCGACCTTCATCGAAACGCCCATGAACGGCTGCGGCGTCCACACGCGATCGGTCACGGGCACGTCGTTGGCGGTGCCGTCGGTGCGAAGCGTCATCCGATCGACGTGTTGGTAGCCGCGGCTGCCCCAGGCTTTGGCGAGCGTCACGTGGTCGCCGGCGGACTCGATCTCGAGGGCGAGGTTGTTGAAGAGATCGATCTGGGTGCTCTTGAACGGGAGCAACGTCCAATGGCCGTCGAAAGCGGCGGGGGCGGTCGCCGCCCGAGTGGACGCGACGAGAATAAAAGCAAGGGCGACGACCCACACGGGAAGTCCGAGGTGAAAGAACCGAGATTTCATAGGCGTGCTGGCCGGTGGCGCGGTGACGCGACGCCGACGGGACGGACAAATTCTGCCGGTTTGGGCGGGCTCGCAAGAAAATGACAGGAATGCCGCAGAACCCGTGCGGATAGGGCGAGCCCCGGGACGCGTCGCGCGGAGAGGGGCGGAAATGGGGTTGCGGCGCGCACTCTTGCCGCTACCACCGATAGCTCCGGCATGACCGTTCATTACGTTTTTCTTCTTCCTGCTCTCCTTTTGCTCTGGGCTCCGCGGTCCTGGCTCTATTTCGGCGAAAAAGCACGGAAGCCACACCGGCGAGGAGCAATCGGGCGCCTCGCCAACCGGCTGCGCCGGCCGCCGGTCAGTTACGACCGATCGACGCGGATCGTGCGGTTCTGGGCGGAGTTGTTGAAGAAACGCAATTTTCTCGACCTGCTGCGCGCGGGGGCGGGTGCCTGGGCGCTGGTGGACTTCTCGTTTGTGTTCGATTCGGCGGACGCCGCTTCGCTCGCCAACGACAGCACGGTGGCGATGATTACCGGAGTGAAGGCCGGCGTGCTGCTCATCGCGGTGGCGATTCAGACCGTGCGTTCCAACGAGGAACGGCGAGGGCACGCGCTCGTGTTCGTCGCGCCCATTTATTTCGTCACGGGCGTGTCGCTCGGCGTGGTGGGTTTTGTGCCGGGCGCGCTGGCGTGGGCGTTGATCTGGGCAGTGAGCCCGATGCTGTTCGGCCCGGAGCGTCTGCTGATCACTTACACGTTTCTGCTGGGGATTTTCGGGCCGCTATTCGGCGGCTGGGGTAACGTGATCGCGTGGATGCCGGCGGCGGCGGCGTTGCTGCCGGTGCTCATTTCCATCTTTGGCAAGCGTCCGCTGCGGATCGCGGTGCAACGCACGGTGCCGTCGTCCACGCCCGCAAAGTAGCCATGGCGGAGGGACGCGCGCAGGTCTGGCTGGGAGCGACGCGGCCCCGCACGTTGCCGGCGGCGGTGGCACCGGTGCTCGTGGGCACGGCTTTCGCGTGGCGCGGCGGGGCATTTTCGGCGGGCGCGGCGGGCTTGTGCCTGACGTTTGCGCTGCTCGTGCAAATCGGAGCGAATTTTGCGAACGACTACTACGACTTCGTGCACGGGGCGGACACGCCGGGGCGCGTGGGTCCGCGGCGGGCGGTCGCAGCAGGATTGATCAGCCCCGCGACGATGAAACGCGCGATGTGGGGGGTGTTTACCGTGGCGTTTTTGTCCGGCCTCGGCCTCGTGGCGTGGGGCGGGCCGTGGCTGATCGCGGTGGGCGTGATCAGCATTCTCTGTGGCATTGCCTACACAGGTGGACCGTGGCCGCTCGGTTATCACGGGTTGGGCGATGTGTTCGTGTTTGTCTTCTTCGGCTTGGTGGCGGTGGGCGCGACTTTTTATGTGCAGGCGGGACTGATCACCAGCGATGTGTTACTGGCGGGAGCTGCGATTGGTGCGTTGACGACAAACATTCTCCTTTTGAACAACTATCGCGATCTGGAGACGGATGTGCGGGCGAACAAGCGCACCTTGGTGGTGCGGTTCGGGCGCGGCTTTGCGCGGGCGCAGTTCGGCGGAGCCATGGCGTTCGCGTGGTTGGTGCCGGTGGCGTTGTGGGCGCGGGGTGCCGCGGCGTGGATCCTCCTGCCGTTTCTGCTGGCGCCGGTCGCAATGTGGCATCTGCGGCGGCTGAGCGCGGCGCGCGAGTCGAGGGAGCTGATTGCGTTGCTGGGCGAGACGGGCTTGCTGCTCGCCGGCTACGCGGTGCTGCTGAGCATTGGCGTGATGCTATAAAAAAGCCCGCCACCGAAGGGGCGGGCGAAGAAGGCCGTCAGTCGCGGACCGACTCAAAGATGCGCGGCGAGTTTTGATTTGAGCGCGGCTTTCGGCAGCATGCCTACGATCTGCTCGACCATCTGGCCGCCTTTGAACACGAGCATGGTGGGGATGGCGCGAATGCCGTATTCGGCGGAGACGGCGTCGTTTTCGTCGACGTTGACTTTGCAAATCTTGATCTGGCCATCGAGCTCCACGGCGAGCTCTTCGAGGACCGGCGCGATCGCCTTGCAGGGGCCGCACCATGGGGCCCAGAAATCGACGAGGACCGGCGTCGTCGCGGACGCGATGGTGGATTTGAAGCTCTCGGAGGACAGATTGGTGATCTTGTCGGACATGGCGGAGAAAAGAGTGGGCGAAGCGGTTAAAAGCAAATCGGCGCGCTCAGGCGGGCGTGGATTTGTGCACGATGTCGGCGAGTTCGCGCGGCTCCACTTGGTGGAGCTCCTTGCCGCGAGCCTTCAACTCTTCGAACGTTTTCACGACAGTTTCGGTCATCCGCCCGTGCGTCTCGGCCGAACCGCCGACGAGAACGAACTTCTCGCCCGTGGTGATGCGCTTGTGACCATCATCATTATCGAGGCCGACGCCGAGGATGCCGGCGGCGCGCGGCGCGGGATTTTTCTTCTTCTTCACGCGGAGACGGTGAGGGTGTCGGTCGCGGTTTCAAGCGGGTTTTCCGCCGGCACGGCGGTGCAGACGATGTCTGTGAACGCCTCGTCCTGGCGGAGGCGAAGCTTCCGCAAGCGCGTTAATTCCAAGACGGCGAGGAAGGTCGCCACGAGCATGCGCAACGACACCTGGCCCTCGAACAGCGACGAAAAGATGAACTCCGGCTTCGTCTCGATGCGTTGGAGCAAATACGACATGCGGTCGGAGACGGTGACCTGCTCATCGTGGATTTCGCCCACCACGAGTTTTTCCGCGAGACGGCGCAGCACCACGTTGAAGGCGTTCCACAATTCGATGCGGTCCACGGCGCGCAGCGGACGTGTGGCGGGATCGATCGAGAGCGAGGAAACATAACGCTCCATCAAGTCCTGCCGTTGCGTAATCAAGTCATGCAATTCGGCGGACGCTTCTTTGAATTTCTTGTATTGGAGCAGTTGACTGACGAGTTCCCAGCGCGGATCGACCTCATCATCATCGGCGTTGGGATCGATGGCGGCCTGGCCGCGCGGGAGGAGCATGCGGCTTTTGATTTCCATGAGCGTCGCGGCCATGACAAAAAACTCGCCGGCGACGTCGAGATCGAGCTGCTGCATCGCGTGGAGCGCATCGATGTATTGGTGGGTGACCGACTCGATCGGGATGTCGTAAATATCCAACTCATTCTTGCGAATGAGGAAGAGGAGCAGGTCGAGCGGGCCTTCGAAGACCTGAAGTTTGATGCGATAATCGGCGTCGGGAACCACGTTGGCGGGCATGGTTGTGGGGGCGTGGACGGCGGCAAGGGAAAATGTTTCGGCGCACGACGCCGCTCCTGCGCGGGTTACGACACTCTACGGCGCCGGTGTCGTCTCGCGCGGGCAGCTTCGCCTTAATTCCAATTCTGGGGCGAGGGGAGTGCAAAACGTCCAAGAGCGAGCGATGCAACATCGGGCAGCGGGAGTGTCGCGCGTGCCAAGTGAAGTGGCCATGGGCGGTGCAGCGATGTGGCTGCAAGGGCACCCGAAAAGTCGGTGCGGCTCCTGGTAGTTTGTTGAGTCAAGATCCACGACGTGCGGTTTTGCTGGCGATCTCTCCCGGTCCTGAAGGGGAAAGCGTGGGCTTTTCGTCCCATCGGACTCACCGGATCCAAAAACCTCAACCGGATCCAAAAACCTCAGGCCTCGACTTTTGACAGCAGCGCCTTGATCCGCTTCCGGCCGGCACTGTCGAGCAGCGCTCGGCGCACAAACTGGCTGACCGATGCCGGTTGACCCATGCCGAGCCTTTTCGCCAGCCAGCCATTCGAAACAGACGTCGTCTGCTTCATACCGGCCGCCAGCAGCACTTTGGCAGGCGCCGATTTTGCGCTCCCGAGTTTGCGGAGGTCGACCTCCGCCGCCTGAGCCAGTTTCACCAGTTTTTCTTCCCAGACCAATTCCCGTTCGGCCCGATGCGCCCCGGGCTCGAGCCCGGCAAAGCGGCTGCGCTCGAGATCAGCCCCGCGCCGTGCCAGATCACGTCTTGCGGCGGCCTTGAATTTCTCGCCGCCGACGCACCAGCCGCGACTGAGGCGTTTGGCGACCAGTTCCTTCGCCATGCCGGCGTCAGTCGCCAGGAATTCCAGATAACCTTGGTATTTCGTCCAGCCTTTCGCGGTGTCCTTGAGTCCGCCCGCTTCGCGGAGCACAGTTTCTGCCTCCAGCCAGTCCGGCCGATCCTTTCGCGTCCACCACGGCAGACTGCTCCACGGATATTTGATTGCCTCGTTCGCCGCCACCACGCCCGCCCGCACGGGGTTGAGGTGAATGTAATGCGCCACCTGTCCGAGAACGTGCCCCGGCTCCACCAAGAGCGCTTTGTAACGACCCTGAAACGGGCGACCAACCACGCCCCGAACGCCGTTGGACCGTCGCACCCACGTGCCTTGCAGCCACTTCATGCCGTCGCTCAAATTGGGTTCGGTCAACTCCACCGCGAGATGGAAATGGTTGCTCATCACCACATAGGCGTGGATCCGCCAGCCAAACCTCGTCGCCGTCTCGTCCAAGGTCCGCACAAACGCTTCCGCCGCGCCTTCGCCCGCGAACACGTTACGCCGATAATTACCCCGGTTGATCACATGATAGCATGCGCCGGCATATTCCATTCTTAGAGGTCCGCCCATGGCTCATCGCCTCCTTTCAACGTAACTTTGTCAAGAGTCAAGGTATGCGGTTTTGGTGTTGAGGTTGCGGTTTTCGTCGATGCTTTTGAGGGCGGGCATCGGACCGCAGCGTGTTACCCATCACTGCGGAACGAACGTGGCGGCGGGGGACTGCGCTTATCGCTCCGCACTCAACATGAGCCGTCGAACTAGTGCCGCTGCAGCGAGGCGACGAAGAAGCCGTCGGAATCATGCGTCGCGGGAAGGATGGTAAGCCCGGTCGCAGTGGGTGTGCCGCCGAAATCACGCGCGAACGGTGCGGCGGTGAACTCGGGAGCGGATACGAGGAACTCGCTGACCACGTCGTCGTTTTCGCGATGGCTGAGCGAGCACGTGGTGTAAATGAGGCGTCCGCCGGGACGCACGTGCGCCGCGTGTTGATGCAAAAGGGCGAGCTGGACGGTGCGTGCGCGCTCGATCGTGTCGGGCGTGGTGCTCCACTTGAGATGAGGGGCGCGGCGCCACGTGCCCGAGCCGGAGCAGGGAGCGTCGATCAGAACACCGTCGTAGGTGGCGGCAGGTGCGTCGACGCGGCGGATGTTCGCGAGTCCCGCGCGTCGAACCCGCACGACGAGTTCGTCGAGCGCGGCGGAGCGAACGTCGGTGGCGTCGACCCGGCCGGAGGGACCGAGGAGTCGCGCGAGTTGGAGCGTTTTGCCGCCGGCACCGGCACATGCATCCAGCCACATGCCGCCGGGCTCAATTCCGACAGTCTGCAGCAAAAACTGCGAGCCGAGGTCTTGCACTTCGATGGCGCCGCGTGCGTAAGCAGCGGTTTTTGTCACGTCGACGTCGGCGCCGAGCCGAAGCGCGGAGGGTAAAAGCGGCGCGCTCTCGACGGTCCATCCGAGCGCGGCGAATTCGGCGATGACGGCCGAAGCGTCGTCGGTTTGCAGGCGCAACCAGAGCGGCGCGCGCGTCGCGAGTGCAGCGGCTTGAAGGGGTTCGAACGCGGCGGGGCAATGCGCGCGAAACCACCCCGGCAGCAGGCGGACGGGATCGGCGGCATACGTTTCGCCGGTGGCAAATGCGGCGCGAAAATTCCGCGTTGCAGGCGTTTCGGCCGCGGCCCAAGCGAGGCGGCGCACGGCTTCGTCGGGATTGTCAGCGAGCAGCGGTTCGACTTCCGGCAGCAGACGCAGCGCGGTGTAAATAAGTTCGCGATAGAGCCGGCGGTCGCGCGATCCGAAACGGCGGTCGCCCTTGAGCAAGGGATCGAGGCGCGCGGGCAGGTTGCGATCGCGATGCCAGTGCGGTTGCAGACGGGCGAGCAGGGCGAGGAGAATTTGCCGCTGGCTGCCGGCGATGCTCATCGGGCGATCAAAACGTCAGCGGCGTGAGCCGCACGGCGAAACCGAAACTGCTTTCGCGACGCGGGCCCGCATAGATCGTCACGCCGTATTCGACGAGCCATGCGTTGCCGAGGGTTTGCTGCAAGCCGACCGCGGTTTCAGTGAACCGGGCGTGGCGCGCATCGTATTGGAGGCGGGCGGCGATGCCGTAAACTTCGTTGAGCCGCAGGCGATATTGGAGCCGGTATTCGTCGGTCTGGTGCTGCAAATAATGGTTCGCGAGCTGCAAAGACCACGCCTCGCCGTCGAGCAGCGTAATGCCGGTGGTGAGCTGTTGCAGGGTGAAATTATCCGGCGCGAAACTTTCGTAGAGATTGAACTGCAGCCAGGCGACGGGCGAGACGATGAGCTCAGTGTGAATCGCCGCGAGTTCGCGTTCGCCGGGCGCGCGGTCGAAGCGGAAGTCGGCGGCGGTGTTGAGCGTTACCAGGTCGCGGGAACCGTAAACGGGGTCGCGCGTTTGCAGGGTGTTATCGAGGCCGACGCGCAGCGTGTTGGTCTTGCGGAGGTCGTCGATATTGCGCGTGTCGCCGAGGCCAAGCGGCGGGAGATACGTGTTGAACGTATCGCGGTCGATCGCGGGAATGTAGAGCTGGCCTTTGTCGGCCTGCGGCACGTAGCGGTAAGAAATACGCGGTGTCAGCAGATGGCGGAGGCCGTCGATTTTCCACTTTTCGTTGTGGTAATCGAAGGTGCCGCTGGTGCGGAGTGCGGCATCGAAGCCGACCTCGCCGAGGGCGCGGGTGTAAGTGCTGCGACCGCCGGTCGCCTCCGCGTAGTGCGTGAGGCGGCCGCCGACGACCGGCGTGAAACTGAACCAATCGCGCGGTGCGAAGGGCCGGGAGAGCGCGTAGTAGGCGTCGAAGCGTTGGCTATTGAGGGTGGGCGTGTTGGCAACGGGAGCATCGCGCAGGACGGCGACGCCGGTGTTGAAGCGTTGCACGAATCCGTTGCCGACCGTGACGGGGAGCAGGTCAAAACGCAGTTCCGGGAGGCGTTCCTGAACGTTGTGAAAGGAGTTTGGGTGGAAGCGTGCGAAAGCTGAGCCGAAGTAGTTTTCGCCGGTGTAAACCGCTTCGGCGAAGGTATCGGGTTCCTGCACGGGGAAGAACCAGCTGGGGTGAAAATCGCGGAGCACTTCCGAATCGCTCCAATAATTGACCTGCGCGTTGAGGGTGAGCGCGTCGGTCGCCTGTTGCTGATGCGTCCAGAGCGCATAGCCGCGGTCAGCGGGAATGCTGCGACCGAGGAGCCCGGTGCGCCGGTCGCCGTAATCGTGAATGAAGCCGGAGTGGAACGAGCCGCGAAACGGTCCGTCGTCGCTGCCGTATTCGGCGGCGGGCCCGATCAGGATGCCGCGGCTGGAATAGAGACCGAGGTCGGCGCCGGCTTTCACGGCGGGGGCGACGGGCAGACGCAGGCCCGCTTCGGCATACACGCCGAGCGACGAACGGTAGCCACCGGTCAACGCGATGTAAGAGAATGCCGGCTCGTGCACCGATTGTTGATACTTGGGCAACGCGAGCGGATGGACGCCGCCCACGCCGGCGGTGGCGCCTTCGGCGCGGACGGTTTTGCCCGCCGTATAAATGAGCTTGTTGGCGGTGAGCGTCGGGCTGAATGAGCCGGGTTCGCGCACGGAAGCGCGCGCGTCGGTGAGCGTGACGGTATCCTTCGCGCCGCTCGCGGTGGCGCCGCTCACATAAAGCGGATACTCGCCCAGGCGCACGTCGCTGGCGGAAAATGAGCGGTCGCGCACGTGGTAGGTGAGCTGGTCGGCGAGCAGCCGCTGCGGGCCGCGCGTGAGCGTCACATGGCCGGTGGCGACGGCATCACCTGTGTCGGGGTTGTAGAGGATCTCGTCGGCCGTGAGGAGGGCATTGCCATCGGTGAGATGCGCTTCGCCGGTGACGACGTAGACGTTGCGCGCGTAATCGAAATGCACCTCGCGGGCGGTGACGTTGGGCGGCGCGGATTCGGCGGCGCAAACACGGAGCGCCGCGGCACCGGCAAGGGCGAAAAAAAAGGTCAACAGACGGCGAGTCAGCACGGGCGCAGCAAAGCACCGTTAGGCGGCCTAGCAAGCCTTCTGCCGGGATGGGAAAACACGGGCGGAACGAAAGGGTTCTATGACAGGTCGGCGGCAGAATTCGCTTCCCGGAGACGCCATCCGGCGCAAGCTAATCCACCGTTGATGACGAAGCCCACCGCCCGCCGCCGCTCCTCCGCCCTGCATGAAATGTCGCACCTGAGCGCCCAAGTGCGTTTGCTCGGGCAAACGCTCGGCGAGGTGATCACGCGGCTGGAGGGGCCGGCGACCTTCGAGACGGTTGAAACGCTGCGCAAGCTGGCGAAGGCGCGACGCGCGGGGGACGAAAGTGCGGCGGTGAAACTGGCGGCGGCGGTCGCAGCGCTGCCGGCGGCGGATGCGTTTAACCAGACGATGGCGTTCACCTTGTATTTCGAGCTGGTGAATCTCGCGGAGGAAAACTTCCGCGTGCACTTGCTCCGCGAACGCCGGCAGGCGTGGCGCGCGGGGCAGGGCGAGCCGTTGCGCGAATCGATCGCGAGCGCGGTGGCGGAATTGAAGGCGGCGGGGGTGGAGGCGGGCGAGATGCAGCGGTTGCTCGACCGCGTGGCGATCGAGCTGGTGTTCACGGCGCACCCGACGGAATCGAAACGCCGGACGTTGTTGGAAAAGTTGCGGCGGCTCGGGGAGTTGCTGCGCGGCGATGCGTTGCGGACGGACGCGGACGGGGTGGCGCGCGAAATCGCCTCGTTGTGGCTGACGGACCGCAGCCGGGTGGAGCAGCCAGGCGTCGTCGACGAGGCGCGCACGGGGCTGTGGTATTTTGACACGACGCTGTTCGAAACGCTGCCGCGGTTGCAGGCGGATTTGGAACGCGCGTTGGCGGAGCATTTCCCCGATGTGCAGGCGCCGCGCCGCTGGCTGACGTTTGGGTCGTGGATCGGCGGCGATCGCGATGGGAATCCGAACGTCACCGCGGCCGTGACCGCGGAAGTGCTGGCGCTGCACCGGCGGCTCGCGATCGAAAAGCTCCGCTTGTCCGCGCGGGAACTGGGCCGCACGCTGACAGTGAGCGATCGGCGCGACGCGATTTCGCCGGCGTTGCGAAAATTGTTGCGCGAAAAGATTCCCACGAGCGCGCATGTGGAGGCGTTGAGCCGTCGGTATCCGCATGAGCCGTATCGGTTGTTGCTGACGGCGTTGCGCGGCGAGCTCGCGCGTGCGGTGGAGGCAGTGCAGGACGGCGCGGCCTTGGAGAAAAAAACAGCGGCGGGGAAGGATGCTCTCGGGGAGGACGACATCGACCGGCTGCTGGCCGTCATTCGCGCTAGTCTCGCCGCGGGGAAGGGCGCGGTGTTGATCGACGGGGAGTTGCAGGCGATGCAGGAGCGGCTGGACGTGTTCGGGCTGCACACGGCGCGACTCGATCTGCGCCAGCACTCCGCGCAGCACGAAGTGGCCGTGCGCGAGTTGCTGAAACGCGACGACTACGCGGGCCTCGCGGAAGACGGAAAACGCGCGTTGCTGCAAAAAGCATTGGCGAAAGCGAAGCCGTTGACGGCGGCCCAACGCGCCCGTCTCTCGCCCGCGACCCGCAGCGCGCTCGATCCGCTGGTGCTGGCGGCGCGGGTGCAGGCGCTCTTCGGCTCGGAGGCGCTGGGCATTTACGTCATCAGCATGACGGACGAGGTGTCGGATTTATTGGAAGTGGAGCTGTTGCAGCGACTCGCCGGCGCGGTGCTGCCCGTCGCGCCGCTTTTCGAGACGCTCGATGATTTGCAACGCGCGCCCGCAATTCTGGCGGCGTATTTCGAACTGCCCGGCCGTCCGCGTCCGGAGCACCAGCACGTGATGCTGGGCTACTCGGACAGCAACAAGGACTGCGGTTATGTGACGGCGAATTGGGCGCTCTACGAAGCCCAGGAAACCATCACGCAGTTGTGCCGGCAGCAGGGTGTGCGGGTGACGCTGTTCCATGGGCGCGGCGGCAGCATTGCGCGCGGCGGCGGGCCGGCGGCGAAGGCGATTCTCGCGCAACCGGTGGGCTTGCACGACGGCGGGATTCGCGTGACGGAGCAAGGAGAGGTGTTGTCCACGCGTTACCACGACCCGGATCTGGCGCACCGCATCCTCGAGCAGATGACGTATGGCGTGTTGCTCGGCACGCATGCGGCGCAACGAGAGGCGGCGATTCCCGCGGAGTGGAAAACAGCCATGGCCGAGATGAGCGCGGCGGGCTTTCGGGCCTACAAGGCCGCGGTGCATGACGATCCGGAATTTCTCGTGTTCTGGCGCGCGGCGACGCCGATTGACGAGATCGCGAACCTGAAGCTCGGCTCGCGGCCGACGTATCGGAAGGCGACGCACAGCGTGGGCGACCTGCGCGCGATCCCGTGGGTGTTTTCGTGGATGCAGAGCCGTTTCAACTTTCCCGGCTGGTTCGGGCTGGGCGCGGCGCTGGAGACGGTGTTGCAACGCGGTCCCGCGGGACGACGGCTGCTGCGCACGATGCACGCGGAGTGGCCGTTTTTCGCGACCATGATCGACAACGCGCAGCTCACGTTGCGCAAGGCCGACATGGGGATCGCGGCGCTGTATGCGGGTCTGGTGCCCGACGAAGGCGTGCGCACGCGGGTGTTTGGGTTGATCGCGGAGGAGTTTGCGCGCACGGAGCGGGCGATTCTGCAGGTGACGGGCGAGCGGCAGTTGCTCGGGCACGAACCGGTCCTGCGGCGCTCGGTGGAACTGCGCAATCCCTACATCGATCCGCTGAATTATGTGCAGGTCGAAATGCTCCGGCGTTTGCGCGGCGGCAAACTGGCGGGCGAAGAAGCCGACGCCGCGAGGCGCGTGGTGGAGCTGACCATCAGTGGAATCAGCGGCGGGTTAAAAAACACCGGCTGAGCTTTCGGTGGTTTCCCGGCTAGACGGTGACGCCGTTCTCCTGCAGACTCACAGCGCATGGCAGTCCTCACCAACCCCGCCGATCTCAGCGCCTTGCTCGACGCCCGCTACGCGGATCCGCATACGCTGGTCGGCATGCACCCTTTCCAAAAGGGGAAAACAGCCGGTGTGCTGGTGCGCGCGTTGGTGCAAAATGCGGTGACGTGTGCGGTCGTGGATCCGGCGACGAACGAGCAGTGGGAGCTCACGCGGACAGGTCAGGAGGGTTTCTTCGAAGGCGTGATCACGAAGCGCAAGGAGGTGTTTCGCTACCAGTTGCGCGTGGGCACGCCGGCCGGGGAGTTGCGGCAGTTTTTCGATCCGTATGCGTTTCTGCCGACGCTGGACGCGCAAGATCTCTACCTGTTCAACGAAGGCAACGAGCACCGCGTGCACCATAAGCTCGGCTCGCACGTGCGCGAGATGAACGGCGTGGTGGGCACGGCTTTTGCGGTGTGGGCACCGGCGGCGAAACAGGTCTCGCTGCTGGGCAACTTCAACGGCTGGGATGCGCGTTATCATCCGATGCGGCCGCTCGGCTCGTCGGGCGTGTGGGAGTTGTTTGTGCCGGGGCTCGCGGCGGGAGAGCTGTATAAATTCTCCGTGCGCGATCAGGCAGGGCGCACGCGGATGAAGACTGATCCGTATGGCACGTATTTCGAGCCCGCGCCGAACAACGCGGCGATCGTGTGCGATGTCGATCGGTTTGCGTGGGGCGACGACGCGTGGTTGGCAGCGCGCCGGGCGCAGGCGGGCCGACTCGACCGGCCGATCTCCATCTACGAAGTGCATCTGGGTTCGTGGCGTCGGAAACCGGAGGACAACAACCGGCCTCTGACTTATCGCGAACTCGCGGTGGCGCTCGGCGATTACGTGACGGAAATGGGCTACACGCACATCGAGGTGCTGCCCGTGGCGGAGTATCCGTTCAGCGGCTCGTGGGGGTATCAGGTCACGGGATTCTTCGCGCCGACGCACCGGTTCGGGCGGCCGGAGGATTTTGCCTGGTTCGTGGATCACCTGCATCAGCGCGGCATCGGCGTCATCCTCGACTGGGTGCCCGCGCATTTTCCGCGCGATAGCTTCGCGCTGGCGGAATTCGATGGGACGCACGTGTACGAACATGCGGATCCGCGGCAGGGCGCGCACATGGATTGGGGCACGCTGATCTTTAATTACGGGCGCAACGAAGTGCGCTGCTTTCTCACCGCGAGCGCCCTGGCGTGGTGCGAGCGATACCATGTGGACGGGCTGCGCGTGGACGCGGTGGCGTCGATGCTCTATCTCGATTACTCCCGCAAAGCCGGGGAGTGGTTGCCCAACCGGTTCGGAGGACGGGAAAATCTGGAAGCGATCGAATTTCTTAAAACCACCAACGATCTTGTGCGGCGCTACCATCCGGGCGTGCTGATGATAGCGGAGGAATCGACGTCGTTTCCGCAGGTGAGCCGGCCGACCAGCGAGGGCGGACTGGGCTTCGACTTCAAGTGGAACATGGGGTTAATGCACGACACGTTGAGCTACTTCAGCCGCGAGCCCGCGCACCGGAAATGGCACCAGAATGACCTTACGTTCGGCATGCTGTATCAATATGCGGAAAACTTTATCTCGGTCTATTCGCACGACGAAGTGGTGCACGGGAAAGGCTCGATGCTCTACAAAATGGGCGCGTGGCACATCCCGCAGAAGGCGGCCAACCTGCGGGCGCTATATGCTCATGTCTGGGCGTATCCGGGCAAGAAGCTGTTGTTCATGGGGTGCGACTTCGGCCAGTCGCACGAGTGGAATCACGACGCCAGCCTCGACTGGCACCTGTGCCAGTTTCCGGATCACGAAGGCATCCGGCTGCTCGTGCGCGATCTGAATCGCCTCTATCGCGACGAGGCGGCGCTGGGGCAACGCGACCTCACGCCGCAGGGCTTTCGCTGGGTTTCCTGCACCGACGCCGATGCGCAGGTGATCGCGTATCTGCGTATCGCCGAGGACGAGCGCACGTTACTACTCGTCGTAGGCCATTTCAGTGGAGCAACCCGCGCACCTTACCGGGTAGGCGTGCCACGGCGCGGTTTCTGGCGCGAGGTGATCAACAGCAATAGTGAATATTACGGCGGCACGGGGCTCGGCAATGGCGGCGGCCGAATGGCGGAGGAGGTCGGCTGCGATGGCTACAGCCAGTCGCTCGAACTCACGCTGCCACCGCTCTCGACAACGATTTTCAAGTGGACGGCGGAGTGAGCCGCGCCCGACCTTTCGGGCGGGTGCGCTGACGTGGATGCGAGTGGGCCGTGATTACCCGGCGAGTGGTCGAACGTGCTTCACCAGTTCATTCAAAAACAAATCCGCGTGACTCCAGACGGCGAAGTGTCCGGCGTTGGGAATGGTGACCATCTCTTTGCGTGGCGCGTGAATGGACTCGAAGAACTCCCGGGTGAGCCCGACCGGGGTGACCATGTCATCGGCTCCTTGAATGACGAACACCGGGAGGTCAAAATCAGGACCTAGCGCGGTGAGCTTGGTATTCAGAAGGTCATTGTAGAGAGACCAAGGCGGCACCGCCATAAAACCTCTGGCGCGGTTGACGTCATCACGCAGGGAGTAGTCAGGAGGCGGAGAAAGCAGGCTTTGTTTCAGAGAGTTCAAGGCCACGGCGTCGGCGGCCGGTTGGTATTTTCCCATCCGCTCAAAGAACGAGGCGACCTGTTTCATGTTCTTGAACGGCGGCGGCCCCACCTGCGTGAGAGCTTGGAGGGTTTCGCCGTCGGATGCTCGATGCGCGAGGTCGAGCAAGCGGGCGTAGGCTGTCGCGGTGCTGCGTGGCATATCGCCCACCTGCCCCGTTCCGACAAAAGCGTAGAACACCTCGCGCGGTCGAACTGCGCACCCGCGTGGGGCAACTGGTGCAGGAAAGCGAAGCGGCCTTGCGGCCGATTGGAAAGCTGGACGTGCCGCAGCTCGTGCGCACCTTCACGTTGCGCACGAGTGAGGGTTTCGTGGAAAACTTCGGCCCGGCGCTGATCGCCCGGGTGAGCGGCGAGGCCCCGGGTGTGCAACTGCGCTTCGTGCCGAAGCCAGACAAAGACAGCACGCCATTGCGCGAAGGAGCCGTCGATCTGGAGACCGGCGTGTTGGAATCGACGACGAGCCCGGAATTGCGAACGCAGACGCTTTTCCGCGATCGGTACCTCGGCGTGGTGGCGAAAGGCCACGCGTTGAGCAAAGGCAAGATCACGCCGGTGCGTTACGCCGCAGGCCGCCACATCGGGGTATCGCGCGACATTAACCGCGACGCGATCGATCTCGCGTTGGCGCATCTCGAGCTGAAACGAAAGATCGTGGTGTCTCTTGTAGCCGGCTTCGCGACCGCCGTCGCCCTCGCGCGGACGTCGGACTTGATCGCCACCGTTCCCGAACGCCACACGGGCAATCTTCGAGAGGGCCTGCACAGTTTCCTCCTGCCTGTTTCGACACCCGAATTCACCGTTTCCATGCTCTGGCATCCGCGGCTTGATGCCGATCACGGACATCGCTGGTTGCGCGACCATGTGCGTGCGGTGTGCGCCGGGGCGCGCTAGAGGAGGGAGTCCAAGCTTGGCGCCGTTTTGCGCTGTGGTGACACTCCAAAAAAACGTATAGTTTTCACCGAAAATCCGTAAGAACGCGTGGTGCCGCGCGTGGTATTGGTAACCCCAGCCACACTATGAAACGACACTTCGCCTGGCCCATTGGTATTGCTGCGGCGCTGCACTTGGCGCTGCTGTTTGGGTTTCGCTCCCCATCCCGTCCGCCATCGGAAAGGCCCGTCGATCCGCCGGTGATGGAGTTGAAACCGGCGCCGATTTTTGATGAGCCGATTCCAGTGGACGCGGAGAATTCGGGCGGCGGAGGGAAGCCGGACGTGGCGCTGCCGCACACCGAAGAGGCGCTGCGTCCGCCGAAACCCAATGATATAGTGATTCCAACGATCCCTTCTCCGCCCGCGTCGCAGGCCAAACTCATTCGCATTCCGGCTGGGACGTTTGGTCCGGGGCACGGAGAAAGCTCGGGATTTTCAGACGTGGGCGGACCGGTGATGCCCGTGGCGCTCGATCATGCGCCGCGGACGCGTTCGCAGGTGGGGCCGGTTTATCCGTTTGAGGCGCGCAAGGACGGGCTGTCCGGCGAAGTGCTCGTGGAGTTCACGGTGGACCAATCCGGTCATGTGCATTCGGCACGGGTGGTGCGTTCGACGGCAACGCTGTTCGAGGCGGCGGCGTTGAAGGCCGTGGCAAAATGGCAATTCGAACCGGGGCGGGTGCACGGGCGCCCCGTCGCGTTTCGCCTGGCGGTGCCCATCGTCTTCAGCCTCGAAGACGGGCGTTGATCACTGCACGGCAACGACGGTCGCCGGTGCCGAGGGCTTGCCAGGGAGTGTGAGTTGATCGCCGACCCGCCGGCCGAGGAGTTGCCGGCCGAGCGGGGAGGCCGGGGTGACGACGAGGACGTGTTGCCCCTCGATCTCAAGTTCGAGACCGCCCGACCGCGGGCCGAGAAAAAACCACGAGCGAACGCCCCGGGCGGAAACCGTCTCAATCAACGCGCCCAACGCTGCCGGGGCGTCTGGCGGAAAAGGATCGGCGGGTAACGCGTGATAGAGGTTGATGCTTTGCTCGATCTCGGCGGCGAGTCGCGCCTGACCTTCCGCCAGGTAAGCCGCCTCCTGACCACGCGTGTCGTATTTGTTTTCCGCACGACTCTCTTCGTTGGTGGCCTCGTCGCGGGCGAGAGCGGCGGCGCGCACTTGTAAGTCGAAGTCTTCGCGCAGGCGGCCGACGATGCGTTGAATAAGAGTGGTTTTATCCATCGTCGTTACCAGCGGTGGAAGGCGGGATGTCCCGGCTTCACGGCGACGAAGGTGCCGGCACACGTGGCGCAGATGACGCCGGCAGAGGTGAGGGAAGCTTCGATGCGCGCGCGGTCTTCCTGTGCTTCCGCGACGCGAGCGACGAGATGCACCGGCGCGCCGGTGGGAGTCGGGCGGAGAAGTTTGACGGCGTAGCTGGCGGTGACGGTGCAGGGCGGGGCGTCGAGTTTGCGCTGCTGCATGAGGTGCCACGCCGCGGTCCAGTTGGAGTGGCAGTCGAGCAGGGCGCCGATGATGCCGCCGTTGAGGATGCCGGGAAACGCCTCATGGTGCGGTTCGGGCTGCCAGTCGGCCATCACCGTGCCGTCAGACTGGACGAAGCTGCGGAGGCGCAGACCGCGATCATTGGCGGGGCCGCAGCCGAAGCAGCGGCCGTGGGGCGAGTAGCGTTCTTGGAGGGACAGCGAAGGAGGCATCAAAAACGGGCGAAGTCCGCCCGGAGCGGGGTTCATCGCCAAGGGCCGGCGCAAAGGCAATCTTCGGCCGTCGGGAAAACTTGCTTGTGCGTGGGTGTTTTTGGCAACTTTCTCCTTTTCCACGCGTCCCATCCGCCTCGCTGCATGAAACTCAACCGCCTTGTGCCTCTCTTTGCTCTCTGCGCCCTCTCGGCTTTTGCCCAAGATCAGCAGCCGCCGCAGGAGGACATCAACCTCGATTTCGGCCTCGATGAATTCATCTACCAGCCGACGTTCACCTTTACGCTCGGTGCGCGGATGCTGAGCGGCGTGAAGTCTTCGTTCTCCGGCAGCGGGACCGTGAATTCCTACAATCAAATTGGCGCATTGGGCGATTCGACGGCGGTGCGTTATTACCATGATGGCACGGTAGCGCCTGATCATCGGACCGATCTGAACGGCAATCCGGTGGCTCCCGATGGTTACACGAACAACTGGAGCTTTGCCGACAACCGGCAGGCGTTGGGCGATGGCTTTCTGGCCATGAACACTTACTCGGCCGAAGTGCTCAATACCGGCGCCATTAATCAGAATCCCAAGTCGAGTCTCGGCGTGGAAGTGCAAGTCTCCCGCGACATGGGCAAACTCTTCGGCAAGCTGCCGTGGACGCTGATTGGCGGCATGAGCGTGAATGATGTGCGGGCAAATTTTCGCTCGCAGATGGATGCCCGGATCACGAAGACGACGGACCTCTACTACTTCGCCAACGGTGTTTCCGCGCCCAATGCGCCGTACAACGCGCCGGGTGCATACACCGATGCCAACGGCAACTCGTTCGATACCGCGCTGATCTCCAGCCAACCGCTGGCCCGCACGACCACAGGGCCGACCTTTTCCAATACGGCGGTCGCGAACACGTGGAAGTTGCACGGTGCGTTCTACTCGTTTCGCGCCGGTCCGTCGGTGGCCTTTCCGATCACGGCGAACTTGAAGGCGACCGTCAGTGTGGGTGCGGTGCTCGTTTACGCGGGCTCGACTTACACGGTCGACCAGATCTTCCAGCCGGAAACGTCGTCCGAAATCGTGGCGAGCATTAGCGACGGCGTGAGCGAAATTCTGCCCGGTTACTACGTCGACGGTAACTTGGAATACACCTTCACGGAACGCGCCGGACTTTACATCGGCGGCGTTTACCAGCACGCGGGCGCCTACACGCAAACGATCACTTCGGCCGACGGCACGTATTCCACGCGCGTGGACCTGAGCAGCCTGCAAGGCGTGCGCGCGGGCATGACGTTCCGATTCTAAGCCGGCGCGTCGCTGCGCGGGCGCGCGTCAGGCGTTGACGTCGACTTGGCTTAGATCGGCCAACACGTCGTCAATGGACCGCAGCGCGGCGGCGGGAAACAGGCCGTTGATGCGGGTGATAACCTGCTGAATGATGCCGTCGGGGCACGACGCGCCACCGGTCACGAGAATGCGTTTCGGCTGGTGATCGTCAGGCCAGAGCGCACGGCGCTCCAAGTGGCCGCCCACGTGTTCGCCCTTCGCGGGAAAGACGTAATGTTCGACTTCCTCACGCGAGAGGATGCTCGCCTCCGACTGAATGAAATACGCCTTGGCGCCGAGTTGCGCCGCGCACAGGCGATAGAGTTGGTAGGTATTGGAGGAGTTGCGTCCGCCGATCACAAACGCGGCATCGAGCGGCTCCTGCAGGGCGAGGCTGAGCGCGTCCTGGTTGACCTGCGTGGCGTAGCAAAGCGTATCGCCGCGACTGCTCCCTCCAACGAGGGAGGCATCCCCGAAGCGCTGCCGGTAAACCTCGCGCAAGTGCTCAATGATGCCGATGGTCTCGTTCATCAGCAGCGTGGTCTGGTTGACGACCGCGATGCGGGCCAGGTCGCGCTCCACGGAGAAGCCCGGCGTGAATCGTCCGGCAAACGTTGTTTCGAAGCGGCGTTGGCCTTCTTCGCCACCGTGCGCAATGATTTCTCCAAGGAGGTGCGCTTCCTCGAGGTTGCGGATGATCACGGCGGGCGCGTAGCGGCGGGTGTTGGAAAACGTGGCTTTCGTTTCCTCGTGCTCGTGCTTGCCGTGGATGATCACCGTGAAACCTTCCCGTCCGAACGCGCGGGCGGCTTTCCAGACTTTTTCCACGAGCATGCAGGTGGCGTCGTAGTGACAGACCGCAATGCCCTTGCGCACGAGCCGTTTCTTGTCCTCGTCCGTGGCACCAAACGCCGGGATGATAACGATATCGTGGGGCGTGAGAGAATCCCACAGCAGCGGTTCGCCCGGCGCATCCGTGGCTTTGCGGCCGCTCGTGGTATAGGGCGTGCCCTTGTCGGTCTGCAGGTAACGCAGCCCACGCCGCAACAGATCCTCGTTAACGAACGGATTGTGGATCAACTCCGACAGCATGAACACACGGCGCTCAGGGTTTTCGGCCAAGGTCTCGTAAGCGCGTTCGATGGCGTTTTTCACGCCGAGGCAAAATCCGAAATGACTTGGCACCACGTAACTCACGGGACCGAAGTCGAGCGCCACCGCGGGCGTGGCGGTCCGCTCATGGCGGCGGGCGAGCGTCTTGATCGCGGCGCAGAGCTTCGATTGATAAAGCGCGCTCGCCTCGGGATCGCGCGCGTAAATCGCAGGGTTGCGCTCCTTTTCCGGGCGAAACTTGTAGATGAATTCGTTTTCGCCGAGGTGCAGATAGGGCACATCGATCAAATGCGGCTCGAGCCCGCCCAGCACGGCGGCCAGCGATGGCGCGAGTGCGCTGGGCTCCGCGAGCAGGGCGTCGAATGAACTGAAACGTATTTCGGCGTCCGCGGAAGGGCCGGCGACTTGGGCGAAAAACACGCGGTGGCGCCGACCGCCGCCGTCCGCGGTGTAAAATTCGCGCGGCGGAGTGTGTTCCGCAAACGCGTTCTCAAGCCGCGCTGTCGCCATCGCCAGATCGACGCCGGTGAAGGGCAGGCCGGCTTTCGCGCCGAGCCGCCGCACTGCGATCTCGTTGTTGGAGTTGAACGCGAGCACACAGCAGAGCACGGGCGTTGAGACGGCGGCAGTTGACATGCTCCGCCATGGAATACCGCGCACCGGCAGGGGTCAAGTGACCGCCCGGGCTGGCGCCTGCGCCTGCACCTGCGGCACGCGCGAGGGCGCGCCCGGGAGCGGGAGCACGTCCGGCCACGCAGCCGGCCAACTTCACGCGGCGGCGGCGTGCCGCAATATCCGCCGGTAGCGAGGAGCTTCCACGGGCGAAGGGTCGTGCGGCTCCATGCGGTCGCTCCACGTCAACGGGACCTCGGGGTTCAACAGAATCGAGCCAGCCCTGAGTCCGCTGAACTCGCAGCAGTCCCACTCCGCCGCGCGTTGGGCGAGAAATTCGAACACTGCGGTGCCGGCGGCAGGCTCGAAACCGGGTTCGACCAAGGCGTCGAAGGTTTCGTCGCTCCCTCGGGCCAAGAGCTGGAGCACACGCGCCGCGTCCACGCGGGCGGCGACAAGCGGCACTACGCCGATCAATCGTTCGTCTGAAATCAACGTCAGGAAGTGCGGCGTGGCATTCGCGAGGCGCCCGTAGCACGTCACGGTTTCAGCGGGAGTCGGGTGCCGGGCCGCCCGTCCGCACTTCCGCCAAAACGTCTGCCACATGGACGCGACCGATGAAAAATCGTCGAGCGCGGCGACGCGTTTCACCGCGAGATGAGCAAGAGGAAGGACTTCAGTGGACATGAGAACGGATGGCAGTCGTTGAGAGGCGGCAGGGCGCACAGAGCGTCTCATAACTACGTGGCGTCGCCCAGCGGGAGGCGTTCCGAAGGGAAGGTAGGGGACAAGCCCGGCGCAGTCGGCGAGAAGCGCATATCGCGCCGGTTTGGTCGGATAAAACGATCATCCGCACCCCGAGTGACGCGTGCCGCGTGTGAGTAGCGCGGCGGGCGAACGCTTGAAACGATGCGCCTCGCTTCAGAGCCGGTGGACAGGACGGCTACGGCGAGAGCACGGGCGGATCGGTGCGGGTCGCGGCGAGACGCGCCAAGGTGCGCCGCCAGTGTTCCTCTTCCCGTTCGTGGCGCATGAGCATCCGATATTCGGTTTCGCCGGCGATGAAGATGAAAAGAAAAAGGGCGGCGCGCAGTCCCCGCTGTTCCCATGCCGCGTCCGCGGGCCACAGAAGCACCAGCACGATGCACGATCCTGCGACAACTTTGCCCGCCGTGGCCGCCCACCAAGTTGCCCGTAAATAGGGCAGTCGGAAGGCGAGCAACGCGCGCAAGATGCGACCGCCATCCATCGGAAACGCGGGCAGAAAATTGAAGATGCCCATGACGAGATTGGCGACGAAGAGCTGACGCCCGAGATCACCTACGGACCGCGGGATTTCCACCTGCATCCAGCCGGCGGGAAACGAGACCGCCAACCAGAGCAACCCAGCCAGCGCGAAATTCACCAAGGGGCCGGCGACCGTGATGAGGAGCTCCTGACGGGGCTCGCGCGGAATCCGATCAAATTGCGCCATGCCCCCGATTGGCATCAAGAGGATGCGCGGCACCCGAATCCCAAAATGCATCGCCGTGAAACTGTGCCCGAGTTCGTGCAAAACCACGCAGGCAAAGAATGCGCAAACGGCGGTGGCGCTCCAGAGGGCGCCCGGCAGGCCCGCGGCTTTTTCGCCTTCCCAGGCGATATAGCCAAGGAGAAGAAAAAAGCTGGCGTGCACCGCGACCTGGATCCCGCGCACGCGGAACAAGTTCATTGACCACCGTAGCATGCCCGCAACAAATGCTGCCGGCTGCAATTCGCCAGCGCCAACTGGCACGAACACTGCGGTCATTTGCGCATGCCCGAGCTCAAGCCGCCCACCATTCTCATCATCGACGACGACGCGGAGATCCGCTACTCGCTCACGCGGGTGCTGGCCTCGCGGCACTTTCTGGTGACCGAAGCGGGCAGCGGTGAACAAGGCGTGGCCGTCCTAAAGAAGGGTCCGCCGCCGGATCTTATTTTTCTCGACGTGCGCATGGGCGGCATGAGCGGCATCGAAACCTTGCAGCACCTCCGTTCCGTCAACCCGAAGCAGCTCGTCGTGCTCATGACGGCATTCGGCACGGCACAGACGGCGATCGAGGCGATGAAATACGGGGCGTTCGATTACGTCATGAAGCCGTTTGCGCCCGACAAGGTGTTGGCGTTGGTCGAGAACGCATTGAAGACCCATGCCGATTTGCGCGCCGTGGGAGATTACAAGCCGACCGTTTCGAGCGACGATTTCAAGGAAGGCATCGTGGGGAATTCGGCGGCGATGCAGGAGGTCTTCAAAACGATCGGGCAGGTGACGGCGAGCGATGTCACGGTGATGATCACGGGAGAGAGCGGCACGGGCAAAGAGCTCGTCGCCCGCTCGATCTGGAAGCACAGCCACCGCGCCAGCAAACCGTTCATCGCGGTCAACTGCGCGGCGATTCCTGACAACCTGATCGAAAGCGAGCTGTTCGGACACGAAAAAGGTGCGTTCACCGGCGCAACCGGGCAACGCATCGGAAAATTTGAGTTATGCGACGGCGGCACGATTTTCCTCGATGAGATCGGCGACATGGCGCTCGCCACGCAGACGAAAATCCTGCGCGTGCTGCAGCAGGGCGACATTCAGCGCGTCGGCGGAAGCGAGACCATCCGGGTGGACGTCCGGATTTTGGCCGCGACGAACAAGGATCTCGAGGCGATGGTTAAAGCGAAGACGTTTCGCGAAGATTTGTACTACCGGCTTAATGTCGTGCGTATCCGCATGCCGGCGTTGCGCGATCGAGCGGAAGACATTCCGCAAATCGTCGATTTCTGCCTCCAGAATCTCGTCAAAAGCAGGAAGACACGGGTCGGCAAAGTTTCTCCCGAAGCCTTGGCGGTGCTCACGCGCTATCCTTGGCCGGGGAATGTGCGAGAGTTGGAAAACGTCATCTACCGCAGCGCCGTCATCGCCCAAGGGGACTCCATTTTGCTGAAGGATCTGCCCGCGGAAGTTCGCGACCGCGCCGAGCCAACGTCCCAGCCAGCACCCGTGTCCACCGAGCCTGCGGCGGATGCAGAGTCGAGCATCTCAAGGGCGATCGCCGCGCTTTATACGGAGCTGGCGAACGACGAATCAGGCGTCTGGGCGGCCGTGGAAAAGCGCCTCGTGGAGCACGCGCTCAAGGCTGAGGACGGCGACGAGGAGGCGGCGGCGGGAAAACTCGGCGTTTCCAGGGCCACGTGGAGGCGACTGCGCGGCGGAGCCGGGCAATAGCGACGTTCTTACTGGCGCGGCGCGCGATCAGCGTAGCCTTGCGGATGCGCGCGGTGCCATTTCCACGCAGTGGCGACGATGGAGTCGATATCGGGAAACTTGATCGTCCAACCGAGTTCGCGTTGGGCTTTGCTGGAATCGGCGAACAACGCCGGCGGATCGCCCGCGCGACGCGGGCTCTCGATCACCGTGATCGTGCGGCCCGTGGCTTTTTCCACCGCGCGTATGACTTCGCGGTTCGATGACGGGCGGCCGGTGCCGAGATTGTAGAAAAGCTGCGTGCCGGGCGTGGCCAGCCGATCGAATGCAGCGATGTGCGCGCGACTCAGATCGTCGACATGCACGTAGTCTCGCAGGCAGGTGCCGTCCGGGGTGGGATAATCGGTTCCGAAAAGCTGCAGGTGAGGGCGCTTGCCCGTCGCAACGTCGATGGCGACAGGGATGAGGTGGGTTTCCGGGTCATGGTCTTCACCGATGGATGCATCTTCCGAGGCACCGGCGGCGTTGAAGTAGCGGAAGGCGGCGAAACTCAATCCGTGCGCTTGGGCGAGGCTCTTGAGGAGGTTTTCGACGTCGAGCTTCGTCTGCCCGTAGGGATTGATCGGGGCTTGGAGCAGCGTCTCGACGATCGGCAGGGACGCAGGCACGCCGTAGGTGGCGCACGTGGAGGAGAAAACGAATTTCTTCACGCCCGCGGTGAGCATCGCATTCAGCAGATGGACGGGCGCCACCACGTTGTTGAAATAATATTTCAGCGGATCCGTGACAGATTCGCCGACGTAGCAATAAGCGGCGAAGTGCATCACCAGCTCGATCTTTTCGTCGACCAGGATGCGGCCGACCGCGGACTCGTCGCCAAGGTCGACTTGGTGAAGCGGCACACCGGCAGGCACGGCGGCGCGATGACCGTAGACGAGATTATCGAGCACGACGGGGCGGTGTCCGGCGGCGACAAGCTGTCGCACGCAATGACTTCCAATGTAACCGGCACCTCCGATGACCAGAACGTTCATAAGCTTAGGCAAAAGACGGCGAGGCTTGTATTGCTTTCACGGCGGGGTTGGCTAGCGATTTCGGCCTCTCTTTTCATGCAGCTCCCGCGCATCGTCATCACCGGGGTCGGTCTCACGGCTCCCAACGGCAACACCTTGGCCGAGTTTCGTCGTAATTTGCTGACGGGCGTTTCCGGCATCGAACGTCTCGATGTGCGTTACATGGGCTCACTTCTGGCCGGCGTCTGCCATTACGACCCGCTGAAGTATCAGACGAAAAAGGAAGTTCGCGTAGGCACGCGCGCGGGCTCGATTTCGATTTACTGCGCGCGCGAGGCGCTGGCCGACAGTCAGGTCAACTTCGCGGGGCTTCCGAAGGATCGCGTGGGCATTTACATCGGCTGCACCGAACACGGCAACGTCGAGACGGAGAATGAGATTTTTAACATCTCGAAGTTCAACTACGACACCAAGTTCTGGTCCCATTATCACAACCCGCGCACCGTCGCCAACAACCCGGCGGGAGAGACGTCGCTCAATCTTGGCGTGACGGGTCCGGCTTACACGATCGGCGCGGCCTGCGCGGCGGGGAACATGGGCCTGATCCACGCCACGCAAATGTTGCGCCTCGGTGAGGTGGATTTCGCGATTTGCGGTGGCGTGAGCGAAAGCATTCACACGTTTGGGATTTTCGCCGGCTTCAAGTCGCAGGGCGCGCTCGCCACCAACGACGATCCCGCGAAGGCTTCACGGCCGTTTGATCTGGCGCGCAACGGCATCGTCGTATCCGAAGGCGGGGGGCTTTATACGCTGGAGCGGCTTGACGACGCCTTGGCCCGGGGAGCGAAGATTTACGCGGAGATTGCGGGCTATGCGGTGAACTCAGACGCCAGCGATTACGTGCTGCCCAATCCGGTGCGGCAGGCTGAATGCGTGCGCAAGTCGATCGCCCATGCCGGCCTCCGGCCACGCGATGTCCATATCGTCAACACGCACGCCACGGCGACGCCGCTGGGCGACATTCAGGAGTGCGAGGCGATTCGCGCCGTGTTTGGCGAAGGTTGTCCTGATACTTACATCAACAACACCAAGAGTTTTATCGGCCACTGCATGGGGGCGGCGGGCGCACTGGAACTCGCGGGCAATCTGCCGTCGTTCGATGACTTGGTGGTGCATCCCACGATCAACGTCGATGCCCTCGACCCGCAATGTGCGTTGCCCAACCTGGTGTTGAACGAACCGCAGCGGGTGGGGCAGGTCGACGTGATCCTGAACAATTCATTCGGGATGCTCGGCATCAATTCCACGTTGATTGTGAAACGTTTTGTCCCCTGACTGATTCTTCGCCTAATTCCTATGACCACCGACGAATGCAAGCAGGTCGTGCTCGATATCATCGCGGACATCGCGCCCGATGAAGACCTTTCGAATGTGAAACCGGACGTGCGCCTGCGCGACCAACTCCAGCTCGATAGCATGGACTTTCTCGACATCGTGATGGAGCTGCGCAAACGCCACGGCATCGAGGTGCCGGAGGCGGATTACCAGCAACTGGCCTCACTCGACAGTTCCGCGGCGTATCTTACGCCGAAGTTCAACGCCCAGAAGCAGGGCTGAACCGCACCGAAATCCGCGCACCGAGGCCGGGCTGCGCCCGGCCTTTTTTATTGGCCGCCATCGCCGCATGAACACGAGCTCCCATTACGACGTGGCGATCATCGGAGCCGGCATGTCGGGCTTGGCGGCGGGCATCCGACTCGCGCATTTTGGCCGGCGCGTCTGTATCTTCGAGCGGCACAACGCCGTCGGCGGGCTGAACAGTTTCTACAGTATCGCGGGGCGAAAATTCGATGTCGGCCTGCACGCGATGACGAACTACGTGCCGCCCGGTGTGAAGGGAACGCCGCTGGGGAAAATTCTGCGGCAGTTGCGCATTGATCGCGATGAGTTGGCCCTTTGTCCGCAACGCGGTTCGCGAATCGCTTTTGGGCCGCGCGGCGAGGTGAAGCTACGGTTTACGAATGACTTTGCGCTCTTCGAAAGCGAGGTGGCGGCGCGATTCCCGGCGCAGCGGGATGGTTTCGCTCGCCTGGTCGCCTATCTTCGCAGTTACGACGATGTGTCGCTCAATGCGCAGCCGCGCAGCGCCCGCGCGGTCGTCCGCGACTTTGTAACGGACCCGCTCCTCGAGGAGATGTTGTTTTGCCCGCTCATGTATTATGGCAGCGCACAGGAGCGCGACATGGAGTTCGGGCAGTTCGCGATCATGTTCAAGGCGCTCTTTCTCGAAGGGTTTGCCCGCCCGCTCGAGGGTGTGCGCGTTGTGTTGCGCGTGTTGCTGGACAAATTTCGGGCGGCGGGCGGCGAACGGCGTATGAAATGCGGCGTGAGCCGGATCATCGCCCAAGATGGACGCGCGACAACGCTCGTGCTCGATGACGGTGCGGAGGTCACCGCCGACCATGTGTTATCCTCGATCGGCGGCCCAGAAACGCTGGCGTTGTTTCAGCCACCGGAGACCGAAATCAGAGGCCGCCAGCTACCTGCGGTGGGCCGGCTGTCGTTCGTCGAGACGATTACCGTGCTGAATCAAGAGCCTGCGGCGCTCGGGTGGGGCGAGGACACGATTGTGTTTTTCAACGACTCGCCGGAATTCAACTACGTCCGCCCTGACGAGGCGGTCGACGTGCGCAGCGGCGTGATTTGTCTGCCGAATAATTTCGTATTTGAAGCAGGGCAGCATCTGCCCGAAGGCCTGCTGCGCTGCACCTGCCTGGCCAACTACGACCGCTGGGCCACGCTGCCGGAGAATGTCTATCGAGAGCAGAAAACGCGTTGGTTTTCCGAGGTGCAGCAAAGCGCCCGCCGATTTCTGCCGGCGGTGGAAGATGACGTTCTCGCCAAAGCCACCGTGGCGACGGACATGTTTACGCCGCGCACGATCACGACGTTCACCGGGCACTTCGGCGGAGCCATCTACGGTTCGCCGGATAAAAAACGCGACGGGAACACGCCGTTGGCCAATGTTTATCTCTGCGGCACGGACCAAGGGTTTTTGGGCATCGTCGGCGCGATGCTGAGTGGGATCTCGATGGCGAATTACCACATTCTGCAGCCGCGCGCGGGGTAAGGGCGGGGAATACCGTAATCGGCGGGAATGAGTCGCGTCTCATCGGGTATGACATATTTTGCGCACAAACCCCCGAAAGTCGTGTCGCCCCTAAGCATGCCCCTCGCTCCGACCCGCGTCCGCCGTTCTCGCTTTGCGCTAACTCGGTTTCTCTTCGCCGTTTGTGCGGCGTTTTCTCTCGGATTTGTGAATGCGCAGGACGTCAGCGATGAATCCCCGCGAACGCCCGAGGAATTGGACAAGCTCGTGGCCCCCATCGCGCTCTATCCCGATGTCTTGGTCGCATTGATCCTGCCGGCCTCCACGGTGCCGACCGATGTCACGCTCGCAGCGCGGTTTCTGGCGAACAGTGATGGCTCGGCGGCGATCGAAGATCAGCCATGGGATGAAAGCGTGAAGGCGCTGGTGCACTATCCCGAGGTCGTCAAATGGATGGATGAAAACCTCGAATGGACGCGTGAGCTCGGCCTCGCGTTCGCCGCGCAGTCCACCGACGTGATGAACGCCGTGCAGCGTATGCGCACTCAAGCGCGCGCCACTGGTGCGTTGAAGGATACTCCGCAACAGGAAGTGGTCGTGCGTGATCAGATCATCTACATCGAACCGGCCACGCCCGACGTGATTTATGTGCCGCGTTACAATTATGATCTCGTTTACGGACCGCCGCCGTTTGGCTACGCCGGGCCGTTTTTAACGTTTGGCATCGGTTATTCGGTCGGGTCGTGGCTGGATTTCGATTTGGACTGGCATCGCCGGGTGCTCTGGCGCGGCGTGGACTGGCGCCGACACGATTATCACGTGCGGCATCACGCCGGTCCGGTGATCGTCGGGCCGCCCCACGGCACACCGCAACGTTGGCGTCCACCGGCCAACCGCGTGCGGCCGCGCCCCGGTTTTCGTTATGGCGATCGTGTGGTCGGACCGCGGGCGCTGCCGCCTGGCCCGGTCGAGCACGAGGCGCATCCCGCCCGGCCGGCGGCGAGTTGGGGTAATGCCCGCCTTGCTCCTGCCACGGCTCAACCGAATCCAAACGGCGCATCTTCCGTGCGACGGTGGTCACGAGGCGGCGATCAGCCGCACAGCAGCGGCAACGCGGATTCGAAAATGCCTCCTGCGCCCACGATCGCGCGACCGCCGTCCGTTGGCGGCCCGGTGCGCCCGTCGCGGCCCGATGTTTCTCCGCGGCCCGATAGCAACCGCGGCAATCTTCATTTCAACACCACGCGGCCCGTGGTGAGCGCGCCCGGTCCCAGCGCCACCGTCCGCGCGCCCGCTGCCCCGGAGCTAACGCCGACGCCGCGCCCGGCTTTTGTGCCGCAACCGCGTCCTGCTCCGGTGGCGCCGCCGCCGGCGATGCGGCCGGTGACCGCGCCGCCGCCGCGGAGCGCGCCTCCGCCGGATCGAGGGGAGAGGGCGGACGCACGTCGCGACAATCGAACGGATAAAGACCGTTAGCGGCCCGCGCCAAATGATGGACGCAAAACCCCTTGCGCTCAGACGCGAGGGGTTTTCACTGCTCCGTTTCCATGGCGTATGACTGGCTCAAAGGTGTTGCTGACGAGTATGACGTAATCGTCATCGGCAGTGGCTTGGGCGGATTGACGGGGTCCAATTATCTGGGGAAAGCCGGCCACCGTGTGCTCCTCTTGGAGCACCATTACCAATACGGCGGGTTGGCCACTTGGTTCACGCGCAAGGGCGGGCATATTTTCGATATTTCGCTGCATGGCTTCCCGGTGGGCATGATCAAATCGTGCCGCAAGTATTGGACGAAGGAGATCGCCGACTCGATCGTGCAACTGAAAGACATCCGATTTGTGAATCCGCAGATGGACGTCTGGACGACGTTCACCCGTGAGGACTACACCCGCGTGCTCCTCGAGCAATTCCGCCTCGAACGCACCGTGGTCGAGAAGTTCTACGACCACCTGCGGTCGATGAATTTCTACGACAACAATCCCGAAACGACGGGCGAGATGCTGGAACGCTTTTTCCCGGGACGAAAGGATGTGCACCGTTTGCTGATGGAGCCAATCGCTTACGCCAACGGCTCTACGCTCGAGGACCCAGCGATCACGTTCGGCATCGTGTTTTCGAATTTCATGGGCTCCGGGGTCTACACCTTTCGGGGCGGATCAGATCTCCTCATCGCGAAGATGATCGCAGAGCTGAAAAGGAACGGCGTTGAATGCCGCAAGCATGTGCTCGTTGAACGCATCCTCGTGGAGGAGCGCAACGGCCACAAAGTCGTCGCCGGCATCGTCGCCAAAGGTGGGCGGATCATCCGCGCGAAGGCGGTGCTCTCGAACGCGAACATTAAGAACACGATCTTTCGTCTCGCGGGCGCAGAAAACTTCCCCTCCGACTACGTGGCCGAGGCGCAGGCGGTGCGGATTAACTCGAGCTCCTGCCAAGTCTATTTCGGCATTCGAAAAGGGGAATCGATTCCGCACATCGGCGATCTCGTCTTCACCTCGGCGAGTGCCGAATTCAGCAGCACGGAACTCACGGACTTTCGCACGACGAGTCGCACGTTTTCCGTCTATTATCCCGACACGCGCCCCGGCTCGGAACGCTACACAGTCGTCGCGTCGTTAAATGGCTGTTATCCGGACTGGGCGGGGTTGAGCGAGGAGGACTATGAGCGCAACAAGCAGCGGCTCATCGACGAGTCACTGGCCGCGTTGGAGACGTTTATCCCCGGGGTGGGCGAAAAAATCGATTGGAAGGAGGCCGCCACGCCGCGGACGATCGAGCGCTACACAACGCATACCGGCGGCACTTCGTTTGGCACCAAATTCGAAGGCCTGAAAGTCTCCATGGAATTGCCCGCCATGCTGCCCGGACTCTATCATGCCGGCTCCGTTGGCATCATCATGTCGGGCTGGCTCGGCACGATTAATTATGGCGTTATCGTCGCCAACAAAATCGACAAGGTCCTCTACGCCGCCAAACCCCACGCTCCCGCCGCCGCTTCCTAACATGCCCACCGTCACCGACCTCATTCCGCACCGTCCGCCGTTTTTGTTTGTCGACGAAATTGTCACCCAAGAGGCAGACGGATTGACGGCCAAACGCACATGGCGGGCCGACGAGGATTTCTACCGCGGGCATTATCCTGGTGCTCCGATCACGCCTGGCGTGTTGCTGTGCGAGGCGGTCTTCCAGACCGCGGCGTGCTACATGGCATTGAAAGCGCAAGCCGCGGGCGGAAAACCGGGAGAGGGTGTGCCCTTGATTGCGAAAATAAGCGATGTGCGGTTCCGGAGCCCGATTTATCCGGGCGATACCATTCTTCTCGCGGTGAAGGAAAAAACCACCCTCGGCGGCTTCACCATGCTCACCGGCAGCATCAAGAAGGCCAATGGCACGCGGGTGTTGAATGTCGATTTCTCCGTCGCGTGGAAAACCCCTGACGGCCAAGCTCCCGCGCCGAACGCGTGAGCCACGCGATGCCAGACTTCCTCCATCTCGCCGGCCAGACGTTTCTCGTCCTCGGTGTGGCCAACCGCAAAAGCGTCGCCTGGCACATCGCAAAGACCTTGGAAGAGCAGGGCGCCCGCGTCATTTACAGCGTGCGCTCGGAAGCGCGTCGTAAATCGCTGGAGACCTTGCTCGCCGACAAGCCGGTCTTCGTCTGCGACGTGGAAGAGGAAGGCGCCGCGGCGCGTCTCGCCGCCGAAGTGGCAGCCGCAGGTTTGGCCCCTTTGCACGGGCTCGTGCACTCGATCGCGTTTGCCAATTACAGCGAGGGATTCCGTCCGTTCGACGAGACCAAACGGACCGACTTTCTCCAAGCCACGGCGGTGTCGGCGTTCTCCCTCGTGGAGATCACCCGGGCGTTCAAACCCCATCTCGCGCGCCACGCCTCCATCGTGACCATCGGCATTTCATCGTTGCAGGTCACGCCCGACAACTACGGCTACATGGGGCCCATCAAGGCCGCCCTCGAATCCGCCACGCGTTTCCTCGCCAAGTCCTTGTCAGCGACGAGCGAAATTCGCGTGAACGTCATCGGCGCCGGGCCGCTGAAAACGAGCGCCTCCGCGGGCATTCCGGGCTACATTGAAAGCTATCTCTACGCGGAAAAACTCACGTTTCGAAAACGCAATCTCGCGACACAGGAAGTAGCCGATGCCGCGGTCTTCCTCTTGAGCGAACGCAGCAGTGGCATCAATGGAACGACGCTCGTCGTCGACGCCGGGCTGGGCAGCAATTATTTCGATCAGGAAATCATCCGGCTCGCGATGCGGCCGGAGCGTTAAAGACGTCATGCGTTTCACTCACGTCTGCCTGGAATCCATCGCGGTCGCGATGCCCGACGAGGTTTTAACTTCGAACGAAATCGAAGAGCGCCTGAGGCCGCTTTACGAGCGTTTGAAATTGCCCGCCGGGCGGCTGGAGTTGATGACCGGCATTCGTGAACGCCGCCTGTGGCCGGAAGGCTGGCGGCCGTCGGATGCGAGTGCGGCAGCGGGACGCGCGGTGCTGGCAGAATCGAATTTGCGCGCGGCCGACGTGGAACTTTTCATCCACGCGGCGGTGTCGCGCGACATGCTCGAACCGGCCACGGCCTCCTTCGCTCACCGCAAAATCGGGCTGCCCGCGACGACGCAAATTTTCGATGTGTCGAATGCGTGCCTCGGATTCCTCAATGCACTTTGCGTCGCCGCGGCGATGATCGAGTCGGGGCAGATTCGTTGCGCAATGGTGGTCGCCGGGGAAAATGGGCGCCCCCTCGTGGAGCAGACGCTGCGCACGCTCCTGGAACAACCGCTCTCGCGAAACGAAATCAAACCGTTCTTCGCCAATCTCACGATCGGCTCCGGCGCGGTGGCGGCGATGGTGTGTCATCGCGATCTCGTGCGCGGCCCCGCACATCGTTTGCTGGGCGGCGTGGCAGGCGCGGCGACCGAACACAGCGAACTTTGCCAGGGCGATAGCCATGGGGCCGATGCGCTCGCCATGCAGACCGATGCGGAACAATTGCTCGTCGCAGGCGTAGCGCTCGCGAAGAACACGTGGACGCGTTTCGCGGCGGAGCAGGGCAGCGACTTCGATCGCTTCATTTGCCATCAGGTCGGGCGCACGCATCGCCGCGCACTCTACGACGCGCTGGGACTCGATCTCGCGAAGGACTTTTCGACTTTTGAAACGCTCGGCAACACCGGCTCCGTCGCGCTGCCCGCCACACTTTCGGCCGCCGTGGGTGCGGGCGCGGTGCGCGAAGGCGATCGCGTGGGATTGCTCGGAATCGGCAGCGGGTTGAACTGCCTGATGCTGGCACTCGAATGGTGACGCATCGCGAAGTTCCCGACTGGTTGCGCGCGGCGTATCCGTTCGAGCCGCGGCATTTTTCCACGCCCGGCGGCGCGACGATGAGCTATGTCGACGAAGGACCGCGTTGCGACGAGGCCGTGCTCATGTTGCATGGCAATCCGACGTGGTCGTTTTTTTACCGTCGCCTGATTCAAGAACTCGCTCCGACGATGCGTTGCGTGGCGCCGGACCACGTGGGTATGGGGCTCTCCGACCAACCGGAAGATTACGACTATACGCTGGCCGGCCGCGTGCGCGACGTTGAAGCTTTGGTGATCCACCTGGGTTTAAAAAAGGTGCACCTGGTGGTTCATGATTGGGGCGGGGCGATTGGCATGGGCTGGACGGCGGACCATGCAGCGCAACTCGACCGGGTCGTCGTGATGAACACCGCGGCGTTTCCGCTGAACCGGATTCCCGCCCGCATCGCGCTCTGCAAGTTGCCCGTGATTGGTCCGCTGCTGGTCCGCGGCGCCAACGGTTTTGCCGCGCCGGCCACGAGTATGGCCATGCATCGGCGCTCGCTCACACCGATGGAGAAGCGCGGGTATTTGCTGCCGTATTCCTCGTGGGCGAGCCGCGTCGCCGTCAACGCCTTCGTGCGCGATATTCCGATGAAGCCCGGCCATCGCAGTTGGGCGGCGTTGCAACGGGCGGAAGCCGGCGTCGCGGCCTTGGCGGACAAGCAAGTGCTCCTCGCCTGGGGCATGCGCGATTTTTGTTTCGATCCGCATTTTCTCGCCGAGTGGCAGCGCCGTCTGCCGACGGCCCAAGTGGAGCGCTACAACGACGCCGGCCACTATCTGCTCGAGGACGCACCTGAAGCGGTCGAGCGCGTAGCGGCGTTTCTCAAGTCGCGTGCGGCGTGATCGGCGCCGCAGGCGGGCGGTTGCGACCGTAGAGAGCGGCGAGTTCGCTCAGGTAGCCGCTGGAGTCGGCGGCAAGATGAGCGAGCTGATCGGCGCTGACGCGCCATTGCCAGTTGCCTTGCGATTCGCCGGGTTGGTTGAAACGCGCTTCCGATCCGAGGCTGAGCAAATCCTGTAGTGGAACGATGGCGAGATTCGCGGTGGAGGCGTAGGCGGCGCGCACGAAATCCCAGCTTATATCGTCGCCGCTCACACGAAAATACCGGCGCACATGATCGCGCGTTTTTTCCGCCGCGGATTCATACCAGCCGCGCGTGGTGTCGTTGTCGTGCGTGCCGGGGTAGACGACGGTGTTGTGAGCGACGTTGTGCGGCAGATAAAAATTGTCCGCGCCGCCGCCGAAGGCGAATTGCAGCACCGCCATGCCGGGCAGCCCCGTTGCCGCGCGCAAGTCGAGCACCTCAGGGGTGAGCAAGCCGAGATCCTCGGCGATAAGTTTGGCGTGCGGCAACCCGGCTTGGATCGCGCGGAAAAATTCCATGCGCGGACCCGGCACCCAATGTCCTGGCCGTGCGGTCGTCGACCCGGCGGGAATCGACCAATACGCCTCCAGCCCTCGAAAATGGTCGATACGCACCACGTCGCAGAGGTCGAAATTCGCGCGCAGGCGCTCAAGCCACCACGCGTAGCCCTCGGCGGCATGCACGGGCCAGTCGTAGAGAGGATTGCCCCATAGTTGGCCATCGGCCGAGAAATAATCGGGTGGGCAGCCTGCGACCGCGAGCGGCGCGTGCGTCTTCGGGTCCAGTTGAAACAGCTCCGGCCGGCTCCAGGTATCGGCGCTGTCGAGCGCGGCGAAAATCGGCGTGTCGCCGATGATCGTGATGCCCAGTGCAGCCGCGCGCGCCCGCACGCGAGCCCATTGCCCAAAGAACAGGTATTGAATAAACGCGTAAGCTTCCGCGCGTTCGGCCACCACGCGCGCAACGTTCGACTTTTTGGCTGCAGCCAACGACCGCGCGTCCGCGGGCCAATTCCACCAAGGGGCGCCGCCGAAATGATCCTTGAGCGCTGAAAACAGCGCAAAACCTTCGAGCCAGTGTTCGTGACGCGCTCGAAACGCGTTAAACGCCCCGTAAGGCAGCGCGAGGGTCCGATCCCGGGACCATGCAGCGTGAGCGGCAAACAATAGCGGACGTTTCTCCGTGTAGAGCGCGCCGAAATCGACGTGCGTTGCGTTCAAGCGTTGCAAAGGCGCCACGGCGTCGGCGCTGAGCAGGCGGAGATCAACCAACGGCGCGAGGTCGATCAGGTAGGGATTTCCCGCGAACGACGAAAAACATTGATACGGGGAGTCGCCGAATCCGGTGGGGCCAAGGGGGCAAACTTGCCAGTAGCTGAACTCGGCCCCGGCCAGAATCGCGAGAAAATCGTCCAGATGGTGACCGAGGGTTCCCACGCCGCCGTCGCCCGGGAGGGCGGTCGGATGAAGCAGCACACCGGCTGCGCGGCGATTCAGCCAGTTCCAGAGCGTGGCAGGCGAAGATTGAGAGAGTTCAGACATAGCGCGGCTCCCTGGCGAGAAGGGTTTGAGGATACGTTAGCATGTGAGGTATTCCGGCGCCTGCACTCCAGTAGGTAAAACGTGCCGTTTCTACGTGCTATCGGGGCGTCGAATGAGACCGAAACATGCGACGCACAATAAATATTATGTTAAGTTGGTCTTTGACTGGTGCGCCTCATCCTTGGCTGAAAGTCTGGGAATCTCGAAACCGAGTTTGGCCCTCTCCCGAGAAAGGCCGATCGCACATGCCGCCGCGGTTGCGCTTGGCGGCGTTCACTTCGCCGGTCCCCAGCGCTTCGTAAACGGATAATAGATGAACAGCGGACGCCCTACTGCGTCTTTCGCCGGCACGTATCCCCAGAAACGTCCGTCCTCGCTGTTCGCCGAATTATCGCCCAACGCCAGAAACCCGTCCGCGGGCACGGTCATCGTGCCGCCGTTCGCCAGACTGCCCTCGGCGCGATAACCGGGATACTTTTCCACGCGCTGCGCATTCTTCTCAAAAGCCGCAGCGCCTGTCTCCGGCACGCCGTTTCGGTAAAGCCGGTAATCTCTGATCGCGATGGTATCTCCCGGCACGCCGACGAGACGTTTGATGTAATACTGGTCGCCGAACTGGTTGGCGATTCCCGGAATGTGGCCGGTGCGGAAAACAAACCCCGAACCGACCGAGGGGCGCACGAAATTATAGCTGAACCGATCCACGAAAAGCTGATCGCCCGTCATGAGATCGAAACGGATGACCGGAGCTCCGGCCGTGACATGCTTGCCCAGCGGCAGCCGAACTACGCGCGCGTAACCGGCTTGGTCGCTGATTTTCAGCACCCCTTTCTCCGGTTGACCAGACCGAGCCTGCTGCTCCGCGAAAGACGCAAATTTCTCCGGCCCGCCGAAATAGGTTTCCTGCACCACCGAATCCACGTCGTGGAAATCCAGCGGCACTCTCACGTGGGTCGGTTCGCCGTTCACGTAAAACGTGTATTCCTTCAACTGCGTCGGCAGCACGAGCCAGGAGCGGCCACTCACGACTTTATACGCCATGGCCCGGGCCATGCCGCCGCTCTCAAAAAAATCCGCCGTCACCTGCCCCTCGACCGGCGCGTCCGCTTCGATTCGTTGCGCGCCGAACGCGACAAAGCGGAACGCTCGCGCGATCGGTCCCGGCAGATCGCTGCCGGGCGGAAAATTCTCCGCCGTCATCCCGTAATACGTCGGCCACATCGAGTTGGTCGGGATCTTGAATGGCTGGACGAAATACGCGCGGAATCCGAGCACGACGATCGCCGCCACCACGAAGAACTCCACGTTTTCCACCAACGAGGATTTCGGATAAATCTTTCCTCCGACGCGCCGCAGCACCGGCTCCAACGCTTCAATACCGAGCTTCAGTTTGGCGGCGTCGGCCTTCGCTTTGACCGCCTGCCGTAAGTGCTCGGTGCGCGCGAGAAGTTCTTTCGCCTCGGGCGGCGTGAGTTGGTCACGCCGGTAGTGCCAGACCTTGTCGGCCAACTCCAGCCAGTTGCCGGCATTGGCCCGCATCTTTTTTTCCTGGGAGGCGAAGAGTCCGAACACGGGAGACCTTTAGTTGGTTTTCAGCACCTTGATAAACGCATCCGATGGGATCGAGACGCGACCGAACTGTTTCATTTTCTTCTTACCCTCCTTCTGTTTGTCGAGGAGTTTGCGTTTGCGGCTGATGTCACCGCCGTAGCATTTCGAAGTCACGTCCTTGCGCATTTCGCGGACGTTGTCGCGCGCGATGATCTTTCCACCGATCGCGGCTTGAATCGCGACTTTGAACATCTGCGGCGGAATGATATCGGCGAGTTTCTCGCACAAGGCCCTTCCCTTGCCCTCCGCCTTGTCCCGGTGGACGATCGTGGCGAAGGCATCGACGGGGTCGGCGTTCACCAAAATTTCCATCTTCACCAAGTCGGCCGCGCGATATTCGCCCAGTTCATAATCCATCGAGCCGTAACCGTGCGTGACGCTCTTCAGCCGATCGTTGAAATCGACGAGGATTTCGTTGAGCGGCAGCGAGCAACTGAGCATCACGCGCGTGGCATCGAGGGTGTCCGTGTGGTCGACCAAGCCGCGTTTCTCCATCACGAGCGAAAGGATGTCGCCCATGGCGTCGTTCGGGATGTGGATAGCCGCTTTGATCATCGGCTCACGAATTTCAATGATGGTGCCCGGATCGGGTAAGTTAACCGGGTTGTCGACCTCGATCACCACGCCATCGTGCTTCACCACGTGGTAAACGACGCTCGGGTAAGTCGAGATGATGTCGACGTCGTGCTCGCGCCGAATCCGCTCCTGGATGATTTCCATGTGGAGCAGTCCGAGGAAGCCGCAGCGAAAGCCGAATCCGAGGGCGATCGAGCTCTCCTGCTGATAGACAAACGCGGCATCATTGAGCCGCAACCGGCCCACCGCGGCCTTCAGTTTTTCGTAGTCGGAACTTTCCACCGGATAGAGGCCGCAAAACACCATCGGCCTCACTTCCTTGTAGCCCGGCAACATCTCGGTGGCGCGCCGCTGCGACAGCGTGACGGTGTCACCCGTTTTAATTTCCGCCGGATCCTTGATGTTCGAGACGAAATAGCCGACCGCGCCGGCATCGAGTTCGGCCACCTTCTGCATCTTGGGCGTAAACACGCCGACTTCCTTCACCTCGGTGCGGACGCCGTTGCTCATTAACTCGACCATGTCGCCCGCTTTGAGACTGCCGGAAAACACGCGCGCATACGCGATGACGCCGCGATACGAATCGTATAGGGAGTCGAACACCAGCGCCCGTGTCTGCGGATAATTGGTCCAACGCGGCGGCGGCACCCGCGCGACAACCGCCTCCAGAATGTCACTGATCCCGATGCCCGCCTTGCCGCTCGCGAGAATCGCCTCGTCGGACGGAATCGCCAGGATGTCCTCGAGTTGTTGCAGGCAAAGCTCGAGATTCGCGCTGGGCAGGTCGATCTTGTTGATGACCGGGATGACCTTGAGATTCTGGCTGAACGCCAAATGGGCGTTTGCGACCGTTTGCGCTTCGACGCCTTGCGCCGCATCGATGAGCAGCACGGCGCCTTCACACGCCGCGAGCGACCGCGACACCTCATAGGAGAAGTCGACGTGTCCCGGCGTATCCATGAGGTTGAGGCGATACGAGATCCCGTCCTTGGCCGGATACAGCATCGTCACCGGGTGCGATTTGATGGTGATGCCGCGCTCCTTCTCCAGATCCATCGAGTCGAGATGCTGGTCCGTCATCACGCGGTGCGCGACGGTGTTCGTATATTCGAGGAGCCGGTCAGACAGCGTCGTCTTGCCGTGATCAACGTGCGCGATAATGCAAAAATTACGAGTATGCGGGACGTCGGTCATCAGGCGGCGAGGTCGGAGAATTCGGTAAATGATTTGATCGCCCAGTTTTTGTCAGTGCGGCGCGCCAGCCCGGCGAGGACACCGCCCGGCCCGAGTTCCCAAAACTCGGTCGCGCCGGCGGCGGCGGCACTGCGCATGCAGTCTTCCCACAAAACCGACGAGACGACCTGCTTGACCAGTGCGGCTTTCAAGGCGGCTGGCTCGCTGATCACCTGGCCGGTGGTGTTGGTGAAAACTGTGAACTTTGGCGCCGCAAACGCGACGCCGTCGAGGTAGGCCGCAAACGCCGCGCGCGCCGACTCCATCAACCGGCTGTGATAAGCGCCGGCGACGTTGAGGGGGATTACTTTTTTCATGCCGCGCTCTTTGGCACCCGCGACCGCGGTCGCGATTTTTTCTTTCTCCCCTGAAATGATGATTTGTCCCGGCGCGTTGAAATTCGCCGCTTCGACGTCGAACTCACGGCATAATTCCGCCACCCGGCCGCGCTCTTCGCCAATGACTGCCGCCATGGCGCCGGCAGTCTGCTCGCAGGCTTGCTGCATCAAGCGTCCGCGCTCAGCGACAATTTTGAGGCCCGTGGCGAAATCAAACACGCCCGCGGCTGCGTAAGCCGTCAGTTCGCCGAGACTCAGACCCAGCGCGAATTGCACGTTGGGCAATTTCCCCTGTTCGCGCAATGCATCGACCAAGGCCAATCCATGCACGAAGAGCGCGGGCTGACAGTGCTTCGTCTGCGTGAGCTCGGACTCCGGCCCTTCGAAGCACAATTTGGTCAGACTGTAACCCAATACCTGATCCGCTTCATCGAAACGCGCGCGCGCAGCCGGAGATTGCTCGTAGAGCGACCGGCCCATGCCGACCTTTTGAGCGCCCTGCCCTGCAAAAAGAAGTGCCAGTGCCATAGGAAAACCGGGTAGAGAAACGCCCGCGCGAGTAAAAACCAAGTCCGAAAACCGCACGCCCGCCAGAATCGCCGTCCTGCCTCGTCCACGTTCGCGCGCGTGGCTTGCCCCGCGCGCAACGCACTCAGGCTTTGATGAAAATCCCCTTCAGATTCATGTCGAGGGCCTGCGGGTTTGGCGAATAGCGCAAACCTTCCGCCTTGCTGATTTTGCCGGCCTTGATGAGGCGGTAAATATCCTTGTTGAACGAAAAACTGTGCGAGTCCGCACTGCCTTCGAGCAGGCCCTGGATTTTTTCGAATTGGCCTTCAAGAATAAGGTTTTTCACCACCGCGTCGGCATTCAATATCTCGTTCGTCGGCACGCGTCCGCCGCCTTCGAGGGCCGGGACCAGTTTCTGGCAAACGAATCCGCGCAAGGACCCCGAAATTTGTCGCCGCGCCTGCACCTGCTCCTCCGGCGGAAAAAACTCGAACAGGCGCGTCATTGATTGCGCCACCGTCGCCGCGTGCATGGTCGAGAAAACCAGATGCCCGGTTTCCGCCGCCGAGATGGCCGTTTCGAACGTCTCCCGGTCGCGCATTTCGCCGATGAGGATGATGTCCGGATTTTGCCGCAGCACGGCCTTGATCGCCAGTTCGAAGCTTGGCACATCGAGCCCGATTTCCCGCTGCTGAAACACCGATTTCTCGTCCTGAAACGTGTATTCGATGGGATCTTCAATCGTGACGATATGCTTCTCCAGATTTTGGTTAATCCAGTTGAGCATCGCGGCCATCGTTGAACTTTTGCCCGATCCTGTCGCGCCACAGACCAGCAAAATTCCATCTTTCGCCTGCGACATCCGGATCAACGCCTCGGACTGCAGCCCCAGTTGCTCAAAATCCGGCACCCGGCTTTTGATATGGCGCAACACGATGCTCACGAGGCCGCGTTGATGAAAACCGTTCACGCGAAAGCGCCCCACGCCGTCCGCCGCATAGGCGAAATCGACCTGCCCTTCCGTGTCCCAACGCGACCGAAACACCTCCGGCACATGTTCCTCAACAAATGCGCCCGCGATGTCGTTGGTGATCGGATCCATGTCCACCGGCTTCAACCGCCCGCCCAGGCGCACATACGCCGGCTTGTTGGCCTTGATCACGATGTCGCTCGCGCCGTTTTCGACCGCCAGCTTGAGCAATTCGTTAAAAATCTCGGTGTGCGGTGTCATGGATTCGCGGGGTAAAAAAGCGTTGCCTACTGTGTAAATCGGCCTGCTTCTCTCGCAAGGCATCTTTGGCCGCCACCACCTCTTTCCGCATGAAGATTAGACGACTGACCGGCACTCTCACGGCCCTCGTGACGCCCTTTCGCAACGACGCCGTCGACTACGACGACTTGCGCAAGCTCGTCGAATTCCAGATCAAAGGCGGAATCGACGGCCTCGTTCCCGTCGGCACCACCGGCGAGTCACCGACGCTCTCGCACGATGAACACATGGAGGTCGTCCGCGCGACCATCGCGGCCGCGCGCGGTCGCGTGCCGGTGATTGCGGGCACGGGCTCCAATTCGACTCGCGAAGCCGTCGAGCTCACCCACCAGGCTCACGACGCCGGCGCGGATGCGATGCTGGTCGTCGCGCCTTACTACAACAAGCCGAACGCCGCCGGGCTGCTGGAGCACTTCAGCGCGATCGCCGAAGCCACCGATCGCCCGATCGTGCTCTATTCGATTCCCGGCCGTTGCGGCATCGAAATCAGCGTCGCGGTTGTCGAGCAACTGCGGGCGAAATACGCCCACGTGGCCCACATCAAGGAAGCCGGCGGCAGCGTCGACCGGGTCGATCAACTCAAGCATGCCCTCGGTCGCGATCTCACGGTGCTCAGCGGCGATGATTCCCTCACGCTGCCGTTTATGGCGGTGGGCGCGGAAGGCGTCATCAGCGTCGCGTCCAATTTGCTTGTGCGCCCGGTGAAGCAACTCGTCTCGGCCGCCCTCGCCAATGACTTCCGCACCGCGGCCAAAGTGCATCGGAAACTCTATCCCGCTTTCAAAGCTCTCTTCCTCGATCCGAATCCGGTGCCAATCAAATATGCCTTGCAACGCGCCGGCATCATCCATTCCGCCGAAGTGCGCACCCCGTTGGTCGGAATTGGCGACGCCACCCGCGCCGCGGTCGATCAAGCTCTCGCCGCCGCCGGCCAACGCTGATCATGGCGCTCAAACTTTGCCTTAACGGCGCGAAAGGCCGCATGGGTCAGGCGGTGCTCGCCGCGGCGGAAGGTGCCGGCCTGCACGTCTGCGCGGCCATCGACGTCGGCGATGCCACGGGGCCCGCCATCGCGGCTTGCGATGTCATTGTCGATTTCAGCTCGCATCGCGCCACCGAGTCGCTGATTGCCGCTGCCACCCAACACGGGAAGCCCCTCGTCATTGGCACGACCGGCCACTCCGCCGAAGACAAAGCGCGACTGCGCCCCTTGGCTGCCGCCATCCCCTGCGTGTGGGCCGGAAATTTTTCCGTGGGGGTCAATCTCTTGTTTGCTCTCACGCGACGCGCGACTCAAGTGCTCGGCGGCGATTACGACGTCGAAGTCCTCGAGATGCATCACCGCTTCAAAAAGGATGCGCCCAGCGGCACCGCCGCGCGTCTGCTCGAAATTATCCTGGAAGAACGTCAACTCAATGAGTCTGCGCTGCGTCATGGCCGGCACGGCATCACCGGCGAGCGTTCGCCTTCGGAAGTGGGCATTCATGCACTGCGGGGCGGCGACGTCGTCGGCGATCACACGGTGATGTTTGCTGCGCTCGGTGAACGCCTCGAGCTGACGCACAAAGCCAGCGATCGCGGCATTTTCGCGCGGGGAGCCGTGCGCGCCGCGCAATGGGTCGTTACCCAACCGCCCGGCGTTTACGACATGCAAGACGTGCTCGGTCTCACCTGAGTTCTGCGTGTGATCACTTCCATCCAAGGCACACTTTCCTCGGCCACGCCGTTGCACGCGATCGTCGAGCTCAACGGCTTCGGCTACGAGGTGAACATTCCCGTCACCACCGCAGAAAAACTGCCGGCGACGGGCGCAACGGTGAAGCTGCACACGTTGGTCATCTATCGTGAGGACGCCCAGACGCTTTACGGTTTTGCAACGCCGGCTGAGCGGGATTTTTTCCGGTTGATGATCGAAAACGTGACCGGCGTCGGCCCGAAACTCGCGTTGACGATCATGAGTCGGCTGTCGCTTCCATTGCTTGAAAGCGCGATCCGCCTCGGCGATATCGGCTCGCTCGCGAAATGCCCGGGCATCGGAAAAAAAACAGCGGAGCGCCTCGTGGTGGAATTGAAGTCCAAGGTGGGCGGACAAAGCAGCCTGGCGGGCGAGGCAAGCGGAGCGGGCGTCGACACGCCCGGCGAAAGCCGGCATCGGGACGCCGTGGCTGCTCTTACCGCTCTTGGCTATCGCGCGGCTGATGCCGACCAAGCAGTACGTCGCGCGACGCTGGCTCTCGGCGCCGATGCGAGCACCGAGGCGCTGATCAAAAAAGCGCTGGCTTAGGCCTAGCGCTGGAACTGAAACGCGGTCATCTCCGCGGTGCCGATCGGCTTGCGGCCGGCGTAGACACGATTGTCGGCGCCCGAGCTCGTCTGCGTGTCAAAGCGCAGATTTTCCGCGGGCACTCTGAGCGGCGAGAGTTGGATGTTTTGCAACCAATCAAGTTTGGCCTGATCGCGCGCCGTGAGCATCGTGCTGTCCGTATCCGCTGCGAGGTTGGCCAAATGCAGCGTGTGCGATACGAGCACTGGTTGAAAATCCATGTGCGCGGTGGGCAGCGCAGCTGGTTTCTGCATCACAGCTACGGAGGCGGCCGGAGCCGCGGGTAACGCGCTTGCCAATGCGTTGCCGGAAGTCCGCGCGGGACTGAGTGCCTGCGGCGCGGTTGCCTGATGCAGTTTCGTGGTGACGACGAAGGCGGCGCACGCTGCAGCCGCGAGCAGTCCCCCGGCATAAGCCCACGCCGGCGACCGCCGCCGCGCGTGCGCGGGACTCGCTGCCGGCTGCGGCGCTTCCGTGCGGAACTGATCGGCCAGCACGGTGCAGCCCTTTTGGATGCGACAATACTGGTGGTAAACTTCCCGCCGCTGGGGATTCTGCTGAATTTCGGCCTCCAGTTCCGCGGCTTCCGCGGCGTTGATCTCGTGATCGACGTAGAGATTGAGCAACTCGATGAACTTAGACTCTTTCATTTGAAATCCTCCCCCAATTTGGACCGCAGGCTCTCCCGGGCGCGCGCGATCCGGCTTTTAACGGTTCCGATGGAAATGCCGAGGACGGCGGCGATTTCTTCATAGGACATATTTTTGACGTTCCGCAGAACCAAAATTTCACGGTGCTTGACGCTGATCCGCTGCATGCCGACGCCGATTCGATCGATGAACTCCTGCGTCACAGTAATATCGTCCGGTGTCTCCACCTCGGCCGGAATCACGTCGGCGAGTGTCATGTCGTTATCGGCGCCAAACGGGGCGTCGATGGAAACGGATTTATCGCGCTTCCGCCGCCACCAATACCAATACCGGTTGCGCGCGAGGTTCGTGGCGATCTGATACAGCCACGTCGAAAAGGCTGATTCACCGCGGAAGTTAACCAACCCGCGATGGGCGCGGATGAAGGCATCCTGCGTCACCTCCTCCGCATCTTGGGAGTTACGCAGCAGCTGGTTGACCATCGAATAGATGCGATCCCAGTAACGGGAGACCATCTCGTCGAAGGCGGATTGATCCCCGCCTTTGAAGCGGTCCACGAGCAATCGATCGAACGCTACTTCCTGAGCTTTGGTTGACATACGTTCAGCCTCGCTCTGATGGACATATTTTTGAATTGTTCCCAAGATCTTAGGTAGGAGACGACGGTTTACGCGCGGGCGGGGTTTCGGTCAACGGCAACGCATTTTTTGACCCGAAAATTCTTGCCAAAATTCGCGAGGGAAACCTACCTGCCACGTTCTAGCGCAGCAAACGGGGGTTGGTAGCTCAATGGTAGAGCAGCGTCCTTTTAAGTCGTTGGTTCCGGGTTCGAATCCCGGCCAACCCACCAGCTGCTGCTCCTCTCGTCGACCGGCCCATCCATGAATCGTCTCTTCATCGTCGAAGACCAGACCGCCATCCGCGAGATGCTGGTGGAGATCCTGCGTTCCGACCCCAACTACCAATTGGTTGGGGAAAGCGGCGATGGCCAGCAGGCGCTCAGTGTCATCCAGGAAATCAAGCCCGACCTGCTCGTGCTCGACGCAAAATTGCCCGGACTCAACGGCGTCGACCTGCTCCGCCGGATTGCCAAAAAACTTCCCGACATGCGGGTGCTGGTTTTTTCTGGTCACGAAAATCCCGTTCTCGTGCGGGATATGCTCGAAGCGGGCGCTCACGGTTTTGTCGAGAAAACCGCTGGGCTGTTCGAATTCAAGAAGGGTTTGGAAACCGTTTCCCAAGGTGGCACCTATTTCGGGCCGGCGGTCGCCGCCTTGTTGCGCTCCGCCGTCGCCAATCCCACCCGCAATTCGGCCGCAGCGCTCACTGATCGCGAGCGGGAGGTCCTGAAACTCGTGGCCGAAAGTCACAGCACGAAGGAAATTGCGGCAAAACTGAACATCAGCGCGAAAACGGTGGACAATCACCGGACCAATTTAATGCGCAAACTCGACCTGCACGACGTCGCCAGCCTCACTCGCTATGCCCTCGAAATCGGCATGATCGAGCCGCGGCAGTCCCTCTGAGTGGCGCGACCAATAAATCCTTGCCGGTCCGGAACGTTTAACCAATAAGCTGCCTCGAATAATTTTTTTCATGAATATCGCCTCGAAGAAACTGATTCTCGTGATCGCCGGCCTGGCAGTTGGGCTGGCTGGCTGCGCCAAGAAACCGAAGCGGCCTGATCCGAGTTCCACCGTTTTGGGGCAATCGGCCGGTGGCTCCATCAATCCCATGGATGTCGCCACCACCAGCGACGTCGGCTCGCAGTTGGAAGCCCGTGAACCTGGCTTCGATCTTAAAGGCCAGCTTCGCGGCAAACTGGAATCGGTTTATTTCTCCCTCGACAAATCTGCCATCGCCCCTGCCGAGCGCCCCAAGCTTCAAGCCGCCGCCGACTATTTGAAGGATCATCCCGATCAACGCCTGCTCCTCGAAGGTCACTGCGATTGGCGCGGCACGGCCGAATATAATCTTGGGCTCGGCGATCGCCGTGCCGCCGCCGCGCGGAAATACCTCGTGACCCTCGGCGTCGATGAAAAACGCTTGGAAACCCTGTCCAAAGGCAGTGAGGACGCCGCGAAGAATGCCGACGAAGGCACGATGGCAAAAGACCGCCGCGTCGAACTCGTCATCCTGCAAAAGTAAGGTGCACGATTCGTTTTGAAAAAAGCCCCGGCTCTTCCGCCGGGGCTTTTTCGTGCCCACCCACCGCCCCGTCGCCGCCTCCGATGTGTAAACCGTGGCGAGCTTCGCCGCGTTGCCGCCCGGCCGGGCGCGTCGCACGGCCGGTTGGCAATGTCGGCGACTAAGCCGTCACACCGGCTACCGACGCTAGAATCCTTCGCGTGGTCTCAATGCCTTTGCGCATCACGTCGAGATTGAAGCTCTCGTTCGGCGCATGGAGATTATCTTCCGGGAGAAAAAGCCCGAACATCACCGAATCGAGCCCCGTCGTGTGCTTGATGTCTGCGATGATCGGCACACTCCCTCCCTCGCGCAAATAAAGCGGCGGGCGCCCCCACACTGTCGTCACCGCGGCGTCGGTTGCACGGAAGGCTTTCGCGAGCACCGGCGATTGGTCGACCGGCGTATTCGAACGTCCAGGCGGCACGACTACGTAAGGGTCCCCTTTATGCTGGTCGACGAACTCCAGCTTGATCCCTTTCGGCGTGCGGGCGCGAATCGCGTCCATCACGAGCTTCTTGATTTTATCCGGCTCCTGATTCGGGACGAGCCGGCAGCTGATTTTGGCGAACGCCTTGCTGGGAATCACCGTTTTCGTCCCCTCTCCTTGGTAGCCACCACCGATGCCGTTAAACTCGAGTGTTGGTTGAAAGCGCACCGATTCGAACGGAGAGAAGCCGGGCGTGGTGTAAAAGGTGTCGATGCCGAGAAAATCCGCGTAAGCCTTTTCGTCGGCGCCAAGTTTTTTCAGCTCGTCTCGCTCCCACGGCTCCACGTCGAGCACGTCATCATAAAACCCCGGCACGTTCACGCGGCCTTCCGGCGTGTGCAAAGTCGCGAGAATTTCCGCGAGAGCCTGGATCGGATTGCGCAAGACGCCGCCGTGCAATCCGGAGTGCAGGTCGCCTTTTGCGCCGGTCAGATGCACATCGAAGAGCGCAAGCCCGCGCAGCCCCGCGGTGATCACGACCTGCTGCTCGTTCGGCAACGCGGTGTCCGACAGAAAAACAAAGTCCGCTTCGCGCAGCTTGTCCGCATACGTTTCGAGAAATTTCGGGAAGCTCGGACTGCCCATCTCCTCTTCGCCTTCGATGAGAAACGTTATCCGTAGAGGCAGATTGGGGTGCTGTTCCAGCAACTGGGCGACCGCCGCGATGTTCGTCATCAACGGTCCTTTGTTGTCAGCCGCGCCGCGGCCGTAGATCCGATTGCCGATGATCGTCGGCTCAAACGCCGGGGTTTTCCATAACGCCAGCGGGTCCGCCGGCTGCACGTCGTAATGCCCGTAAATCACCACGTGGGGCCACGACGGGTCGCCGCCTCGTTGCGCGAAAATGATTGGGTGCAGCGCCGTCGTCACGGATTCGACCGCGAAGCCGAATGATTTCAGCAGATCGGCGACAAACTGCTGCGCGCCCTGCATTCCCGCCTTGGCCGTCGAATCGGCGGAAATGCTTTGGTGGCGGATGAATTCCTTCAGCTTTTCAATGGGGTCAAACATGCCCCACGGTGCCCGCTTAACCCGTCCGCGCCAACCGGAAAAGCGCCGTCGCTCAGGTGTTTTTGCGCTTCGCTTCGTAGATCGGCACGACTTGCGGCATCAGCGCCTGGAGATCGGCGATGCGCTGCGCGTCGGCTGGATGCGTCGACAGAAATTTGTCCAGCAGGCCCGGCTTGGTCGTCTTGAGTTCGCTCATCTTCTTCCAAAACGTGATCGCCGCACGTGGATCGTAGCCGGCCTGCGCCGCGAACACCACTCCCATGTGATCCGCTTCACTCTCGTTCGCGCGCGAATGCGGCAGCACCCGCCCGACGGTGGTCGCCCCGCCATAAGCGGTCTCGAAGAGCTGCACCGTTTGCGGGCTGTAATGATTCTGCGCGTAGGCGTCGCCCAAGGCGCCAAGCCCGTCGATGACCATCTGCTCCGACATCCGCTCGGCGCCATGTCGCGCCACCACATGCCCGATCTCATGCCCCATGACGATGGCGAGTTCGTCGTCGGTGGTCGCGAGTTTGAGCAGCCCGCTGTAAACCCCCACTTTTCCACCCGGCAAGGCGAACGCGTTCACCTCGGGAGAATCGAAAACGACAAACTCCCATTGCGCATTGGGCATCTCGCTGCCGACCGCCGCGGCGATGCGTTCGCCAACACGTTTCACGCGCTCGTTCATTTTCGCATCCGTCGAAACTTTTTCCTGCTGGCGGATCGCTTGGAACGACTGCGCGCCGAGCGCGAGCTCCTGGCTCGGCTGCACTAAAACCAGCGACTGCCGGCCCGTGACTGGGTTCGTGTAGCAGCCGGCAAGGGCGAATAGCGCCGCGGCGAGGAGGGGAAGGAATCGTTTCATAAGCTTTGTATTATTCGCACCGACCGCGCTCGGCCCAGCAGGTTCGTCAATGTTTGAAATGGCGGATGCCGGTGAACACCATCGTCATCCCGCGCTCGTCGGCCGCCTTGATCACCTCTTCGTCGCGCACCGAGCCGCCGGGCTGAATCGCCGCCGTGGCGCCCGCAGCGGCCGCGGCGATCAATCCATCGGCAAAGGGAAACAACGCCTCACTCACCACGACCGAGCCCGTCAAATCAAGACCGGCTTCGCCCGCTTTCCATACGGCGATGCGCGAACTGTCGACGCGCGCCATCTGCCCGGCGCCGACGCCGAGCGTTTGCTCGCCCCGGCAGTAGACGATGGCGTTCGATTTGACGTGCTTGCAGACCTTCCAGCCGAAGAGCATCGCCGACCATTCTTCGGCGGTGGGCTGTCGTTTGGTCACAACCCGAAACTCGCGCACCTGTCCGAGCGTGCGATCGCGGTCTTGGACCAAAACCCCGCCGATCACCGAACGCATTTCCTGCAACGAATCCGGGCCGATGCCTTCCTGCGCGATCATCAATCGCAAATTCTTCTTTCGTCCGAAAATCGCGAGCGCTTCGTCACTGAAACGCGGGGCGATGATCACTTCGGTAAAAATTTCCGCGATCGTCTGCGCCAGCGCGCCGTCGAGCGTCTGATTCACGATAATGATCCCGCCAAACGGCGCCTGGCGATCTGTCGCGTAGGCCTTTTCCCACGCTTCCATCAGCGTCTCGGCGCTCGCCACACCGCACGGATTGGTGTGCTTCAAAATCGCCACGGTCGGCCGTTCGAACTCGCCGATCAGGTAGGTGGCGGCGGTAATATCCAGAATATTATTGTAACTCAGCTCCTTGCCTTGGAGCTGCCGGTAGTGGTCGTGAAACGTGCCGTAAAGCGCCGCCTTCTGATGCGGATTTTCGCCGTAGCGTAACGCCTGCGCTTTCTTCCACGACGGTGCGAGCGTGGCGGGGAATCCGCTGAGCGCTTCCAGATCCGGTCCGGCCGCCTGCCCTTCCAGGTAGCGCGCAATGGCCGCATCGTAGCTCGCCGTGCGTTGAAAAACTTTCAAGGCCAGCCGTGACCGCAGTTCCGCCAGCGCCTTGTCGCCGCCGGACAGGGCGGCGAGCACGGGCGCGTAGTCGGCCGGATCGCACACCACCGTCACGCTCGCGTGATTCTTCGCGGCGCTGCGCAGCATGGAGGGCCCGCCGATATCGATATTTTCGATCGCTTCCTCAAATTCCACGTGCGGTTGCGCGACTGTTTGTTCGAACGGATAAAGATTCACCACGACCAGATCGATCAGGTCGATCGCGTTCGCCTTCGCTTCCGCGAGATGGGCTGGTTTGTCGCGCCGGCAGAGGAGGCCGCCGTGGATTTTCGGGTGCAATGTCTTCACCCGGCCTTCCATGATTTCGGGAAACCCGGTGTGCTGACTCACCTCGGTCACGGGCAGGCCCGCATCGGCCAGCAGCCGCGCCGTCCCGCCGGTTGAAAGCAGCGTGTAGCCATACTGCCGCACCAGCTTCGTCGCAAAAGCCGCCAGGCCACTCTTGTCGCTAACGGAAAGGAGAGCGAATTTCGCCATAGGTGCTGGGTTTTGCGCGCGACCGCCATGCGCAGCAAGTCCTTTGTCTTTCATCCCGCATCACCGCTCGCCACTTGCTCGCCCGCGTTTCTGAGTTCTGGTATCCAGCGTGTCTTGCAGCTCTGAACACGTGCCCGGGCTTACCGCCCATCTGGACAAACTTTGCTACCATCACGGCGGCGCGAGTCTGCCCGCCGACAAGCCGCACGCGTTCGTCTACTTCATCACGATTCAAAATCGCTCACCCCGCACCGTGACACTGCTGGGCCGCAAGTGGATTATCGAACAAAGCGACGGCACGCGCCTTGTGATTGAGGGAGATCGCATCGTCGGCGAAACGCCGCGCCTGCCCCCGGGCGAGCAATTCTCCTACAACAGCTACCACGTCACCGGATGTGCCGCGCGCGCCTTCGGCAGCTTTCACGGCGTCGATGAAATGAACCGGCGCGTCCACGTGGTGCTGCCCCCGTTTGACCTCGTGATTCCGCACGACGCCTGAAAATCGAACTGGTTCTCGTGGCGGTTTGCCGCTCTCTTCGCGGCAGCACATGAAGCTTACTGACTTGAACCGTGACGGCGGCATTGGCGCCAATTCCCTCTTCGTCCAAATTGGCGACCTCAACATCCTGATCGATTCCGGACTCAATCCGAAAAAAGTCGGGCGTCTTGCCTCGCCGGATTTGGCACCGCTCCGAGGCGTCACTCTGGATTTGATCATCATCACGCACTGCCATCTCGATCACATCGGCAGTCTGCCCGTCGTGATGCGAGAGCACCCGGATACGCCGGTGCTCATGACCACCTCGAGCCGGATCATCATCGAACGCATGCTGCATAATTCGGCCAGCGTGATGCTGCGTCAGCGCGAAGATGAAAACATTCCCGACTATCCGCTCTTCACGCACGAGGAAATCGACCGGTGCGCGAAGCGCTTTGTCGGGTTGCCGTTCGGGCACGCCAAGAAGTTTCACACGGCGAAAGATGAAATCGAAATCATTCTTCATCGCGCCGGGCATGTCGCCGGTGCCGCCGGCGTCGAACTTCGCCACAAACATCGCGCCATCTTCTTTACCGGCGACGTTCTCTTCGATGACCAACGCACCTTGAAAGGTGCGGAGTTTCCCGCTGGGCATTTTGACACCCTCGTCACCGAGACGACCCGCGGCACCACTGAGCGCCCGGCCGACAAAAGCCGCAGCGCGGAGCTGGACCGCCTCGTGAAAAGCATCAACGACACCATTCAACGCGGCGGATCGTTCGTGATCCCCGTCTTCGCGCTCGGCCGCATGCAGGAAATTCTCACGATCATCTACGACGCGCGAAAGTTCGGCCGGCTCATCGAATGTCCGATTTACGCGTCCGGACTCGGGATGGACTTGGCCGACTACTTCGACGAAATCAGCCGCAAGACCAAGCACGTGCAGTTCAACCGGGGCATCATAAAAGAGCTCAAAATCAAGCCCACGCCGCGCAAGTTGAACGCCGGCGAAGATCCCCAGCAAAACGCGCTCTACATCATCAGCTCGGGCATGCTCGTGGAGCGCACGCCCAGCTACACCCTGGCCTCCGGCATGGTCGGTCACGCGCGCAACACGATTGGCTTCGTCGGCTACTGCGATCCCGACACCCCCGGCGGCCAGCTCCAGCTCGCCAAGCCCGGAGACACGTTTCTTTTCGAGACGGTGCACGTTAAAGCGAAGGTGAAGGCCCGCATCGAGCGCTTCGAACTCTCCGGACATGCGGATCGCGAGCAGCTCGTCGAGTTCGCGGTCCAGACGGGTGCGCGCAGCGTCGTCCTCACTCATGGCGATCCGCCTGCCCGCGCGTGGTTCGCCGAGCAACTCGCCACTCTGATGCCCAACGCGCGGGTGCTCGATCCCGTGCCCCTGCAAACGTATCAGGTCTGACCAACGTCCTGCGATCCGCACGCCATCAGTTGTCGCAGCCGCGTCGTCATCGCCGCGTTGCCCGCAACGTAGAAGATGCGGCCCATGTGCAAATCGAAGTGGCGCAGCGGAAGTTGTTCGCCGTTGAGAAACGCAATTTCTCCACCCGCGCCTCGCAACAACGCCACCGCTGCCGCGATATCCCATATCTTCACGTTGTGGTCCACCACGCCGGCGAGTGCGCCCGTCGCCACGTAGGCCAGGTGCAAGGTGCTGCTGCCGAGTGCGCGAATCTTGAAGTTCTCCGCCAGCACCGCTGCATGTCGCGCGAAGTTCCGGTCATATGGGCTGTGAAATCCGATCAAGCTCTGCGGGTCGGGGACCGTCTGCACCACTTCCGTCCGCCGCTCGCCATCCGAAACTCCGAAACCCGGTCCGCCCTCGATCAACGTGCGGCGCGATAAGTCATAAACGAATCCATAAACCGGTTCGCCGGCGTCGAGCAGCGCCAGCGAAATGGCGCAATGCGCGAGCCCGGTCACGAAATTATTGGTGCCATCGATCGGATCGAGCACCCACGCGAAACGTTTGGTCAGCGGCACCGGTCCACTCGCCAGCGTCAGCTCCTCGCTGAAAAAATCATCATCAAACTCCGCCTGCACCGCGCGCATGATGTTTTCGGAGATCGCCAGATCCACCGCGGTCACGCGCGTCCCATCTGTTTTCCACTGGCTGGCCACCCGCCCAAACCCTTCGTGTAAGAGGTCGGTTTGGGCGAGCACTGCCCGCCGGCCCTGCGCAATGCGGGAGTGAAGTTCGGAGTCTGCCATGCGGCGTAATAAAACGCGCACCCGGCGCGTTGACCAAATGAAATTTTGACAGCCCACCCCAGCCACGACGACGCGGCGGTCAAAAATTGTGGGAATAGAAGCATTTATGCGTTCTCCTATCCCGTCGGCGCTTCCTCGCTGCCCTCCTGGGCGGCGGCGACCGACGCTCTTCAGTTCCCGTTCTCGACTATATGACGAACCACGCCAAAACTCTCCTCGCCGTCGCCGCCCTTGCGGGCATTTACGCCGGCGCTTCGACCCCACGCGCCTTTTCCGCCGAAGCGGCTCCCGGCCAGCCGGCCACGGCCGAGCACGCCAGCGACAAAATGTCCTGCAACGGCAAGGATGGCTGCTCTGCGAAAGCGGATCCGGCCAAGGCCGACGCTGCCAAGGACGGTAAAGACAAGGCCTCCTGCAAAGCGAAAGAGTCCTGCAAGGCCAAGGAATCCTGCAAAGCGAAAGACTCCTGCAAAGGCAAAGACGCGCCCGCCAAACAAGGCTGAGCCTCGTCTCTCGCCTCCGAGCGGCGCGGTCGCACTGATCGCGCCGCTCGTGCCAGCCCGCCGCGTTGTCCGCCCATGCCTGCGAATCGCTTCAACAACTTCACTGACTACGGCATCGGCATCGGACTGCGCGTGCCGCACTACCAGCACATCCTGCGGCAGAAGCCGACGGTCGATTGGTTTGAGATCATCTCTGAAAACTACCTTGTCGACGGAGGTCGGCCCTTGGAAGTGCTCGATCAGATTCTGGAGCAATACCGTGTCGTGCAGCACGGCGTGTCGCTCTATTTCGGCTCGGCCGATCGTCTGAACCGCGACCATCTCCGCCGGTTGAAAGCGCTGGTCCGCCGGACAAAAACGCCTTGGCTAAGCGACCACCTTTGTTGGGGCAGCATCGACGGCACCTACACGCACGATTTGCTCCCGATTCCCTACACCCGAATCGCCGCCCAGCACGCCGCCGCGAAGATTCGCGAGGCGCAGGATTTTCTCGAAGTGCCGATCTGCGTGGAGAACGTCAGCAGCTACACCGAATTCACGGCCTCGGAAATGACCGAGTGGGAGTTTCTCAACGAAGTCGTCGACCAGGCCGATTGCGGCGTGCTGCTGGACGTGAACAACATTTACGTCTCTTCCCGCAACCACGACTTCGATCCGCGCACCTACATCGATGCGGTGCCGGCCGAACGGGTCGCGCAGATTCACATCGCCGGCCACACCAAATTCGAGCGCTACGTCCTCGATACGCACGACCATCCGGTGATCGATCCCGTGTGGAAACTTTACGACCGCGCCGTCCGGCGCTGCGGCGCTACGGCCACGTTGCTCGAATGGGATGATCGCATTCCCTCGTTCGAAGAAGTGCATGCGGAAGCACTGAAGGCTGATCGCTTTCTCTCGTCCGTCACCGCCCCGGCGACTGCGATCGCGCGCTCCTGATCATGCCTCGAAGTGTGCGCCCCTTGCCTGCGGCGGCCCCCGGCCGGATTCAGTCACTGCATGACTTGCATTCGTTGCAGCGCGTGATGTTTGCCGCCGTCAGTCGCCCGCTCTCGGCGCAGGATCGCGCGCAACGCCGCTGGGTTGATGGACGCGCCACGCACGCCGTGGTAAAAACCTTTGCGCGCGACACGGGCCGCTTGTCGGCGCTCGATCGCATCGAAATCTACAACCGCATGTATTGGTTTCGCCTGCTCGATTCCCTCGGCGAAGACTTTCCCGGGCTGAGGATGCATTTGGGTGAAGCGCGATTTCTGCGTCTCGCCCGAGCCTACATCGCAACCCATCCCTCTCGTTCGTTCACTCTGCGCGATCTCGGCCGTCACCTGCCACGCTTCATCGCGGCGCAACCACGCCACACGGCACCGCATACGGCCGCAGCGCGCAATCTTGCAGCGTTCGAGTGGGCGCAGATCGTCGCCTTCGATGCCGCCGCGCGCGCGCCCGTTTCGGTTCGGCGAATGCGCACTGCGGATCCTCTCACGCTCCGCCTCGCCCTGCAACCGTGTCTCACCCTGCTCCGTCTGTCCTTCGCGGTCGACGATTACTTGCTCGCCTTGAAGCAGCACGACTCGGCTTTGCGCACTGCGGCGAGCCAGACAGTGCGTCCCGGCCGCCGCACCGCCAAGGGCCTCGCCGGTCCGCGGCTCCGCGCCGCGACCACGTTCCTCGCCGTGCACCGGTTTCAAAATCAAATATATTTCCGGCGCCTTGCTCCCTCCGAATTCCGCCTCTTGCGCGCGCTGGCAAGAGGTCAGCCGCTTGCTGACGCCTGCGGCGCGGCCTTTCGTTCTTCCCGGACGTGCGCCGAAGAACAAGCCGCCTTGATCCGCGAGTGGTTTGAGCATTGGACGCGCCTCGGCTGGTTGTGCGCGCGGGAATAAATTCCCCGCGTCTTTCTCTATCGTTACCATGCGTCAACCGAACGTGTTCCGCACATGCGGGGAGTGGCTCCAGTCGCCGCTACTTCTCGCGCTCCGCCTTTACTGGGGCATCGGCTTCGTCTTCACCGGATGGGGCAAACTACACCATCTCGACCGCACCGCCGCGTATTTCGGCAGCCTGGGTGTGCCGTGGCCCATGCTGAATGCCGCGGCGGCCGGCGCCACGGAGTTGCTGTGCGGCGCCCTGCTCGCTCTGGGCCTTTTCGCGCGCCCCGCCGCCCTGCCGCTGATTGGCGTCATGAGTGTGGCCTATGCCACTGCCGAACGCGCCTCTGTCACCCGCCTATGGAACGACCCTGACGCCTGTACCTCAGCGACGCCCTTTCTCTTTCTGCTCACGGCCTTGATCGTTCTCGCATTTGGCCCGGGCTTCTTCTCCCTCGACACGTGGTTCGCGCGCCCTTCCGCCTCCACCGCCGCTAAATCCTCCTGACGCGTCCGCTCCCTCCCCTTCCCATGTCTGAGGACGTCTTCACCGCGCTCGTCGACCAGCACTACACCGGTCTCTATCGGTTCGCGCTCAGCCTCGCCCGCAACACCGCGGACGCGTGCGATCTCACGCAGCAAACGTTCTATATTTGGGCGCGCAAGGGCCACAGTCTCCGCGATGTGGCGAAGGTTAAAACGTGGCTCTTCACCACGCTTTATCGCGAATTTCTCCGCGGCCGTCGCCGCGGTGCGCGCGAGACCGCCCTCGAAGACGCTCCGGAGGCCGAACTCAGTGATCAGGATGTCGACCAATTGCGACGCGTCGATGCCGCCGTCGCATGGGAAGCACTCACGCGGGTCGATGAAGTTTTTCGCGCGCCGCTGACGCTGTTTTACCTCGAAGAACTATCCTATCAGGAGATCGCGACGACGCTCAACGTCCCCATCGGCACGGTCATGTCCCGCCTCGCGCGCGGCAAAAGCCAGTTGCGGGCCGCGCTTGCGGATCGTCGCGCCGCCGCGCCCGTCGTCCCCTTTGTTTTGCCGGCTAAAAAGCAGACGCCATGAACAACCAAGACGCCCAATTCCGTCTGCGCGCCTATCGTCCCAGCGGGCAAGACGCGACAGATCCCCTCTTCCGCGAAGCACTGGCGTGCGCCGAACGCGACCCTGTTCTTCGGACGTGGCAAGCCCGTGAGCAAGCATGGGATGCCGCGTTCGCCGAGCACGTTCGCGCCCTCACTCCGCCGCCGGGATTGCGCGATTCGATATTGTCCGGCGCACGGCTTGAGCCCCGCGTTACCTCTTGGCGGTGGCCCGTGATCCTCGCCATCGCTGCCAGCCTCACGCTCCTCGGCGTGTTTTCATGGCATCGCTTTGCACCGTCCGCCGACGCTTTCCTCTTGCCGCAACTCGCGAGTTGGGCCGCGGCAGACGTGCGACGCGGCCATCACATCGGCCTTGCGGACGCCTCGGTGGAATTGCGCGCCGATCTCGCCAATCCCAACTTTCATCTCGCCGCTACACCCACATTTGATTGGGCACGAGTAAAACCCGCTCATTGCCGCACCCTTCGTTTTGCCGGCCGCGACGTCTGGGAGGTGTGCTTCAGCCGCGCCGGCGGCGAATACCATCTTTACGTGTGCGCTCTCGATGGTGGCCCCGCCGATGTTTCCGCGAGTCTCGCACATTTTGCCCGCAACGCCGTCGCCACTTGGTCCGATGCGCGTTATGCGTTTGCCTTGGTCGGCGGAGGCGAGTCCGCCCGTGTCGACGAAGTGCTTTAACGTCGCCCGGCGATCCGCACCATTTCGGCCGGTGCAACGCAACCAGAAGCAACACGTCTCCTTCTCATACCGCGGCATCACCGCCGCTATTTGAAACGTGGTGCCAGGGGCCGGGATTGAACCGGCGACCAAAGGCTTATGAGTCCTCTGCTCTACCACTGAGCTACCCTGGCGAACGAAGCGGGGAAACGTGCAGGGTCCGCCGGGAAAATCCAACTCAAAATTTTCCCCTTCGTTGGTCCACTGCGCGCCTGGCCGCCTTCCGCCACGGAGCGACCATCGCACCTGAACGTTAGCTCCGCGCCGCCCGCTCGCTCGCTCGCCACTGCCGCCGATACGCGGAGGGCGACAACCCTGTCCGCCGCTTAAACAGCTTCGAGAAGTGAAACTCGTCGCAAAAACCGAGCTCCGCCGCGATCTGCTTTAACGGCCGTTCCTCCGCCTGCAACAGTGCCGCAGCCCGATCAATGCGACGCGCCAGCCGATAGCGCGCAGGCGCCTCCCCCATCCCCTCGCTGAATTTTCGACGGAATTGCTCATACGAGAACCCGAAAGCACCCGCGAATCGCTCCCAATCCGGCACGGCGGCCGCGCTTTCCAGCCGGCGACACGCTTCCTGCAGCCAGGCGGGCCGTTGGTCGTGTTCAAATTCGCCACGCGCCGCTGCTCTCATTTCGGCGAGCAGCGCCAGCAATCGTGTCACCTCCACGAGCGCGGCCGCCCCGCCCGTGCTGCCTCCGGTGAGGACGCGCATGATCTTCTTTCGCCACACGTCCACCGGCTCGACGTGCCACACCGGATCTGCCGGATCGAGCAGTCGCTCGCGTCGCCATTGGTCAAACACGGGCCCTTGGAACACCAACCAGACATCGTCCCAAGGCCCGGACGCTCCTGGTTCGTAGAAATGCGCCACTTCGGGAAACAGAAAGAATACGTCCCCGGCCACGACTTCTCGCTTCAGTCCCGTGGCATCGCCGAACTGCGCCCGGCCAGCCAGCACGTAAACCAAGGCGTAGCTGCCCAAGACGCGCATGCTATCCCGTGCGATGCCTCGGTTGAGTCGCGATTGCCCCGCCAGAGTCAACGATCCCAGTCGCGTGGGCGTGCCGGCGGTCGGCAGAGAACGGGTTGTCCACCGTGTGGTCATCGTGAAGGGCTAAACCAAAATACACATGCGCGGCACCAGAACAACCATTCCTTCGCGCTGCCCGTCGTGTTACGGTAACGCCTTCGTTTCTATCGGCGCACGCCACCTTCTTCGATGAACGTTACTTTCCCTCTTCTTTCCTGCGGGCACGAAATCGACTCCTCGCCCGAGGCGTTTGGCGAGATTCGTTCTTCCGCGGACTGTTTGGAACGCCCTGACGAATTGCGTCAACGTCTCGCTGTGGACGGTTACCTTTACGTCCCGGGATTTTTTTCGCGTGATCTCATCCTCGCAGCGCGCGCATCCGTGACCGCGCGCCTGGCGGCGGAAGGCTCGCTCGACCCCGCGTTCCCCGTGATGGACGCGATCGGGCACCCGGACAAAACATCCGGCTACCGCGGCGATTTGGCCGTGGGCAACCCGGAAGTCGCGCGTGTGGTTTACGGCCCGGAGCTCGTGGCCTTTTACACCGCGCTCTTCGGCGAGCCCGTTCGGCATTTCGATTACACATGGTTTCGCGCCATGAGTCGCGGCCAAGGGTCGACGCCTCACTGCGATCTTGTTTACATGGGTCGCGGCACGCACCAACTGCTCACCTGCTGGATCCCTTATGGCGACGTGCCGCTCGAAGTCGGCGGGGTGATGCTCCTCGAAGATTCGCACAAAAAGTCCGAGCGCCTGCGGCACTATCTGGAAATCGACGTCGACTCCTACTGCGAAAACCGCCCCCGCGAAGTGGAACGCGTGAAGAACCAAGGCGGTTGGAGCCATCCCGGATTTCTCACGAAGAACCCCGTGTCCTTGCGCGAAAAATTAGGCGGGCGCTGGCTCACAGCGCCCGAATGGCGAATCGGAGATTTCATCACGTTTGGAATGTCCCTGGTGCATGGCAGTCTCGACAATCAGACCGCTCGGGTCCGCCTGTCATCCGACACTCGCTATCAACGCGCGAGCGAGCCCATCGATGAACGCTGGATCGGCGCGAACCCCATTGCGAACACGCGCGCCGGCAAACGCGGCCGCGTTTGCTGAAGCCACGCGCCACGGGCGCCTTGCCCCACCGAACGCCACTTTCACTCGGGCGGGCGGCCTTCGAGCAATGTGATGTCGTCGAACACGGCATCCGCCGACCGCTCCAGCAACCGGGTGAGATAAAGCTGCTCAGGTCCGACTCGGGCAAGTTGCAGCGCGCGGCGAAAACATTGCGCCGCCGCCTGATCATCACGTCGCCGCCAGTGCAATTCGCCGCGGACCGCATGCAGGAGGTAATGACGTTCGAGTTTCCCGGCCGCCGTTATCGCCGCGATGGCGTCCAACCCCGCTTGCGGCCCGCGTAACTGCGCCAAAGCCACGGCGCGATTGAGCTCGACCACGGGCGACGGCTTCAACCGGTGCAGTTCATCGTAATGTTGAAGAATGCGTGTCCAATCCGTTCCCGCGTAATCGGGCGCCGTGCAGTGGATCGCCGCGATGCCCGCCTGCAGATGATATGCGCTCACCTCCGTGCCCTGCGCCGCGTGCCCGAGGTGCTGCAGCCCGCGGTCGATCATGGCGCCATCCCATTTGGTGCGATCCTGTCCGTCGAGTCGCAGCAGTCCACCTTGCGCATCCACGCGGGCGGGAAAGCGGGCCGCCGTCAACAGCATCAACGCCAGCAACGCGTGGCTGCGCGGGACATCGCCCGCCGGGTGCTGCACCAAGAGTGACATCAGCCGCACCGCTTCCAGGCAAAGATCTTCACGCAAGAGGCGCGGCCCATCCGACGCCTTGTAACCTTCATTGAAAAGTAAATACAACACGCCGAGCACGCCATCGAGCCGTACAGCCAATCCGTCGCCGTGCGGAAGATCGAAGCCAATGCCCGCTTCACGAATTCGTCGCTTCGTCCGCGTGATCTGTTTTTCGATCGCGGCTTCGGTGCTCAGAAACGCTTCCGCAATCTCGGTTGTGCTGAAGCCGCACAAGACTTTCAAAGCGAGCACGACTTGCGCGTCCGACGCCAGAGCGGGATGACAGCAGACGAACATCAACCGCAGAGCGTCGTCGCGGATCGCTCGTTCTTCCATCCCGGGCGAATCCTCCGCCGGCCTCAACTGCTCAAAATGCCGGGCGATATCAGTCTCCTTGCCTGCCGACATCGTGCGGTGGCGCAATGCATCGTGCGCAAGGTTCATCGCTACCCGGGTCACCCATGCTGACGGATTCGGCGGCACTCCGCCCATCGACCACGTGCGCAGCGCCTTGAGCAGCGCCTCTTGGGCCACGTCTTCCACCAACGAAAGGTTCTCCACGCCGAAACGGCGGATTAAAACCCCGTGCAACCGCCCCGTTTCGTGCCGAAAAAAGTGCTCCGCCAATTGCGCCGCCGATGGCGAGACGGTCGGGGCTGTCGCGAACTCACGCATGCCGTCAGCGACTTGCCGTCTGTGCCGCGGGCGCAGCCCTTGTCGTGACGCCGAGATGACAATGCGGCGTGAGTGGCCGGATCTCGATCTTCATGCCGTAGGCCAACCCGGGATGTCGGCGCGCAATTTCCGTCGCTTCCTCAAGCCCGCTGACCATCAGGCGCACGTAGCCACCGACCGCCTCTTTCGCCTCGGGAAACGGACCGTCCGTCACGCGTTCGCCGCCGGCGCCTGACACGACTCGCGTCTCCATTTCCAAGGGCTGGCCTTCGACTGCTTTGCCCGTGGCGAGCAGTTCCTCGAACCAAGCGTTCCATCGGATCACCAGGGCCTGCCGCTCATCGGCCGACAGGCGCTGATGATTCTCAGGCCCGGTGTTGCGGAAAAAAAGCAGATACGGATTCGCGGTCGCAGACTCGGTGTTCATGGGCGGTGGTGGAGAGGACGAGGTGAAGCGTGATCTCTCTACAACGAACGTCCGTGCGGAAAAAGGACAGACTGCGCAGAACTTTCTCCACCATTCTCCGCCCGTTTCCTCTAACCGCCTTTCGTCGTCGCCGGGTCAACGACGAGCCCGCATTGGTCCCTGACCACCTCTCCGCCTATTTTCTTAGCGATGCGCAGAATTTCGCCAATCGAGTGACGCCCTTTTGAATAATTTCATCACTCGTCGCGTAGCTTAAACGCAAATAGCCTTCCGCTCCGAAGGCGCTGCCCGGCACCGCGGCCACCTTTTCCTGATCGAGTAGGCGCGCACAGAAATCGCTGTCGCTCATGCCGAAACTGGAAATATTCGGGAAGAGGTAAAACGCTCCCTGGGCAAGCAGGCAGGTCACGCCGGGGATGTTGTTGAGCTGCGCGTGCAAAAACTTCCGACGGCGGTCGAAGGCTGTCATCATTACCTTGAGCGCGGCCGCGGTCTTTTCCTTCTCCTTCAATGCCGCGAGCGCCCCGTATTGGGCAAACGTCGTCACGTTCGAAGACATCTGGCTCTGCAGGTCGGTCAACGCCTTGGCGATCGGCACCGGCGCGACGGTGGTGCCTATGCGCCATCCCGTCATCGCGTAGGTCTTCGAAAACCCGGCGACCACGATCGTGCGCGCTTTCGCGTCGTCGCTCAACGTCGCCACGCACGTGGGCGTGGTGCCGTCGTAAACGAGATGCTCATACATCTCGTCGGAGAGGATGTAGAGATTATGCTTGGTCGCGACCGCGACGATCGCGGCCAGTTCATCCCGCGTATAGACCGCCCCCGTCGGATTCGACGGGGAGTTGAGAATCACCAGCCGCGTCCGTGGCGTGATTGCCGCTTCGAGTTGAGCCGGGGAAAGTTTGAAGCCCGCCCGGTCATCGCACAGCACGAATTTTGGCGCGGCTCCCGCCAGCTTTACCATCTCCGGATAACTCACCCAAAAAGGCGCCGGCACGATCACCTCGTCGCCGGGCGAGCAGGTCGCCAATACCGCGAGATAGCAGGAGAATTTCCCGCCCGGGGAGACAATGACTTGGTTGGCCGCGATCGTCAGGCCATAGTCGGCCGCATAGCGCTCGACGATGGCTTGGCGCAACGGCTCGATGCCGGGTGTCGGCGCGTATTTCGTCTTTCCTGCCTTCAGCGCCGCGATACAGGCGTCTTTAATGTGTTCTGGCGTGTCGAAATCCGGCTCGCCAGCGGCGAAACCGCACACGTCCTCCCCTGCCGCCTGAAGCATCTTCGCCTTCGCATCGACGGCGAGCGTCGGCGACGGCGCAATATTGCGGGCCCAAGTGGAAAGCGGGAGCGGCGGAGTGCTCATGAATCGCCGAACAAAATTGCGCCCACGATCGAAGGCAATCCCGTTTGCCGTCACAAATCCGCATCCGTCCCGCGCCTCCGCCAGCGGCATGTCGCCGCGTTCGCGCACAAACTTTGCGACCGCAATACCTCTCCGAGGAACGCCGACGTGGCGTTCGCGTTCAGCGACGCTTCTTCGCTGGTGCCTTGCGTGGCCTCACCATCGGCAGCGCTTCCAGCGCTGCCCGCACGAGTTCGCCCAAGCTCGCGCGTTTGCGCCGGGCGGTGCGATTGAGCAACGTGCGCAAGTCGCCGGGCAACCGCACCGAAATCTGTCGATGGGGTTCCCGGACCGGATTGAACGTGTCGAAATCGAACTCGGTGACGGCAAGCCGGACCACTTCACTCACGCTCTTGGGACCGGGCCCATTTGAGCGCACGGCTGACTGGACTTTGTCGATAAGCGTCGCCGGGAGGTCAAAAGTCAGCGGCGCAGGGGTGGAAGCGGATTTCGAGGCCATGATTAGTCGAAGCGGCTGGAGGGCTGAGGACCTATGAGAGCAGGGCTAGAGTCGCTCCATGCGGCAACGAAAAATTTCGGGCGGTATAGAATTGACTGCACTTTTCCACCTCGGATGTTCGTTCCGCCTCCCCGACCCCTGCACTTTCCATGGCCAACGTCGTTATCGATAATCTCGTCAAAATTTACCCCGAAAAGAGCGGCCCTGGCGTTCGCGCGGTTAACAGCGTTAGTCTCAGCGTCGCTGACCGGGAATTCATGGTTCTGGTCGGACCTTCCGGCTGCGGGAAATCCACGACCCTGCGCATGATCGCCGGTCTGGAGGAAATTTCCGGCGGCACGATCGCCATCGACGGCAAAGTCGTGAACAACGTCCTGCCGAAGGATCGCGACATCGCCATGGTGTTTCAGAATTACGCGCTCTACCCGCACATGACGGTGTATGCGAACATGGCGTTCGGCCTGAAGCTGCGGAAGTTTCCCAAAGCCGAAATCGACAGCCGCGTGCGCGACGCCGCCGCCATGCTCGGTCTCGAAAAATATCTCGATCGTAAACCCAAAGCCCTCTCTGGCGGACAACGGCAGCGTGTCGCCGTCGGCCGTGCGATCGTGCGGAAACCGAAGGTTTTTCTCTTCGATGAACCGCTCTCCAACCTCGACGCCAAAATGCGCGTCTCGATGCGCACTGAGATTTCCAAGCTCCACGCCCGCCTCGGAGCCACGATGATCTATGTGACGCATGATCAGGTCGAAGCGATGACGATGGGCGACCGCATTTGCGTGATGAAAGATGGCAATATCATGCAGGTCGCCGAGCCGCTGAACCTTTATAATCATCCCGAGAATATGTTCGTCGCCGGCTTCATCGGCAGTCCGCCGATGAATTTCTTTCACGGCACCATCAAACGCGCCGGCAACCATCTGGCGTTTGTCGAGAAAAACACCAAAGACCAGCCGCTGACGATCGCCCTCAACGAAACGTTGGCCCGACAAGCCGCCCAACACGTGGACAAGCCCATCGTGTTCGGCATCCGCCCTGAGGACGTGCATGACGTCCTGAGTGTGCCGCAAGCCGACCCGTTGCACACCGCCGAGGTCACCGTTGAAGTGTCTGAACCGATGGGCGCGGAAACGTATCTTTACCTCGACACCGGCGCCCACTCTTTCATCGCGCGAGTCCGTCCGACCGATCGCTTCGAGGTGGCGCAGAAGGTGAAGGTCGTGTTCGCCATCGAAAGCGCCCACCTTTTCGATCCGACGACGGAGCAGGTCTTGAAGTAAGTGGTCGCTGCGCCCCCGTCTCTGCCAACGGAAACTCAGAGTCCGTTCGTATCTTGCAGGATCTGCGCGTAGGCCTCCGCCGGCGTTTCCACCACGCGCCAGGCCTTGCGCAACACAGCCTCGTCGACCGCTCGACCGTGCCTGATCAGAAGCGTGCGGACGCCGCACGCATGACCTGCCAGCACGTCGACGTCAGCGTCACCGACAAAGAGCGCGTCGTCCGCCGTCAGCTGCAATTCGTCCACGATCCGCTGCAACCCCTCCGGATCCGGCTTGTGGCTCGGTAGATCATCCCCGCACACACAGGCGCGCAGATAAGGAGCGATGGCGTATTCGCTGAAGAGCCATTGCGCCGATTCGCGTTCGCGGCCCGTCCAGACCGCCATCGCGAGCTCTCGTTGCCGCAAGGTTTGAAAGAGAGATTCCCAGCCGTCGAAGGGTCGGATCAGTTTCCAATGCGTCAGGCTGTAGTCGCGCAACCGCGTCATCGCTTGCGCCGTTTCCGCCGCACCTCGCAGCCAGCCGGCGAAAGTCCGCTCCGGCGGGCCGCCGAGACGGGTGAACAACTCTTCGTCACTCACCGGGCCGCAGAAAGGCGCCACTGCGTGCGCAAACGCTTTCAACACGAGGGGCATGCTGTCGACCAGCGTGCCGTCGAGGTCGAACACGATACCTCGCGTGCGACTTTCCCTATTCACGGTTCGAACCGCACCATCCGCGCTGCCTCAGGCGGAGTAATTTCATCTGCGAGAGCCGCGACGGCGAACAGGCGGGGCGACAGATCCAATCCTAACGCGACCGCCGTGACCTCAAATCGCGTTTTGTCGCGCGTGCCCTCATTGCGCACGTCCACCGCTTTCACCATCCACTGGTCCCCAACCTTCTTCAGTTCGTCCACCAAGATCGACTTCATGGGCCGCCCCTTTTCGTCGAGCAACTCCGCTTCCACCAACGCGGAAAATTGGCTGTCGAGCGAGATCCGCACGGCTGACAACGCGGGGAACTGCTGGGCAAATTCCTTCGGCGGCAACATGCGAAACCGATACGCGGGTCGTCCCCGCACCCGTCCCAAGCCTTCGTAAACGAAATCGTTCCAATAAAGAAACGGCATCTGCAGATCGAACGGAGCCAAGGTCGTTCCCGCAATGGGCTCAAACAAGGCCTGCACCGCCACCTTTGCGGGATCCGGTGCCGTCCGCGTGCTCCGCCAGACCGCGGCATCGGCGCCATTTTGCACGAGCAAACGCGTTTCGTCGTCGTCCTGCAGCGCTACTCGGGAAACGGGCCCAGCGTGGTTACGCGTGCCCCACATCCGCCCGGCGACGCGCTTTTCGGGTCCGCGTCGAGGCATCAATCGCAACGTGAACTCCAAGTAATAGCTCCCTTGAATGCCAGCCGCGCGGAATTGCTCGAGCGCCTTGCGCCCTTCCGCCGGGTCAGGTTGCCCGAAATGACCATACCCGCTCGGCGGCGGGATGCCGCGCGATGCCGGCTGCGCGTGCAAACCGGCCGCTCCGACCGCGAGGAAAACAAAAAACGCCCGCCAAAAAACGGCGGGCGTGAAACGAGGCGATCTCATCGGGCCGGTTACGGCTTCGACGCTTCGGTGGTGGTGGCCGTGCCCGTCGGCGTCGCAAGCGGAGCCGTCGGGGCTTTCACGGGAGTCGTGGCGGCAGGCGCCGCGGTCGGCTTGACCGGCACGGTGATCGTCGGCAGCGCGCCGCTCGCCGCGTGGGCGTGACTGCGGCGGTAAACGTGGCCGAGATAAAGAGCGAAGGTCAGCACGAAAAAGGCGATCGTGGCATTGATCGTCATCTTGGTGAGCACGTTGCTGGTGTCGGCGCCGAACGCCGTTTCCGCCATGCCGCCGCCGATGGCCGCCCCCATGCCGCCGTCTGATTTGGCTTTCTGCGCCAGCACCACGAGGATGAGGAAAAGCGAAACGAGGATCAGGACGAACGTCAAAATACCGATCAAGATGTTCATGGAAACGACAAGGCAATCAGGGCGCGGCGGGGCTTGTCAATGGCGGGTTCCAGCGTGGCCCGCCTCACATTTGCACGCCCAGCTTCTCCAACACCCGCTGCAAATCCTCGTTGCCGTGGTATTCGATCACGATCCGGCCCTTCTTCGGCGCGTGGAAAACCGCCACTCTCGCTCCCAGATGTGACGTGAGCTTCTTCTCCACACTCGCCACCGTCGCGTTGTCCTGCGCGGACATCTTCGGCAAACGCTTGCCGGGCGCCGCCGCTGCCACCCCGGCGGACTTCCGCATTTGCACGACTTTTTCCATCGCGCGCACGCTGAGCCCTTCTTCGATCGCGCGCCGGGCCAGCACCGTCCGTTGGGCAGGATCCTCGATGCTCAACAACACCTTGGCGTGGCCGACGCTCAGCAGGCTCTTCGCCACGAACCCTTGGATTTCCGCATCGAGCGACAACAGGCGCAACGCGTTCGCCACCGAAGCGCGCCCCTTGCCGACCCGCTGCGACGCCGTTTCCTGCGTCAGATCGAAATCGCGGATCAAACTCGCGTAACCGTGCGCTTCTTCGAGCGGGTTCAATCCTTCGCGCTGCAGATTTTCGATCAGCCCGAGCGCGGCCGACGACGCGTTGCTCGCCTCCACGATTCGCGCCGGGATGCTTTTAATTTTGAGCTGTTGGAACGCCCGCCAGCGACGCTCGCCCGCGATCAGCTCATATTTTTCTCCCACCTTGCGCACGACGATCGGCTGCAACAGTCCCTCGGCCCGGATGCTCTCGGCAAGTTCGTTGAGCTGTTCCGGCGGAATCTCGCGCCGTGCCTGGTAGGGGCTCGGCACCACCGCCGTCACCGCAATCTCTTGATAGCCCGGCGCACCCGGCGCCGCCGCGGGCGGAGTGGCAGCGGCGGCGGCCGGAGCGGACGCAGCTGGTTTGCCGGCAGCGATGAGGCTGCCGAGTCCTCGACCGAGTCGAGATTTGGGGGCGGTCGCCATAAAAATTACTTTCCTCCGGGGATGAACAACGTTTGTCCCACATCGATGCGGGATGCATCCGAAAGCTTGTTTGCGTTCACGATATCCGACACACGCGCCCCGGTTTTCTTCGCGATCGAGGCCACGGTGTCGCCTTTTTGCACCGTGTAACTGATGCCCTCCTTGGCGTAGTCGTTCGCAAACGTCGTCTGCACCGGCGGGCGGGTCGCCATTCCTTTTGCGAGCGAGTCGAGCGCCGCATTCGTCTGTTTGGCCAGTTTCTCCATTTGCGTGCCGACCTGCTGGAGCACATCGGCCTTCACTGAGGCATCGCCCGAGCGCAACGTGCGGTTCACGTCCGCGATCGCATCGTTCAACTGACTGAGCGTGACAAAGCCTTTCTCCGCGGACGCCGAACGGCTGCGAAGGTCCGCGTTTTCCCGCTCCAGCTGCTCCACACGCAACTGCAACTCGCCCACGCGCTGACTGAGTCCGCGCACGTCTTCCCGTAAATTCGCGAGCTCGATTTGGGCGTTGGCCGGGCGCGCGGCCAATGCGGCTGCCAGCCCGCAGACCATGAGAATTACGATCCTCCGCAACATCGGCCGAGCTTGCGAAACCCCGTCCGCGAAAACAAGCGGCATGTGCGTCTCACCGCCGAAACGGCGCCGCGGCCACAAGCGGCGGCATCGGTTGCGAGGGCAATATTGTCCCCGCCGGCACGGCAAAACCGCGCAGAAATTCCTCCGCTGGCAGCATCCGCCCGCCCGGCCGTTGCAACCGCCGCAACCGCACCACGCCGTCGGCTGCCGCGACTTGCAGGCCCTCAGAGTCCGCGCCCAACACGGTCCCGGGCACCACGTGGTTGTCGCTCGCTGGCAACGCATCGGCCAAACCCAGTTTCACCGACTGACCGGCGATTTCGATCGCGCATCCCGGCCACGGGAAAAGCCCGTTGATCCGGGCCGCCACGAGCGCCGCTGTATCCGCAAAATCCACGACGCCGTCTGCTTTCACCAGTCGCCGGCAAAATGTCGCTCGCGCGTCCTCCTGCGGGTTGAACTCCAAGCGACCCTGCACCAGCGCAGGCAGAGTCCGCTGTAGCAACGGCACACACGCCGCCGCCAGTTTCCCCTCCACTTCGACCGCAGTGTCGAGTGGGTCGATGGACACGCGTTCCACCTCGGCGACGGGACCGGCATCCAACTGGCGCACGATCCGCATGAGCGCTACACCGGTCTCTCGCCGGCCCGTCGCGATCGCCGTTTGAATGGGCGAGGCGCCGCGAAATTCCGGCAAAATCGACGCATGCAGATTCACTGTGCCGAGACGCGGCGTCGCGATAAACGCCTCCCGTAAAATATGCCCGTACGCCATCACGAGCGCCAGATCTGGACGCAGCGCCGCCAGCTCAGCTTGCGTCGATTCCGTCAACTTGTCCGGCTGGAGCACGGGCAACCCGCGACGTTCGCCCCACTGCTTGATCGCGTTGGGCGCGACTTTCTGCCCGCGACCCGTCGGCCGATCAGGCTGCGTGAAAACCGCCACCACTTCCGCCCACGCGCTGCCTTCGGCGATCAACCATTCCAGCATCGGCAGCGCAATGGCATCCGACCCGAGAAAAACAATACGTGCGCGATCACTCATCGCGAAAACGGTTGGCTCAGTGTCCTGCCCTCACGGAGCACGTCGGCTGCGAGTGGCGGCCGGGAGGCCGATCTGGCATCGGTCGCGCCCGCCTGTCTCACAAGCCGCGGATCCATGCGGCCACAGCCGGTGCCAGCGCGCCATCCACCGCTTGATTGGTGACGGGCTTCGGGAGGTCGTCGAACAGCGTCCAATGCTCCACATGCGTCGCGGTCTTGCCCGGCTCCAGTTTGGCGAGCGCCCCGAGTGTTTCCAACTCGATCATCTTTCCGTTCGTGAACACTTCGAAGCAACTCCCGAGGTCCGGATACGTCGCCCCTCGCACCGGTTTTGCATATTTCACAAAGGTCGTGCCGCCGATCCAGTAAGCAGCCCAGCCCGGATAGTTGGTGAGACCCAGTTTCTGCGCCTGCTTCGCCGCCGCCACGTTCACGCCGATAAAATTCCGCCCAAATTTCCAGACTGGCAGCGAAAGGTCCGTAAACGTCCACGGCACGAGCGCGTAGGTCGGCAGCAAGTCGCCTTTCGCGTGGTCGCCTTTCGGCTCCAACCCGATCGCCGCAAATCCACCGGGTTTGAACATCGTCAGCGCCCACGGCGCCACGTCGATCGCCCACATGCCGCGGTTCGTCAGGGTGTGCGTCACCTTGATCGTGCGATCGGCGAGCACTTCCAACCTCATGCCTTTTTGGACGCCGGTCTTTTCTTCCGTCGGCTGCGTCAGCGCCACGCCGTTGGCCAGCAACTTCACGCCGAGCGGCGAGTTGTCGGGCTGATATGAGCGCACGATATCCTCGGGCGCGTGCCACAGGCGATGGCCGCCGCGCAGCATGAAGCCGTGGAAGGGCTTCTCGCTCGCAGGGAACTCCAGGAACACGTTCCGCCCCTCGCCGGCGAGCGAACGTAGCGAAACGACCCGCGGGCCAACCGCCGTCGTGACCACAAACTCCATCGCCCCCGTGTTGAACACGAGTGCCTCACCGCCGCGATATTCAGTCTTCGATGGTTTCATGAGTCTCATCGTCGGCCGCAAGCTGTTCCTCCCCGGCGCGCCAACGCGGAGTCGGCGCGATTCCCCGCGCCTCCTTGCCTGAATACGGCGTCCCCGGCTCATGTTTTTCTTTGCCGACCAAATCGAAATACATCGGGCATCCATTCAACCCGAATTCCTCCACGAGGCCAGCCTCCAGATAACGGCGGTATTGCTCCGTGAGCTTTTCCTCGCGATTGCAAAACAGTTTAATGCGAAACGGCCGTGTGCCCGTTTGCGTGGCGTAATAAACGCGAAATCTTTTTCCCCCGATCGCCGGCGGCGGATTTTGATCCGCGAGGCGCTCGATCGTCCGGTTGAGCTTCGCTGTGGGCAGCTTGGCGTCGAGCATCCGGTTGAGTTTCACCGCCGCGTTGAGCATGCGATCCACTTCGTAACCGCTCATCGCCGACACAAACACGACTGGCGCGCCTGGCGTAAAGAACAGCCGGTCAAACAGCGCCGCTTCGTACTTTTCCCGATATTCCCGCTCCGTCTTGTAACCGCGCACGCCGTCGCCCTTGCGAAACTCTTTGTGCACAAGGTCCCACTTGTTGACCACGATCACGATCGGCTTCTTCTCCTTGATCGCTTCGCCCGCGATGGCCTTGTCCTGCTGCGTGACGCCCTCCATCGCGTCGAGCACGAGGAAAACGACGTCGGTGTTCTTGATCGCATCGAGCGAACGCAGCCGCGAAAAATACTCCACGGGCGAAGCCAGCTTCGTGGCGGCCTTGATGCCGGCGGTGTCGATCAAGCGAAACGGATACAACTTGCCGTTGCGCCCCTTGAATTGGAACGGCAACTCGATCGCATCGCGCGTCGTCCCCGGCACGTCGCTCACAATCAGGCGATCGCTCTGCAGCAGGCGGTTGCTCAACGAGGATTTGCCTACGTTCGGCCGACCGATGAAGCACACGCCCAATGGGCGCTCCGCCTCCGCTTCGTCGCTGTCGTCGCCCGGCGCCGGTCCCAACTCGGCCAGAATGGCATCGCGCAAATCCGCTTCGCCCCGTCCGTGCTCGGCGGACACCCGCAACGGTTCGCCCAGCCCCAGGCGGTAAATGTCGTCGAGCTGGATTTTTTCGTCGTCGAAATCCGCTTTATTTACCACGAGGCGGACTTTTTTCCGGCTGCGTCGCAGCATCGCCGCGATCTTCTCATCGAGCGCTGATACCCCGGACAACCCGTCCACCACGAACAGAATCAACGCCGCGGTCGCCATCGCAAAATCCACCTGCGCCTCCGAGGCCGCCGTCAGCCGCGCCGGCGTATCCTCGCCTTTGTAGCCCAAGCCGCCCGTGTCGAGCAGCGTGTAATGCCCATCTTCGACTTCCGCGGAAATCACGTCGCGCGTGATGCCGGGCTGGTCGTGGACGATGGAAATGCGCTTCCGCGCCAGCCGGTTAAAGAGCCGGCTTTTGCCGACATTGGGTCGGCCGACGATGGCAACGGTGCGATTCATGACGGAAAAGTAGCGGGCAGCGGCGGATGAGTAGCGAGTAGAAAAGCGGCGGGCGGCCAGTCTCCACCGGAGGGCCGCCGCCCGCTGCGTGCTACACGCGCCGTTATGCGCGGCGGGCCCCGCCGACGAACCGCTCCATGCGGTTGCAGGCCTCGATCAATTGCTCGTAGCTCGTCGCAAAGCAGGCGCGCACGTGACCGGTGCCGTTTTCTCCAAAGGCGGTGCCGGGGACGACGGCGACCTTCTCCTTTTCAAGCAAGCCGACCGCGAACTCCTTCTCTGTGAGCCCCGTCGGAGTCACGTCGGGAAACGCGTAGAAGCTGCCCCGTGGCGAATGGCACTTGAGGCCGATCTCGTTGAAACGTCGCACGACGAGATCGCGGCGCCGGTGGTATTGCTCCCGCATTTTCAGCACGCTGTCCCAGCCGCGCAGGAGCGCCTCAAGGGCGGCCTCTTGTGCGATGATCGACGCGCACAACATCGAGTATTGATGCACTTTCATCATCGCGTCGACGAGTGGCGCCGGACCGCATGCATAACCGATCCGCCAGCCCGTCATCGCGAACGCCTTCGAGAAACCGTGCAGGAAGATCGTGCGTTCCGCCATTCCGGGCAGCGACGCGATGCTGGTGTGCGCGCCGTCGAACGAGAGCTCGGAGTAAATCTCGTCCGTGAGGACCAGCAGATCCTTTTCCCGGCAAAACGCGGCGATCTTGTCCAACTGCTCTTTGCTGCAAGTGCCGCCCGTGGGATTGCACGGGAGGTTCAGCATCAGCATCTTCGCCCCCGGCTGCCATGCGGCGCGAAGCGCCTCGGCAGTGAGAGCGAAATTGTCGCGGGCGTAGGTCGGCACCGCGATTCCCTGCCCGTGCACGAGCGAAATACTCGGGTGGTAACTCACGTAGCACGGCTGGTGAAACATCACCTTGTCGCCGGGATTCACAAACGCGCGGCAGGCCAGATCGAGCGCCTCGCTCACGCCGACGGTCACGAGGATCTGATCCTCCGGACGGTAGGTGACGTTGAAATGCTGTTCGACGTAAGTCGCGATCGCTCGCCGCAGCTCGATCAAACCGAGGTTCGACGTGTAGTAAGTCTTGCCGCGCTCGAGCGCGAATATCGCCGCCTCGCGAATATGCCAGGGCGTGACGAAATCCGGTTCGCCGACGCCGAGCGAAATCACGTCCTGGCCCTTCATTTTGGCCACCAGTTCGAAGAAATCGCGGATGCCGCTCTTCGGCAGCGAGGCAACATGCCCCGCCACCCAACGTTGGGGATCGGTGCTCATGGGAGTCGCCTTTCCGTTACGGGGCGACGTTGAGCCGCGTGACCGGCCCTTCGTCGCTTTCCAGCAGGAAACCCTGCTCTTTGTAGGAACGCAGCATGAAGTGCGTGGAGGTGGACAACACCCCCTCGATCGTCGAGAGCTTCTCCGAAACGAACGACGCCACTTTCTGCAACGACGCGCCTTTCACGAACACGAGCAGATCGTAGCCGCCCGACATGAGGTAGCACGACTCGACCTCGTCAAAACGCGCGATGCGTTCCGCAAACCGGTTGAACCCACCACCCCGTTCCGGCGTGACCTTGACCTCGATCACGGCGCGCACGGCGGCGGCGGCGGCGGCCTCGCGCGAGAGATCGAGCACTGGACGCCAGCCGAGGAAGATTTTATCTTTCTTCAACTGTTCCAGGTGCTGGTTCACTTCGACCTCGGTGAGGCCCGCGACTTGCGCAATTTGCGCCGTCGTGAGTCCACCGCCTTCGAGCAACAGCTTCAGAACAGGGTTCATAGGGACGGCCCTTATCCGGTAACGTTTCGGCTTTGACGAGAATGAATTTGGTGCCTCTCACGTGCCTCCGGCGATCGGAGGTCCGTATGACACTCAAGCGACGGAAACACCGCCTCGCGCGGCCCGGGCGTCGTCGCGCAAACCGCCGGTCGCGCGGTCCGTCAGCGCGAGATCAGCGGCGTCACCCGCTTGCCCCAGAATTTGTTTTCATAAGTTTCCCGGAGTCGTTTCACTCGCCGTTCTCATGTTCGAATCGCTCACCGACAAACTTGGCCAGGCCCTGCGCAACCTCCGCGGCGTTGGCAAACTCTCCGATGAAAACATGGCCGACGCACTCAAGGAGGTGCGCACCGCCCTCCTTTCCGCCGACGTCCATTTCAAAGTCGCGCGCGAATTTACCGAACGCGTCCAAGCCCAATGCGTCGGACAAGAGGTCACCAAATCGGTCACGCCCGGCCAGCAGGTCGTCAAAATCATCCACGATGAATTGGTGCGCCTCCTTGGTGAAGGCACCACCCAGCTTTCCGGCGCGCGGCCGCTGAAGATCATGATGGTCGGCTTGCACGGCTCGGGTAAAACCACCTCCACGGCCAAACTCGGCAAGCTTCTCAAGAAACGTGGTTATCGCCCCCTCGTCGCCGCGTGCGATGTCTACCGCCCGGCCGCCATCGACCAGCTCGAGATTCTCGCCCGCCAGGAAGAGCTCGGCTTTTACGCGGACCGAAATTCCAAGGACGTGCCCGCCATCGGCGTCGCCGCCCTCACCGCCGCGCAGACCGCCACCGCCGACTGCATCATCTTCGACACCGCCGGCCGCCTTCAAATCGACGCCGATCTGATCGAAGAGGTGAAGAAACTCCGCGCGCGCGTGCAGCCCGACGAAGTGCTGCTCGTCGTTGACGGCGCCTTGGGCCAGGAAGCGGTCAACGTTGCCAAGACGTTTCACGACGCCCTCTCCCTTACCGGCCTCATTCTGACCAAACTCGACGGCGACGCTCGCGGCGGCGCCGCGCTCTCGATCAAGTCCATCACCGGTGTGCCGATCAAATTCGTCGGCACCGGTGAAAAGACGGGCGATTTCGAAGTCTTTCATCCTGATCGCCTCGCCTCGCGCATCCTCGGCATGGGCGACGTCGTTTCCCTCGTCGAAAAAGCCCAGGAAACGATCGACGAGAAGGAAGCCGAGAAAATGGCCGAGAAGCTCCGCAAAGCGGACTTCAACCTCGAGGATTTCCTCTCCCAGATGCAGCAGGTGAAGAAAATGGGATCCATGCAGAGCATCATCGGCATGATGCCCGGCATGAGCGGCGTGGCTTTGCCCGACGATGCCGAGCGGCAGATGGGCCGCACCGAGGCGATCATCAAGTCCATGACCATTCAAGAACGCCGGAAGCCCGAGATCCTGAACGGCAACCGCCGCCAGCGCATCGCCAACGGCGCCGGGGTGAAGATCGTCGAGGTTAACCAACTCCTGAAGCAGTTTCAGCAAATGCAGAAGATGATGAAGATGCTGAAGGGTGGCGGCGGCAAAAAGATGATGCGCCAGATGGAAGCCATGCGCGGCAAAGGCGGCTTTCCCGGCATGTAAGGCGTCCACCGGTTGCCCGACGGCGGCTGCGGCGGCCCCCAATTCACATTCACCACAGGCTCCGGACCTGCCTCGGGCGCTCGCGCCTCGAATCCGCCGCCGCGTAAACGAGCTTGCCTCAATGCGAGGCCGGTTCCTTACCTGCTGCGCCCCGAGGTTCAGCTTAACTCCTCCCTATCACGATGTTCGCCCTTCCCGTTTCTCCGCTGCGCAGTCTGCGTCGTTTTACGCTGCCGGTTTTGTGCGGCTTGGCGCTGGCGCCCGGTGCCTTCTCGCAACTCTACGTGGCAGAATATAATGGCGGACGCGTCGGCCAGTATGATGCCGCCACGGGCACTCCTGCTAACGCCTCGTTCATCTCCAGCGTGAACGATCCGATTGGCCTCGCCGCCTACGGCAACTCGTTGTTTGTCGCTTCGTTTACTGACGGCACGATCGGTCGCTACGACCTGAACGATGGTCACCTCATCAATTCCACCTTCGTCTCCGGCTTGAATCATCCGGACGCCTTGGCGGTAGCCGGCTCCGATCTTTTCGTCGTCGAATATAATACCGGCGTTATCAGCCGCTACGACGCCGCCACGGGGACCGCGATTGCCACCCTGCCCGTCCCCGGCTCGCACAGCCTTGTTTCAGTCGCCGTGTCGGGAGCCAACATTTTCGTCTCCGACTACTTCACCGGTCAGATTGGGCACCACGATTTAGGCAGCGGCATCACTGACGCGGCGTTCATCTCCGGGCTGAGCCATCCTCTCGGACTCGCCGTTGCCGGAACGAGCCTGTTCGTCATCAATGGCGACACCGGAACGGTGGGCCAATATGATGTCACCACTGGCGCGACGATTAACGCGTCATTTATCGCGGGATTGAACGGTGGTCCCACCGATCTCGCGGTTTACGGCTCCAGCCTGTTCGTAAACAGCAACGACGGCACGGTGGGACAATACGATTTGTTGAACGGCCACGTCATCAACGCGGCGCTTATCTCCGGCTTGGCGACTCCCGGCGGCATGGCATTCGCCACCGCCATTCCCGAGCCGGCCACCAGCGCGCTGGTGGGCGCGCTGCTCGCCGCCAGCGCCGCCGTGGGCTTTCGCCAATTCCGCGCCCGGCGATCGGCCAACCGCGTCTGACACGCGCCCGGCCGGGTGAAGCGTTGATCGCGTTGGCCCGCGCCCGCTTCAGGCCAGCTTGGCCTGGATCAATTTGCTCGCTGCCCCGAAATCGATCGTGCCCGCGTCCGGCCGCTGCTTCAGCACCGCCATCACCTTGCCGGTTTCTTTCTTGGTCGTCGCGCCGGCCGTTTGGATCGCCTCGCTCACCACGGCTGCCAGTTGATCGGGCGAAAGCGATTGCGGCAGATATTTTGCGAGCAAAATAATCTCGGCATCGTTTGCCGCGACCAAGTCGGCGCGTCCCCCCTTGGCAAACTCTTCGCGCGCATCAGTGAGATTTTTAACCGCCTTGCGCAGCACCGTGATCGTCAACGCGTCATCGATCTCCTGATTGGTGTCCATCGCCGCGCGCTTGATGGCGGCGTCGGCCGTCCGCAGCGCAGTCGTTGTGGCCTGGTTGCGGGCCTTCATGGCGGTGACAATATCAGCGCGGAGCTGGGCGTAGATCGCAGACATGATCGCATCATGCGCGGTGACCGGGCCGATGTCCAGCGGCTGAAAAATTGCACCGAAATTCTCCGGACGACGCCATCTGGCGAATGTGCTAACGTGCACCCATGCGAATGACGAATGCGCAAATGTATGCGCGCGTGCTGGCCGGTGATCCCGAGTGGAACGGGCGCTTTTTCACCGGCGTGCTCACCACCGGCATCTATTGCCTGCCGTCGTGCAAAGCGCGCAAACCGAAGCTCGCCAATGTTCGCTTCTTCCCCACGTGCGAGGCCGCGCGCGACGCCGGGCTGCGCCCGTGTCGAAAATGCCACCCCGACGATTTTGCCCGCGGAGCCGATCCCGTGCTCGAATCCATCGAAACGCTGGTGGCGGAAATTCGCACCCACCCCGCCGCTTTCGCCGATGTCGCCGCAATCGTCCGCCGCTCCGGCTTCGGCTCAACGCGTCTCTTCGAGCTTTTCCGCCAACACTATCACGCCACGCCCGCCGAAATTCTCACGCGCGCTCGCGCGCACCTGGCTTCGGCCCAACTACTCGCGAGCGCGGACGGGCTCGCCAGCGTGGCAGGCGGAGCGGGCTTCGAATCGCTTTCCGCGTTTCACGATCACTTCCGCCGCTTTCATGGCCTCACTCCCGCGGCCTACCGCGAACTCCCGCGGACGTCTTCGTTTACGCTCACGTTACCCGTCGGCTATCCTCTGGCGTATCTGCGCCGCGCTCTGAGCCGCGATCCGCACAGCATCACCGAACGACTTGAAGGCGATCGCTATGTCACAGCGTTCCGTTCGCCGCACGGCCCGGCGCTCTTGCGTCTCCGCCTGCGCGAAAACGAAATCGAGGTGGCGGTCGAAAACACTTCCGGCGTGCACGCCCATCGCGTGGTGACTGGCATTCTTGGCCTCGAACAAGACGCCGCCGGGTTCGCCCGTCTCGCCCGTAAACTCGGGCTCTCGCGCCTCGTCGCCGGCCGGCCTGAATTACGGCTCGCGCAAATTCCTTCGGTGTTCGACGGCGTCCTATGGTCCATCATCGGCCAGCAAATCAATCTACCGTTCGCGTGCTTGCTGCGCCGCCGATTGATCGAGCGCACGGGCACGCCGGTAAGCGACGGTCTCTCTGCGCCGCCCTCGCCCGAAGCCGTCGCTGCGCTGGAGCCGGCCGACCTGCTTCCGCTCCAATTCTCCCGCTCCAAAGCCGACTATCTCATCACCACGGCGCGCATGATTGCCGGTGGCCGCCTGGATCTCGTCGCGCTGCCCACCTTGTCCGCCACGCGCGCTGAACGCACCCTTCTCGCGATCCGCGGACTCGGTCCCTGGTCCGTCAACTACGTCATGATGCGCGCGCTCGGCTTCGCCGATTGTGTGCCCCTCGGCGATACGGGCGTCACGAGCGGTTTGCAGGCGCTCTTGCAACTGGAGCAGCGCCCCGACGTCGATGCCACGCGGCGGCTCATGGCCGTCTTTTCCCCTTACCGCAGCCTCGCGACTGCGCACCTCTGGCAATTCAATCAACCTGCGCCATGAACACCTATTTTTGCGCCACTCTTTCCACGCCCTGCGGCCCATTTTCCCTCTGCGTCGACGCCACCGGGGCGCTCGTGGCCACCGCCTTTGGCGACACCACTGCTCTCCACGGGCGCCTGAAATCCTGCCAGCGGTTGGATGACAATTCCTCCGTTGGCGCGACTGAGGGAGCGACCAGTTATCACTTGATCGGCGATAAGTGCAGGGTGGCACCTTGGGTTGAGGAAGTGCGGGCATATTTCGCGGAAGAGCGGCGCGACTTCGATCTGCCCCTCGCAGCCATTGGGAGTGCGTTTCAACAACGCGTGTGGTCGGCGCTGCGTTCGATTCCATTTGGCGAAACGCGCAGCTACGGCGACCTCGCCCGTGCGCTCGGCACCGCGCCCCGCGCCGTCGGGCGCGCCAACGCCACGAATCCGATTTGTCTCATCGTGCCCTGCCACCGCGTCATCGGCGCAGACGGCTCGCTCACCGGTTTCGCGTTTGGCGAAAACATCAAACGGCAGCTCCTCGAACACGAACGCTCCGTCGCCATGGCGCCCGCCCGAACGCTTGCCGCAACAGGTTGATCGCGGGGCGGTGCGCTCGTCACCGCAATACCGGGCGTTTGATATCGACGGTGGCGGCTACTGCGCTGCGCGGACGGCCGCCGCGTAACGTGCGATAATGCCGTCGAAGCTCCCATTGGTGAAAAACACCACGACGCGCGGGCCCGGCGCCGGCAGGGTTTGCGCGAGAAGTTTTTCCAGAAGTTGCGCATTTGTCTCCGCGGTGTGCGCCGAGACATCCGCTTTCTGCAGATCGCACATGACCACACCCGCTTCAAATCGCTCACTCGGTTTCAACTTATCCGCGCGGCTGACCGGCCCGATGTAAGCCTCATCCGCCCCCGCAAGCGCACTCACAAAATCCGCTTGCAGCGCTTTCGTCCGGGCCGTGTTGCTGCGGGGCTCGAAAACCGCGGTCAACGTCGCGCCCGGGTAGCGCGCGCGGAGTGAACGCAGCGTTTCCGCAATCGCGGTCGGATGATGGCCGAAATCTTCGATCACCGTGACTTCCGGCCCCCGCACGAGAATTTCCTGTCGGCGTTTTACTCCGCGAAACTGCGCCAATGCCTCGAGCCGCAGCCCTCGCGGGTCGCCCTGCGCGCCCGTCAACGCGAGCCCCGCGGCGCATGCGGCCATCGCGGCGTTTCGCGCGTTGAACTGCCCCGGCAGCGCCCAGTGCACGTCGGTCCATTTCTCGCCGCGCCACCACAGCTCGAATCGCGCACCTTCGACCGCTTCCGTAAATCCCACGATGCGCAAATCGTTCACCTCCGTCATTCCCACCCGCACGACCCGCGTCCACGGCAGATCGCCGAGCGCCCGCAGGTTTTCATCGTCGCCATTCATCACGACGCAGCCACTCCGTGGCACGATGCGCGTCAGGTGTGCAAACGTCCGCTGGACATCGGCCAGGTCGCGAAAAATGTCCGCGTGGTCGAATTCCAAATTATTCAACACCGCGATGTGCGGCGCGTAGTGGATGAACTTCGATCGCTTGTCGAAGAAGGCACTGTCGTATTCGTCTCCTTCAATCACGAACGGGTCTGCGAGCGCGCCCAAGTGCGCCCCGACCGGGGGATCCTGCGGCACGCCTCCGATGAGGAAACCAGGGTCACGTTCGTTGGCCCGCAGCAAGAACGCTGCGAGTGAAGTCGTCGTCGTCTTTCCGTGGGTGCCGCACACCACGATATTCTTTCGCCTTCGGAGGACGAAGTCGGACAGCAACGCCGGGAGCGACGTAAACGCGATCGCCCGTTCGTCCAACAGCCATTCCACTTCGGGATTTCCGCGCGACATCGCGTTTCCGATCACGACCAAATCAGGTGCCAGCGCCGCCAGCCGCACCGGATCATATCCTTCGTGCGCGGTGATCCCGGCCTCGGCCAGCACGGTGCTCATCGGTGGATAAACGCCTAAATCGGCGCCGAGCACGTCGTGCCCGGCCGCCCGCGTGAGTAACGCCGCGTTGCCCATCGCCGTGCCACCGATGCCCATGAAGTAGATCTTCATATTAAGCCGCTCTCACTACGTCGCGCGTCGCGCGAGGGGAAGCGTATTGCGCCACTTCCCGTTCGCCGCCTTCCAAGCGGGAGCGCGAGCCACTCAGGTGGCTCGCTCCGGCGTTGAGCGTCACGCGCGCGGTCTGTGCTTATTCCTCGCTTTGTAAAGAGGCCACCACCGAGAAATCTTCGAGCGTGCTGGTGTCGCCCTTCACGGTCGCGCCGGCGGCGATGTCCTTCAAAATGCGGCGCATGATTTTTCCGCTGCGCGTCTTGGGCAGCGCCGCCGCGAAACGAATCGTGTCCGGTTTCGCGAGCGAACCAATCTCTTTCCCCACGTGGTTGCGCAACGCCTCCTTGAGTTCGTCGCTGGCGGTGTGGCCCGCTTTCAGCGATACGAACACGACGAGCGCCTGTCCCTTGAGTTCGTCGGGACGGCCAACCGCCGCCGCTTCCGCTACGGCCGGATGCGAAACCAACGCGCTTTCCACTTCCGCGGTGCCGATGCGGTGCCCGGAGACGTTGAGCACATCGTCAATGCGGCCCACGATCCAAAAGTATCCATCCTCATCCTGCCGCGCGCCGTCGCCCGTGAAGTAATAGTCGGGATGCTTCGGAAATTCGCTGAAATACTGCCGCTTGAACCGGTCATCGTCGCCCCACAGCGTCCGCAGCATCGATGGCCATGGTTGCGTGAGGACGAGTTTGCCGCCGGTGTTGCGCGGCACTTCCTTGCCTTGATCGTCGACCACCTTGGCGGCCACACCAAAAAAGGGCTTCGTCGCCGAACCCGGTTTCGTCGGGGTCACGCCCGGTAACGGCGAAATCATGATGCCGCCGGTTTCCGTCTGCCACCACGTGTCGACGATGGGACAACGCTTCTTTCCGATCATCTTGTGATACCACATCCAGGCCTCCGGATTAATCGGTTCGCCGACTGAGCCGAGCAGGCGCAAGGAATCGAGCCGGTGTCGCAGCACGAAATTATCGCCCCAGCGCATGAACGCGCGGATCGCGGTGGGCGCCGTGTAGAGGATCGTGATTCCGTGCCGGTCGATCATTTGCCAGAAACGATCCGGCTCCGGCTGGTTCGGTGCGCCTTCATACATGAAGATCGTCGCGCCGTTCGAGAGCAGACCGTAAACGACGTAACTGTGACCGGTAATCCAACCGATGTCGGCAGAACAGAAGTAGCGGTCGTTTTCCTTCAGATCGAAGACATACTGCGACGTCATTTTGCAACCGAGCAGATAGCCGGCGCTCGTGTGCAGCACGCCCTTCGGCTTCCCCGTCGAACCCGATGTATATAAAATGAAGAGCGGGTGTTCCGCGTCGAACGCCTTCGCCTCATGGTAATTCGGGGCGCCTTCCCACGCCTCGCGCCACCATACGTCACGTCCCTCGACCATGGTCACCGGGTTGCCGCACCGTTTGACGACCATCATGGTGTGCACGCTCGGCGTGCCCTCGACCGCCCGATCAACATTGGCCTTCAGTTCGATGACCTTCCCGCGCCGCCAGCCGCCGTCGGCCGTGATGACGAGCTTCGCCTGGCAGTCGTTGATCCGGTCTTTCAACGCCTCCGGACTGAAACCGCCAAAGATGACCGTGTGGATGGCACCGACGCGCGCACACGCCAGCATGGCCATCACCGCCTCAGGGATCATCGGCATGTAGATCGCCACGCGATCACCTTTGCCGATTCCCATGTTTTGAAAGATCTGCGCGAGCCGGCAGACGTGAAAATGCAGCTGCTTGTAAGTGATCGTGCGGACATCGCCGGGCTCGCCCTCGAAAATCAGCGCCGCCTTGTTTTCGCGCGCGGTTCCGAGGTGCCGGTCGAGGCAGTTTTCCGCCACATTCAGCTTCCCACCCACGAACCACTCGGCGTGCGGCGGCTTCCAGTTGAGGACTTTCTTGTAAGGCTTGCGCCACACCAGATGCTCCTTCGCCATTCGGTCCCAGAATTTTTCTGGGGAGTTGACAGATTCGGAGTAGAGCCTTTTGTAGGTGGATTCACTCCCAAGGTTGGCTTGGGCTTTGAACTCGGCCGAAGGCCTGAACACCCGGTGTTCCCGGGAAACTGAGGTAATCGTCTGGTCGGTCACGATGGTGGCTGATTCTAGGGGTTAAGAGGCGCGGATAACGCGCGACTTATCCCGCTCGAAGTTTCAAGCGTCAAGCGGGACGTGCGTTTCTCAATTTTTGTATGGATAAAAACCCAGCGTCCGCCCCGGCGGACAATGCACCTGCCCCGACCGATGCTTCGGCATCGACCGCTCCCGCACCTGCGCCGGAAAACGTCATTCACGTCGAAGGTATTCTCGACATCGACATCCAACGCGGCGGCAACGGCCAGCTCCTTGATCTCGCCAAAAATGGCAAGCGGCGGCCCACCGACACCTTCATTCCCAAGGAACTCATCCGCCGTTTCAAACTGAAGCCCGGCATGAGCGTGGGCGGCACCGCCTTCCCCCCGGACGGGCGGTTTCCCAACCCGAAGATGAAGTTCATCGAGAGCGTCGACGGCATCGCCCTCGAAGAGCGGCGCGCCAAGCTCGAGTTCACCACGCTCACGACCGTTTCCCCCGAGCAGCACCTGAAAATGGAGCTCAAAGACGGCCGCCTCACCACGCGCGCCGTCGACCTCTTTTGCCCCATCGGCAAAGGCACCCGCGGTCTCATCGTCGCTCCGCCGCGCACGGGTAAAACGACTCTGCTCCGCGACATGGCCCTTGGCGTGCTGGAAAACAATCCCGAGTGCCACGTCATGATTCTCCTCGTCGACGAACGTCCCGAGGAGGTCACTGATTTCAAGCGCAGTGTGCCCGCCGAAATCTGGGCCTCGTCCAACGACGAGCAGATCGAGAATCACATCCGCATCGCCGACCTCTGCATCGAACGGGCGAAACGTCTCGTCGAAGTCGGGCGCGACGTCGTGCTCTTCGTCGATTCCATTACGCGCCTGTCCCGCGCGCATAACACGCAACGCAACAGCGGCCGCACCGGCTCTGGCGGTCTCGATGTGCGCGCGTTGGAAAAACCCCGCCAGCTTTTCGCTGCCGCGCGCAAGACCGAGGAAGCCGGTTCGCTCACCATCATCGCTTCCGTGCTCGTCGAAACCGGCAGCCGCATGGACGACGTGATTTTCCAGGAGTTCAAGGGCACCGGCAACATGGAGCTCGTCCTCGACCGCAAGTGCGCTGAGATGCGTCTCTGGCCCGCCATCAACATCGCCTCATCGGGCACGCGTAAAGAAGAGCTGTTGCTCGACCCGAAGAAACTCGACGCCATCCATTTTTTCCGCCGCGCGCTGGTGCAGCAGAAAATCGAGGAAGCCACCGAGACGATGATCGCACGCCTGTCGAAGACGAAAAACAACGAGGAGTTCCTGAAGCTGCTCGCGCGTTAAGCGATGGCGCTGCGCCCGTTTACCGCCTCTCGGCCAACACCCTCTCGCTTGTCACGTTTCCCCCATATCCGCCGCTTCACTTGCGCGGCTTTTCGCCCGCTCTTTCGGCTCCGACCGCGCGGATTCCGCTTCGCGGAGGAAACTTCCCTCTTGCTCCGCATTCAAAACTCCTGAGATTCATCGGCTTCCTTTGCGCCCATCGCGCAAGGCGTCCGCTCTCCGTCACCAGCAACCTTTCGCATGCACAGTTTTTCCGAGCAATGTCTCGATATGGCCCGCTCTATGTTGGCCCATAATCTGGACTCGATTCAGCCCGATGGCACCTTGCTGCCAGCCAATAATGAGCTCTCGCGCGCCGATGAACCCGGCCACGTCGCTTACGCCCTCGGAGAATTCTTTCGCGCCACCGGCGAGACCAGCCTCAAAGGCCACGACCTGATCGACCTCGCCGCGCGCTGCATCACCGCGCAGGTCTTCACCGAACCAGCCGCCGAAAACGGCCTCGCTTACGCCGCCCTCGGCCTGCTCGCCTTCGGCCCTTCCAAGGAGCGCAACCCCGTCTGGGAGCGCCTCGTCGAGGAAACACGCGAACGCATCGACAAGCAACTGCTCCACCGCAGCGACTACGACAATCACTGGCAGGCGTTCAACGTCGCCAAGGCGGTCGCCCGGTTCAGCTTTGGTCTTTCGAAAAAAGACGAAACCTCGCGCCTGATCGAGCGCATGGTTGAACGCATCAATCAGACCAGCTCCGCCGGATTTTTCGACGACGCCACCTCCGGTTTCGGAGGTAATTTCAATCTCTATGGCGTGATGACGTTCGTGTTCATCCGCTCCGCGCTGCAGTTGCACGCCAACAGCGGCGTGCGCGACCGCAAGCTGCCCACGCTCCGCACCTACGCCGAGAAATACATCAAGACGATGCCGGACCTCGTGCGCGCCGACGGCCTCGGCTGGGCCTACGGCCGCGCCGCGGGCGCTTACGGCCAGATGCACTGCATCAGCCTTATCCTCCAAGGCCTGCGCGATGGCTGGATTCCGGACGACCAAAAGCCCAAGTATTTCGATATCCTCCGCCGCCTCTTCCTTTACTTTTACCAGACGTATCTGGATCAGGAGCACGGCTTCCTCGACCTCCGCGACGACGAACGCACCGCCTACGAAAAGCACACCACCCGCATGGCGAATTTCGACGCCGCGCGCTACTTGTGCCAGTGGTCGCGCCTTTCTAAGACGGTCCACATGCCGTCCGGCGCACCGAAAACCGAGGCGCCCCGCACGAGCGGACGATTCGTCATTTTCGACAAATCCAACCGCAAGGAACAGGGCCTGTTTCTCTATCGCGACGCCGCCAGCGGCCTGCACGCGCAAATTCCGCTCGTCAGCTCCGGCACCAAACTCACCGCCGACTCGCTGCCCTTCCCTCACTGCCCCGGCGTGTTCGACTGGCCGAACAACGTTTACCTGCCCGTCATGTTGCCCGAGCTCACCTTCGGGGACCAAGTGACTATTCCGGCTTTCTACGGCCGCAACTGCGTCACGGGCCTCGGTCTGCGCAACAGCTTCTATTTCCGCTACGAACAACCCGAGCTCATCAATCTCAATGAGGAACTCGTCAAGGGCCTCGGCAGTGTGAAGGTGCAGTGGACGTTCTCCGGCCATCAAATCGCCGCCGAGTTTGCTTACACCGTCAAACAGCAGGTCACCTTGGACAAATTCCGCTTTGCCCTCGCGATCGCGGCGCCACATTCCAAATACCGCGTCGCCGGTTCACCGGCACTCGGTGCGCAGGGGCTGCGTTGCAGCGTCGCGAAGGATGACTTTCAAGCCAACTGGCAGGAGACGGAAATCGTTTCCGCCGATCCGGCTTACCGCACCAATTACGGCAAGATTCACTACATTCAGCACCTCGTGCGCGACCACCCGCTCATCATGCGTCCCGGTCACGTTTACCGTCTGCTGGTGAATTACGACCCGGACGTTGCTGTCGTCGAGGGTTGACCCCTGCCGGTAAAATGCCGCGTGCTCCGCGCGCCGTATAAGCAGCGAATTCCGCCGTGCTCTCGCGCCGAATCATTCCGTGTCTTGACGTCAACGCCGGCCGCGTCGTCAAGGGCGTCAAGTTTCAGGAATTGCGTGATGCGGGCGATCCTGTCGCATGCGCTCGCGCCTATGACGCGCAAGGCGCCGACGAGCTCATCTTTCTCGATATCACCGCGTCGAGCGATGGCCGCGCCATCATGCACGACGTGGTCGCGGCGACTGCCGAACAATGTTTCATGCCTCTGACGGTCGGCGGCGGCCTGCGCTCGGTCGACAACATTGAGGCGATGCTGAAATCCGGCGCCGACAAAGTTTCTCTGAACACTGCTGCCATCCAGGAGCCTGCGCTCATCGCCGCGGCTTCCCGGCGCTTCGGCAATCAATGCATCGTCCTCGCGATCGACGCGAAACGTGAGCCCGACGGCCAGTCGTGGCGCGTCTACACCCACGGCGGTCGGCGCCCCACGGAACTCGACGCCATCGCGTGGGCGCGCCGGGCCGTTGAACTAGGCGCCGGTGAAATTCTCCTCACCAGCATGGATCGCGACGGCACGGGCATCGGCTACGATGTCGAACTCACGCGCCGGGTCAGCGATGCCGTCGAAGTGCCAGTCATTGCCAGCGGCGGTGCCGGAACGATGGAGCACTTCGCCGAGGTGCTGGATGCGGGCCGCGCAAGTGCCGTCCTCGCCGCCTCACTGTTTCACTTTGGCACCTTCACGATTCCACAAGTGAAGGATTATCTCACGACACGCGGGATGCCCGTCCGGCGCTAACGCGCCCCAGCCGCGATTTACAGGCCGCTGTTCGTATCCGTCGCGATATCCGCCAACGTGGTTTGATCCTCGGCGCCTGCGCCCCCCACAGCGGCCGGTGTCGTCGCTCCCGCCGCAGGTTTCAATTTTGGCGTTCCGACCAGGATGGAAAGCTGTTCCTGCACGAGCACGAAAAACTCCGGCGTCAATTCGCCCGCGGGCACTTCGACGCGCTGTTTGGTCTTGGCGTGCTCATAAACGTTTTTCGTGCCATCGGGACTCAGTCCCCTCGGTTTCAACGTGCGTTTCCGCTCCAGCATGAGAGCTAGAAATTGCACCAGCCGCGTGTTCTCCGGCGTGGGCTCCGTCAACGGGTCGATCAGCGTGAAAAATAAATTTTCGGACGTCAGCTTCAACGCCCGGTCGGCGTTTTCTCCCGCGAGCCTCGGCTTGTAGGCCTGCACCCAGCTGCACGCGACAAATCCCTCGGGTGAAAAGCCCGCCGCCTGCGCTTCCAGCACGTCGTAACGCACGACGTCGAGCGAGGTCGCGCGCACCAGAAAGCTCGCCACCCGGTTGCCCGCCTCGAAGGGCTGACCGGATACAAAGCACGTCGTCGCGCGCGGCTGCAGATTCAAATCCATGGGGTTTCTTGTTTACTTCGCCCGCCAGCGGACGCTAGCAAATTTCCCTCTGATGACCGGACGTCTCATTGCCGTGGGCGATATTCACGGATGCCACCAGGAATTCGCCGACTTGCTCGCCCAACTGGAGCTCACCCGCGATGACCGGCTGGTCCTGCTCGGCGACCTCATTAATCGCGGCCCCGACAGCAATCGTGTCATCGATCTTGCTCGCGCTCACGCGGCACTTCCCCTCCTCGGCAACCACGAGTTGCGTTTTCTCGCCTTCCGCCGGACGCGCGACCCCAAATATCTCCGCAACGGCGATCGCGAAACCCTGGATCGGCTGCGCCCCAGCGACTGGTCTTATCTCGAATCGATGGTCCTTACCCATCACGAACCCGAGTTGAACACCGTCTTTGTGCACGGCGGCTTTTTGCCGGACCAACCGTGGGCGAAACAACCCGCCAGCGTCGTCACGCGCATCCAAGTGATCGACGACGGCCGCCCCGCCAAACGCTCCGAAGCCCCCGGCGCGCCTTTTTGGGCCGACCTCTGGAATGGTCCACCTTTCGTCGTTTACGGGCACACGTCGCGTCCCGAAGTCTACAAGCTTAAGTGGTCGGTGTGCCTCGACACTGCCTGCGTCATGGGCGGCGCGTTGACGGCGCTCATCTTCCCTGAGAAACGTTTTCTGCAGGTGCGCGCCCGCCGCCGCTACTACCCATGAACGATTCTCCGCTTACCGCCGCGCTGCTGCTCTGCATCGACCTGCAGCCCGTGTTCATCGCCGCCATGGCGGACCCGGCGGCGATCGAGCGGCGCTGCGCGTTTGCGCTGGCGGCTGCGGCCGGACTGGGGCTGCGCGTGGCCTTCACCGAACAGGTCCCGGCCAAACTCGGCGGCACCGCGCCTGCGCTGCGCGCCCTGGCCCCCACCGCGCCGGTCTGGCCGAAGAACACCTTCTCCGCGCTCGCCGATCCCACGATCCGCGCCGCGCTCGAAGCGCAAGAAATCGAACACCTCCTCCTCTGCGGTATCGAAACGTCCGTCTGCGTTTTCCAGACCGCGCGCGACGCGCTCGCCGCCGGCTGGCAGGTCACACTCTTGTCCGACGCGGTCGGGGCGCGCCGGCCCGACGATGCGCGCACCTGCCTTGATGAACTTGCACGCGCGGGGGCGCACGTGTTGCCCACCGAGACTGTGGGCTACGCGCTGCTCGGCGACACGACGCATCCTTTTTTCCGCGCTTACACCCAACTCGTAAAATCTCATGGCTGAGCCGCTCGTCCTCTCCACCGTTCAAGAACTCAAGGCGGTGACCAACGGCAACGGCCGTGCGTTCGCGAGCGTGCTCGTCCTTCGCAAGCTCACCACCAAGACCGCCGCCAACGGCAACCCGTTTCTCAGCGTGGAATTCGGCGACCGCGGCGGCTCGTTCGGTTGCACGGTTTTCAGCGACAGTCCGCCCTACGAAGCGCTGAAAACCGCCGGCGAAGGAGGCGTGGTTCGTCTCGAGGGCCGCATCGATTACTACCAAGGCCGCCTCTCCCCCAAGCTGGCCAAAGTCGACGTCCTCGCCGAAGAGGACCTCAGTGCGCCCGGCCTCTTGGAAAATCTGGTCGAGGTCGCGCCCGAGAATGCCGACGCGTTGTGGACCGAACTCCAGCAGTTCATCGACAGCATCAAGCACGATGAACTCCGCCTCACGGTGCGCAACGTCTTCGAAGAGCTTGGCGACGCCTTTCGTTGGTCGCCTGCCGCCGTCGCGATGCATCACGCGTATCGCCATGGCTTGTTGGAGCACACCACGCACATGGCGCGCGCGTGTCGGGCGCTCCTGCCGCTTTACCTTGAGGTCGACGCGGATCTCGCGATGGCCGGCGTGCTGCTGCACGACACCGGAAAGGTGATCGAATACGAAGGCACGCTCACCACGAAACGCAGCCGTCGCGGCATCCTTCAAGGTCACGTCGTGCTGGGCTATCAACTCGCCCGTAAAGCCGCCCTCCGTGCCCGTCTCGATGCCGAGCGCACGGAGCGCCTCGAACACATCATTCTCTCCCATCAAGGCGAGCCTGAGTGGGGCGCCGCCGTTTACGCCGCCACGCCGGAGGCCGTCTTTGTTTCCCTCGTCGACAACCTCGATGCCAAGATGGGCATGGTCCAGCGCGCCCTGCGCCAGAGCGCTGATTCGGCTGATTTCTCTGACCGCCTGCCCGGCCTCAGCTCACCCCTGCTCACGCGCAAGTTGCCGACGAGCGCATGTGCGCCTGTCGTTGCAACTCCGGCCCCCGCGGAATCCGACCAGCCCGCGTCGTAGCGCCCGCCCGGCACGCGTGCGCGAGTCGCCTCCGCGACCACGAGCAGCTATCCAGCGGCCGCGCTGACTGCCTCGCGCCGTCACCCCTCGCAGCGCGTTCGCACTACCCGAGCGTCTGCACGATGCGCATGATCGGCAGCATCAGCGCGATTACCATCGTGCCGACGACCACGGCCATTACGACGATCATCATCGGCTCCAAAATCGACGTGAGCCCGACTACCGCATTATCCACCTCCTCGTCGTAAATATTTGCAATGCGCGTCAACATTTCCGGCAACGCGCCTGTTTCCTCGCCGACCTCGATCATGCTCGTCACCATCCCGGGGAAAACGTCTGTCGCCTGCAGCGGCCGCGCGACATTATCGCCTTCTTTCACCCGGTCGTGCACCGTGTCGATTGCCTCGGCGACAAACACGTTCCCACTCGTATCGCGCGTAATGGCGAGCGCCTGAAGAATCGGCACTCCGCTCGCGAGCAACGTGCCGAACGTGCGCGTGAACCGCGCGATCGCCGCCTTTAGAAACAGCGGGCCGAGCAGCGGCAGTCGCATTTGCAGACGATCCACCAAGCGGGTGCCGCGGCGCGTCCGCCGCAGCAGGCCGAGCGCGAAATAGCTGCCCACGACCACCACCGCCAGGATGACAAGATGCTGTTGCACGAACCGGCTTACGCCGAGCACGGCCACGGTCAGCGGCGGCATTGACTGGCCTTTCAGCAGACCTTGGAAAATCGCCTCGAACTTGGGCACCACGAACACGAGCAATGCCGCCATGATCCCGGTGGCAACGAGCACGATGATCACAGGGTAAGTCATCGCCGCCTTGATCTTGCCCCGGATTTTTTCGGCCTTTTCCAGAAAGACCGCCAGCCGGTCGAGCACCGTATCGAGCACACCCCCCGCTTCACCCGCCTTGACCATGTTCACGTAAAGGCGATCGAAAATTCGGGGAAATTCCAGCAATCCATCTGATAAGTTTCCCCCGGATCGGATCGTTTCGCCGAGGCTTTCAATCATCTCGCGTGCGTGGGGATTATTCTCCTGCCTGGCCAGCACATCGAGCGAACGCAGCAACGGCATGCCGGACTTTACCAGCGTCGCGAGTTGCCGGGTAAATAGCATTAGACCGCGCCGGCTCATCGGGCGCCCAATAACGACGTTGAATTTGCGCCCCGGCTTTTTCACCCGGGCCGGCGCCGCGCTTTTCCGCACGGGCGCCTTGACCTGCACAGGAGCGTCCACTTCGCCCGCGGCTGCGGCTAAACCCATCGGCGCGAGCCCGCGCGACTTCAGGGTGTTCGCCGCCTCCTCTGCACCTGTCGCGTCGATCAAGCCGGTGCGCTCGCGGCCCGTCGCAGCTTCGATCGCAGTGTAGCGGTAACGCGGCATGTCAGGTGTATTTGATGACTTCCTCGACCGTCGTCTCGCCATCAAAAATCGCGCGCAGCCCATCGTCTCGCAGCGTGCGCATTCCCTGCGCCACCGCTTTCTGGCGGATTAACAGCGTTGGCGCGCGCTGCGTGATCAGCTCGCGAATCGCATCGGTGATCCGCAACCACTCGTAGATTCCGCGTCGCCCGCGATAACCCGTCTGATCGCAGTGCGCACAACCCCGGCCATAGAAAAACGCCCGGCCGCCCAACGCCGCGGAATCAATGTTGGATTGCTTTAGCACCGCCGGATCGGGCGTGTAGCTGGTCCGGCACTGCGTGCATATCCTCCGCACCAACCGTTGCGCCAGCACGGCCTCCAAGGTCGAAGCGATGAGAAACGGCTCCACTCCCATGTCGATCAACCGGGTGATCGCACCGGCCGCGTCGTTCGTGTGCAATGTCGACAGCACTAAATGCCCCGTCAGCGAGGCCTGAATGGCGATTTGCGCCGTCTCCAAGTCGCGCACTTCGCCCACCATGATTACGTCCGGATCCTGCCGCAAAAACGAGCGCAGCGCCGCCGCAAAAGTCAGCCCGACCTGTGGATTGACGGGCACCTGCATGATGCCGTCGATCTCGTATTCGACCGGATCCTCGACCGTGAGCAGCTTCAATTCAGTCGTGTTGATCTCCCGCAACCCGCTGTAGAGCGTCGTGGTCTTGCCGGAACCGGTGGGACCCGTGACGATAAAAATACCGTTGGGTCGCCGTACGATTTCACTGACGCCCGCCAAAACTTCCGGCGGCATTCCGAGCTGCCCAAGATCGAGTTGCACCGCGGATTGATCGAGCACGCGTAACACCACGCTCTCGCCGAATTGCGTCGGCAAGGTCGAGACGCGTAGATCGACCGCCCGCCCCGCCACGGTCAGCTTGATCCGGCCGTCCTGCGGCACGCGGCGCTCGGCGATGTTGAGGTTCGCCAGAACCTTGATGCGCGAGGTGATCGGCAGCGCCAGCGCGAGCGGCGGCGGCGCCATTTCGTAGAGCGCGCCGTCGATCCGATACCGGATTTTGAACTCGTGCTCGAACGGCTCGAAATGAATGTCGCTCGCCTTGTCCCGCACTGCCTGCGCGAGCACCACGTTCACGAAACGAATGATGGGCGTCTGCCCCGCAAGGCTCTCGATATCATCCGCCGATAGTTCCGCGGCGGGTCGCGTGAGCTCGGTCGTGCTGATCTCGTTCAACAACTCATCGAGACTCGCCTCATCCTCCCCGTAGTGCTGTTTGATCAACTGCTCGACGCGCAACGGGTCCGCCACCACGACGCGAATATCCCGCCCCAGCGCAAACGTGAGGTCGTCCACGATCTGGCCGTTGAATGGATCCACCACCAGCAGATCGATCGACTGCGCGTCAACGCGCCTTGGGATCACGCCGTAACTGCGCGCCACGTGGCCGGCCAGCAGCCCGGTCAGCTCCGGCGCCAGATGCACCGGCAGCTCCTTCGCGTAGTCGCAGCCGAGATGTTGCGCCAGTGCGGCGAGCAATGCTTCGCGCTCGATCAAACCGTGTTCGATCACCAGCGCCGCGAGGGAGTGCCCCGTTGCCTCTCGTTCGCTGTCGAATGCCGCAAGCTGCGTGGGCGAAACCAGCCGGCGCTCCCGCAGGAATTCGTGGACCGCCTGATCGTGGCCTTCGAACATGAGCGCCGGTTACAACACTTTCAACTGCGCGCCGAGGCTGGTGAGCTTGTCCCGCATCACGATCGGATCCTGGGCCTTTTCCACGCATTCATCCGGGCTGACGAGGTTGCGGTTGTGCAGACTGAGCAAATGCGTGTCCATCGTGATCATCCCGAGATTGGCGCCCGTTTGGATGTCCGACGGAATGCGAAACGTCTTGTTCTCGCGAATCAGCGACGCGATGGACGTCGTGTTGATCATGATCTCGTAGGCCGCGATGCGGCCGCCGCCCGTCTTCTTGCAAAGCACCTGGGAAATCACGGCCTGCAACGACGACGCGAGCTGTGTGCGGATCATCTCCTTCATGTTTGCCGGAAATGCGTCCACGATGCGGTCCACGGTTTTGGCGGCGCTGTTCGTGTGCAGCGTGCCGAAAACCAAATGGCCCGTCTCCGCCGCACTGATCGCCGCCTCGATCGTCTCCAGGTCGCGCATTTCACCGACGAGGATGATGTCCGGATCCTGACGCAGCGCGCGGCGAATCGCCTCCGCGAAACTTGGCACGTCCACGTGCACTTCCCGCTGCGTCACCAGACAGCGTTTGTGCGGATGATAATACTCAATCGGGTCTTCGATCGTGATGATGTGCCCGTCGCGGTTTTCGTTAATGTAGTTGATCAGCGACGCGAGCGTCGTCGACTTGCCGGAGCCCGTCGGCCCGGTGACCAGAATCAGTCCGCGCGGCCGGTAGAGCAGCTCGCGGATTTTGTCAGGCATGCCGATATCGCGCAGTCCGAACATGCGGTTGGGAATCTGGCGGAGCACCATCCCGTAATTGCCCTTCGCCCGGAGGATGCTCACGCGAAACCGCGCCTTTTCGCCAAACGCGAAACCAAAGTCCGCGCCGCCATTCAGCTTCACGTTGCTGATGTGTGCGTCCGGTGTGATGGAAAGCATCAGCCGCTCCGTATCGGCCGGCCCCAGAATCGGACCGTCGATCGGCGTCATGCTGCCGCTCAAGCGCAAGACGGGAGCTTGTCCGACTTGGATGTGCAGGTCAGACGCGTTTTGCTCCACCATCAGGTCGAGCAGGTCGTTCATCTCATAGCTCATGCGGCGGAAGAGTTGGTGCGGTTGCAGCCGCGCAGAAGTGCGGCCAGGAAGAAGCTCAGCGGGTGGAAACGAAAGCGGAAGCGGACACAGGATGCGGCGCTACGACGCGTCGCCGACCGTGATGGAGACGACTTCCTCGACCGTGGTCAAACCAGCGATGATCTTGCGGACGCCATCTTCGCGCATCGTGCGCATGCCCAGCGCCCGCGCCTTTTCCCGTAAGCGCGTGGCGCCCACGCCTTCGTAAATCAAATGCTGGATGTCGTCGGTGATGATGAAGATCTCGTAAATCCCGAGGCGGCCGCGGTAACCCGTCCCGTTGCATTCCGCGCAGCCGTTGCCGCGGAGAAAGTGCGCGCCGGACACGTCGGCCGGGCGAATGTTGAGCGCCCGCAACTCCTGCGGCGTCGGTTCGTGCGGACGTGCACACCGCGCGCACACACGGCGCACCAGCCGCTGGGCGAGAACCGCGCGCAAGGACGTCGCCACCAGAAACGGTTTCACGCCGATGTCGATCAACCGCGTCACGGCGCTCGGCGCGTCGTTTGTGTGCAGCGTCGAAAACACCATGTGTCCCGTGAGCGAGGCATTGATCGCGATCTCGGCCGTTTCCAGATCGCGAATTTCACCCACCATGACGATGTTCGGTGCCTGCCGGAGCATCGCGCGCAATGCCGACGCAAAGGTCATGCCGACCTCGTGACGCACGGGCACTTGGTTGACGCCCGTGAGTTGGTATTCCACCGGATCCTCGACGGTGATGATTTTGCGATCGGACCGGTTCAGGTGGTGGAGGCAACTGTAGAGCGTCGTCGTCTTGCCCGAACCTGTCGGCCCCGTGACCAGCACAATGCCGTCCGCCAGGGCGATCAGTCGCTCAAATGTCTTTTGGTCGTCGCTGAGGAAACCCAGCTCCGGCAAACCCAACTGCAATCCTTCCTTGTCGAGGATGCGCATCACGATGCTCTCCCCGTGCACGGTCGGCAGTGACGACACGCGCAAATCCAGTGCCTTGCCCGCGACGTTCACCTGAATGCGCCCGTCCTGCGGAACGCGTTTCTCCGCGATGCTGATGTTGGCCATCAATTTCAGGCGCGACATGATCGACAACTGCAGACGCTTCGGCGGGTTCTCCGCTTCGAGCAGCACGCCGTCGATGCGATACCGCACCCGCAACCGTTTCTCGAGTGGTTCGAGATGGATGTCAGACGCCCGCCGGCGAATTCCTTCGATGATCAACGCGTGAACGAGTTTGATGATCGGCGCATCGCTCTCGTCAGCTTCGCCGGCGGCCGTCGCCGTGTGCAAATCGGCGTCCGGTGCACCGGGCAACGCGGGCGTCACTTCATCCGCGAGCGTTTCGACCGAACCGAAATCCTTCCCGTAGTAGCGATCGATCTCCTGTTCGATTTCCCTCGCCGGCGCGAGCATCGCCTCAACCGGCAGGCCCAGCACGTGCGCCAGGTCGTCGACCGCATCGGTGTTGATCGGATCGCCGATGGCGACGCGCAACACCCCGCTTTCCCGCGCCACAGGGAGCACCTGGTGTTTCGTGGCCAGACTGCGCGGAACGAGGGTCAGCAACTCCCGTGGCACCCGCAGGGCCGCCAACTCGACCACCGGCAGACCGAACGCATCCGCGAGCGATTGCGTGAGTGTCTTCGTCGGCAAAGCCCCGCTGTCGTCGAGCGCACGCAACACCTGCGTGCCGCCCGCGACCGCGCCTTCCTCAGTGCTCTCCAGCGCGGCCCGCGCCGCCTCCACCGCTTCCCGCGCCACCCAGCCCCGGGCCACCGCCAATTCCAGGATGTGGTCGTCGGCCGAGCGCACGGGAAACGCGGGCTTATTGCTTCCCGAGCGCGAGGAGGAACTCCGCGTTGCTGTTCGTCTTCTTGAGCCGCGTGATCAGCATCTCCATCGACTCGATCGGCCCGAGACCCTGCATCGCGCGCCGCAGACCGTGGATGCGCTGCAACTCGTCGGGATGGTAAATGAGCTCTTCTTTGCGCGTGCCCGACCGGTCGATGTTGATCGCCGGGAAAATCCGGCGCTCGACCAAACCCCGGTCGAGATGCAGCTCGCTGTTACCGGTGCCCTTGAATTCTTCGAAGATGATTTCATCCATGCGGCTGCCCGTATCGATCAGCGCGGTGCCGATGATGGTGAGGCTGCCCGCGCCCTCGATGTTGCGCGCCGCGCCGAAGAAACGTTTGGGCTTCTGCAACGCGTTCGATTCGAGACCGCCCGACATCGTCTTGCCCTGGTTGCCGGTCAGCGCGTTGTAGGCGCGCGCGAGACGCGTGATCGAGTCGAGCAGGATCACCACGTGTTCGCCCTGCTCCACCAGTCGCCGCGCCTTTTCGCCCACCATTTCAGCCGCGTGCACGTGGCTCTCCGGCGACTCATCGAAGGTCGACGATACGACTTCGCCCTTCGTGTGCCGCTTGAAATCCGTGACTTCCTCCGGCCGCTCGTCGATCAACAGCAGGATCAGTTTCGCCTCGGGAAAATTCTCGGACACCGAGTTGGCGATGTTTTGCAGCAACACCGTTTTGCCGGTGCGCGGCGGTGCGACGATCAGACCGCGTTGCCCGAAGCCGATCGGCGTCAGTATGTCCACCGCTCGCATCGACACGTCCTTCTGCACCTCCGGCGCTTCGAGCAGGATGCGCTTGAGGGGATAATAAGGAATCAGTTCCTCGAACGGCGTGAGGCTCGCGATTTGCTCGGGCGCCGCGCCCATCACGCTCTCGATCCGCACGGCGGACGGGCAGCGCTCATCACCGTGGGGCGCTTGCACGCGCACTTCGATTTCATGTCCGCGCTTCAACCCGTAGCGATGCACGAGGCTCTCCGGCACATACGTGTTCTCCGGATAAAGCCGGTAGTTCACGCTCTTGTGCACGATGAACCCGTAGCCGCGATCGGTGAGGTCCAGCCAGCCGCGATCGCGCAGTTCGCGCTTCTGTTCGGCCGCCATTTTGAAAACGCCTTCCAACATCTGCAGACGCGTGGGCACGCCGTCAAAGTGCACGCCATTCGCCCGCGCCAACGCCGTCAGATCGGCGTGGTTCAACGCGTAAAGCTCATCGATGAAAATCGGTGAACCGCCGGTCGCGATTTCGTCCGCGCGACGATCCAGAGCCGCGAGATCGTTGAATCCCGCCGGATCAGGCAAATCGCCGAACGTCGGCGCGAAATTCGGCGGCGGCGGTTGCGGTGGCTTCGGTTGAAAATGCTGCCCGCCGCCGCCGCCACCCCCGCCCGGACCAGGCTGCCATGGCTGACCGCCGTGCCGTCCGCGTTTACGTTTGTCGCGCCGACGCTGCTTCCAATAGCCGCCGCCCTGTTCGCCGCCGCCGTAGTTGTCGCCCCCTGGTTGGCCACGGTCGCCATGTTGCGAATGTCCCGCGCCGCTCTCACCCGCCGGCGCGCCGCCGCCGTTGCCGCGGTTGGTGTCCGATCCCGGACCGTTGCCGCCGGCTGATTCGTCTCTCCGAGGCGCGTCCTCAGGTCGGGACTCAGATGGCGCCGCCTCCATCCGCGGTGGCTCGGCCGCCGGCGCGGATTGTTGAGGTGATTCAGTGCGTTGCGGCGCTTCTCCTCGCGGCTCTTCCCGACGCGCCTCAGGCTCCGCGGTGAAGGGCAACTCCGGCTCGCGCTCGCGTTGCCGTTGCCGGATCGTCTGCCGTTCCTTAGCGGGCTGCGCCTTCGCCGGCGGCGTCGGCGCCGGCTCCGCGCGGGGCGCTTCATCGGCCACGGCGGTCTTCGGCTTTTTCGTGCGCACCGGACCACGGGGAGCGCGTTTGCGCGGCGTTGTCTTCTTCGGGGCACCGTCTTCGGATGCGCCGGCGCCGGCGGACGAAAAGTCGTCGTTTTTCGGGGAGAGTTCCATTGATAGAAAAGGGGACGCGCTCGGCCCGGCGGCGCTTCTCAGCGCAGCGTGCGTAATGCCGCGAGCAGGTGATCCACCTGGCTTTCGAGGAAAGCCAGGGATCCATCGTTCCACACGACGTGGTCGGAGAGCTCGATTTTACGGGCCAAGGACAATTGCTTGGAGATTCTTTGCTCAGCGAGCGCGCGCGAAAGGCCGCGTTGCTCTAGCCGGGCGAGTTGCTGGGCCGGAGAAGAGGCGACGCATACTGTGAAATCAAACCAATTCTCCAACCCTTTCTCGAAAAGCAGCGGCACCTCGATCGCCCAGTCAACCGTCGGCGCATCGCGCAACGCCGCGCGCCACAACGCAAAGAGCGGCGGATGCGTCAGTCTTTCGAGCGTGGCGAGCGCCATTTCGTCGTCGAACACCCGCGCCGCCAGCCGGGCGCGATTGACCGGCGCGTCCACCGGAGCCACGTCCGCGCCCCATTCCGCGCGCAACGCCTCGCGCATCGCTGGGTCGGTCAACACTCGCTCGCGAATGAGCGCATCGGAATCGAGCCGGCGCAACCCGCGCTGTTCGCACAGCCGCGCCACCGTCGATTTCCCGCACCCCATTCCGCCTGTTATACCAAGAATCATTCCAGTCGATTTCCCGCGGGAAATTGGGCTTGCCCGTCCTTGGCGCAAACCCTTAATCGCCACCGCTTGACGCATCTGCTGGTGCGCTCGCCCGACCCCGCGGTTTTCACCCCTCTCCGCTCCAGCCTACCCGATGCTCGCCACCCTCGCCTCCGCTGCCCTGCAAGGTATTGATGCCGAGTTGGTCCACGTCGAAGTCAATGCCGGCGAAGCCGGTGAACCTCACGTCATTATGGTGGGGCTGCCAGACACCAGCGTGAAGGAATCGGAGGACCGCGTGTCGTCCGCGATGAGCAACAGCGGCTTTCGCATGCCGCGCACGCGCACGACCATCAACCTCGCGCCCGGCGGCATGCGCAAGGAAGGCCCGTTTTACGACCTGCCCATCGCGATCGGACTCCTCATCGCCACCGATCAACTCAAGGCGGACAACCTCGAGGACTACCTCATCGCCGGCGAACTCGGCCTGTCCGGCGCCACCCGCCCCGTTCGCGGCGCGCTCGCCATGGCGCGTCTCGCCCGCCGCCTCGGCAAAAAGGGCGTGCTCCTGCCCGGTGTTTCCGCCGAGGAAGCTGCGCTTGTCGAAATCCCCGTTTATCGCGTCGATTCCCTCGACGAAGCGTATCGTTTCCTGAGCGGTGAACGCCCTCTACTGCCCGTCGCGTCCGTGCCGCAAGGTCCGCAGGCCCTCACGGCTGCGGCCGAGGCGTCGGTGGATTTTTCCGAGATCAAAGGCCAGCACGCGCTCCGTCGCGCCGTCGAGGTCTCCGTCGCCGGAAATCATAATCTCATCATGATCGGGCCACCCGGCTCCGGCAAATCCATGATCGCGAAACGCATTCCGACGATCATGCCGGCCCCGAGTCTCGAGGAATACCTCGAAGTGCTCAGCGTCCATTCGGCCGCCGGCCGCACGATTCGCGGCGAAATGAATTGGGGCGCCCGTCCCTTCCGCGGTCCGCATCACACGATCTCCGACGTCGGTCTCCTCGGCGGCGGCACGCTGCCTGGCCCGGGCGAAATCTCTCTCGCGCACAACGGGGTGCTGTTTCTCGACGAATTGCCGGAATTCAAACGCTCGGCGCTCGAAGTGCTCCGCCAGCCCCTTGAGGACGGCGAAGTGACGATTTCTCGCAGTGCCGGCAAAGTCACGCTCCCCTGCGCCTTTATGCTCGTCGCCGCGATGAACCCGTGCCCCTGCGGCTACCTCGGCGACAGCAAGCACGAGTGCCGCTGCTCGCCCACCCAGATCCAACGTTACCGAGCGCGCATCAGCGGACCCTTGCTCGACCGGATCGACATCCACATCGAAGCGCCCGCGCTCTCCCTCGCCGAACTCCGCTCCGATCGGCCCGGCGAAACGTCCGCCGCGATGCGCACGCGCATCGAAACCGCCCGGACTGTGCAACAGCGTCGTTTCACCGGCACGCGCACCACCGCCAACGCGCGCATGACTCAGGCGCAAATCCGCCATCACTGCGCGCTGCGACCTGAGGTGGGCGACCTTCTTCAGCAAGCCATGGAGCAACTCAACCTCTCCGCTCGCGCCTACGATCGCATCCGCAAAGTCGCGCGCACCATCGCCGACCTCGCCGATTCTCCGGAAATCCAGGCCCCGCACCTCCTCGAAGCTATCCAATACCGCAGCCTCGACCGCACGCTGTTCTACTGAGCCGGACCTCCACCCCGGCACCGGCGCCGCGCCCGCCGTTTTTCCGGAAATTAACCGTGCTGACCTGCGCAATCCGTGGTCACAATTTATCTCCTCCCTCTCATGAACTGGACTCGCTTTAAAACCTACCTCTACCACAACGCCGACCTCGGTGTTTCGCTCGACATCAGCCGCGTTCCCTTTCCGGACGATTACCTCGCGACGATGGAGCCGCGCATGCAACAAGCGCTCGCCGACATGGCGGCGCTGGAGAACGGCGCGATCGCCAATCCCGACGAGCATCGCATGGTCGGCCATTACTGGCTCCGCGCGCCGCAACTTGCGCCCACTCCCGCCATCACCGAGGAAATCACGACGACGCTCGCCGCGATCAAGGCGTTTGCGGGCAAAATCCATTCAGGCGAAATCTCGGGCTCCAAAGGTAAATTCAAACACCTCTTGGTTATCGGGATTGGCGGCTCCGCGCTCGGCCCCCAACTCGTCAGTCACGCGCTCGGCCATCCGCGCAAGGACAAGCTCGGCGTCCACTTCTTCGATAACACGGATCCCGATGGCATGGATTACGTGCTCGGTGAATTGCGCGGTCAGTTGGGCAAAACGCTTGTCGTCGTCATCTCCAAATCCGGCGGCACGGCGGAAACGCGCAACGGGATGCTCGAAGCCACCGCGGCGTTCCAAGCCGCGGGCATCGACCACACCAAGCACTTCGTCGCCGTCACCGGCGCTGGCTCGAAACTCGATCAGGTGGCGCAAAACGAGCACTGGCTCGCGCGCTTCGCGATGTGGGACTGGGTCGGGGGACGCACGAGCGAATTGAGCGCGGTGGGTCTGCTGCCCGCCGCTCTTCAAGGCATCGACATTCAGGCGATGCTCGACGGCGCCGCCGCCATGGATGTTGTCACCCGCACCGCGGTCACCGCTGAGAATCCCGCCGCTTTGCTCGCGTTGATGTGGTTTATCGAAACCGGCGGCCGCGGCCAGAAAGACATGGTCGTGCTTCCCTACAAAGATCGCCTCCTGCTCTTCTCGCGCTATCTCCAGCAACTCGTGATGGAGTCGCTCGGCAAGGAACTGGATTTGCACGGCAACGTCGTCAATCAAGGCATCGCCGTCTACGGCAACAAAGGCTCGACCGACCAGCACGCCTACGTGCAGCAGCTGCGCGAAGGCGTGAATAATTTCTTCGTCACCTTCATCGAAGTGTTGAAAGACCGCGACGCGAAAACCTCCCTCGCCGTCGAGCCCGGCGTGACCAGCGGAGACTATTTGCAGGGCTTCCTCCTGGGCACGCGCGACGCTCTGAGTGAAAAAGATCGGCATTCGATCACCCTCACGATTCCCGATGTCTCGCCGCGCACGCTCGGCATGTTGATCGCCCTCTACGAACGCGTTGTCGGTCTCTACGCGTCCCTCATTGGCATCAACGCCTACCACCAACCTGGCGTCGAAGCGGGCAAGAAAGCCGCCGGTGGCGTGATCGCGTTGCAGGCAAAAATCCTCGCAGCCCTCCACGCCGCGCCTGGTCAGGCGTTCACCGCCGAAGCGCTCGCCACCTCGATCGGCGCCGGCGAGCAAACGGAGATTGTATACAAAATTCTTGAGCACCTGGCTGCAAACCGCGGCTCGGGAGTGAAGAAGCGCGCCCGCGCCCGGTGGTTCGAGGCGACCTACCGCGTCAATCCTGCCGCCGCTTAAACGCGTCCCGCTCATCCGCCGGCGCCGTTTCCGCTTTCCAAGCGACGCCGGTCAGGGCATTTCCTGCGAGCCCCTCTCCGGCAATGAAATGGTCGACCTACGCCCTGATCGCTCTCGCGATCGCGACCGCCTTTTTGGGCGTGACCCTTTGGCGCGCCGAACAAGCCCGCCAAACGGGGCAGACGCAACTCGCCCACGCGCGTCGGCAACTCGATCAACTCGAAGCGAATTTGCGCGCCGCCCGGCAAGGCCAGGCCGACGAACATCAGCGCCTCCTCGGGCTCGACTCAGAACTCGGCGAAACGAAAACCCAACTCACCGCCGCCGAAAGCCGAGTCGTCATGCTCGCCCGCGACCTCGCCGCCGCCCAGGCGAAACCCGCGGCCGAGCTCGAGGCTTCGAAACGCGAACTCGCCACCTTGCGCGGCTCGTGGCTCCCGCCTGACAAGATCGCCGCTTATGAAGCCAAGGTCGCCGACCTCCAGCGCGAACTTGCCACGCGCAGCGCCGCCGCGCCGGCGGGCGCCACCTCCACGCCCGTTTCGCCCGCCATCGAGCAGGAACGCCTCGCATGGCAAAAGGCCCTCGCTAGCCACGACGCCACCGAGCAAGCCCTGCGCACTCAAATCGATTCTCTCACGAAAGATCTCGCGAACGCCCAAGCGGCCGACGATCGCTCCATCCAACTCGCTGCAGCGGCCGAAACCATCGCTACGCTGCGCCGCCAACTCGCGCAAACGCCCTCGCCACTGAGCGCGTCGGCAGACGAAAAGAATTCCCCGCGCGTCGCCGCCGCCACTGCCCGGGGCGACGCACTCGCGCAGCAACTCAACGATGCGCAACACGCCCTCGCCACCGCCAGCGAGCAGGCCCGCGCGTCCACCGCCCAAATCGCCACGCTCACCCGTGATTTGGAGGCCGCCCGCGCTGCCGTCATCCCGCCCGCCACGATCACCCATTATCAGGAAATGATCGCCGCACTCGAGCAGCAGCTCGCAAAGATTCAGGGCGGCCGGACGCTCCTGCCCGGCGGCGCCGCCGCCGCGTTTACGTCCGCCCCGCGCTCGCCGTCGGTGGTCAACGTCGGCCCGCAAAATGCGTTCGTCGTCCTCAACATCGGTTCGGCGCACGGTGCCCATCAAAACCAAACGCTGACCATTTGTCGCGGCACCGAAATCCTCGCTCAGGTGCAAATCAGTGAGGTGCGGGAGCATTTTTCGATTGCCCAAGTCCAACCCGACTCGCTCCGTGGAACCTTGCAGAAAGGCGATACCGCGCTAATAGCCAATTAAACATGAACATCACCGCTCGCACCGCCCTGGCTCTCGTCTTGATCGGCCTCGGCTCCCTTCTCGCCGGTTGCACGACGAAAACCGCCAAAGATACCTCCATTCCGTGGAGCCGTCCCGCCGACTGGGAAGGCCAGATTCCCGGCATGGGTCGCTGAGGCCACGCCCTCTTCCATCCGGCCTTTTTTCGGCCGGATTTTTTTATGCCCGACGCGCCCGCCATCAACGCCTCGCTCACGCCGAGCGCCGGTCACCTCTACGTCGTTGCCACACCGATTGGAAACCTCGCCGACCTCACCGAGCGGGCCCGGGCCATCCTCGCGGCGGTGGATGTGATCGCGTGCGAGGATACGCGCACGACAGGCTCGTTGTTGACGCGTCTCGGCCTCCGCAAGGAACTCGTGGCATATCACGAGCATAACGAACTCGAAGCCGCGGAACGCCTCGCCGCGCAACTCGCCGCCGGCAAATCCATCGCCGTGGTGAGCGACGCGGGCACGCCTGCCCTGAGCGATCCCGGTTTCCGTCTCGTCCGCGCCTGCCGGCGCCAAGGAATCCCCGTGGTGCCCATCCCCGGCCCCAGCGCGGTCACGGCTGTGTTGAGTGCCGCCGGATTGCCGACCAACGGTTTTCTGTTTGTCGGTTTTCTGCCGCCCAAGTCCGCCGCCCGGATCGCGTTTCTCGAACGCCACCGCGGCTTCGAGTATACGCTCGTCGTATACGAAAGCTGCCATCGCATCGACAAAGCCGTGAACGAACTCGTCGCGACGCTCGGACCCGACCGCGTGATCTGCGTGGCGAAAGAAGTCACGAAACTACACGAGACTTTCCTCGTCGGTCCGGCCGGCGACGTGCAAAGCCGGCTCGCCAAGACGAGCTTGCGCGGCGAATTCGTCCTGCTCATCGCCCCCGCCACTTTCGTCCTGTGATCTCTGCCGTCGCCGTCATCGACATCGGGAGCAACTCAATCAAAGCGCTGCTCGCGCAAAGCACCTCCGACGGCACCCTCCACGCGCGCTACCAGCGCTCCATCGAAGCGCGCATCAGTGCGGGCATCAGCCAACGGGAACCGCGCTTGACCGAGGACGGCCTCCAGCGCGGCCTCGCGGCTGTGCAGACGTTGCTCACCGACCTCGCGCCGTTTCAACCGGACGCCACCGTGCTCGTCGCCACCAGCGCGGTGCGCGACGCCCGCAACGGCGATGATTTCTGCGCGCGCGTGCACGCTGCGACTGGCCACACCATTCGCATTCTCACCGGAGAGGAGGAAGCGACACTCATTGGCCGTGGACTCACCTGCGATCCCGCCCTGCGTGACCTCCGGGACTTCTACGTCTTCGATCTCGGTGGCGGCAGCCTCGAGTGTCTCGTCTTTCGCCACCGGGAATTGCAACGCAAACTAAGTTTGCCGCTCGGCTGCGTCCGGCTGACGGAGCGGTTTATCCCAGATCCTTCCGCCGCCGTGCCTCCGGCTGCGATCGCGGCCATCTCCGCTCACGTGAACGCTTCACTGGAGACGGCATCCTTTGCGTTTCAACTTCCAGCCGACGCCGTCGCTGTCGGGACGGGAGGAACGCTTACCACTGTCCGCACGATCCGCGCCGCACGAGTGAACGAAGATCTCGAAGCGACCGATTCGCTGATCCCGCTCGGAGAACTGATCCATTTGCGCGACGAACTTTCCGCCTTGCCGCTCGAAGAGCGGCGGCGCATCGGTGGCCTGCCGCCAGCGCGCGCCGATGTGTTTCCCGCCGCACTCGCCACACTCGTGGCGGTCGCGGAAAGCGGCGGCTTGGGCGCCTTCCGCCACTCGCTCTACAATCTCCGCTGGGGCCTGGCCGCCGCAGCGTTCGATTAAATCGCCCGTTGCTCGATAAACGCGCGGATCGCCGCCGCATCCGCCGGCACGAGATACTTTACGATCGGCCGCGCTTTGAGCGCTTCGAGACTCGGATGGGTCGGTGCCACTCCGATCGCCGCCTTGATCGTTTCGGGAAACTTCGCCGGATGCGCCGTCGCCAGCACGACGCTCACCCGCGAGGGGTTCAACGCCTTGAACGCGCACGCGGTGTGCGGATCCACGATGTAGCCGAACTCGTGGTGCACCCGTTGCATGATGCCGGGAATCTCCGCGTCGCTGGTGCGGCACGAAGTAAACGCACCGCCTGCGAAGCCCTCGAACGTGCATGCGCCCGTCGCCTTGAATTGCTGCATCGCGCTACGCAACCGCGACGCGTCGCCGCCCAGTTGGTAGTAGAGCAGCCGTTCGAAATTCGAGGCCACCTGGATATCCATCGACGGCGCCAGACTTGGTTGCACCTCGCCGACGCGATACTCGCCCGTCGTAAAGAACCGATGCAAAATATCGTTTTGGTTCGTGGCGACTTTGAAGCCCGCCAGCGGCACGCCCATTCGCGCGAGCAGCCAGCCGGCGAACACATTGCCGAAATTCCCCGTCGGCACCACGAACTCCGCCTCGCCTCGCACCTCCTGCGGCAGCCGCAACCACGCGTGCAAATAGTAAACGCATTGCGCCAGCACGCGCGCCAGGTTGATCGAATTTACCGCGGACAATCGGTGCCGGGTGCGGAAGTCCTGATCACCAAAAATCTCCTTCAAGGCCGTTTGCGCTGCGTCAAACGTCCCATCGATCGCCAGCGCAAATACGTTGTCCGCGCCGGTGCAAGTCATCTGGCGTTCCTGCAGCGGCGACACCCGGCCGTCGGGATACAGAATGAAAATCGCCGTGCCCGGTTTGCCGAGCAGACCATGAATCGCGGCCGCCCCGGTGTCGCCTGACGTGGCACCGAGCACGTTGATCGTCTCCTGCCGTGCGCGGCATTGGTGCTCGTAAAGGTTGCCGAGCAGTTGAAGCGCGAAATCCTTAAACGCCAACGTCGGCCCGTGAAAAAGCTCGAGCACGTAAGTGCGTGCATCGAGTTGCACCAAGGGTGCTATGGCCGTGCTTTCGAAGCGTGTATAGGAGCGTCGGACGATGTCGCTCAACGTGGCCCGCGGAATCTCGGTCGCAAAATGCGCGAGAAATTCCACGCACAACTCCGCGTAATCCAGTCGTTCCCACGAGGCGAGATAGCCGGAAAGATCCGGCAGGTGCTCCGGCAAAAACAAGCCACCATCCGGCGCCAGACCGACGGCGACGGCGTCGCTGAACGAATGCGGCGCGGTCTGGCCGCGCGTGGAAATATAACGCATGGAGTAAAACGCGTTCGACGAAACACCCTTCAGTCAGCGCCGGCGCGGCGCGGATCGCTCAACGGAATCCGCACTGCGGAGCGCTTCACAGTGTGTCCAAGCCGAAGGCCGCGTGAGCGACTCGCGCGGCCTCGTCGACGCGGTCACGATCAACGACGACCGAGATTTTGATCTCCGAAGTGGTGATCAACTCGATGTTGATATTCGCCGCCGCCAGCGACTGAAACAGAGTCGCTGCCACACCGCTGTGGGACTTCATGCCGACGCCCACAACCGAGAGCTTCGCAATGTTTTCGTGCACGGCGACCTGGCCTCCGCCGACCTCCGCGAGCACCGGCTCCAGCGCCTTGACCGCTCGCTGCGTGTCGGTTTGCGGCACCGTAAACGTCAGGTTCGCGACCCCATGCCGGCCGACGTTTTGCACGATCATGTCGACCATGACGGTGGCATCCGCGAGGGCGCGGAAAACTTTCGCCGCCGAACCGGGTTTGTCGACGATGTTGCTGACGATGACCTTGACCTGGTCCTTATCGACCGCGACGCCGCGGACGACGACCTTTTCCATGTAAGCGACTTCTTCTTTCACGATGGTTCCTGGGTTGTGATTGAACGAGGAGCGAACCTCGAAAACGACGCCAAATTTCTTCGCAAACTCGACGGAGCGCGACTGCATGACCTTCGAGCCGGAGGAAGCGAGTTCGAGCATCTCGTCGTAACTCAGTTCGGCTAGTTTGCGCGCGTTTTTCACGACGCGCGGGTCAGCGGTGTAAACGCCATCGACATCCGTATAGATCTCGCATTTGTCCGCTTTGAGTGCGGCAGAGAGCGCCACGGCCGACAGATCCGAAGCGCCGCGGCCCAACGTGGTCACGTTGCCCTCTTCGTTGATGCCTTGAAACCCGGCCACGATCACGACGCGGCCTTGCTTCAGGTCATTCTCGATCGGCTTGGCATCGATCGTCTGGATTCGCGCCTTCGTGTGCACCTTGTCGGTGAAAATCCCCGCTTGCGCGCCCGTGTAACTCACCGCTTTCACGCCCAGCCCGTGCAACGCCATGGCGGTCAGCGCGCACGTCTCCTGCTCGCCAATGGAGAGCAACTGGTCGAGTTCGCGCTCGCTCGGCTCGGCGCACACCGCTTTCGCCCGGGCAATCAGTTCGTTGGTGACGCCCGCTCGCGCGGATACCACCACGACCAATTCGTTGCCCTCGTCGCGCGTGGCTTTCACCCGCTCAGCGACTTTCTTGATCCGTTCGACATCACCCACCGAGGTGCCGCCGTATTTTTGAACGATGCGTGCCATGACAGAAATTATTCGGGAAACTCAGCGATTCGCAGCAGGACCGGCTCCTCAAGCACAGGGCGCAGCCGCCGCAAGCGGGCGATGGTGTTGCGCAACGCCCGTTCGTTGCTGCGATGAGTCGTCAACACCAGCGACGCCGCACCCGCGCGTTCGGCGGGACTTTGGATGACACTCGCGATGCTCACGTGCTGACGCGCGGTCACTGCGGCGATGGCGGAAAGCACGCCCGGCTTATCCTCGACTGTCAGCCGGAGGTAATAGCGCCCCTCGATATGCTCCGGCGGGGCGATCCGCGGAGGTGCCTGCCGCCGCGCCGTGGTCTCGATGAAATCGCCATCGATCATCTCGCCTTTCTGCCGGCGCAAAAGCGCGACCGCATCAACGATGTCACTGATCACCGCGCTCGCCGTGGCGTCTTGCCCGGCGCCGCGGCCGATGTAGAGCGTCGTGCCCACCACGTCACCTTGCACCGAAATCGCGTTGAAGACGCCGTTCACTTTCGCGACGACATGGCTTTCCGGTAACAACGTCGGGTGCACCCGCACGCTCAGTTCGTTCGTCTCGAAATCGCGCCAGATCACCGCGAGCAACTTGATGCCGAAACCGAGCGCATTCGCGTTTTTGAAATCGGCCGGAGTGATCCGGGCAATCCCCTCCACGATCATTTGCTCGGGCCGCACCCAGACGCCATGAGCAAGATACGCGAGCACGGACGCCTTGTGCGCGGCGTCCCAGCCCTCCACGTCGAGCGACTCATCCGCTTCCGCGTAACCCAGCCGTTTGGCATCGCCCAGCACCTGCGTGTAAGGCGCGTCGCGCTCCTCCATTTGCGTGAGGATGTAATTACACGTGCCGTTGAGGATTCCGTAAATCAGAGGGAAGCGATTCGCGACGAGGCCCTCGCGCAGCGCCTTGATGATCGGAATGCCGCCCGCGACACTCGCCTCGAAAAGAAACCGTCCGCCGTGTTCACGCGCGGTCGCAAAAATTTCCGCGCCGTGCGCGCAGATCAGAGCCTTGTTCGCCGACACGACCACTTTGCCGCGTCGCAACGCCTCCAACGTGATTTCGCGCGCGAGATCGGTGCCGCCGACGAGTTCGCAGACGATGTCGATCGACGGATCGCGCGCGATGGCGAGTGCGTCGGTCGTGAGCTTGCTCGCCGGAATTCGCACCGAACGGCGCTTCTTCGGATTGCGAACCGCCCCGCGTGCGAGTTCGAGCTTCACTCCCAGCCGGGCTTCCAACTCGGGACGATCAGCCGTCAGGTGTTTCCAAACCCCCTGCCCCACGGTGCCAAGACCGCACAAACCGATACGAAGAGTGCGGACGCTCATGGCGTGGAGGTGGGCTGAGGTTTTTTCACAAAACGGTTTTCCGTGCCGCGCAGCAACCGGCCGATGTTCGAGCGATGGCGCAGCACCACGAACACCGTGATGAGCGCCGCGAATACCACCAGTGAGGTTGGGCGGCCCAGCGCCCACGTCGCGAGCGGCAACCCCGCCGCGGCGAGCAACGAGGCGAGCGAAACATACCGCGTGGCGTAGAAAGTGATGATCCAAATCATGGTGACGACCAACGCCGCGAGCGGCACCAGCATCAACACCCCGCCCGACGCCGTCGCCACACCCTTCCCGCCGCGGAATTTCGTAAACAACGAAAAGCTGTGGCCTGTCATTGCACCGATCAGCCCGGCGATTTGCACGATTTCGATCTGCCCGGACACATGCCCCCGGCTTAGCGCCCACCACACCGGCCAGATCGTCGCGACAGCGCCTTTGAACGCGTCGAGCGCGAAGACGACGTTGCCCGGACCTGCACCCAACACCCGGCGCACATTGGTGGCGCCTGGATTCTTGCTCCCGACCTCGAAGATGTTCACGCCATGCGCGCGCGCGACCCAGTAGCCAAACGGCAGGGCGCCGAGCACATAGCCAACCGCGAGAGCGAGGACGGTCGACGCAACCATGGCCCGATCAGAGGTGAACGAACTTCGCCAGCTTGATCGCGGCGTGGTTCTTTAACTCCGCCCGCGCTGCCGCGCTCGGCTCGCTGTCGAGATTGATGACCATCAGTGCCGTCTGCCCGGCTTCCTGTCGGCTCAACGACATGTTGGCGATGTTGACGCCGTCTTTACCAAGCAACGTGCCCACGTAGCCGATCATGCCGGGCTGGTCGCGGTTTTCGATCAGGAGCAACTTTCCGCTCGCATCGACCTCCACCCCACGCTCGTTGATCGCGACGATGCGGCGCTGGTTGGTTTTCCCGATCAACGTCCCGGCGGCGGAGTGCCGCGAACCATCGGCGGCGAGCGCCTCCACGTGGATCAGCTCGGTGTAAGAGGAGTTTTCGCCCGACTTGATGACCTCCACCTTCACGCCGAGGCGTTCCAACATCACCGGAGAATTCACGAAATTGACGGACTCGCCACTGATCCGGCGCAGAAAGCCCTGCTGAATCGCCCGGGTGATCGCGTTCGAATCAAGGTCCACAATCCGGCCCCAATAGGTGATGCGAAGCGAGGCGATCTGCTGGGGCCCGATCTGCTGGACGAGCGTGCCCAGCTTGGCGCCCAAGTCCAGATACGGTCCGAGCACTTTCAACGACGCGGCATCCAACGACGGCATGTTGACGGCATTGCGAATCACTCCGCCGCGGAGGACATCGGCGATCTGCTCCGCGATTTCGATTCCCACCGACTCCTGTGCTTCGGCCGTCGAGGCCCCGAGGTGAGGCGTGAGCGTTACGTTCGGGAGTTTTCGCAGTTCGCTGTCCGCGGCGAGAGGTTCGTCTTCGTAGACATCAAGCCCCGCTGCGGCGACTTTGCCGGACTTCAACGCCGCCAGCAGCGCGGCTTCCTTGATGATGCCGCCGCGCGCGCAATTGAAGATACGCAGCCCCTTCTTGCACTTCTCGAATGCCCCCTCGTCGATCATGTAGTGCGTATCGTCCGTCAACGGCATGTGCACCGTGATGTAATCGGCCTGCGCCAGCAGTTCATCGAGCGAGACGTTTTCGATCTGCATCGCCTTCGCGCGGCTCGGCGCGAGGTAAGGATCGAAGGCCAGCACGCGCATGCCGAAAGCCTGGGCGCGTTTCGCCACCTCGCTGCCGATGCGGCCGAGGCCGACAATCCCGAGCGTTTTGCGAAACAGCTCGATGCCGGAAAAACTCTTCCGATCCCACTGCCCGCCGCGCATCGACGCCGCCGCCTGCGGCACGGGCCGCGCGCCACAGAGCATGTGCGTAAACGTCAGCTCGGCGGTCGCGATGGTGTTTCCCGAAGGCGTATTCATGACCACGACGCCGCGCTCAGTGGCGGCCTCGACATCGACGTTGTCCACACCGACGCCCGCCCGCCCCACGACCTTCAGCAACGGCGCGGCCGCCAGCACTTCCGCTGTGATCTTCGTCTCCGAACGCACCGCAATCGCGTGCACATCCTTGACGAGCTCCAGCACTTTCTCCGCGGAAGAGCCATAGGCCTCAATCACTTCGATGCCTGTTTGCGCGCGCAAAAAGGCCACTCCTTTGGGTGAGATTTTGTCGGCGACGAGAACCTTCATAAGAAAATTCACGCCAGCCAAAAGACCGCACCCGCGCCTAGCAAGGACAGAACCGTGTCATACCCTCCGCGATCCCGCTTCGCCTAACTCAAGTCGCGAATAGACCCAAATTCCGGGTCAAACAACCGGCGGTAAGTGCGCACAATCGTGCCATCGGTGAGGCCGCACAGATAGTCGCAAATCCGGCGCGCTTTGCCAGCCTTGGTCGGCTCCGCATCGATCAAGCGTCCTGCTTGCGGCGGGAGGATGTTGATCACCCGCGCGCCCTTGTCGACGTAGTTGCGCCAGCACGATTCCCAAAGGTCGCACAGCACGCGCCGCGCCTTGTGCTCCATCTGCTGCAGTTGCGGGCTTTCGAAGATGATATCGTTCGCCATGCGCTTGAAGAAAAGCGCCTCGCGTTGCGCCCCTTCCGCCACCACGAGTTCTAAGCGGTAACGGCTGGTCTTCTTCGCCATGAAATTGTCGCGTTCGCGCAGACGGGTCGCTTCGATGAAACGTCCGATGCGGGCGCCGAAAATCCCTTCCAACCGGTCCGTGCGCATGGCGTTGAACAGCCGCTCAAGATGCTGCTGCTCCTCGGCGCCGAGGGCCTGCTCCGCCGCCCAGGCTTCGACGGAAGTAAACGTGAGAAAACCCGCCTTCACGCCGTCGATAATGTCGTTGATGGAATAGGCCGCATCGTCCGCCCAATCCATGATCTGGCACTCGATGCTTTTGAAGCCGTTCAGCGTTTCCCCTTCGTGCATCGCTGCGGGGATCTCCGCCTTGCCAAAGACGAAGCGCCGGTAGACCTCTTGCGCGTCGTACAGAAAATGGTTCGACGGCGGCTGGGGAAATTCGCGGAACAGCTTTTTGTATTTCAGCACACCATCGAGCAGCGCGCGCGTCGGCCGCATGCCGCGCACCCCGGATTCGTTTTGGAAAATGGTTTCCGTCAGCAAATGCAGCGTCTGGGCGTTGCCCTCAAAGCCGCCCCACTCGATCATCAACTCCTGCAACGTGCGCTCCCCCGAGTGGCCGAAGGGCGGGTGGCCGAGATCGTGCGCGAGACAAACCGCTTCCACCAGATCGCCATCAATGTGGAAATCCGGCTGCATCACGCCGCCTTTGGTCCGCAGGAAGTGACAGATCGAACGCCCGATCTGCGACACCTCAATCGAGTGCGTGAGTCGCGTGCGGTAGAAGTCGTATTCCCCCGACAAAAACACCTGGGTCTTCGACTGCAGCTTGCGAAACGCATGCGCGTGAATGATCCGGTCGCGATCGATTTGAAAAGCGTTGCGATAGTCCGGCCGGCGCGTCCCGCCAAACGTCTCGGCATCGAACGCGTTGTAGAATCTGTTCTCCATCGGATTCCCTTCGACACGAGCGGCAACCCCGCCACGATGCAAACCCTTATGCGTAGAGCCAGCCCGGGGCTTTCTTGTGATCGCGTCCGTACTGCAAGCGCGGCGTCCGGCTTTCCGACTGGCCGTCGACCAACTCTCCGAAGGGCCGGCCCAGATTCATTCGCGTAGGTTCACACCATGCCGCATTACGCGTTTTCCACTGCTTGGGGCACATGCGCCATCGTTTGGAATGCCGCCAGCATCGAAGGTTTCCACCTTCCCGGCGACACCGCCGAAGTGGAAAATTCCGCCGCGGAAACCGCCAGCCGGCCCGCGTGGCTGGACGCACTGGCGATGCGCGTTGGCCAGCATCTCACCGGCCAGATGCAGGATTTCGCTACGGACGTGCCCTATGCCTTCGAGCGCGTGAGCGAGTTTCAACGCCGTGTTTACCACTACGCGCTGACCGTGAAAGCCGGCCAGACGCGCACGTATGGCGATGTCGCGGCGGCCCTCGACCTGCCGCCCGGCGGAGCGCGCGCCGTGGGAGCCGCGCTGGGCGCAAATCCGTGGCCCTTGCTCGTGCCGTGTCACCGCTTCGTTGGCGCGGGTGGACGCATGACCGGTTTTTCCGCGCCCGGCGGCATCCGCACGAAAACACGCCTCCTTGCGCTCGAAGGCGCCGAGCTGTTGTCGGAATAGCACGGCGCTGATTCTTCGCTTCGGCCGCCCTTATTCCTGCGCGCCGGCGGGAAAATCGCGAGCTTCGCGGTTGTCAGAATGATGCGTCCGCGTAGTGTCTCTTTTCACACTTATGTCTGCCAAAACGATGCGTGCCATCGCCAAGCTCACGCCCGGTCCGGGCTTGCAGCTCACTGAAGTTCCGGTGCCCACGCCCGGCATCAACGACGTCTTGATCAAGGTCAAACGCACGTCGATCTGCGGCACCGACGTGCACATCTACAACTGGGATTCGTGGGCCGCAAAAACGATCAAACCGCCCATGGTGATCGGCCACGAGTTTGTCGGCGTCATCGAAGAGGTGGGCGCCAACGTGCAAGGCTTCCGGCGGGGCGATCTTGTCGACGGCGAAGGCCATATTGTCTGCGGTGTTTGCCGCAACTGCCTCGCCGGCCGCCGTCACCTTTGCAAGGACACCAAAGGCGTTGGCGTGAACCGCGACGGCGCTTTTGCGGAGTATCTTTGCATTCCGGCCAGCAATGCCGTGCTGGTCGATCCCGCGATTCCCCTCGACGTGCTCTCCTGCTTCGATCCGCTGGGCAATGCCACGCATACGGCCCTTCAATTCGATCTGGTCGGCGAAGACGTGCTCATCACCGGTGCTGGCCCGATCGGCTGCATGGCCGCCGCGATCGCCCGACAGGCCGGCGCCCGCAAAGTCGTCGTGACCGACGTCAACCCCGACCGGCTCGCCCTCGCGAAGCGGATGGGCGCTACCCGCACGGCGGACGTATCGAAGGAAACTCTCGCCGAAGTGCAGAAGTCCATCGGCATGAAGGAGGGATTCGACGTTGGCCTGGAGATGTCCGGCAATCCGCGCGCGTTGAACGACATGATCGACAACATGGCGCACGGCGGTCGCATTGCCCTCCTCGGCATCATGCCTGCCGCCGCCGCCGTCGACTGGAACAAGGTCGTTTTCAACATGCTCACGATCCAAGGCATCTACGGGCGCGAGATGTATGAAACGTGGTATAAAATGACCGCCCTCATTCAGAGCGGACTCGATATCTCGCCCGTGATCACCCATCGCCTGCCGTTCACCGAATTCCAGGAAGGCTTTGATCTCATGCGCTCCGGCAAGAGCGGGAAAATTGTGCTGAGCTGGGAGTAAGATCGCGCGCGCCACGCTCCGCGCCCGCCTGATGCCGGCGGAACCCGTGCGTCGCCGGCGCGCGATGCGGTCGAATGATTCGCTCAACGCGATCCAACCCGGTAGGATTTTTGTTTCGGGATCGTCCCGCCTCGGCATAATTACCCGCATGACTTCGACGTTTCGGCAGCACCTCCAAAGCACACTCGCCGGCATCGAGGCGGCCGGTTTGTTCAAGCGCGAACGCCTCATTGCGACGCCACAAGGCGCGCAAATCGCCGTCAACGTTGCGGGCGCGCTGCCCGTCGCCGGTCAGGCGCCCGCCGAAGGCCGCCGCGTTTTGAATTTTTGCGCCAACAACTATCTGGGCCTCGCTGATCATCCGGATGTCATTCGCTCCGCCCACGCCGCCCTCGATCGCTGGGGCTACGGTCTGGCGTCGGTGCGTTTCATCTGCGGCACGCAGGAAATCCACAAAGAACTGGAAGCCCGCCTCAGCGCGTTTCTCGGCACGGAGGACACGATCCTCTACTCGTCCTGCTTCGATGCCAACGGCGGTGTGTTTGAAACTCTCCTCGCGGCCGAGGATGCCGTGATCAGTGACGAGCTGAATCACGCTTCGATCATCGATGGCATCCGCCTCTGCAAGGCAAAGCGCTACCGTTACAAAAATCGTGACATGGAGGATCTGGAGGCGAAGTTGCGCGAAGCCGACGCGGCCGGGGCGCGTTTCAAACTGATCGTCACCGATGGAGTGTTTTCCATGGATGGATTTATCGCTCCGCTGAAGGAGATTTGCGAACTCGCAGACCGCTATGGCGCGCTGGTGATGATCGACGACAGCCACGCGGTGGGCTTCATGGGGCGGACGGGCCGCGGCACCCATGAACACTGTGGCGTAGTGGAGCGGATCGATTTGATCAGCGGCACGCTCGGCAAGGCTTTGGGCGGAGCAAGCGGCGGCTACCTCAGCGGACGCAGGGAAATCATTGATCTCCTGCGCCAACGATCCCGCCCGTATTTGTTTTCCAACACGCTGGCCCCGGTGATCGCCGCCGCCACCCTGACGGCGCTGGACCTCATCAGCCGCTCCACCGAATTGCGGGATCGACTCGAAACGAGCACGGCTTTTTTTCGCGCCGGACTGACCGCCGCCGGCCTCACGATCAAACCTGGCACTCATCCCATCGCGCCGGTGATGCTCGGCGACGCTGCTCTTTCGCAGAAATTTGCTGCGCGCATGCTCGAAAAAGGAGTCTACGTGATCGGCTTTTTCTACCCCGTCGTCCCGCAAGGGGCCGCCCGCATTCGCACGCAGGTCAGCGCCGCGCACAGCCGCGAAGATCTCCAATTCGCGATCAACGCCTTCGCCGAAACCCATCGCGAACTCGGTCTCTAATCAATGCCCCGCACCGCCATGAATTCGCCCTTGAACTCCGCTCTTCTGCACGAACTCGAGTCGACGGCTCGCTCGGCTGCCGCAGCGGCTTACGCACCGTATTCAAAGTTCCGCGTCGGTGCGTCCGTTTTGATGGACTCGGGGAGGATTTTTCACGGCTGCAATGTCGAAAACGCTTCCTACGGACTGTGCAATTGCGCCGAGCGCACCGCCCTTTTCAGCGCCGCCGCCGCTGGCGAGCGCTCTGTCCACGCAGTGGTCGTCTATACGCCGACAGCCGCGCCGACCACACCCTGCGGCGCATGCCGTCAGGTTATCAACGAGTTTGGGCCCGATGCCCTCGTGATCAGTATCTGCGACGGACCCGACAGAATCGAAACGACCCTCAGCGCCCTCTTGCCTGCCGCGTTTGGCCCCAAGAATCTGCTTTGAGCGCCCGTCACGAACCGGTTGACGCAACCCCCTGCTCTCAGTTCAAAAATTCCCGCACGGCGACCACCAGTTGATCCTTGGGCACGTCCTGCTCGGTGCGGTCCATGAGATTGCGGATTTTCACGACACCCCTGGCGAGTTCATCGGCGCCATAGATTAACGCCAGCTTCGCTCCGGAATCCGCTGCAACTTTGAACTGTTTGCCGAACCCGACTTCTTTCATCGGATACTCGACGCGGTAACCCGCCGCCCGCAACGCATGGACGTCGCCGAATGCCGCGCGACGCTCCGCCTCGCCGCCGATCACACAGAACACATCGATGGCCTGCACCATCGGCGGAGTCAGCCCGCGTTGTTCAAGCAACAGCGCGAACGTCATGTCACCGATCGCGAAGCCGACGGCGGGCAGGTTCGGACCGCCGAGTTTTGCGACGAGATCATCGTAGCGGCCGCCGCCCGCCAATGCCCGCAATTCACCTTTGCGGTCGAACGCTTCGAACACAAAGCCCGTGTAGTAGGCCAGCCCGCGCACCACACCAAAATCGACGGTCACAAAGCCGCCCAGCCCCATCGAATCCAAGCCATCGAGCAACGTCCGCCATTCGGCGAGGCGCGCGGAAATTTTTTCATTCGTCCCCTCGCCAAAGGCGGCGGCGAGCGCGGTGAACGATTTAATGCCGAGAAATCCCAGAATGCGCGCCTTCGTTTCGTCGGGCAGCAGACCAAATTTTTCTCCGTAAGGCGCGAACGCGGCGTCCCCGATCTTCTCGTATTTGTCGATCGCGCTCAAAACGGCCCGGCTGCGCTCTTCATCGAGACCGAGCGTTTCAAGGAAGTGAAACCACAGTGTGCGATCGCTCAACCGAACGTAGAAATCCGCCTCCGTGAGTCCAAAGGCCGCGAGGCATTGGATCAGCAAGGCGATAAGTTCAATCTCCGCCTCCGGACCTGCTTCGCCAAAAATATCCGCGTTGAACTGCGTGAAGCATCGCCCCCGGCCCTTTTGCATGCGCTCGTAACGGTAGAATTCGGCGATGCTAAACCACTTGATCGGCCGCTTGAGAGCGTTGGCCTTCGCCCCCACGAGCCGGCACACCGTCGGTGTCATTTCCGGACGGAGGGCCACTTCGCGTCCGCCCTTATCGACGAAATTGAAAAGTTGCCCCTCAATCTCCTCGCCGGACTTGGTGGTATAGAGCTCAAGGGGCTCGAGCACCGGAGCATCATATTCCGCGAAGCCGAACGCGTGCGCTGTGCGCCGCCAGAGATCGAAAACAAACTTCCGCCGGGCGAAAGCGTCGGGATAGAACTCGCGGAATCCGGGAAGCGACTGAAAGGCCATGGAATCGCGGAAATTGCCTCTCGCGCCCCGGTAGAGCGATGAAAAATTCGCCCGCGAAAAAGGCCGGACTCGCGTCCGGCCTGAGAGTGCCAAAGAAGAGTCAGGCCGGCGTTACTCGGCGTCCGTCTCGTCTCCCACGTCTTCCGAGGAAGATCCGGCTTTGAGCTTGTTCAGGTCGATTTTCTTCAACTGTTGCTTGAGGATTTTACCGGCCTTGAACTTAACGACCGCTCGTTGCGGAATAACGACTTCCGCCTCCGGCTTGTTTGGATTGCGACCGATCCGCTGTTTACGGACCTGGACTTCCAAAACACCGAAGTTGCGCAGCTCGACATTGCGTCCATCGGCCAAGGCCTTCTGAATGATATCGAGCGTTAATTGCACGGTTTCGACGACCTGCTTTTGAGGGAAGCTGGTCTTCTTATAAATTTCTAATACGATCTCTCGCTTTGTGAGGTTTGTGGACATGATTTTCCTTTTGCTTAGATCCTGTGCCGATGCACCTAAATGATTTGGGGGACAGCAATTGCGTCAACTAATATGACCCCTAAGTGCCTGAAAATCGAATAAATCAGATTTTCCCCGATGCTTCCATATGCCTGATCCTGCTGCCGTAAATTCCATGTTTGCCCGCATCGCGAGCCGTTACGATTTGGGCAACCGCGTCTTAAGTTTGGGCGTGGATCGGGCGTGGCGGCAGGCTCTCGTGCGCGCCGTCGCCACTGGCAACCCGCTCACAGTCTTGGACTTGGCGACAGGCAGCGGGGACGTCGCTTTCGCCCTTGGCGACGCGTTGCCGGCGACCACTCACATAATCGGCATGGATTTTTGCCTGCCGATGCTTGAGTCGGCCGAAGCCAAGAAGCAGGCCACTCCAGATCGGTATCAAAACGTGCTTTTTCGTCCTGGCGATGGACTCGCGTTGCCGTTGGCGGACGAAAGCGTCGACGCGGTAACGATTTCTTTCGGCCTGCGAAATATGGCGGACCGGCACCGTTCTCTAACTGAAATGCGGCGGGTGTTGCGTCCCGGGGGCCGCGTTTTCGTTTTGGAGTTTTCGCAGCCCCAGCGTTGGATGCGACCATTCTACCTTTTCTACCTCCGACGTGTCTTGCCGCTGCTTGCTGGCTGGCTGACGGGAGATCGCGCCGCTTACGTTTATCTCAACGAGTCAATCGAAGCTTTCCCGGATCGCTCCGCTTTGGCGGCGGAAATGCGTGCGGCGGGTTTTGCGGAAGTGGCCTCCCGCGGGTTTACGGGCGGTATCGTCGCGTTGCACAGCGGCACGCGTCCGAAGTGATACGCCCGGCTAGGAATTCTAGTTAAACGACTTACCACATCCGCAGGTGCTTTCTGCGTTCGGGTTTTTGATCTCAAATCCCTTGCCGTGAAGCCCGTCGTCGAAATCGATGTTTGATCCGTCGAGGTAAGCGAGGCTGGCGGGATCCACCAAAATGGGCACGCCTTCGCTGTCGAAATGAGAATCGTCGGCCTTGGGCGCATCAAACGACATCCCATACTGAAATCCCGAACACCCGCCTGTCTCCACGAACACCCGTAAACGAGTGTCCGGCTCCGCCGACTTCTGCATCGCACGAACTTGGGTGGCAGCCCTGGGCGTCAACGTAATCATGCTCCGACGGTAAAACGCGCACGGGCCCTGTCAAACCGCCAACCCCTCTAGCAGGAAGTGCACCAACCGGCATTTGCGCACTTGCCAGCGTCCGGCCGCCGGGTTTGCTCCCCTCTCGTGGCGTCCCTTCGGCACATCTTTAACGAGATTCACTACGAGATGGTGCGTAAAATCGCGGAGGGCGGCATGGGCTTGGTTTACGAAGCGGTCCAACTCGGCGCCGGCAATTTCCGGAAGTCCGTCGCGATAAAGCTCATTCGCGAGGAGTTTTCTGCCATTGAGGAGTTCCAGCGCAACTTCATCGGGGAAGCGCGCCTCGTCGCCGACCTCATCCATACCAATATCGTTCAGACCTACCATTTGGGCCGTGTGGGCGGTCAATATTACATGGTGATGGAGTTTGTCCGCGGCGTGCACCTCGAACAATTCCTCGATCGGCATCGCCAACTCGCCCGCCCTGTCCCCATCGACATGGCCGCCTTCATCGTTTCGCGCATCGCCCGAGGTCTGGCCTATGCGCATCAGAAGCGCGACGCCGACGGACGGCTCCTCGGAATCGTGCACCGGGATATCAACCCGAAGAACGTGCTCATCGCTTGGGAAGGCGATGTGAAGCTCACCGACTTCGGCATCGCGAAGGCCTTGGACCTCATGTATAACGAGGAAGGCAAGGTCATCGCGGGCAAAGATGAATATCTTTCCCCCGAGCAAGCGAACTACGCAGTGACCGATGCCCGCGCCGATCTTTTTGCGCTCGGCATCGTGCTCAGTGAACTTCTGCTGGGCCGAAACATTTTCCGCGCGGTCGAGCGAGCCGACTCCCGTCGTAACATTCTCACGCTCGCCATCCCCCGTTTCCGCGCCTTGCGGAACGATATCGACGAGGCCCTCGAAGCCATTCTGCAAAAAGCGCTGCATCGCGATCGCGACCGCCGATACCAAACCGCCTTCGAAATTCTGAACGACTTGGAAGTCTACCTTTACAGCGACCGCTATGGTCCCACGAACGAAAAACTCGGCGTTTACCTCCGCGATGTTTTTCAACCCCGCCCGCCCGCCGCCCCTTCTACCACGCGCGCCACCCCACCCGTGCCAACCGCAGCGTGATGGCTTTCGTTTCACGGTTATGAGTGGGCCCGGATTCAGCCAGGATCTCCGTCAACGGCAGAGCCAGTCATTGGTTCTGGCGCCGCAATTGCGCCAATCGTTGAAGATCCTCCAAGTCGCCGCCTTAGACTTGCGCTCCGTCATCCAGGAAGAGCTGCAGGCGAATCCGACGCTCGAAGAGCTGCCGATGGAAGCGAGCTCCGTCGACGTCGCCTCGGACCACGACGACATTGCCGATGAATCCGGCGGCGCGAGCACCGCCGCAACGGGCGAGAGCGCAGACCATGCCGAGCCCGACAACGACGGCGGCGCGCGCGATGAGATGGATTTCTCGAAGGAGTTCGAGATCCTCGGCAAAATCGATCAGGACTGGCGCGACCACATGGCCAGCGCCGGCGGAGCTCAGCCCTACACCGCAGATGATGCGGAGCGCCGGCAGCACTTTTTCGATTCGCTCGTCAGCGAGACGTCACTGCAGGAACACCTCATCCGCCAGGCGGAACTTGCTGATCTCTCGGCGCCCGCGATGGAGGCGATGCGGCACCTGATCGGAAGCCTCGACGACCGCGGATTCCTCACCCAATCGCCATCGGACGTTGCCCTCCAAACGAACCTCCCGTTCGAGACGGTGCTCTCCGCCCTCGGCACGCTCAAGACGTTTGATCCGCCCGGCATCGGCAGCGAGACCTTGGCGGAGTGCCTGCTGGCCCAATTACAACTCAAGGGTCGCACCGATACGCTGGCCGCTCGGATGTTGCGCGATCATTTCGACCTCCTTTCGAGAAGGCGCATTCCCGAACTTGCGCGCAAACTCAACGCATCCACCGAGGACGTGCAGGCAGCGATTGAGGAAATCGGCCGCCTCGATCCCGCGCCTGGACGTCGTTTTGCAGAAGACATCAACCGCAGTGTCATGCCCGACGTTATTGTCGAACGCGACGGCGATGACTGGAAAATCCACCTCAACGACGACTACATTCCCCGCCTGCGCATTTCGGGCACTTACCGGGACCTCATCGCCAAAGGAACCCTCTCCAAGGACGAAAAAGAATACATCCGGGAGCGAATCCGGTCCGGCAAATTTCTGATCGACTCCATCGAGCAACGCCAACGCACCATCGAACGCATTACGCGCGAAATCATCATCGCGCAGCGTCCCTTCTTCGAACATGGCGTTTCGCATTTGCGGCCTCTGACGATGACTCAAATCGCGGACATCGTCGGCGTCCACGAGACGACCGTGAGTCGCGCCCTCGCCAACAAATATATCAAGACGCCGCACGGCGTCTTCGCGATGAAGTATTTCTTTACCACCGGTTATCAGGACGATTCCGGTGCGGCCGTCTCCAACACCTCGGTCAAGGAACTGATCGCCGATGTCATCGCGGCGGAAGATCGCGGTGCGCCGCTGAGCGATCAGGAACTCGTCGCCCGTTTGCAGGAAAAAGGCCTCACCATCGCCCGTCGCACCGTGGCGAAATATCGCGAAGAGCTCGGCATTCTCCCCAGCAATCTTCGCCGCAACTTCAAATAACCACCCGCGCAGGCGATGCGTTATGCGCTCTGTTCGTTGACCGCTGTTCCAAGCTGAAGCCACCGGTCGTGCACATCTCGCGCGATATCGGCGAAGGCCAAGCCAGAGGACGGCTTGAGCCAATAGTCCGAAGCGCCCAAGGCTTGGGCGCGCGCCCGGTCTTCGGGGCGCCCCGACGAGGAGAAAATGACGACCGGCAGTGTCGTCAGCCCCGCTTCGTGGCGAAGCCACTGGAGCACTTCAAAACCGGATTGAAGCGGGAGGTTTAAATCCAACAGGAGCACGGCCGGCAACGGATGTTGCCTGCGGTCGCTGAAGGGTCCCTCGCCCGCGAGATATGCGATCGCCTGGCTGCCATCCCCAACCGCCCGCAAGTCGACGTTGAGTGCGAGCCGTTGGAAGGCGAAACGCATGAACAAGACGTCGTCGGCCTCATCTTCCACGTAAAGAATCGTCCGCGCATTCATCAGGATTCGACGGCGGCTTTCAGTTCCACCCAGAAGCGGCTTCCCTGGCCCGGCGCCGATTCCACGCCCACTCGGCCGCCCATCCGCTCGGCCGCCTTGCGCACCAAGGCGAGCCCGATGCCCGTGCCTTCGAACTCCCGGCTGGCACGTTGAAACATCATAAATATTCGCGCATGCATTTCCTGGGGAATGCCGATGCCATTGTCTTCAAACCAGAGGCGCACCCGGCCCCCACTCTGCTCGGCGCTGACCTTTACTTTCGGCGCTCTTCCCCTCGGCACAAACTTGATCGCGTTGCCCAAGAGATTTGAGAAGCACTGCGTTAACGCCGCTTCGTTTCCCCACACCGCGGGAAGAGCCTCATCGAGTTCAATCTGCGCCTGCGGAGATTGGAAGATCGGATACGACTCGATCATTCCCCGGAGCAGCGACGCGGGCTCCACCGGCCCGAGCATGAGCTCCTCGCGCACCGTTTTGCTGTAAACCAACGCATCCGTGATTAGCCGGTCCATGCGAGTCGCCGCCACCGTTCCCGGCGCGCCGGTTCGATTCCACCGAGATCGCCCCCGTCATAACGCCCCGCAGCGGCGGCGATGATCGCATCACTACGACAATCGATGCCCACCAACTCGCTTCGCTGCAGCAACCCCGCTTCTTCAAGCAGCATCGCCATCGAGTAAAGCTCCTGCCCGTGAGACACGCCAAACCCGGCCACGCGAATCGGTTCTCTCTCCGCCGCCAGCTGCGGTAAAACAATGTCGCGGAGGGCCTCAAACACCGCCGGTTCACGAAAAAATTCCGTCACGCCGATCAAAATCGCCGTCAACGTAGCGGGCACCAAATCGGGTCGACGCTGGAGCAACGCTTGGGCCGCGCCTTCTGTCGGCACCCGCAGCAACCTCAGGCACGCCGGCAGACGCCGGTTGAGTGCACCTCCACGAAAAACTGCGGGATTCACACCGCCGCGATCCAAGATCCACGCCAATACCGGATTTAAAGGGGCGGCAGCTCCCTCCTTTTGACGCCTCAACGTCGATGCGGCGTTCACTTCCGCAACTCGCACCGGAAATATCAGCCGCTCACGCGAACGCCGGTGCCCGACCGGTTCGGCTGCGAGGAAGGAGATATGGCGAAGATCGGTCACGAGTGAAACGCCGGAAGATCCGTGGATCGACTAGAATACGCGCGGAACACGCGTAAAGAGATTTTGTTTGCCTGCCATTGACTGGATCTCCTTCGAATTACGCTCTCATTTCCGCCCCGTCGGCGAAGGTGGTGGCAAGACCCGGAATCGAACCGGGGACACAAGGATTTTCAGTCCTCTGCTCTACCAACTGAGCTATCTTGCCATCGCCTGATACCGCGGGTTTTGACCCGCGGAGTGCTGGACGTTGAAGAGTCTTTTCCGACCGTCAAGCCCTCTGTTTTCCGAACACGAAAAACGGCTAACGCGTGCTCGCTGTTGCGCGATTCCACGCGATTCGCACTGGCGTGTTCGTGTGGTGCGAAGCGCAAAGACCGCACGAAACCACGCAGGTATCCGCGCTCTACTGCATCCCGGATTCGGGAAATGTGCATCCCGGCGGCGAGCGAATCATCCCGTCTCCAAGCGCGCGCATAATTTATTAACCAACCGCCTACCAATGGTTAAGGTCTCTTGCGGCCACTTGGCACGGCGACTGCGATAACACGTGAACATCAATCATGAAAACCAGCGCCAAACACATTGCTCTCAATCTCGCCATCAGCACGGCTGCGATCGTCATCGCTTCGGCCGCGACTGCTCATCCGCTCGCGGCCATTAGCTGCTTCGTGGCCGCCGCGCTCCTTGCCATGTTGGCGCGCGACTATCGGAAGATCGCACCGCTTCCGCTCGCTCCAGCGAATCCGTCTGCCAGCGTCCGACCCGCCTACGCTGCCCATCGCCTCGCTGCCTGAGTCCACCGCTTGACTCTCCCTGACCTCCCATCGCTAACTCTCGTATGGTCGCCACGGATAACTCCGCGCCCCGCATTCTCATTGCTGACGATCAGACCGACGTGCTCGAAGCACTTCGGCTCCTGTTGAAATCGGAGGGCTACCAACTCGAAACGGTAAAATCGCCGGCGGCGGTGATCAAGGCCGTCGAGTCGCGCGACTTTGCGCTCGCCCTCGTCGACCTCAATTACACGCGCGACACCACGAGCGGCCAGGAAGGTCTCGATCTGATTTCCAAACTGCAGTCGGCGGATGCCGCGCTCCCGGTCGTCGTCATGACCGCTTGGGCCAGCGTGGACCTCGCGGTGGAAGCGATGCGGCGCGGGGCCAAAGATTTCATCACCAAGCCTTGGGACAACGCCCGCCTGCTCGCGATCGTCAAAAACCAAATCGAATTGGGCAGCGCCGTCCGCGCTTACAAGCGACTGGAACAGGAAAACCAGCTTCTTCGTGGAAAAAGCGGCCCGAATCTCATCGCGCAATCGGCGGCCATGCGGCCCGTGCTCGATATGATCGCCCGCGTCGGTCCGTCCGATGCCAACGTTCTCATCACGGGTGAAAACGGCACCGGTAAAGGCCTCGTCGCGCAGGCGCTGCATGCGGTCTCTGTTCGCGCCGCCCGGCCGTTTATTTCCGTCAACATGGGCGGTCTCCCGGAAGGCGTTTTCGAGAGCGAACTCTTCGGCCACATCCGCGGCGCGTTCACCGACGCCAAAAACGATCGCGCCGGGCGCTTCGAACTGGCGGACGGCGGCACGCTGTTCATGGACGAAATCGGCAACATCCCGCTTAGCCAGCAGGCGAAAATTCTCCGCACGATCGAGACCGGGGAATTCGAACGCGTCGGATCCTCCAAGACCTATCGCGCCAACGTTCGCCTTGTCTCCGCCACCAATTCCGACCTCCCCGCCGAAGTCGCCAGCGGTAAATTCCGCCAGGATCTGCTCTTCCGCCTCAACACCATTCATCTTCATCTCCCGCCCCTGCGGGAACGGCGCGAAGACATCGAGTTGCTCGCGCAACATTTCTTGAAAGCCCACGTCGAACGCTACCGCAAAGGCATCACGGGCTTCGACCCGAGCGCCATCGAAGCGATGCGCAATTATGGCTGGCCGGGAAATGTTCGCGAACTCGACCACGCCGTCGAACGCGCCGTCTTGATGGCGCAGAGCAAGGTCGTCCGCGCTCCTGATCTTGGCCTGCAAGCCGGCCACGCCGCACCACGCCTCGACGACATGAGCCTCGAAGAGGTCGAAGCGTTTCTCATCAAAAAAACGCTCGCGCGTTGCGACGGCAACGCCCGCCGCGCTGCCGAGGAACTGGGGCTGAGCCGCAGCGCGTTTTATCGCCGGCTGGAAAAATACGGCCTGTAAGTTCGCGCGCTCGCCCGCCTGAACGCCCCGTCCGGCCATGGCCAAATCCTACCGGCGTTTTTCGCACGACGAATCGGTCTTTGCCACCGCCTTGCTCGCCGGCCTCCCCGGCGTCGTGGTCTCGCTCGCCCTGTTGTGGACGGGTGATTTCACGCCCAAGGTGCAATGGACGCTCACCCTCATCGTCGCTGGTTCGTGGCTGGGCTTCGCCGGTGCCGTCAAGAGCCGCGTCGTGCGGCCGTTGCAAACCATGGCCAATCTCCTCTCCGCGTTGCGCGAAGGCGATTTCTCCGTGCGTGCGCGCGGTGCCCGGCGCGACGAACCGCTCGGCGACGTGATGACGGAGATCAATACCCTCAGCCGCACCTTGCAGGAGCAACGCCTCGGCGCGTTGGAGGCGACCGCTCTTCTGCGCACGGTGATGGAAGAAATCGATGTCGCGATTTTCGCCTTCGATCAGGACGGCGCGCTCCGGCTCGCCAACCATTCCGCGCAAATCCTGCTCGATAAGCCCGCTGAACGCATTCTCGGTCGCAACGCCCGCGAACTTGGCCTCGAAGAGTGGTTGAATGGCGATCCGGCACGCGTCCTGAGCACCAGCTTTCCGGGCCATCCGGGTCGCTGGGGAATGCGACGCAGCCTCTTCCGTGAAGGCGGGCGTCCCCATCACCTCATCGTCATCGCCGACCTGAGCCGCGCGCTGCGCGAGGAGGAAACGAAAGCCTGGCAACGCCTCGTCCGCGTGCTCGGCCACGAGTTAAACAATTCCCTCGCCCCGATCAAATCCATCGCCGGCAGCCTCGGCGCGATTCTCAAACACGCGCAACGCCCCGCCGATTGGGAAACGGATATGCGCGCGGGCCTGGAGATCATCGAAACACGCGCGGATGGTTTGAGCCGCTTCATGCAGGCCTACGCACGGCTCGCCAAACTTCCTCAACCCAACCTCGCGCCCTGTTCGCTCCTGGCTCTCGTGCACCGCGTCGTTGCCCTCGAACTACGCCATCCCGTGCACGTGGTGGGCGGCCCCGCGATTCAGGTCGCGTGCGACGCTGCCCAAATCGAACAAGTGCTCATCAACTTGATCAAAAACGCCGTCGACGCCGTCAGCGAAACCGGTGGCGGCGTGCGCATCGCGTGGACGAAACAATCTCACCGCGTCGAACTCACCGTCGAGGATGACGGCCCCGGCGTGGCCAACGCATCGAATCTGTTCGTTCCGTTTTTCACGACCAAACCCAGCGGCTCCGGCATCGGTCTCGTGCTTTGCCGCCAGATCGCCGAAAACCACGGCGGCACCCTCACGCTGGCGAACCGCTCCGATGCCCCCGGTTCGGTCGCCACCCTGCGACTTCCGGCCTAGCCCGTTGCGCGGCAAGCGTCAGAGCAGGATGAAGCACGCGCCCAGAATCGCGGTCGGCGCCACGGCGCCGGCGAGCAACCCCAGCGGCGAAATACCTTCCGGGAAATAACGCTGCAGAATATTTTGCCCCGCGGGATTCGGCGCGTTGGCGATCACCGTCAAGCCCCCGCCCGTCACCGCGCCCGCCACGACCGCGTATTTCAACGCATCCGTGAAGTCGGGGACCAACGTCGCCAGATAAGTGATCGCCGCGTTGTCGTTAAACGCCGTCAAAACCGTCGCGCCGATGAAAAGCGGCAACTCCGCCAAGCTGCTCAACACCGGCGAAATCCACCAACCCTGCAACCCTCCGTGCACGACCAGTCCGGCGAGAAAGAAACCGACCAACAGCGGCGCTCGCAAATCGAGACGGTTCTGGTGGTGCGCCGTCGCCTGCCCGAACGCGAGGAAGAAGAGAAACGCCGCCACAAACAGCGCCGGATAGTGCGCGACCGACACCGCCAGCGCCATGAAGCCGAGTTGCACGACCGTGATCCAGCCGGGGATGCGCACTTCGGCCGTGGCTGCCGCCGCCTTCGCTTCCGCCTCCGCTCGCCGTTGCTCCAAGACCGCCAATTCCCGACGGAAAATGAAGTAATACAGCAGTGTCGCGGCGACGATTCCGGTCAGCGCTTTCCAGCCAAAATGCAGAAACATAAACGGCATATCCCAGCCCCACGGTCCGGCGACCATCAGCACCGGCGGCGCCGCGAAATGCGTCATTGTCCCACCGACGGAGACGTTGACGAAGAGCAATCCCAGAGTCGCGTAGCAAAAACGCCGCGAGGGTTGCAGCGCGTAAAACCGCTGCGCGAGCAGCAGCGCGCCGATTGTCATCGCCGCCGGCTCCGTGATAAACGACCCCAAAACGGGCGCGATGATCAGGATCGTCAGCCACCACGCACCGGTCGTTCGCTTCCCCAGATTCGCCACCGCCTGCAGGCATTTCTCCGCGCAACGCAGCACCGGTCGCGTGGAAGCCATCGCCATGATCACGACGACAAACATCGCCTCGGTGAAATTCACCTTATGCCCCACGTAGTCGACCGCCGTAGTCCAACCCTTCATCGATCCAATCGCGACCATCAGCACGATGCCCCAGATGCCAAACACGGCCTCGACCTCGCCAAGAAAATGAAGCACTTGCCCCCAGAAACTGACTTCGATCGGCCGCCCGTCCTCGTCGAGCGACGCTTTGGTGGCAGGTGCGGCATGAATGATCCGATGGGCATGCCTCTCTTCAACCACGTGGGCCCAATGGCGAAAGCGACCCGCTAAAAACGTGTGGACGATTGCCAGCAGAAAGATGAGCGCCGCGACCGCATTGAACGGTTCAGCGTGCACCCGCGCGACCAGCACCTGCCACAGGTTCCCCGCCGGATCCATGTAGCTGTCGAGAGGCCGGGGAAACGCACCCGCCGTCGCTTCCGCCGCGTTCGCGCTCACGGAGACCAGCAACGCACCAGCGAGACCCAGGACGCGAGACGTTGGCGGGGAGAACATCGCGTCACGCAAAAGCGCGATGGAAGCGCTGGCAAGCGCATCAGCCCTCTCGCGCGGCAGAATTATTTCCCGCCAAATTTTTCGGCCAACAGCGGCACGAGTGCATCCAACGACGTGATCCACGCGCCGGCTTCTTTTTTAACCCGCGCTCTTTGGACATAACGTCCGAAGCCGACGAACAAGTCGCATACCGGTTTAGCTTCGAGGTCGCTCACCCCATCGCCCACCATCACCGCGCGGCGGGGCGCCAATTCCGCGCAAAGCCGAGTCATGATCTCCGCCTTGCCGCCGGACCGGGCCGTCGGAAAGGTGCGATCAAAATCGCGATACTCCCCGCGCTCATCAAAAAACAGATCGACGGCTTCGACGCGGGCCACACCGAGCGCGCCCGCCAGTGGCGCGATTGCCTGGCGAAAACCGCCGCTGACGATAACCGACGTCCACCCGCGCGCAGCCAGCGCGGAGATCGTGGCGATGGCCGTGGGCTCGATCGTGGCGATATATTGCTGGCCAACGGCCGCCACGTCATCGCGCCGCGGCCGGATAATTTCGAGGCGCCGCCCGAACACCGCCTCCACCGCGAGCCGCCCCTCCATGGCATCGTTCGTCATCGCCTCGACCGCCGCCAGCACCTCAGGCCCGCGCTTCCGCCCGAGTTCATCGACGCCCTCGATGGCGCTCAACGTGCTGTCACAATCGAAAACAATGAGAGAATGAGGCATGGTCGCGAGCAGTTTGACTCCGCGCGCCACGCGTGACGCAAGGCGACAATCAACCGCCAAGGATCGTCCGACTCCCGCTCAGACGTTCGCCTGAGCGTAGGCAGCGGCGTCCATCAATGAGTTCGCCTGCGCTGCGTCGACGGGCTTGAGTTTCAGGATCCATCCCGCGCCATAGGGCTCGGTGTTCAGTGTCTCGGGTGCACTGTTCAGGGTTTCGTTCACCGCCAGCACCGTGCCGCTGATGGGCAAATAAACATCGCTCGCCGCTTTGACGCTTTCGACCACCCCGAACGCCTCGCCCGCGTTGAGCGTAGCGCCGACCTTGGGGAGTTGCACATACGTGATATCGCCGAGCGAGTTTTGTGCGTAATCAGTGATGCCGATCACTGCCGTGCCGTCACTTTCGAGACGCACCCATTCGTGCGATTTGGCGTAGCGGAGATCGGAAGGCGTGTTGCTCATGGTGCGAAAGGTTACGGGTTAGGCGTCTCAAACTTAAGGAGCTGATGCAAGTCGCGGCCTCAGGTCTTCTTCAACGGCACGAACGGCGGCTTGACCAATGTCAGCTGCACAGCGCTGCCCCGGATGTCGGCGTGCAACGGCTGCGCAACGGCGGACGCCGAAATCAGAGCAGAGCCGATCGCTTCATTGAGGATCGGAGAAAGCGTGCCGGACAATACGCGGCCCACCGCTTCGCCAGCGGAAAATACCGGTGAGTCCGCCCGCACGATCCGTCGATCGCCGGTCTTGAAATAGACCACCTTTTGCTTCGAACCGGACTGCTTTTCCTCCGCGAGGGCCGCCTTGCCGTTGAAGTCGTCCGCCTTGTTCAACTTCACGGTCCACCCCAGCCCCGCGGTCAAAGGCGAGAGTTCGGTGTTCAACTCGTGCCCATAGAGCGGATAGCCCGCTTCCAACCGGAGACTGTCGCGGGCGCCGAGTCCTGCGAGTTCCAGACCGTGAGGCGCACCTGCGGTCAACAAGGCCTCGGCGAGCGCCACGGCATCGCCGGCCGCATGATACAATTCAAAACCGTCCTCCCCGGTATAACCTGTGCGGCTGAGCAAACAATGCACGCCCGCGACCGTGCCCTCGCCAAAATGGTAGTATTTGATCAGATTCAGCTTCGCGCTCGTAAGCGATTGCACGATGGCCGCGGCTTGCGGTCCTTGCACCGCGAGAAGCGCGTAGTCGGGCGAACGGTCCGTCAACGTCACTTCGAAATCCCTCGCCAGCGCCCGCATCCACGCGAGGTCCTTGTCGATGTTGCCCGCGTTGATGCAGAGAAAATAGTCGTTTGGCGCCCGCAGATAGACGAGCAGGTCATCGACCGTGCCGCCCGTCGGGTAACACATAGGCGAGTAAAGCACCCGGCCGGGGAACAGACTCGCGACATCGTTCGTCACGAGACGTTGGAGAAACTTGAGCGCCTCCGGACCCCGCACGTCCACCTCGCCCATATGGCTCACATCGAACAAGCCCGCGGTGCGGCGCACGGCTTTGTGCTCGTCGAGAATGGAGCGGTATTGCACCGGCATTTCCCAACCCGCGAAATCCACGAGGCGGGCGCCATGCGCCGCGTGAAAATCTCGCAGCGGCGTGCGTTTCAAATCAGCCATGCGCGCAGCCTGTCTGGCGAAACTCGCGACCGGCAAGGCTGATTTCCGGAGGCGCGGACGGCGTTTGTGCTTTGCCTCATCGCGCGCCTCGTGTCGAATCGGCCGCCATGATGTTCGCTTACTGGGTGCACCACTGGGATCCGTTCGTCGTGCGATTCACCGGCAATTTCGGCATCCGTTACTACGGTCTCGCCTACCTCCTCGGATTTCTCGCCGCGGCGTGGTTGCTGGTGCGCTATGCAAAAGCGGGACGCTCCGCCGTGCCGGCAGCCAAAGTCGGGGATTTCATGGTCGCGCTGGTCATCGGCGTGCTTGTCGGTGGTCGGCTGGGCTACTTTCTTCTCTACCAGTCGGGCGACTTGTTCACGCACCCGCTGGCGCTCTTCCGCGTGTGGGAAGGCGGCATGGCCAGTCATGGCGGATTCATCGGCGTGGCGCTGGCGCTCGTCTGGTATGCGCGGCGCGAACGCGTTTCCTTTTTTCATCTCGCGGATCTCGTCGTCTCCGCCGCGCCGCTCGGCCTCTTCTTCGGCCGCATCGCCAACTTCATCAACGGCGAGCTGTGGGGGAAGATTTCTTACGTGAGCTGGGCAGTGATCTTCCCGGAGAGCGCCGCTCCGGGCACTCCGCTCAATCTCATTCCTCCGCGCCACCCCTCGCAGCTTTACGAAGCACTGCTCGAAGGCGTGCTGCTATTCGTGTTGGTGCAACTACGGTTCTGGCGCAGCAAAATCACCCAGCTCACACCCGGGCGCCTCTGCGGGGAATTTCTTATCGCCTACGCGGTGGTGCGCGCCATCGGCGAGATTTTCCGCGAGCCCGATGTCGGTGTGAGCCTCGTCTTCGGCCTGAGCCGCGGGACGTTTTACTCGATTTTCCTGGTGGTCGGCGGCGTGGCGATGATCGCGTATTCGCTCCGCCACCGTCGGCCACAGGCAAAATGAGCCGGCCGGTAATTTTTACGCCCGCGGTTCGTCTCTCCGTCTTCACCTCATTTTCGCGCTGTCTTCGCTCATGATTTCTCGTCTGTCTCTCGTTCGCTGGTCGCTATGTGGCGCCGCCCTTCTGGTGGCCGGTTGCGGCCGGAAGCCCGATCAAAAACGCGGCGGTGATGCAGCTCCGGTCATCGTCGCGCACGCGGAGCGAAAAGCCGTGCCTCTGGCCTTGCCCGCGATCGGCGCGGTGGAGCCTATCCGCACTGTCAGCGTGCGCTCCCAAGCGAACGGCACGCTCCTGAAAATCCATTTCCAGGAAGGCGACGACGTTAAGGCGGGCGAACTGCTCTTCGAACTCGATTCGCGACCGTTTGAAAACAGTCTGCGGTCTGCGGAAGCCGATTTGGAAAAGACGCGCGTGCAACTGAGCAACGCGGAGGCGCAGGTGAAGCGCTACAGCGAACTCAAGGCCGGTGCGATGATCACGAAAGAGCAACTCGAGACCATTCGCGACAATGCGCGTGCCTTGCGCGCCGGCGTGCTTTCCAGCGAAGCCGCCGTGGCCAACGCTCGCCTGCTGATCGAATATTGCTCCATCCGTGCGCCCATCGCCGGGCGCACCGGCAGCCTTGGCGCGCACGAAGGCGATCTCGTGCGTGCCGGCGACACCGGAGTGCCGCTCGTGGTCATCAATCAACTGAGCCCGATCTACGTTACATTTACCGTGCCGCAGCAGAATCTGGCTCTGATCCGCCGTTACCGTCGCGAAGGTCCACTCCACGTTGAAGCCGCCCCCGCCGGCTCGACGGATACGGATATCGAGGGCGAATTGACGTTCATCGATAACACGATCGACGCCACCACGGGCACGCTCCGTCTCAAGGCCACTTTCGACAACCCTGATCATCGCTTGTGGCCCGGCCAGTTCGTCAAGGTGCGCATCACTCTCGCCACTCCGAGCGTGGTCGTCGTGCCGTCGACCGCCGTGCAACGCAGCCAGGATGGCGCTTACGCTTTCGTCGTGAAAAGCGACCACACGGCGGAGGAGCGCCCGGTCGAAGTCGAGCGCACCGTCGACGGCGAATCCGTCATCGCTCGCGGCCTCGCGCCCGGCGAAATCGTCATCACCGACGGGCAATTGCGCGTTCTGCCGGGCCGAAAGGTGCAAATCACCTCAGGCCGGCCCGCAGCAGAAACGCCGGTCACCCCGACTGCATCCTCCGCCGCGGAACACGCGAAACCATGAGCGTGCCCGAGTTTTTCATTCGGCGGCCGGTCATGACGACCCTTGTGACCGCCGCGATCACGATTTTCGGTTTTCTCGCGTATCGGATTCTGCCGGTCAGCGACCTCCCCAACGTCGACTTTCCCACGATCACCGTTTCAGCCAGCCTTCCCGGCGCGAGTCCGGAAACGATGGCGTCCTCGGTCGCCACGCCACTCGAGCAGCAATTCGCCACGATTGCGGGCATCGACTCGATGAGCTCGTCCAGCTCGCTGGGGAGCACCCAGATCACGCTGCAATTCAGCCTCGATCGTTCAATCGATGCCGCCGCCCAGGACGTCCAGTCGGCCATCTCCGCCGTGCAGCGGCGGCTGCCGCAGGACATGCCGGCACCACCGTCATTTCGCAAAGTCAACCCGGCCGACGACGCCGTCCTGCTCATTTCCCTCAGCTCGGACACGCTGCCTCTTTCCGAAGTGAGTGAATATGGCGAAACGCTGCTCGGGCAGCGCATCTCCACGATCACCGGCGTCGCGCAGGTGCAGGTTTACGGTTCGCAAAAATACGCCGTGCGCGTGCGCCTCGATCCCTACGCCCTCGCCTCGCGCGGCATCGGCATCAACGAGGTGCGCACCGCCCTCTCCGCGGGCAACGTCAATCTGCCGACCGGCACGATCGACGGGCGCAAGCAAGCAGTCACCCTGCAATCCAACGGCCAACTACAGGATGCGGCGGCCTTTCGCCCGCTTATCGTCACCTACCGCAACGGCGCGCCGGTGCGTCTCGAAGATGTCGGCACCGTCGTGGACAGCGTGCAAAACGACCGGGTCGCTGGATGGTTTAATCAAAAGCGGTCCGTCATACTCGGGGTCCAGCGCCAGCCGGGCACCAACACGATCGATGTGGTGGACCGCGTGAAAGCGATCCTCCCCGAGTTCGAGGCCCTGCTCCCTGCGTCGGTGAAACTCGACGTCCTCATCGACCGCTCCACCGCCATCCGCGAGTCCGTTGCCGATGTCCGGTTCACCCTGATCCTCGCCATCGCCCTCGTGGTGCTGGTGATCTTCCTTTTCCTCCGCTCCCTCTCCGCGACGCTGATCCCGAGCATCGCCATGCCGATCGCGATTCTGGGCACGTTCGGCGTCATGTATTTTTGCGGTTTCAGCTTGGACAACCTGTCGCTGCTCGCGCTGACGCTCTCCGTGGGGTTCGTCGTGGATGATGCGATCGTGATGCTTGAAAACATCATCCGCCACATCGAGCACGGTGAACCGGTGCGCGAAGCGGCCCTGCGCGGCTCTCGCGAGATCGGGTTCACCATCATTTCGATGACCGTTTCTCTCGTGGCGGTCTTTATCCCCGTGCTCTTCATGAGTGGCGTGCTCGGGCGTCTGCTTCACGAATTTGCCGTGACGATCAGCGTGGCGATTCTTGTCTCCGGCTTCGTCTCACTGACGCTGACACCGATGCTCTGCAGCCGTTTTCTGAAGGCTTTTAAACCGCAGCAACAGCACGGCCGGTTTTACCAGACGACCGAACGAATTTTCCAGGGCGGCTTGGGCCTTTACGCACGCACGCTGAAAATTTGTCTGCGTCACCGCGTGGTCACCATGCTCGTCGCCGGCGCCCTCATCGTTCTTACGGTAGTCCTGATCGTGATGATTCCAAAAGGCTTCATCCCCACGGACGACACCGGCCGCATTTCTGGCACGATCGAAGTCTCGGAAGACACTTCGTTCGAAGCAGTCGTGGAATATCAGCGGACGGTTGCCGCAATTATCGCGCGCAACCCCAATGTGGAGGCGTTCTCGGCCTTCGTGAGCAGCGGAAACTCCGCTCGTTTCAATCTGCACTTGGTTGATCGCCGACACCGGCCCGCGGCCGATGTGGTCGTGCAGCAGTTGCGGCGTGCCGTGGCCGGCGTGCCGGGCGTGCGCGCGTTCTTTCAAGTGCCGCCCACGATTCGCATCGGTGGCCGGCGTTCCTCCTCGCTTTACCAATACACGCTCTACGGCACCGACCTCAAAGAGCTCTATCGCGTGGCCCCGGCGTTTCTCGAAAAGGTGCGCCATATCCCCGGTGTGACCGACGTAACGTCCGACCTCCTGATCGCCAGCCCGCAAGTCGTGATCGATATCGATCGCGACAAAGCCTCGGTGCTCGGCCTCACCGCGCAACAAATCGAAGACAGCGTTTACAGCGCATTCGGCTCGCGGCAGGTCTCCACCATCTACACGCCGACGGACCAGTTTTACGTCATCATGGAGCTCGACCCGAAGTTCCAGCAGGACCCCAACGCCCTTTCATCGCTCTTCCTGCGCAACACCGACGGCAAGTTGGTGCCGCTCGAAGCGGTCGCGCATTTCCGGCCGTCCGTCGGTCCTCTCGCCGTCACGCACCTCGGACAACTTCCATCCGTGACGATTACTTTCGATCTGGTGCCGGGCGAATCGCTGAGCGCCGTCACCACCGCCATTGAAAATCTCGCGCACACGTCGTTGCCGGCCACGATCAATTCCGCGTTTCAAGGCACTGCCGCTGCCTTCACGAGCTCTCTGCAAGGCCTCGGCCTGCTGCTGCTCGCGGCCATTCTGGTGATCTACATCGTGCTCGGCATCCTCTACGAAGATTTCATTCATCCGATCACGATTTTGTCCGGCCTGCCGGCGGCGAGTTTTGGCGCGCTCGTCACCCTGATCGCGTTTCGCCAGGAGCTCAACATCTACGGCTACGTCGGACTCATCATGCTGATCGGCATCGTCAAAAAGAACGCCATCATGATGGTCGACTTCGCGTTGGAAGCCCGCCGCGATCCTCACCGCACCGCGGAAGACGCCATCTCCGAAGCGTGCATCGTCCGTTTTCGCCCGATCATGATGACCACCCTGGCCGCCATCGCCGGCACGTTGCCCATCGCTTTGGGTTGGGGCGCCGGAGCCGAATCCCGCCGTTCGCTGGGACTCGCGGTGGTCGGCGGCCTCGTCGTGTCGCAACTCCTCACGCTCTACATCACGCCTGTCTTTTACATCTACATGGAACGGCTCACGCACTGGCTGAAACATCCGCGCAAAGCGATTCCCGCGCTGGAACCGCATCGCGGTTGAGAGGCCTCCCGGCGGAACCACGCGCCCTGTCACGCTTCTACTCTCGCGATGGGTTCCGCTCTTCCCGCTCCGACGGTCGCCCGCGACCTGCGCTTCGATTCGTTGCGCGGCCTGCTCATTGTATGCATGGCGATGAATCACATCGAAACTCCCTTGCGGCTCGTCTCGGATCAACCGCACGGCTTCGTCAGTTCCGCCGAGGGCTTCGTCTTTCTTTCCGGCTTCATCGCCGGCTGGGTTTACTCGCGGAAACGCGAACGCGGCGGCGATGCTCTGCTCGCTTCCGGCGCCCAACATCGCGCCGGCCAAATCTACGTTTGGCACATGGCCACGTTCTTCACGTCGCTGGCGTTGATGACCGTCGTCGTGCTGGCCACGCAGGAAGCCCCGCCCCTGCTGCCCGCGTTGTTCGCCTTCAACCCGTGGATGGCGATCGTCACCGGCTCCCTGCTGCTCTATCAACCCGGCCTGCTCGACATCCTGCCGATGTATTGCGGCTTCATGCTCTTTTTGCCGTGGATCCTGCGCGCGAGCGCCGCGGGACGCGCCCGTGAGATCGTGCTCGGCAGCGGTGCCGTCTGGTTGCTCACCCAGCAGTTTTTGCCCGGAGCGCCGGTGGTGATCGGCCCGTTAAACACCGGCTCGTTCAACCTCTTCGCCTGGCAGTTCCTTTTTGTTGCTGGCGCAGTTTTCGGCGCCGAGAAAGCCGCCGGCCGCTTGCGCTTCCCTCTGCGCAGCGGCTGGATTGCCGCCGCTTTCCTGGCCGCCATCGGCTTTTGGTATCTGCATCGCGGCGCGCTGGCGGATGTCTGGCCCGAAAGCGTCGATTTTCTCGTCAACAAGACCAAACTCGCGCCGCTGCGGCTCGCAAACTTCGCCCTCATTGCCTATCTCATCGCCGCCTGTGCTGCGCGCTTTCCGCGGTGGTTTACGTGGGCGCCATTCGCGTTCGTCGGTCAACATGCCCTGCCCGTGTTCGCGCTGCAATCGGTTCTGGCGATGACGATCCTCGCGTTCTCCAACTTCTTCTTCACTCCCGTCGGCCAATGGGTCGCCACCGCACTCATGTTAGGCTGCCTCTTCGGCACCGCCGCGATTCACGCGCAGTGGATCAAGCGGCACCGCACCCGAAAAACACACCCGGTTAGCCTCGCCTCCCGCGATGGCCGCAGTTCTGCTGCGCCGCATGTCGCTCGCACGTCTGCACCGTCAGGTCAGCTTCATCCTTGAAGTCGACAAGTTGAAGGAAGTCTTCCGGCAAACGCTGAACACCCAGAGCCGCCGCCAGGAAAACGACGCCGAACATTCCTGGCATCTCTGTCTCGCCGTTATCGTCCTTGCCGAACACGCCAACGCCCCCCACCTCGACGTGCTGCGCGTTTTGAAGATGCTCATTCTTCACGACCTCGTGGAAATCGACGCCGGCGATACGTTCGCCTACGATGTCGCCCGCGTCGCCGGACAACATGATCGTGAGGTGCTCGCCGCCGATCGCATCTTCGGCCTGCTGCCCGCCGACCAAGCGGGCGAATTTCGCGCGCTGTGGGATGAATTCGAAGCCCGCGCCACGCCTGAAGCCCGGTTCGCCGCCGCCATCGACCGCTTTCAGCCCATGCTGCTCAACTGCCACACCGAAGGCGCTTCCTGGCGCCGCCACGGCGTCACCCAAGACCGCGTGCTGGCGCGCAACGCGCACGTCGCCGAAGGTGCGCACGCCGTTTGGGAATACGTCGTCGCGATGGTGCAAAAGGCGGTCGACGACGGGCACTTGGCGCCCGCCTCCCCCTCCGCCTAGAGGCGATCATTTCAAACCGAACAACTGCGCGAGCACCGTGTGCAAATCGCGGCCCGGCGCCCATTGACCGCCGCGGCGACTGACCGCCAGATTTTTGCACGCAAACGCGCGCATCCGGGCAACGTCGACCGATATGATTTGCGGACGCTCCGCCGCAAGGCCCACGACGCCGCTCCAGTTGAGCGGGGTCCAGGCAAACGGAATGCCACTGCGGTCGAATTCGATCTCCCACCCGGCCACTCCCCCGGGAGGCAACGGCGCCCGCAGCAACGACGGATAGCGGCGCACGAAATCCGGCACGTGTTTGGTGGCGATTTTTACCCGCACGACCGCCGGTAATTTTTCGAGATACTCCTGCACGTTTTTCACCCGGTGCCCCCGCCAGAGCGTGAGAAATTCCTGCGGATCGAATCCCATCAGGTTCATGCCGTTCCACAGGCCATGATCATTGCGGCTGCCGAACTTTTGCTGGTCATACCAACGTTGAAACGACTGCGTCACCATGACGCCCATTTCGAAATGCAGATGCGCTCGGTCGCGCGGGATGGTGTAGCCACCGGCAGTGTGCCCCATCACGCCCAGCACTTCACCGGCGCGCACTTCCACTCCGGCCCGCACGCCCGGCGCGATCCGGTTCAAATGCGCATACAACGTATAAATCGCCGGCGTCACACCGGGATGCTCCAACACGATGTAGCGCCCGTAACTGCTGTTGCCCGCGACCGAATTGACATACCGCACGATGCCGTTGATCGCGGCGAATACTTCGTCCGTCGGCTCGCCCCTTCGATCGCGTTTCACCGGCTTGAGATCGAGGCCCTCGTGGAACTGCTTCCCGCCGCTGCGCACGCCACCGTAGCCGCCCGACGCCGGGTCACCTGACCCTGCCTGCTGGAGAAACGCATCGATGCCCTTGCCTGCCATGAACGCCGGATTCGGCGTCGGCCAGGTAAACGTAAAATCACTCGTCGCCGCCGTCGACACGGACGCGATGAACGCGACCGCCACCAGCACACGCCACGCCCGCATGACACTCAACTCTTGCGGCGCGCGCGGGCCACCTCAGCGCACGTTTCTTGCACGCCAGCGGCGAGCGCTGGCAGGGCGGACTCAGGTTGCTCGACGAAGATGGCGATCATGCCATCGTCGATCGCAGAATCAAGGCGACGGGCCCCGAAAGGCGCGCCGTTGAGAAAGAGCACGAGCCGCAGCCCGTGATGCGCCACCGAAAGTCGGTAAAGATCGCGCGCGGCCGCCGGGGAAAGTTGAAACAGCAGGCAACGACCGAGCTCAAGTTGCGCGACCTGCGCACTCGTAACGTCGAACTCAGAGAAGACCGGCCGCGGCCCGATCGGAATTTGCACCCCGCTTTGCGGCAGCGTCGCGAGGGTCGCGTTCGCGCTGGGCAACTCGACGTAGAAGCGTGCGGCGACGGCCGACGCGGTGGGCTTGGGCGTCGACGCACAACCGCTCAACGCCAGCAGCCCGGCGAGCACACCGCATAAAGTTAAAAGCTTCCCGGGAAAAATAATCATCACGGCGGGGGTTTCATGAAGCACCCACCGCATGCGAGGCAAACGCGTTCATCACTTCCACGCCCACCGCATCCGCGACCAGGCGGCCACGATCGGTCAGTCGCACCCGCGTCTCCGAGCGGATGGCCAGACCTTCCGCGTCCATCCGCGCCAGCAGCGCATCCACTTCGCCCCAATTCGCTGCCGGTGCCCGTGCGCGCCACGGGCCTGTGTCCACGCCGGCGTTCATGCGCAGCCCGAAAATTAACGCATCTTCCGCGAGCAGTTCCGGCGTCAACGACACGCGGTCTTCCGTCGCCCGCTCCCCCCGCCCGATCCGCTCCGACCACTTCGCGAGATCTGCGATATTGGCGCCTCGCAACCCGTCGTGTTGCGACGCGGCGGACGGTCCCAGTCCCACCCACTCGTGCATGTGCCACGTGTTGACGTTATGCTGACACGCGTGCCCGGGCCGCGCGAAGTTCGATACTTCGTATTGGGCAAATCCCGCCGTTCCGAGAAACTCCCACGTGCGCTCATAGAGCTCCCGCTCTCGCACCGGATCGAGTTTCACGGCTCCCTTCGAGAGCTTGACCCAGAGCTTCGTGTCTTCTTCGAACGTGAGGCAGTAGGTCGAAAGGTGATCAGGCTGCAGCGCCACCGCTTGGCGCAAATCCTCCAGCCACGCGCTTTCGTCTTGTCCAGGCAGCGCAAACATCAGGTCCAGATTAACCGACTCGAATCCCGCTGCCCGAATCCGTTCGTAAGCGCGAAACACCTGTTCGCGCGTGTGTTGCCGCCCCAGTGCGTCGAGCAACTCCGGGCGAAAACTTTGCACGCCGAGCGAAATCCGCGTCACCCCGGCCGCTCGCAAGGCCGCGAGCCGTGCCTCCGTCACCGACGCCGGCGCCAATTCCACCGACCATTCGCGCACCGGGCCGCCGCAAATTTCCCTCATGGTTTCACCGAGCACCGCCAAATCCGCGGGTGCCAGCAGACCTGGCGTGCCCCCGCCCCAAAAAATAGTTTCGATGGGACGCGCCCACCGGACAAGTTTCGCCTCCCGGCCAATGTCCGTGAGGAACCCTTTCACCGTGGTCGCGGTCGGCTGTTCTTGGTAGAACGCGCAAAAATCACACGTCGACGCGCAAAACGGCACGTGCACGTAGAGTCCTAGCGCTTTCACGCTCTCAGCTTTGGCTTGCTCTGCCACGAGCCCGCTCATTACTAACGCCCTTCGACCGGCCCGGTTTTCCATCTAAGTTACGCAATGCACACCAATCGAATTTCCCTCGCGAGAAAAATCTGCCTTTGGCTGGGCATCCTGCTCGGCGTGATGCTTCTAAGCGGTTGCGACAGCGTGGTTCTCACCAATCTCACGCCCGGTTCCCTGGCGGAAAATCCCTCGCAAATCTATACGATCACGCTGCGCGTGACGCCGAAGATCCGCACGATCGTCCCCGGCAGCGTCGCCCCCCACATCATTATCGATGGCGAGAATCACGCCATGACCGCCAGCGCCCTCGGCGCCAATCTCTGGGAATACGAGTATCACCTGCCCCCGGGGCGCGACGAAATCGCTTACTACTTTCTCGTCAATTACTCCGTCGAACACGCCGATGTGTCGAAACCCGCCGAGACCTACACGGCCCTCGAACACGCCAAAATCGTGCGCCGCTACGTGCTCTCGCTCGAAGTCAACCGCGGCCCCGTCGGCGCCCGCGTCAGCGTTCTCGGACGCGGCTTCAACCCGAACGACACGATCTATTTCGACAACGTCCCTGCGCGCACCGTTTACGAATCGCCCAACGCGTTGAGTTTTTACGTGCCGGCCATCGACGCCGCGCGCAATTACCACGTGATGCTCGGCAGCGATGCGGGCACCTCGCCCGTCGGCACGTTTCGCATCGATGCTTCGTCGCTCACAGTCACGCCCGCGTCGCTGTCGCTTCGCTCAGGCGAGACACAGTCGCTGACGTTTTCCGTGCCGAATCCGGCACCCGCCGGAGGTCTTCTGCTCGATGTCACGACCGACGTGCCCGACAGCGTCATCATGCCGGAAGTGGTCGTCCCCGCCGGGCAAACCAGCGTGACGATCAACGTCCAAGGAGGCTCGCCCGGCAGCGGCAGTCTTTTTCTGAAAGGTTACGCGGGGGGTGAACTCACGATCCCCGTGAGCGTCACGGCGCGCTGACGCCAGAGGAGCAACCTTGCGCCTCCTTCGGCCGGACTTCACGTCCGGCCTTTTTATTTGTCCGGAAAATCCAGCGTCACGACGATTGGGCGATGATCGCTGGCCAGCAGTGTCGCCGGATCGTCACAAATCACGCCCGACCCGCCGCGGACGAATTTCGCCAAGACGGCCGAAATCAGCACGTGATCCACTCGCGAATAGCTGTCGTCGCGACGAAACGCGTGCGTCCACGTCTCGCCCCGCGAATCGGCCACCGGCAATATCGACGCCACGGCGGCTTTCCCGCGCCGCTGAAACAAGCGCAGCGCGTGGCTCGCCTTGAAGTCGTTGAAGTCGCCCGCCACCAGCAAATTCACCCGTGACGGATCCGGGTTCGTGGCGAGGATGGCGTCCCGGATCGCCACCGCTTCGCCCGTGCGTCGCTGCTCTGACGAAGGATCCTCCGGTTGGTCGGTGTATCGGCTTTTCAGGTGCACGCCCCAGATCGCGAGATCCGTCTGCCTAATGCGAAAATGCACTTCAAGCGCGCCCCGCTTCACTCTCTCTCGACCGCCCAGATATTTGAAATCCAAGTCCACGTGCGGTGTGACGGCAGTCGGTCGAATCCGGCTCAACATCGCCACATGCCGATCCGCGTCCGCAGACTCCACCAACGCCGCGAACGGATAATGCAACCCCTCCTTGGCCAGATCACGCTGCAGTTCATCGAGGTAAGGTTTGGGTCCGACCTCCTGCAAAATCAGCACATCGGCGTTGAGCTTCGCCACGACCGCCCGCAGAGCCGCCTTTTCCGATTCCGGCTTGGGATAGTCGCGGCGAAAACCCGCCTGCGTAACGCGATCCGCCACGCCGTAATTTTCGATGTTATACGTCGCCACCCGCAGACTCTCGGCCCGGGCAACGACGGCGAAGAGCAACCCGGTCAACCAACAACGAATTGCTTTCGATTTCGGCATGGGGCGTGCCTTGAATCGTCAGCCGGCCCGCTCCAACGCCTGCTCGCGTTCCACGAGCGTAGGATGCGAGTAAAAGAATGCGCTGAACCACGGGTGCGGCGTGAGATTGGTCAGGTTTTTCTGCGCGAGTTTGCGTAACGCGCGGATCATACTCTCCGCCTCGCCCACCGCCTCGCGCGCGAACGCATCGGCCTCGTATTCGTGTTTGCGCGAGAAAAAGTTTAGGATCGGCGAAAACCAGAACGTCACCACGCCGCTCAAGAGCCCGAAGAGCAGGAACGCCGGCGCCAGCGCCCCGGCCGGGAATCCGAAGCCGGTGTCGAACCACGGGCTGCGTGCCAACCACGCGATCAACGCGAAGCCGGCGAGCTGCATCACGGCCGACACCGCGATCATTTTTGGAATGTGTCCGCGACGGTAGTGGCCGATTTCGTGCGCCAGCACCGCCTCAAGCTCGGCGGCGCCGAGCTGTGCAATCAACGTGTCGAAAAGCACGATGCGCCGGAACCGGCCGAAGCCGGTAAAGTAAGCGTTCGAGTGGCCGGAGCGCTTGCTCCCGTCGATCACCTCGATGGTCTTGGCGCGAAATCCTGCTCGTTCGCCGAGCGCGATCAATCGGGTCCTCAATTCGCCTTCCGGCAGCGGCGTCAGCTTGTTGAAGAGCGGCAAAATCAGCTTGGGATACAGCACCATCATGAGCAATTGCACGGCGAACAGAATGGCGAACCCCCAAAGCCACCACGCACTCCCGACCCAATGGACGAGTGAGAGCAGCAGCCAGAGTAGCGGAAACCCGATGACCACCGTCAGCAGCGTGCCCTTTAATTTGTCCGTCAACCAGAGGCGGGTTGTGGTCTGATTAAACCCGTGCCGCGCCTCGAGCGAAAATGTCTCCCACCAGTCGAAGGGCAGGCTCGGCACCGCCAACAACGCGAAGGCCGCCAGAATAAACGCCGCGTGAGACCACACCGCGTCCGGTGCGCCCGCGCCCGTGATCGTAATGAACAGCCACGGCAGCACCCCGGACACGAGCGCCAGAATGACGATGCACGTGCCAAACACCTCCGACACCGCGTTGAACTTCGAACGAGCCAAGGTGTAACGCACCGCTTTCGCGTAGGTTGCATCATCCATGATCGCGCTGACGGCGGCGGGCGCCCGCGCCGCATGCCGCCGCACCTCCCGGCGATTGAGCGCCCCCAGCCACAGCTCACCCAGCAGCCGCAATGTTAGCAACGCCACTGCGATCCACAGCACAAACGTCATCCTTGGAGAATCCACCGGAACTGACTCTGCGCGCCAGTCCAAAGATGAGTTGAAATGACCAACTCCCGCCCCATCGTCACGCCGTGGAAAATCCGGACACAACGCCTTCATTCGAAACCGCCTTGGAGCGACTCGAGGCCGTGGTCGAGTCGATGGAAGCGGGCGATGTGCCGCTCGCGGACTTGCTGGCGCGCTACGAGGAAGGCAACAAGTTGCTCACGGTCTGCGAAGAGCGGCTGAAGGATGCCGAGCTCAAGATCGAACAGCTCAAACGTCAGAAAGATGGCGTCATTTTCGCCAAGCTCGAAATCGAGCGCTCGGAATAAGCGCCGACCCTTTTCGCGAATGAATGAACCGGCTTCCGCTGCCCCGGAGCAGCGTCTTCTCCCGACGATCCACGGCCCCGCTGATGTCAAAGCATTGACGCCGGCTCAACTGCCCCTCCTGGCGCAGGAAATTCGCGAGGAGGTCATCGCCGTCACCGCGCGCAATGGCGGCCACGTCGGCCCCAATCTCGGCGTCGTGGAATTGACCCTGGCGCTGCACCGCGTGTTCGAGACGCCGGACGACCAGTTTGTCTTCGACGTCGCCCACCAAGGTTACGTGCACAAACTCCTCACCGGGCGCGGTGGCGATTTTTTCCGCCAACTCCGGCAGACAGGCGGCGCCAGCGGGTTTCTCTACCGCCCCGAGAGTGCGCACGACGCATTTGGCGCCGGTCATGCCGGCACCGCATTGAGCGCCGCTCTCGGCATGGCCACGGCCCGCGATTTGCGCGGCTCGGGTGAACACGTTGTCGCAGTGTGTGGCGACGCTGCGTTCACCTGCGGCATCACCCTCGAAGCATTAAACAACGTCGTCACTTCCACCAAGCGCTTGATCGTCGTGCTCAACGACAACGAATGGTCGATCGCGAAGAATGTCGGCGCGATGGCGAAATATCTGAACCGCCTCAGCACCAATCCCACTTACAACAAAATCCACCACGACATTGAAGGCTTCTTCAAAAGCTTTCCCCGTGGCGAGGAGATGAATCGCGTTTACTCCAAGTGGAAACGCGAGACGAAGGACTTCTTCGTCGAATCCTCACTCTTCGAAAAATTTGGCCTGCGTTACCTCGGCCCGGTCGACGGCCACAATCTCGACTCTTTGATCAAGAATCTGGAGTTCGCGAAACAGTGCGATGTGCCGGTGCTCATCCATGTTTTGACGAAAAAAGGCAAAGGCCTCGCGGCGGCCCTCACGTCACCCGAGCGCTTTCACGGCGCGAGTCCCTTCGATCCGCTCACGGGCGATTCGAAAAAAACTCCGGCCGGCACCCCGCCAAATTATCAGGACGTCTTCGGGCAGGCGATGGTGCGCTTCGCCCAGGCGGATCCCCGCGTGCTGGGCATCACGGGCGCCATGCCCAGCGGCACCGGCCTTTCCCGCCTCGCGTCCGCGGTGCCGCAACAATTTTTCGACGTCGGCATTGCCGAGGAGCACGCCGTCCTCTTTGCCGCCGGACTGGCGACAAAGGGTTTTCGCCCCGTGGTCGCGATCTACTCGACTTTTCTCCAACGCGCCTACGACCAAATCATCCACGATGTGGCGCTCCAAAATCTCCCCGTGACGTTCTGCATGGACCGCGCCGGGCTCTCGCCCAACGACGGCCCCACCCACCACGGCCTTTTTGATATTTCCTACCTGCGCTGCGTGCCCAACGCCGTCGTCATGCAGCCGCGTCATGAGGATGAACTCGTGGACATGTTGCACACGAGCCTGCACCACCCGGGTCCGGCCTTCATTCGTTATCCTCGCGGCGGCGGCTTGGGCGTGCCGATTAAAACCGCCCCGGGTTTGCTCCCGATCGGCCGCGCGGACGTCTTGCGCGAAGGCTCGCACATCGTAATCTGGGCGCTCGGACCGATGGTGCAGGATGCGTTGCAATTAGCTGCACGCTTCGAACGCGACGAAGGCCTTTCCGTCGGCGTCGTGAACGCCCGCTTCGCCAAGCCGCTCGACCGCGCGCTGCTGCTGCGCCAAGCGGCGGAGGTTCCTCTCCTCGTCACCATGGAGGATCACGTGCTCGCCGGAGGATTCGGCAGCGCCGTGCTGGAAACGCTCAACGAGGCGGGAAGCGCCACGGACGTCGTCCGAATCGGCTGGCCCGATCGGTTCGTCGAACACGGCTCCAGCACCGACCTCTTGCGCGCCAGCTACGGCCTCTCACCAGACGAAATCTACGCCCGCATTGTCGCGCGCGCCAGCGCCAGCGCGGCAGAGTGTTTCACAGCCTTGCGAGAAAAGCGCGCCGCCACCGCGCCATAAACGGACTCGGCTGCGATGCAGGATTACTGCGTGACGCCGCCACCAGGCGCCCTCCACCGCAGGCGATACCATTCGTAAAACGCAGTCTTGTCTTCGCCGAAACTTTCTCGCACATCACAACGCGTTCTGTGACGCGGGCGTAGTTCATCGGTAGAATGTGAGCTTCCCAAGCTTGAGAGGAGGGTTCGATTCCCTCCGCCCGCACCAGAACTGACGACGGCTTCCTTGCCGGCGCTTCGCCTTCCCTCACTGATAGCTGCGCCGCGCGTCGAGCGCGCTTTTCAATGTGACGGAATCTGCGTAAAGCACGCCTCCTCCGCTCGGAATACCGAAACCGATGCGCGTGATCTGGAGCGGCTTTCCCGCCGCCAGCCGCTCCGTCAAATAGTGGCAGGTCGCCTCACCCTCCACATCGTTGGAGAGCGCCAGAATCATTTCGCGCAAACTCCCGTCCGCCAATCGTTCGGCGAGCGAGGCCACATTGAGTTGCTCCGGGCCAACGCCGTGAATCGGCGAAAGTTTCCCATGCAAAACATGATAAACGCCGCGATACGCACTGCTTCGCTCGATCGCAACGAGATCGGGCACATGCTCCACCACGCAAACGACCCCGTGATCGCGCCGCTCGTCTGCGCAGATGCCGCACAACTCGCCCTCGGCGAGATTGCCGCAGCGCGCGCAACGTCGCACCGATCCCGCGGCTTCGTGGAGCGAGGCTACCAGCGCTTCCAGCGCCGCCGGTTTTTCGACCAAAAGATGCAGCGCGATCCGCTCTGCCGAACGGTAGCCCAAGCCGGGCAGTTGCTTGAGCTGCTTTTGCAGCCGTTCAAAGGCCGGCGTCATTCACCGATCGCCCTCACATCAAGCCGGGCATTTGAAATGCCGACGTCACTTTCTGCATCTCCGCGTCGTTGAATTCCTTCGCCTGTTTCGCCGCATCCTGCACTGCCGCAAGCACGGCATCCGACACGAGCTTCGCGTCTTCCTTCAGAAACTCGGGATCAAGTGAGAGACTCATGAACTTGCCCGCACCGTTGATCTTGATCTTCACCGCGCCGCCGCCGCTCGTGACGTCGATTTCCTTCGCTTCGAGCTGGGTTTGGAGCGTCTCGATCGAGCGCTGCATTTTCTGAGCTTGTTTGAGGAGTTTGCCTACACCGGCCATGGGTAAAGAATGGGTTGGAAAACCGTCAGTTGAGCGCGGAGGCCTTGCTCAACGCGACAACAAATTCGCGTAGCCTTCGCGATACGTGGGAACCCCCGGTGACCACCCGAGGGCGTGTTTGATCTTGGCATTGCTCACGATGCGGTCGTTCCCGGGTGTCCCATCGAAGCGCGGCGGGGCGACGCCCGCTTGAGCAGCGAGCCACGAGGCGATTTCCCCTCGTGTCGCCGCCGCATCATCGACGACGTTGAATGTTTCGACTCCGCCCTTTTCTAAAACATCAAGGGCCGCCCAACACGCCGCGCACACGTCGTCGCGATGGATTAAATTCAAGTGCTCGTCGGGTCTTCCCGACAACGGTTCTCCACTCTTGATCTTGGCAAACAACACGGTGCGCCCCGGGCCGTAGATTCCCCCCAGCCGCAAAATGCTCCCTCGGCCACTGCCGCCCGCGGCCTCCCGCACGAGCGCCTCCGCCTCCAGTTGAACAGCACCACGTTCACCCACGCCCGCCGTGCTGGTCTCTTCGTCCACAAATTCGCCGCCGCGTTGTGGGTAAACCGAAATGCTGCTCAGGTGAATCAACGCCGCCGGCCCGCATCGCTCCGCCCACCGCAGAATGGAACGCGTGCCCTCCACATAACTGCGCCGCCGCTGCTCCGCCCCGCCGCGACCGGAGCTTACGCTGTTCACCACGACGTCGAACGCTCCCGGAAACGCCGCGTGCCACCCGGATTCCGCCAGATCGGCGCACACCGTTTGAACGCCCATCTCGCGGAGCATCTCGGCTTTGCCAGAATTTCGGGTCAACGCCGCCACGCTCCATCCGGCCTCAATCGCCTCCTCCGCCAGACGCCGCCCGACATAACCGCACCCCAAAATGATGAGTGATTTTCCCTGCGATTTTGGAAGTGCGCCGCGCGGCATCGAGGATTCACTTTCGCCATGAGAACTGTTCTGGCAATCCTTCCGGAGGGCTTCGAAGAAGCTGAAGCAGTCACCCCCATCGATTTTCTCCGCCGTGCCGGCGTCCGCGTCACCCTCGCCGCGCTCGGCGACGCATTGACGGTTATGGGCCGCAACGGAATCCAATTGTTGGCAGATAACACCTTGCGCGCGGTCAGTGAAGAGGTCTTTGACTGCGTTTTCCTGCCAGGCGGACCAGGCGTAAAACTGTTCCGGGCCGACGCCCGTGTCCCCGAGTTGCTGACGCGCCAAGCCGCGCGCGGAGGCTGGATCGCTGCCATCTGCGCGGCGCCCACGGTTCTCAACGACGCCGGCTTGCTCGCGGGCCGCAAGTTTACTGCCCACGATTCCGTGCGCGAGGAGTTGCCTGCTATGGAGATAGGAAAGCCCGTGGTCGTCGATGGTAAGCTCCTCACATCCCGAGGAGCCGGCACGGCCGCGCACTTCGGCTTGGTGCTGGTTCAAGAGCTCGTTTCAGCCGCCGCGCGAAATGAAGTCGCGCAAAGCGTGTGCTGGCCCAACGATTGAGAACCTGAATACGCATTAGGACTTCCCTTGCCTGAGGGATTCACCCTAACGTGCAACCCGGATGGTGGCATCGGCAATACTTCGCTTCAACGCGCCCCAAAGAAGTGGCGGGGCGAAGCTTTTGTTGAAATAGGCATGTGCGGCATCGCTGGACTGATCGATAGGGGCCAATCGGCCGAAGAACGCCGGGAAAGAGTGAGTCGCATGTGCGAAAGTATGCGCCACCGCGGTCCCGACGATGGCGGTATCGCTGACCTCGGCCCGGTGACGCTTGGCTCGCGACGTCTGGCGATTTTCGATCCCGCCCACGGGCGCCAGCCCATGCAAACACCGGACGGCCGTTTCACGATCGTGTTCAACGGCGCGATTCTGAATTTCCGCGATCTCAAAGCACGCCTGCATCTGTTCGGATTCACGTTTCGCACCGATTGCGACACCGAGGTATTGCTCGCCGCCTACGTCCATTGGGGCGGCGACTGCGTGAAGGAATTGCGGGGCATGTTCGCCTTTGCGGTCTGGGACGCTCGCGACGAATCGTTATTTCTCGCGCGCGACCCCTTTGGCATCAAGCCGCTCTATTTTTACCGCGACCGCGAAACACTTCTCTTCGCGTCCGAGCTCAATGCGCTCGTCGCCGCCCGGGTGATCCAGGCTGAATTCGACCCGCAAGCCGTCACCGATTATCTGGCTTACATCGCGGTACCCACGCCCCGCACGATTTACCGGCACGTGCGCAGCCTCCGCCCCGGCGAAACCGCATCCTGGAAATCAGGCCTTATGCAGTTCCGCCGGAGCTGGACGTTCTCGGGCATAGCCGCGCAGCCGGCCGCGAAAAGCCGCGCCGAATTCACCGCCCAACTCCGCTTCCAGCTTGAGCAATCCATCGCGGTTCATCGCGTCGCTGATGTGCCCGTGGGTGCGTTTCTGTCCGGCGGCCTCGATTCCTCCGCCATCGTCGGGCTGATGGCGCGACAGGGAGCGGGCAGATTGAAAACCTTTTCTTTGGCATTCGAGGAACCGGAACTCTCCGAAGCAACCGAAGCAGCCGCCACCGCCCAGTATTACGGAACTGACCACGAAACCTTCATTCTTCGCGGCGCCGACGTCGCCCGCGATTTCGACACGCTTATCGCCAGCATGGATCAGCCCTCCGGCGATGGCGTTAACACCTTCTATGTGGCGCGAGCGGCCCGGGTCGGCAGCGTGACCGTGGCGTTGTCCGGCCTCGGAGGCGACGAGCTTTTCGGCGGCTATCCCAGCTTTCGAGATGTCCCCCGCCTCGCGCCGTGGTTGCGCGTCTGGCATCTTTTGAGCGCTTCCGTTCGCGAGCCGATTCTCGCGCGCCTTTCCCGCGGCGAAACGCGCCACCAAAAACTGGCCGACATCCTGCGCTATGCCCGCGATGTGCATGCGCTCTCCTCTTTGCAACGCCGCTTGTTTTCGCAAAGCGCCGCCGAGCGGCTGCTGCGCCCGCCGCTGCCTCCGGAAACCCACCCCGAACTCCACCGACTCTCCGCCGATCTCGGCGCCGACGACGCGTTTCGTGTCGTGAGCGCATGGGAGTTGCGAAACTACATGGGCAACCTGCTGCTTCGCGATAGCGACGTGATGAGCATGCGGCACTCGCTCGAATTGCGCGTGCCGTTCGTCGACCGCCCATTGATCGAGTGGCTTTGGCAGCAACCTACCCGCTTCAAGTTTACTCCCGGACGACCGAAGTCCGCTCTCGCCGACGCCCTCGCCGATGTTCTGCCGCCAGGAATGGCCGCCCGCCGCAAGCGCGGCTTCACTCTGCCTTTCGCGCAGTGGCTGCGCCGCGACCTTCGGCCGTTGATGGACGACATTTTTTCTCCGGCCTCGGTCGCGCGCACCGGCCTGCTTTCGCCGGAAGCGGCCGCCGACGTCTGGCAACGTTACCGAGCGCGCACCGATGACCGCGCGTGGTCCCGGGTTTGGAGCCTTGGAGTGTTGATCGCATTTCTCAACCGGCGCCCCGCATGAAGACGCTTCTCCTCCTGCCGGCGCTTTTCGATTCCGAGGGTGGCATTGAACGCATCATGCGACTCTATACGAAGGCGTTTGGGGAGCTGGCCGGACCGGGCGATGCTGTCAGCGTGATCGTACTCAACGACCGCACCATCCCCGCTGCCCGCTTCGAACCATATCGAACGCCCAGCATCACGACTGTTATAACATGCGCCCGGCGCCGGCTGGGGTTTCTCCGGCATCTCTGGCGGGAAGCGCGGCAGGCCGACCGAATCGTGTGCGGTCACATTCACCTGCTGTTCGTCGCGCGGTTGGTGACCGCGGTCGGCCGCCACCTGCCTACGTCGGTGGTCGCGCACGGGATTGAAGTATGGCGGCCGTTTTCCGCGTTCGAACGCTGGGCTTTGCGCGGCACGCAGCGGATTCTCTGCGTGAGCGATTACACCCGTCGGCAGATTCTCGCTGCCTGCCCGAACCTCCGCGCCGATCAGTTCGCGGTGGTGCCCAATGCACTCGATCCGCTCTTCACGCGTGGAAAATCAGGTCCGACGCAGCCCGCATCCGCGTCGCCGCGCCAAATCATTCTGACCGTCTCGCGCCTCAGCACCGGCGACGCTTACAAGGGGGTCGACACTTTGATCCGCGCCATGCGCGAGGTTCGAACTCGTTGCCCCGCTGCCATGCTTCGCATCGTCGGGCGCGGCAACGACGCTCCCCGCCTCCAGGCGCTCGCGCACACAACCGCGCCGGACGCGATCGAATTCGCCGGATTCCTCCCGGATGCAGAACTCCGAGATGAACTTTGTGCGTGCACAGTGTTTGCGCTTCCCAGCCGAAAAGAAGGTTTTGGCATCGTATTTCTCGAAGCGTTTGCCCATGGCAAACCCTGCATCGGCGCGCGCGCCGGCGGCATCCCCGAAGTGATCGACGAGCACACCGGCATCCTCGTCGAATACGGTGACGAAATCGGCCTTGCCGATGCGTGTGTCGCCGCCCTGCAACACCCGTGGGACGAAGCTGCGATCCGCGCCCGGGCCAAATTGTTTTCGTATGAGAACTTCAAGGCGACCCTCGGCCAGGTATTGCGTCCCGCGCCGGCCGCCCCCGCACCGATGTCATTCGAAAAATAACCCGAATTCGCCCAAACGGCTGCAATCTGATCTTCTCCATGCCTTCTACACTGTCACCTGAACTCGAAATAGTCATCGAGCCGAGCCATGGTTTGCGCTTTCTCAATTGGCGGGAGCTGTGGGCCTATCGCGACCTGCTGCGGCAACTCGTCTGGCGCGATTTCGCCACGCGTTACAAGCAAACCGTGCTCGGCCCGCTCTGGCATTTGGTGCAGCCGCTGATTACGACGCTGATCTTCACCATCGTCTTCAGCCATGTGGCGGAGCTCTCGACTGACGGTCTTCCGCCCACGCTCTTTTATCTCTGCGGCCTGCTGGCATGGAACTATTTCGCCCAATCGTTCAGCTCCACGTCGGGCACGCTCGTCGCCAATGCCGGCTTGTTTGGCAAAGTGTATTTCCCGCGGCTGATTGTGCCGCTTTCGAGCATCGTCTCCAACCTCATCTCCTTCGCGATCCAATTCGTGACGTTTGTCGTGCTCTTCGCTCTCTACCGGATGAGCCACGTGGAATCGTCTGTGGGACCGGGTTGGAGCGCCTTGCTCCTGCCAATCGTGCTCCTGCAACTGGCGGCGCTGAGCCTCGGCATCGGCCTCTGGCTGGCGGCGCTCACCGCGAAATTTCGCGATTTCTCCGTACTCTCCGGCTTTCTCATTCAACTTTGGCTCTACGTCACGCCGATCATCTACCCGCTGGCCAAAGTTCCAGAGCAGTGGCGCGCCTGGGTGGCTTTCAACCCCGTCGCCGTTCCGGTGGAGAGCTTCCGCCTCATGCTGCTCGGCACCGGCTCGGTGACACCCACGCTCATATTGATTTCGGTGGGCACGACCCTGGCCGCCCTCGTCTCAGGCATCCTCGTCTTTCAACGCGTGGAAAAGAACTTCATCGACGTCGTATGAGCCGCCCGATCATCGAAGTCCGCAATCTTTCGAAACGCTACCGGCTTGGCGCCATCGGCGCGACGTCATTGCGTGAGGAAGCCGCCCGTTACTGGGATCGTCTTCGTGGAGTGCCGCATCCGGACAAAGCTGATTTCTGGGCGCTGAAAGACGTATCGTTCGACGTGCAACCCGGCGAAGTGGTGGGAATCATTGGCCGCAACGGCGCCGGTAAATCCACGCTGCTGAAAATCCTCTCGCGCATTACGGAACCCACCAGCGGCTCCGCCCGCCTCCGAGGTCGCGTCGCTTCGCTCCTCGAAGTCGGCACCGGGTTTCATCCCGAACTCACCGGCCGGGAAAACATCTTTCTCAATGGCGCCATCCTCGGGATGAGCCGCGCCGAAGTCCGCCGCAAATTCGACGAGATCGTGGCCTTTGCCGAAGTGGAGCAGTTCATCGACACCCCGGTGAAACGCTACAGCAGCGGCATGTACGTCCGCCTAGCCTTCGCCGTCGCCGCGCACCTCGAACCGGACATTCTGATTGTCGACGAGGTGCTCGCAGTCGGCGACGTTGCCTTCCAGAAAAAATGCTTGGCTCGAATGCGTGTGATCTCGACTGAAGAACGGCGCACCGTGCTTTTCGTCACACACAATTTGAATTCGGTTATGCAACTGTGCACGCATGCCTTGCTATTCGAAGGAGGCCGGATTCTCGCGGATGGTAAACCGGCGGACATTGTACAGCGGTACTTCGGGGCAAACCGCACCAATGACGTCACCGTTGACCTAACTAGAATTATCCGGACAGGAAACTTACGGAACAAAGCACGGCTACTTTCTGTGCGGATGGGGGAAGCATGCTCACCCGCTGCTTGGCAATTTCCCTTCGGCACAAGGATCGCGTTGGAGTTCAAAATTCAGGTGGCACAACGACTCGAGACCCTCGAAATCGGTTTAGGCCTGTTCAACCTGCATGGCTTTGAAGTTTGCTCTAGTCTTAGCTCGTGGAGCAAAAGACATGGGCCGCTGGAGCCCGGCGACTATCTGATGGCAGTCGTCTACCCGGAGCTGCAGGTCGTGCCTGGTCCATACTGCTTTGGGATTGGTCTTCGCTCTGAACGTGGATCGGAAGACTACGTGCGAGAAGCACTTGATATTGAGGTCATCGACTCACCGCAAAGCGCACGTGAGAACTTCTCGACCATTCAAGGCGTGCTTGCGGTCGACATTTCCACCACCATTACACGCACCCCCGACTCAATATGATCACCCGCCTGAAAAACGCCGTTCACGGAGCCGTTCTTGGCTGGAAGAAAAGTCCGCCAGTTTGCAAAAGAGATTGGCGGCCTTCTTGGCTGCCAATCGACATATCGTTCGGTTTGGAATCCGTGGCTCATCCTCATTCGCCGGAAGAACGCGCCGAACTCTTTCTGGCCCATAACGCGGGCTCAACCGAAATCGAGACTCTAAACTGGCTTCACGCCACCGTCTGCCTGACAAAACCGGCTTCCATCCTGGAAACAGGAGCACTCGACGGGCTGGGCACCATCGCCCTGGCCACCGCCTGTCGCGACAACGGATTTGGCAAGGTTCACTCGGTGGAAATCGAGGCGGCGGCCTGTGAACGCCTTTCCGCGAAAATGCGGCGCTATCGGCTTGAAGATTTTGTCGAAGTTCATTGTGCGGATTCAAAGGCTTTCCTGAGAGATACGAACCTTACATTCGATTTCGGTTTTTTCGATAGTCTCTGCGAAATTCGCGCGGAAGAGTATCGAATTTGCCGTGAACGCGCGATCCTCAAAGGTATCGCCGCATTCCACGATACATCTCCTCATCGTACAAAGAAGATGCTGCAGGATCCCCCCGCGCCTGCCCACGAGCTCTATCGCCGCGAAATCCACGACCTTGCACGCGATGAAGAAATGAGCGGCTGTTTTGAAAACACGCTCGCGCGCGGGTTGTTCGTAATTTTCCCAAAGGTTGAAATTTCGTCGCGTTGACCATTCCAAGTTTCACTATACACGGGCTCATTTGCACGACGGCGCGCCGAGTAGCCCGCCGCCTGACCGTGATCCCATCGAGCAGGCATTCTTTCCCTCCGACATGCCCGCCAGTCGCTGAATGAGGCTGTACCCGCAGTTCGACTTCGCGAGCTACCGCCGCCGCGCCCGGCTCTGGCGCTGGGGCGCCGTGCAGCTCTTGCGTCATGGTCGACCGCGGATGGTCTTCTCCCACTATGGCGGGGTCGGCGACGCGCTCATGGTCGCGCGAGTCCTGCACGAATGGCGCAAGCGCCATACGCTCCGGCCATGCGTTTGGGTGATCACGGAAGACCCCGGGCTTTTCGCCTTGAATCGCGATTGCGATCACGCCTTGCCGTTCACCCACGAAACCCTGCGTATGCTCGCGCGCATAGGCGTTCCCATTTGCAGCTTGCACTACGGCGCCCGCGACGAGGCCACCGATCGCGATCAACAACCGGACGGACACCTCATCGCCACGATGTGCCGCCTCGCCGGCGTGAGCGGCCCGATAGAACTCGTCCCCCGCATCGTGCTTTCCGCCGACGAACTGGCTTCCGGTCGCTGGGCCGCAGGCGCTGTTTGCATCCAGAGCACAACCCGCAACGCGCGGTTTCCCATCGTCACCAAGGAATGGGGCGCGGAACGATTCGCCGAGGTGGTGAAATCCCTCCGCGCCGCCGGCCGCCGCGTTATCCAGGTCGGATCGCGCAACGATCCTCCACTCCCGCAAACGGAAGACTGGCGCGGCAGAACCACCCTTCGCGAGACCGCCGCCATCCTCGCCGCCAGCCGTTTGTTCGTCGGCCTCGTCGGTGGATTAATGCATCTGGCCCGCGCGGTCGACTGTCCTTCCGTCATTGTCTACGGCGGTCGGGAATTGCCGGAACAGTCCGGCTATACTGCGAATGTGAATATTGTCTCCCAGCCCGCCTGCTCGCCTTGCTGGTTGTGGAGCCGGTGCGACCATCACCTCGCCTGCATGACCAACATCCTCCCCGCCTCCGTCGTGGCGGCCATTAATGAAGCGCTGTCGGTTCCCCGAGGACCGCTCCCGATCGATCGCGCCGTCGTCGCGCCTTCCTCGACGTCCCGCCCGTGATCGAAACAAACAATCTCCCGTGAGTTTCGTGTTCATCTCGACTATGCGGATGGTTTCTTGGGGCGGCAGTGAAACTCTCTGGCACGGCGCGGCGAAGCACCTCTGTTCCCGCGGTCTGCGGGTCGCCACGCATACCGCGGCCGCCACCCGCCCGACGCCCGCGATGACCGATCTGGCCCGCCTCGGAGTGGCCACCACGTTCGAATTGACTTCCCGGTCGCTTTCGCTGCGTCTTTTGCGCCGCACGGCACCCCGGCTCTACGCGCACAAACTCAATCACCGCCTGCGTGGTTGGCTCGGCACCTTCGAAGAACCCAAAGTGATCGTTTCGTGTGGCAGCCTCCTCGACGATTTCTCCGAACTGGCCAACCTTTCCGACAACCGGATTCCCTACGCCGTCATCATCCAGGCTGCTGCGCCCGAAATTTGGCCGCACGATGGTGCCCTCGCGGGCATCGAAAAATTCCTGCTGAACGCCCGTCGCGTTTTCTTCGTCTCGCACCATAACCGCGAGGACGTTCAACAATTCCTCGGCCGCGAATTGACGAATGCCGAGGTGATCTGGAATCCTGCGAGCCTGCCCGCCGCGTTCAGATCCGGAGAAACGTCGCCGACTTTCCCCCAGGCAGCGGGGTTGAGTCTCGGTTGTGTTGCGCGGCTTGACGTCCACGCAAAGGGCCAGGACCTGATCCTTCGCACTTTGGCTCTCGATAAATGGCGGGCGCGCCCTGTCACCGTCACCTTTTACGGCGAAGGCCCGCACCGCAGAACTCTGCAAAATGCCGCGCACTATCTTCGCATCGATCGGTCCGTATTCGCCGGCCAAACCACCGATATTCCGGCGCTCTGGGAAAACCACCACCTGGGCGTGCTGCCCTCGCGCTACGAGGGGATGCCGCTATCCGTAATCGAGGCCATGATGCTCGGCCGCGCCAATCTCGTCACCGCCACCTGCGCCAGTGCAGAAATCGTCGAAGACGGCGTCACGGGTTTTCTCGCCGCCGCACCGACCGCGACCGCGCTCGACGAGGCCTTAGAGCGCGCTTGGGTGCGACGCGCGGAATTGAAGAAAATGGGCGACGCCGCCGCCCGGACAATTCGGTCGCGTATGCCCGCAGATCCCTGCCGCGAACTTGCCAGCCGGCTCGTCGAGATTTTCGTCAGCGACACCTGAAGATGCGAAAAAAAGCGGCGGTCCTCGTTTTCGCGCATTCGCCCGTCCTCACCGGCTTCGAAAAAATCGCGCTGGAGCAATGCTGCCGCGTGCTCGCGCACCATCCGATCCACTTGATTTGTCCCGAAGGACTTGACGTGTCCGCCTACCGCCAGATTACCCCGGCGCTGCAATATGATTTCATCCCGCCACAATGGCTCGCCAGCTACCGCAGTTACAATCGGCTGAAAATTCTGCCTTACCTTTATCGCCGCTACGCCGACTTTGAGTATCTCCTGACCTACGAACTCGACGCTTTCGTGTTTCGCGACGAATTGCTCGAATGGTGCGCGCAGGGATGGGACTATATCGGAGCCCCGTGGTTCGACCTGAACACAAGTGGCGTCACAACGGCATCGCCGACCGGCGTCGGCAACTCCGGTTTCTCCCTGCGCAGGACTGACGCGATGCTTCGCGTGCTGCGGTCCTTCGGGCATGTGATCCCGGCCTCCACGGTTGTCGCTGACTGGAAACGCGCCGGCCGAATTTCCCTCGGAAGCTTCTGGTTGCTTTTCTCGCGGCTCACCTACCGCAATAATTTCTTCGCCCTCCTGAACGACTTCGAAGGCAACGAGGACGCGTTCTGGGGCCAATTCGCCGCGCGCCGCTTTCCGTGGTTTCGCGTCGCACCTTGCGACGTGGCAAAAAGGTTCTCCTTCGAGGTCAACGCTCCGCGACTCCACCGCGAACTCGGCTGCACCCTTCCGTTCGGCTGCCACAAATGGACCGCGCTCACTCCGGAATTCTGGTATCCGATCATCCGCTCATTCGGTTACAACGTGCGAGAAATCGATCACACCACCATCGGTAATTCCGGCCGCTCCTGACTGGTCGCCGCGATGTCGTTCCTCAAAAAAATCTCCTTCTATCCGACCAGTCTCGCGCTGCGTTTCAAAATCGCCGTCGCCCGCCGCCTGTTGCACGGACGCTTTCGTTGGCACGCGCTCGACGCCCTCGGCATTCCGGGTCACGGCGTCGATTTGCTCCGCGTCGATTTTCCGCCCGCCCTCGACACCAAATCCATCTGGGGCCACGGCCAGCCGCCACACCCCGAACTCGCCGCGCTTCTCTCCGCCAACCGCGGCGAGCAACTCGCCCGTCTCAGCTCCTGCCTCGCGACCGCCGCCGACTGCCGCGCCTGGCCCGCGCACGAAGAGCCCGCGAATGCCGCGCTCTCGTGGCGCGAGAATCTTTTTCTCACGCCCTTCGATCAGGTCGCGCTTCACGGCATGCTGCGCGACGTGCGGCCCGAACGCTATCTCGAGATCGGCTCCGGCATGTCCACGCGGATCGCCTGGCAGGCGCGCCGCAACGGCGGCTTTCCAATGGAAATCGTTTCCATCGATCCCGAGCCGCGCCTCGCCATCTCCGCGCTGTGCGACCAGGTCCACCGCCGCCGCCTCGAGGACATGACCGATGAATTCCTCCAACTTGTCACCCCGCGCACCGTGGTTTTCTTCGACGGCAGTCACCGCGCCTTTCCGGGCAGCGACGTGACGATCTTTTTTCTCAACCTTCTTCCTCGTTTGCCCGCGGGTGCGATCGTTCACATCCACGACATTTACCTCCCCGCCGACTATCCGCCCGCGCTGCTCAATCGCTTTTGGTCCGAACAATATCTCCTCGCCGCCTACCTGCTCGGCGGCGCGCATCGCCTGCAGGTTCTTCTTCCTTGCGCCGACCTTGCGACCCAGCCCGCCGCACGCGCGCCGCTCATCGCCGCACTCGGCCCGGACGACCTTCGCAGCTCCAGCTTCTGGCTGCGGATGACTTGAACGCCACCATTCGCTCAGCGTGAAAAGATTTCTCCGCCTCCTCGCCCGCCGCTTCGGCTACGAGTTCCTCCACCGGACCGACGACGCCGTTCTTCAATCCCTCCTCGACGCCTACAACGACCTCCGCCTCAGCCCCCGCGATCTTCTCCGCTGGGATCATCGCCTCGCCCATCTTGCGAGCCTCAGTCATCTCCGCAGCCAGCTCCACCTTCATGCGATCGATCTGCTCATCGACGTCGGCGCGAATCGCGGCCAGTTCGCGCTCGACGCCCGCCGCGCCGGCTACACGGGCGAAATGCTTTCCTTCGAGCCGCTCGCCGCTCATCAGGCTCACCTCTCCAACCTCGCCGCCCGCGACGGTCGCTGGAGAATTTTCCCCTGCGGCCTCGGCGCCACCGCGGCCGAACTTGATCTCCACGTCTATCACGACGACACCTTCAGCTCCGTCCTCACCGTCAACCCCTCCGCGCAAAACAACTTCGGCCACCTCGTCGCCCTCGAACGCGTCGAACGCATTTCGATCCGCACCCTCGACGAAATTCTCGCCGAGCGGGAGATCGGTCCCGCCCGCCGGATTTTTCTGAAAACCGACACCCAAGGCTACGACGCCGACGTTCTCGCCGGCGCGGCCGATACGTTGCGTCAAACGCTCGCCGTCCTCACCGAAGCGACGGTCGCGCCGCTCTACGACGGTTCGTCGCGGCTCGAGGAAATCAACGCGCTCCTGCTTCCCCTCGGTTTCGCTCGCGCCGGACTGTTTCCCATCGGCTACGCGCCGGAAACGCACACCTTGATCGAGCTCGATTGTTTTTTCTGCCGCCCCGCCTCGCACATCTCACCGCCGCAGTGAAGTGACCGCCGCTCCTCAAATCACCCTGCTCGTGCCGTGCTACAACGCCGCGCGTTTCCTCCCGCGGTTGATGGAGTCCGTTCGCGGGCTGACGCGTCCCTTCGACGCCATCCTCTGCTACGACGACGGCAGCCGCGACGACACCGTGGCCGTCGCCCGCAGTCTCGGCCTCGAAATCATCACCGGCCAGCCCAACGCCGGTGTGGCCCACGCCCGCAACCAGCTCGCCGCCGCCGCGCGCACCGAATGGATTCACTTCCACGACGCCGACGACCTCATCTGCTCTTCGTTTCTCGAACGCCTCGCCCCCGCGTGCGACGCTCAACACGATGTTGTCAGTTGCGACGCCGATTGGGTCGACGAGATCGCGCGCAATCTCATGGTGCCTTGGCGCTACGATCCGGCCGCGCTGGCGAGCACGCCGCTGCCGCACCTGCTCAGGAATTCCATGGGGCTGAACAACAGCATCATTCGCCGCAGCGCGTGGACCGCCGTCGGCGGTTGCGACGAATCCCTCCAAATGTGGGAGGACGCCGATGTCCACATCCGCCTCGCGCGAAACGGTGCGCGTTTCCACCACGTCTCCGAAGTCCTCACGATCTCGCTGCGCCATGCGGACAGCTTCAGCCACGATCACCGCCGCAGTTGGGGTTGTCGCGTCGACGCGCTCGAACGTTACGCGCTCGCTCCGGGGGCGGGAGACATCGCTCCGGCTCTCGTTCACGAATCCGAACACGCCGCGTCCGCGCTCGCGCTCCTCGGCGACCGTCCGACCGCCGAACGCGCCCTCGCGCTTTGCCGCCGTCTCGGCGCGCGTCCTCCGACCACTCGCAATCCGCTGTTGAAACTGCTGAAGCCTTTCGTCCCCGCATATTCGCTGCTGCGCCTCCAAGCCACCCGCCGCCGGCGCAGCGCTTAAAACCGCGCGTCTCTTTTCTTTCATGTCCGCTTCAAAACGCGAAGTCATCCTCGGCCTCGGCGGCCTCCTCGGTCACGACGCCAACGCCGCGCTCCTCGTCGACGGACGGCTGATCAGCGCGTCGCAGGAGGAACGTCACACGCGCATCAAACACGACGGCTCCTTCCCGCGCCGCGCGATCGACGAATGCCTCCAGATGGCCGGCCTCGCGCCCGCCGACGTCACCGACGTCGTTTTCGCCGAGAAACCGCTGCAGACCCATCTCTTCAATCTCTCCGCGCTGCCCGGCAACGCGTTCACCCGCGCGCTCGGCCGCCTGCTGCCCGAACGCTGGCCCGGCCTCTACACGCAACCCGCCCGCGCGCTTCTGCCGAACGCGCGTTTCCACTACGCCTGGCATCATCTCACCCATGTCGCCGGCGCGTTTCACACGTCGCCGTTTCAACGCGCCGCGTTTCTTTGCGTCGACGGCAAAGGCGAGGATTACAGCGCGAGCATGGGTGTGATCGACCGCGGCGAGTTGAAAATTCTCTTCGAGCAAACCTACGAGAACGGCCTCGGCATGTTCTATACGCTCGTCACCCACTACCTCGGATTTCTCTCCTTCGGCTCCGAATACAAAGTCATGGGCCTCGCGCCCTACGGCCAGCCGACTTACGTCGAAAAACTTTCCCGCCTGTTCACGACCGACGAGCACGGCGGCTTTCGCCTCCGGTTTCCCGTTCGCTTCCAATGGAATTCGCTGATGGCCGCGCTCCCGCGCATCGCCGAAGTCACCGGTGTTCTCGTCCGCGATCCCAAAGAACCCGTCACCGACGCCCACATCGATATCGCCGCCTCGCTCCAGCAGATTTTCGAAAACGAGGTTTTGAAAATGGCGCGCTTCATCCGCGCCGAAACCGGCGAGGACCATCTCCTTTTCTGCGGCGGCTGCGCGCAAAACTGCGTCACCGCCGGCCAGCTCCGGCGCGCGAAAATTTTCCGCTCCGTCTTCAATTCCCCCGTCGGCGGCGACATGGGCAGCGGCTTCGGCGCCGCGTTGCTTCTCGCGCGCGAACAATTCCGCGGCACGCCGCTCGCCATCGACGCCCGTGGCTTTTACCTCGGCAGCGAGCCCGGCGCGATTCCCGCCGCAGCCGAGCCGTGGGCGGTTCCCTTCGAAGGCGACCTTTTCGATTTTGTCGCGAGTCAGCTCGCCGCCGGAAAAATCGTCGCCTGGGTCCGCGATCGCATGGAACTCGGCGCCCGCGCCCTCGGCGCCCGCTCGATCCTCGCCGACGCCCGCCAGCCCGGCATGCAATCGCGCCTCAACCTCGCCGTGAAATTCCGCGAGTCCTTCCGTCCATTCGCGCCCCTCGTCCTCGCCGAACATTGCGCCGAGTGGTTCGACACCGCCGAGCCGAGCGACTTCATGCAATACACGGCCTATCTCGCCGAGTCGCGCCGCACGCCGCAGCCGGAACATTTCGCCTCGCTGCGCGAGCGCCTCGATTTCCCGCGCTGCGAAATCCCCAGCGTCATCCACGTCGATTATTCCGCGCGCCTGCAAACGATCCATCGCGATGTCCATCCTGACATGCACCGGCTGCTGACCGCGTTCAAACAGCAGACCGGCATTCCGATCCTGATCAACACCAGCTTCAACGTCTCCGGCCAGCCGATCGTCCGCACCGCCACCGAGGGCTGGGACTGCTTCCTCAACACCGACATCGACCTGCTCGTCCTCAACGACCGCGTCTTCCGCAATCCTTTCCAGAAAACCCGCGAGGAAAAACTCTCATGGCTAAAGCAATTCGCCAAATCGGCTTGAAGCTCGTCATCGCTGCGCTGCGCCTCTTCGAGCGCCCCGCGCTCGCCGGGTGGCGTCGCAGCACCCGCCCGGTCACGCTTCGCGGCAAATAAGGAGCCACAAGGTCGTCGCAGTTCTCAAACCGATCCATCCTCCGTTCGGCTCTTCAAATGTCTTCCGCAACCGTTTCCTCGACACCCAAGTGTTCCCTCCATCTCGCACCGTTAATCGCAACGGTCGTCGGCACGCTCGATCGCTGGTCGCGCTGGCGTTTCATCGCCACGAGCGTGCTCGTTTCGCTTGGTCTCAGCCTGTTCTTTTTTTCGCCCAAGTTGTGGCTGATGGACACACCGCTGCCCGGCACCTTCGAGTGGGATCGCGCGCTGACATTTCTTCACCAATGCGGCGCGCCGTTCGCCACCGATGTCGAACCGGCGATGCGCTGGCGTCTCCTGCCGCCCCTCATCGCTCATGCGCTTGGCCTCACCGGATACGGCGCATTCGTCATTCCTTACGTCGGGTTGATTGCGCTGCTCGCCTATTGGTGCGCCGCCGCTGAACGCTTGGTCGGGGATCGTCTGTTCGCCGGGCTCCTTACGATCCTCCTCGCCACCACCGGAGCGGTCTTGTCCATCACCAGCGTCTTTGGGCTCAATGACGCGTGGTTTCTCGTTGGTCTGCTCGCCGTCGCAGCGGGGCGCCGCTGGCCGTCTCTCATCCTGCCTGGCCTGCTGGCGCCGTGGGTGGATGAACGTTTTCTTCTCGGCTGGGCTGCTGCGCTCTTCTGTCGTTGGTGGCTGCAAGATCGCCCGTCGCGCTTCGGCGCCCAACTCGCAATCGCCCTCGCCGCGATCCTGCCTTACGTCCTCGCCCGCGTCGGCTACACCCTGCTCGTGGGTGATCGCGGTTCGGCTCATTTCGTTGCGTCCGCGCTTGCGATCGTGCCGATCTACCTGCCGTATGGCCGTCTTGGCTGGTGGATGGGCTTTCGCGCCGCCTGGCCGCTTCTCTTGCTCGCCGGGTATGATTGGTGGCACTGCGGCGGCCGTTATTCCGTCGTTGTCGGCGCCGGAACCACGCTTGCCGGATGGTTGGCGGTCACGCTGCTCGCGGCCGATTTGTCGCGATCGACCAATCTCCTGCTGCCCATTCTCCTTTGCGGTGCGGTGACCCTGCACCGCCTGAATGTCTCGTCCGTCGCCCGCTACTATTGGCTCGCTGGCTTGGTCGTCGCCAACCTGGTCATCCCCTACGAAACCGTGATCTACAACAAGACGTCGCTCTTCTGGAGTCTGCCGGTCGAACTTCTGCGTCTGTTCAAAAACCATCACTGAGCACAAAAATTCACGACCGCACCACCTCGTGATTGCGCGTCTCGCCATGGAGCTCACCGTCATCATTCCGACCCACAATCCCGACCTGCGCCGCTTTCGCGCCACGCTCGAGGGATTGCGGCGGCAGACGCTCGCCCCTGCCCGCTGGCAGACCGTCGTGATCGACAACGCCTCGACCACTTTCCCCGTCGCGGCCGATTACTCTGACGTATCCCCGGCAAATCTCCGCGTCGTCCACGAACCGCAGCTCGGGCTCACCTCGGCGCGCCGGTGCGGATTTCGCGAAGCGAATACGCCCTTCATCGTCTTCGCCGACGACGACAACGTCTTCGCGCCCGACTACCTCGCCAACGTCCTCGCGATTTTCTCCGCCCATCCCCGCCTCGGCCTCATCGGTGGAAAATCTTTGCCGCAATTCGAGTCCGAGCCTCCCGCGTGGAGCCGAGAGTTTTTTCCGCTCCTCGCGCTGCGCGATCTCGGTGACACCGAAATTATTTCCAACGGCCTCCGCCCCGCCGGCGCGCCGCAAAACCAATATCCTTCGTGCTCTCCGATCGGCGCCGGTCTCGCCGCGCGCACTGCCGCCCTCAAGCCGTGGTTCGACCGTCCGGCCGCGCTCTCCGATCGGCGCGGCGCCGATCTCAGTTCAGCCGGCGACAACGACATCGTGCTTTGCTCGCTCCGCGCCGGCTGGGAGGTCGGCTATTTTCCCCAGTTGAGCCTCACCCACCTGATTCCCTCCGCCCGGCTCGACGCGACTTATCTCGCGCGCCTGAACCGCGGCATTCAAAAATCATGGATGCAGGTTCTCGCGCTCCACGACGCAAACTCGTGGCCGACGATTTCGTCGTGGTCACTGCCGCTGCGCGTGGCGAAAATGTGGTGGGTTCATCGCGCATGGCTTGGCCCGGTCGAACGCATCCGCTGGCAAGGCGCCCGCGGCCATTTCGAAGGCCGCGTGCAATGAAAGGCCTCAACCACGCCGCACTCCTGCGGCTTCCATTTTCCCTCTGTGAACTCTGCCGATCAGCCATCCTCACCCTTGTCTGAGCTTGTCCGCGCCCGCGCGCTCGCCGCGATTCCCCCGCCGACGACGCAGTACCGCAAGCCACCACTCACGGCCGGACGGCTTCTCTATCTGCTCTACTTCGCCCCCCGGGGCGCCCTGAAGAAAGGCGTGTGGAAAACGATGCGCGGTGCGCGGGGGCGGCGCGCGATGCAGCGAGCATTGCCCGACTTTCGTCTTCCAGAGCCGCCCGGCGCTACGAGCGCCGTACCGATTGACGCTCATTTTCTCATTGGCGCCCGCTACCTGCCCGAAGCCTGTCTCGTCGCCCATTCGCTCGCGTGGGCAAGCGGTCGGTCTGTCGTGCCGCACTTCTATGACGACGGCACGCTGACGTCCGCCGATTGCGACTTCCTGCGGGCCAAACTTCCCCGGGCTCAGTTCACGTTGAAATCCGAAATCGGCGCCCGCCTCGACGAAGTGCTTCCCGCCGCCCGGTTTCCCTGCCTGCGCAAACTTCGGCCTGCGTACCCGCACATTCGCAAACTCACCGACATCCATCTTTTTCCAGGCGAATGGAAACTCGTGAGCGATGCCGACGTGTTGTTCTTCGCCCGGCCGGCTCAACTCCTTGACGCGATGGCCGCGCGACGCCCGGTCCACATGGTGGACGTGGCTCCGGCTTATGGCGTGCCGCAGTCCGCCCTCGAGCGTCTGGCCGGCTGTCCCGTGCATGAAAAAATAAACGTCGGTCTCTGCCATCTGCGCACGCCGGACATCGATTGGGATTTCGTCGAACACTGCGCCGCCACCTTGCTCGCCGAATACGGTTTCACCTACTACCTCGAACAAGCGCTCACCGCCACTCTCCTCGCCCGTGCCGGCGCCGCCCCGCTGAACCCCGCGGACTACGTCGTCTATCCGACAGTCGACATTGCCCGCCGTGCGGATTGTGCGGCCATTCACTACGTCGACGATTCCCGTAGTTTTTATTACGACTTCGCTTGGCGACAAGTGCTCGCCCGCTCCCGCTGATGCTGCCGAGCCTGACGGTCATCATCCCGGTTTACAACCGCACCGCCGTGCTCGTGCATCCGCTGCGGAGTTTGCGCGAAGCCGCCGCCGCCACGCCCGATCTTCAGTGGGAGATTGTGGTCGTGGATGACGGCTCCACCGAAGATGTCGCGAGCGTGCTCGCCTCATTCTCCGACCTGCCGATCCGTTTGCACCGTCAGGAGAACAAAGGCCTCCTGGCGGCGCGTCTCACCGGCTTGAGTCTGGCCCAACATGAGGCCGTACTCTTCCTCGACGGCGACGATTTGGTGGCGCCGGGAAAATTCACTGCCCAACTCCCAGCCCTGACCGGCGCGGATGTCACCTATGGCGATGTCGGACGGGTTGAGCTGGAGGACCATGGCCAACTCGTGGGGGCCCTTCGTCTCGACCAACCGCTCGCGCCGTGCGACGAGCCCGCCGAGTTTTATCTCGGGATTCAACCCGCGCCCCATAACCCGATTTTCCGTCGCACCTATTTGATTTCGGCGATCGCCCCGCCGCTCTTTCCTGCGCACCGGATCTACGACCCGATCGCGGAAACGTGGTTTTACTATCACCTCTCGATCATGCCCGCCCGCATCAAATACGTTCCAGGTGCATGGACCATTGTCGGCGATCATCCGGGCGAACGCATCAGTCGCGCGTGGGAACGACAGGCTTTCGCAGCGTTGCATCTTATGCGCTCGTTCATGGCGGCTTGTCCGGTGTCGACGGCGACCGTCGCCGCGCGGCAGAGAGTCGGCCATTGCGCCTTTGCGACCTGGAGGGCGCTGCCCTACAACTTCACCGGCTTTCCCGCCGATGACTTCATCGCAATCTGGCGCACCGCACCGCGTGCTCCCTTGGCGGAGCTTGGTGGCCGGTGGTTCCAACGCCTCGCGCGAGTGGTTGGGCCGGTCCCCGCCGCTCGTATTTTTCGACGCCTGCAACGCGGTCCCTATTCTCGGATTCGCACGCTGAGCTCCGCGCAATTGGCCGCCCTCGTGCATGAGTGAACCGCTCGTCAGCATTCTCATCCCCTGCCACAACGCCTCTCAATGGTTGGCGCAAACGCTTGAGTCTGCCTTGGCGCAGACGCACCCCGACTGCGAAGTGATCGTAGTTGACGATGGTTCAACGGATACGAGCAGCGAAGTCGCTGCCCGCTTCGCATCCCGCGGAGTCAGGCTTTTTCGGCAGCCCCAATCGGGCGCCGCCGCCGCGCGAAACGCGGCCATTACCCACGCGCGTGGTGATTACTTCCAATTCCTCGATGCCGACGACTTGCTGCATCCGGACAAAATCTCCCGGCAAATCACGCGGCTCATGCGCGAGCCCGTCGGGCGCGTCGCGAGCGCGGCCTGGGCTGGCTTTCGCCAGCAGCCTGATGAAGCGGTGTTTTCCGCCGAACCCGTGTGGCGCGACGCGGCCCCGATCGACTGGCTCGTCCTCTCCTGGGATGGCGGCGGCATGATGCATCCCGCCGCGTGGCTCACCCCGCGTGCCGTCGCCGAACGCGCTGGACTGTGGAATGAAACGCTCTCGCTCGACGACGACGGCGAATATTTTTGCCGCGTATTGCTGGCCAGTTCCGGCGTCTGCTTTTGCCCCGAGGCGAGAAGTTACTACCGGCGGCACGTCGGCGGCAGCCTCAGTCATGCCAAATCACCGGCAGCCTGGCGCTCCTCCCATGCGGTGTGCCGGTTGATCCAAACCGCCGCGCTGGCAATTGAAGACAGCCCGCGCGTGCGCCATGCCTGCGCGATGAATCATCTGCGGTTTGCCTTCCGCGCCTGGCCCTACGCCCGCGAGCTCACGCGCCTCAGTCTCGCTGAGGCCAAGAAACTCGACCCCGCCGCCCGTATGCCGGGAGCCGGCACCCGCTTCAATCTTGCCGCCCGCCTGCTCGGCTGGCGGGCCGCGCGCATGCTGCAACATCGTCTCTCGCACCCGCTATCTTCGTGAGTTCCGACCCGCGACTCTTCCTCTACTACAAGACGGCTCCGGAAGCCAACCGCTGGCTTCCCGGGGATCGCTGGATTCGCCCATTGGTCCGTCGTGTTGTACGAGGGCCGCGCGTCCCCAGCGGAATTGACAAAGTGTATCTTAACCTCGCCGCCGGCCTGCGTAAGATTGGCGTGCCATTTCAATTTAACCGTCCGTGGCATGAAATCCGCCCCGGCGACCGCGTCGGTGTGATCGGTCGCGATCGGCCGGCGTTGGCGGGATATGATCGCCCCAATCCGATCGTGGCTGGCGTCGCCCTCATGACTCACCCGAGCGAGTGGCCGACGCTTTGTCAGGATTATCCCGTCGCCCGCTACGTGCAGCACTGCCAGTGGGCAATCGACATCTACCGACCGTATTACGGGGACAAGGTCTGCGCCGTCTGGCCCGTGGGCATCGATACGGATGCATGGCAGCCTGCGTCCGCTTCCGCGCGCACCTGCGATTTTCTCCTCTATAACAAAATCCGCTGGAACCACGCCGCTATGGACCGGGATTTGGTCGAGCCGATTCGCGCCGATCTCCGCCGCGCCGGCCTCACGTTCGAGGAAATCCTTTACGGCCACTATCGCCCCGAGGATTACGCCGCCGCCTTGCGCCGCTGCCGCGCGATGATCTTCATTTGCGAACACGAAAGCCAGGGCATCGCCTATCAGGAGGCCCTCGCTGCGGGCGTGCCCGTGCTCGCCTGGGACCCCGGTGAGTGGCTCGATCCCGCCCGTTTCGCCTGGGGAACCCCGCATGTCGCCGCCACCTCGGTGCCCTACTTCGATGCCCGGTGTGGCGAACGGTTCGTCAATCACGCGGCGTTCGGCCCCGCCCTCGGTGTCTTCCAAGATCGCCTCCAAGCCGGACGCTATGCGCCCCGCGACTACATCATGGAGAATCTCACGCTTGAGCGCTCTGCCCGTCGTTACCTCAAATTGCTGAACGAAGTCGCATCACAACCATGATCTCCGCCCACGCTCTTGCGAAAAAAGTACGGCACTTCCAGGGCCTCCGCAATTTGGAAGCGCTCTGGCGGTGGTTGCGCCCCGTCTACCAGTGGCTGCTCGACCCCCTGGGCCGCGGTGTCCAGATCACGCTGGGTGGGCGTGCCGTGCGTTTTCCTGCCGCACTCCTCAGCCACTATCCCGACTGGAGCGGCTACGAACGCGAGTCGTTTGAAGCACTTGCAGGCTGGCTCGATTCGCAACCCGGCCGCCTCACCTTGCTCGACATCGGTTGTTCGTTCGGCGTCGTCACGTCTTTCGCCGTGCAAATCTGTCCGCGGGTGGAAGTCATCGCCTTCGATTCGGACCTGACGTCGTTGCGCGCGCTTGACGCCGTCGTGCCATCAGGTGCGCTCGACCGTGTCAAACGTGTCCACGGGTTGCTTGGGGCAACCCACGCCTCGGGATCGAATTTGGAAGCTGCCATTGCCACGACATTGCGCCAACTTCCTGCCATCCCACCCAAGGTCGCCATCAACCACAGTCAATACGTGTGTTTTGGCGAAGCCGGCGCCCGCACCGTCCCTCAACACCAACTCGACGCCCTGCTGGCGGGCGTCGCCTTTCCCGGTCCGGTGCTCCTGAAATGCGATGTCGAGGGCGCCGAATTGCTCGTCCTCAACGGCGCTGCCGAACTCCTTCGCCGCATTCGCCCGGCCCTGTTGCTGAGCGTGCATCCTCCGGCTTTGCCGCGCTTTGGCCCGACACCAGAGGACGTCGCCGCCTTTCTGACCCAGCACCACTACCGGTGGAATGTGCTCGCCCGCGACCACGAGGAGCATTGGTGGTGCGAACCCATTTCCTCATGACCTCGGCCATCCGCCGATTGCTGGGGCCTGTGCTCACATCCCTGCTCGCCCATACGCCGCTGCAATTCTGGCCGGTGCGAATCCGCCACGGCTTTCTGCGCGGCAACCGCTGGACGCTCTGGCCCCATTCGGCCTACTGGCGCGGCGACTATGAGCCCGAGGTTCAGGCCGCACTGGCGCGCAACGCTCCGCCGTTGGGCGGCGCCGCCTGGGACTTGGGCGCGCACTTCGGCTTTTATACGCTGTGGCTCGCCCGCGCCGTCGGACCGGCCGGACAGATCTGCGCCTTCGAACCCGACTTGGTCTCGTTCGACCGCTTGCGCCGGCACGTCACCATGAACCGTCTCGGCCACGTACAAATTTTTCAATGCGCGGTCAGCGACGACACGGGCAACCGGCTGCTTATCCAGAGCCAAGGCGCAGGCGCGACAACCTCGCACCTGCCCTATCAGGGCGAAACGACCGCCGGTCAGCATACCGTGGCGATCCAGACAGTCGCCCTCGACGCCCTCGCAGAGAAGGAGGCATGGCGCCCGCCGCAATTCATCAAGATCGACATTGAGGGGCATGCCGCCTCCGCCTTGCGCGGCGCGCAGCGCACTCTGGGTCGCCACCATCCGGTCCTCCTCATCAGCCTGCACAGCCCGCAAGAGGTCGACGGCGTGCGTATCGAATTGCAGCCGCTCGGCTATCAGCCTTACGCGCTCGATGGCGCACGCCTCGACTGGTCCGAAACTTTATTCAAGACGGTCATCCTCAAAACCTGATTTCGCTTCATGCCCGCCCTGCCCAAAATCAGCCTCGTCACGACGAACTACAACTACGGGCATTTTCTCGACGCGACCCTCCGTTCGGTGCTCGACCAGAACTATCCCAACTTGGAGTACATCGTCATCGACGGCGGCAGCACGGATAACAGCGTCGAGATCATCAGGCGCTACGCGGACCGGCTCAGCTTCTGGACCAGCGAGGGCGACGCCGGCCAGGCTCACGCGTTGAACAAGGGCCTACGCCGCTGCACCGGCGACATCGTCGGCTTCCTCAACAGCGACGATCTCCACCGGCCCGACACGCTGGCTAATGTCGCCGGTCTTTTCGCCGACCCAGATGTTGCCTGGATCGGCGGGTCTTCCGAAACGCTCGATGTCGAAGGCCGACCGACCGGCGTCACCGCCCTTTCGCCGCCGAGCACGGCGGTGCAATGGGTCGCCGGCCTGCGTTTTCCGCAGCCGTCATCGTTCTGGCGGCGGCGGCTCACGGAGGAACTCGGCTCCTTCGAGGAGCATCTGTATTATTGTTTCGATCAGGAATACTGGGCGCGTTTCGCGGTCGCCGGTCATCGTCCGGTTTTCTCCACCGCGCCGCTGAGCCGGGAACGTTTTCACCCGGGTCAGAAAACAGCCAACCCCGCTCCGCGCTACATGCACGAGCGTCTCTTCATCGCCCATAAATTTCTCAATCGGCTCGATCCCGTGGCAGCGGCCGCCCTTCGACGGATCATTCGCGGCCACGAACGCACCCTCCTCCGCGATCTTTTTTATCAAACGCCGCCGCCGAGCTTCTCCACTTTTTTCCGCACCCTGCGCCATCATCCCGATCTGCTCCGCGATCGGCAGACCTGGGGACTGTTGAAACAGCGTCTTTTCACCCGCCAAGATTCCTGATCCGGCATGGCGCGCATCGCGATTTACGTTGGGCGGCACCTCTGCACGGCACCGCGACCGTGCAAGGAGGCCGACGCCCTCGCCGCGGCCGGCCACATCGTCACCGTTCACGGATTGTGGTCCGATCCGCGACTCGTCGCGCGCGACGAAGCGTTGCTCGCGAATCGCGTCTGGAAATTCACGCCCTACGCCGACTGCCGGCCCGACACCTTGCACCGCCGCTGGCGCTGGTGGCGCGTCCGCGCCCGCAATCGCCTCGCCCGCGAACTCTTCGTCCGCACCGGCCGGATCACCGCTGACATTTTCGGCTACGGCACCGCGGCGCTCGCTGCGCACGCGAAAAATTCCACGGCCGATCTCGCACTTTTTCACTCCGAGGGCGGTTTATGGACCGCGCGACAACTCCATCGCGCCGGCCGGCGCGTCGGCATGGATTTCGAGGATTGGTTTTCCCGCGATCTCCCTCCCGCCAAACACACAGGCCGCCCGCTCGCCGCGCTCGCACAACTCGAGTCGGCCGCGCTGCGCTTCGGCCCGTATGTGCTCGCGACCTCCCACGCCATGGCCGACGCCCTCGCGAACGCCTACGCCGGCCCGAAACCGGCCGTCATCTACAACACGTTTCCGATCGCCGACGCGCCGCCCGCTCGCACGGCCGCCATCGATCCGAGGCGCATTTCGCTGCATTGGTTCTCGTTGTTTCTCGGACCCGACCGCGGCCTCGAAACACTTTTCGCCGCGTTGCCCGCGCTTCAAGAAAACTGGGAGCTTCACCTTCGCGCCGACGATCCCGGCCACTACGCCGCGCACCTGACCGCCTCGCTGCCGGAGCGACTTCGCTCACGCGTTCATTTTTCTCCCACGGTTTCCAACGCCGAATTGCCTGCGCGCATCGCCGGGCACGACATCGGACTCGCCCTCGACGTGAGCCACATCCCCAGCCGGAATCTCACCGTCACGAACAAGCTCTTCCAATACCTTCAGGCCGGCCTCGCCGTCGTCGCCAGCGATACCGCCGGCCACGCCGAAATTCTCGAACAAGCTCGCGACGCCGGCGAATTGTTCACGGCCGGCGACTCCGTCGCGCTTACCGCCGCGTTGCAACGTTTCTGCAGCGATCCCGTGCGTCTCGTTGCCGCGAAGCAAGCCGCCCGCCGCGCTGGCGAAACGATCTTCGCCCATGAACGCCAGGCGCCGCTCTACGCCGACCTCGCCGATCGCGCGCTTCGCAGCGCCTGAACCCGATGCGCATTCTTCTCACGGCCGATCCAGAGTTGCCAGTGCCGCCGGGACAGTATGGCGGCATCGAGCGTCTCGTGGACATGTGGCGTCGTGAACTCCGGGGCCTAGGACATGCCGTCGCACTCGCGGCGCGCAGCGACTCCACGGCGGAGGTTGATCGACTTTTCCCCTGGTCCGGAGCCCGCTCGCAGTCGTCCGTCCATGCTGTTCGCAATACCCTGACTCTCTGGCGCGCGGCGCGTTCATTTCGGGCGGACGTCGTGCATAGCTCGAGTCGGCTTGTCTACACGTTGCCGTTGCTCCTCACCGGTATTCCCGTGGTGCAAACGTATCACCGCTTGCCTGGCGCACGCCAAGTCCGCATCGCTGCCCGCCTGGGTCGAAGGCGAATCCTCTTTACCGGGGTCAGCGAGTTCATTGCCCGCCTCGGTCGCCGCGGAGGCGGGCGCTGGGAGGCGGTGCACAATTGTATCGATCTGCCGCAACTGACTTTTCAACCAACCGTCCCCGCCGACGCGCCGCTCGTGTTCCTCAGCCGCATCGAGGAGGTCAAGGGAGCCCGCGAAGCCATTGCCATCGCTCGCGCCGCCGGGCGGCCGCTCGTCCTCGCAGGCAACCATTCTGCAGACGCCAATGCGGAACGTTATTGGCGGGACCACATCGCGCCCGCCATCGATGGACGCCAAATCACCTACATCGGGCCGGTTAACGACATTCAAAAGAATGCGCTCCTGGGTTCAGCGGCCGCGATGTTGGTCCCGGTGCAGTGGGATGAACCGTTCGGCATGGTGTTCGCCGAAGCGCTCGCGTGCGGCACACCGGTCATCGCCTCGCCTCGCGGAGCATTGCCGGAAATCGTGAGGGAGAGCCAAAACGGTTTTTTGATTCGTAACTTGGATGAAGGCGTCGCGGCCGTGCGCGCCGCGTCGCGGCTGTCGCGGACGTTTTGCCGTCGTGATGCTGAACAGCGCTTCAGTCCGCGTGCCGCCGTGGACAAGTTTCTCACGCTCTATCGCGAACAAGCCTGGTGATCGACGCGACCCTCCAGATCAACCTCAGTGCCGGCGATGCAGCGTATGCCGAGCTCACCGTACCCGCGCTACTCGCGGCTCATCCGAACGTCGCGGACCGGTTACTGGTCGTCGATCTGTGCAAGCCGCAGCGAACCGGCATCGTCGACCCCGCACGGCGCTATCCTGAACCAGCCTTCTCCCAGCGCGCGGCTCACGTCGCTGCTCTGGCCCTACGTTGGCAAGCCGAGGGCAAAGTCGATCGAGTCTCCTATCTTCACCCGAACGACCCGCTTTTTCTCAAAATCAGTCGCACCTACCTGCGGCCGTGGGTCAAGGAGACGCATGACTACGGAGGATGCGCGTTGATGTCATATTTGGCGGCGTTCGAACTTTGCACCACACGATGGCTGCTCCATTACGACGCGGACATGTTGTTGCACCAGCAGCCGGGATTCGATTGGGCCGCCGAAGCGTGCGCTGCGATTGGCGACAATGGCTCGATCGTCGCCGCGATCCCCCGGCCCAGCCCGCCTCCCTTGGAGGAAGTGGACGCGCCAAGTTTTCAGGAGCGTCTTGAGATGCGACCGCATGCTGCGGGATGGCTTACCACGTGGTTCAGCACCCGTTGCTACTTATTCGATACACAGGCGCTTCGGCCTCTTTTACCTCTTTTGCAGGGACGTATATTTTGGGAGGTTCTCGCGGCTAAGATTCTGCAACGCGGCTATCCGCGCTCGCCCGAGATCATGCTCTTTCGTCGTATGCAAGCCGCGCGCTGCTCACGACTCACGTTGCGTGATCGACGCGCCTGGCTGCTGCACCCCGTGCAGAAAGGTCCTGCGTTTGTGGCGGCGCTTCCGGCTCTGCAGAAAGCCATCGCCGCCGGCCAGAGCCCCAATGCACAACGAGGCCGGCAGGACTTGGATTTGAATTTATGGCGAAATCTTCTGTCGTAAGATCCGCAGACGAAAAGCTGTCGCTCGCGAGCTTTTCCGCGCACTGGATGAGCGCATCCACGATTGGTGAGGCGGGGGTATGGGCGCTCGCGCTGATGGGAGGCCTTCTTTGGTGGCTGGGATATCCGCGTCCGCACGTGGACGATCTCTTCTTCACCGGAGCGTCGGTCGAATTGGCGCACAGTGGCCGGCTGTTGAATCCGTGGCTGTCCGTCTGGAGTGCCTCGTTGGGCAGTGATAAATTTTACGCCTTCCCGCCTGTTTTGCCCTGCGCCCAAGCGCTCTGGATCGTGGGCTTCGGCGTGAGCACGGCGGGTTTCACGGCCTTTCACATTCTCGTGCAAACCGCGCTGGAAATCTGCGTTTTCCAGCTCGTCCGGGCGACGGGAGGCAATCGGGTGCTTGCCCTCTGCGCTGCTGGAGTCACCGCACTCTTCCCACTCACCTACGGAATGCGACCGGACGCTCTCGCGTTACTGCTCGTCGTTCTCGGACAGCGCATGGCCATCAGCAATGAGAAATGGCACTGGGCGGCAGGCGCGTTTCTATCGGCCGCAGCCGTGCTTACCCACCCGCTCGCAATGGCCTTTGTCGTGCCTCTCTATGGAATGCGCTTTTTAGTTTTGCGCTCCACTCCGACCCGGATCCCGCAATGGTTCGTCTTCACCGTGTTCGGAGTGGCCGTCGCTTTCGCCGCCTTCCTGGTCGCCATCCAAGGTGAGCTCGTAGAATTTCTTCGGGCCATCTCTCTGCATCGGCAATTAGCCACTGCGCCGCGGTGGTATATGGGGCCATTTTATTTCTGGCGGGAAATGACTTTCGGTAAAGAGGTGTGGCTGCAGGGGCCGATCTTTCTACTTATCCTCGCCGGTATAATTCCTGCTTTTTGCGGCCGCTCGCCAAGCCAGCGTTCGCAATCGGTGCGACGGCTCTATGCCGTGTGGCTGGTTTCGCTCATACTAGGCTGTTTCCTGTATGCCGGCCGGATGGCCCATTACGCTGCCTATGCCGGTTTGGTCCTGGCGATCGTTTCATGGGCTGAGTCGCGCTGGCGCCACGTCTTTGCCGTCAGCGCGCTCGCCGCCGTTGTTTTGAACAACGCAGGCGCCCTGCTCACTCCCATTTTTGGCGACAACGCCCGCCCGGATGTCACAACGATTCGTCAGGCCGTCCACGAACATCCGGGAAAGACACTGTGTCTCGATGAGGTTGTGGCCCGCTACGTTTACGACTTCCGTCTGCCCCCGGGTGCTCAAGACTGGGGTCTGCGAAACCCGGCGGGGATAGGCGCGGCGGGTACGGTGGCCGCTAAGCCGACCAACGAGCTATGGATCGCGAGCGAATGGAAAATTGAACGATATATCTCCGACTCGGGCGTCAAGGCGGAGCGTTTGCGAATCGGGAGTCACGTCTTTAACTCACAACCCAAGTCGCCCTATCGGCTTGTTATCGTCAAGTAATGCGGCGCGTTCTGATCGTTTCCCCGCATTTTCCGCCGGTCAACGCGCCCGACATGCAGCGCGTGCGGATGAGCGTGTCGCATTACCGCGCGCTGGGCTGGGAGCCGGTGATTTTGTGCGTGGCGCCGACTCACGTCGACGCGACGCATGAAGATGAACTGGCGGCGACCATGCCAACCGACTTGGAAGTCCATCGTTGCGGCGCGTGGTCGAGAAGCTGGACCAAGTATATCGGTCTTGGGACACTTGGGCTTCGCTGCTGGCTGCCGCTGTATCTTGCGGGCCGTCGTATCTTGCGACGATCACGCATCGACCTGGTTTTCCTTAGCAACACCCAGTTCGTCACATTTAGCGCCGCGCGCCTCTGGCAGCAGGAATTCGGCGTCCCGTATTTGTTCGATCTGCAGGATCCGTGGCGAACCGATCACTATCAACAAGCCGGCGCCCGCCGGCCTCCGGGCGGCTGGAAATATCTCCTCGCGCGGGCGATGGCCTGGGCGTTGGAAGAGTTTTCGTTTTCGGGCGCCTCGGCCGCGATGTCTGTTTCGGGGAGCTATTTCCAATCGCTCCACCAGCGCTACGTGTGGAGTCGTTGCCTGCGCAGCTCTGTCATCGGATTCGGCGTGAGTGAACAAGACTTCGTCGCCGCACGAACGCTCACCTCCGTCGAGCGGCTTCACGACGGGCACCGAAAACTGATCCACCTCGTCAATACCGGAGCCGCCGGTCCGATCATGCCGCACGCTCTGAACGCGCTGCTCACTGCACTGGCGAGCTTCCGCGCCACTGCGCCCGACCTGGCGGCCCAGCTCCGTCTCCACTTCATCGGCACAAGCTATGTCGCACGCGGCCAGGGGAAGGAAGTGGTGATGCCCGTCGCTCGTCACTTTGGTGTCGCCGACCTTGTGCATGAAGTGCCTCATCGCATCGGCCATTTGGAGAGTCTCGCTCTTCAGCTTCAGGCGGACGGTCTTCTTTTGCTCGGCTCGAGCGACCCAGCCTACTCGCCCTCGAAAACCTTTCCCTACTTTCTCTCGCGGCGCCCCATGCTCGCAGTAACTTTCGAAGGGAGTCAGTTGAGTTCTTTGCTCAACAAAATGGGTGGAGCTTTCGAAGTCTCCCTGTCCGGAGGCGGCGTCGATCGCTCAGCAGTCCATGCGATCGAAGGTTTTTTCCGACTGGCGTTGGAGGGTTTTCCACCTGCGCGACTCCCGCTTCGACGGGAAGCGTATTTTGCCGCGCACTACCGAACGGAAGTGTTGGCCACCCGTCAGACGGAACTCTTTCACGCCTGCTTGCAATGTCCGGCCTCTCGCGTCCGGCTAACCGTTTGAAATCTACCTTTGGGCTGGCTGATCAATGAACTCCCCGACGTCGCTCCAACGCCCCGGCACGTTTGACCGCTATCTCCAGATTGGCGACATTGCACGCACGTTGAGTTCGGGTCTTCGGCGATCGCTCCTCGTTATGGGCGCGGTGCTTGCGGCTCTTTTCGTCTTTGTCTATTTTAGTAACCAACCCGGTGCCTTGGGCTTTGGCTACATCGCCGCCGGCTCGTGGTTGGCCCTGTCGATCTGGCGCTCCAAGGCGCTTGGCTTGCCGCTCATGCCGCTGTTCGTGGTGCAAAACCTCGTCGCCTTTGGGTTGCCCATAATTTCTGCGCACGAGGTTGTTTTTAAGTATCCCGAGACTTACCTCACGCAGGCCGGGCTTGAAGTCTTCATCTTCAGTCTCGCCATGGCGATCGCGTGGCGACTGGGCATGGAAATGTTCCGATTGCCTGCGCCGATCTGTTACGCCCTTCAAGGCTTCGAAAAGCGCGGGATGGCCAAGATCAGCCGCCTGGGCTTTTGGTTGGTCGCCGGAGGCACCGCCTACCAACTGCTGCAGGCCGCTAATCTCACCGATTGGTTGTTCAATCTTCTGCCCACCGGCAGTGGATCGATTCTAAACACCGTTCTCGCCGCTGTAAGCATGTGTGGCTTTTTTCTGCTCGGCATCTTGGTCGGTGCCCGCGAACTCGGCTCCGTGCAGGTCGGCATGTTTTGGGTGCTTCTTACGCTTAACTGCCTGCTCGCCGCCGCTACTTTTCTTCTTTCTTCCGCCGGCATCACCCTCGGGTCGGTTTTCATCGGATTGCTATGGAGCTCCGGTCGGATCCCTTGGCGATTCACCCTCGTCGTCGTGGCCGCGCTCTCTTTTTTCAATCTTGGGAAATTTGAAATGCGCGGGCGCTATTGGTTCAGCGAAGACGAGCGGCCCAGCCTGACACTGGCCGATATGCCGCGCACTTACGTTGAATGGACCGAAGCCAGCACCGACTTGCTTATCGGTAATCCTGTTCAATCCGCCAACCGCAAGAGCTCAAAGGACGAAGACTCCGGGGGAGGGCAGCGCCTGATCAATCGCATCAACAACCTTCAAAATCTTCTGTTCGTGATGGATGCGACCGAAACCTTGCATGTTTCTACGCTCGGGGGCGTCACCTACGCGATCATCCCCAAGCTGCTTATTCCCCGCATTCTGTGGCCGGAGAAGCCGCGCACCCACGAAGGACAGGTCATGCTTAATGTGCATTTCGGACGTCAGGATGTGAATGCCAGTTTCAGCACCTATATTGCTTGGGGGCTGCTGGCGGAGGCCTATGGTAACTTCGGAGCCTACTTTGGCTCGCTCTTTCTCGGCATTGGACTCGGTGTTTTTTGCGCTTGGGTGGAAAAATTCACCGCTCAGAAGCTGGTCCTCTCGCTGGAGGGATTTCTCAGCTTCAGCCTGTTTGCCGGCGTCGCCAATTCGTTCGAAATGGTGGCCAGTGTGCTCATCACCTCGGTTTTTCAATCGTTCGTTCCCGTCTTCCTCGCCTGTTGGCCCTTCGTTGAACGTAAAACCGTCAAGCGACCGACTCCTTCGCCGTGATTGTCCCGCGCCGCCTCGCTGTCGTCCTCTCGCATCCGACGCAGTATTACAGCCCTTGGTTTCGCTTTATCGCTAATGAAAATCGCTGTGCCTTGCGCGTTTTCTATCTGTGGGACTTCGGCGTCACGACCCGGCACGACCCGCGCTTCGGCGCCGCTTTTCGCTGGGATATCGATCTACTCTCCGGGTACGACCACGAGTTCGTTCCCAATGCTGCCACGAATCCAGGCACGGAATCCTTCTCCGGTCTGCACAATCCCACGCTGCCGGTGCGGCTGAAGACGTGGAAACCAGACGCCATTCTGGTTTTTGGCTATCGCTTCCGCACGCATTTGAACCTTCTGCGTTGGGCGCGCCGACATCGAATTCCCCTCATTTTCCGCGGCGATTCTCATCTCCTCGGGCAACCTTGTCCTTCACTTTCGAAGCGGCTTCTTTTGCGATGGGTCTATCGGCATTTTGCGGCCTTCACGTATGTCGGCCTGGCCAACCGCGACTACTTCTCGTTTTTTGGCGTTTCGTCAGAGAAGCTCTTCTTCGCGCCGCACGCGGTCAACCGCGAGCACTTTGATCCCCGGCTTCCAACGTATCGGTTCGCCGCCTCCGAGCTTCGCCGCCGGCTGGAAATTCCCGCCGACGCGCCGGTGATATTATTCGCCGGAAAATTTGCGGCCAACAAACAACCGCTCACCCTGCTCGCCGCATTCGCCTCCTTGAATCACCCCACGGCCGTTCTGCTTTTCGTCGGTGATGGCGAGCTGCGCGAACCGCTGCGTCGTGCCGCCGCTGCCAATGGCGCGCGCGTCAGATTTCTGCCCTTCGCCAACCAGAGCGAAATGCCCGTGCGTTATCTGCTGGCCGATGTTTTTGCGCTGCCCTCCCGCGGCCACTACGAAACGTGGGGCCTTGCCGTCAACGAAGCCATGCACATGGGCGTCCCTTGCCTCGTCAGCGACCGCGTCGGCTGCCAGCGCGATCTCGTCACCGACGGTGAAACCGGCTGGGTCTTTCCCGCTCATGATCCCGCCGCTCTCGAGTCATCGCTCGCCCGTGCGTTGGCCGCCGTCGCCGGCGACACCACCCAATTGCGTGCGCGCATCGCGGACCGAGTCTCCCACTACACCTACCGCCAGGCCACGGAGGGTCTGCTGAGCGCAATGGCGCACGTCGTCCCGTGAAAATCACCATCGTCATGGGCTTCTTTCTCCCGGTTCCCGCGCTCGCCGGCGGTGCCACCGAAAAAATCTGGCACCGGCTGGCGCAACTCTTCGCCGCCCAAGGCCACGCGGTCACGCTCGTTTCCCGCCGTTGGCCGGGCCTGCCAAATCAGGAAACCATCGGCGGCTTGGTCCATCTGCGACTGCCGGGCGCCGGACATTCCCGGTTCCTGCCAGTCAATTTATTTTTGGACTTCATCTGGGGTCTGCGGGTCACCCGCGCGCTGCCGTCGGCCGATGTGGTGATTTGCAACACGGTCTCGCTTCCCGCTTTTCTGCGCCGGTTGAAACCCCGCGGCGGCCCCGTCGCGGTGGTGCTCGGCCGCATGCCCAAAGGCCAATGCCGTCTCTACGGCAACGTCGATCGTGTATTGGCAACCAGTGCCGCAGTCGCACGACGAGCGGCGCACGAGAATCCCCGGCTCGCCGCCCGCACCAGCGTATTTCCCAATCCGATCGACTGGACGGCCCTCGCCGCCGCACCTCGCCACCGCGACGCAGCCGCAGCGGTTGTAATCGGTTTTGTGGGACGCGTTCACCCCGAAAAAGGCCTGCCGCTTCTACTCGCGGCCGCTGCGCAACTGACGAAGGACATTGCTTTACCCCCCTGGCAAATAAAGATCGTCGGACCCGAATCCATCGCTGAAGGCGGAGGCGGCGAAGCTTACGGAGTGCAATTGCGTGCGGATCTGCCGCCGGCGGTTGCCGCCGTCGTCACCTTCACCGGTCCCGAATACGACACCGCCCGGCTCGCCGCGCATTATTCGGCGATGGATGTCTTTTGCTATCCCAGCATCGCCGAGCGGGGAGAGACTTTCGGGATTTCGATCGCCGAATCGATGGCGGCGGGCTGCGCGCCGGTCGTCTCCGCGCTCGATTGTTTCCGCGACCTCATCGCGCCCGAGCAAACCGGTCTGGTTTTCGACCATGCCGCCCCCGACGCTGCGGTTCAACTGGCGACGCAACTCGGCCGGCTGATTTCAAATCCCTCTCTTCGCCGGGCGATCGCCGCGCGCGCCAAAGAACATGCGCGCCGTTACGACTTTCCGGAATGTGCACGCGTCGTTCTCGCATCGCTGCAACGGTGCATTGACGCAGCCTGAATTGCCACGCTCCGGTCTCGCAGCTCGCCGCGTGAGAAGTTGTACTCGTCTTCGCCATGGACTCTGAGCCGCCTTATCTCGGTCAAAATTGCGTCACGCCCTACCCTCGCGGGGAGGTGCTGCTCCGATCGGCATGGGCGTTCGTTCAAGTCACCATTTTCCGCTGGAGCCCGCGTCCGTGGCATGGTTTTCGTGCGCGTCTACTGCGCCTGTTCGGCGCCGACATCGCGGAGCCGGCCCACGTGGTGATTTTCCCGACCGCCCGCATCACGTTTCCCTGGCGGCTTTCACTCGCGCCTCGATCGATGATCGGTCGTCACGTCACTCTCTACAATCTGGCGCCTATCCGCCTCGAACGCGGCGCCAACGTCAGTCAAAACTGCCATTTGTGCGCTGGCACCCACGACTTCAATGATTGGTCCATGCCGCTGGTCACGGCGCCGATTGTGGTTGGCGCCAACGCGTGGATCGGAGCGGATGTCTTTGTCGGACCCGGCGTGACCATTGGCGAACTGGCCGTCGTCGGCGCGCGATCGGTCGTCGTCCGCGATTTGCCCCCGCGGAAGATTTGCGTCGGGCATCCCTGCCGCCCCATCAAGGATCGGCAACCTCCGCAGTAATCGATGCGCGTCTGCCAACTCGTCCCAAGTCTCGAGGCGCAATACGGCGGACCGAGTAAATCGGTCTATGCGTTATCCGATGCTCTGGCCACCCTCGGACATGACGTCGAACTGCTCGCCACCGCCCCTGCGAACCCGGACACGCGCAACACCGGCACCCTCCGTATTGCCACCTTTCAACGCTCACGGCCACTCGCGCTTTGCCCCTCGCGCACCCTGCGCCAATATTTAGACAACGCCTCGCCGGCGGTCGTCCACCATCATTCGATCTGGCTGCGCACGCTGCATTACGCCGCGCAAAAATCGCGTCGCGATCGGATACCATTGGTAATCTCTCCGCGAGGAATGCTGAGCTCATGGTCGTTGCGCCACCATTCCCGCAGAAAGAAGTTTGCCCGGCGGTTTGTTCACCCCGCCGCCTTCGAACACGCCGCCGGCTGGCATGCCACCAGCAAGGAGGAAGCCGCAGACATCCGCCGGCAGGGATTCCTCCAGCCCATTTGCATCGCACCCAACGGCGTCGATGAACCCGGCGCGCTGGACAGGGCGGCTGCGACTACGTATTGGCAGCCGGTTATCCAACCGCTATCGCCGGGACGGATTGCGGTCTTTTATTCGCGACTGCATCCGAAAAAACGCGTCGCGGAACTCATTGAACTCTGGGCGAAACTCGCTCCGCGCGATTGGGTGCTGCTGGTGGTCGGCATCCCTGAAACATACTCCGTCGCGCAACTCAGCACCTACGCCTCCCGCGTCGGCGCGCAGGATCGAATAAAGATTTTGGATGGGTCCGCGGTCCCGCCGCCCTACGCCGTCGCTTCTCTATTCCTCCTTCCCTCGCATTCGGAAAATTTTGGCCTCGTGATCGCCGAGGCCATGGTCCACGGCGTGCCGGTACTTGTGACCGACTCGACACCTTGGAGTGCGATCAACGACACCGGCGCCGGCCGCTGCGTGGCGTGGGAAACCTATGGTTCGGAACTCCAAATGCTGCTCGCGGAAAGTCCGGAACGCCTCCGTGAGCGGGGCCAGATCGCCCGTAAATGGGTGCGGCAACACTTCGCCTGGCGCCAAAGTGCGATTATGCTCGGAGATTTCTATCGCAGTTTAATATAGTGAGCACGATCGACGTCTCCACCAAGCCGCGGCGGCGATCCGCATGGCCGGACCATCTGGAATTGGCCGCCATCATTCATGCCTCGGTCGCGGTTGTCTTTGCGAGCTGGGCCTTTGGCGGCGCGATTCCGTGGGCCCATGATACAATCGGCTGGTGGGGACTGGCGGGCCTCGCCCTGCCAATCGTTGCGCTGATTCGTCATGATACCCGGAATCAAGTGCCCCGTTCTGTGCTCCGCTGGAGCGTGTGCTTTTTTCTCCTCGCCGCTTTTGTCGCGGCAAGCTGCTTCAATCCCAGCTTTGAACCGCGCATGTTCGGGACGACCTTGGTCTTCTTAGAACGAACTAACTCGGCGTCCTGGCCCAGCAATGCCCGGCCCGACCTGGCCTGGCATGAACTGCTCATGTATGCCGGCTGTTTCTTCACCGGGTTTAATCTCGCTCTTTTGGTCCGGCGCCGACGCATGGTAAGGCTCTTTTTGCTCGTGGTTGCCCTTAATGCCCTGGTGCTTTCAATCATGGGCACTGCCCAATACCTGCTGCATCGGGACCTGTACTTCGGACTCGTGAAAGGTCCGAATGAGTTTTGGTTCGCCACCTTTGTCTATCATAACCACTGGGGCGCATTTATCATTCTTTCTCTCAGCGCCGCCTGCGCTTTGATCACCCACCATCTCCGCCGCGTCGATCGCGCCAGGGACTTCTGGCATACGCCCGCCTTCGCGGGGATTGTTTTGCTCTTTTTTATTGCCGCGACGCTCCCGCTGTGTGGTTCCCGCTCGTCCACGGCGCTCGCGTTCGTGCTGCTCACGGCAGTGTTTGGCGCTTGGCTCTGGCGGTTCGTCAAACGCAAACGCGCGCAAGGCCGGCGCGTAGGGTCAACGCTCGCCGCCGTACTCGTGTGCCTGCTTGTCGCCAGCGCCGCCATTTACCATCTGGGCGCGGACACGATTCAAACTCGACTCACCACCACCGTTCATCAGTGGCAGGAAATGCGCGCCGAGGGCGGCATCGGGAATCGGGCGGCACTCTACCGCGACACGCTCCGAATGGCACACGAGCGCCGCTGGTTTGGGTGGGGACTCGAATCTTATGGCTCGGTCTTCAGCAACTACGACTCACAAGAGTCGTATCGTGGCCTCCCCCCCACGCACTACGAGGACGCCCATTCCGACTGGCTGCAATCGCTCGCCGAAATCGGGATTATCGGCACGGCGCTGCTGATTCTCACCGGGGCGCTGCCGCTGCTAAGTGTGCTTAGGCACCGAGTCTTTCCCGCATTGACGGTGCCGCTGTGGGTGGGCTGCTTTTTGCTCCTCCTTTACGCGTGCGTCGAATTTCCTTTCGCCAACCCAGCGGTGACCCTCGTGTTCTGGTGCATGTTTTTTTCCGCGACACGCTACTGCCTGCTAAGCGCGCGGGAGGACCCGCGGTGATATGATTTCCATCTTAATCCTGACCTTCAACGAAGCCCGTAATCTTCCCGGTGCTCTCGCGTCGGTCCGCGCCAGCGATGATATAGTCGTCCTGGATTCAGGCTCGACCGACGCCACTCTCGCGATTGCGCAGGCGGCGGGCGCGCGGGTCTTTTCCCGTCCCTTCGACGATTTTTCCGGCCAGCGGAATTACGCGCATGCGACGGTCTCGTTTAAACACGATTGGGTGTTTCACTTGGATGCGGACGAACGGATCTCGCCGGAGCTCATGGCGGAATGCGACCGGATGGCCGCAAACGCCCCGCCGACCGTCGACGGGTTTTACGCGGCGCCGCGGATGCTGTTTCGGGGACGATGGCTGCCGCGCTGCACCGACTTTCCCGCGTGGCAAGCGCGCTTCGTGCATGCGACGCGTTTTTCCTTCGTGCAGGTTGGCCATGGGCAGCGCGAGTCGCCCGGGATGCGCATGCAATATCTCCAAGGCGGCTATTTCCATGAGATGCTCTTACCGGGTTCGGAAGACGATTGGCTGGAGAAACACCGCCGCTACGCGCGCATCGAAGCGCGGTCCGCATCGCATCAGCCACCGCCGACGAGGGAACTCATCTCACGGGACCGGCTCGTGCGCCGGCGAGCGTTGAAGGCAGTCAGCTATCGCCTGCCGTTTCGGCCGGCCTTTCGCATGTTTTATCAATTCGTGCTCCGTCGTGGCTTCCTCGACGGTCGGTATAGTTGGCGCTACTGCCGCCTTTTGGGCCGCTACGAACATTTCATCGATGAGGAACGACGCCGCCTTTCCCGTGTGGCCGGAGGAGCATTATGAAACGTAGCCGTCGAATTGGCCTGTTGTTTGTCGCGCTCGATATCGTCGCCACCATCGCGACTTTTAACACCGTGATGCGGCTGCGCGCCACTCCGGCGTTCAACACGTTCTTCTTTTGGCCGCTATTGGTGCCAATTTTGGCGTTGCTGATCGTCGTCTACTTGATCGACGGCTACGACACCCGCACCGACATGATGGCGCTCGATTATACGAGCCAGCATGTGATTGCACTCCTCAGCGCCATGTTTGTCGTCCTGCTGATAACGTTCGGCCTCATCGGTGCTGGCTATGCCCTCCAATCGAGCCGTGCGGTGATCCTCCTCGCCTACGTTGCTCTCATTCCTCTCACGCTGACCTACCGTCGCGTTTGGACGGGACGCCAAGCCCGGCTCAAACAACAGCGGCACCTGGTTTTCATTGGCGATGAAGCCAGTTTCGCCACCTTCCGTGCAGAATGCGAACGTCAGCAAACGCATTTCAAAGCTGTCTTCGCCGCTCCCGGAGCGGCGCCGGAAGAAGGACCGGCCATTTCGGTGGCCGAAGTGTTGCGCAAAATCGATCGGGCCGAATTCGAAGTCGAGGGCATCGTCCTGCGGGAAGGAGGACGAATGCTCGAGCCCGCTGTCGCAGAGCGACTCGTACGTCTGCACTTCCAAGGGATTCCCACCTATACGCTGGAGCTGTTCCACGAAACCTACTGGCGAAAAATCCCTCTCTACCGACTAAACCCCACGTGGCTGTTTCAGGAAGGCTTCCGCGTCGCCCGTGAGCCGGTCTTTGAGCGCGTGAAACGCATGTCCGATCTGTTACTAGCCGGCTTTGGCATTGTGATTTCCTCCCCCATCCTCGCACTCGCCGCGCTAGGCATCTGGCTCGAAGATCGCGGTCCAGTCTTCTACGGCCAAACCCGCATCGGACGCCATCAACGGCCGTTTCGATTGTTCAAGCTCCGCACCATGCGGGCCGGATCCGCCACCGGCGAGGATCGCTACACCCGCCCCGGCGACTCACGAATCACGCGTATGGGGCGATTCCTCCGCGCGACGCGCATCGATGAGTTTCCCCAGCTCTGGAGCGTCCTCAAGGGCGACATGAGTTTGATCGGCCCGCGGGCCGAATGGGATCGGCTCGTGTCGGACTACGAACGGCAAATTCCTTTTTACCATTTTCGCCACATGGTGCGTCCCGGAATCACGGGCTGGGCTCAGGTGAATTACCCCTACGGAGCCAACCTAACGGACACGCTGCGCAAGCTGGAATACGACCTCTATTACATCCGCCACTACTCCTTCACTCTCGATGCCTCGATCGTGTTGAAGACAATTCACACGATGATTTCAGCCAAAGGAAGCCGATGAAGTGCTTTCCGTTCGGCCGGAGTTGGGCCATGTTGAGGTATGTTTGACTACGATTTCGCCGTCATCGGCGGGGGGAGTGCCGGCTACAACGCCGCCCGCGTCGCCTGCGCGTTGGGCAAGAAAGTAGCCGTGATCGACGGGGCCAAACAACTCGGCGGCCTTTGTATTTTGCGGGGCTGCATGCCCTCCAAGACGCTCCTCTACATGGCCGAGGTCCTTCACCTCGCCCAAAAAGGAAAAACGTTCGGGCTAAAAATTCCGTCCGCCCGCCCGGACATGAAAGCGATTCACGCCCGCAAAAAAAAGATCATTAGGGAATTTGCCGACTACCGGGCTGATGCGCTCAAGTCCGCCCCCTTTGACCTGATACGCGCATTCGCGCGTTTCGAGGACGCCCACACACTTGCGCTGTCGACCGGCCACCGTCTCCGGGCGAAAAAATTCCTGATTGCCACCGGGTCCCAAGTCAGCGTGCCGCCCATCGCAGGCCTCGCCGAAACGAAATTCTGGACGAGCGACGACGTGCTCGAATTGGACTTCGTGCCCCGCAGCGTGGTCGTGCTCGGCGGCGGCATCGTGGCGTGCGAGCTGGCTCAGTTTCTCCGCCGCATCGGTTCGCAGGTGACACTCATTCAGCGTAGTGCGCATGTGCTGCGCGATCATTCGCCCGACGCCGCCGCTGTAGTTCAGCAAGCCTTGGTCGACGACGGCATAGAACTCTTCACCAATACCAAACTGGAAGGCATTACGCATGACCGCCACGGCGTCTGCGTGACGTTCGTCCACCGCAAGAAGCGTCTTCGCCGTCGGGCTGCTCACCTCTTCAATGCCTTGGGCCGTCAACCCAACACCGCCGCCTTGAACTTGGCCGGAATTGGGGTGAGCACCCGTCCAAACGAGCAAATCGTCACCAACCGCTGGCAACAATCCAGTCTACCCCACATCTACGCCGCGGGCGATTGCGCCGGGCCGGTGGAAATCGTGCATATCGCCATCCAGCAAGGCGAACTAGCCGCCCGTCACGCCGCGGGTGTCGAAGCGGTGCGGCCCGTCAATTTCGATCATCTCCTGAGCGTGGTTTTTACCGATCCTCAACTCGCCTCCATCGGCCTCCTGGAACACGACCTCACCGCGCGCGACCTGCCCTTTGTGGTCGCCAGTTACCCATTCAACGACCACGGGAAATCCATTCTGATGGACGCCAATTACGGCTTCGTAAAAGTCGTGGCCGAGCCCAACCGCGGACGCATCCTCGGTGCTGAGATCGTGGGCAAAGATGCCGGGGAGTTGATCCATGCGTTTTCCGGTCCGCTTGCGATGCGCGCCACGGTCTTCGATCTGCTTAAAGCGCCCTGGTATCACCCGACCCTGGCGGAAATCATCACTTATCCGCTCGAGGAAATCGCGGAAAAGATCCCTCGTCCCCGCACGCGTCACGCAAAGCGGAAGTAGGATGCCAGGACGGCGAAACGCGCCAGCATTCCCACGGCCAGGCGCATGCAACCCCACCGGCCGAAGCCCATCCACGGTGCGAGCATGCTGATAAAAAACGGCGCCGCCATGCCGATGTAACGGCTGGAAAACTGGTGCTTGATCGCCATGCAACTGGCGCAAAGCAACAATACACCCAATGCGCCGGCGATGAACATTCGACTCGGCCGCCGCAGGATTTCGCTCAGCACGGCGAACACCCAGGCCGCCCCGGCTCCTATCAACACTGCTGCAAGAATGGCCTCAGCTATCGCCGATAGTTGCGGGTGCCCAAGAAATCGTTGCGCCGAGGTAAACAGGGTCAGATGCACTCCGAGGCCAGCCATATTCAATCCGATGGCCACGAGTGCTGATACCGTCGCTCCTCGCCAGTGCGATTGGAAAAGGCGCGGCGCTAACCAGAACGCGATTCCGCCGCTGTAGCAAAGCGCCACGACCGCGTGCGTCGGTGCCAATCCTTCACTCCACGAGCGCAACAACGGCGGAGCCAAGCCACCCCACGCCACCATGACGGCTGCAATCGGGATGATCCCTACGCCGAAAGCCGCCCCGACCGGAATCAAATCCGCCCTGCGTCTGACCGCGATTACGGCCAGCGCGGGCAAAATCGCCAGGTAGGTTTGACGTCCACAACTCGCCACCACGATTCCCGCCGCGAGCATCGCGAGCCAGCCAACGGGCAGGGCCGTCTCTGCGTTTTTCTCGTCCTCAATTGCCCCCACGCGATCCGCCGCATAGAGCGCAGCGGCAACACCCATCATCGCAGGAATTTCGGTGAGGGCGAGGCCACTGCAGACCCAAATCGGCGGCAGCGCTAACATCGCCAGCGCACCCGCAAGCGGTCGCGGCACAGGCTGACGCCGCAAATAGGCCGCGAGTGTCGCGGTGATCGCCGCCAAAAGAATGAGGTTCGGGATTCTGAACAACGGCGGTCGCTCAATCGTTCTCACGCCCATCGTTACAAAGAGCAGTGGGGACAAAGGGCCGGCTGCGGACGAGTCGTTGTTAGTCAGCCAATCGTGCAGAGTCGGCGCCGGCGCGAATTCTGTCGCCTGCCGCAAATGCGCAGGCTCGTCGAAAAATGCCGGCCGCCTCTGGCTCCCGACAAAAAGCACCAAGGCGAAAAATCCCGCGATACCTAGCGCCAGATAGCCTTTCGCGGCGACAACTGACGATGGAAGCGTCATTGGGCTTGGCTTCAGAAATCCTACGCGACGGCGATTAACTCTTCGAGCGTCACCGCGTTTTCGTAGAGCGCCTTCCCGACAATCACGCCGTCCAAGCGCGCCTGACCGTGCGTCAGCTTCGCCAGATTTACCACATCCTCCCGCCGGCTCACGCCACCGCTCGCGATAATACGGCACTTCACCGTCTCAAGTAACATGCGTTGTGCGGCCAGGTTGGGCCCGGTCAACATCCCGTCGGTGCTGATATCTGTATGGATTAACGTGCCGACCCCGAGCGCATCCATGCGCTGCGCCAAGGCGAGCGCCGTAGTCGCTGTGGTCGTCACCCACCCCTTGACGGCTACCTGTCCATCTTTCGCATCGATTCCCACCGCGATCCGATCTCCAAACGACTGCACGAGCTCGCCGATGAATGCTTCGCTTTCGGCTGCCCGCGTGCCGATGACGGCGCGTTGCACTCCCAACCCCAGAACTCGCTCCACGTCTTCGCGCGTTCGCAATCCGCCTCCCAGTTGCACGTGGATCCCGAGGTCTGTCACCGCTTTCACCGCCGCAAGATTCCGCGGCGTTCCGCCGAAGGCGCCATCGAGATCAACCATGTGAATCCACGTCGCGCCCGCCGCCCGGAACCGGGCCGCCATTGCAGCGGGATTATCACTGTAAACAGTTTGTTGGTCGGCCCGGCCTTGCAGCAGGCGCACGCACTTTCCGTCCTTGAGATCGATGGCTGGGTAAATCGTCATCTGGAAAAACGCTTTGCGCGGATGACCTGATGCGCGAGACTAAATCCATGCCGAATTACGAAGCCCCCGCGTTCCTGACCGAACTACTGCACGCTCGCTCGCCCTCCGGCTACGAGTCCGAAGCACAAGCTGTCTTTGACCGACACGTTCAACCGGCGGCAAACGCCTACCGAAAAGATGCCCTTGGCAACCGCATCGCCACCCTGCACCCCGACGGCGATCCGGTCCTCATGCTCGCCGGGCACATGGATGAACTAGGCTTGATCGTCACCTACGTTAACAAAGACGGTTACCTCTACTTCGATACGATCGGAGGACACGACCGCACCGTGATTTCGGGCCGCCGCGTCATCATCCAGACCGCCGCTGGCGCCGTGAAAGGCGTCACCGGCAAACGCGCCATTCACCTCATGAACGAGGCCGACCGAAAGAAGGTGCCGGAGATTCATGAGATCTGGATCGATATCGGTGCACGCTCGAAAGACGAGGCCCTTGCGCGAGTCGCGATCGGTGACGTCGCGACCTACGATCACGAATTCGAGCTTTTCAATGGTAGCATTGGCACGGCCCGCGCCTTCGACAACAAAGTCGGCGCCTACATCGTCGGCGAAACACTGATTCGCCTCTCGCGCGAAAAACGAAAACTCGCTGCCCAAGTCGTCGCGGTCGCCACCTCTCAAGAAGAGATTGGCGTGCGCGGTGCCACCACCGCGGCCTACGCCGTCAATCCCCATTTAGCCATCGCCATCGACGTGGCCCACGCCACCGACCACCCCGACTGCGACAACCGCAAATATGGCGAAACGAAACTGGGCGGCGGTCCCATCCTCTGCCGGGGCGCCAACATCAATCCGCGCGTTTACGAGCGTTTGCTGGCGGCCGCCAAAAAACTGAAAATCCCTCATCAATTCGAGGCCGATCCGCGACCGACCGGCACCGACGCCCGGGCGATCCAAATGACGCGTGGCGGGGTTGCGACGGGCTTGGTGAGCGTGCCGCTACGCTATATGCATACGCCGAGCGAAGTGGTCGACCTCGCCGACGTGGAGCTCTGCGTCCGCCTGCTGGTCGAGTTCGCGCTGAATCTCAAAAAGGGCGACTATGGCCACTGGTAAATCCAAGTAAAAGCGATTCGCCAATTCCGGCCTGAGTCGCAGCGCCGTTTACCACGGCGCTCTCGCCCTACGCCGCGTCTTCGCGCGCTTCCGGTTTCCCGCCTCGACGCAGCGTCGGCCGCCGCCGTCCGGCCACCACGCCTGCGTCGACGAGAACTTCCGTCACGTCGTCGCGCTGCGGAAGATCATACATCACGTCGAGCATGAGATTTTCCATGATCGACCGGAGCGCCCGCGCTCCCGTCTTCAACTCGATCGCTTTCGCGGCGATGGCCCGCACCGCATCGGCCGTGAGCCGCAACCGGACACCGTCGATGGCAAACAGTTTTGAATACTGCTTCACCATCGCGTTCTTCGTGCCCAGAAGAATTTTTTCCAAGTCGGCGACTTGAAGCTGGTCGAGCACGGAAACGACCGGCAACCGTCCGATAAATTCGGGAATCATTCCGAAACGGACCAAATCTTCCGGCGCGAGCGCCTTCATCATTTGCTCCGGCGCCAACGCCTGCTCGTGCTGCGCTTTGATCGACGAAAACCCCAGGCTGCGCTGCCCCATTCGGCGCTGCACCAGCGCGTCGAGACCGACAAACGCGCCTCCGCAGATGAAAAGAATGTTGGCCGTGTTTATCTGCACGTATTCCTGGTTCGGGTGCTTCCGGCCGCCTTGGGGCGGGACGTTGCACACCGTGCCTTCAAGAATTTTCAGCAATGCCTGTTGCACGCCTTCGCCCGAGACATCGCGTGTGATTGAAACGTTTTCCGTTTTGCGGCCGATCTTGTCGATTTCGTCGATGTAAACGATCCCGCACTCGGCACGCTTCACATCATAGTTGGCCGACTGCAGAAGCCGCAGCACGACGTTTTCCACGTCTTCGCCCACGTAACCCGCTTCCGTCAACGTTGTCGCATCCGAGATCGCAAATGGCACATCGAGAATCTTCGCCAGCGTTCGTGCTAAAAGCGTTTTCCCCGAGCCGGTCGGGCCGACGAGCAGGATGTTACTTTTCTCGACTTCGACATCATTAAACTCCGGCGAAAGCGCCGCCCCATCGCGCCCCAGGTTCGAGTCGAACATGAGGCGCTTGTAATGATTGTAAACGGCGACGGAGAGGACCTTCTTCGCGTGGTCCTGCCCAATCACAAAATCATCGAGGGTCGCCTTGATGTCCGAAGGCTTGACCAAACGAAACGCCGGCTTCCCTTCGGGGCTGGGCTGCTTGACCTCGCGCTCGATGATCGTCTTGCAGACATTCACGCACGAGTCGCAGATGTAGACCCCAGGGCCGGCGATGATCTTTTTGACTTCGGCCTGCGACTTCCCGCAGAACGAGCAGAGGGTCATCCGCGACGATTTAGCCATGAGCTGTGAATCGCCTCAAACGCGAATTCTGTCGAGCGAATACGAGGCCGCGGACGGCTCAGGCCGCGCTCGGCACCGCTAGCGTTTGAGCATCACGCGTGTTAGCCACCACGTGGTCGACGATTCCGTATTCCTTCGCCTGGTCGGCGCTCATGTAGTAATCGCGATCGGAGTCTTTCTGGACTTGGTCGACCGTCCGACCGGTGTGCCGCGCGAGGATCTCGTTCAACGTTTGGCGCCACCGCAGAATCTCCCGGGCCGCGATTGCGAAATCCGCCGCCTGCCCGCCGGCGCCGCCCGAAGGCTGGTGAATCATCACGCGGCTGTTCGGCAACGCGAAACGCTTGCCCTTCGTCCCGGCCGCCAGCAGCACCGTGCTCATGCTCGCCGCCATGCCGACGCAGTAGGTGACGATGTCACACTGCAGGAAGTTCATCGTATCATAGATGGCCATGCCACCTGTGACGACGCCGCCCGGCGAATTGATGTAAACGTGAATATCCTTCTTGGCGTCCTCCATCTGGAGGAAAAGCAGCTGCGCGATAATCGCATTGGCGACGCCATCGTCGATCGGCGTGCCGATAAAAACGATGCGATCTTTAAGCAGGCGGCTGAAAATATCCCACTGCCGCTCGCCCCGCCCGGTGTTTTCCCAGACCGTTGGTATGTAGTAGTTGCTCACGTATTTGGTGTTCGTTGATCAGACCATTCACGCCTTCGGCGGAATGGTTGTCACCGTAGCCTTGGACACCAGAAAATCAACCGCCTTGTCGAAAATGATCGACTGCTGCACCGCACGCAAGCGCTCCCGATCCTTCGTGAGATCCTTCACCAGTTTGTCCGCGCGTTGGTTCGTGCGCATCGCCTGGTTGTAGATGTAGGAATCGAGATCTTTCTCCGTGACTTGGAGCTTCTCGTTTTCGGCCACCTTCGCGAGCAGCAATTGCGTTTTCACGCGCTGTTCGGCGGCTTTGCGCGCCCCTTCGAAGAGCTGTTTCTTATCCTTTTCGAACTGCTCCGCGGGAATTCCCTGACGCATGTTCTCTTCGATGAACTGCCGCAGCACGCCTTGCGTCTCAGCTTCCACCAAAGATTCCGGCACAGCGAATGCCACCCGCGCGGCGAGCGCCTCAGTCACCTGCCGCCGTTGGGCCGAGCGGTTTTGATAGTCCTTCTGGAGCTTCAGATTGTTGCGCGTCGAATCTTTCAAGGCCTCGAGACTGTCCACCTGTTGCGCCTTGAAGAACGTTTCATCGAGTTCGGGCAGCACGCGCTCCCGCACTTCCTGCACTTCCACGTGGTAGACCGCTGTCTTTCCCGCGAGCGCCGGCACCGCGGCGAATTCCGCCGGGAACGTCACCGTAATGTCCTTCTTGTCGCCCGCTTTCAGGCCCGCGAGTTGCTTGCCCAGACCCGGGATGACACCGTCGTTTTCGCCTTCAACTTCCTCCCACGTCTGCGGGACCTTGGCATAAATCTGTTTGTCCGGCGCAAGCTCGCTCACGGACTTGCCATCAATTTCTCCCTCGTAAGCCAATTTCACGTAATCGCTTTTCTGCGCGGCCCGGTCCGCGACTTTGAAGTCGGCCCGTTCTGAGCGGAGACCTTCGATCACGCGGTCAATTTCTTCGTCGGTCACGTCGGTCGGCTGCACCTCGGTCGGCAACCCGTTGTAGTCGGGCATCTCAAAGGCGGGGCGCACATCCAACGTGATCGTCACAGTCGCCGGCTGGCCGGCCTCGATCTTGCCGGGTTCAACGCTCACAATGTTCAACACGTCGAGCTTCTCCTGCTCGAGCGCGCTGCGATACGCGTTGGACGTCACCTTCTGTTGAAACTCGTCCGCGATCTCTTTCGCGAAACGCTTGGTGATCATGGTCGCAGGCGCCTTGCCCGGACGGAAACCGGGGATGCGCGCCACCTTCGCCACCTCCGCCACCACGGCTTGATGCTCGGCCGCCACTTCGCTCGCTTCGAGCGTGACGGTCAGAGTTTTACGAGTGTCGGAGACGTTGGTCAGTTGGATGTTCACAGCGAAACAAAGAGGTTTTCGTTGAAAGAATTGGTCAAGCTACGGCACGCTTTCCCGGACGGTCAATCTCTGAAACCAGATGCCCAGTTTCCGCGCCCTGCTCACCTCCTCCACGCCACTCCTGCTGCTCGATAGCGCCTCGGCGCGGGTGCAGGTTGGCGTGTTCCAGTCCGCGGAGGAGCCCGGTCGGTGGGCCGCTTCGGACGCCGAAAGCGGGGTCGCCCTTTTTCGCTGTCTCGACGAACTCGCGGTCGATCCGGCCGCGATGCGCGCCTTTGTTTTTTGCGAAGGTCCCGGATCCGTGCTCGGCGTGCGCACCGCTGCGATGGCCGTTCGCGCTTGGTGCGCCCTCGCGCCGCGGCCGTGCTACGCATTTCGCAGCCTGCAACTCGTCGCAGAGGCAACGGGCCGCACGGTCGTCAGCGATGCCCGCCGCGAACACTGGCATGTGGCCACGCCGGGACACCCCCTCCTCCGGCTCGCCCGCGAACACATTCCGCCCGCTGCGACCACGCCGTCCGGTTTTCGCGCGTGGGCGCCGCCTCCGGCCGGGCTGACGGAAATCATCTACGACGTGCGCGAGTTGCTCGCACGCGTGCCCGACCACGATCTGTTTCACGAGGCGGAGTCCCCCGATGCATTCCTGCAGACGGAACCCTCGTATGTGACGTGGACGCCGCAGATCCACCGCGCGCCATGAGCACCATTTCCACGGCGTTACCTCGTCGGTGCTGGGCAGAGATCGACCTCGCGGCGCTGGAACGAAATCTCCACCTGATCCGCGCCGCGCTGCCGGCGCACATGCGCTATGTCGCCGTCGTCAAAGCCGATGCTTACGGCCACGGCTTGCCGCACATTGCCGCCCGTCTGATGCACGCCGGCGCGGATTTGTTTGCAGTAGCCAACATTTCCGAAGCGGCGATTCTGCGCGAACTCGGGCCCGGCTGGCCCATTCTTCTCCTCAGCCCGCTCCTGCCCAACGAAGATCGCTATCTCGCGGAATACGATCTCGCGGCCACCGTCTCTACCGAAGAAGAAGTCGATCGCTTCAACCGCGTGGGTCTCGATGCGCAGCGGCCGATCAGCGTGCATCTGAAAATCGACACGGGCATGGGTCGCCTTGGCGTCTGGCACGAACATGCCGCCGCGCTTCACGCTCGCATTAGTGCCGCCTCCCATTTGCGCCTCGATGGCGTGTTCACCCACTTCGCCAGTCCCGATGAAGATGCCGCGTTTACGACCGAGCAGCGCCGCCGCTTTCTCGCCGCCCTCGAGCGCTGCCGCGGCTTGCGGCTGAGCGAAATTTTCGTCCACGCCGACAACAGCGCCGGCATCGAATCGCTCCCCGATGCCAGTCCCTTTAACGCCGTGCGCATCGGACTCCTGCAATTCGGCGTGCTCCCCCGCCCCGGGGCGCTGCTCCCCCAAGTTCGGGCCGAGCCGGTCTTCAGTTTCCACACGCGCGTCGGCCTCACAAAAACGCTGCCGCGCGGGTCCACCGTCAGCTATGGTCGCACGCGCACGCTCGAGCGCGATTCACGCATCGCGATTCTTTGCGCCGGCTACGGCGATGGCATTTCTCGCGCCGTCAGCAACCGCGCGAGCGTCCTCATTCACGGTCAACGCTGCCCCGTCCTTGGCCGCGTCACGATGGATCAAACCATCGTCGACATCACCGATGCTCCCCCCATCGCCAGTGGCGACGAAGCCGTGATCATTGGCCGACAAGGCCACGATGAAGTCTCCCTGGTGGAGTTCAGCCATTGGGCGGACACCATCCCTTGGGAAACGCTCTGTTCCATCACGAAACGCGTCCCGCGTTTTTACCGCACCGCGCTCGGCGTCTGACGATTGGCGGTCGAGCTGGATATCTCACCCGCCAACCCACAATGCGGCCCGCATCCGCCGGCCCGCACCTCAACGCCGGCTGGGAAACGTCAGCACGCGATAGGTCGCCGTCGAAAACACGAACGGCAGGCCGACCAAAATCGCCACTGTGACCACTTCGATATGCGGGGCCTTGAATAGAATTCCTGCGGCCGCCACGGCTGCGGCTCCCGCGACAAAAGCCGCGCCGAAATGCCGGAAACCACCCACCGCGCAAAGCGCAAGAATGATTCCAATGGCTGCGACCAAGGGCGGCATCAGCGCGAACACCAATCCGACCGAAAACCCCAACGGTGCGAATGCCGCCCGCCGGTCACGCCGCGCTGGCATGCGAAACAGCAGTGAGACCAGCACACACACAAACGTCGCCAAGGCCGGCGCCAATAAGAGAAAACCCTTGGCGTCGTCCGGCACTGAAAAGACGTATTGATCCAACAGGAACGCCCCGCCGAATCCGCAAATCGGGTCCAACCAAACGGCCGACGTCCACCACCACGGAAACCGACCTGTCCCCCGAGGCGGCGTCTGCTCGTAAACGCGAAAGACGACACTGCTGGGCAGCAGGATTTGAACCGGGAAAAAGAGCAGCAGCAGCGCGGGAATGAGAATGACCCAGGTGACGTTCACTTTCTGACTTCGGGCAAACGTTGTGCGTTTGTCAATCGGTCGCCACGGGTCGCCGATCTTTCACATCTTCCTCGCAGTCGCGGGCTCCCACACATCCACGCAGCACGGCCGCCACTCTATTCGATATCTCGTGCGCAACGAAACCCGATGTTCGTCGCGCTGCTGTCGGGCGTATTGCTGCTACGAGCATCTACGCGGTAACGATTGCAATAGCTCGCATGGCACAGGTAGCTGCCGCCGCGCAACACCCGCCGGTCGGTCGCTTCGGGTCCTGTGGGATTTTCGGCGGGAGATCGCTGGTAATAGTCAGCGGCAAACCAATCCCAACACCACTCCCACACGTTGCCCGTCATGTTATACAATCCATACGCATTCGGCTTGTAGGCCCTCGCCGGCGCCGTGCCAACGTAGCCGTCGGCGGCCGTATTGTGAGACGGAAAAACGCCCTGCCATACATTCATTCGATGCTTGCCGTCCGGCTCCAATTCATCGCCCCACGGGAAGCGGTTTTCCGGCGCCAATCCGCCCCTCGCCGCCCATTCCCATTCCGCCTCCGTCGGCAGGCGTTTGCCCGCCCACGCTGCGTACGCCACGGCATCCCGCCACGAGATGTGCACGACCGGATATGCCCAGCGTTGCTTGATCGTCGATCCCGGCCCCTCGGGGTGACGCCACGCGGCGCCATCCACGCGGCACCACCACTCCGTGCCCTGCACCACCGCCCGCGCCGCCGCCTGCTGCTGCGACGTCGAAAGATGACCATAGAAAACGAATGACCACCCAAACTGCTCGGCTTCGGTCTTGTAACGCGTGGCATTCGCAAAGGCGTTGAACTGCTCATTGGTCACCGTCGTCGCGTCCAAATAGAAGGGATCCAGTCGCACGCGATGCACCGGGCCCTCGCCGTCAGCGGCGAAACCATAGTTGCGCTCATTGCCCATCAAAAAGTCCCCGCCCGGGATGCGTCGCATGCCCTCGACCGAGGCGCTTCTCATGCGCTGAAACGTGCCAGCGCCCGCACCTTCCAACGACGTCGGCGCGACTGCCGAAGAGGTGCGACCGGGTGCACAGCAATTGCCGTCCGTTGAAGTCATGCGCAGCATGGAAGCTGCTCTACGCGGTGGATGGATGCCAGCCATTTTCCCGCCTCACGTCGCGACCGCAGAGCACTTACGACTTGCCGGAAAAATCGCGGCTGATGACACGCGCCGCGTGACCTACTCAATGAGCTTGGAGCGCGCGCATCTTGCGGCCACGCTTCGTCCATGTCCGTCCGCGCTTGGTTTTCCACCTTCATCTACTCGGAGCCCTTGCAAGCGCGCGGCCTCGTTGCGTTCAACCGCGACCTCGCCGCGGAATGCAGGCAACTTCGCGACTTCGACCGCGCCGGGCGCGCCTGGTCCGCGAAGAACTATCCCGGCGGCTACACCAGCTACGCCTCCCTGAATGAGCTGCAGCGGTTCTCGAGCACCTTTACCGGGCTGGAGCGTAAACTCAGCCGCCACGTGCGCGCCTTCGCCCGGGAGCTCGAATTCGATCTGCGCGGTCGCGAAATCGTCATGACCGATTGCTGGGTGAACATCATGCCGCCCACTGCCGCGCATTCGCTGCACCTCCACCCGCTCTCGTTTATCAGCGGCACCTACTATGTCGCCACGCCCGACGGCTGCCCGGGCTTGAAATTCGAGGACCCACGATTGAGCAAATTCATGGCTGCGCCCCCGCGCCGCTCCGATGCGCGCGACGACCAGCGCGCGCACGTGACTTACGAAGCTCAAGCCGGGCAGGTCATTCTCTTCGAAAGCTGGCTTCGACACGAAGTGGCGTCCAACCGCACCGCCGGTGAACGCATCAGCATCAGTTTCAACTACCAGTGGCGGTAGCGCCAAGTTGGCCAACGTTCCGTCAGCGCATCGGCGAATCCCGCCGGATACACCTCGACCTCTTCATTGCCACGCGCCTCTCTCTGCTGCAGTCGCGAGGCAACCTTTTCCCCCTGCGCGCGTCACACCGCTCCCTTTCCATGAAGTCCACGACCTTTCCTCTCACGGTGATTTCTCTGCTCACTGTTCTATTGGTAGCAGCTGGCTGCGAGTCTCACTCGCGCGCGAAGATGGAGGCGCGCATGGAAGAAGAGCGCAAATCGGTGCCGCCTATGGAAGCGCATGCGACGTTTTTCGACGGTCAGATCGCAGCGACGATCGAACTCGGCAGCGGCGTTGGCGGATTGCCTGGTGCCCGCCGCCGTGGTGGCAAAAGCCACGGGTTCAATCCGAAGTTCGCGGGCATTCAAGCCGGCGGTGGTGATTACGGCAGCGCGGGGAACCGCGAGCCGGATGCGTTTGGATTTGGTCCTGCTGATCAACTCAACCGCGCTCCCGAAGCGGAGGTGGAAGAACCGGCGCGCCTGCGAGGCGAAAGTCCGTTGCCTCCCGTGGTCATGGTGATCCAGCTCACCAACAAATCCGCGCAGCCCATCGACGTGGAATTCATCGACTTCACGTCCGATCTCGGCGACTTCGCCGTGCAGCCCGCGAAGATGTCGCTCGCGCCCGGCGCGGCCGCCACCAGCGATCCGATGAACTCTCGTCTCGGCCTCACCTCCTACGCGTTGCCCATCACTGTCGCGCTGCGCGTGAACGGCAAAACCGAACGCAAAGTCGTCACCGTCACGCCCGTCGCCCTCGAATCCGAGCCGACGCCCGCTGCCGCCACCCCCTCGCGCGTGGGCCATTAATCGCCTCGCCAGCAAAAAGCCGCAGCCCAAAACGGGCTGCGGCGCACTAAACCAATCCGCAAAGACAGAAACGCGTTCTGCCGATTACCAACGGCGACCGCGCACATGGGTGCGCGAATACCCCGGGCTCGCGTAGTGCCCCCGGCCGCCAATCACCAACACCGGCGCCGGCGCGACGTAAACCACCTGGGGACGCCGCACCACCCGCACTGGCGCAGGCTGCACGTAAATTACGGTCTGCGTCACTACGGGCGCGGAGGTGACGTAGGGAGCGTCACCGATCACCTGCGTCTGCGTCCCGGCGTAGGCGTAGGTTGGTGCGGGCGCGGCGTAGGCATTGCGGTCTGCCATGGTGCCGATCAGCGTGCCCGCGACTGCCCCGATGGCCGCGCCTTCCGCCCAGCGATCGTTATTATGACCGCCGATCAACGCCCCGGCCACCGCCCCAAGGATGCCGCCGCGCACTTGGTTGGGCTGAAACACTTGCGCTTGAACCGGCGTGAAGCCAACGGCCACCAAGCCCAAGAGGGAGCATAGTTTTTTCATCATGCCCAGTGTGACGTCCGCGAAACGGGATTGTTTACAGAAAAACGCCTCATGATTTTATCATCTTCAAGAACGCTCACTTAAGCGCGCCGAAATTGCGGACGCTCGACGCTGGACTCTCTCGTGCCGGCTTCCAGCCTCGCGAGCGTGTCCCTTTCCACCGCCCTCGTCACCGGCGCATCGCGCGGCATCGGCCGGGCAATCGCCCAACATCTCGCCACTCGCGGCGTTACCGTCGCTCTTCATTACGCGACGAACCGCATTGCCGCCGAAGCGCTGCGCGACTCGCTTCCTGGCAGCGGACACCTCGTCTTGCAGGCTGATCTGAGCCGCGACCATGCCCCCGCTGAGCTCTGGCACGCAGCGCACGCCGCACTCGGCAGAGTCGACCTTCTGATCAACAACGCCGGCGTCTATACCGAACATGCCGTCGTAGACTCGTCCGTCTCGTTGGCCTTCTGGTCGGAGGCGTGGGCGCAGACGCTCGCGACGAATCTGGTGGCGCCGGCGCACTTGATGTTTCACGCGGCGCGCACATGGCAGGAGTGCGGCAGCGGCGGCCGGATCGTTAACATTTCATCGCGCGGCGCTTTTCGCGGAGAACCTCGCGCGCCGGCCTACGGCGCCAGTAAAGCCGGCCTTAACGCTCTCGGTCAGTCGCTCGCGAAGGCGTTGGCGCCGCAGCACATTTACGTCTTCACAGTTGCACCGGGCTGGGTCGAAACCGACATGGCGACGGAACACCTCGCGGGCTCCGCCGGGAGGGACTTGGTGCGCGACATTCCACTCGGGCGCGTCGCCACGCCAGAGGAGATCGCCCAACTCACCGTTTGGCTCGGGCTCGACGCACCCGCTTCCCTGACCGGGTGCATCGTGGATGCCAACGGCGCCAGTTATCTGCGCACCTGAGCAAGTGGTGGCGCTTTCCTCCGCGGAGCGCTCGAGAGCCGCAGCGACTCGCCGGACTCGGCATCGACACCAACTGCCGCAGCGCGCGCGGCGGCTGCCTCTAACGCATCGAGCGCACGAGCCACACGGCCAGCGCCGCCATGCCAAGATTCGGCACCCACGCGGCGAGAATAGGATCAATCACTTCGTTGCTGCCCAACTGCGTGCCCAGCCGCGAGAGCAGCATGTAGAGCACGAAAAGTCCCAGCGACTTCGATACGCCCACCGCCGGGTTCACCCGAATGCCCGACATCGCAAACGGGACCGCGATGGCGATGATGATCAAGGGCACGAACGTATCCGCGAGCAGCCCGTAATAACGCACGGCGTAACGGGCGAACTTGGGATTATCTTCGTAAGCGAAGTAATCCATGATGCGTTGCAGCTCGAAAAACGAGAGATCCACCGGCCGCCGGTCGAATACACTGATCAACTGCGGATCCTCGTGAAAATCCGCCCTTTCAAGCGTGGCAAACGGCACGGATGACATCGTTACGCCGGTGAGCGGTTCGTAGGACTGCACGCGACCCTCGTGAAACGTCCACGCTTTGCGTTCGGCGTTGTAGGATCCGTCGCCCGCGATGATGCGCTCGCGCTCGCGGCGCTGCGGATCGAGCTCTGAAACGCTCACGCCGTAGGCGCGGTGTTGCGCGTTGCTATAACGGTTGATGAACCAGATCCGCCGGTCGCGCTGGTTGTCGAATCCCACATCGAAGATCAATCCCGCGCGGTCCGCCTGCCCCGACTTTTCCTGCCAGCGATATTTGAGCGAATCGCGCAATCGCTCCGAAGCCTCCACCGACCAAGGCACAAGCGTCGAATTGAGCCACACCATCACCGCGCACAACAGCGCGCCGGCGAGCCAGATGACGCGCGTCATGCGCATGACGCCCACACCCGCCGAACGCAGGGCAAGAAATTCGTTCCGCCGGTGCAACTGGCCCAGCACGAAAAGCAACGAGAGCAGCAGCGCGATCTGGAGCACGAGTGTGAAAAAACTCGGCATCAACACCGCAAAATAAAAGGCCACCTCGCCTGCGCTGGCCCGCATCTCCAGCAAATCGCGAAAATTGTCATAGAGCCCTTGCATGAACAACAAGCCCAGCATCGCGCAGAGGAGCAGGCCGAAAATCTTCAGCCATTCGCGCAGCAGGTAATGGTCAAACGTGTTCAACGCGACCGATGAAACGGCGCCGCCACACCGACGCAAAGCCGAAAGCAGTCTGCTCGCCGGGAATGCAGAAGGCGCTTCACCGTCAGGGCGTTTTCGCGCGTCGCCTCGAAGACCAGTGAGTCACGGCAACGCGAAGCGGGACGCAGATACCCTCGCGTTCGCCGCCCCGCCGGCACGTGCGGCTGACGCACTTGTGACGGAGACTCCGGTGCTGAATTTCCGCGCCTCCTTCAGCTCAAAAATCCGCGAATTTCGTGTCACAAAATGTTTCTTACTCCGCCCTTGCGGCGCATCCCGGGCACTGTCAGCTCTTTCGCCCATGGCTCAACAAAAAGAGGCGTGGAGTTCACGCATCGGCGTCATCCTCGCCGTGGCCGGCAGCGCGGTGGGATTGGGAAACTTCCTGCGTTTTCCCGGCCTCGCAGCGCAATACGGCGGCGGCGCGTTCATGATCGCGTATTTTATTTCCCTGCTGCTGATCGGCATCCCGATCGGGTGGGTCGAATGGTCGCTCGGCCGCGAAGGCGGTCGTCAGGGCTATCACTCCACTTCCGGAATTTTCCACGTCATCGTGAAAAAGCCATGGGCCCGGTATCTGGGGGTGATCGGGTTTTTCACCCCGGTGATCATTTACATGTATTACGTTTACGTGGAGGCCTGGTGCCTCGGCTACGCGGTTAACGCATTGCATGGTGGCTTGAGCATCGTCGGCAAAGATTACGGCGCGTTCTTCAGCATGTTCACGGGGGCCGGTGCCGACGGCGTGGGGATTCACTTCGGACTCCGGGACGTGGGAATCTTCGTGCTGATCGTTTACGTGCTGAACTTTTACTTCATCTATCGTGGCATCTCCAAAGGCATAGAGATGGTCTGCAAATTTGCCATGCCGGCGTTGATCTTCATCGCCATCATTATTCTGGTGCGCGTATTGACGCTCGGCACACCCGATCCCACCAAGCCGGACCAAAGTGTCCTCAACGGCCTCGGTTATCTCTGGAATCCGGGCAACGTCGCCCAAGGCCTCAAGAACCCTGAGCTCTGGCTCGCAGCAGCAGGCCAGATCTTCTTCTCCCTCTCCGTGGGCTTCGGCGTGATCATCACCTACGCCAGTTATCTGCGGGGAAAAGATGATGTGGTTTTGTCCGGCCTGACAGCGTCGGCCGCCAATGAATTTTGCGAAGTCGGCCTCGGCGGTTTGATCACGGTGCCGGCGGCCTTCATGTTCCTGGGCGCCGCGGGCGTCGCTGGCCAAGGCACGTTCGCCTTGGGCTTTCACGTGCTGCCCGAAGTTTTTGCCCGCATGCCCGGCGGACAACTGTTCGCCTCCATCTTCTTCGTGCTGCTCTTCCTCGCCGCCATCACCAGCTCGCTTTCGATGCTGCAACCCGGCGTCGCGTTTCTTGAAGAAGGCCTCGGCATCGGGCGCAAGGCATCGCTGTCGATTCTGGCGGTTGTCACCGGGATCGGCACACTCTTCGTGTGGTATTATTCGAAGGATCTGAAGGCACTCGACACGATCGACTTCTGGGTCGGCACGCTGATGCTTTTTATCCAAGCCTCGATCCTCGTCTTTGTCTTCGCGTGGATCATCGGCATCGACCGCGGCTGGAAATTGCTGCACGAGGGAGCGGAAATGCGGGTGCCGCACATTTACCGATTTATCCTCAAATACGTCACTCCTTCGTTTCTGCTGGTCGTCTTCGTGATGTGGCTGCTGAAAAACGTGGCCGGCTGGAACTTCTCCTTTGCCTCGCCCGTCTTTGCTCCCACCGGCTACGTCGGCGATTTGATCGGCGCGCACCCCAGCGGAGTGGCGCGGCTGACCATCGCCTTCATCGCCGCCGTCACCGTGTTCAGTCTCATCCTCGTTCACTTCGCCGGCAAACGCTGGGCGGCTCGCGATGCCGCCGAAGCCAACTCACCCCAATAACATGACTACCGGAGGATGGATCAATCTTGTGCTGTCGGTCGGCTTTGTGACGACCCTCTTCATTTACTGCATTGTGCGTGTGGTGCAGGGCCCGAAAAACAAAACGGACCACGACCTCGCGCACGTGGAACCGATCGAGGAGGGGCGCGTTGACGAACGGTAGTGCCAGGCGCAGGAGCGTTGGCGTCCTTCCGGGGCGTCAGCGCGCAGCATGAGCACTTTCCTCGGCATCTGCTTCGAGCTTCTCGTGGTGGCGGTGCTCGTTGCCACCAATGGCTTCTTTGTCGCGGCGGAATTCGCGCTGGTCAAAGTCCGCGGCAGCCAGTTGCGGCCCCTGCTGAAAACCGGCGGCTGGCGCGTGCGCATTGCGCTCAAGGCCACGCAACATCTCGACGCCGCTTTGTCGGCGACGCAGATGGGCATCACGCTCACGAGTCTCGGACTGGGCTGGGTCGGCGAACCGTTTCTTGCCCACCGCCTGGCGCCTCTGCTGGGCCGCATAGGCATCACGGATCCCTCGGCCGTCTCGTCGATCTCGTTCGCCGCGGCCTTTGGCGTGATCACGTTTTTGCATATCGTCTTTGGTGAACTCGCGCCCAAATCTCTCGCGATTCAGCGACCCAAGGCCGTCGCCACCGTCGTCGCGGCGCCACTGATGGTGTTCTACTACGTCTTCTTTCCGTTCATCTGGTTGTTGAATGCGACGGCCAACCGCATCCTGCGCTGGAGCGGCTTGGAATCCGTCGACGACGCGGAGCACAATTTCAGCACCGAAGAGCTCGAATACGTCTTCAGCCACTCGCGACATGCGCATCCGGGCGACGCTTTGATCAACCGCCTCATGGTGCGTTCGCTGCGGCTGCGCACCGTCACCGCGCAGCAAGTCATGCGCCCGCGCGAGCAAGTGGTGGCCCTCTGGCTCGACCACCCCGTTGCTGAAAACTTGCGTCTCGCGCAAATGCACGGCCACAGCCGCTTCCCCGTTTGTCAGGGTTCGCTCGACGAGGTGAAAGGCATCCTGCTCGTGCGCGAATGGCTGTGGCAATTGCAGGCGTTGGGGCCCGACACCCCGTTTGAACCCCTGATCCGCCCCGTCCTGACGTTCACTTTGCGAACGCCGATTCACACGATGATCGAGCTCTTCCGCACCTCGCGCAATCACCTCGCCGTCGTGCTCGACAAAGATGCGCGTCTGGCGGGTATCGTGAGTTTCGAGGATGTGCTTGAAGAGATCGTCGGCGACATTCGCGACGAACTGGACATCGAGACCGGTCCCGTCTTCGAGCACACCGACCAAAATATAGTCGTGTCGGCATCGTTTACGATGCGCGAACTTCAGGCTGAAACCGGTTGGAATTTCGAGTGGATCCCGCGCGAGACCGTCGCGATCTGGGTCGAGCGCAACTTCGGCCACGCTCCCAAACGCGGCGAGAGCATGCAAATCGGAGAATGCCGCGTCACGGCAGCGGAGGTCCAGAACGAGCGACTCCGGCGCGTGCGGTTTCAGCGCATCCTCCCGCCTGAAGTGTGAGTTGCTCCGCTGGCTTGATTTTTGGGGCAACCTGCTAAACTAGCGGGTTTCCGCCCTTTCCTATAAGCATCTACTCTTTCATCCATGTCTACTACCGCGCCGCAGAAATTTGAGTTCCAAGCCGAGATCAAGCAGTTGCTCGATATCGTCATCCACTCGCTCTACACGGAGAAGGAAATCTTCATCCGCGAGCTGGTTTCCAACGCTTCCGATGCCTTGGAAAAATTGCGCCATCTGCAACTCACGGAAAAGGAAATCTACGACGACAAACTCGAGCTGGAGATCAACGTCACCACCGACGACAAGGCCAAGACCATCACCCTGCAGGATTTCGGCGTCGGCATGACGCGCGCGGAGTTGATCGAAAATCTCGGCACAATCGCACACTCCGGCTCGAAGGCGTTTCTCAAAGCCCTGGGCGAAGGCGGCCAGAAAAATACGAACCTCATCGGTCAGTTCGGCGTCGGTTTCTATTCCGCATTCATGGTCGCGAAGTCGGTGAAGGTCTACTCGCACTCCTGGCGCCTTAACGAGCCCGGCCACGTGTGGACGAGCGATGGCTCCGGCAGCTATGAAGTCGAACCGAGCGAAGGCGAACGTCGTGGCACAAAGATCGTCATCGAGTTGAAGGATGATTGCGGCGACTTTGCGGAGGACTGGAAGGTCAAAGAAATTCTCGAGCGTTACAGTGCGTTCGTTTCGTTCCCGATCAACCTCAACGGCAAACGCGTCAACACGATCCAGGCGCTCTGGCTCCGCAATAAAAAGGAAATCAAGGACGAGGAATATACCGCTTTCTACAAGTTCCAGACCCACGCCGCCGAGGAACCGCGCCTCCGCCTCCACTTCAGCGCCGACGCCCCACTTTCAATCAACGCCTTGGTCTTCGTCCCCAAGGAAAACACCGAAAAACTCGGCTTTGCCCGTCTCGAACCTGCCGTCGCACTCTACTGCCGCAAGGTGCTGATCGACGCGCGGCCCAAGGATCTGCTGCCCGAATGGCTCCGCTTCCTCAAGGGCGTGGTCGATAGCGAAGACATCCCGCTCAACATCTCGCGCGAGACCATGCAGGATAAGGCGCTCATTGATAAACTTAATAAAGTCATCACGAAACGCTTTATCAAATTCCTTGACGAAGAGGCCCAGAACCATCCCGAGGCGTTCAACGAATTCTACGGCGAGTTCGGTATTTTTCTCAAGGAAGGTGCCGCGCTGGATTTCGCGCACAAAGACCAACTCGTTAAACTGCTGCGCTTCGAGTCATCGCTGACCGAAAAGGGCAAGACCACCACCCTCGCCGACTACGTTTCGCGCATGCCAGCCGAGCAGAAGGATATTTTCTATCTCATCGGACCAAACCGCGCCGCGATCGAGAGCGGACCGTATCTCGAAGCCTTCAAGGCCCGCAATCTCGAGGTCCTGTTCTGCTACGAATCCGTCGATGAATACGTGATGAACAATGTGCGCGAATTCGACGGCAAAAAATTGACGGCGGCCGATCACGCCGACGTGAAGTTGAGTGATTTGCCCCAACCCGAGGGTGCATTGAGCGAAGACGACGTCAAAGCGCTCACGAAATGGATGCAGGAAACATTGGGGCAACGCGTCGCGGACGTTAAAGCCAGCGACCGCTTGGTCGACTCGCCGGTGCTCGCCCTTAACGCCGACAAATTCACCTCCCCGCACATGCGCCGGATGATGAAGGCGATGAATAAAGACGGGGTCGACTCTCCGCTCCGCGTTAACCTCGAAATCAATCCCCGCCATACCATCATCAAGCGGTTGTCCGCCTCGCACATCGCCGAGCCCGAAAAAGCCCAGCTTATCGCGGAGCAACTCCTCGACAACGCATTGATCAGCGCCGGTCTTCTCGAAGACGCCAGCGCGATGGTGGCACGGCTCAACAAGCTCTTGGAAACCGTCTAGCCTTTCCGCATCGATCGCCAGACACCGGGCCCCCTCCACATTCACGACCGGCCGGGGGCGTGTCTGGCGCCCGCGGCCGCGCGATTTAAAATTTCCGCGGGCGTTCGCCGACTTCAAGCGTTGGCGGCCCGAGTGGAACGCGACGAAGGGTTCATCGGCACAGTTGACGAAACGCGTCGTCGTCGGGTTCGTGTTGTCGCCATCTTTTCTTGGTCGTCGGTCTCAACTCAGACCAAGAAACCTCATACTAGCGGCCAGAAACCGTTCTGTTTTTTCGATCGGCCATTCGCGACTGCCGTGCACACAAAAATTGACCGGACCATCGAAGCGGATGGCTCTTAACGTTTCCAGCAAAGCCGGAAACTGGGACGTCAGCTTTCCACGGCCGGGAAACTGTTCCTCGGAAAATCGATTCCAGTTGTTGCGAAACCAAGTCAGTCCCGTCGCCATCCAAGGACTGTCCCAAAGATAAAACATCGCCATTCGATCGCCCAAGGCAGTGACGTTCTGCTGTTGGTTCTCACCCATGATGACGCTATGCGGCGGCGCGTAACAATAACCGATATCCGGCACGAGTGCCGACAGAGCGTTCACCCGATCGATGCTATCCGACGGCGTGTCCACGTGGTTTTCCACCGTCACCCGAACTTCCGCTCGTCGACCTTCCACTGCGAGCGGCCGCAAGAAATCAGCAAACTGCTCGGTCGTGGCGCCATTGAACCCCGCCACGACTAGCGGGGCGCCGATTTTGGCCGCATACTTGATTCCCGCGCGCATTGTTTCCGGGTCGGCTGCGTAAAGAGACACCGCGGAAGGTTTCAGCCCATAGGTCGCCAAGTCGCTCAAAACCTCCTCCGAGTCATCATTGGATACGGAAACATGCGAGCCAAAGCCTGGATGATCCCATAGGTCCACCTGGCCGATACCTAGACGTCGCAACGACGCAAATGTCTCGGCCCGTGAATATTTAATATAGAGAAGACTGGCGACGCTGGGTTTCATTTGCTCAATATATTTTTCAGATGCGCACCCATGTCGCCCGAGGCCCGCACGGGAAACTTCACCAACTCGTGGCGGTCGGCCGACTCTATCAATGCTTCCATCAGCGCAATCGGCTGGAGCGCCCGTTCGCCGGCGGTCACGTCAACGGGCTGACGGCTCAGGAGTTTTTGGATGAACGCCTTCGTGAACGCCAGTTGCGCTTGAGCATTCTCGCGACCGTAGTCGAAGGCGGAATCAATCACCAGCGCCTTGTCTTCGGTCATGATACGATAACCGTGCGAAAGCCGATGATCGATGATGCCCTTGCTGCCGACGATCTCGATGCGGCAGCCTACCCAGAAGAACTCAGGCGCTACGCGAGGATCGGCGATGTCGCCGAAGACCAAATCGACCGCCGCTCCGCCGTCGAACAAGATTCGCCCGATCATGTATTCCGGCGAAGGATGGCTCGCCTGCAGTTTTTCCGCGCCGGCAATCTGTCCGATCACCCGCTCGGGTTTCACGTGGTCGAGAAAAAAATCTGCCAGGTCGAGCATGTGCGTCCCTTGCTCGTAGGGGCTGCCATTACACGATATGCGTATACGCTCTAGTTTGCCGATAAACCCGTCAGCAAGGTGCTGCTTTGCTCGACGGTAGCTAGGCATAAACGTCAATTGATGGTTAACCGCCAGGCGGACACCGTGGCGCTGACAAAGATTCACAATCTGGTCTGCCTCCGTCAGTGAGCATGAGAGAGGCTTCTCGACAATGATAGCTTTGACCCCGGCATCCACTAGCGGATGGATCATAGACAGACGAACGGTTGGCGGTGTGATAAGATGGACGAGATCCGGGATTCCATTGGCGAGAAGGGCAGTAACGGTAGCGAACCGTCTCTCGACCGGAACCGCGCCGGGGAAGGACGCCAGTCGCTCCGCATTGGAATCACACAGAGCCCACACGGTGGCCTCCGGCAATTGTTCATAGGCCGCGGCGTGTTCCACCGCGCGGGCACTGCACCCGATAATCGCTGATTTGATCATGTTATTTTTTATCAATCAATTCATGGGCAAAGCGATGGTATGGTCCGCTCGTTTAAAATCAATACAGACCTCTTCATCCTTCACGACGAGCGTCTTTACCGAGCCACTGTCGCGAGGAGTTCGCAGAGCGATGCACCACATGCGATACAAACGCGTTGCCCGTGGAGGCAGCGAACGAAGAATCGCCTCGCCTAATTTGGTCCGCGTTTCCTGCAACACGGCCATCGGCTGCGACATCCCTGTGCTCCCAGGCTCAATCCCCCGATCCAGGACACGTCCCTGGTCAACCGCCCAATATAGGTTCAACCACGGATAGTCCGCCACTCGCCACACGTAACCGAGCAGTTCGCTCGTCCGGCTGTTCTGCAGGCAAACCCAACCCCATTCGGTGCCTTTCGCGAAAACCAATGAAGCAACGACGATCCCATCGGCCATCGTGCTCTGCGTCAGGTCCCAAGCGCGGCCCTTAACGTGCGCTTTCGGCCACTCGAATTCAGAATCCGCAACTTCCTCTCCGTTGATTTGCACGAAGCCACGCACAACGTTGCTCGTCAAACGGACGTCATCTGACAACCAATGTGGTGAGAGCAACACATGCTCGACCACGTTGTAGTCGCGCACCGCGTCCGTTGGGTTTTGGAACACATTGGTGATCGACGCGATTCCCGCACTGTCGATCATTCGTATGGTTCGTCGCGCCCGTAAGCGCGCTACCGGGAGTGTGGTGCTCAATTCCACGATGGTGTCCGTCACTTTTCCCCACTTCCACGTAAGCGCGCCAGCCTCGCCGTGATACGATAGCCCCCGAGCGCCTTCGTCCGCCGTGACAGGGCCCCAGCGGTCAAAGCAGAGGAAATGGCCAAAATATCGCTCAGTGCCCTTCTCCTGCTGCCTCGAAGCCAGCCAATTTTCCCGCCTTCCAGCTGCGCTTAGAGCTATGATGATGCCTCCTTGGTTCTGAATAGCTAACGCCATTGCACCATTGTCCAAGGTGTGAGATTGCGTGGGAGAAGCGCCGGCCTGGACTCCGAGAAACGACAGAGCCATCGCGAGCGTGGCCGCCGTGCGAGCCTTCCCCCACCAATTCGGAAGCGCCTTCACGACGTGCCTTGCCCGCGATTGCAACTCCTCCGGCGGTCAGAATTTCATCGTCACGGAAGTCTCAATGCTGCGCGGTTGCCCAAACACCGGGCCGACCAAGTATACTTTATCGAATATGTTGTTGAACTTCACACTGAGCTCCAAGTCATGGCCGTTCAATTTCGTCGTATAGTTCGCCAGCAGGTCCACGCGCGTAAACTCCGGGCCGATCATCCCGGGGTAGTTGGCTCCGTAGACCTGATACTGGGCACGCGACACGAGCCCGCCACCGAGGCTGAGGCCCTTTAGCTTGCCAACAGTAAAATTATACTTGGTCCACGCGGACCAATTCCATTTCGACACACTCGGCAGGCGCGTGCCAATCAGGGCCGCGTCACCGTCGTCGATGTAAACAGCATCGATCGTAGTCGCGCTCGCAATCAACTGCCATGCTGGCGTGATCGCATAAAAGAGGTCCAAGTCGAAGCCCTTGGAACGTTGCAAGCCTGAGGCGACCCATTGCTGCGGTGATGTATTGGGGACGCCGCGCGCCAGATTGGTTCGATCGGAAGTATAGTAGCTCAACGTCATCGAGAGGCGCTGGTTCAAATCCAACTTTGTGCCGATCTCCCAACCCTTGCCGATTTCCGGCGGCAGATTTGATCCATCTGGATTCGTGATCTCGTTGGCGACAAGCGACTCACTGTAATTGCCGAACACCACGAATCCCTTCTGATCCTTGATCGGCGAATAGGACACGCCCAGCATGGGCGTTGTCGCGGACGCTTTGTTCGAAGACACCGAACCAGCAGTAAGCGCGAACGGATCCGACGACGTCGCATCTTTCGTATGGAAGATCTGCTTGATGGTGACGGCGTCGTGGCGAATACCCGCGATGATTCTCAAGCGACGATCCATCAAATACGTGTGCAGGAGAAGATACGGAGCTTGATACGTTTGGGTGCGATTATAAATATCGGTGATGTGCCAGTGCCCATTGGCGATCCCCTCATTGAGCCCCGCGAGAGTATTTTCCCAGGTTTGGCCGTAGCCAGTTTGATTGACGAAGTTCACCAGCTGCCAGTATTTGGCGTCCTGTGAGTAATCGCCTTGTTTCAAATCAAAAATATAGCCCTCCCAGCCGGCGATGATCTGGGTCTCGAAATTCTCCCGTTTGAGATCGTAGTTTAGCGTCACCGTGCCGTTGCCGGAACGACGGTGTGGAGTGCGCCAGTAGCCGCCTTGCAGCATCTCATTGCGACCCGCCACCGCATAGGGGCTCTGCTGCCAACCTTCGGCCGAGGATGTAGAATAGGCTTCCTGTAGATTATTATCAATGTAACTATAGTGCGCGAAAAGACTTAGCTCACTCGTGAACTTGTGAAAAACGTCCGCATCATAGCGCTGGACCCTGGAGTGATGGCGATTGTAAGGACCCGAGAAGGCACCAACCCATTCATCGCGTGCCTCTTTGCTCAGCTCGAAGTGATCATGTAACGAGACGAAGTTTCCGTTGGCGTCGAACTTCGACCGGCTGATGGGGTAATTGCCCGGACGAATGTTGGTGCGGTCGCCGCGGTCGAATTGAGCGCCAACCAAAATGTAGGTATCAGGCGTAATGTGCCAGCGGAGGCTGCCCGCCACGACACTGCGCTGGCCGCCATTGTATTTGCCGAAGCTGTCTTCTTCGTTGTAAGCACCCACCAACCGGTAGTTCAGGGTCTTTCCGTCGCCGATCAGAGGACCTCCGGAATCGATCTCCGCCCGGTGCTTGCCGAACGAGCCGGCGACCAAACGAACGCTGTTCTGCGCGTATGAAATTGGTTGTTTGGTCACATAGTTGACGACGCCTCCCGGACTGGAACTGCCGTAGAGCAACGACGACGGGCCTTTAACCACTTCGATGCGCTCAATGGTCGCCGTATCCGTAATCGTCTCATCGCTGCCGTAGTTGCCCAAGCCATTTCTCTTCGCGGCCGCATTTTCAAATCCGCGCACGGCTAGTCGTCCCGAATACGGACTCGTTTCCGATACCGCGGAAGAGAGATAAACGGCATCATTCAACTCCGTCACCTTGAGGTCATCGATTAGATCGCGGGTGATAACCTGAATGCTTTTGGAGAGCTCGACGATCGGTGTGTTAAGACGGGTCGCACTGTTGGAACTCGTGGCTTGATAACCGTGCGTCCGCCGATCGGTGACTTCGAAAGCCGACAATTGGATCGGCCCATCCGCCTTACCTGACGTCGACGTTTCCGTTCGCGGTGGCTGTTGGGGCGCTCGGGACTGTCGGAGCACCGAAAGTGCGCCTGACTGCTCATCCCGCACGACATAGAGTTCGGTGTCCGCGAGCATGCGGTTGAGCGCTTCCATCACCGTGTAGTCGCCCTCGACCGCTTTGGTCTTAACTCCGCGCACGGTTTCCGCGGGAAACATAATCTCAAGTTCCGCCTGACGCGCCGCGGTCTTGAGCGTTTCGATCGCTTCGCCTGCCGGCACGTCAAAGTGACGGCGGACTTGATTTTGCGCCACCAGCAAGGTCGACGAGAGAGCAAACAACGCGATGCAGGCCAGATGATAGATCGCGGAGGACGGAGACAGGCGCAGCCGCGGCCACGCAGGGATGGGTAGTTTCATGTTTGTTGTCGGGTAACGCAGACAAGACGACCGACCACGCGAAACTCACTAAAGGAAATTTAACCCGAGCGCGCGACTCAACGGGATCGCGTCAGCACAATCGTTGTAGTGGAACGCTCAGCACGCACCCCAGCCGCTGTTTCCAAGAGTCGCACGAATCCGTCCACGTTGTCGGAGCGCACGGCTCCCACGATGGCGAGATGCGCCAACGTCGGGTCAGCGATCACGATCTGCACGCGATTGTGTCGGTTGAATTCCGCCACCATGTCGCCCAGCGGCGTCGACGAAAAATCCAGCATTTGTGGCTGCCAGGCGAGCGCTTGGGAAATCTCGGTGGCCGATGCCTTCGCGACCGCGACCGGTCCATGTCCACGCACCGGCACCAGGGTATGCTCCCCCGCAGCTACCAGCAGCGGAGGGTTTTGATCACTCGCATCTCCGTTCGCAATTTTGACTCGTCCTTCCGTCACGAGCACGTCGACCGCTCCGTCGACCAGCCGCACATTAAACGCCGTCCCCACGGCCTGCACCGCGATGCCATTGGCTCGCACGATGAATGGGCGCAGCGGGTTCTTTGCCACCTTGAAGAAGGCCTCTCCTCGCACGAGCGAGATTTCACGTTCGCCTGGTGTGTAGTGCGCTTCGATCGTCGCGCCGCGGTTTAACTCCACCACCGATCCGTCATTCAACACCCGGCGTTCGTAGTTGAGCGCGGTGGCTTCCGCGACCGGAACTCCGGGTGGCGGCGAAGCGCGAAAGTGCCACGCCGTGAGCCCGCACGCGACGCTCGCCGCGAGCGCCAACGCGATCCACCGTCCGGGCCCTCGTCCGGCTCTTTCCTCCAGCAGGCCCGGGTTCGGCTGCACACTGTGCTCCGGCCGCCACTGCGCCAACGCGTCAAGTTCACACCACGTTGCCTGCTGGCGTCGGAAGGCCTCACTGTGACGGCGATCACATGCCAGCCACTGCAGAAACTCATCCTGCTCGCGGGCCGTCAGGCCACGATCGTGCAACACAGCCCATTTCGCCGCTGCGAAATCAATGCGGCGACGTTCGCGATCTGCTGAACCCTGTCGGTCTTCGTTCATGCCCGTTCTTCGAGTGACCGTCGTCGACTCAGAAACTCTGTGCATTTGTGCAGCCCGATCGTGAGCTGTGCGGAAACGGTGTGCTCCGAGATGCCGAGGCGAGTTGCGATCTCTTTTTGCGAGAGACCGTAGAGTTTCCGCAGCGTGAAAACCTCACGACAACGCTCCGGCAGAGATTGGATTGCTTCAGTCAAAAGGGCTAGCTCCTGGTTTCGCGCGACCGATTCAGGAATGGCCTCGCTTCCATCTGAGACGGACAAACAATCGATTTCCGCTAAAGAATCCATCCGGGCGATCTGCTCATGACGTGCGAGATCCAAGGCAATGTTGCGCGCGATCGCGAAGAAAAACGCTTTGGGTGCGCTCACTTTGCCATTCTGGCGCGCCCGCCACAGGCGCATGTAGGCCTCTTGCACGATGTCGTCCACGTCGCTTCCAGCTCCAAACCGGCTTTGCAACCAAGCGCGTAGCATTGGCTCGTGCGGTTGCACGTGCTCAGCCAGCCAGCGGGATTGTTCTGACTCGAAATGACTCACGGGGTAACGGGAGCGCAGCTCACGCGTGAGCCTTCGCACGGGCGATAAATATTTCATGGGAGATTCCCTTAAATCTCTCTCCGCTTTCCCACGGCGGCCCGTTTTTGCAGTCCACCGTCCATCGGACATTTGCCTCGTTTCGCACTTGGGCCCTCTTACGCTCGGCCGCTGTCTCTACAGCCGTGCGTCCAGCCAACAAAAGAGCCCCCATCCTGCCCGCAACCGCCTACTTTAATCGCGAATTAAGTTGGCTCGCGTTCAACCGGCGGGTGCTCGCACAAGCGCAAAGCGAACGCTATCCCCTGCTCGAACGCGTCAACTTTCTCGCTATCGTCGGTTCCAATCTCGACGAATTTTTCGAGATCCGCGTCGCCGGCCTTCTCCAGCAAACCGATTCCGGTCTCCTCGAGGTGAGTATCGACGGCCTCGGACCCAGCGAGCAGTTGCGGCGGATTCACGCCGTCGTCGCCTCTCTCGTCGACGAGCAATACCAGTGCTGGCATCGCCACCTCAAGCCGGCGCTCGCTCGTGAAAACATCCTGTTCCCCGCGCCCACCGATCTCAGCGGCGAACAACGCGCGTGGCTTCGCTCCTATTTCCGCGACCAGGTTTATCCCGTTCTTACCCCGCTCGCTCTCGATCCCTCTCATCCGTTTCCGCACATCGGCAACAAAACGCTCAACGTCATCGTGGCGCTGGAACGTCCCGCTCCGGCCGACGAAACTCCACTGATCGCGATCCTGCCAGTGCCGCGAATTCTTCCGCGCCTCGTCACCCTCCCTCGCGCTCACGACGCGCCCCGGCAGTTCCTGTTTCTCAGCGATCTCATCAAACTCTGCGCCGGTGATTTGTTTCCCGGATACCAATTGCGGGCCGCGCACACTTTCCGAGTCACGCGCAACAGCGACCTCTACATCGACGAGGAGGAGGCGGAAAACCTGCTCAAGAAAATCGAAGAGGAATTGCGCAATTTGCGCCGCGGCGCAGCGGTGCGTCTGGAAATCGAGCTGGGCAGCGATGAAATGCTTTCCCGCACGCTCTGCGAACAATTGCACGTGGCGCCCGCCAACGTCTTTCGCCTGCCGGGACCGCTCGACCTGGTGCGTCTTAGCAGCCTCGCCGAGCTCGACCGGCCCGATCTGAAATTTCCAACGTTCACGCCCGTGAACGTCTCTCCGCTGCGAAATCCCGCCGATATCTTCGCCACCCTCCGCTCGCAGGACGTGCTGCTGCATCACCCCTACGATGTGTTCACGCCCGTCGTGGACTTCGTCGAGCAGGCGGCGCGCGATCCGCAGGTATTCGCCATCAAGCAAACCCTCTACCGCACGAGTGGCGATTCACCCATCGTGCAGGCACTGATCGAGGCGTCGCGCAACGGCAAGCAGGTCACCGCGCTCATCGAGTTGAAGGCCCGCTTTGACGAAGCGAACAACATCCAGTGGGCGCGGCAGCTTTCCGAAGCCGGTGTGCACGTCGTCTACGGCCTCATCGGCCATAAAACGCATTGTAAACTGTGCCTCGTGGTGCGCCGCGAAGGTCGGCGCATGCGGGCCTACGCCCACCTCGGCACCGGCAATTATAATCCGCGCACCGCGCGGCTTTATACCGACCTCAGTCTGTTCACTTCACGAACCACCTTGACCCGCGACATCGGTCGCCTGTTCAACGCCCTTACCGGCTTCGGCCACTCCCCGCGTTTCTCGCATTTGCTGGTCGCACCGTATGCGCTGCACAGACGCATCGGGGCCCTGATCGCCCGCGAGATCGCGCATGCCAAAGCCGGGCAGCCCGCGCGGATCGTGGCGAAGATGAATGCACTCGTCGATCAAGCGACCATCGACCGTCTCTACGCCGCATCGCGCGCCGGCGTGCAGATCGATCTCATCGTGCGTGGCATCTGCTGCCTCGTGCCCGGCGTGCCCGGCCTGTCGGAGAACATCCGCGTGCACAGCATTGTCGGTCGTTTTCTCGAACACGCGCGCATTTTCTATTTCGAAAACGCCGGTGGTGAGCCGACCGTCCTGGCCGGGAGCGCTGACTGGATGCCGCGCAACTTTTTCCGCCGCGTCGAAGTTCTCTTTCCGATCGATGATCCGATCGCGCGGCACTGGATCGTCGAAGATATTCTTTGGGCCGAACTCCGCGATACGGAAAACACCCACCTTCTCCACCCCAACGGCGCCTATCTTCCTCCGCGCCGGCCCCGCGGCGCCCGCGGATTCTCCGTGCACACTTTCGGCATGCAGAACGCCCTCCGTCGCGCCGGAGCCATCGGATAAACGAACGCCTGGTGGGCCCGCGTCCTCGCTTACTGCGTGCGCCGCGGATCAGTTCTTCACCGTCGGCGGCGGACCCCATTTCTCCAGCGCCGCACGCAGTTCTTCCACCCGCACGGGCTTCGAAATGTAATCATCCATTCCGGCAGCGAGACAACGCTCCCGATCGCCCATCATCGCGTTCCCCGTCATGGCGATCATTCGCGGACGCGGCTCGCTTCGGCCGCTCCACGTCTCGTGAATGCGACGCGCGGCTTCGTATCCGTCCATTTCTGGCATCTGCACATCGAGCAAAACGAGGTCGTAGGTTTTCGCGCTGAGCGCCGACAGAACCTCGACACCGTTGGCCACCGCATCGGCGGTGTAACCCAAACGTTTCAACAGCATCAGTCCCACCTTCTGGTTGACTGCGTTGTCGTCCGCGAGCAACAGCCGCAACGGCAAACGTTCTGCCAGCGAGGACACAAAAACCGACGCCACCGGAGGGCGTTTCTCCTGTTGCGCCGCGCCTGTCATCGTGCGCACCAAGCTCTCCAGCAACGGTTCCGGCCGCACGGGTTTGACCACGATGGCCTCCGCTTGAAACGCCGCCTTCTCCTCGGGCCGCAGTCGCTTCGAGGTGAGCAACATTAACGCCGGTCGCGCGGCGCCCGTCTGCGAGCGCCAGCGGGCCAGAATTTCCGGCGCATTCGCGCCCAGCATATCCAAATCCGTCAACAGCACCTCGAACGTCGCCCCCGGCTGCGCAAGTTTCGCCGTCGCCTCCTCACTACTCGCCGCGCAGGTCAATTCGATCGCCCACAACTGCGCGAACTGCGCCAGCGCCTGACGCTGGGCAGCGTTGTCCTCGACCAACAGCATCCGCCGTCCGCGCAGCGCCGCCGGTGCGCGCCGCCACGCCGGCCCGTCGCTCGTGCCAGCGTGCACCCGGATGTGGAAATGAAACGTCGATCCCTGATCGAGCGTGCTTTCCACGCACATCTCCCCGCCCATCAATTCTGCCAGCCGCTTGCTGATTGCCAGACCCAAGCCCGTGCCGCCGAAATTTCGCGTCGTCGAACTGTCGACTTGGGTGAACGACTTGAACAAGCGATCAAGTTTCTCCGCAGGAATGCCGATCCCGGTGTCCGCCACCGCGAAATGCAAGGTCACTGCTCCTCCTCCTCCGCTCTCGGCGCGCGTCGAGACGACGACTTCACCTGCCCTCGTAAACTTCACCGCGTTGCCGATCAGATTCACGAGGATCTGCCGGAGTCGCGTCACGTCGCCCACCACCACCGGCGGCACCGACGGATCGAGCAGCACGACGAGTTCCAACTGTTTCTCGGCCGCCTTCGGTGCGAGCAATTCCACCGCTTCGTCGATACACTGCCGCAAATCATAGGGATGCGTCTCCAACTCGATGCGCCCGGATTCGATTTTGGAAAAATCGAGGACGTCGTTGATGATCGTCAGCAAGCTCTCGCCCGACACGCGCACGGTCTCGACGAAATCCCGTTGCTCGCTCGTCAGCGCCGTATCCAGCAACAACGTCGTCATGCCGATCACGCCGTTCATCGGAGTGCGGATTTCGTGGCTCATGTGCGCCAGGAATTGCGACTTCGCCTGCGTCGCTTCCTCCAGCTTTTGGTTCAGCGAGATAAGCGCCGTATTGCTGTCGAGGAGCTGCTGCTGACTCTCACGCAACGCCCGATAGGCTTCGTCGCGCTGGAGTTGGTTGAGATAAAATTGCGAATGAAACCGGATGCGGGCCACAAGCTCCACTCGGTCCGGCAGCTTCACCAGATAATCGTTCGCCCCGAACTCGAACGCCTGCGCTTTCACTTTTGGCTCCTCTTTCGTCGAGAGCACAATCACCGGCACTTCGCGCGTTTCGGGCGTTGCTCGGTAAATTTTCAACAGCTCCAACCCATCGACTCCCGGCATGACCAGATCCTGGAGAATCACCGTCGGCTTGAGCTGGCGGGCCAGATCGAGCGCCTGCGTCGCCTGCGGACAGTAATGAAAATCCATGTCCGGCAGATGCGCCAACGCCCGTCGCACGGCCTCGGCGACGATGGCCTGATCGTCCACCAATAAAACCATCATTGAATAACGCGTCGACGGCGTCCGCGGCGGAAGTGAAGCGCTCATGGGAAAATCAATAATCTGTCAGACAAGGAGGTGCCGCAAGGCCGGGCCGATGCGCGCGAGCGGCAGAATTTGCTCCGCCGCGCCCAGCTCCGCCGCGGCCTTCGGCATCCCATAGACCGCGGACGTCGCCCGGTCTTGCGCGATTGTCGGGAAACCTGCGTCACGCATTTTTTTCAACCCTCGCGCTCCATCGCGGCCCATGCCGGTCAACAGCACGCCCGCCGCCGGCCGGCGCCAATGCAACGCCACACTCTCAAACAACGCGTCGACGGAAGGACGATACGCGTAATCCGTCGGCTCCGGAGTGTAGTGCAGCGTGCCGCGCTCCGAGAAAACAAGATGGTCGGCGCGGCTCGGCAGCAACACCGTGCCCGCGACCGGTATGTCGCCATCCACGGCGAGGCGCACCGGCAATGCGATTTGCTGCCCCAGCCATTGGGCGAGGCCGGGCGCGAACTGCTCATCAAGATGCTGCACCACGACGATCGCCGCTGCCGTCGCCTTCCCGAATCCCGACAGCACCTCCGCCAGCGCGGCCGGCCCGCCGGCCGATGCACCGATCGCCAACAACCACTGCCCTCCCCGCCCACTCGACACTCGTCTCTCCTTCGTTGCGGGCACCGCCGATGACTGCAGCGGAATGGCCCCGATCAAGCGGCCGATCATCTCCAATTTAGTCCGCAACGCCTGCGCACCGGCCGCTTCGTTGCCGCCGGCCAACTGCGGCGTATTCACTGCATCCAACGCTCCGGCGCCCAGCGCCGCGAACACACGGCCCGACGTTTCCGCCACGCTCGCCGTCACCACGATGATCGCACACGGCGTTTCCGCCATGATCCGGCGCGTCGCCGCCACGCCGTCCATTTCCGGCATGATGAGATCCATCAAGATCACATCGGGACGGTCGTCCGCGCAACGTTGCACCGCCTCGATCCCGTTGGCCGCCAACCACGCCACTGTATGATCCGTGCTTGCCACGATCACCCGGCGCAACGCCTCGGTCGCCGTCGCGGAATCATTGACGATGCCAATTCTCACGTCGTCGCCTCCGTCGCCGCGCCGATCAGATCGGCCACCGCGTTGAGCATGGTCTCGTCGTGAAAACTTCCTTTCGTCAGGTAATAATCCGCCCCCGCCTCGAGCCCGCGGCGACGATCATCTTCGCGGTCCTTGTAAGAGACGATCATCACCGGCAGCGCGCGCAACCGCTGGTCCTGCTTGATGAGACGCGTCAACTCCACGCCGTCGAGGCGCGGCATGTCCACGTCCGTGATCACCAGATCGAAATTGCCCGTGCGCACCGCATTCCACCCGTCCATGCCATCCACCGCGATTTCGACGGCATAACCGCGCGAATCCAGCAGCTTGCGCTCCAGCTCCCGCACCGTGAGCGAATCATCCACTACGAGCACGCGCTTCCGCGCCACGGCCGCCACGGCGGCCGCCTCGGCTTGCACCGCGTTCAACTGCCCCGCCGCCGCCATCTTCTCGACCGAGCGCACCAAGTCCGCCACGTCCACGATCAGCACCGGCGAACCATCCTCCATCAACGCCCCCGCCGCGATGTCTTTGATTTTCCCCAACCGCGGATCGAGCGGCTGCACGACCAGTTCGCGTTCGCCCATGAACGCATCCACGACGAGTCCGTAGCGATGTTCACCCTCGCCCAGCACCACGACCGCCAAATCTCCCGCCGCCACCGGCGCGCTCCGCCCGAGCATTTGCTGCGCCGAAACCAAACCCACGCGCCGTCCCTCAAAGGCGAAATGCTGCTTTCCTTCCGTGGCCGATATCTCGTCGCGCGCCACGCGCATCGTGCGCACGATGAAGCCAAGCGGCACCGCGTAAGGCTCGTCGGCAATTTGCACCAACAGTGCGCGCACGACCGAAAGCGTGAGCGGCAATTGCAGCTGAAAACGCATTCCTCGCCCCGGCTCCGTTGCCACGCGAATGGAACCCCGCACGCTCTTGACCATGCTCTGCACGGCATCGAGCCCCACGCCGCGGCCGGAAATTTCCGTCACCTGTTCCTTCAGCGAGAACCCCGGCAGAAAGAGAAACTCCAACAGTTCCGCTTCGCTCAAACGCGGCGCCATCTCCTCCGCCACCAGTTTTCGGCGCACCACCGCCTGCCGCAGAATCTCCGGATCGGCTCCCCTCCCGTCGTCGCTGATCGTGATGAGCAACACGCCCGCGCTGTGCCGCGCCTCCAGTTTGATCAATCCCGCCGCAGGTTTGCCCGCCGCGAGCCGCACCTCCGGTCGCTCGATCCCATGATCGAGCGCATTGCGCAACAAATGCCCCAGCGGCGCCTCCAGTTTTTCCAAGACATCGCGATCGACCTGCGTGTCGTCGCCGATGATTTCGAGCCGCGCTTCCTTGCCGAGTTCCCGCGCCAGATCGCGCACCACCCGCGGCAAGGCGGCGACGCCATCCGCGAACGGCCGCATGCGCACCGCCCGCGCCTCGCCATAAAGGCGGTGCGCCAGATTCGTCGAGCGCCGGTCGTAGGCATCGAGCTCCCCCAGCCGGTCCGCGAGAAATTCCCGGCACGCACTCAAACGCGTCCGACTCGCCGCCAGCGTTTCCTGCAACAACTCCGCCGACGCGCCTGCGACCAGCTGATCGCGCAACGTGTCCAACGTCCCGCCTAACTCGCGTTGCAACCGTTTCAGCCGCGCGACCGACTCGCCGAACGGCCGCAGCCGCCGCGACTCCACCAGCGATTCCCCCGCCAGTCCGAGCAACCGGTTCAAATGGTCTGCCGTCACCCGCAATACCCTCGTCTCACCTTTCGATCCGCGCTCCGTCGGTGCGTCGACCTTCCTTGGCGGCACCGGCTCTGCCGTCTCCACGGCTGGCACCGCCATCTTCGGCGCGGCCGGCGGCTCCGCGGACGCGTCCGCCGGCACCGCATCCGCGACGTCGCCGCGGAGCACCGCGTGCAAACCCTCCATCACCTCACTCACTTCCCCCGCTCGCTCCGCGCCCCACACATCCAAATCGGCATCGCTCGTCTGCGAAATCCGCGTCAGCAAATCCACTCCGGCGAGCAGACGATCCACCGCGCCGCGCCCGATGAAAAGCGAACCCGCCTGCGCGGCCACGAAACAATCCTCCATCGCGTGCGCCACGCCCACCGCGGCATCCATGCCGACAATTCGTGCCGCGCCTTTGAGCGAATGAGCCGCCCGCATCAACGCCTCCAGTTGCGCCGCATCGCGTTTTTCTTCCAGCGCCAGCAGACCCTCGGTCAGCACGGCGAGCTGCCCTTCCGCCTCCATGCGGAAGAGCTGCGTGAGCGACAAATCCTTCAGCTCGTCGGATGGATCGTTCATGCGAGACTCCGGTTCAACGTGTAGAATAACAGCTCCGCATCCAGCACGCCGACCGCGCGCTGCTGCCAGGTCAAAATTCCCCGCGTGTAAGCCGCCTGCGCGTGCGCGAGCGTCGCCGGCACCGCGGCCAATTCCGCGTCATCGAAACGCAGCAAACCCGCCACCTCATCCGCGGGAAAGGCGAAGAGTTCGCCGCCGCGGTTCAGGACCGCCAGCCGCGCACTGCCGCTCGTGCCGGTGCTGTTGATGCCCAGCGCCGCCGCCAGCGAAAGACACACGATCAACTCGCCCCGCACATTCGTCACGCCGCTCACGATCCGATCGCGGCGATGCGGCAGTGAATGCACAGGCAGCAGCGGCGAGATTTCGCTGAAAAGCGTCGTGGGCAACGCCAGCCATTCCGCGCCGAGGCGAAAAATCACCACTGACCGATTCCCCGCCGCAGCCACGTTCTTCCGCTGCGCGAAACGTCGCGTCTGCTCCGCGAGGTAGGCGGGAGACACCTCAACGTCCAGCAGACGCACCGCCCCCGCAGCATAGGTCGGGCAGTTCCGGCAATGGATCTGCTGCTTCAATTCGCCGCACGTGCGGTCGCCCCAAATGCCGATGCGCTTCCAGCAGTCTTGACTCTCATTCGTGCTCATACCGCCTCCCTGGTTCTCGCTCGTTGCGCGCGCTCACGAAACTGCCGCGCCGTCCGCACGTCGCCGCGCTTTTCCGCCAGCAAAGCCAGATGCACCAACGCATCCTCGTGCTGCGGCTCCAAGTAAACGGCCTTGCGATAAAACGCCTCCGCTCCGGTTCCTTCGCCCGCCGCGTCGGCGACAATGCCGAGCAGATAGAAAAGCTCCCCCGAGCTTTCGCCGCGCGCCACCAACGCCTCGCCGCATTGGCGCGCCTCTCGCAAACGCCCTTCGTCCGCGAGGCGCCGCAACTCGCCCAGCGGATTTTCCGTTTTCGCCGGTGCCGCCGGCGCTTTCGGCGGCGGAGCCGGATGCGCCGCCTTCAACGGCACAATCCTCGTCACAGGCAAACGTGCGGGCACCAGACGCGGCATCGGCCCCCGGGCCGCTCGCTGCGGCGCCGCGGCGGGCGGTGTCCGGTGCAAAAGAAATCCGCCCGGCACGCGCAGCGCGCTGAACCCGTGTTCAAACAGCAGGACGGGCTCCGCCGGTCCCACCGCGATCCATCCGCCTGGCGCAAGCATCTTCTCCAAGGTCCGGATCGCCCGGGCCTGCGTTGGCCGGTCGAAGTAGATCAGCAGATTGCGACAGAAAATTGCATCGTAGAGTCCCCGGCCGACTCCGAAGTCATCCGCCAGCAGGTTGCCTTGCGCGAATTCCACCGGCGCGCGCGCGCGTTCATTCACCCGCCAACTTTCACGACCTGCCGGCGAAAAAAAATCGTCGCGAAAAGAAACGTCGTCGCCCCGAAAAGAATTCCGTCCGTAAACGCCCGCTTCTGCGCGCCGCAGATTCTCGCGGCTGATATCCACCGCCTCGATGCGCGTGCGCGCGACCGGCCAGCCCGCGCCGGCGAGCACCATCGCCAGCGAATACGGTTCTTCCCCCGTCGAGCACGGCACACTCAGCACGCGGAAAACGCCTTCGCTGCGCGCGGCGCCCCAATCTGTCGCCACATACCGCGCGACCGCTTCGAGCGCCGGGCGATCGCGAAAGAACCACGTCTCTGGCACGACCACCTTTTCGATCAACGCATGCCGTTCATCGGGCGACCGTTCGAGCAACGTCACGTAATCCTCCGCCGTGCGGCAGTGCAGCGCTTCGATCCGATCGCGGGCGGCGCGGGCCACTACGCCCGCGCCCAAAGTCGACGCCTCCAGGCCCGCGTGCGCATGCAACCAAGTTTCCACCGCGGCCACGTTCATCGGCTGGTGACCTCTCCCTCGGCCGGGTAAAGCGCCGTCTGCACCTCGTCGCTCAACAGCGCATTCACGTCCACGCGTTGAATCAATCCATTCGAGTCCGAGAGCACGGGCCCGAGATAGCGGGCATCTTCGCCCTGCACGCCGGCGGGCTGAAAATCAGCGGGGTCGCGCCGCAACATTTCCGTCGCCCGTTCCGCCATCAACGCCAGCAAACGTTCTTCACCGCTTCGCGGCGTATAGCGCGCGAGCAACAAACGCGTGCTGATGCGCTGCGCCGCCGGCCGGCCGATCACCAACGCGCTCAGATCAATCACCGGCACCGCCGTGCCGCGGTAGTCCATCAAACCGGCCACTCCGCGGGGCGCGCCGGGCACCGCTTTCAACGTAAGCAAAGGCAGCACTTCCACCACATCGCGCGCCGCCAGCGCGTAACGATCATTGCCCAGTTGAAACAGCAAAAAGAGCATGGGCCCGCCTGCGGCTCAATTCTCCACCTTGAAGCGTTCGATGCCCGAGCGCAGCCCGCGGGCCGCTTCGTCGAGACTGCGCACCGTTTCATTGCTCTGGCGCAACGACTCGGCGGTCTGCCGGGCCGCCTCCCCGAGCTGCGTGAGCGCCTGGCTGATTTGCTCGGCGCCCGTCGATTGCGCCTGCATGCCCTCGCTCACCGACTGGATGCGGGGATTGATCGCCTGCACGTGCTGGATAATTTGGGCGAGCTGACTCGCCACCTTTTCCACGTCGGTCACCCCGCGGCGCACTTCCTCGGAAAATTTGTCCATGCCCATCACGCCGGCCGTCACCGCAGACTGAATTTCCTTCACCAGTTGCTCGATGTCGACGGTCGCCGCCGCGGTCTGATCCGCGAGCCGGCGGATTTCCGTCGCCACCACCGCGAAACCGCGGCCGTATTCGCCGGCCTTCTCCGCTTCGATCGCTGCGTTGAGCGACAACAGATTCGTCTGGTCCGCCACTTTCGCGATCGTTGTCACCACCGAGCCGATGTTCGCCGCCTTGTCATTCAGCACGGTCAATCGCGAGTTGATCCCGCCCGCTGCCTCGCTCACGCGGCGCATCGTGTCGTCCATGCGCCCGAGCGCCTCGCGTCCATTGTCGGCGAGCACCGACGTTTGCTGCGCGCTCTCGTTCACATGCGTGACAGTCTGCGCGAGATCGCGGCCCGTGGCGGAGATTTCTTTCGCGGTCGCACCGATTTCGGTCGTCGTTGCCGCGACTTCGTTCGCCGTCGCCTGCTGCTGTTTGGCGGTCGCCGCGATCTCCGTGATGGAGGTCGAGACGAGCACGCCCGAATGCTGCACGTCGGTGACAAACGCCCGCAACGCATTCACCAGTTGCTCGAACGACGCCGTCAGCTGAGCGATCTCATCGCTGCCTTCGTGCGTCGGCAATGCCACCGTCAGGTCGCCCTTCGCCATGAGCACGGTCGACTGCGTGAGCGCGATCAGCGGCTTCGCCAAAGCCCGCGCAAAAATGATCCCGCCCACCAGCGCCAGCAGGCACAAGGCCGCCAGCACGCCCACCGCGATCCTCCGTTCCGCAATCGCGCGGTCGACCATCGCCGCCGTGGTCGCATCAACTTTCTCCAGAAAATTTGCGATGAGGCTGTCTTGGATTTTTCGATCAGGCAGGTAGGTGCTGTTGAAGAACGCCAACGCCGCCGCTTGATCCTTTCCCGCCAGCTCAAGAATGCGATCCTCGTCCACGTTCAGCTTCTTCTGATCGGAGTCCACAATGGTCGCGAAGATGGACTGCAGCTCCGGCAGATCCGCCAGCATCGTGCGCATGGCGGCGGCAAGCCGGTCGAAATCCTCGTCCGATGACACCTTGCGTTGCCGTTCGATCTGATTGCCCGGCTCGAGCAACACACCGCGCATCGCATCGCTCGCCGTCAGCATCGTGTAGTGAAGTGCCGCCGCCGTGCTCCGCACCGCATCGCGCTGGTCACCTGCCGTCACCCCGTGACGATCGGCGCGCAATAAGACCAGCACGCCAGCGATGACGAGCAGCAGCACAAAACCCACGAGAGCGAAGAGACGTTGGGCAATGGACCAGGATTTCATAGGGAAGCGGGGAGTAAGGATCGGAAATACAATCGCGGCCCGCAGCTTCACCGCCACGCCCGCAGCTCCATCGGTGCCATTCGGTCTTTCCTGTGACGAGCAGAAACGCTGCCCGCAATGAGCGAAGGAGGGTCCTCGAATCGCCGCCGTATCGCGTCGCGAAATACCCACCGCAGGCCGTCTCGGTCTTTCGCTTCGGCGCCTCCCTTCCACGGCCTGCCCGCGAGTGCGCGTTCGCCTCATTGGCGCCTGTCGCGCAGCTCTCGTCGCCGCTGCTCATGCTGTTTGCGCGCAGAGCGTGCGACGGCCGAAGCGTTGCAGATTTACCAACTTTTCATGAACGGCGCCGCGGGTAGGCACCGCCTGTGAAGCGGACTCGTGTCCTTCGGGTGAGCCGCGCCGGCGTCCACGCTTAGAATTCGCGACAGTCGGCTGGAAACGCCGCTTCGTGCCGCTGCCACCGCACGGCACACAAGCTGTTGGTCAATGCCTCGTGCAACGCCGAGCCGAGGTCATACGCCTGATCGTCGAAACCTTCGTCTTCCGCCGCTTGGTCGATCGCGAGCATCACCGCAAACATCCGGCCGCGCACTCCCGCCACCGCCACGTCGATCACTGGCGCGCCCGCCGCGAGATTGGTTTTGCACGCCGCCACGCTGTGACTGTGGTGCGCCCGACACGCCTCGGGGCGCGCGGGATACACGGAGCAATTACCCTCGTGCAACAGGGGACAGGGTGTGCGCGGCAACGGTCCGCCTTCTCTGCGCGCAGCGTGTGCGGCGCGATGGGTCGCTGCCCGAGCGATCACCGCCTCCAGCGCTGCGGCTGTGAAATTCCGCTGCGCGTATTCCGCTGCGATCAGCACCTCGTGGGCCTGCACCGCCACATCTTCATGGCAGCACGTGTCGCACCCGGCGTGGCAGGCGATGCGCGCCCTGGCCTTCGCCGGTGCCTGATCGAATGCCCGCGCAAACCGGTCCTGCGCCACCGCGAGGATCGCGAGCGCGCGTTCAGGCTCCGGCGTCGCCTGCAAACGCTTCCGCACCGCCTCTCCCGTTTTGAAATAGAGCGCCTCTTCGTCCGGCGAAAATCCCTTGCCCATCGTGCGACCCAATACCTTCTCCTGCGGGCGTCACGCCTTTCCGCGCTCCGCCCTCTTCTCGTCCGACCGCCCGCTCACCTCTGCTGTCCGACGTAGGCGATGCGCCAGATCGTGCCCGCCGCATCGTCGGTCACGAGCAGCGCGCCGTCGTGCGCCACCGTTACGCCCACCGGCCGGCCCCACACATGTTGGTCGTCGATCACGAAGCCCGTGAGAAAATCCTCATAGTCGCCCGGCGTCGTGCCCGCGCCGAGGCGCACCCGAATCACTTTGCTGCCCGTCCGCCCATGGCGATTCCACGAGCCGTGCAACGCCGCGAAAATATTGCCGCGATACTCCGCAGGAAATGCCGCCGGACCCGTCGCCTCGAGAGGATAGAACGTCATCTGCAGCGTCGCCGAATGCGCCTGCACCAGCACATCCGGGATGATGGCCGCACCCGCGAGGTCCGGGCGTTCACCCGCGTGGCGCGGATCCTCGTGGTTGCCCAGATAGAACCACGGCCAACCATAATAACCACCCTCCTGCACGTGCGTCAGATAGTCCGGCACCAGATCGTCGCCGAGTCCGTCGCGTTCGTTCGTCGACGCCCATAAAAGTCCCGTGCGCGGCTGCACCGCGAGGCCGACCGCATTGCGAATACCCGTCGCGAAAACCGTCACATTGCGTCCGTCCGGATCCGCCGCGAGCACCAAGGCGCGATTCGCTTCGCTGCCCCACGCCGACCCATGCGCGTGCCCCTTTTCCCACGCCCGCACTTCTTCCGCCGTCTTCACGGGCATGCGCTCGGCGACATTTGAACCCGAACCCACCGAGACGAACATCCGCCGATCATCCATCGAAAACGCCACATCGCGTGTCGTATGGCCGCCCGTGGAGTCAGCGAGTTTCTCGATGATCGTTTCCGCCGGACCGGCCGCCACCTGATCCCCGGCGTGATAAGGGAACCGCACCACGGAGTTGAGCAGGCCAACGTAAACCCATCGCGGTTCCTTCGTCGGATAGAACGCGATGCCAAACGGCCCGTGCAACCCGCTCGCGAAAATCGTATTCTCTGCCGGTGACTCCTTTCCATCACCTGCTCGCAAAACCCGGATCCGGCCCTGTCGCGTTTCGGCGATGAACACATCGCCATTCGGGGCGGTGCGCAGCAGACGCGGCCCCGACAAACCCGAGGCGAACAGCGACACTTTGAATCCCGCCGGCACCGCCAGCTGCGCACCCGCGGGTCGTGGCAACAGCTTCGGTCCATTGCCTGCCGACTCTGTCATGTAAGGCTTCGGCAACTGCGCGATCTCGATGCGGTGTTTCACGCCCGGCGCATCATTTTCCCAATCGCCTGGCGTGCGAACTTTCTTCTGCGTCGCCGCTTCGTCGGTTGCGTTGCGCGGCGTCGCCGGCTGCAGCGTCGCGAGAAACGCGATCAAGTCGCGCCGGTCCGCCGCGCTCGTGGTCGCCACCGCCATCGCCGTCCCCGGCACTCGCTCACCCGGGTTCGCGAGAAATTGATCGAGCGTCGCGGGGGTCCACACCAGGCCCGAATGCACCAACGCCGGAGTGAACGTAAAATCCGCTCCCGCCGCCGCCCGCCGACCCATCACACCGGCCAGCGATGGCCCTTGCCCGCCGCCGCTCGCCTCGCGGCCCGTGGCGTGACACAGCGCGCAATTTTGCTGAAAAAGAATGCGGCCGCGCGCCGCGTCTCCGGCAACTCCCCCGCCGGGTGCTTCAGCACCGTTTAAGGTGAACGTGGCAACAGTCGTGGCGATTGGGAGCAGCAGGCAGTATGAGAAACGCATAAATAAAAACGCGGGCAGCGGGGATGACGCAGGCGAAGAGAACTCTCCGCGAATGAGCGCTGTTCTCCCCCTGTCGCAAGTCCGCACTGCATCCTTCGTCGCTCCTCCGCCACTCCTCTTTAGCTCGGGCGCTGCGCTCGGGACGCCGCGGCGCGCACCTTCTGCCGTTCACCACACATGCTCCGGCCGAATGCCGAGGCCGATCACGCGCGCCGGCCCCCGCCGCAACCACGGATGCCGCTGAAACTGGCGCAACACCCACGGCATCTTCATCGCCCCACTGTCGCGCAACGTCTGCGCGATGACGCGGTTTTGGATGCGCACTTGCAGCCATTGGGTCGCGCGCGTCGGCCAACTCCGTCGCCGTTGCACCGCAGCGAGGTCCCTTTCGGTCGGCATGCCGCGCCGAAAAGCCGGCGCCAGCACGTTCGCCGCCGCCACTGCATCTTGAATCGCGAGGTTGATGCCCACGCCGCCCACCGGCGACATCGCATGCGCCGCATCGCCGATGCATAGCAGACCGGGCACATGCCAGCGTCGCAGCCGGTCCACCTTCACGGTGAGCAGCTTCACCTGGTCCCAATCCTGCAACGTCCCTGTGCGATCCGCGATCCACGGCACCAGAACGTCGAGGTCGCGGCGAAACGCGTCCAACCCGCGCGCTCGCACCCGTTCGTTGCCGTCCTTGCTGATGACGAAGCCGCATTGCCAATACGCGCCGCGATCGAGCATCACCATGATGCGCCCGCGGCTGAATCGACCCAGCACCTGCGCCGGATCGCCCTCGCGCCGCGGCAGCCGAAACCACAGCACATCCATCGGCGCGCCGAGATCATCGCTCGTCAATCCGGCGCGCGCGCGCGCGGTCGAACCGCGGCCATCCGCACCAATCGTCAATTGCGAACGCACCTCCAGGCGCCCCTGCGGCGTCTTCGCCGTCACGCCTGCAATCCGACCGCCTTCACGAATCACGTCGTCCACTTCGGCTTCCATCCGCACCTGAAAGCCCGGGAAACGCTTCCCTTGCTCCATGACGAAATTCAGGAAATCCCATTGCGGCATCAACGCGATGTAAGGCGCCTGCACCGGCAGATGCGTGAAGTCCGCTATTGGCACCGCCTCGCCTTCGATAAATCCCGTCAGTTGCTCGACCCGTTCGTGCGGCCGCTGAAGAAACGCCTCCAGCCACCCGAGTTCGTGCATCACCTCCATCGTCGAGGGATGAATCGTGTCACCACGAAAATCGCGGAGAAAGTCCGCATGCTTTTCCAGCACGACCACCTCGACGCCGCTCCGCGCG